>NZ_JAKWBL010000001.1 GCF_022513635.1 Paraniabella ginsengisoli | reverse complement strand
ATAAACAAGTTTTCAGGCTGCAGTTAAAAGATCAATATGATAATGCCAACCGTGAAAGTATCTGGGAAGTGGGTTTTTATGTCAATACAACAGCGCCTGAAACAAATTCCGGGAAATGGGTTAGAGTAGGAATAGCGACTTCTAATGACTTCGTGGGAAGATCTGATGGCTGGACGGTGGTGCATCCAAGAGCATTAAAATCTTACGAAACCATTAATCTGGTTGCTGTTCAGGGTACGACAGCTACTGCAACACTTGACACCACGCCAGATACCAGAAGAGATTGGAATATTGCAAAGTTCAAATATTCGGGAGGGTCGGCAACAACACCTCCCAACAAAACCTTGCTTTCTGCGACCAATTATTGGGGCCGCTATCCAGGAAAATGGAGGAGGGAGGAAGAGGCTGCACCACATGATCCCACCAAGAGTCCTGCAAATATCCCTATAATACGATATTCAGATGTATTGTTAATGCTCGCTGAAGCTGAAAATGAGTTGAACGGCCCCACGGCTGAAATAGTTAGTTATATAAACGATATTAGAAAACGGGCATACAATGAAACGTTGAACGGAAAAATGCTCAGCAGCATCCAGCTAATCGATGGCGGCTCGGGCTATACATCCGTTCCGGCAGTTACCATTTCGGGAGGAGGGGCCACAGTACCTGCAACTGCCAGGGCGTTGCGTTCTGGCGATAAGGTATCAGGTGTTTATCTCTCGGGGGCGGGATCAGGTTATACCTCTCTGCCTACCATTACCATATCTGGAGGTGGTGGATCAGGAGCTATTGCTCAAGCAATTTCTCTAACAGATTATAATTTGAAATCCGAACAGTATGCCAGCCAGGAAGTTTTTCGCAAGACCATACAAGACGAGCGATTAAGAGAACTATTGGGTGAATTTTTGAGAAGGCAGGATCTAAAAAGATGGGGCTTGTTAGAATCTGTTGTAAAACAAATGGCTGATGATGCTGAAAATGGTAGCGATGACCCATACATTATCCCGTTTCCTTCCAATCAAAGTTCTCCGGCTAAAATACACTTTGTGTTACCTGCCGAAAATATAGGTGCCAAAAATATTTTTCTGGCCATTCCGCAAAGAGAAAGGCTCTACAATAAATTGTCTAAACAAAACCCTGGATATTAGGTGCGCTAAATAATAGCTTTTCTCAGTTTTTTTGGCTTTGAATTATGACACAAAAAGTATAGTACATGATAAAAAAGAGATGGCAAGATGGGGGATATTGTTATGCATTTTTCCCATCCTCGCGCAGGCAGCTGTCGATTCTTCGCAGTTCTATTTTTTGGATGATTTTGAACATACAAAATCTGGCAGCAGTCCCGATTACTGGATAGAAGATCATCAATCGGACAATTGGAGAGTGGTAAAACCTAGCGCAATCAATAGTAATGTATATAGTGTTGCAAATACAAAAAACCTTAGTTATTCCTGGTTGCATGTTTTTGAACGGGATATCGATGTTAGCGCGCGTTTTTGGATTGCAGATTCAAGGCGGGATAGTGCTTTGCTTGGTTTTTCGGCCAGGCTTAATTCAAAAGAAGCAATGATAAGTGTGCGTTATGATATACGTAAGAAATGCTGGTATATTATAGAGAGACAGGGGCTGGATTTTGCAGAAAAAATTTTAGCTCAAAGTGGGGTTATTGAAATACCTCAACATATATGGCACAACGTTCGGATTGTAGCGCGCAACAATACACTGCAATTCTATTTGAACAATATGAAAACACCGCTTCTAAAGACCGATTCGTTATCGCATCTTTCACCAGGTAGAGTGGCACTTTGTGCCAGGCAGGCAAATGTATATTTTGATGATATTGAGATAGAATTATTGAGCAGGCAGGGCAGGGTAAACAAAGGGGTACTCGAATACAACCTTAATAATGAAGATGGAAAATTTAGGGAAGGTGCATCCATTATTGAAAAGAAGAATGGGGATCTTGTATTGCTGCATCGGGCAGAAGAGTACCTTTCATCTGACAGTGGAAATAGCTTTAAAGGCCCCTTTCCTATAACCTGGCCGTACAATTACGATGCTCATCATAGTGTCATCCGGCTAAAGTCTGGCAGGATTTTAAAGATGGTGGCGGAATATAATGTTTCAGGCAAACATCCTTTTGATGCGCCATTGAGATACCGGGCAAAGATTTCTTCGGATGAGGGTATTACCTGGACAGACGGTGGTACAACGTGGGGTGATTTTGTTCCCGATGCGTTGACGATGAATGATAAACTTTCTCAAATGCCTGACGGGCGTATATTCTTTGTCATTACAAGAAGAACGCATGTAGATCAGCCTGCAAGGGGTCATAAATCAGTTGTTTATTTCAGCGATGATGATGGCGGTACATGGCAGGGGTCAAACAATGATACAAAATCAATCACTAAGCTGGATCATTTTTGCGAAAGCAAAGTGATCTATACCATCGATGGCAAATTACGTTTATATACGCCTTGGTCAGAGGCTCCCAGCATTCATTATGCAGAGTCCGATGATAATGGAATTACATGGAAAGGGGATCATCCTTCCGACTCTCTGAAAAATTCACGGTCTTCCTTTGCTTTAATTGAAGATTCATATGCAAAGAAACCCACTTTTTATATGATTTGGGTGTATGATGACTTATATGCTTCACTTATAAATTATCTGCCGCGTGACCGGCTTGCACTGGCACGTAGTTATGACGGAAAAAACTGGGAGTACCTAATGGATGTCGACAGGTGGATAAGCCCGAATGTAAAGAAGGGCAACCGTTCTATAGTACAAATATTGGATCCAAGTCTTACCGCTACAAAAGATTATTTATTTATTACGATAGGTCGCTCGGAAAAGGAGGGTAAGCAAGGACATAATGAACAGCGACTTCGAGTGTACCGTTTAACTAAAACTGATTTGAATCCATACGATTATTGGCCTTCTGTACACTAATGTGTTTAAAACTATCTTCTAAAGATAATACGATATAATGTATAGAATAAGTTTTCGGTGAAAGCCTACGATTGTTAACTATAATAAAATATATGAAAAGGATATTCTTATTTACACTTATAATGTTCTTTGTTACTTGTAGCCAGGCCCAGCAAAAGCACCGCTTTTCTGACAACATTGAAGTCATTAAAAAGTATGACAAAATTTATGAGCCGGTTAAAGATCCCATAGTATTTGTGGGTAGCTCATCTATACGAAAATGGAAGAATCTCCAGGAAGTCTTTGGTAGCTATAATGTTATCAATCGGGGTATTGGAGGAGCAGTGATCGATGATATTATTTACTACTTAAACGATCTGGTACTTGCTTACAATCCCAGGCAGATAGTTATTTATGTAGGGGAAAATGATTTGACAAATAAGCAATACACGCCCACGGTTATACTTGATAAAACGAAAGAACTATATAGAGGAATAAGGGATAAATTGCCGAATACAGCTATTGTATATATTTCTTTAAAGCCTAGCCCCGTTCGGGATAAATACATGCAGAAATGCATAGAAGTTAATAACCTTGTAAAAGATTTTTTGACTGCTCAAAAGAATGTAACCTTTATAGATGTGTTCACGCCCATGCTTAAAGATGGTAAATCCAGACCCGAATTATTTGTAGGCGACAGGTTACATATGAACGCCAAAGGGTACGCGATTTGGGAAAAAAGGATCAGATCAGCACTGATTAAAGGGAGATAAAAAATCTTGACTATACATTAATATCTTTTTCTCGCAAAAGCATTATTAAAGAGAGCTTCTCTTTATAACCTTTGTGGGGTTGCGTTTTACAATGATTTTATCTTCAAGTATGGCTTGGGCAACAGTCTTGCCCATGGCTTCAAAATCAGTTGATATTACTGTAATGCCATTCTCTAATATTTCCTTTACATCTGTGTCATTATAAGAGATCAGGCCAACATCTACTCCCAATTTAAGTTTCTTTTTTCTTGCAAGCTTTATAAGTGCTACATCATCTGTATCATATCTGCTGAAAGTGACATAAGCATTTCCTTTTTGAAAGGTTCTTTCCCCTATTTCAGACTGAATCAGGTAAGGAAGTTCCATTTCAGTACAGTAACGTAAAAAGCCTTCAATAACGAGTCGGGCATGAACGGCTTCTGAATGAGCTACCAGAATCAAACGTTCATACTTCGATAATTCTGTTTTTAGTTTGTGGAGACTATGGTAAATGTCGTGCCCGTAATCCTGGTAAATACAACTGTAACTACCCATTAAGCCTTGCTGGTTCAGATCAATAATTATCCTCTTTTTTTCTGGTATCAGATTTAGTAGTGGAGCAACATCTTCTTTCAAAAATGTTGCTATTACATAATGGGTGTACAGGCCCACATTCTCTTTGATCAAATTTTCAAAAACGTGATAGTTGTGGTGATGGAAATATATATCAATATCAGCGCGAGTCTGCAAATGATTAAAAAGATTCCGGTAAAGCTGCTCGCGCAAAATGTTCATCTTGTCCAAAAGTAAAAAAACCCGGAAGTTGTGATTTATAGTCTTTTTTCTTACAAAGTACCCTTTGCGGTATACAGATTCAATAATACCTTTTTCCACTAGCTCATTTAATCCTTTAAGCAATGTCTCCTTACTCATTTTTAACTGTTGTTGCAATTGTTTGAGAGACGGTATTTGATCGCCAATACGGAGTTTTTCACTTTCAATTAAAGCTACAATATGGTCTGCCAACTGCTGATATTTTAGTTTGCCATGGGCGTTTTTCTGAACCTTATTATCGATTAAAACGGTAGTTGACATGAAGAATATTTTAGAACAAATGTACTCAATACACTATACAAACCAAACCAGAATAAAAGGTGATAAGTTCTGCTTTAAAGTCACCAAAAGAATATTCAAAAAATTATTTGAATATCTGAAAATATGTTTTATGTTTGTATAGCTTACCAGTCCAGACCAGACTATAATTTAATTAACGATTGTAATATGAAACTAATTTTCTCACTTCTGATAATCATCCCTTCCGTCTGTTTTAGCCAGACGACTAAAAGTATTACAGGCACGGTAGCCGATAAAGATGGGAACCAGTTAGCAAAGGCCACAGTCTCTACCTCCCAAAGTAAAAAAACAGTTTTAACCAACGAGTTAGGCAACTTTCAAATAGAAAATGTGATTATAGGCGAAATTATTACGGTCTCCATGATCGGGTACAAAAGCACTTCGGTAGTAGTCGATACTGCATCTGCTTTGGAAATAGCATTAGAAGAAAGTCTACAAACATTGGACGATGTCGTCGTCATTGGTTACGGCGAGGTAAACAGAAAAGACCTTACAGGCTCTGTTGGTACTGCCAATATGGAAGATATGAGGAAAGCGCCTGTGAGTTCTTTTGACCAGGCGCTAGCCGGACGTGTGGCTGGGGTGCAGGTGACATCTGTTGATGGGCAACCAGGGGTAGATTACAATATAGTAATTCGAGGCGGTAATTCTATCACCCAAAGTAATGCCCCACTATTTGTAATTGATGGTTTTCCTATGGAATCGGCGGAAAATAATGTGCTGAATCCGGATGATATCGCATCTATTGAAGTGTTGAAAGATGCGTCTTCCACTGCTATTTATGGCGCCAGAGGTGCTAATGGCGTCATCCTTATTACTACAAAAAAGGCAAAACCGGTAGTGCTGTTGTAAGTTATAATGGTTGGTATGGCAGACAAAATGTTATTAAAAAACAGGAAATGATGAGTCCCTATGAATTTGTACGCTACCAATTGGAGCTCAACCCTACTGCTGCTACGGAGGCATTGTATCTCAACGATGGAAAAACGTTAGAGTCCTATCGTGATGTGACAGGTGTCGATTGGCAGGATCAGGCTCTAAGAACTGCGAATATGCAAAACCACAGCATCGCCGTTAGAGGAGGAACAGATAAAACCAAATACTCTTTTAGTGGGAATGTTATGACACAGGATGGAGTGCTTCTTAACAGTGGGTTCAATCGTTACCAGGGGCGTTTTCAAATTGATCAGAAGATCGGTAAAAATTTCAAAGCCGCTGTGAATGTAAATTATACACATACCAAACGCTTTGGACAAATGTCCAATCAGACAACAGATAATTTAAATGGTGCTTCATCAGGTAATGCATCGTCTTATATATTCTATAGTATATGGGGGTATCGTCCGGTAAGCGGTGGAGATGATGGCCAATTGTTAGAAGATCCGTTTGATGAGGATATTACTTCTACGGTAGACCTGCGGGTGAACCCGGTCATTAATTTAAAGAATGCTTATAATTATCAGTTTCGCAATACACTTTATGCCAACGCATTCCTGGAATATACCTTCCTCAAAGATTTTAAACTTAAGATTGCAGGAGGTATTACAGAAAGTGAACTAAGAGGTGAACGCTTCAATAATTCCCAAACCGCTGCGGGAAGCCCCTTTACTACATATGGAGCCAATTTTGGTGTTAATGGTTCGCTGAATAACTCATTTACGCATAGTTGGCTGAATGAAAATACGCTAACCTATAACAAAGTCTACAATACAAAACATCAGGTAAATGCAGTAGGCGGATTTACCCTGCAGCGTAATGATGTGCAGACTAACGGTTTCACAGCGATACTACTGCCTAATGAATCACTGGGAATAAAAGGTCTGGAAGAAGGTACGCTCTACTCCAGCATCAGCTCAGGATCTTATTCTACATTAGCTTCGTTCTTAGGGAGGGTTAATTACACTTTTAATTCTAAATATCTTTTTACAGTTTCTTACCGCGCTGACGGTTCTTCCAGATTTGCTTCGGGTAATCGTTGGGGCTATTTCCCTTCTGCGGCTTTTGCATGGCGTTTAGGTGATGAGACAGTTATTAAAAATATTGGTGCGATCAGTGATGCCAAATTCCGCGTCAGCTATGGTATTACCGGCAATAACAGGGTTTCCGATTTTGCATATATGAGTGTTTTGCGGCAGAATGTTTCGTCAAATAGTGCTAATACAAATAGCGGCTATTTTTTCAATAATCAGTTTGTGCAGGGTACTGTTCCTACTGAAGTAGGCAATGAAAACCTGGTGTGGGAAAGAACTGCGCAGTTCGACTTAGGGCTGGATGTAAGTATGTTCAATAATCGCATCAGCCTTGTTGCCGACTACTATCAAAAAAGAACAAATGATCTTTTGTTAGATGCGACTTTGGCGTCGTCAACAGGTTATGGATCAGCTTTCAAAAATATTGGTACTGTAAGTAACCGTGGTTTGGAGTTTACTTTAAACACTGTGAATATTGAAACCAAAGATTTTTCATGGGGTTCTGGTTTCAATATTGCCTTCAACAGAAATAAAGTAGAAGAGTTAAACTATGATCAATCAAGTCTTACCACAAGGGTGGGGAGCTGGAGTTCTAATTTTAACGCTTCGCCATATATCGCGTTGCCAGGACGACAAGTAGCTTCGTTTTATGGTTATGTTTTCGATGGATTATATCAGATTGAAGATTTTGACCGGTTGATTGATGGTACTTATGTTTTAAAACCCAACGTGCAAAATAATGGAGAAGACGCATCTACTATTCGGCCTGGTTATATTAAATACAAAGACATCAACGGAGATGGTATTATTAATGCCAATGATCAAACCGTCATCGGTAGCCCCATACCTAAGCATATAGGAGGCTTTTCTAATAATTTAAGATATAAGCAATTTGATGTAAACATATTTTTTCAATGGTCTTACGGTAATGACCTGCTAAATGCCAACCGCATAGTATTTGAGGGTGCTGAGAGAAGAGCTAATGTAAATATGTTGGCTTCTTATGCTGATCGATGGACACCTGATAACATCGGTAGCCTTTTGCCGGTGGCAGGTGGATATGGTCCTAACTTTTATTCCAATAGAAATATAGAAGATGGTTCTTTCCTTAGGCTTAAAACCGTTTCTCTTGGTTATAACCTTCCCTTAGCTGCGTTAAAATCGTTAAAAATAGCAGATGTAAGGGTATATGCTTCTGCCCAGAATCTTATTACCTGGACTAACTATTCTGGTTTGAATCCTGAGGTTTCGGTTCGTGATTCCCCTCTCACACCTGGGTTTGATTGGAGCGCCTATCCAGCTGCACGCACTATTACTTTGGGATTAAACGTAACCTTCTAAAAATAATTAAACGCATTTATATGAAAAAGGCAATAATTGTTTTATTACTCATAGCCATAATTACTCCCTCCTGTAAAAAATTTTTGGATACAAAGCCAACTGACTTCGTGGCGCCTGTTAATTATTATAAAACAGAACAGGATCTTAACCAGGCGTTAGCAGGAGTATATGATCGTTTAGGGGATATGCGTGTTTATGCCAGGGGATGTCGTATTTCATGGTGTTTAGCGATGAGTTTTTTATAAAGGGAGCTACGTCCGGCATTAACGGCAATTTGTTTGATGCTTCTTCTCTCGAAATTGGCAGGCAATGGGAAGCACTGTATACCGGCGTAGAAAGAGCAAATATGCTATTGGATCATATTGATAATGCTATAGGCAGCGTAAGCCAGGAGAAGATTAATGAAGTCAGAGGTCAGGCTTTATTTATGAGGGCCTATTATCATTTCTTGTTGGCGGATCAATACGGCCCCATCCCTTTAAAATTATCCTCAGCTAAAACACCGGAGGAGGATCCATTACCACGCAGCCCACTGGCAGAGGTTTATACGCAGATTGTAAAAGATATGAAAGACGCTATCCCATTGTTAAGAAAAGCTAGTGAGTATGGCTTCAATGGAAAAGTAAGTACAACAGCGGCACAAGGAATATTAACAAGAGTATTTCTCAGCATGGCTGGTTCACCTTTAAAAGATGAAGCAAGGTATGCCGATGCTGCATTATATGCCGATAGTGTAATGCAGTCTGGAGAGCATTCGCTCAATCCCGATTTCAAACAAATTTACATCAACCATGTGCGTGAAGTATATGATATAAAAGAATGTCTCTGGGAAGTAGAGTTTGGCGGAAATAATCAAGGTACTATTCGCGAAGGCGGTTCCATCGGATCTTACAATGGCATCTATTGTACCAATATTGATACCGGTTGGGGAGCCGATTTGGTACACGCTACAGCAAAATTGTACAATGCATATGAAGCACAAGATCTCCGAAGAGACTGGTCTATAGCGCCGTTCCGTTTCGTGGCAAGCGGCAACACTGTAGTGAGAACGAATTGGAGCGCAAACGAAATATATGAAAGGAATAATGGTAAGTGGAGAAGAGAGTATGAAAACTTATTGCCACGTAATAAAGATTTTAATGGCACTAATTGGCCGCTGCTTCGGTATGCTGATGTTCTTTTAATGTTTGCTGAAGCAGATAACTATATAAATAACGGGCCTACAGCTAGAGCATACGAAGCGCTAAACCAGGTAAGACGCAGAGGATATGGTAAACCTGTATCAGCAGCCGATCCTGTAGTAGATGCACCGGCAGGAATGCCGCAAGCTGACTTTCAGGAATTCATCATGAATGAACGTTTAAGAGAGCTGGCTTTTGAGGGACTTCGTAAACATGATCTGATTCGATGGGGTATCTATATATCAACCATGCAACAGCAGGCTGCAACATATGATGCTACTATGCCCACGGCTCTGAAAGCTGCAGCGACAGGCCAGGCCAGAAGAATAACCAGCAGATCCGTAGTGTTTCCTATCCCTCATAGCGAGTTAAACGTTAATCATAATGCCACTCAAAATCCAGGATGGTAATCTGATAATACCTAAACTATCAATTATATGAATAAAATATTAGTTGTTGTTACTGTGTTGTTACTTGCTTTTTTATCCTGTACCAAATCGGATGATGTCTTGTCGCCGGATGATTTTCAGGTAAGTACAGAACAGCATACTTATGGGGTTGGTGACACAATCCGTTTTAAATTTTCCGGCAATGCAGAAAATATTGTCTTTTGGTCCGGCATGCCAGGCCAGAAGTACGAATATCATAACAGAACGGTTGCAGAAGGAAATACATTGTCGCTTAATTTCAAAAGTTTCTCGCAAAGCGGTATAGTAGATCAAACCAATATCAAGTTGTTAATATCAACTGATTTTTCAGGCATATATGATTCAGCGGGTATCAAGGCAGCCACATGGCGTGACATTTCCGACAGGGCAATTTGGTCAGCTGGAGCAGATCAAACACCATCGGGAGATATAGATCTGACTGATTTTGCAGCAGTTAATAAAGACATGGCCATTGCATTCCGATACGTAACATCTGAGGTGGCAGACGCCTCAGTACAAAACAGATGGGTGTTTCGTTCTTTTGAGCTTAATAGCAACAGTGCTGATGGAGGCGTTAGCACCTTAGCCACTATTGGAACTGCCGGATGGAAAGAATGGAGTTTTCTTAATCCTGATACCAGATGGACCATCTCTGCTTCTCAACTCGTATCAAATAGGAGTTTTACCGAATTAAATGATGATTGGGTCATTACAAAATTATTTAATCCCAATAAAGTTGCTCCTGATCGCGGGCTCGCAATTAAAAATATTTCAACGTCTTTAGCTGAACATGAGGCCGTATATAATGCTCCAGGTACATATAAGGTAACCTTTGTTGCTAGTAATGCAAATGCTGTAAACCAGATGACGGTCGTAAGGGAACTTGATCTGACTATTACACCCTAGAGACTATATAAATTTTTATGAGTATCTTTTTCTTAATCCGTAATTGTTTTTTAAGTGTGCTCCTGTTGGCAGGAAAGAATGCATTTTCTCAAAAATGGAATGAGGAGCTTATACGCGCTTCGCAGGAGGCTGCGCCAGCTATGATGTTTTTGCCCGACACGATCCCCAGATTACTGAATGTAGAAAGATTTTATGACCAAAGAGAATGTATAGTCAGAAATGGATTAACTCGCATCATTAGTTTAATGGAGGCTGGAAAGCCTGTGAGGATCGCTTATATAGGAGGAAGTATTACGCAGGGAGCATATTGTTACCGGCAGCAATCGGCAACATTTTTAGCAAAACGTTATTTTAAATCCTCCATAACTTTTTTTAATGCAGGTGTATCAGGCACTGGGACAGACTTAGGCGCATGCCGCATAGGTGAGCAGGTATTGACACAAAAACCCGATCTGATTTTTATTGAGTTTGCTGTTAACGGTGCATATGCTCCAGGCATGGAAGGAATGATAAGACAAATAATAAAAAATAATCCGCTTACCGACATATGCTTGATCTATACAGTTATGACAGGCCAGTTAGATAAATATGCTCAGGGGTCAATGCCAGACAATGTCAGAAACCTGGAAGCAATTGCAGATCATTATGGACTGCCATCTGTTCATCTTGGCTTGTGGCCAGCCAAGCTTAAAAGTAACGGAAAATTACTTTGGAAAGGAACAAAAGATGTAAGTACTCGTATACTGTTTTCTAATGATGGTATACATCCCTTGCCCGAGGGTGGTGACTTATATGCTGAAGCAATCGCCAGAGCCTTTATCAAATTGGAGAAAGCAAAGTTGCCAGTTGTAAAAAAGCAATTGAAAACACCTCTACTGCCAGACAGTTGGGAAGATGCAGGTATGTATGCACCGGAAGATATTGCAACCTTTGATGGGCGTTGGGAAAAGATAGTTCCTGAAAAAAATCAACTTTTTATAAATACAGTCCGTGGTTTCCATATATCATGAAATCGGCACAACAAGGGGCTAGTCTTACTTTCCAATTCGAAGGTTCAGCTTTTGGGCTTTTTGATATTGGTGGACCTGAAGCCGGACAAATAGAAATCGAAATTGATGGAAAGCATATAAGACTTACAGAAGTTGCTGCAAAAGGGTATCGCTTTTATCAGCCTGATGAACATGGCGAGGTAAACACTATAAATAGATTTAATGCTTATTGCAATAATCGTTACCGGGGGCAATATGATATTATAAAAGTAAAGCCCGGCAAGCATACTGTAAGAATACATTTGTCTTATGATAGAGCTAACAAAAGAGAAATATTAAAGGCAAACACGGAAGATATTGTTGCGCATCCGGCTAAGTATGATCAATCTGTGCTTTACTTAGGTCGCATCTTGTTGAGGGGAACGCCCGTGTATATTAACCGCCCGATGACAAAAAGATAAATTGAATAACAAATTCAATGACGATGAAGAAAGAATTAATAAATACCAAAAAAGAGGGCTTGTTAAAAGATTCAGCAAGGGTATTCCATAACATGCATTTGCAATCTCATAACAGTGCTATCGTTATGATGATGTTGTTGTTTTTAATGTTGGGAGGTAAGCTTAACGCTCAAAAGCGGCCAGCATCCCTTCTTTCTGAATCTGTTTTTCAAGATCCTGCTTTAAATATATATAAACCTTTAACATGGTGGCACTGGATTAACGGGAATGTTACTAAAGATGGCATTCGAAAGGATTTGCTGGATATGAAGCATAAAGGCATTGGCGGCGTCCAGATGTTTGATACGCACATGTACCTGCCACCCGGCCCTGTCAGATATGGCTCAGATAAATGGTATGCACATGTACGCTTTGCCATAAAAATATGCGATAGTTTAGGGCTTGAATTTTACATGAGTAATAGTCCTGGCTGGTCGGGTTCGGGTGGTCCTTGGATTACGCTGAATCAATCCATGAAGAAATTGGTATATAGCGAAACAAAAATGCCTGCACGTAGTATTGCCTCCATCACGCTTTCGCAACCGCAGGCTTATCAGGGTTATTATAAGGACATAGCCGTAGTCGCCATCCGCGAAAGCAAAGCTGGGGTGTCCCAGGAATTGATTGATAGAAATGCGATGGCTAAAATGCCCTATCTGCCAGACAATATTCCCGGTGACGATACGGCAAATGCTTTACAACCCAACGATATAATCGATGTTACCGCTTATTATGATGTTGCAGCTAATAAACTGAACTGGAAAGGGGCTCCTGGAAAGTGGGTTATTCTTCGTTTTGGGTATACTGCTACGGGTAAAAAACTGCACCCTGCAGTTGATGAAGGCACGGGATATGAAGTAGATAAGTTAGACACCGCAGCAGTGAGGTTTCAATTCGAGCAAACGGTGGGCAGAATGATTAGAGAAGCTGGTGCTTATACCGGAAAAACGTTTAAGGGTATATTGTTTGATAGCTTTGAGGGTGGTTTCCAGAACTGGACGCCCAGTCTTCCCGGCCAGTTCGAAAAGATAAAAGGATATAGTCTGCTTAAATACTTACCTATACTGGCTGGTAGAAAAATGGGCTCAGAAAAGTTGACCTATGCATTCTTATGGGATTTTCACGATGTTTTAACCAGGCTTTTAGCAACTAATTATTATGGAACTATGCAAAAGCTTGCTCAAAGGAGTAACCTTAAACTTTTCATCGAAGGGCAGGGAGGGCCTATGTCTCCAGCTTATGTAAATGCTTATGCAGACGTGCCTATGAATGAGTTTTGGACACTGGGTGTGGATGCCCGTGCTCCTCTTATAAAACAAACCGTGTCTATCGCACAAATACTAGGGAAAAATATAATAGGAGCAGAATCTTTTACTGCAACGCCTGAAGGAGGTAAATGGCAAAATACACCGGGCAATATGAAAGGAACTGGTGACTACGCTTTCGCGCTGGGTATTAATAAATTCATTTTTCATACATACACCCACCAACCCTTTAACCTTAAGCCGGGCTTCACGATGGGCCGGTATGGTACACATTTCGGGCGTAATAACACATGGTGGCCCTATGCTGGCGCCTGGATAAATTATTTATCAAGATGTCAGTACCTTTTACAGCAAGGGAATACGGTGGCTGATGTATGTTTACTTTTTCCTCGTGATGTTGTGTATTCATTTGCTCAAAACACACCGAAAATTCCGGAAGGTTATAATTATAATATATGCTATCCCGATTATCTGGCAACGGCAAAATGGGTAAATAACAGGTTACAGTTTCCTTCAGGAGCATTATATAAGATGCTTGTTTTACCTGAATACAGTTATATGCCGTTATCCACCTTAAAAGACATATATCGACTTTTAAAAGAAGGTTGCATTGTATCTGGCACACCTCCTCTTGCCCCGCCTGATATGGAAGGTGTAGTGTCAGATAACACCGTATACAATGAGTTAATAAGAGAAATATGGGGTGGTTTAGATGGTAAAAGGAATACTAATAAATCTGTTGAAAATGGAGAAGTTTTTTGGGGGTCGCCAATAAAGGAAATATTGAATCATTACAGCTTTCAGGAAGATGTGAAGTTTATAAAAGCCACTGCTGCTGATTCGTTGAAATACATACATCGAAGTACCGGCAATTCAGACATTTATTTTATTTCGAACCAGGCGGATCGTAAAGTTTCTTTTCAGGCTATATTCAGAGTGGACTCTAATTTGCGTCCCGAATTTTGGGAACCCGTATCGGGAAATGTTTATGAAGCTGGTGTGTTTAAGGCCGCAAATAGCGGCGTGAGCTTACCCCTTTCGTTACCTCCGTCAGGCTCCATATTCATTGTATTCAGACAGCCATTGTTGAAAAAAGATCCGTAATTAACGACATTGCCGTAACCAGCAAGCCGGATGTCCTGGATATAAATGGAAGCTGGAATGTAGCATTTTTGGACGGGCGTGGCGCGCCTTCGAAAATAAAAATGCCTACCCTTAAATCGTGGTCTTTAAATGCAGATAGCAGTATCCAATATTATTCAGGAAGAGCCCGGTACAATAATACGTTTACTATTTCTAAAGATCAGATAAACCAATATAAAACAATCATTTTAGACCTGGGCGATATTGCAGATTTAGGTGAGGTGTTTGTGAATGGAAAGTCTGCCGGAATTGTATGGACAAAACCTTACAGTGTAGATATTTCCTCTTTTGTGAAAAAAGGAAACAATGAAATAGATGTTGTTGTTGCTAATCGTTGGACTAATCGACTCATTGGAGACGAAAATATTCCATCTGATTATGAGTATGATCAAAGCGACAATAAGTTTACAAAAGGACGGATACTTAAATGGCCCGACTGGATGTACGATGCAACTAAGCGAAAAGAGAATAAAAGAAACAGTTTTACTACATGGAAGCATTATAGTAAAAATGATCAATTGTTGAAGTCTGGTTTATTAGGCCCGGTAAAAATAAATTGTTACAAGGACGTAGATTTTTTGAGTAATGTTTTGCAACTCGAATAGCATTACATGATATGGAGCATACTAGTCACCACAACTGTTCTTCACAGGTAAAGCATGTCTATAAGAAATAAAAAGAAAGATGTATTATGAATAGAAAAATTATATATAGTGTAACGATCTTACAGGTGCTTTTTTCAGTTCACTTTTCGCGCTCGCTCAGCAGGAAAACAAGGTAGTGCTACAAAACGATGTACTACGACTCATTTGGGATAACGATAAAGAAGGTTATGCAATTAAAGAATTAACGCTTCTTTCCGGGCAAAACCCATATTCTTTTTCAGATACCAAGGGGAGTTATACGATCCTCTATTCTCCGGAAAAACCATCTAGCAGTAAGCAGACGATATTAAATGAAAAGGGCGCACCTATTCAGTTTCCCGAGCCTGAATATTATTATCTTGAAAGTAAGTGGAAAAGCAGTACTACCGCAGTTGCCCTAAACAGAGCGGGAGAAGCATTTTTATTTTATCCCTCATCCGTTCGTAAAAAAGATAATGCTGTCCATTTCAGTAATAAAAATGATGTTGTTGTTACAGATGCAATATGGCAATTAGATTCAAAATATAAAAATGATCTTTTAGTCACTATTACTATTAAGGCGCTTAAGGCCGGATTTTTTCTATTGCAACACCTACCTTATTCAATGGAAATGCAAACGATTTTCAATGGGCAACAATCCCCGGAATTTTACAAGGAAAATCCGTTAACCACAATTTTATAGATGCGTTTGTATATGGGCATGGCGTACCTGACATGCCTGTAGTAATACGCGAAAGAACTGCTGCTGCATTAACTTCGATATTAACTAATAAAGATGGGAAAACACTAGCTGTAACTGCTGAGCCCGGTATGGGCCGAGATCCATGGACTTATGATTCTAATACCCACAAAGATTGGCTACTCGGCTTATCAAGTATGAACAGACAGGCTATATTAATGCCCACCTTATATCATCCTGTTTTAGGAGAAAAATATTCATACCTAAAAAAAGGAGATAGTTTATCCTTTCGTTTTAGATATACCGTAAAAAAGATGACTGGTATAGTGTATATAAACATGTAGTAAATAATGTTTACCGGTTCAACGATTTTTGTCCTTAAAAGAAACAAATGAATCTCTTTCAGACCGGATAAAAAGATTATTATCATATGTAAAGAGTGATAGCACATCCAGGTGGAGATTATTTGATTATAATAATGTAGAGATTGGCGCTCAGGAATATTTAGGAGGCGTATATAAAGCAGAGAAAGATGCAGTAAAAAATGCAGATTATGGTGCTATGTGGATGCTGGCCGCTATTACCGGTGATAGGGTTTTGAAAAATAGCAGGTTACCTTATGCTTTGAATTTTAAGCTTGCACAACAAAATTTAAAGGATAGTTTTCTGATGGGTGCCGCTGCTGGCCAATACTACCTATATAAAAGCAAACGCTTTACGGAAGAGTGGGGCCCTTATAGTGAACCTATGGCTACCGCCTATTACTTACTGATGGATATAGGAAATGTTCTGTTATTTGAGCCAGAAAACAGAGAACTAAAAAAATCACTATCATTAGCAGCCAATTGGCTGCTCGGTAAAATGCATAAGAATGGGCGTTGGGAAATTGCGTATAAAAATGATTCACATGATCCTCTCTTGCCCGATGAATATGATTACAGACCCACCTTCTATGGACTACTTGTAGCCTATAAAATATTAAAGGATCAGCGGTTTTTAGATGGCGCAATCAAAGGCGCTGATTGGTTTGTTGAAAATGCTGTAAAAAACGGATATTATTTAGGTGTATGCGGAGATACAAGGTTTGCACCGGATTTTGCTACTGGACAAAGTGCGCAGGCACTTTTAGACCTGTATGAGACTACAGGAATAGAAAAGTATAAAAATGCTGCAATTGATGTTGCACAGATTTACACGACCAGTATATACTCACATCCTATTCCAAGTATGCTTCAAAAAAAGTAGGAGACAGAGCCGTGAAAGATTGGGAGATCAGTCAGGTGGGATTGAGTTTTGAACATGGCGGAACGCATGGCTCCGCGAATAACAGTGGCCCTATTTTGCTAAGTAGTCACGCCGGGATGTTTGTCCGGTTCTATCAACTAACGCAGGATGCTCTTTATTTGAATATGGCAAGAGCTGCCGCATGGGGAAGAGACGCTTTCGTTGATAGTGCGACAGGAGTGGCTTCGTATTATTGGAGAATGATGGATAATGGAGCGGGCCCGTTTCCTCACCACGCTTGGTGGCAAATCGGTTGGATTATGGATTACCTTGTTGCAGAAGCCAACATGCGATCCATGAAAGAAATTTCTTTTCCCCGTGGATTTATAACTCCTAAAGTCGGACCTCACCTTACCTATGGTTTTGCCGAAGGGCGTGTGATGGGACATAAGGCAGCATTAATACTGAAACCCGACTTGATCAAAATTGATAATCCTAAACTCGATTGCTTGACTGCACTTAATAAAGAAGAAAAAAACTTTATCTGATTCTTCTTAATAATAGTGTTGAAAAAGAATCGTCAGGCTGGAACTTGAGTATAAATGCATTATTGCCCGGCGAAAAAATTAGTACAACATCAATTCGCGACATTACGACTTCTGAGAAAGAAAAAGCCTTCACTAATCCTACGATAGACATTTCACCGACAGGCTTAAAGGTGCTGGAGGTAAGCTATCACTGAGTTAGAAAGAAAATAAGTTGCAGCTATGTTTAATAAAACTGGTTAAAATTATGATATCGATGAACATGATAAGAGTTTTTATATTAAAGTTTCTTTTGCTGTCAATAGGTCTGCCTGGCCTGACGCAAGTAAGGTACAACGAAAAAAATAACAGTATTGAAATTCGTTCCGGCTCCAAGGTTTATTCCTTTCTGCCTGAATTTGTAGTACTGTATAGCTCAAAAGATCCGGGTTTGGCTTTAAAGCCTGCCGAGATTAAAAAGGTATCTTACAATGTGCCTACATGGACGGTAACTGATAGTATGCTGGCAGATTTTAAGCAAAAGAATGTAGGTGCAGAAACAGCGGGAGATGGTTTTGATGATAAAATACTTCGCGGTAAGAAGGAGCTGCGCACAGCTAATCTCTACCAGGCCGGTCAGAATTTTATAGTTCGGCCTGAGCGTACAATAACTCGCGGAGATACGGTATTTTTTCATTTTCCAGAGGAAGAAAAATTTACTATTCACGCATGGTTGTTAACCGCACCTGCAACAGCAACGGTGCTGCATATTGAGCTTTTACCAAAAAGCAAAGGCTTTTATAGTGTGGGTTACACAGGAGCCCCTTCTTTTGATAAAGACAATGTCGCTGAAATATGGCAACCCCTGATCTGGACAGAAAAACGAAGCCCCGACCTGCCTTACATGACAGCCAGCTTTATGAGTACGTTACCCACCACTTTATTAAATGATGGATCATCAACATTGGGTGTGCTTGCATCATCGCAGTACATTCCTTTTCAGCCTTTGCCATTATTAAACAACAGTCAATTTGGAGTAGCGCTATTAAATAAGTCGAAGCGGTTGCAACCACAAATATTTGCGCCTATGTTGGGTGGGTTTCAATCGTTGATGGAGCCGGAAAGCAAATTTCATTTTTCCTTTCAGCTTTTGGCCGAACCAATGTCTTTAACCAGCACCTATGAAAAAATTTCCCGTGAAGTTTTTGGGTTCAAAGATTATAGACGTAATGATATAGCCTCTCTAAATACAGTGCTGGATAATATGATTGATTATTCTATGACGAACTATGCATGGTTTGTCGATAGTTTAAAAGGATTTGCCTATTCTACCGATGTCCCTGGTGCGGTAAAAAATGTGTCCAGTTTGAACCCGTTGGAGATGGCAATTTTACGTGATGACAGGCAAATGTTTGAAAAGCGAGGCTATCCGTTGATGGAGTACATGCTATCAAGAGAAAAATTCCTTTTTAGTCTCGATAGTACGCAGAAAATTCAATCACCCTCCAGGAAGCTGAAAGGTCCCATCGCTCCGATATCTGAACTGGCAGCATTGTATAATATATTCGGGAAGCAAAATTCGTTTTATCCGCTTCTGGTTAAAAAGGAATTCAACAGTACGCGTATTCGCAATCTGGACGATAGTGAAAAAGGTAGTAATTGGATAAATGCTATGTTTTTATTTAAAATGACAGGAGAGAAGACCTACCTGGAAATGAGTAAAAAGATGGCTGATGAATATCTTCAGAAGCGGGTGTATGAAATGCCCGAAGCATTTGGTGATCCGTTGTATGGCTCTCATTTTTTTGGCCAACTTTTACAAACCATTGGCCAGAATATTTAGAATTGTATGAGCTAACCGGTGAGAAAAAGTATCTGGATGCGGCACAGGATGGTGCGCGGCATTATACATTATTTACGTGGATGGTGCCACGGATTCCGGATAGTCTTATTACGGTAAATAAAGGCGGAAAAGCTCCTATGTATTGGTACCTCAAATCAAAAGGACACGAACCCATGTATTACCCTGAAGAAAAAGTGCCGGCATGGCGCTTATCAGAAACAGGCCTTACACCGGAATCGTCTGGAACTTCAACAGGGCATCGGGCGATATTTATGGCGAACTATGCACCCTGGATGTTGAGAGTCGGTTTTCACGCAAAAGATAGTTTTTTAACCCAGGTAGCAAAAGCAGCGATAGTAGGTAGATACACCAATTTTCCGGGGTACCACATCAACACGGAAAGAACAACGGCGTACGAAAAAACAGATTATCCTTTGCGGGATCACAAGAAGCTAAGTGTTAACTCCTTTCACTATAATCACATTTTGCCAATGGCCTCTTTACTCGTCGACTATCTTGTGTCTGACGCCTATGCAAGAAGTAAGGGTAATATAGATTTTCCCAACGAGTATATTGAAGGATACGCCTATCTGCAAAATAAATTCTATGGAACTAGTAAAGGTGTCTTTTACGGTAGGAAGCAGCTGCAGCTATGGATGCCTTCACGTTTATTAAAAATTGACAATGTGGAGTTGAATTATATCGCAGCCAGGGCTGGTGATACACTCTATCTGGCGTTTATGAATCAATCTGCGATGAACGTTACTTCAAAGGTGACGCTAAATCCTAATTGGATAACATCCTCGCCTAGCGCAACCATTACAACGATAAGCGAAAACGGGCATTCAAAGAAGTTAACAGATAGTACTTTTTTATACAGGTAGCGCCCGACGGTATTACTTCTATTGCGATTACACCCGTAAACATTAAGTCTTCATTTCAAAAAGACATCCTAAGCTTTCAAAAAGATCATAGCAAAGATTACGTGGAAATTCCTGAAGGCAAGGCAAAAGCATTTCTTTTTAAGCTTGGGAGTTTGGGCCGTCGGTTATTTGTGTACCTGGAAGATGATGATAATACTTGGAGCAAAGCGGCATTAGTGTATAAAGATAAAAACGGTAAGAAAAAGATCTTGCAAAAGACAACTTATCCCTTTGAATTCACAGTAGATGCAAATATTAAGAATGCCGTTAATTTTTCACTTGAGCTTACAGGAATTGATGGTAAAATAACAAAGAGTAAAACGTATCAATTAGGAAAATAGGGATCGTTATTTCCACAGTCAATTATTATCTCATACCGAGTCTTGCAATTCATAAGAATGTGCCGGTAGTTTTAAATAACCAATAGTCTGTCATGCAGTAAAAGATTCATACAATATTAAAATAACTTTCAACACATCATAAACAGATATAATGATATATGACGAAGCTCTCGAAAAAAGAGCGTTAAGAACAGAAGTAATAAGAGCTGATTTTGCCATTGTTGGCGGCGGTATGTCGGGTGTATGTGCGGCGATTACGGCTGCCCGGCAAGGATTAAAGATCGTGCTGGTACAAGACAGGCCCGTACTTGGCGGTAATGCATCCAGCGAAGTGAGATTGTGGATATTAGGCGCTACCTCACACATGGGCAATAATAACCGCTGGGCGAGGGAAGGAGGGGTGATAGACGAAATACTGGTAGAAAATACGTATCATAATCCGGAAGGGAATCCTGTGATATTAGATATGATATTACTCGACAAAGTAGTAAAAGAATCAAACATCACATTGCTCCTTAATACGGCTGTATACGAAGTCGTTAATACAACAGGCGATAAAATAGAAAGTGCAAAGGCTTTCTGCAGCCAGAATTCAACAGAGTACCTGATAAGTGCGCCTTTATTTTGTGATGCATCGGGTGATGGTATTTTAGGTTTCTTGTCCGGTGCAGCTTTCAGAATGGGTGCCGAAAGTAGTGAAGAGTTTAATGAGCCTATGGCACCGGATTTGAGCTATGGGGAATTGTTAGGGCACTCTTTGTACTTCTATACTAAGGATACAGGTAAGCCTGTGAATTTTTCCGCTCCGTCTTTTGCTAAAAATGTACAAAAGGAAGTGCCTAGGTATAAAAGTTTCAATGCTAAAGAGCATGGATGTAAATTGTGGTGGGTAGAATACGGGGGCAGATTGGATACCGTTCACGATACAGAAAAAATTAAATGGGAATTATGGAAGGTTATTTATGGTGTATGGGATTATATCAAAAATTCAGGTAATTTTCCTGAGGCTGAAACCTATACCCTTGAATGGGTTGGAATGATTCCCGGAAAGCGCGAGAGCCGCAGGTTTGAGGGAGATTATATCCTTTCGCAATCTGATCTTATTGAACAAAAAGCTCACAAAGATGCAGTAGCTTACGGGGGATGGTCGATCGATTTACATCCGGCGGACGGTGTGTTTAGTGATCGGTCGCCGTGTAATCAATGGCATAGCAAAGGCGTGTTTCAGATTCCTTACAGGTGTTTATATAGCCGCAACATAAAGAACCTGTTTTTAGCCGGGAGAATTATTAGCGTCAGCCATGTAGCTTTTGGAGCAACCCGCGTAATGGCTACCTGCGGCTATTCTGCACAGGTGGTTGCTATTGCTGCTGCACTTTGTTATAAGTATCATCAACTCCCTGCCGGGTTAAACAACGATGGCTACATGCCCGCATTGCAAAAACAATTAATGCGAACCGGACAGTTCATTCCTGGGTTCCATTTAATGGATACGGAAGATCTGGTACAAAAATGTGACCTGAAGGCCAGTTCATGTTTACACTTCCGCGGATTTGACAAGAATGGATACATCTTAAAAACATTGGGCGTGTCGGCTGCTCAAATGTTACCGGTGCTTCCCGGAAAAATGCCTGTTTCTAAATTACTGGTACATGCATTTGAAAAAACAATTTTAGCCGTTGAATTAAGGAGCAGCAGTCATTACGGATCGTTTACTCCGGATGTTTTGCTGCGAACTCTAGAGATCAGCGTAGACCCGGGCGCACATTATATCGATGTGGATTTTGATGTAGAAATACAAAAAGAACAATATGTTTTTATTTGTTTTTTGGCCAACGAGCAACTTCAGTTGGCATACTCCTTCCAACGTATAACAGGTATGTTGTCTGTGTTTAATGGTACCAATAAGGCGGTCTCCAATAACGGAAAGCAATTAGCTCCCGAAGGTTCGGCAGTTGACAGCTTTGAGTTTTGGTGCCCCCAAAGGCGGCGGAAGGACATAACCTGGCTCTACAGTTGGATACGATTATTCCTTTCGGAGTAGAAAATATCAGGAATGGCGTTGATAGACCTACCATAAAGCCCAACGCATGGGTAGCAGATATTTCGGATAAAAAACCTGTTATAGAACTAGGTTGGGATCAGCCCCAGTATGTTCGAGAAATCAACCTTGTATTTGATACAGATACAGATCATCCAATGGAGTCAGTGTTAATGACGCATCCTGAAACCGTAATGCCGTTTTGCGTTAGAAATTATTATATCGAAGACGACCAGGGGCGGATCGTTTATCAAAAGAAAGATAATTTTCAAACCATCAATAAAATAGTTTTTGATGAACCTGTTGTTACACAGAAACTCCACCTAATAATGGAGCATCCTTCCGCTCAAATTGCAGCTTCAATTTTTTCTATACGGTGCTACTCATAAATCTATTTAATAATGACCGATACAATAGTAATTATAGTCTTTTCTGTTTTTATACTTCTGGTAGGAATCAGCTTTTCTAAAACCGGTAGAAATTTGAAATCATTTTTTGCAGGCGGTGAATCTGTTCCCTGGTTTATAGGTGGACTTTCTTTATTCATGAGTTTCTTTTCTGCGGGTACTTTTGTTGCTTGGGGTGCAATAGCCTATCAACATGGATGGGTAGCGGTCACTATCCAGTGGACTATGTGTATAGGAGCCCTGATTACGGGTCTCTACCTGGCTCCTAAATGGAAAGCGACTGGAAATTTAACAGCTGCCGAGTTTATCAAAGCGAGACTGGGTAGTAAAGTACAGAAAATCTATATCTACATTTTCACTATTGTATCAGTATTTATTAAGGGCTCAGTGTTGTATTCTGTCTCAAAGCTTGTATCAGCCTCTCTGGACTATCCGCTAGTACCCGTAACAATTATACTTGGTATTCTAATGATATCTTATACTGCAGTAGGAGGACTCTGGGCCGTAATGGTCACCGACATATTGCAGTTTGTAGTGCTTACTGCTGCAGTGCTAATTATTCTACCGCTGGTATTTAATGAGGTTGGAGGAGTAAGCAACTTTCTGGCTAAAGCTCCTGACGAATTTTTCAATCTTACTAACGGAGAATATACTTGGGGTTTTATATTTGCGTTTGCAATTTATCATATATTTTATATAGGTGGTAATTGGACCTTTGTACAACGTTATACCAGTGTAGATACGCCAAAGCACGCCTCCAAAGTAGCCTACCTATTTGCAGGATT
This sequence comes from Paraniabella ginsengisoli, assembly GCF_022513635.1. Classification (GTDB taxonomy): domain Bacteria; phylum Bacteroidota; class Bacteroidia; order Chitinophagales; family Chitinophagaceae; genus Niabella; species Niabella ginsengisoli. Next base: position 2,029,029 of record NZ_JAKWBL010000001.1, on the reverse strand, counting down.
GTATATTTTAAGCCCCGTATTGTGGATGCTGCCACCCATGACTTACCAGCTGATCAATCCCGGATTGGCAGGTGTAGATGCGGAAAATGCATACATTATGGTATGCAAGCAGGTATTGCCTGCCGGTTTACTTGGATTAATGTTGACGGGAATGTATTTTTCTACCTCGGCATCTGCAAATACAGCACTTAATGTTGTGTCCGCTGTATTTACCAATGATATATACAAAGGTTCTATTAATCCCGGGGCTAATGATAAGAAGTTGATGTTTGTAGCTCGGGCTTCCTCCTGGTTCTTTGGTGTGTTTATGATTCTAATAGCACTGGGAGTTCCGTATATAGGAGGTATTGTTGAATTTACTTTAAGTGTGGGTGCTATAACAGGAGGTCCACTGCTATTGCCTCCTATATGGTCATTATTCTCAAAAAGATTATCAGGTAAAGCTACCATAAACATTACTTTGATTTCTCTTTCCATAAATATGTTATTTAAAATGATTATTCCGTTTATAAACGGCTATAAATTATCTAGGGCAAATGAGATGTTGTTAGGAGTATTATTGCCCTTGGTAATGCTGGTGATTTTTGAACTATTAGTTCGAAAGAAAAGAAGTACCAGTATCGATTATGAAAATTACTGTAAGTATAAATCAGAAAAGAAAGCGGCTGCTGTGCAAATAGATGAACAGGAACAACTGGCAATAGAAAAGCAGAATGTATTTGGTTTGAAGATGATTAGTTTTTCTTTGGCGTTTATATCTGTACTTCTACTTATTCTTTCATTTATTACATCCAAAGGAGGTAATCTGGCTATGGCAATTGCCATTTTAATAATGTTAAGTGCTATTATACCATGGAAAGCATCTAAAAGAAAATCTTATAGTTGATTGAGTTACTAAGATTCCCTTTAAGGTACGTCGAACAATTGGCAATATGCCCTTAACACATTAATGGTGACAATTTTGTCGCCATTTTTTGGTGATAGGCAAATGTTAAAATAAGTAAATTCAAGTTTCTAAACTCATTAGGGGAATAACCCAAGCGGCTTTGAAGAGAAATGTCAAGGATATTTTAACCCCAACTCATACAGGTAGGTTACCAATGGACAGAGAGGTACAACCATTATTAATGATTTATTAATATTTTTGAGAAGTACTTCCTTAATACATTTGCCTTCCGAAAACAATAACACAGCCGTGAAAGCGACGTCCGTATTTTCTGACATAGAACCTGAGCTGTTGATTCAACTGCAGCGAGACAGCAGGAAGGCCTTCGAGAAGTTGTATGCACATTACTTCAATCCGGTTTACAGGAATGCATACAAGCTACTCAGGGATGCAGATGGTGCTGCTGATATTGTACAGGAAACATTCCTGAGACTTTGGGAAAACCGCAGTAAGATCAATGCTACCGTACCTTTAGGCGGCTGGCTTTTTGTAGTAAGCTATAATAAAGCTGTCAACGAACTCAAGAAAAAGCTCAGACAATCTAAGCTCAACAATGTTACAGCATCAGAGATTTTTTTCGAACGATCTGATGCGGGTTACCAAACGCAATCTGAACTCTTGGAAGAAGCTATCGCTCATCTATCTCCGCAGAAGAAGAATGTTTTTGTACTCTGTAAGATATACGGCAACACCTACGATGAAGCGGCTGAAAAGCTCAATATCTCCAAATACACGGTTAAAGAATACTTAAGCGCCGCGGTTAGTACGGTCAAGCGATACGTAGATCAGCACGCCACCACTGCATACTGCGCTATTTTGCTGTCACAGCTTATTTAGTGCAGATAAAAAAATGATAACCTACCCCCCGATCGAAAGGTACTATTGTATTTAAGTAAACGTGGTAAATGAATAACAATCCAGCAGCGGATCAGAAACTGAAAGTGCTTCTTGCGCAGGGGCACTGGACGGATCAGGAAAAGCAATGGATGTTATCTTACCTGGAAAAAACGGAAGCCCTTGAGCTCAAGGCGATACTGCAAGCCGAGTTCGACAACCCTGCAGCCCCCACCACCGATGCTGATCCGTCGGCGATCCTGGCGGCTATCAATAAACGGATCGATAGCAGCAAGCAAGCTGGGGTTCAACGGATGGTAAGGTATAGATGGGTGGGCGTGGCCGCCGCTATTCTGCTGATGATCACCGGAGGTTATAGCATTTTCTATAATAAAGAACAACGGCAAACAGCCTATACCAACACGAAGGCAGCAGAAGCCGCGGTTGACAAAGATCCAGGCACAGAACAGGCAGTACTCACTTTAGGCGATGGTTCCCGCATTACGCTGAACGCAGATGAGCGACGGGTACTGGCCATGCAGGACGGACAGACCATAGCCAGTGATAAAGGTGTTGTTGCGTACGATGGCCAACCAGCCGGGTCTGTCGTTCACAACGTGATTACCACTTCCAGGGGCAACCAGTTCAGCGTAAAACTTTCAGATGGTACAAGGGTTTGGCTAAATGCCGCGTCTTCCATCAGGTATCCGACTGTATTTTCCTCATCAGAGCGTGTAGTAGAAATAACCGGAGAAGTTTATTTCGAAGTAGCCCAAGACAAGAGTCATCCTTTTATCGTAAAGATTCATTCGGGAGGCAAAGTTGCAGGGGAAGTGAAAGTGCTGGGAACACAGTTTAATATCAATGCTTATGATGATGAGCATACCGTTAAAACTACGCTGGCAGAAGGAAAGGTACAGGTAAGCAATGCCAGCTCAACACTAGCGCTTCTTCCATCCGAACAGGCCGTGCTCACTAAACCCACTTCAGGCTTAAAAAGCAGAAAAGTTAATATAGAAAAAGAATTGGCCTGGCACAGCGGTATGTTTGAATTTGAGGACGATGATGTAGCAACCATCATGCGGCAAATAGCACGTTGGTATGATGTTGACATCAGCTTCAACGGTGCTGTACCGCGGCAGCGCTTTAGTGGTTCTATTCGCAGGCAGGCCACCCTAAACCAGGTTTTTCAGATATTGAAGTTTTCAGGGATTTCCTGTTCTTACAATGGCAGGTTCGTGACTGTTTCTTCAAAATAAGATCAACTGTTTCTGTCAGCAAAAGGTTTCATTCAAAATTAAATACTCTTTCATTTTATCGTTCACCGGCAGCGCAGGATGCGTTTGCCATAAAATTAAACAACTATGAGACTGGCTGCTTTTATTATAGCCATCCTGCTGTTCAAGGTCTGTGCCGCCGGCAATGCGCAGGTAATAACTCTGAACGTCAAAAATGCGTCCATGGAGCGGTGCTTCCGGGAAATACGCAAACAAACAGGTTATACTTTTTTCTACGAACGAACATTAATAGCAGGCGAAAAGCCTGTTACTGTCAACCTCAATCAGGTTGGGCTTTCACAAGCACTTGATCGCATTTTCAATGGCCGTACATTAAGTCACACGATTGTTGACAAGACGATTGTGGTCAAAGAAAATCAGCCGGTCGCCCGCACAATACCCGCCCCACGACAGGAGATGGTAAAAGATCCTGTTCTTATTAAAGGGCGTGTAACCGATAGCGAGGGTCAGGGGATCGAGGGCGTCACCGTTCAGGTTAAAAACGATGTGCATGCTTCCGTTACCGGTCCCGATGGCACGTTTGCCATCACCGTACCCGATGTGCAAACGGCGGTATTAATTTTCAGTCATATCAATATGCAGCCCGAAGAGCTAGCCGTTAAGGGGCAAACCAATGTGAGCATCAGTCTTAAATCTAAAATTGTAGAGCAGCAGGAAGTAGTCATTGTTGGATACGGTACCCAAAAGAAGTCCAATGTAACCGGGGCCGTGAGCACTGTGAAAGTAGAAGAGTTGCTGGGCAACAGGCCAGTTGCTACTACAGGTGCGCTGCTCCAGGGCGCTGCTGCGGGCCTCCAGGTAAATATCGGTTCAGGTGAGCCGGGCGCGCCTGCCAGTTTTAACATACGCGGTGCCACTGATATCCAGGCCGGATCCAATACCATACGCACAACCGGCCCTTTTATTATTGTAGATAATATGCCGTTCAACGGGCCGTTAAACCTGCTCGATCCAAATGATATTGAAACCGTTACCGTACTTAAGGATGCCGGATCTGCCGCTATATACGGTGCCAGGTCGGCATTTGGGGTAGTATTGGTTACTACCAAAAAAGGTGCGAAAAATCAAAAAGTGCGTTTCGATTACAGCAACAACCTCACGATGGTGCAGGCCACCAACCTGCCTCGTAAGGCCAGCGTACTCGAAACAGTGCAGTCTTATAAAGACATGGGTGCCATCGTGTACAGAACGGGTAATGATGTAGACACCTGGTTAAACCTGATCAATGAATACAACCAGGATCCTTCCCGCTATCCCGATGGTTATACCATTGTAGAAGATGTGCGCTATCCGTTGAGAGGTTACGACGCGATGAAAAACCTGCTAGGCAGTAATCCATTGCAGTTCATGCATAACCTGTCCGTATCCGGCGGGTCTGAAAAAACCACTTACCGCTTTTCATTAGGAACGGTAAAGGAAAACGGCGTGCTGGCACCAGACAGCAAGCAGGATATGTATCGGCGGTACAACTTTAAGTCCTCCGTAACTACGGAAGTAAAAAAATGGTTAACGATACAGGCAGATGCGGCCTACTACAATTCCCTGAAGTCCTATCCCATTTCTGATGGCCTGAACACCGCCATTAATTTTGCTCCCTATGTGCCTATGGAAGATTCGCTCGAGATAGGTGGCGTCAATTATTTAAGTGAAAGTCCGAAAAACGTAGTGACTATGCGGGCGCCCAGCGTAGATAAAACGGATGACATCAGGCTGACGGGAAGAATCATTCTGAGGCCGGTAACAGATCTTACACTAACGGCTGAATACACGCACGATAACTTACAGGTTCGAAATACTTTTTACCAGAAGATCACCACCGCGCCGATCCGCGCCAGTACGAAGTTGTTACAAGAGGAGAGGGGCTGTTTAGAAAGGTAAATGAAACAACTGATTATAACGCTTTCAACTTGTTTGCTAACTACGATAAAAAAATCAAAAGGCATGAACTCTCTTTAATGGGCGGCCTCAATATAGAAGAAAGCTTATATGAGCAGGAGCGCATGGAGCGCGATGGAGTGATCAGCGCAGATTATCCTTCTATTTCGCAGGCAACTGGTGTGCCAGTGGCGCTTGATAATTATTCTGATTATGCAGTACTCGGTGTTTTTGGCCGCGCTAATTATAGCTTTTCAGGTAAGTATCTTTTAGGTCTTACGGGGAGGTATGATGCTTCGTCTAGGTTCCCCGAAGGGCATCGCTCGGGACTCTTTCCCTCGGTATCTGCCGGCTGGGTATTAACGCGTGAGAAATTTTTATCCAGGCTGCCGGTTTGGATGAACGAAATAAAGCTGCGCGCTTCTTATGGTGCCGTAGGCAACCAGGCCATTCCTGAATATGCTTTCTATCCCGCTATGGATGCGGTATATGCGGACTGGCTGGTAGGTGGCGCACAGGTTACCACCCTAACACCTCCTGGCCTGGTGAGCAGCAATTTTACATGGGCCACCGTACAAACACTCGATTTTGGAATAGACCTGGGTCTGTTTAAAAACCGTTTAACAGCCAGCGTAGATTGGTACCAGCGCGATACAAAAGACATGCTATATGAAGGCGTACAATTACCGGCTATCCTGGGTACAGGCGCACCTTTACAAAATGTGGCCGCCCTACAAACAAAAGGTTTTGAAGTAGAACTAAGCTGGCGTGATAAGATAGGGGCTTTAGGTTACCGCGTAGGTGTGAATCTGTTCGATTCCCGCGGGCGGATCAAATCCATTAAAAACGAAGCAGGTTTATTGTCTCAATATTACGTAGACCAGGAGCTGGGCGAGATCTGGGGTTTTACCACCGATCGCCTTTATACTGTGGATGATTTTGTAGAGGGCAGCCTGAGTGATAATCTTACCGGTGGACAATTGAAAGAAGGCATACCACGCAGGGAAGGTCAGTTGCCTAACCCAGGCGATATACTTTTTATGGACTATGATGGTAACGGCATTGTTAACGCAGGTAATAATACACTTTCCGATCCGGGTGATCGCCGTGTTATTGGAAACAGTACACCCAGGTACCGCTACAACGTCAATGCCGGCTTCAACTTTAAAGGATTCGATCTTTCCTTTGTGATCAACGGAGTTGTTAAAGCGCAGCAGTGGCGTGCCAACCAGCTTACTTTTCCCAATTTATACAATTTCGGCGCCCTCTATTCCGATCAGCTCAATTACTGGATGCCTGGAAATGAAACGGCCTTCCACGCAAGGATCTACGATCAAAGCGCCGGCAATCAATCTTTCAACCAGTCCGTTCAAACACGGTACCTGCAAAACGGAGCTTTTCTTAGGATGAAGAATGTTACACTGGCTTACAGCCTGCCCGACGCGCTGATCCGCAAAATTGCACTGGAACGGGTTCAGACATTTATCAGTATAGAGAATGCCTTCACCTTAGATCGCCTGCCTTCAGGATTAGATCCTGAGATTAACAGAAGTGGTGACCAAGGCTTTGGTTACCCGTTTTTGCGGCTTTATTCTATTGGCTTTAACGTATCATTTTAAGAAAAATTCAACATCATGAAAATAGTTAAGATCTACTGCACGCTCGTTATGCTCATTGGCATTTGCAGTTGCTCCAAAGATTTTTTAAACAAACTTCCAAAAGACAAGTTGATTCCCGAAACAGCTTTTGTCGATTATAATAACTTCAAAACCTACGGCTGGTCGCTGTATGAGCAGTTTGGCGGATATGGGGGAGCCATTCCCAATGCGATGCAATCGGATCTTATTTCCGATAACATGAATGAAACGAGGCCAGGCAACATGAGCCCCTATGCGTATCAAACGAAAATCATTCCTGCAAGTGGCAACAATACCGTTACGCAGGTAGTAGCGCAATGGAATTTTGCTTATATCCGGAAGGGTAATATTATGCTTGATCATATTGAAACCTCCAAATTGGCTGAGCCCGATAAACTTCACTGGCGCGCGGTTGGTTATTTTTTCCGGGCGTTGCGTTATTACGACCTCATAGCTTCCTTCGGTGATGTTCCCTGGGTCGGCCGCACTTTATCAGATACGGCTGCTATTCTCTTTCAGCCCCGCACACCACGCGACGAGGTTGCTCGTCATGTATTAGACGATCTGCTGTATGCAGAGCAGCATATTAAGGCCGATGGCGATGGTGCTAACACCATTAATAAAAATGTTGTACGTGCCCTCATATCAAGGTTTGGCCTTTTTGAAGGCACTTGGCGCAAGTATCATAGCTTGTCTGGTGCTGCCACCTACCTGGAAGCAGCAAAGCTCGCCAGCGAAAAGCTGATGGCTTCATTCCCCGCGCTCATACCGGTATACGACGATGTATTCAATTCTGAAGATCTCTCGGGCAAGCCAGGCATCATCCTTTTTAAACAATATGCGCCCAATCTAATTACGCATTCCAATCCCCGCTTTGTTGGCAGTACCTCCTGGTATTATGATCTCACCAAAGATGCCGTGGAGAGCTATCTGTGTACAGACGGAAACCGATCGCCACAAGTGCCGTTTATGCAGGCGATGCCAATATGTTTGCTGAATTCAGGAACCGGGACAGGCGATTGTATTTCACCGTAGCTCCGCCATACAAAGTAGCGATAGTTCGCCAGCCAGAATGGAGAAATACGGGTGTGGCGGCAGATGCCGAATATATCGAGCTTATGAAAACAATTGGGGGAACGAATAAGCAACTTCCCATGCAGCAGTGGAGCAAGACCTGGACTACCGGCAGTACAATTAGCCAGTCTCCGCATTTCCGCCTGTTTAATGGAGGCCAGGCACAAATGATCACTGAACTGGGATATTTATGTTGGAAGTATTACAACAGGCTTCCTTTGGATAATGGGAATAATTCTTCTAACGATGCGCCAATTTTCCGCATAGAAGAAGTATTACTCAACTATGCCGAGTTGATGTTTGAGCTTGGACAATTTAACCAGGGCGTAGCTGATATAACGATCAATAAACTAAGGGCCCGTGCAAATATGCCCGCATTGCAAGTGGCCGAGGTGGGTGGCGGCTTCGACACAAAACGGGATGCCGATGTACAACCGCTGTTGTGGGAGATCAGGCGTGAGCGCAGGGTTGAGCTGATGGCTGAAGGGTTCCGTTTTAACGACCTGAAGCGATGGAAAAAGGGCACTTACCTGAATAAACAACCACTAGGCGTATCCGTAAGAAACGCTGACTACGGAAACCGTTTAAAAATCTACGGTGGTGGTGCGCAGGGTTATGTACAATATTTTGACCAACCTGCGGGGTGGCTAGACAAGTACTACCTAGAACCATTACCTACTCAGGATCTGGCATTGAATAAACAACTGGAACAAAATCCGGACTATAAATAAGTGACGATTCTTACCAGGTGCAACGGTATCTTACAACGGCAAGTCCGCTGCATCATTCGTTCATTTATTAAATATAAATCCACAACCATGTTTTCAAAGATGATAAACCTTTTTTACCTGGTACTGGTAGTATGCTCCTATCAGAAGAAGCTGGTGGAACCTGAGCTGCTGCCGATAAATGCAGCAGCAACCGCAAGATCTTACCAGACTCAGGATCTGTCGGAGGGTAGATTAAAGGTAATGACCTGGAATATTGCCAAAGGAGTAGGTAACGCCAATGGCGCGCCGGATGATGAGCCTTCCGACTACAACCTGGACAATACCATTTATATTATCAGGCATTCCGGCGCGGACATTGTAGGGCTGGGAGAAGTAGCTTTTGAGTGGGATGCTCTAACGCAGTTTCATAACCAACCCGCCTGCTCAGGGATGGGTTAGCTGATCTCTATCCTTACTCCGCTTTTCATGTAACTAAAAATCGACCCAAAGCGTCAGGCCGATTCGGGCAGATGATCTTCAGCAAATACCCCATCGATACCGTGGGTACTATCTATTCCGCATGGGATGGCGTGAATCCGCAAGGCCTGCTGAACGCAAAGGTGACGGTACAAGGAAAAACCTTTCACTTCTTTTTAACCCATTTCGCCAAACGTCCCGACAGCACTTCGGTTCAGCGCAATCAGATATTGGAGATGCTGGCAAAAGCGGATGCGGTCGGCGGCCCTAAAGTACTTGTGGGGGATCTGAACCTATGGCCCAGCGATCAGAATCATAGCTTAGTCACGAGTAAATTCCACGATCCGTTAGGAAAAGCACTGACGCCGTTCACTTATAAAGCCAATCGTTACGGAAACCCGCGCAATGCTCGCATCGATTTTATTATGGGTAACGAACAGGCGGTAGTAACCAATCTTGATACGATACATACGTACGCCTCTGATCACTACCCGGTCATAGCAAATGTAGCACTCGACTTTTCTACGTTTTCTATGATGCATTATACCATTAATCACGGTGCAAATGCTGCCGGAGCATACAACCTTTCTGCTATAGAAAATGAGATCCGTAATTCAGGTGCCGATATTATCAGCTTAAACCAGGTAGACATTAATTTCAGCAGCAGAAGTGATTATGATGACCAGATCGATTTGCTGGCAACACGCCTGGGTATGAAACGTAGCTTTCATGCCACCCTTGACAAGGAGCCGGATGCAGGGTCTAACGGTAAGAGGCGTAAATTTGGACAGGCCTTCTTAAGTAAATTTCCTATTGAAAGTATCGACGATGGTACCCAGCTAAGATGGATCTATACCGCCGGGGCTACCACGTCTACACCACAGGGCTTGTTCGGTGCTGTCATCAACATTAATGGAGCCAGAACCCGGTTTTACGTAACGTCTCTCAGTACCGATTCGATCTCACGCCTGCAGCAGGCCTATGAGGCCAAAGAGAGAATAGCGGCAGATCCTTTACCGGTGAAGATGTTATCGGGCAACCTGAGTGATATACCCGGCAGCATACCTCTTAATATTTTGCAGCCTGTTTTCAGCGATGCGTTCGCGGGTATGGGTAGCCTCGCCTTTAATTATCCGTCGGGTACACCGGCAAAAACAATTAATTACATTTTATATTCGGGGATGCTGCAAATGCAGCAGGCATCAGTTAGAACGTCACAAGCGTCCACCCACCGGCCGATTGTGACAACTATAAAGCTGCAGTAATCAATAGTAACATAAACTGGTTTTAATGTTAAATATATATAGGATATGTTTCCTTTACTTGTTGTGCTACCTGGGTTTGCAGACCACAGCCTCTGCAAAAGTATCTCTGCCTGATGTGCTAAATGATCATATGGTACTGCAAAGAAATGACTGTGTACTACTTTGGGGCCATAGTACCGGTAAGGAGGTTAATATCCTTACGGGATGGGATGGTAAGCATTATAAAGTCAAGCCGGATAACTCCGGAAACTGGAGCGTAAGAGTGCCAACAACAAAAGAAGGCGGACCTTACGAAATTAAATTTTTTGATGTTGATACCACTACTTTAAATGATATCCTTTTAGGAGAAGTATGGCTGCTTTCAGGGCAATCTAATATGGCGATGCCATTGAAAGGTCTCAAGAATCAGCCGGTATCCGGTTCGGCGGAAGCTTTACTGCATGCAGATAATAAGCAGCTTCGGTTTTTTACTGTTGCCCGTGCAGTTGCGTCATCACCTGCTTCCGGCGTTTCCGGGAAATGGCAGCAATCCGGTGCCGCTACGGCGCAGGATTTTAGTGCGGTCGGTTTTTTTATGGTGCAATACTGCAAAAAATGTTGCAGCTTCCGGTAGGCATTATAGTAGCAGCCGTGGGAGGAACACCGGTAAGGGCATGGATGAGTCAACAAAGCCTTGCAACAATTCCGGGTATTAAGCTGCCTGCCGTATCAACGAGCCCGAAAGATCCGGCAGTGCTTTATAACGGCATGATCCATCCCCTTGCCAACGTAAAGATCAGGGGGCGCTGTGGTACCAGGGTGAGTATGACCGTTTCGAGCCACAGCTATACCGGCAACAGCTCGAAGCCCTGGTTGCTGCGTGGCGGAAGTTGTGGAAAGATGATTTTCCGTTTTATTTTGTACAGATCGCGCCCTACAATTATCCCGATGTAGATAGTGTTGCCAGTGCCCGCGTAAGGGAGGCGCAATTACAGGCGCCGGCAGTATTTCAAATAGTGCTATGATTGTAACCATGGATATCGGCTCGGCGGCTACTGTACATCCGCCGGAGAAAAGACTTGTGGCGGAGCGATTGATGCAAGCAGCACTTGCCAATACCTACGGATGTAATGCCTTGCCCTGGCGTTCGCCAGAATACCTGAAGCATACCATTAAAACAGGTGCAGTGTTGCTGGAGTTTTCTATACAGGACAAGGCCTTTATTTCGATGGCGATCCTTCTGCCAACTTTGAAATTGCAGGGGCGGATAGGATTTTTTATCCGGCAATAGCCACCATCAGGAATAATAGCATTGAAGTTTTTGCTGAAAAGGTGCAAAACCCGGTTGCCGTACGGTACGCTTATAAAAACTATGCGAGGGGCAACCTGTTTAATGCCTGGGGTCTGCCAGCTTCTTCTTTCAGGACAGATAACTGGTGATTTTTTGTGGTGATAAATAGTCAACAGCATGGACTGCACGAAGTCATTGATATGTCTATAATCTAACTCAACAATAAACACAGTACAGCTACTACTTTTAACTATTAATAAATTTTAATTTTTTGTGAAAAAGAAAATATTCAGTCTGTTGTCGCTTGCATGTATTATGTTATCTGCTAATGCGCAACAAAAAGAGCGAAACCCTAAAGTAAAAGTGGCCGATATCCCCGGCTTTATAACACTCAAAGGCGATTTTCACCTGCATACCAGTTATTCAGATGGTCATGTGATGCCTTATGTGAGAGTGATGGAAGCCGAACGTGATGGCCTCGATGTTATTACGCTGACAGAGCATATAGAAGCCCAAAAATACTTTGGTCTTGTTTCACCCGATAAGGAGTTTAGTTTTAAAAAAGCGAATGAAGCGGCAGCCAATACACACGTGCTTATTATTAAAGGAGCAGAAATATCTCCCTATGTGGCACCCTATCACAACAACGCCTTTTTCTTAAAGGATGTGAATGCTTTGAAGGCACCTTATAATATAGGTTCCAATGGAAAGCTGGTGATGAAACCCAAAGCTACTGAAGCCGAACTACTGACACCCTTCCTTGAAGTGCAAAAGCAAGGCGGATGGGTTTCTTATAACCACCCTGGCTGGCTGGAAAAGAATGGTCCCAGGGATTTGTTTCTGCCTATTCATCAAAAGCTACTGGATCGTGGCATTCTCAGAGGCGCTGAATTGGTCAATAACCAACGGTATAATGTGCATGCTCACCGCATTGCCATTAAGCATAACCTGATTCTCTTATCAGGTACCGATGCCCATAGTTCTATTCAGCCACCATCTGCTGATTACCATCGCCCTATCACGTTGATCTTCGCTAAAGAAAAAGTGAGGCTTCAATACGAGAGGCACTGGAAGCCAGGCGAACGGCTGTGTATACCGAAGATGTTATTCTTGCCAGGGAGCGGGAAGGTGAAGCACTGTTTCAAGCATCTATCGCTATTAAAGCCGAAAAAAGTTTGCCGGGAATGTAAACCAGGTAGTGCTGACTATCGAAAATAAATTCGATATCCCTTTTGATTTGAAGTTATCGTCTCCGTACGATATCGACGACAAGCCGTATGGAAAAGTCCGGTTGGCACCCCACGAAAAAACAAAACTGACGCTGTTCCCTGTATGGGAGTACCCGGAAACCTTTGTGATTGAAGCGCGGGTGGAGAATATATTGGTTGATCCCGAAACCTGTCTACAAACAGAACTGAAAATAAAGTTATAAGCTGGAATGCCGGATGCCGTGTGATCGGTAACAGGATTTTTCAGTCTGCTTGAGAGGCGACAAATTTTATGCAAAATATAGCTTCGAATACCACTACAGGTGTTGGAAACAAATCTATGTAACTGTAGTTATCTTAGGTGTCGTGTAAATTTCAATCTGGTTGTATCTGTAAGCCCCATCTTATGCAACAATACCGAGATTGCTTTCATTCTCATATAAGGAATGCTGAGATACATATATGCCTGCCTGCATTGGGCTTCAAGGAGTTTTACATTTATAATAAAGGTGAGCATATTGGTCCTTAACTATTCCGGTAATATGCATAAGATGGTCATCAGTCGTTTGGAAACTTTCAAAAGTATCCTGTCGCATCTTTGGGGTAATCTGCATCGCTGGTTGGTATTCAATAAGACTACGTTTTAAGATACGCATCAGCATGATCTCACTACCAATGACGAAATGCTAAGAGAATTAGAAACATTGGTAACACGGTTATGGGAAAGGCTTCAGCGATCAGGTCTTAAGGGACGAACTGTTACAGTGAAATTTAAATTTCATGATTTTGCGATCTGTAGGCGAAGTATATCGTTACCTGAATTAATAATGATCAGGATATCCTATTGCAAACGGTGAAAGCAATACAGAATGCTCCCATCGAAAATAAAAAAATACGTCTATTGGGAGTTGGCTTATCTAATTTTCATATTGCTGAATCGGTAGAAAATTTGTGGCCTTTGTGTGTTAGTGACTTTTAGTATAGCCATTTTTTATTTTATTTAAATATAGTTTCCTCCAAGCCAGGCACTTGGTAATGAAATCAGAATGATTGCAATACTGTAAAATGCAGGGGCTTTGTGCCACATTGCAATTGAACCTAAAAGGCTTAAAATTGTTCCGATGACGCCCATAATCATAACATGCTTCATGGGATTTGTTGGAGCTAATTTTGCTATCAGGTAGCAACCAATTACATTGAAAGTAAACCGGTAAGCGATGACAAGGCAAACTATTAAAAATGATGCTTGCTTAAAATGTTCCATTGACAGAATGCCCGATTTGTCTAACAAAAAATCTGTTCCAGATGATAGAACTGCTACTAATATGAATCCCGCTAAAATTGCTCCAATACTTTTTAAAACTGTCTTATTCATTTTTTTTATTTTAATGTTTTATCAAAAATAGTTCGGGGAGAATTTTAAAATAGAATGAAACCGACATGTGCTTATTAATCGGTGCTATAGTTTAAATACTCACTTGGACTGATTTTAGTAAACTTTTTAAATGTGCGGATGTAATGACTTTGATCGGCATAACCGTGATTAAATGCTATATCCGATAAGTTATTATACTTCCCCAGGTTTAAATCGCTAAATGCTGAATGGAATTGACGAATGCGTCTGTAAGCATTGGGTGATATCCCTATATTTTTTTCAAACATTCTTTCGAAAGTTCTTTCAGAAATTTTTAATTCCTTTTGAACATTAACAAGTGATTCTTTAGAATAATGGCTTGCTATTTTTTCGGACGCGTATTTAATAGGTGCTGAAATTTCTTTAGCTTCTTTTACAAGACCATATATATAATTATCTAATAGTGCAATCCTATCTTCAATATTTTCACAATTCAATAAGCTTTCTTGAAGAGAAATGGTCTTTTGAGGCGAAAGTAAATTAAGGTCAATGGGTCTGTCTGTTAGTTCAAAAGCAGGAATTCCAAAAAGTGAAATTAATGAATGGGGTTTCAAAAAGTAGGCAATTAATGTAAAGTCTTCATTCAGTGTCAAACTCCCGGGCGAAACCGTTTGCCCAAAAAGTGTTAGGTAAGTGCTATCGGAATTTTCAAGGTTTCCTTTTACAGACCTAAAAAGTAAAGTCGGTGCGCCATTAGCGTATAAAGGAAGAGCAAATGGCGTCAGAAAAATATCATTTTCAATGACTAGAATTCTATCGACATAATCGGCAATTTTATCATTTGGAATAATGTTGTGTACTCTCATTTTCATTCTTGGTATCTAGTCTGTTACTATGATCATTATGGTGTCATACGGTCTTAGTCTTCAGAAGAGCTGGTTTGTGTATTAAATGAAAAATCAATAAGTAGTGTCGGTGATATAGAGTCGCATTGTATAAAACCCAAGGTTCAAGACTTGCTGTTGTCCGGCATTTATCACATCGGGCCCATAATGCGATTCGGTATAACTCCCTTTTTGAGGTTTATATTTATTTGAAATTAGATCGTATAAACTCTATCTCTTTACCTTCATCCACTTCAAAATCTGGTATTATTCCAATCCTTTCCCAGGATATTTCTGTTCCGGGGATAGTTGGCGCTCCGGTAGAAATGGATACAAACAAACAATCATTAATTACATACCACGAATTCATGTGTGCTGCACCTGCCGATCGTTTGCCGATGATTTGGGCTCTTTTTTGTTGCTGCATAGAGAATGCCAATGCTTCGGCCGCCGAACCAGTATTATTATTAACTAAAATGAATAAAGGATTGCTATATTTTTTTCTGTCAACCACGTAACGGTTTTTTCAATACGCTTTTCTGATTTTCTATTTTTAAACTCGAGTAATGGCGTTTCCTTTGTTAAAAAAATGATTCTAATACAGGTCCCACATCACTTCCACCGCCTCGATTGTCTCTTAGGTCTATAATTAATGCTTTAGTATGGCCGACAAACTGCATAGCAGCATAAAGTGTCGGCAAACTTTTTTCAGAGATATTAATTTGAGAGAGTTTTATGTATCCAATGTTATCCTTTAAAACCTTTACCTCGCTAAATCCGAAATTTTTCTGTACCGCATCCTTTCCGTAGTAAAAGGGGTCTTTTGTTGGTTGGTTTCCGACTTTAATGCTGGCCTTACTTTCGGCCTCGATAAGCTCCTTCACCGTTTTAGGGTCACTTCTTACATACATATGCCCATCATTACTCAACGATTGTATAGTATTTGTAAGGCTGTCTGCTAAGCTTTGCCAATTTTCTAAATTGCCAAATTCATTTTGCTTCATTTTTTTAATAAGGAATCTGATATGGATTTACCCATGCCAGGGAATACATAGTTTTCTTTAATAAGCGAAGCAATGTTACTCACAGCTTCAATAGCTTCTTTCTTATTTATTTTTTGAGCAACATGGAGCAGACTGTCATTTTCCTGCACGTTATTTTGTGCATAAACTATTTGTGCGAACAAAAAAATAGTAAGCTTATTTTTAGTTTCATGGCTAAACTGTTGAACTATGTAATTGTATTACAAAACTACCGCCAACAAAATCTAAAAAATAGAATGAAATTTGCCTTTGTTATTTATAAGTTCCTGAATTTTTTGGGTAAGAATCCGGTTTGTTGTTTAAATGCTCTTATAAAATGGCTTTGGTCAGCAAATCCACATTCAAAAGCAATGTCAGTTAAGGACGCAGAAGAATTTTGTATCAAAGTAAGAGACTTCTCTATTTTTAATCTTCTTGAATATTCACCAAGCGTGCATCCAAAGTAGCGAGGAAAATATTTTGAGATTGTTATAGGACTTAAGTTTAAAACATTTGACAAATCCTTTAAACTAGGGCTTTTGTCCCAGCAGTCATTTAAAAATTCATGCAAAATGTATACCCAATTGGGGCAGTGAAAAAACTGTTCGGAATAATTTTGACTGCAGGCGAGGTTAGAAAGTAACATATTTATTGAATCCTGGGAAAAGGTGTCAGAAATTAAACATTCCTTATAAATTTTTAGAATGGTTAATTTTGTTTTTGCAATGTTATCTGTTGATTTCTTTAGCTCCTCTTCTGTAAATCCAAATTCTTTGAATAGAGGTTCACTTATTTCAATATTTATATTTTTTGAAGGGATTTGTGTATTTTGATTTAAGTGAAGTTCTTCTCGATGATAAAATTGTACGCTTCCTGTTGTAACAGAAAAACTCTCTTTTCTTCTTCTTTCCAATGTTCCCCCTTTAAAAAAAAGGTTAGATGTGCATTTTTATGAGCGTGCCAACCTTCATAGACTTTTTCATTATATTCTGTTTCGATAATGGAGATGCCTTGTGTATTGTTATATATTTTTTTGAAATCCCTAAGTATTCTTGTTTTTCTAATGTGTGCATTTTTTTATTTGTAGAATAGATGTTGATAATGATTTATTCCATAATGACCGCTACTGTCATAAAAATGTGGCTCAGATAATATTGACTATAAATACTAATATACAACGTTTGAAGCATTTCAATAGTTTCGCAAAGTACAGATGACAAAGGCGTAATGATTGCTTTGTTTATATCTTGAGTTAACAATTTGAATGTTACCCGCTCTTCGTTAGCAGGCGTTTTCGTAATAGCCCGAAATATTAATCTGCACTTAAAATAAAGTTATATTTGTCCTTATGCAATTATCGAAAACAGTTGTTCAGGCTTTATTTACTTTGACGCTTGCGATAACTATTACCTTCCAGACCATAGCCCAAACAAAGCCCAATATCATTTTTATTATGGCCGATGATCTGGGGTACGAAACTATTGGCTGCAACGGCAACGACGATAAGTTGACGCCAAATTTAGATGCCCTTGCAGCGTCAGGGATGCGGTTTACCAATGCACATGCTACCCCATTGTGTACTCCAACTCGGGTACAACTGATGACTGGTAAATACAACCATCGAAATTATATTGGTTTTGGATTATTAGATCCGAAAGAGAAAACATTTGCTCACCTTTTAAGGGATCAGGGCTATACCACCTGCATAGCTGGAAAATGGCAGTTACTTGGAAACGAAAAGCAGGTTAAACTAGCAAACGGTAAGACTGGATCGTTACCTCAAACAGCAGGGTTTGACCGGTTTTGTTTATGGCAGGTAGATCAACTCGGCTCGCGCTATAAAAATCCTACTGTGTACACTGATAACCGTCAATCGGTAGTGATGAATGGAAAATATGGTGATGATGTATTTACAACCTACATTGAACAATTTTTGCAAGACAATTCCAAAAAAGGGCCATTCATGGTATATTATCCTATGTGTCTTACCCATGACCCATTTGTTCCAACGCCTTTTTCTAAAGAGTATGCGGCATTTGATCCAAAAGCAAAGGACGAAAATCCGTCGCATTATACAAACATGTTAAAGTACATGGATTATCTTGTCGGTAGGATTGTGAGAAAAGTAGACGAATTGGGACTACTTGAAAATACCATAATTATCTTTGCAGGTGATAATGGCACCAGTCCCCAGATAATATCGAACTTTCAGGGTGGAAAACGAAAAGGAGCGAAGGGGCAGACCATTGACAGAGGCACGCATGTACCGCTCATTGCAAGTTGGGCAAACAAGATCAAGCCGGGAGTTACAAATTCTTCTTTGGTTGATTTTACTGATTTTTTTCCAACCTTTCTTGAGATAGCCGGAAAATCTGATAATCAAGCAGGGTTAGAAGGGACGAGCCTTTACGGACAATTTATTGGGAAACCGGGACCAAAGCGTGATTGGATTTTTTGCCATTATGATCCGAAATGGGGTAAATACACCCGGAAAGTGTTCGCTCAAACTACCGACTGGAAAGTGTACGAGAATGGTAATATATTTAACTTAAAAGCGGATCCGGATGAGTTGAACAATTTGAAAGAGAGTTCACTCAAGCCGAATGACGCGACAACGATTGGTATGTTGAAAAAAGTAATTGATGAGAAGGAGAGACGGTAAAGTTTTACCTGGACATGTGTATAGATTTCAATCTAATTGCTAGACGATGCCTTGGCTAGTTTAATCATAAGTTATTTACATATAATGGTGCTCAAAATAATGTAAGCTGCCCCAATGTTTGTGGCGCTCTTAAATAAGATGCGTTGATGCCCGAAACCGCGTACACGGGCGTTTCTTCATATCGCGAGGCTATTATAATGTTAGTGGTTTCTGCTTGCTTGCTAAATAGATCGCGCACCAGATCGGGATTGTTGTTGTCGGCCGAAAGATGGGAGAGGAAAAGGTGGCTCATATGCGCAGGCCTGCACGACAGAAAAAGATGTAGCGCTTCTGTATTAGATAAATGTCCCCGGCCGCCACGAATCCTTTGTTTTAAATGATAAGGATATCGGCCATTTTCCAGTAATACATCGTCGTAGTTGGCTTCCAGTAAGGCTGCATGGCATCTCTTAAAATGAGTACTGATATTGTCGCAAACTTTCCCGATATCAGTAAATATTCCGATACAAGTGTGTTCATCCTCAACAGTAAAGCTATGTGGGTCTGCCGCGTCATGAAATTTTAGAAAAGAATTTACGGATAGACCACCGATACGAACGGATATGCCAGCAGTAAGTGAACGAACAAGATCGGGGTCCAGTTTCAGGCGGGAATGGCGAAGCGTACCCGGGGATATATAGATGGGAAGTCGATGTTTACGTGATAATACTTCCAGTCCTCGTATATGGTCGCCATGTTCGTGTGATATAAATATGGCTTTTACTTTCTTCATTGTCAGTCCCAGCCGGTACATTCTTTTCTCAGTTTCACGGCACGATAAGCCGGCATCGATCAATACGGCGTCTTCATTGTTACCGATATAATAACAGTTACCGTTGCTTCCTGAATTAAGAGAGGTAACATAAAGACTGGTCATGATGCAAAATAGCTTTTATTTAAAATACCTGTATTATAAATCTTTGAAATTCTTTTCTGGCAGACTTCTAATGTTACTTGCTCTGCCAGTTATTTTAAATATTAAAAATGAGAAGATTTGTATCGTTCAATAGGCAATAGATTTAAGAAGAGGCTTTCGAATCTGTTAAAGATCAACGCGTACTGACCAACAGATATCCTTAATTGAAAAAGGACAAATGGTTACATTGCATGAAAATATTGTGCATAGCGTATTGGCATTGGAAGAAACCTTTTTCCTACTTACGGTTGTTTTGATACCAAAGCTGGAATTTTGAAAAGGAGTTAAAAATAATGGATGCGTAAATGATCTTATTAATGTGCAATTTTTTCTGCCAGCCACAAATATTCTGATGCGAAATTGTGAATGCTTTTTTCAAACGCCGGATCGATCAGATCGCCATTCTCATCTATTTTCTTATCAATAGTAGGTATTACAAGTAATTGCGGACATACAACTGTAAAAAGGCCCGCGCCGAGCAATATTAGTTGTTGTGCTGCTCTCATACCGCCAAAGCCACCGTTTGAAGCTGTTACAACTCCCAGTGTTTTATGCAATTGTTTGGGAAAATGATCCACCAGGTTTTTTAAAGATGGAGAGTAACTGCCGTTGTATTCTGGGGTGACAAAAATAAATGCATCGGCTTTAAAAATGCGTTCAAATAATGGTTTCCAGGGATCGGGCGTGTTATCGATCGAATTGAAAACTTTCTCCACCCAGGGCAACTGGTGTTCCCTGCAATCAATAATCCCTACATTATGTTCTGTGTTCTTTTGAAACCATTTTTGTACAGCATAAGCAGCTCTTACCGTTAAGCTTTGCGGTCTTGGGCTGCCAGATATTATTTCAATATTCATTCAATAAAGTTTAAAAAATAACAGCGAAGTAAAGCAATTGTTGGCAAAAGCTCATTGTTGTTATATTTCTATGATATAAAATATCGGTCTGGGCAAATGAGAACTTATTAAAATTTATCTTGAACAAACATGAATTTATACTAAAACCCTAATTTCGGATCTTAAATTCTTTGCATAATGATGAACCGCAAACGTTTTTTACAATTAAGCGCTTTAACTGGCATAGCTACAACCTTTGTTAATAAAGCTACAAGTCAGGCCAATAATAAAGTGAGTGGGCCTGTTGTGATCTCAACATGGGATGCCGGATTAAGAGCCAATAAAGGTGCATGGGAAGTTTTGGGCAACGGTGGAAATGTATTGGACGCGGTTGAAAAGGGTGTCATGGTTACGGAAAATGAGATCAACTGCTGTGTGGGGCTTGGCGCTAATCCAGATAGAGACGGATTTGTAACGCTTGACGCATGTATAATGGATCATAAATTTAATTGTGGTAGTGTGGCTTTTTTAGAAAGAATAAAACATCCGATTTCTGTAGCGCGCAAGGTGATGGAAAAAACACCTCATGTAATGTTGGTGGGTGATGGAGCACAACAATTTGCGGTGTCGGAAGGGTTTACTTTAGAACCGCAGGAACTTTCTCCAGACGCTAAAAAATCGTACGAAAAGTGGCTGCAAAATTCTAAATATGAACCACAAATAAACCGAGAAAATATTGAGAATAAAGGACATGGTCCTTTTGCCCCGGCGCAGATCGACGGCGAATGGAATCATGATACAATAGGTATGGTTGCTTTGGATGCGCACGGACATTTAGGAGGCAGCTGCACAACAAGCGGTATGGGGTTTAAAATGCGTGGCAGGTTGGGCGATTCACCCATAATTGGTGCGGGTTTATATGTTGATGGTGAAGTGGGAGCTTGTACCGCCACAGGTCAGGGAGAAGACGTGATACGCGTTGCCGGGTCGCATAGTGTTGTAGAAATGATGCGACAAGGTTTTGGGCCTGAACTCGCTTGTCAGAAAGTGATTGAGCGGATTGTGAAAATTAAAGGCGATGATGTGAAGAAAATTCAGGTGGCGTTTTTAGCGATCAATAAAAATGGTGTGGTTGGTGCATTCGCTATTCATAAAGGATTTAGCTATGCAATAAAAACGAATACAACAGAGGAATTGATCGCTGCTAAGAGTTGGTTTAGTTAATGACTTAATTAACCAATGTGATAATTTTCAGATTTGCAGCAACAACTTAACTTGCCGTAGATCGTAATTCGTAATTCGTACATCAAATAAAGCATGGTTCATAAATATACTTTAGAAATTGCAACTTCTGATTTTGAGTCTACAAAAAATGCAGTTGCTGGCGGAGCCGACCGCATCGAACTTTGCGCGAATTTGGGAGAAGGCGGAACAACTCAGTCTTTGGGAGTTATAAAGAAATGCCGTGAAAGTTTTGATGTAAAATTGTACCCAATCATTCGTGTACGAGGCGGTGATTTTTATTATACTGATGAAGAGTTTGATTGCATGATGTATGATGCGCTGAAATGTAAAGACCTGAATTGTGATGGAGTGGTAATTGGTTTTTTAAATAAGGATGGAAGTATCGATGTAAAACGCACATCTAAAATTGTTGAAGCCGTTTATCCTTTGGGTGTTACTTTTCACAGGGCGTTTGACCGCTGTATTGCTCCATTTGAAGGATTGGAAGAAGTAATAAACGCCGGTTGCGAACGAATACTAACCAGTGGCCAGCAACTAACAGCGCCAGAAGGCGTTCAACTTATTGCAGATCTGAATAAAGTTGCAGATGGAAGAATTGCAATAATGCCGGGAAGTGGCGTGCGCGCTAATAACGTACAATCATTGGCTAAACAAACCCACTGCAATGAATTTCATACATCATTGAGGGAATTGAAACACAGTTCTATGGATTTTTTCCTGTAGCTTTTGAGCAGAATCCAGAAAACGACCATTATAGTATTAATGAAGCAGCTGTTAGAAAGATGAAGCTAACGCTGTCAAATATTAGTTAAGCCGGAGGCAGTGTAATATTATCAAAAAAGATAAAATGGCATTCATGTTACTGTATATGTTTCAATAGACATGAATTGTATTAAAAAATAAAAATCAAACACATATAAAAACGACAGTTAATTTATAGACTCTGTATTTTATGATTGCTGCTGAGATACTTTTATAACTTCACAAGTTCTTTTCTTAATGCTTCAAGACAAAGGCCAACGCGGCTTTGCACGTTGAATTTTTTAAATAAAGATTCGCGGTAGCCATCAATAGTTCGTTCACTTAAATTCATTTCCGAAGCAATTTTTTTATAAGTTAATTCGCTGCACGCATATTGCAGAAAGATCATTTCTTTTGGTGTGATTAGGCTTTCTTCTTTTTCACCAGCCTTCATTAAAATGCGCCGGAAGTTAATGTTACCAGCGTCTGCGTTATAATAACCTTTGCGATTGATCTCATCAAGTGCTTTCTCTAATTCATTAGGATGCGTATCTTTTAAAAGATAACCACAACAACCCGCCTTGAACATAGAAATAATGGCATTATCATCTGCATTCATCGACAATGCGACAGGTTTGATTTGCGGATAGTTCTCAGTAAGCCATTTAGCCGTTTCAACACCATTCATCAATGGCATGTTTACATCTATAAGGATGATCTCGGGAAGATCTTTTCTTTGTTTAATTTTCTGTTGAAGGTCTTTTCCATTCGATGCCTCAAGCACAACATCATATACTTGGAAGCTTTCCAGCATCAGGCTGAGCGATTTTAAAAATAGTTGATGGTCGTCAACCAGACCTATCTTAGTCTTCATTTTGTTGGGAATTTTCTGGAATTAATATAATAATACTGGTACCTTTTTCAGTAGATTGATACCGAATAGAACCTCCTAGTAATTTAGTGCGATACTGCATATTTTTGAGACCCATACCTTTGTTAAATATTCCAGTCTTAAAACCGGAGCCATCATCAGCAACGATAATTTCGATATGGCGATTGTTCTTATTAAGGTGAATGGCAATATGATCACAACTGCTATGTTTTAATGCATTTTGTATAGCTTCCTGTATAATCCTAAAGAGTATGATCTGCCTGGAAGACGGCATGTCAGGTTCAGATTGAATTTCAAGTGACACTTTGATACTGCTTCCCGCATTCATTCTTATTACTTCAGTTTTAAGATTGTCGATCAGATTGAATTGGGATAACCAATCTTTATCAAGCGATTTTGAAAGCGAGCGCAATTCATTAATAGCTTCGCCAATTGTGGCATTGGCCGTCAGAAGTGCATCTGGTGGAGTTTTCAATTTTCGTTCAGCCAGCCCTATCAACATGCGGGAAGTGCTGAGTAACTGGCCTACATTGTCATGAAGTTCTTTTCCAATTTGCGAAAAAGTTTGTTCCTGTACTTCAATTTGTGAATGCAGAAGCTGGCTATTGAAATCTTCCTCCAATAGCCTTTTTTCCTTCAGGTGTTTATAATCTCTCTTTTTATAAGCCATTAGCAGCACTATAATAAATAAAGTAATTAAAAGCAGAAAGACTGAGGCACCAAGTATTACGACAATATCGTTCGATAGTTTTTGCATAAAACTCCATAGCTTATGTACAAACTACAAATAAATAATAGAATATTATGAAAACGCCATAATACAGCAACCGTGCTGCTATCCGTATCGATCAGGTATTTGTACGATATAAATATAAAGAATGCACCGGCATAATATGTGAAAATGCCTACTACGCACCAAAATATACTTGTTTCAGGTATACTTATTTCTTCAGGCGTATTAATAAGTTTTGAATAAAAAAATAAAGACATAAGCTTACAATGATCAGGCTTTCTAAAGCCGCACTAATACTGTTGAATTGAGAGATTCCGTCTCCATTTATAAGTAACAATATTGAGGTAACTATATAGAGCAACAGAAATATATAAAGTGCTTTAGATTTGAAAGGGATTAACCTTTCGAAGAGAAATACTATAACAAGAAAGCTAGCGGTTGAATTGAGTTTGTAAACCCAATAGTTACTACTAAACAGAGGAATGTTTTGCAAAGCTGCTCTTTCTATAATAGTAGCCCCGGTGTTGCAAAACAATTGTATAAGACAGAATATTAAAACATATAACATCTCTTTTGAGAGACTTTTTTGCTCATCAAAAGAAAGAATACTGCAATTGCAGGGCCAATGGTATCCAGGATGTTTAGTATTTCAGCTACAGTTTTCAACATTCATCATTATAAGCAAGGGTTACTTTTCCACTTCAGTTTGAGCACCGCAGCCAGGCGGGTAAGGGCAGCCATTTACTTTTGATAATAAAGACCGTGTCTTATTTTTACCGTTATCGGCAATTGCTTTAATTTCAATAACATTCACCTTTTCATTATCTGCAGTATGCCGGACTTTGATTTCCTGGCAAATAATAATGCCGTTGGCTTTAGGGTTTTCCTTAAGTAATTGCTCAATATTTTCTCGTGTAAAGTAAAATTCAATTTTACATTGATTGCTTTGGGACATATTTAATATTAATTATAGATAATTATTAGTGCAAACATATTAAAGGTGTTCAAAAGGCAATACGGGGTTTTTCCCGTATTTAAACCGTGTTTTTCCGGTTGTGTACAGCAGATATGCCTCTTACATTTGATTCATTAAATAATTCAATGCTAACACCGCTAACTTATGATAGGCACCACTTAAGCCTGTGAATCATCGAATGGCGGGTATGGGAATATTACAATTGTAATTTTCCCAACCTTCCATTATTTCCTGCGAAGTACACAGCGTTTTCATTTTGGTTGTAGGCACATACGTTGAACCCTTCATTACTTATCTTTTTCCAATTTGTACCGCCATCTTCACTCATGTCGATTCCGGTAATTCCACATGTTATTGCTTTGCCTTTGCCAATAAAACATACGCTGCTTCTGTACCCTGAAGGCATTGTGGCCGGTAATTTCCAGGATCTTCCAGCATCATTACTATATACAAAGGCGCTGTCTGCCTTTTGAAGATCATTGTAATTACCACTTGCTACCAAAATGTTTTTGTCCTGAATAGCCAGCCCATTAGCCCCGGTCATCTGCTGACCTTGTGTAGTTGGAAGTCGAACCGAAATTTTATCATAAAAGATACGCGACGCCATTCCTCCACTTACGATATAGTACTGCGATCCTGACCAAACTATATTAGAGCCACTGGCTGCAAAAAGGCTTCACCTGGAATTGCTTTGGGAAGCGCCAGTTTATTTGTCTTCTTCCAATTTTCACCACCATCATTTGTTACCGCTACAAAAATTTTTCCGTCAATGGGATCGCCGATAACTATTCCTTCTTTTTGGTTTTTAAAAACCATGGCATCAAGAAACATCGCTGTATCTTTATTTTCATAAACTTTTTTCCAGCTTTTACCGCCATCAGCGGTTTTCAAAATATAAGCAGGAGAAGCAATACCCATCACGATCGCTGTTTTTTCATCCATCGCCTCAATATCCCGGAACTCATTTTTTCATATCCCGCAACCGTATGCCATTCCCAAGTCGCTCCACCATTTGTAGATTTTCCCACAGTTCCACCACTACCGCTTACCCAAATAACGTTTTCTTTAATGCAAAGGCCACGGAAACTGGTTTTATTGCCGTGCGCAAGCATCTGTATTTTTTGGCAATACGTATTGATAAAGAATAATAAAGAGATGAACAGCCCAAGAGTTTGCTTCATTTGATAAATTTACGCAATGGGACTTAAAGATTTTTCAGGGGTTTAAAAACTTATAAATGGTAGCGTTATAAAAAGATGAATATTTTAAGATTTTAAAAAAAGCTTGAGCATTATTCTTTTTTACGCATAGAGTATCCGGCAAGGGCTAAAATTATAAGTACAATAATGATAAATTCAAACATATTTTAAATATATGAAAAACAACACCAATAGCGGGTAAAAAAGATGGGAACTTCATAAACCTTAACGTTGCCATTCAAAGCGTCTTGTATTTCGAAGAATTGGGAGCATATATTAATTGGTTCTGAAAACTCACACTTCCTCTCTGATACCGGTTATCAGAATATGTCCCTCCTTAAATTGTGTAAAAACAAAGTCGGATTTTCTTAAAGACTTTTCCTTTATTTCATCATGAACTAATTGTAATAAGAGGATTACCTGCTGAATAAAAGAGTCACATTCGGATTTTAGCAGCAGCTTAATTACCTGATCGTAGTTTAAATCTGTGTTCATTGCGGTTAGAGGTATGGTGAAGTGAGCAAAGAAAGCGATGAGTGCTTATTAGTTATTGGTTCTTCAATTAGAAATAAGTGAAGATCGGATAAAGTGTATGCAATAATCTAATTCGTGTTTGACCAGGCATAATGGTAGTGCAATAGGTATAGTCATAAGCTAATTTTGAGAAAACAAATGTACAATCGCTATTTAAAAAGACAAAAAATATAATCTAAATTCTATGGATGCTTTTGTAAACATCCGAATAAAGAATATAGACAGTAAATGGCATAAAAAAACTCCCGGTTAAGAGAGTCTTGTTGGCGAATGGGACTTGAACCCATCTCCGCCGCGGCGGATATAAATCCTGGATGAATCTAATGTGGAAGCTTTTTAATGAAATCCCTGCCAACCCCTGTTTTTAGCCACCTTTCAAATCTCATGGCCTCCATTTTATTGTCAAAATCTTTAGTAAATATAAGCCTCCATGGCCTATATTTCACAGTCCATTCCTTTCCAATGATGTTGTGTGATAAGAGCCTCTGTTCCAGGTTTGCAGTAAATCCTGTATAATGCTTTTGGTAAGCATCTGAATAAAGAAGATAGACAGTAAATGGCATAAAAAAACTCCCGGTTAAGAGAGTCTTGTAGCGCGAATGGGACTTGAACCCATCACCTCTGGGTTATGAATCCAGTGCTCTAACCAACTGAGCTATCGCGCCAACGGGCCGCAAAAATAGAGATATTCTTTCTAATTATGAAATGTTATGAGGATTTTTATCTTACTAATGATAAGTTTTCTATTTAGCATTTTCAACAATATCATCCATATAAATACCGTTATGGCTGTCGTTAAAAATACACTTACCGTCTTTAATTAAAAGCACTTGTGGTGATTCATGCTCTATACCATAACGATTTGCTATTTCGTTAGAAACAGGTCGGTTAGCTATAAGATCAAGATAGTAAAAATCTATATTATCAGGTAACTCACCTTTATACAACCTGTTTTTTATTACAGAGCTAATCGAGCATCGTGTACTGTGTTTAAATATAAGCTGAGGTTTTTTAAATGACTTTTCATCAATTTCAGCTAATTGTCCTTCATTATCTAATGTTATCCAATTCATAGATTGTATATTGTCAGGCCGTTCACAGCTATAGTATGAACGGCCTGACTAATTTATAGTCTGTTTAAGATTTCTTCCCCAATGGCGTCTGTTCCTAAAATTTTATCTTTAGGCGTAGAAGCGTCGGCAATATCACCAGTTCTAAATCCAGCTTTCAGTACTGCATCTACAGCACTAATAATAGCATTGCTTTCTTCTTTTAAACCGAAAGAAATATCCAACAATAATGCTGCCGAAAGTACCGAAGCCATTGGGTTTGCAAGTCCTTTTCCTGTAATATCATGAGCAGAGCCGTGGATGGGTTCATACACGCCCGTGCCATCGCCAATAGAAGCAGAAGCTAACATGCCCATCGATCCCGCAATTTGCGAAGCCTCATCTGTAAGAATATCTCCAAATAAATTGGCTGTTACCACAACATCAAACCTTTTAGGATCTTTTATTAATAACATAGCAACAGCATCTACAAACTGATGTTCTACCTGCACTTCAGGATATTCTTTAGCAACCTGCTGCACCACTTCGCGCCAAAGTCGGCTGGTTTCTAAAACATTCGCTTTATCAACGCTGCAAACTTTTTTATTACGTGTCATTGCTGCGTCAAACGCTTTTCGAGCAATGCGTTCTACTTCATATTTGCTGTATTCTGCATTATCAAAAGCTGTATCGCCATTGTTTTTACGGCCTTTTTCACCAAAATAAATATCGCCGGTTAATTCACGGAAAAATAAAATATCTGCACCTTTTAATATTTCTGGTTTGATGCTTGATGCATCAAGTAATTCATCAAATAGTTTGATAGGGCGGAGGTTAGCGTACAGTCCTAACTCTTTGCGCATTTTAAGCAAACCTTGTTCTGGCCTTACTTTGGCAGAAGGGTCGTTATCATATTTTGGATGACCGACAGCGCCGAAAAGCACCGCATCCGAATTTTTCATTTTCTGCAAGCTTTCTTCCGGAAGCGCTTCTCCTGTGGCTTCAATGGCTGCATGTCCAATCAATGCTTCATCATAAGAAAATTCATGTCCGAATTTCTCAGCAATTTTATCTAACACTTTTTTACCAACTGCTGTTACTTCCTGTCCAATTCCATCTCCGGGAACTATTAAGATATTTTTTTCATTCTATTCTCTATTTAAATGGTTTTCTCTATTTATTATGAATTATCTGCTTTTTGCTTTAACGCGATTGATAACAAATATCCTGTTAACAGGCTTTCTGTTATCAGCTCACCACCATCTTCCAGCATACCAAAAACAACGTTGTATTTCCAGTTGTATTGAATAAGCGTTAGCCGGTGTAATTGATCGATCACAACGGCGCAAAACAAAAACAAGGCGAGCAAAAGTAACATTGCCCGTGAATGTTTTTTAAAGATCGCATCACCGGTTTTATAAGCCTGCAGCGCAGGAGCTACGAATATAAAGCCTAAAAAGGCCGCGGCAAAAAGTTCCATGATTTTGCCACCACGCTGACCGGTTGTCATGCCAAGAGCATCATAAAGAAATAATCCTAATCCCTGATGTATCCTTAAAACATCTTCCAAAAATAAAAATAAAAAAACCAATATCCAGGCCAGATACCTTTTTTCCTTCTGAACATGGCGATCAGCGATAAAGCGATGATCATAATGATCCACTTAAAATTCTGAAAATCTTCTGCGTAACTGTCATTGGTTTCGATATCGTACAAATCAGCATTAGGAAATGGTTTGTAGAAATTAATCATATCAAAAACCATCAGCATCAGGTCTAATGCAAGCAGGATAAAAAGAGGAATAAAATATTTTAGGTTTTTAGAAATTTTCAAAGCGTTGTACATTTTCTATTGATCAGCAATTAAATCACATTCAACATTTTTTGTGTGGCTTTAATTGCTGCAACGGTTTGGTCGCTGTCCAGGCCGGTTGTAGTAAACTCTCTGCCATTCAGTTCCCAGGTAATAATGGTTTCACAAAGTGCATCTGTTTTACCGCCGGGCGGAATGCGTACAATATAATCTCTAAGTTTGGCCAGCGGCAATTTCTTTTTGTATAAATTTTATGTAGCGCATTCATAAATGCATCATATTGTCCATCACCGGATGCATTTTCTTCAATAACATCATTGTCAAATTTTACACGTACCGTTGTAGAAGGCTTCATGTTTTTAGAATGCGTCAACACATAATCTTCCACAATTACCTTTTCGCCAATGGTGTGGCTGTCCAACACATCGGAAATAATATAAGGCAAATCGTCTTGTGTTACCGTTTCCTTTTTATCGCCCAATTCAATAATACGTTGTGTTACTGTTTTTAGGTCTTCGTCAGAAAGCTGAATGCCTAATTGTGCCAGGTTATTTTCAATATTGGCTTTGCCAGAAGTTTTGCCCAGCGCATATTTGCGCTTGCGACCAAAACGTTCGGGCATCAGATCGTTGTAATAAAGATTTTTCTTTTTATCACCATCGGCATGAATGCCGGCTGTTTGCGTAAATACATTTTCACCGACGATCGGTTTATTTGCAGAAATTCTAAAACCCGAAAAAGCTTCAACGAGCTTGCTTACTTTATAAAGTGCTTTTTCGTTTACCGATATTTTTACATCTTTTTGAAAATCGTTTAAAACGGCTACAACGCTTTCCAGTGGCGTGTTTCCGGCGCGTTCGCCCATCCCGTTGATGGTTAGATGCAAACCTTTTACACCAGCCTTCACTGCTTCTAAAGCATTGGCTACGCTCAAATCGTAATCATTATGTCCATGAAAATCGAAATGTAGTTGCGGGTATCTTTCAACAATTTCGGTAAGATATTTCGAAGTTTCCGATGGAATTAAAACCCCCAAAGTATCGGGTAATAAAATTCTCTTAACCGGTTGCGTTGCTAAAAAATCGATGTATTGAAACACATAATCTTTAGAGTGACGCATTCCGTTGCTCCAGTCTTCCAAATAAATATTGCAGGTAATTCCTTTCTTGTTAGCTAGTTTTAATACAGATGCAATTTCGCTGAAATGCTGATCTGGCGTCTTTTTCAGCTGATGTGTCAAATGATTTAACGAACCTTTTGTTAGCAGGTTCATCACTTTGGCACCGGCTTTTTGCATCCATTTTATGGAAGTATCGCCATCAACAAAAGTCAGTACTTCAACACGGTCAATCATATTATTTGCTGAAGCCCAGTCAGTAATTTTTTTACCGCCTGAAACTCGCCTTCCGAAACACGCGCCGACGCAATTTCGATTCGGTCAACCTTCACTTCGGTCAACAGCAATTGTGCAATGGTCAGTTTTTCCTGTGCAGAAAAAGACACGCCGCTTGTTTGTTCGCCATCGCGAAGCGTTGTGTCCATTATTTCGACCTCACCCCTGACCCCTCTCCAAAGGAGAGGGGAGTTTTGAGTCGTTTTATTTTTTGAAGTCATTTTATTTTCTGAATGTAACTATACCCCAACTCTTAAAGATAATGTTTTGAGTTTTTTAGTTTTGTACAAAAACTCCCCTTTAGGGGCTGGGGGTTATCGTTTTAATACATACTCTTCTCCGCATACGCACCAATATCTTCCTTCATCGCCTGCAAGTAATCAATATCATCAAAGCCATTCATCATGTTATGCTTTTTATAACCGTTGATATCAAAACCTTCAGACTCGCCGGTTGCCAATATGGTAACTTTTTGTTCGGGCAGGTTCACTTCAAATTCCGCATTCGGGTCGGCTTCAATAGCTTTGAAAATCTTATCTACAAATGCTTCGCTTACTGTAACTGGCAAAATGCCGATGTTTAGTGAGTTCCCTTTAAAAATATCTGCAAAAAAGCTCGATATTACACAACGGAATCCATAATCATAAATAGCCCATGCGGCGTGTTCACGGCTGCTCCCGCTACCAAAGTTTTTACCGCCAACTAAGATTTTTCCGGAGTAAATAGGATTGTTTAAAACAAAATCCTGTTTAGGTGTATCGTCATTATTATAACGCCAATCGCGAAACAGGTTGTCGCCAAAACCCTTACGCTCCGTGGCTTTCAGGAAACGCGCGGGAATGATTTGATCGGTATCTACATTCTCAATGGGCAAAGGAACTGCTGTAGATTTTAATATTGTAAATTTATCGTAAGCCATATTTTATTTCTGATTTAGGATTTTTGATTTGAGATTTTTTACTACCGTCATTTCGAGTAAAGCGAGAAATCTCCTTTTATTTGATAAGTTTCTTTCGTTTTGAGGAGTTGTTTCCCTGTGGTCGAGATGACGTAATGAACTGGATAGTTGAGCTATATTCTACCGTACAAGAGTGCGACGCAATATCGATGATAGAAGCACTAAAGCCGGGTTCATAACATTACGCAGTAATAGCTTCTTCTTCCATTAACTCGCGAGGATCGGTAACAACGCCTGTAACTGCTACTGCGGCAGCCACGTAAGGACTAGCTAAAAGTGTGCGTGCGCCGGGACCTTGCCTGCCTTCAAAGTTTCTATTACTGGTGCTTACCGCATATTTGCCTGCGGGAATTTTATCATCGTTCATTGCCAAACAAGCCGAACAACCGGGTTGCCTCAACTCAAAACCCGCCTCGGTTAAAATATCTAAAATGCCTTCTTCTTTAATTTGTGCTTCTACAATATGAGAACCCGGAACCAGCCAAGCGGTAATATTGTCTGCTTTCTTTTTACCTTTTACGATAGAGGCAAAGGCACGAAAATCTTCGATGCGGCCATTGGTGCAGCTTCCCAAAAACACATAATCTATTTTCTTACCAATGATTTGTTCATCTTCCTGAAAGTCCATGTAAGCCAGCGATTTTTTATAAGAAGCTTCGCCGTCTTTTACTTCAGATGCTTTTGGAATTTTTCGAGTAATTCCGGTACCCAAACCAGGATTGGTGCCGTAAGTAATTTGCGGCTCAATATCTGCGCCATTAAAAACAAGCTCTTTATCAAATGCTGCTCCGTCGTCGGTTTTCAACGTTTTCCAATAGGCCAATGCTTTGTCCCATGCTTCACCTTTGGGTGCTTTTTCTCTTCCTTTTACATAATTGAAAGTAGTTTCGTCGGGCGCGATCATACCTCCGCGTGCTCCCATTTCGATAGACATGTTACAAACCGTCATGCGGCCTTCCATGCTCATGTTTTCAAATACCTCACCGGCAAACTCTGCAAAATAACCGGTGGCGCCGCTGGCCGTAATTTGAGCGATCATGTATAAAGCCACATCTTTTGGTAACACGCCTTTACCTAATTTACCGTTTATAACAATGCGCATTTTCTTGGGCTTGGGCTGCATGATACATTGAGAAGAAAGTACCATTTCCACTTCTGAAGTTCCGATGCCGAAAGCAATGCTTCCAAAAGCGCCATGTGTAGAAGTATGCGAATCGCCGCAAACGATGGTCATGCCAGGTTGAGTGATTCCATTTTCAGGCCCTACAACGTGAACAATACCATTTTTCGGGCTTCCAAGCGCCCAAATAGAAATGCCATATTTTTCTGCATTTGTAGAAAGTGCTGCCAATTGTTTCGCTGACAAAGGATCCTGAACCGGTAAATGCTGATTTATAGTTGGTGTATTGTGATCGGCTGTAGCGAATGTACGCTGCGGGTACATAACCCCAATATTCCTGCTTTCAATACCCAGGAAAGCCACCGGGCTTGTTACTTCGTGAATAAAATGGCGGTCAATAAACAAAACATCCGGACCGTCTTCAATTTTTCTTACCACGTGGGCGTCCCAAACTTTATCAAACAAAGTGGTTGGATTTGTACTCATTGTAAATAATTCTTATAGTTAGATAATATCAATGCAAACGTTGCTTTTCGAAAGCACGTAAAGGTAGCAAGAATATCAGGATTTTGAGTTGGATTTAGTGAGTTTCAATCACTTTGGGGGATATATAGACTTTGGTTGACTGGTGTAAAAAAAATAATTGTTCAATGGACAATTAAAGTCTCATCTTTACTACGTCATCGTCGAATGATAATGTGTAATTAATTGATTTTTAATTATTTGAATTGTTGATGAATTTTCTTTGCAGACTGAATAATATAGATTCAACTATTTTCTTATTCGTTTTTGGGTAACGTAATTATCAGTTTAATTTGATGACAGGCTTCGTTCTTTTCATTATTATTCGAAAGAATGTTTGCTCTTCTGATTTGTAAACTGTTTTTAAAAATTGCCGCTTCTAAATTACATCTCCCTTGCTCTTATCTCTTGGCAAAGGTAATACGCCAGACATTTCACTAATTACATTGATCAATTCGGAGCCAGACGGTATGACTATTTTGGCATTAGATTTTAATGAGTTTTCTACTGCTTCGAGCTTGCGAAGTAGCTGTGCATTTCCGGTAAAATATTCGTCTGCTGCTACATTTACCAGTTGAATAGCCTCGGCTTCACCTTCTGCTTCTAATACCAGTGCTCGTTTACGCCCTTCAGCTTCTTTAATTTTAGATCGCTTTACCCCATCAGCAACGGTTTCTGCGGCGGTTGCATAGTCAATAGCTGCTATTTTTTCATTTTCGGCTTTTACTACTTTGTTCATCGTTTCCTGTACATCAGGTGGCGGATCAATTTGCTTCAACTCGGTTCTTACAATTACAATACCCCAGCTTGATGTTTCGTTTTTGAGTGTGGTATGCAGTTCGGCATTTATTTTTCCACGTTCACTGTTGGCAGAACGCAGCGTTAGTGTGCCTATAATATTACGTAAAGTTGTACGCGCCAGGTTTACAATTTGTAGTTTGTAATCATTTACCTGATACAATGAATTTTTTACGTTCTCTTCGCCTTCTAATACTTTAAAATAAATTTGTGCGTCAACGCTTGCATTCAGATTATCGTTGGTAATTATTTCCTGAGGTTGGGCATCTACCATTTGCTCTGTAATATTGACCATATACATTTTATCGATAAAAGGTATGATCCAATGAAAGCCAGGTTGGGCAAAAGATTTGTATTTACCAAGTCTTTCTATTAAGCCCCGGCTTGTGGGACGGACAATTTTTATTCCCGAAAAAAGGATGAGTACAGTTATTGTAATTATAGCTGGAAGCAATAGGTCTTGCATGATTATATTATTTAAAGAGTATATTATTAAGTTAGCAGTTGTTTTAAGACGGTTGACAAAAAATGATTTCCTCCGGTTAGCAATCAGATTATGAAACAAGCATTGCCTGATTCAATCGTTATCTGCTACAAGATAAGCTATTTGTATGATTAGTGCGGCGTTAATATCTGGTCCCAAATGATGGATTATTGTGCGCTTAATTAATAAGCGTTGGCAGTTTTTGGCTTCTATTTGCCTTTATCTGGTTTGACATTATTTCAATTCCTTCTTCATCACATAGTCATTCATGAAAAAACCGTTTCCAATATCAATATTTTCCTCTTTCAAAATCGTATATCCGCATGCTTTATAAAAATGGAGTGATTTGTTATAACGATTTACATTTAAGGTCAGAAATGATGCACCATGCTCTTTAGCAAAATTCTCCACATAGCGAATCAATACTTTGCCCAAACCTTTTCCATGAAATTTTTGAGAGAGATAAATTTTATGTAAATGCCATGTATAATTGTCTTTAGCTTCAACTCCGGCATAACCTGAGTCAACCTCATCTATATTGATTATAAAAAAATGATAGCCGGTTTTATTAAAATCGTTGGTGAGCGCATTATTACTATAGAATAATTCAAGCATATATTCTATTTGTTGCGCAGATAAGATAGACGAATAGGTTTCGGGCCAAATGGACAGCGCTAGACTTTTAATAATGGGTAGATCAGTTATAAAAGCTTGTCTTATATAAATCTCCATGTTAATACTTTATGCTACTTCCATTTTTTTGATTGCTTTTATTTCAGCGCCCTTTAAAGAAATTTCTTCTTCAAGATCATAATCATCCTGCAACCCCAACCAGAATTTGGCTGAATTCCCAAAATAGCGACTTAGCCGCAAAGCTGTATCAGCCGTGATCCTTCTTTTGGCTTTTATTATTTGTGATAAACGGGTTTGAGGAATTTCAATATCCTTTGCAAGCTTGTACGCCGAAATATTTAGTGGTATCAAAAATTCCTCTGATAATACTTCTCCGGGGTGTATGTTTTTTAACCTTTCCATTTATAAAATTTATTGAAAGGTGAAAAGCGATTCACAACTACAAATTAAATCTTCAACATATATAGTTTGTCAAAGACCTAAGTTTAATTGAAAGTTGAAAGCAATTCACAACTATCTTTTTCTTAAATAATATCTCAATTTTATTGTTAAAAATCTTAATTTTTTGAAAATTGAATCAATTAATAACTAACAACTACAGAGTATATCTTGAACTATATAGTTGTCAAAGACCTAAATTAATTTAAAGTTGAAAGCAATTCACAACTATCGGATTGTTATTTCCGCATTCTGACCAGCTGTAAAAGACTTACTCTAATGATAATCCACAATCTTAACTTCAAACGCATTACCAGATTGCCATTTAAAGATAATACGCCACTGACTATTTATTCTTATACTGTAAAAATCCTTTAGTCGACCTGATAGTTTTTCCAGCCTGTTTGCTGGTGGAATTCTTAAATCAGCTAAGTCGAAAGAATTATTGATCATTCTTAACTTCCTTCTTCCAGCAACCTGAATTTCAATAGGTAATTTCCTCGCCCTTTCACCATTCCATATTTGTTCGGTTTCGGTACTGCCAAAAGAAATAATCATTACTTACGCGTTAAGTTACTAACGTCAAAGGTAAGCATTTTATATGAAATAAAAAAATGCACCAACTTCCATTGGTGCATTTACAAAATTAAAGGACAAATATTATCCTAACTTCTTTTTCAGATTCTCGTCGATTGCTTCTAGAAATTCTTCTGTGTACAAGTAATGATCACCATGATTTACTTTGTTGCCATGAATACAAACAGCAAGGTCTTTTGTCATTTTACCTTCTTCAACCGTTTCAATACAAACAGCTTCCAGCGCATTTGCAAAATCGATCAATGGTTGATTGCTATCTAATTTACCGCGGAAGGCCAAACCTCTTGTCCATGCAAAAATGCTGGCAATAGGGTTGGTGCTGGTCGGATTTCCTTTTGATGTTCGCGGTAGTGACGGGTAACGGTACCGTGTGCAGCTTCTGCTTCCATTGTTTTACCATCGGGAGTAACCAATACGGAAGTCATCAAACCTAAAGAACCGAAGCCTTGGGCTACCGTATCGCTTTGTACATCGCCATCATAGTTTTTACAAGCCCATACAAAATTTCCATTCCATTTTAAAGCACTTGCTACCATGTCATCAATCAAACGGTGCTCGTAAACTATGCCTGCTTCATCAAACTGCGCTTTAAATTCATTCTGATAAATGTCTTCAAAAATATCTTTAAAACGACCATCGTATTTTTTAAGAATGGTATTTTTTGTAGAAAGATATAAAGGCCACTTTTTGCTTAATGCCATATTGAAACAGCTGCGCGCAAAACCTTTGATACTTTCATCTGTGTTGTACATGCTCATCGCAACACCATCGCCTTTAAAGTTATACACTTCAAAAGTTTGCGCTTCACCACCATCTTCCGGAGTAAAGGTCATAGTTAATTTACCTTTTCCTTTTATAACAGTGTCTGTAGCGCGGTATTGATCGCCAAAAGCATGACGGCCAACAATGATTGGCGCAGACCAGTTGGTAACCAGGCGTGGGATATTTTTAATTACAATTGGCTCACGAAATACGGTACCATCCAAAATATTTCTAATTGTCCCGTTCGGGCTTTTCCACATTTGTTTCAGGTTGAATTCTGTTACACGGCCTTCATCCGGCGTAATAGTTGCGCACTTAATACCAACTCCATGTTCTTTAATGGCGTTAGCGGCGTCAATCGTTACCTGATCATTAGTTTCGTCGCGGTATTCAACACCCAGATCAAAATATTTAATATCAACATCTACATAAGGTAGAATTAATTTGTCTTTGATAAATTTCCAGATGATGCGTGTCATTTCATCGCCATCAAGCTCCACAACGGGATTAGCCACTTTAATTTTTTCCGCCATATATATTTTCGTTTAAGAATTTGTGATTCCGGCAAATCTACGTAGAAAAAGTGAATGGTCAATAGTCAATGGACGATGGACAATCGACATTTTCTACTAACTTTGAGTATGCCTATATCAGAAAACGTCGCCAACGAATTCGTAAAATTTTTACGACAGTTTGTACCGCTTACCGACACCGAGGTAAAAAAGATTTGCTCCCCATCATTAGTGTAAGGGAATTTTCGAAAAAGCAAATTATAACCGAGGCTGGCGAAATTGAAAACCATATGAATTTCATTAACAAAGGACTTATACGAAAATATTATAAGACCGGGGATGATGAACATATTGTACAGCTATCAATAGAAGGACATCTTATTAGTAGCCAGGAATCTTTTTATACAAGAACCCCATCAGAATATTATATTGAAGCGATAGAACCGAGCATCCTCATTTCAATAACATTTGAAAACCTGGAAAAATTTTTCGCCTCAAGCCATAATTTTGAGCGATTAGGAAGATTGGTTACAGTACATACGATGGTATTAAAAGACAAATGGCAAACCAGTCTCATTATGCAACAGCCGCGAGAAAGATTCCTGAATTTTATTGGCCATTATCCGGAAATCATTCAACGCGTTCCCCAAAAATATCTCGCTTCTTATCTGAATATAAAACCTGAAACGTTTAGTAGGTTTAAACATTTGTTAAGAACCAAAAGGTCTGTTCCGTTAGGTTAATGGTGTGTTTGCACTACAAAAACAGGTATACTAATTAGATGCCTGACATTGTTAATGGTTTCTCCATAAATCAGATCCTTTATGCCTTTGTGCCCATGTGCGCCAATCACTAAAAGTTCGGCCTTTGATTCATTAATAATTTTTGCAATGCTGTCAACAGTGTTTCCAAATCCAAGTCTGGCTTCAGCCTTATAACCTTTTTCCTGAAGTTGTCTTACATAATCATCTAAAAATGCTTTGTCGCTGATGGTTTCATTATCTACACTTTCTCCGTAATTCGCAACGGCAGCAACGCTTTCTGTAACATGTATCAGAAAGTAAACACAACCAGGAGTGCCTTGCGATAATGCATGATTAATTACTTTTTCATCAAGGCTTCCAAAATCTAAAGTAATAGCAATTTTGGTATAATTTCCAACAGGTGCTATTTCCAGTATTTTCGGTTTTTCATGTATATCTATTTTTTGTAAAGACTTGCTCTTTCTTAATGGAAAAACAGTTGTATAAAATAGCATAATGATGAAGCCTATTCCTCCCAGAATAATAAGTGCTTTCCAAAATAGATTATCAGATGTATTAAAGTAGTCGATCGCTTGTTCTAGAATTAAACGGGTATTTAGATAAACCAATATAACGGTGATAAGCCATGCTGAAACTTTTACCCACGGTTTAATTACAAATATTCCCATTGTTTTTTTGTCGCTTACGAAGTGGATAAGCGGTATAACTGCAAATCCTAATTGCATACTTAATACTACCTGACTAAAAATAAGCAGGCTGTCTACATCATCCTCCCCGTTGATCAATATCACCAGCGCAGCTGGTACAATAGCAATTAAACGGGTGATGAGGCGCCGTACAATAGGATTAATACGCAATCGAAGATATCCTTCCATTACAATTTGTCCGGCGAGTGTACCTGTTATTGTGCTGCTTTGCCCGGCTGCAATAAGAGCTACTGCAAATAGTTTAGCCGCAAAATTGCTACCCAAATGTTGGGGTAGCAATTCATAAGCCTGCTTAATTTCAGCTACATCCGATCGTCCGGTTTTATAAAACACAGCTGCAGCCAGTATTAGTATTGCCGCATTTACCAACAATGCCATGTTTAATGCAATGGCGCTATCAAGAAAATTGAGTTTCAGCGCCTTTCTGATACTTTTTTCGTCAGTATCAAATTTTCTGGTTTGTACCAATGCTGAATGCAGATAGAGATTGTGGGGCATTACCGTTGCACCGATGATACCGATAGCGATATATAATGCAGTATCATTTTCAATATGCGGTACTAAACCTGTAACAACTTCTGCGGGGTTGGGCTGTGCAACAATAATCTGAATAAGGAACGACATGCCAATAATAAAGATCAAGCCGATAATAAAGGCTTCGAGTTTTCGCATTCCTAAGCGTTGCAGCATAATCAATAGAAATGTGTCTAAAGATGTAATAAGTACTCCATATATAAGCGGCATACCTGTTAGTAACTGAAGACCGATAGCCATACCTAGTATTTCTGCAAGGTCTGTTGCTGCAATGGCAATTTCAGCAAGTATATAAAGCGCAAAATTTATTTTTTAGGATAGGTTTCCCGATTAGCCTGCGCAAGATCCCGGTTACGGACGATTCCCAGTCTGGCAGAAAGGCTTTGAAGTAATAGCGCCATAATATTACTCATTACCAGTACCCATAATAAGGAATAACCAAATTGGCTTCCTCCAGCCAGGTCGGTGGCCCAATTGCCGGGATCCATATAACCAACACTTACAAGATATGCAGGGCCAAAAAATGCAAGGATCCGACGCCATCGGGATTTATGAGGTAGGTTGGTATCAACCGATTTATGTACTTCGCTTAAAGATATTTCTGAATGATGCCTGGCCATTATTAGTTTTAGAATTCCATCAAAAAGGATAAGTTAGACAAACCTAACAATAATTTTTGAAATATAAAACTCCAACTTAAATTATTTTAAGGGTCATTGCTATCAGAAATGTATGGTATTATTAACGAACTATCGTTTATTTGTATTCTAATGTAATATTTATGGTATACAGGGTTTGTATGTTTGCTTTGGTTATTTTAGTGTTAGTTTCATGTGGGAAAAAGAAAAAAACAATGGCAGGGGAGGACGATGTGAACCTTCAGGAATTTGTAGATTTCTTTCCGGAAGTACAGTTGCCTTTCATGTATGCCGATAGCTCATTATATGCAAAAACGGACGACAGCCTGCTTATCAGCCCAGAAATATTTAATGAATTCACGCCGGATAGTATTTTAAAAACGAGTTTTAATAATGAAATACCTAAGCTTTATGCAATAGGTAAGTTTAAGGAAAAAGATGGCGCAACCTATTTATTGTCGAAGGCTGCAAGTGCAAAACATAAAATAATGTTTATTACTGCTTACAACGATAAGACTGAATTTTTAGCGGGCTTTCCTGCTATGAAAAGCAAGAAGGACAAAGGAACAACTACGTCTATAACCATTGATAAGCTTTATAATATCAACAAAAAAACCGTTAAAAAACTGTCGAACGATATTGAAATAAGCGGTGATGATGTTTATGTATTGAATAATGCCGTTAAGAAGTTTATGTTGATCATGACAGACTCGCTTGGTGATGATGCTGAGTTGATAAACCCCATTGATACGCTTAGTAAGGAATACAGATATGCTGGTGATTATGGTTCTGGTAACAGAAATATTATTTCCATAAGAGATAATGTTAAGTCGGGCCGCATCAGCTTTTTCATCCACCTTGAAGAGAAAAACTCTCAATGCAGCGGCGAATTGCGAGGTGAAGCGAACATTGTTTCTGATAACATTGTCGAATACAGACAGCCCGGAGATCCTTGTGTTTTACAATTCAAATTCGATAAAAGCGGTGTCACATTAAATGAAGTGGAAGGATGCGGATCGAGGATGGGCGCACTTGATTGTACTTTCAATGGCCGATACCCTAAAAGAAAAGTCACTAAGAAGTACTTATAAAATGGTCTTTTTAAAATCTTCTGATAGATTTGCTAATTCAGTTGTGTCTATATTTTTAGAAGAAATAATAATTCTATACCGAAATGTTACAGATTTTCCTGGCGATAATGTTAGGTTCAGTTCTTCCTTACCATTACTAAAAATTTTTCTACCAAGCGGATTTAATGCAAAAAGACCATAGCCACGCGCATGCCAATAAGTTGGGTAGCCGATATTAGATGGATGATCGAACATGGCAATAGTTATAGGCTTTCCATCTTTGCTTCCTTTAAGGGTTGCCCATGTAGCTTTGCTGCTCCAAACGCTGTCACCCATTATACCATTGCTATTTTGATACATCCCGCTTATTACATTTGGTGCAATCGGGTCTGTTTTAGTTGTATTTCCGTTTGCATCTATAAAGATGCCTGGTTCTTTTGATGGCATTTCAAGTTCTCTTGCCACACGAATAGCAAAAAATCCATCTTTAACATCTTTAAATACAACGGTGTTTTTTAGTGCCGACAAAGTAGTCGCCCGGTCTATAATGAAAATATCTCCCACTACTTTAAATGCATACGAGCTTTTCTCATTTAAAAAAACATCGCCACTTTCATTAACCCATTTTGCAGTGGCTGCGAGACTTGCAGTATTACCTGAGGCCCTGGTTTTTACTATCTTTTCATGCTTTACCGTGCCATATCTATTTTTCTTTTCAGCCGCTATTGCTGTGGAATTATTCCAAAAATCAATGCCATTTACCGATTCATAATTCATCCATATACCAACATGATGAGGATGATCAGTTCTGTCTCCTAAACGTGGATCAATTGGATAACCTCTTGTTACAGCAATACCATCAAGTGTATTTACCGGATATAAAAAGGGTTTTGCAATTGAATCGTAATAGCAATAAGAAGTAAGTAATTGTTTATTGTAAATGATGTCAGCCTTTTTTCGCCAGGTAAAAGCTTGATAGAAAAGCCACTTTGGGCATAAGAAATTAAACAACTTAATAAAAGACCGAGCGAAGTAATCGTATGCTTCATAACTAAAAATTGAATTGGCTTAGGGGATTAAGATACAACATATTTTATTCTTGCAGGAAAGGCCTCAGATTAAATAATAAAAAAAACCGGACACTAATGTATCCGGTTTTGTACTATAAAGTTGTGTTTTTATTTTTTGCTGGCTCTGTCTTTGGAGCGTGAAGATCAGTATGTGGCTTGCTTTTGCGGATACCACCTTTAAGATCAACAAGTACAGGAGCTGCTACGAATACCGTAGAATAAATACCGGTAATTACACCAATCAACATTGCGAATGCAAATCCTCTTGTAACTTCTCCACCGAAAATGAATAAGATCAAAATAGTTAAGAATACAGTTAACGTAGTCATGATCGTACGGCTTAATGTTTCGTTGATCGCTTTATTCACTAACGATTTCTGGTCAAGGTTGGGATGAAGTTTCATATCCTCACGTATCCTGTCAAAAATTACTACCGTGTCGTTCATAGAGAAACCAATCACCGTCAATATCGCTGCAATGAAGTGCTGGTCAATTTCAAGCGGGAATGGTACCCAGTTTCTAGCGAAAGAGAATACGATCAAAGTAACGAGAGTATCATGTACCAATGCGAAGATGGTACCCAAAGAGAACCTCCAGTCACGGAAACGAAGGAAGATATATAGGAAGATCGCAATCATAGCGAACAATGTAGCTTTTAATGCTCCTTTTTCAAGTCATCCGAAATAGTAGGCAATACTTTTTTAGATTCCTTTTTATGTACCGCATCAAATTGTTGGAAGCTTGTATTTGCTGGTAAGTATTTCTTTAATCCATCATATAATTTATGCTCAACAATGGAGTCTGCTACCTGCGTTTTAGGATCACGGATCAGGTAAGAAGTAGTAATATCAAGCCTGCTCTCGTCACCTACCGTTTTAATAATAGGGTTTTCATCTTCGAATGCAGTTTTTAAATCATTTCTGATTGCTTCAACATCTACCTTTTTACCAAATTCAATTTTATAACTGCGGCCACCATCAAATTCCACACCGTAGTCAAATCCATTAAATATAGTTGAGATGCCTAGCGCTATAATGATTATCGAAATAACGTAAGCTCTTTTTCTGAATTCGATGAACTTGAAATTAGATTTTCGTTCAATGGTGTTGGCTATCTTGCTGAAATAATTAAGATGCCTCTTTTTAGTAGTGAACCAATCACTCACCCAACGGCTTACGAGTATACCACAGAATAATGAAAGCAGAAGACCTATTATTTGTGTAGTTGCAAATCCACGCACTGGACCTAATCCAAAATAGAAAAGAATGCAAGCCGTTAATAATGTTGT
Source organism: Paraniabella ginsengisoli (assembly GCF_022513635.1). Taxonomy (GTDB): domain Bacteria; phylum Bacteroidota; class Bacteroidia; order Chitinophagales; family Chitinophagaceae; genus Niabella; species Niabella ginsengisoli. The sequence goes on along the minus strand of NZ_JAKWBL010000001.1, from coordinate 1,985,253 downwards.
TACGTGCCCATCAAGAACGGGAGACAATGAATGCTTGTAACCATCATTAATAGCGGGGATATATCCTTTGCCTTTGCGAAGTTCTTCTTTTATTCTTTCATAAATAATTACATTGGTATCAACAGCCATACCAATTGTTAATACTAAACCGGCAATACCAGGAGCGGTTAGTGTAAAACCAAAACCCGCAAGTACACCAATAGTAAATAGTAAGTTTAATATTAAAGCAATATTGGCAATCCATCCGGCAGTATTATAGTAAATGATCATTAAGATAAATATTACTATAAACGATATGATGAAAGACCACATACCGCCTTGTAAAGCTGCAGCACCAAGTGTTGGCCCAACTGTTGTATCTGAAACGATTTTAGCAGGAGCGGGGAGTTTACCAATTTTTAGGATATTAGAAAGATCACTTGCTTCTTCCTGAGAGAAATTTCCAGAGATCCTTGAGCTACCGCCCTCGATTGCTTCGTCTACATTTGGAGCCGAATAGACAATATTATCTACAACAATCGCGATAGGTCTATTTACGTTGGCTCTTGTCAGGTCAGCCCATATTTTTGCTCCGGCCGGATTCATTGTTAAGCTTACATTGGTTTTTCCGGTTTGGTCAAAATCATAACCAGCATCGGTAACCATTTCCCCACCCAGCTTAGCGGTTTCGCGTCCATAAGTTTTAATTGCATGTAATTCAACAGCCGGGGATTTCTTTTCGGGGATACTAAACATCCAAACTAAGTCAGCCGGAAATTGTTTTTTACTTCTGGCGATTCTAATATTTCACGAACTTTAGCAGTATCTTTTATCATTACATAGCCAATACCATTAATCCGTCCCTGAGCAGCAAGACTAAAATCTATCCATCCCATCAAGTGTTTCTTAGCTTCTGCTTCTTGGCCATTAGCCGTAGTATTTGCTTTAGGAGCTTCCTTAGTTGCTAGTTGTTTCAACTGGTCCTGAAGATTACCTGTGTCAGCTTTCGCAGTTTCTGCTGTTTTGGCGGAATCTGGCTGACTCGATGCCGTTGCGGTTGTATCTTTATTTTCAGTAGAATCGGTTATATCTTTCTTACTGTTCTTACCAAAAAATACATCATCTGCAGATTGAATATTTTGTCCGATTTCATTTAATGTGTAGACTTCCCAAAACTGTAGATTAGCGCTGGCTTGTAAATTTTTTCTTACACGTTCTTTATCCTGAACTCCAGGAAGTTCAACAGAAATGATTTGCTTTTCCGGATCGGGATTAATACCCGGTTGGGCAACTCCAAATTTATCAATACGTGTGGTGATCAGTTTAGCGGTATTATCAAAAGCAACTTTTGCCTGATCGTTTAAAAAGCTAATTACTTTGCTGTCGCTATCTGTAGCTTTTATACCACTATTATTTGCATTAGCAAAAAGAGCAGCCAAACGGCCATTAGGTACAAGTTTCTTGTATTCTTCAACAAAAAGCTTAACAAAATTATCGTCGCTCGTTCCTTTACGATTATCTGCGTTTGCAATTGCCTTTAAAAAGTTAGGATCTTTTGAATTATTGGCTAATGTTTTTATAACACCGCTCATTTCAACTTCAAGCGTCACATTCATACCGCCCTGAAGATCCAAACCAAGATTCAATTCTTCGTTTTTAGCTTTTTGATAGCTGATGGGACCGGTAAAGCCATAAGTTACAGTTTCATCTTTTGTACTGTCTTTTAATCGCGCTAACCTAGCCTCGTAGGCCTCATTAAGCCACTCCTGGTAAACCTGCTGCGAATCTTTATTTGCAGGATACTTTGCCGTTGCGGCAGGATAGTTTTTGCTACGTAATTTTGGGCTTGCTTCTCAAGCTCCTTTTCATGATTACGAACAAACCAGGTAAACGATAATTGATAGAGAGAATAAATGATAAGCAAAATCGTAAAAAAACGAACCAGGCCTTTGAGTTGCATACGAGTTTAATATTTAATTCACTTAGTTTGGTAAAGGTTTCCTGGCATAATAAATCGCCAAAAAACCTTCTCCGGTTTTTTTTAAAGGCTGCAAAGATAAGGTTTCACTTGATTTAAAGTAGACAAGTTAACAAGTTGATGGATTTAACATTGAAAAATCATCAAAAAAATCAGATAAATGTAAAATCCCTTCTAACAATTCTGCATTTACAGTAATCAACCATTACCTTTGCGTGATTTTTTTAACTAATCAGAAAATAACTCTTAAAATGCAATTATCATCTCTTTTAGAGCGCTTTGCAGAGCCGGAAACACTAAAAATGGCCAAACTGGGGCGCGAACTAAGGGCAAAAGGTGTTGATGTTATTGACCTTAGCCTGGGCGAACCCGATTTTGATACTCCGGAACATATTAAACAGGCAGCCATAAAGGCTATAAATGATAACTGGAGCCATTATACGCCTGTACCAGGTTTTTGGATCTGCGTGAAGCGGTTTGCACCAAATTGAAAAGAGATAATAATCTTGATTATGCGCCGGAGCAAATTGTGGTTTCCACTGGAGCCAAGCAAAGCCTTGCAAATATTCTTTTGGCTTTGGTTGATGAAGGAGACGAAGTAATTATCCCAACACCATATTGGGTTACTTATTCTGAACTTGTGAAAATTGCGCGTGGTAAAGTTGTAGAAATAAGAACGAGTGTAGACAAAGGTTTTAAAGCAACGGCTGAAGAGGTTGAAGCAGCTATAACTCCTAACACAAAGGCGTTTTTATTTTCTTCTCCTTGTAACCCTTCGGGGGCAGTTTATAGTAAAGAAGAATTAGCTGCTTTGGTGGAAGTATTTAAAAAACATCCGCAAGTAACAATCATCTCTGATGAGATTTACGAATATATCAACTATGTAGGCGAGCATGAAAGTATCGCTCAGTTTGAAGAAATCAAAGATCAGGTAGTAATTGTAAATGGATTAAGTAAAGGTTTTGCAATGACTGGCTGGCGTATTGGCTACACGGCATCAACAGTGTCCATCGCAAAAGGTATGGAAAAATTACAAGGTCAGTTTACAAGCGGCACTTGTTCCATCGCCCAAAAAGCAGGCGTAGCGGCGCTTACGACAGATTTAAAACCAACCGAGGAAATGGCTGAAGAGTTCACGCGTAGAAAAAAACGTGTATTGGAGTTGGTAAACGAAATACCAGGAATTGTATGCTCAGAGCCGGACGGCGCATTTTATATCTTTCCTGACATGAGCTCTTATTATGGAAAATCAGATGGAGAAATTTTCATAAAAGACTCTGCTGATTTGTGTATGTATATTTTAAATACAGCTCATGTATCTTCAGTAATGGGTGCTGCTTTTGGAGAACCCAATTGTGTGAGGTTTTCTTTCGCAAACAGCTTACCAAATATCGAAAAGGGCTGGGCCAGAATTAAAGAGGTACTATCCAAATTAAAATAAGATTGTATTAAAATACTTATTAAAAGACTCTCATTATCGGGAGTCTTTTTTCGTTTACACAATATTATTCAAGGATATAGTAAAATAAATAATAAATTTGTTTGGTGCAAATGGCTAACCTTGAAAAAAGGATTCAAATTGAAACTATGTCATGAGCTTTTACACTAAACCGAAAAGAACCTTCTTAACTACAAGCCTAATTGTATTAACGCTATTTCTATATATATGCTCCAATGCTCAAAAAGAAAGGTCGCAATTCTGTTGATGCCTGATAACAAAGTTAAGGTTGACTCTATATTAAGCTATGTTGAAAAGAATTGGCAGGATGTGTCTCGAGGAGCCATGTATGAAGAGGCGTTCAGGCTGGTAGACCGGCTTAAATACAAAGAAGTAGAGCCGCTGCTTTATAATTCTTATGGCTTCTTCAAAAGAGAATTGTCGGAGTATAATGAATCGATAGGGCTGCATATAAAAGCATTGGAACTGGCAAAAAAGCAAGATAATATTCATGAGGAAATAAAAGCATACAACAATCTTGGTGTAGCATATCGAAGGATGGATGATTACAATAATGCTTTGGATTATCTAATGAGTGGCTTAAAACTTTCTGAGAAAACCGGTGATGATTACAGTGTCACCATCGCATTAAATAGCATTGGTAATATACATCTTGCCCAAGGTAACTACAGAGCAGCTATCGATTATTTTCAACAATGTATGCCTATTGCCATAAAGGCTAAAAATGAGCGTGGGATTGCCATCAATCTGCAAAACATGGGCGAATGTTACGATCGATTAAGCATTGAAGATTCGGCAAAAATTTATTATAACAAGGCATTACAATATAATCAAAGACGAAAAGATAATAAGGGTATTGCTATTTGTTACAATAGTCTGGGAAATCTGCTTCAGAAAAAAGGTAGGCTAAAAGAAGCTTTGTCACTTTATGAAAAGGCGCTACCCATTAATATTAAAATAGGAGATAAAATTTTTATAGCGAATAGTTATAATAACATTGCAGGTGCGCATCTGCAAAACCGGGATTATTTGATGGCTAAACAAATGTATGATAGTAGCCTGCAAATTTCTACAGCTATTGGCTCTGTTGCAGAAGCAAAAAATGCTTATCAGGGTTTGATGAAAACTGCCGAAGCGCAAAATCAATTCCAGCAAGCCTATACTTTTAGCAATTTATATAAATCGCTTTCTGATAGCATAATTAATATAAAAAACGCACAATCGTTAAGAGGAAAGGAAGTAGCATACCATCAGGATAAAATTGCACTTTTAGAAAAAGACGATAGGAACAAGACGATTATAATGGTTGGAAGTTTGATCTTGTTTTGCCTTCTACTTATATCAGGTATATTATACTATTTAAGAAACCGGCTTTTAGAAAGAAACCGATCACTTCAGCGCGAGTTAGAAATAAGATCTCAAATAGCATCAGACTTACACGACGATATGGGTTCATCTTTAAGCAGCATACATATATTTAGTGAATTACTGAGGCGCAAAAATGGTAACGACTCACAAGACCTGTTAACTAAAATTGAAGCAAATGCCAAAGATACTTTAGAAGCTTTGGATGATATTATTTGGCTGGTGAAGCCAAGTAATGATAAATTCAGCAACCTGAGTATGCATATCAGGGAGTTTTCAATTCCTTTGTTTGAATCGAAAGATATTTGTTTCGATATTGATTTTCCCGATGCAATATCAGAAGCACCACTCCCGATGGAAACAAGAAGAAATATTTTTCTGATCATCAAAGAATCAGTCAATAATCTGGTAAAATATGCAGAATGCACAGAGGCATCCATTAAAGCTTCTTATGATGGCAGCGATTTGTGTTTTATAATAAAAGATAACGGAAAAGGGTTTGATCCTGCAAAACTCACCAATAGAAACGGGCTTAAGAATTTAAAAGCACGGGCTTCACAAATCAATGCAGAGATCCAAATAAACGCCGCTCCCGGAAAAGGGACTGAAATTATTCTGATCGTACGGGCGAAGGAATTAACTGTTTTGCATGCTGTCTAACATATCTATTCTATAAATTGAATATCCGGATTTATTCTTTTTAAGTGAGTCATAAATGCCTGTTGCTGGCTTGGTGCAATGATTACACAATCGTGTTCATTATATTCTATAATCAGCCGATTAATAGAAAAACCGGGACCGCTTAACATGTTTTTTCTTTTCCGGGTTACCTTCCTGATTGATTCAATATCTACCGATTCGCTAAAAAGAAAACCACTTTTAATGGTTAATCTTTTTCAAATACTGTATAATGGGTAGTATAAAATATATACAACACCACAGCGCAAAATACAACTGCAATAGAAAATAGTGCCAGGCTCTTTTCAACTAATGCCATTACCAGCATCACCACCAAAACAACAGCAAACAATAGTTTAATAAGAAGGCTGGCTTTTGTTTTATAAACTATCATCATAAGACAAATAATATTTCTAAGTTACATCAAAACCGGCTTATAGTATTTCTTACGTTATGCACGTAATGTCCACCAAATAATACCGCATGAACTAGTAAAGGATATAGCTGTGTGTAGATAATCCGTTTTTGCCAGCCTGATTCTAATGGAAAGATTTCATTATAACCGCTATAAAAATCAGGGGAAAAGCCGCCAAATAATTGGGTCATTCCTATATCCATTTCCCGGTGGCCAAAATAAACAGCAGGGTCAATAAGGCTGGCTTGTCCATCATTTGCTATAATATAATTCCCACCCCACAAATCTCCGTGCAACAATGAAGGTGGCTCATCCGGGAAAATGCCATTTAGTGAAGCGCAGTATTTTTCTGCTTCTTCAGCATCTTTTTTGAAAATGTATTTGCGTCCCTAAGTAGCTTAACCAATGGTAAAATTCTGCAATGTGTATAAAACGCTGCCCAATCTTCTTTAGGAGAATTTGTTTGAAGTAAGCTTCCTATATAATTATCTTCTTCAAATCCAAAATAATCTTGTGATACCTGATGCATCTTGGCAATACCAGCGCCTAATTTGAATTGAGTGTCAGTGCTTGGTATGCCTTTGTCTACCCATTCTAATAAAAGATATTGCAAATTATTTATTGTACCATGATCCAATACTTTCGGTATTGGAAACTGTGTGTGTTGTCGGAGTGTTTCAAGTCCGTTTGCTTCTTTTAAAAACATATCCGGGTACTGCTTAGCAATGTTGATTTTAAGAAAGAACTTAGCTTTAGTTGTATGAAGGCAATATGTTTCGTTAATGTCGCCGCCATGCACTTTTTCTACATGACTGACATCAAGGTTCAATTGTTTAAAAAGATGATTTAACTTCATCCCGATGTTATTTTACCGAACCTAGCCTGCTGTTCACCGGTTTTTATATTTTTTAAGAAAATATGGCGGTGGTTCTTTTACTTTTAACGGTTACTAAATGCAAACATGTGTATTAAAAATAGCTGATAGAACGCGAAATTGATAATATATTTATGATAATATAAGGTTGATGGAATGGAGAATACAAGCATAAACGGATATGTGTTAAAATATAAGTTGGGCGATGGTGGCATGGCTGAGGTATGGTATGCTGAAAATTACCTTCAAAAACCGGCAGCTATTAAGGTATTGCTTAAAAAGTTCTGTGATGACCCGGAGATCGTATCCCGGTTTCAGAATGAAGCCAGACTAATGGTTCACCTAAACCATCACGCCATTCGTAACATACAGGATTATGGTGCTTTAGATGATCGTCCTTGTATGATCATGGAATATCTGGAAGGACAGGATCTTCATAAAAGAATGAAGAATGGAGAAACCTTTAGCAATGAACAACTCGCTGAGTGGTGGAATGATCTTGTTGATGCCCTTCAGTACACACATCGAAAAGACATCATACATCGTGATATTAAGCCTGCCAATCTATTTGTTACCGAAACAGGAAAAATAAAATTACTTGATTTTGGTGTGGCCAAACTCAAAGATAATATCACCGTTACCCAAACAGGTTCCAGGATGGGTACATTGATGTACATGAGTCCCGAACAGGTTTACGACGTCAAGAATCTTACTAATAAAACTGATGCTTATTCATTGGCCGTAACCTTTTATCATTTGGTAACGGGTAAGCCTCCATACGACAGTTCTAAAATTTCCGATTTTGAAATACAAGAGAGTATTGTAAGAAAGAATATTGATGTCACATCTTTAGTACAGCCATGGCGAGATCTATTACCAGGATATTTTAATAAGAATGCTGAGCAACGCAGCGAATTACATAAAATTAATGATACAAGTGCTGATATTATTGGTGATACAATTTATGTTAATCCGGTTGCGCCTGTTGAAAAATATAGCCCGGTTGCGAACGAAGCAAATCCGGAAACGAAATATCAATACCCGCCTAAGCGTCAAGGTCGCAGTGCATTTTATATTTTATTTCCTGTAGCGATTATTTTAGGGCTTATTGCTTTTGCCTTAAATAAAGATAAGATAGCCGGATATCTGAAGAATAATGAAAGACAAACAACCGCACCAAAGAAAAGGGAAACCACAACTCGGCCAAAAGAAGACAAGCCTGTATTCAAAGCAGAAATTGATACGTCTATTCCTCCACTACCTGATACAATAACAACCGATGGTGAAAATGGTAGCCTGGATCAGGTTGTTGTGAGTGTAGATATAAAACAAAGAGAAGAGGAAGCCAAACAGTTCATTAATAATTATTACAGAAGTCGTGGAAGTTGCACTAATCTGTCCGCTTTTTTTAATGATGTTGTAACGCAGTATTATAATAAATCTAATGTGCCTTTAGCTAATATCAGAAAGGAATGTGAATCATATCACGGAAAATGGCAATTTACTGAGGCCGATATCAGTAATGATTCTTATGTTTTTACACACAATCAGAACGGAAAACTATATATAGATTTTACAATGTTGTATAAAATAAAGCAAAATGAAACGGATGACTGGATTCCCTACAATATAGATGTAGCAATGGTTATAGATGAAAATAATAAGATAGAAAGAATAGTGGAAAGAAGGATTGAGAAGTTGTGACGAATTGAAATTTTGATAAGAATTGCAAAGTCCAAATACTAAAATCTAAATACTAATATCTAATATGCTAAGTAAGATAAAAAGTGGTTATTACCAGACGAAGAAGAAGAGGATAGAAGGCTCAGCAATCAGACGCTGGTTAATCAGGTGGTAGAATCATTTAAAGAAACGATAGAAAGAGAGTCTTTTAACAAACGCATGATGTACGATTGTAGTTATCTTATATTAATGCGTCCCGAAGATTATCATCACGCAGAGCTTCGATTGGCGGGGATTACAGAAGGTATTCTTGACGAGTTTTATGAACATATCAATGAAAGGAAAAGTCAGTATCCTCGTTATGATCCTATTGGCAGTTTCTGGGATTTTCAGTATTGCCCGGCGGAAAAAGGCGTTGATAATAACGACATAGAACCCGGATCTGTACAGGTTGTAAGTGCGCCTACTTCAGAAAAATCCTGGATGGAGTTATCGAGCGAGCAGATCAAAGTATCGGTAAGCAGCAAGCATTCCAAATACTCTAAGTATGATTTGAACCCTAATACATTTGCCAATATTGATATTTTATCTAAAGGGCATTTCAGGGTGAAGTTTAATAAAGAACTTTTTGCAACAGAACCTTCAACAACCAGCGGTTCAAACACCTCTGTCACCCCAAAGAAAGACAAATTGGCCACCATTCAATTTGTGATCAATAAGCAACGTTACAGCTTTCCCATGCGCGAAAAGCAGCTGAAAATAACGAAGGCTGTTGAAGGGCTTACAAGCACCACAACTTTGCTTTGCATAAATGAGCCCAGCGGAAGCCTGCAAAAAGAACATGTGATGATCAAATATGAAGAAGCAGCCCGTATGTTTTATGTGGCATTGTTTGCTGATGCTTTTGTAAACGAGCAAAAGCTGGAGCTGAGCAGAATGGGAGAAGCACCGGTGTGGCATCCGCTTAAAATTGAGTCCACTATTGTATGCGGTGTTTTTCAAATAGATTTTAAGGCGGAAGTTTAGTTGACAGTTGATAGATGACGGTAGACAGCTTAGTTGAATATTGAAGAGGTATTTAAAAATCTAACAAACTTGAGCTATGACAACGTATAAAAACTTGGAGTCGTGGAAAAAATCCATGTCCCTTGTAAAAGAAGTGTATTTGCTTACTAAGAAGTATCCGAAGGAAGAGTTGTATGCATTAACAAGTCAAACCAAACGGGCTGCAATATCGATTCCTGCTAATATTGCAGAAGGTATTGGAAGAAATTATAAAAAAGATACAATACAGTTTTTGCATATTTCAAGAGCATCCATGTATGAGCTTGAAACGCTTTTGAACATTGCCGTAATGGTTGATATTATGTCTGAAAAGGACTTTGAACTGTTGATACCAATGATAGATGAGTGTTTGAAGATTTTAAATGGGCTAATTACTTACTACGAGAAATCGAACATGAAGTAAATCGTCTGTCATCTGCAAACTATCAACTGTCAACTTTTAAGCATAAGCTTCAAATATTATTAATAGCATTTATCGTGTTGGTTTTTTATCTGCAAACAAAAACAAAAAAATGAGCAGAACAATTGTTTCGCACGTGCAGACGGACATTGGCCGCAAGCGTGATAACAACGAAGATAATTTTGTATGGCTTCAAAGTTTGTGGAGCAAATCTACAATAGCATTGGTGGGTGCAATCGACGGTGTTGGTGGCTATGATGGCGGAGAAGAAGCATCAGCTATTGCTAAAACTACTATCGAAAACTATTTGCAAAATTTCAGTTTTGGAGCGCCACTGCAACTTTTAAAAGAAGCTTTTATTAACGCTAATAATGCGATCAACCAAAAACGTTCCGAAGCGGATCTTCAGAGAATGAGTTGTGTGGCTTCATTGGCCATATTGGACGCAGAAAAAGAATTAATGTATGTGGCGCATGTAGGCGACAGCCGGGGTTATATATTCAGAAATGATGAGCTGATCAAAATAACAAAAGATCACTCTGCTGTTGGTTTTAAAGAAGATCGTGGTTTCTTAACAGAAGAAGAAGCTATGCATCATCCTAATCGAAATGAGATTAGCAAAATGCTTGGAGAATATATGATCGATGCCAATGACAGCGAAGGCTATTTCGATTTTTTTGAACATAGTTTTTTGCCAGGAGATATCGTACTGTTTTGTAGCGATGGGCTTACTGATCTTTTAAATAAACAAGGCATCAGCAATGTGCTTACGCAAAATATTTCTCTGAAAGAAAAAGTACAACTACTCATTGACGGCGCAAACGACCTGGGTGGAAAAGATAATATAACCGTAGCGCTTGCGGGCTATGTGTCGAAAGCTCCTGCAAAAAAAGAAGTTATAAGAAAACGATCGAAGTTCCTATCAACGAAGAAGAAGAACTATTAACTATTATGGATAAAAAACCTGCACGTAAAAAAAAACAGTGGTTGTGGTTAATCCCGGCAGTGTTCCTGGCGGGGTTCCTCGCAAATTGGGTGGGAACAAAAAACATCTTCCTCGGAAAAGAAAACCTCGTTGATACCATTTACATAAGGGACACGACTCCTTATTATGACAGTTTACGAAACAATGATTCGTTGATACAGGCTACTGACACGATCTTTAGCGATAGTGCAAGAAACAGAACAAACACAGGCTATTAAAAGTAAAAAATGAAGAATGGGTTTTTTGGGCTTGGCAATAAATATATGGCATCGGTATTGCCACGCTCGGTTCATCGTCCCGATTATATCTCAACCTACATTAACTACAACAAGTGAGTTATAAAGATTTTCATACTGAGCAGAGTATATTGGTTGATGATATGATAACGTTCCAGAGTTGCCGTCGTTCCGACCGAGCGGCAGAAAGCCGTGAGTGGAGGAATCTCCTTAACCACGTAGAGATTGCTCGACTTCACTTCGTTTCGCTCGCAATGATATTTTACTTTGTTTTTTATATAACCGACTGCTATATAAATGATGATGAATTTTAAAAACTTATGCAGAAGAAAAAGAAAATAGAATTATACTCCCGCAATATTGAGCGTTTGCTATTGGCGTTTATCACGGTTATTATCGCAGTGATGGCCTATGTTTTACACTCATATTAGTGACGATTTAGACGATGCAGATAAAGGATATGCAAATGGTAGCATCATCAATCTTTCAGCACCTTTGCAATCAGAATCAGTAAAAAAATACTAACAAAAGGCGGATATTTTACTGACGAAAACTATATCAACTTTATAACAAAAAGTATTAAACAAAATGTAGATGAACAAAAGCGGTTACCCAATCTTGGCGCACTAAATAAAGATCCTCTGTTGCTGGATGCAACGGCATTTTTACAAACAGGAAGCGAATCAGGGAAACTGCGATTCATAAATTCACTCGCTCATCTTGGTTCAGATTCTGCGTTGTACGAAGAGGAAAAAATATCCCCTCAAAAATATCCATCTGAAGTAGAAACAGGCTTGTCAGAAAACGGTGTACGTATTAAAGGGAATATCAGCTATAAAGATGATGAAGGAAATAAGGAAGGCGTATTGATTCGGCTAACACGTATTTTCCCTGACGCTTATTTCGACACGCTGCCTGCCAATGCTACTTCTATTGCCACAGAATTTTATACAAGAACGGATGAAGATGGAGATTATGAATTTGCCGATTTAGATCCGAAAGGAAATTATAGCGTGCAAGCTATAAAGCCCGGATTTAATTTTGGCCAGGCAAAAGGATTGGCTGAAATTGGCTCAAACCGCAATTTTGATTTTATTGGGAAACCTCACCAGTTAAGGATTCTAGACCGTGTTGAATATCGTCAAATTAAAAATGACAAAATCTTTACAGTTAGAACACCTGACGAGTTTCAAAAAGAATTTCTGACTTATATCGTATTGTTTGTACTTGGTTTTTGGATATTACATATTGCCCTTTATTTAAAAAACTATCGTAGCGATCAATTCATATTGCCACTGATTATGTTTATATCGGGCATTGGCACAATGGTTTTATATAGTGTTCAGGATCCGCTTCGTGATGAAATATATGGAACCGGAATGGCCAAATATGCCGCTATAGTATTATTCGCTTTTTCTGTACTGATCTTTATCTTCAAACAAAATCCTATTAACAGATTTTATCATTCAGGCTGGTTCGATCCGGTTTATAAACTGCTTCCCTTCACCAATAAATTGAAAGCTCCACGTGGCTACACCTGGTTGCTGGCATCCATTGGTTTGATGTTATTGCTGGCAATGTTTGGCACAGGCCCGGAAGGGAGTGGTGTAAAAGTTAATCTCTTTGGTTTGCAGGTAAGCGAACTTTCCAAATATTTAATGGTTGTTTTCTTTGCAACATTTTTTACTGCAAATGCAGGCTATTTCAGGAACATACCAGACAACCGCTGGTTAACGAAGAATAACCTGCTAATGTTTGCTTTATTTATTTTCTTGTTAACTATCTATGCTATGTTAGGCGATTTAGGCCCGGCAGTTGTACTTTGTTTAACTTTTTTATTTTTCTATGCTTTTGCCAAAGAAGAGTTTTTGGAAATGATCATTGCTGCAATTGTTTTTGCATTACTATTATTTATAACAGGAAAGTTTTTAAATACACCCGAAAATAATTATTTACCTTGGATCGCTCTTTTATCTTGTGTTTCAACCTTTGCTTATGCTTTTGTTAAAAAGAAATATGAGTCGGTATTTTTTATCATCATCATTATTTCATCGTTCATTTTATTTGCCACACTTCCTTTTAGTTTTACACAACGCCTTGCAGATAGAAACGGAATGTTTGACAATATGTGGGAAAACAAATTGGTGGGTGGCGATCAGGTGGCGCAGGGTGTGTGGTCGTTAAATACGGGTGGCATTATGGGGCAGGGGCTTGGCAATGGAATGGCAGATGTTATGCCTGCTCATCATACAGATATGATCTTGCAAAGTATTGGCGAAGAGTTGGGTCTTTTAACTTTGATCACTTTGTTCTTTGCATTTGGCTTATTAGTATATAGATGTATATTGGCTGCAAGACGAACAGGAAAGCCCTTTATGTTTTATGTAATGGCAGGTATAGCAATTGCTACAATGATACAGTTTATGCTGATCACAGCAGGTACACTTGGCCTGTTGCCACTTACTGGTATTTCTGTCCCCTTTTTAAGCAAAGGAAATGCTGGTATTATTTTCACAATGATCGCTTTTCTTTTTGTGTTGATTATGTCCAATGAGAAAGGCGATTCTATAGAAATGGAGTATGTAAAAAACATTTTGACAACGTAAATACATACGCCATTCTTACTTTCTTTACAGTGATATTGATTTTTACCGGAAGCCTTATCTGGTATCAGGCAAAATCAAATGAATATATTGTAAAGCCCGCATTGGTGCTGAACAAAAGAGGCGCATGGCAATATAGTTACAATCCACGCATTGGCGTTATGCTGCGTGAAATAAAAGCAGGAAATATTTATGATAAGAATGGAATACTGCTTGCTACTTCAAGTAAAAAGGAGTTTGAAAAAAACAGAACGAAACTCCTGAACTATGGCGCTAATGCTGCATTATACAAAGAGCAATTGTCTCGCGAGCAGGATCGTTATTATCCTTTTGGCTCTGATCTGTTGTTTTGGCTGGGTGATTATAATAAAGAAATTGCGCGAGAAGAAAATATGGGCTATGCAGCAGAGTTTAGACATTTCACGGCTTTGCGTGGCTTTGATGTTTCTTATACAACTACAGAACGCACTACCGATCGATATAAAGAAAATAAATTTTTACCAGAAACAACAACAGAAAATGAACTGACGCTTTACGACTATAGCGCCCTATCGCCTTTTATAAAAGCGGGTAAAAACAGCCAACTCATCGATTCGCAAAATAATAAACAGAAGGACATTTGGTTGTCATTAGATGTTGTGATGAATGAAAAGATCAATGCGCTTATTCAATCACAAAAACCTTATAAAGATTCCAGGACTTCAGTGATCGCCATTAATTCAAAAACAGGCGATGTGTTGGCATCAGCATCAAATCCATCACCGTCCTATAAAGATCAGAAACTGATCAGCAACATTGAGCCCGATGATTACAGGAATATTTATAAACAAATATTTAATGACAGGATGATAGTACCGCAGGATCTGGGAATAACTTATAATTCACGCCCAGGTTCAACAGTGAAAATAATTGATGCTTATGCAGCGTTCAATCAATACGGACTTGGTGCGGCCAACTTTAATTTTTTGTGTACCCGGCTGAAGCGATAAGAGCGGATGAACCTTCCAACGAAAATGTGGATATGCATAAGGCAATTGTACGCTCCAGCAACGTGTATTTCATTAAACTGATCAATGAAAAAAATTACAATCTTCATTGTTTCAGATGTACGATATGTTAGGCATGAATATAATCAACCGCGGTGGCTATAACTTTAAAAGGCCCGAAGATTATAATAGTGATAAGTTTTTTAAGGAATGGGACGAATTTTTGGACATTAGGCGTAATATTTATTTTACCAAAAACAAGCGTCTGATTAACACACGACGAAGGTTTCAATCCAATTATTCCAACATTGCGTGGGGTCAGGGAGAGTTGATGGCCACACCTTTGCACCTGGCAAAAATGAGCGGGGCCATTGCGAACAAAGATTCCTTACAACCTTCCCGGTTTTTGTTTAAAGCATGGAATAAGCCTTCACAAAAAGAACCCGCTTTAGCCTTGTCAAAATATGCTGGCGCTTCAGAATTAATGTCTGGCTATATGAAGGAACAGTCTGCAAAAGTTTCGGGAGCTAGCGGCTTACAAGTATTTGGAAAAACGGGTAGCCCGGAAAGAGACAAATTGATCAAACAAAATGGAAAGACAATACGTAAACGTGTTACAGATGCGTGGTACACTTTTTATGTGCCATCACCCAGGTTGGGTGCGCCTATTGCTTTTGCAATTAGAATTGAAGAAATTGGAAACTCAGAATTTGCAAAACAACTTGCCATTGATATGTTGAAGCAGTTGAAAGCGGCGGGATATTTTTAGTTGATAGATGATAGAAAACGGTTGATAAGGAAAGTAATCCAGGTAATCTTATAATCCTAAAAATCATGTTTCAGACAATGGCAAAGAATATCTTGGATGTCCAGCGCAGCTCCGAAGGAGCTGAATGTAAATAGCCGGATGCGAAGCTTCCGGTTGGTAGCGAATAAATAGGTTGATTTATATACAGCAGCACAAGAGTGCGACGCAATTTTGATGCTATATAATTGAAAGCTGGGCCAATAAAAAATAAATGTATACAGATGAACAATTGGTTAAAAAAGAAAATGCAACAATTATCTGACAAACTTAATGCAGATGATGATGAGCCGATTGATAAGTTGGCATCGAAACAAGAACCTGATGGGAGCAGGGAAAAGCATGTTGTAAAAAGCAAGGCTTCAGGATTAGAGAACATTGAGGAGCTAAAAGAAGTGGCAATTGGCGCTATTATAAATGCTATAAAGATGTTGGGTCATGGAAATAGTATAGTTTCCGGACTGGCATTTCATTCGCGTTTTGCAGATAGCTCGGTGGAAAATGTTGCATTAAAAGCTTTAACACAAGATGCCGATTTTATAAAGCAAATAAAACGTACGCTAAAATCGAAAGGAATAAATTTTAAAGAAAACCTATCAGTTGAAGTATTGCATGAATCGGCTTTGGTGGATAAGGTTACGCAAATAATCGACGGTGTTGGTGTAGAAGTATTAATACCCGGCGAAACTTTACGTAAAATAAAAGCGCGCGTTGTGGCAACAGAAGGTATAACATGGGAGCCGGAATATATTTTAGAACCCAACGGCAAAACTTATTTTATTGGAAGATGCAAAGATCCGAAAATAGATAACGGCCCTAAAATACATAACGATATTGCGTTTGTAGGTATTGAAGAAAAAAATGAAGAGCAATACAAGATCAACAGTTATATCAGCCGCTCACATGCTAACATTATTTTCGACAAAGAGCTGGGCGCATTCAAAATTTACCGTTCACGATTTTTAAATAATCCATCGCATAAAATAAAGATTTACAATACCGGCCAAAATGATTTCACGGGTGTAAGCCTTAATCAATCAGCCGTGCCGCATGTTTTAAAAAACGGGGATTCTATTTGCTTTAATGATAAGATTGTGTTGGAGTTTTTTATTTTAGATAAAGAAGCAGTATGAGCGAATTAGCTACATCTTACGATATATTGAAAGTGCTTGGCCACGGCGGCTTTTCGGCGGTTTTTAAAGCTCGCAGAAAAGAAGACGGAGATATTGTTGCTTTAAAACAACTGGATCTTACCATTGAAAACGAAGAAGAGAAAGCGTACCGTGACTTTAAAGAGGAGGTTGATATTCTCAAAAAGCTAGATCATCCGAATATTGTAAAAGTTTATGAAGAATTGATTCTGGATCATAAACCTTCTTTGGAAATGGAGTTTATTGATGGAGACACATTGGAGATGATCCTGAAAAAAGAAAAATTCTTTTCCGTTGATGATACGCTGGATCTTATTGAACAAATTGCAGCGGCCTTAAATTATTGCCATCATTATTATTTACCCGGCAATTTTGCGCAGCATGCCGATTCGGTTTTGCGAAGGAGAAATGCAGTAATTCATAACGATATCAATCCTAAAAATATTATCCGCTCGAAGAATGAAGACGGCAGCAATCGCTATGTGCTGATCGATTTTGGCTTGTCTTTTTCTGATCCCGATGCAGTTCGCCACAGCAGAAAAGAAGAGGGAATGGCGGAATATAAATCTCCTGAAAAATGGAGCGGTACAATGATCGATGCGCCTTCGGATATTTATAGTTTAGGAATTGTTATTTATGAATTGTTAACAGGAAGCGTTCCTTTTCCCGTGAAGGATTATAAAACGACAGAAGAAATGATAGCGCTGGAGGAGAAGCATAAAACTGCTGCTATTCCTGATATGTGTAAAAAAGGATAGACATACTAAACGCACAATCACTTAGTGAAGAAACGGAATGCGATATTCCGGAATGGCTGGAAATGCTGGTCCAAAAATGCCTTGAAAAAATCCGCAAAACCGTTTTAAAACGGGTCGTGAGTTGAGCCAGTTTTATTACGATGGTGTTGAAGGGAATATTGAAATACCAGATATTAAAGAGAGCGAATTTCAAGTAATTGATATTGATCCGCTGGCGGGTGCTAACGACGTATCATTTGGCGCTCATTTGGAAGTGGTGCCTAATTTTTTAACGGAAGCACAGCAATTCGCTTTTGAAAAAGATATTACGGTAATTGGCCGCCAAAGCGAGGCCGGCGGTTTATCGGTTGCAGATTTTGCTATTGTTACCGCAGATAAATTTATTTCTAAAAATCATTGCCAGATCACAAGAAAGAAATTGGAAGATGGAAGGTATTTATATCAGCTTGGCGATGCTGCACCCAGCAAGAACGGAACTTTTTACAACACAGATAAAAATACGCAGCGCTTGTTACCGCACGTAAAAGTAAACCTAAAAGACGGCGATTATTTTTGGATAGGAAATACGAAAATTGTTTTTCATGATTGATGTTAGGCCAAGACCTTCAAGGTTTTTAAAACCTCGAAGGTCTTGGTTGCATTATTCACTATGATGTTTGTATAGTTGAGGTTCAATACTAATAAGAAGCGTAGATTCGATTTTGTAACAATGAACTTCAGTTCGTTGGCATAAAGGTGCAACTGAAATGAGAGCTGTAGGCTCGGCTCATAAAATGTATCGTGCCTAAGGCACTCATTGTTTTGACCGCGGTTTTCTTCGGAATCAATTCCGAAGTTACAATATCTGAACAGGCCTACGGCCTTTAGCCAAGCCTAAAAAGCTGACTTTATTTACTTCTATTTTTATTATAAAAAGGCAATGCTAGCAAACTAATGCCACCTACAATTAAAATAACTATTACTTGTAAGATCCAAAGTAGCCAGCCAAGCGCCAGTCCAACACCAGCGTTCAAATGATAAAGGCTCATTGTTTTTTGCACTAAAAAAGCATAAGCTCCAACGCCGCCTGGTGTTGCGATCATACCCAGACTACCTGCACATAAAACAGTAATCGCTTCTGCAAATCCGTAACCGGCTGATTCTTCTAACATTAAAAATCCTGTATAAACACTTAATGCATATAAGAACCAAATAGCAATACTATAAAAAATAAAAGTCCAGGGTCTTTTTAAAGACTTGATTGAAATAAATCCCTGCCAGATATGTAATGCGATCTTTTTAAACAAAGCCACAAGGTCAGACCATTTTCTTTTGGTGATGAACATCCAAAGAAGAATTACGACAAAAATTGCGATTATTGATAGCGAAGCATACAGTAATAAATTCGAAGGTTCGCCAGTTGATCGCGCAGGAAAAAAGTAGTTAGTATGTTTTGATACAGATCAGGTTGTGATATAAGTGCTATGCAAAACAGCAGGAAAAGGCAAATAACATCTACCAATCTTTCCAGTATAACTGTACCTACTAATTTATCCAGCGGTATTTTTTCATAGCGTGTAAGTGTGCTGCACTTTAATACTTCCCCTAATCTTGGTACGGCCTGGTTAGCCAGGTATCCGATCATAACCGCAAAAAAGGTGTTGAGTTTAGAAGGCTTGTATCCCAGTGGTTCTATAATCAGCCGCCATCTTAAAGCACGAACCCAATGACTGAACAATAACACTATTATGCCAGGAAATACAAGCCAGAACCTACCTTTTGACAAAGCAGAAGAAATGTGAAGTTTGTCATCTTGCGTAAGGCCCTTCAAAGACCACCATATTAAAAACACGCCTAATCCCAAAAAAAGGTGTACTGCAATATGGTTGCTGCTTTTTTGGGCATCAATTAATGGGAAGATAGTTTATAGTTTATTGCCAGCCTTTGGAAAGATAACCTTTGGCTGATGCTTTTTGGCCTCTTCAAAATCCATTATGGCATAAGCGATGATCACGATAATATCGCCAGCCATTCCTTTACGTGCAGCTGGCCCGTTCAGGCAAATAGTTCCGCTTCCGCGTTTACCACGAATTACATAAGTTTCAAGGCGCTCCCCGTTATTAACGTTTACAACCTGAACCTTTTCATTTTCAATTAAACCAGCGGCATCCATCAGATCTTCATCTATTGTAATGCTGCCCATATAATCCAGGTTAGCCTCAGTAAGGGTAACACGATGGATCTTCGATTTTAAAACTTCTATTTGCATAGCGGCGCAAAGGTAATTATTTATTAATAGACTACATTTAATAACGTTTTTTGGTAAAAAAGGTTATCGTTGATCCATAACACAAAACCAATTCTTTAGAACTGAGAGATTTAACTTCAATCAATTTGTTTATTAAATCAGCAGTAAACATATTTCAGCAATCTTGCGTCGCACTCTTCACTTGTGGTACATAGCCAAACCTACATAAACGAACCATGTTAAAAATTCTCTAGTCTGAATCTATTATTATGTTATGCAGAAAATGGCTATTTGCTTAATTTTGAGACATCTTTAGTAAATACAATGAACCTGCCAATTAACTTTATTGTAAATTCGCAGGCATAAATCAGCATTTGTTTTTAGATATGAAAAAATATATTTTACTGGCAGGAATTGTTTTCGTTTCAGGATTGGCAATGGCTCAGGGTGGGAAAATTGTAGCAGAAAGATCGGGCAAAGGCGCTGTTGTGATGCATGCAGTGCAACCGAAAGAAGGTTTATATTCAATTGCAAGATCATATAATGTAACCATCGGTGATTTGGCAGCTGCAAATAAATTGGATAAAGATGCGGGTCTTAATATTGGCCAAAAGCTAAAAATACCCCTAAAATCTCTTGAGCAAACCAGGTTTGGTACAGGTGCCCCTGTTTATTATGTTGTACAAGGCAAAGAAAACCTTAACTCCATTAGCATCCGATTTGCTAAAATGCCTGTTAAGAATATTATGATCTGGAATAACCTGAAAGAAGGCGAAAGTGTAAAAAGAGGACAAGAGATCATAGTTGGATATTTACCAAAAGGTATCGGATCTTCCGAACAGATAACTGCAAAACAAGATCAGCAAAAGGAACCAGCTAAGGATTCTAAAAAGAATACCAAATATCAGCAAGCGACTGTAACTGGTACCAATATCAATATTCGTAAAGGGCCATCTACCGATCAGGATGTAGTAGGTATTGTACAGGAAAACGATGTTGTGGATATTGTTAAAAAAGTAAATAGCGAATGGACATCAATCCGAACCAAGGATGGTGTAGAAGGTTACATTGCTTCTCAATTTGTACAAGCGGGAAGCAAAAAAGCTGAGGCGAAAAAGAAGAGGCTTTAAAAACTGCTGTCATTTCGGGAACAAATATCAACATACGTAAGGGACCATCTACAGATCAGGAAGTTGTGGCTATCGGGCAACAGGATGATGTTGTAAGTGTTATAAAGAATATAAATAGTGAGTGGACGTCGATCCGAACCAAAGATGGTACAGAGGGTTTTATTGCCGCACAGTTTTTACAAAGTGGAGATCAAAAAGCAACTGTCAAGCCAGCACGTACCGCAGAGGTAAAAACAGCCAAAGTTTATGGAACAAATATCAATGTTCGCAAAGGCCCTTCCACAGAGCAAGATGTAGTTGGTATTGCTCAACAGGATGAAGTTTTAACGTATGTTAAGAAAGTGGACAATGAATGGTCTGAAATCAGGATGGGTGACGGAACTAATGGATTTATTGCTACCCGCTTCTTATCACTGGATGGCAAACCATCTTTAGCTTCTGTAGAAGCTGAAAAACTAGCCCAGTCGCAAGCAGAGGATGCAAAAAGGATTGCTGAAGAAGCCGCCGCTAGTGAGAAAGCGCTGGCTGAAGCAACAAAAAAGAGGAGGATCAAAAAGCTGAAGCATCAGTTTCGGAAAAAATTACTGCCAAGAATACTGATGAATCAGGTGCAACTTCTATCGTTGACGAAACAGGATATTTTAAAACCGATTATGAGAAGTTAGTAAATCCCAATTTTACTTCTCAAAAAACATTTGCGTCAGGAATCTTTAAAACCGACAGGGGATGGAGCGACGGAAAATATTATGCTATTAATGGATGATGTTGCTCCGGGCACATTAGTTAAGCTCTCAAATCCTTCCAATAATAAAATAGTCTATGCAAAAGTATTGGGAAAAATGAAGGGTGTACAATATAGCGACGGTTTTGATGTTCGCATTAGCGAAGCTGCAGCCAAAAAACTTCAAACAGAAAATACAGATAAATTTAACCTGGCCGTTACGTATTAATATCTTGTCATAAAATATTTTGTCGATTGTCACCCTAAGCCTGACGAAGGGCATTGAACGTGCTTCGACAAACTCAGCCTGACAGAGTTGGAGAAAAAGTATCGTAGACATAACGGCGAGGTAATCAATGTTTTTAATGCGGTGTTCATTTAATAAAGTTGTATGAACAGAAATACATTTATTGCTAACCGGCTTCGCGAAGTATTACTGGATGGACGCTGGATTGCGAATACAAATTATCGGGAGCAACTGTTAAATACAAATTGGAAGCAGGCTGTTTTTCAGGTTGACGGTCTGAACACTATTGCCAAACTTACATTTCATATCAATTATTATTTGCAGGGCATTTTAAACGCTTTTGCTACAGGAAAGCTTGAAATCAGCGATAAATTCAGTTTTTATTTACCTCCGCTGAACTCAGAAGATGACTGGCAAAAGCTGATGAATGATTTTCTGAAGAATGCAGAAAAGTTTGTTACTGAAGTTGAACAAATGGATGATTCCAAATTTGATGAGCCTTTTATTGACGAAAAGTACGGCAGCTTTTTAAATATCGAAGGCGTTATTGAGCACAGTTATTATCACTTAGGACAAATTGTAATGATCAATAAACTGATTGCAGAAAAGGATTAATTTTTAGTTAACCCTATATGCTCTGAATTGTGATAAGGATTCGGCAGCCGTTGATAATATATTCTTGAACTCATTAAATTCCCGTTTAAGCAAAAAAGAAATTGGTTAAATTTTTTGAGCTCTTGCCAAGGTGGTGTCCTCACGCACTCCTTAAAATTTTAGCATTAAAAATACTGATTGCTTAGTTCATTAGCCGAAAAACACCTGTTAATCAAAACAAAAGATGAGAAAATTATTTATCCTATTTTTCCTGTTAATAGAAATGGAACTGCATTCATTCACCTTAAGCGAAATGACTATGAAGGCTAAGCGTGAAATAGTGTCTTCCTTGTTAAATAAAAAAATCAATATATAAGTTTTAAGAGATCTTAAATTAATATGATTTTAAAGAAATTATATAGAACTGCATTTTGGGCGAGCGTTATAGGAATGGTTGCCTTTATTTTCGACTTTGGTTTTTCGTTAAAAATTTTGGCTCAACAAATCATTGATGCTTTTTATTTTGTTGTCATCGCTTTGGGTTTGCTATCAACCTTTGCAAGGTATTTTGAACACCCAATTTTACTTAAACGAAAAGTAGCTGTTTTTGATGTTATTTCTGTTGTTTATACGCTGTACGTTTTTTATATGTACCTTTTTGTAGGAGAGGCTTTTACAACAGATCTAATTTTAGAAAATCCCCTTTGGGTAATTTTAGCAGTTGTAATGTCGTTTATTAGAGAGCTTTCAGAACAAAAGTTAAACCTTAGCAGAACTTATTTTAACCCGGCGCAATTATTCATTTTAAGTTTCTTAACCATTATTTTTTTAGGAGCTATATTATTGATGCTGCCCAAAGCTACTCACACCGGTATTACATTTATTGATGCCTTGTTTACTTCTACAAGTGCAGTTTGTGTTACAGGTTTAATTACAGTAGATACAAGTACCTATTTTACGATTTTTGGTCAATCAATTATTCTGTTTTTGATTCAGGTAGGCGGGTTGGGCATTTTAACATTTGCCAGTTATTTCAGCTATTTTTTTAAAGGTGGAAGCACTTACGAAAATCAGTTAACACTAACTGAAATGACCAACTCTCAAAAAATCGGGGATGTCTTCAATACATTAAAAAACATCATTGTTATTACGGCAACTGTTGAGTTAACTGCGGCGATGTTTATCTTCTTTTCATTAGATCAATCATTGATCAATAATTTTGCCGATAAAGCTTTTTTTCGATATTTCATGCTGTTTCAGCGTATTGTAATGCCGGGTTTTCTACATTAAGCCAAAGCATTTACGAAACCGGATTTCGTTTTAATTATACTTTACAGCTCATCATCGTTGCAACATTTGTGTTGGGTGGTTTAGGCTTTCCCATTGTAGTTAATATTACCAGTTATTTAAAACATAAAGTTTTATACTTTCTGCGGTTTAATTCAAAAATAAAAAATCATAAACCATGGATGCTTAATATTAACAGCCGAATTACTCTTGTTACTACCTTATCGCTAACAGCAACAGCTTTTGTATTCTTTTTAATTTTAGAATACAATAATACACTTGCCGAACACTCTTTATACGGAAAATTGGTAAATGCCTTATTTGGGGCGGCAACACCCAGAACCGCTGGTTTTAACTCGGTAGATATGACTGCATTGGCCTTTCCAACAATAATGATAACCTTTTTATTAATGTGGATTGGCGCATCCCCAGCCTCAACAGGCGGCGGTATAAAAACCAGTACTTTTGCCATTGCAACTTTAAATATTTTAAGTTTAGCAAAAGGCAAACAACGCATAGAAATTTTCAGAAGAGAAATTGCCGATATTTCAGTAAAAAGAGCATTTGCAACCATTGCATTATCCTTAATTATTATCGGATTTGGGGTGATACTTATCACCATTTTTGACCCGGAAAAGGGGCTGTTAAATATCGCTTTTGAATGTTTTTCCGCTTACAGTACAGTAGGCTTAAGCTTAGGTATTACAGGAAGTTTAAGTACTGCAAGTAAACTTGTAGTAATAGTTGTAATGTTTGTGGGCAGAGTAAGTATGCTTTCAATTATTGTGGCCATATTCAAAAAAATAAAACATAAAAATTACCGCTACCCAAGCGAAGAAATTACGATAAATTAAATACACAGATGGAACGAGCTATGAAGATGAATGATGGGTTTTGGCAAGTTTCATGTGACCATCAAAATAAATTATAAACACATGAAATATATAATTGTTGGACTGGGAAGTTTTGGAGCGTCTTTAGCAGAGAAATTAACTGCACAAGGGTATGAAGTTATAGGCCTTGACAATAACATGAATAAGGTAGATTTATTCAAAGAAAAAATATCGCATACTATTTGTATGGATGCCACAGATGAATATACAGTTTCAGGCTTGCCACTTAAAGAAACTGATGTAGTGATTATTGCTATAGGTGAAAACCAGGGAGCTAATGTAATGGCTACTGCATTATTTAAAAATTTACAGGTTAAACGTTTAATTAGCAGGGCTGTTGATGCATTACACGAAAAAGTGCTGATGGCCATTGGCGTTGATGAGATTGTTCATCCTGAAGAAGAGACCGCAGAGCGTTGGGCAAAAAAATTATGCCTGACTGATGTTGTGGATTCATTTGAGTTGAGTGGTGATTTTAGCGTTATAGAAATAAAAGTTCCCCAAAAATACACTGGCAAAACTATACGGGACATACAGTTGAGAAGACGTTACAATGTTTTAGCACTAACTACCATAAGAAAAAGTGAAGTCAAAAATGTTTTTGGAAAACCCTATAAAGAAAACAAAGTACAAGGAGTTGCCTCTCCGGATACAGTTCTCGAAGAAAATGATATTTTGGTTATTTATGGTGCAAATAAAGACCTAAGAAACTTTACGAATCAATAATGTAAGCGAACTTAATCAAAACCGGTACCCTCTCAAAAAGTCTTCAACATTCATTCTCTTTTTTCCTTCGAGCTGAATATCGGTCAATTGCAAATATCCATCAGTACAAGCCAATCGGAGGTATGTTTTTTGATCCGTCTCAAATTCGCCAGGTTCAACTCTTGGCTGTTCATTGATTTTTGTTGAGCTGTATATTTTTAATTTTTTCCCGTTCAGAAAAGTAAACGCTGTAGGGTAGGGCGAAAGACCGCGTATCAGGTTATACACTTCTTCAACAGGCTTATTTGCGTTAACGATACAAGTCTCTGTAAATATTTTCGGCGCATGGTGTATTGTTTCATTAGTTGAAATTAACTGGGGCATTTCTTTAAGACTGTTGCTTGCTAAGCCTTTTACTGTTTCAACCAATAAAGCCGCACCAATATGCATCATTTTATCATGAACCGTTCCTGCCGTGTCATCCTCGGAAATGGGGAAACTTTCCTGTAGAAGAATATCACCTGTATCTATTTCGTGTTTCAATTTGAAAGTTGTTACTCCGGTCTCTTTTTCGCCGTTAATTACTGCCCAGTTGATCGGGGCCGCGCCGCGGTATCGTGGTAGCAAAGATCCGTGCAAATTAATGGTTCCCATTGGTGGCATATTCCATACCATTTCAGGCAGCATCCTGAACGCAACGCATATTTGCAGGTCAGCGTTTAATTCCTTTAACTGATTTATAAAATCCGGGTTTTTAAGTTTTTCTGGTTGCAATACCGAAAGATTTTTGCTTACAGCATATTTTTTAACAGCGCTTTGCTGCAATTCCATACCGCGGCCTGCAGGTTTATCAGGGGCTGTAATTACGGCAACTATATTGCAACCGGCATTCACCAGTGCATCCAGGCTTGTAACAGCAAACTCTGGAGTCCCCATATATATAATTCTTAAATTCTTGTAATTAGCATCACTCATATGCGCGAATATCGCATGCTTTTTCGAGAAAAATTAGGCTGAAAGTTAAAAAAGGCTACCTTCGACTGTGTATATATATGTGTACTGACTTTTGTTGAATGAGCTGGTTGAGCAATGCACAACAGTTGAAGAGTGCGACGCAAGACTGATCAATAATATTCATAAGTTGGTATCATAAAAGAATTACTAAAAACAAATTTGAAAGCAATGCAAGTAAAAAAAGGCGATAAGGTAAAAGTACATTATCATGGAAAGCTTACTACAGGCGAAACGTTTGATAGTTCTGAAGGGCGCGACCCGCTTGAGTTTGAGGTGGGAAGCGGCATGGTTATCAAAGGTTTTGATGATGGTGTTACCGGCATGGCTGTTGGCGAAAAGAAAACTGTTAACATTCCGGTTGAAGAAGCTTACGGACCTCAAAATCCGGAAATGCTGATTGATATGCCTAAAGACCGTTTCCCTGAAGATATGCAGCTGGAAGTAGGAATGCCGCTGGTAATGAGCGATCCGAGTGGACAACAGTTTCAGGTTGTCGTAGTTGAAATTAAAGAAGACTCGGTAACACTTGATGGCAATCATCCTCTTGCAGGTAAAGATCTGATTTTTGATCTGGAGTTAGTAAGTATTGAAGGCGGTAGCCCCTTAATAATAACTCCTTAATTTGAAATAAATTATGGTAAAACCTCGAAGTATGTTAAATCATTTTTCGGGGTTTTTTTATGTTCACAATGTTTGAGATAGTATCGCTGCCGCGCCTTAAATTTGCATGAACCCGAAATGTACCAAACAACTTAAAAACTATTTTTGAATGATCAGTGATTATGATTTTAGTGTTGCTAAACGTTTTCTGAAATATGTTACGATCGATACGCAAAGCGACCCTCATTCCACCAGTTTTCCATCTACCGAAAAACAAAAAAATTTAAGCCGTTTGCTGGTAGAAGAATTAAACGAAATGGGTATTTCTGATGCTCATCTGGATGATCATGGTTATGTATATGCTACCATTCCCGCCACCTCAGATAAAGAAGTACCTGTAATATGTTTTTGCAGCCATGTCGATACTTCATCTGATTGTTCCGGAACTGGCGTAAAACCTATGGTTCACGAAAATTTTGATGGAAAAGATATAGTGTTGCCTGATGATCCGACGCAGGTCATTTCGGTGCGTCAGCATTCATATTTAAAAAAGAAAATTGGAGACGATATTATCACCGCATCTGGCACTACTTTGTTAGGAGCAGATGATAAAGCCGGTGTTGCTATTATAATGGACTTTGCTAACTATTTGATAAAGCATCCTAATATAAAACATGGCAACATTAAAATTTTATTTACGCCCGATGAAGAGATTGGCCGCGGAGTAGATAACGTTGATATAAAAAAACTCGGCGCTGACTTTGGCTTTACTCTTGATGGTGGTAAAAGAGGAGCTTATACTGATGAAACATTTAGCGCTAATGGTGTTACTGTTACGTTTCATGGCATTAGCGCTCATCCTGGATATGCAAAAGGAAAGCTGGTTAA
The DNA here is from genome assembly GCF_022513635.1 of Paraniabella ginsengisoli. Classification (GTDB taxonomy): domain Bacteria; phylum Bacteroidota; class Bacteroidia; order Chitinophagales; family Chitinophagaceae; genus Niabella; species Niabella ginsengisoli. The sequence continues at coordinate 1,957,527 of NZ_JAKWBL010000001.1, read as the reverse complement.
CGCTTTAAAAGTGGCTGGAACATTTCTTGACTTGCTACCCAAAGATTGTTTTAGTCCTGAAACTACTGAAGACCGCGAAGGCTTTGTACATCCTGTTCAAATGGAAGGAACGGTTGAAAAAGCAACTGTGCATTTTATAATACGCGACTTTGATACATCAGCGTTAACGTTGCATGAAAAGCGGCTTGAACAGTTTGCCAAACAGGCTACCGGTATGAAGGTTCGTCATACGCTTTCGAAAGCAAGGAGCAATACCGCAATATGAAAGAAGTATTGAAGGAACATCCGCAAATCGGCGAATATGTAAAAGAAGCTATGAACCGCGCCGATGTTATATTTAAACAAGATAGTGCCCGTGGCGGCACGGATGGTTCGCGCCTTTCCTTTATGGGATTGCCTTGCCCTGATATATTTACAGGTGAAATGGCATTTCATGGTAAACATGAATATGTCAGTGTTCAGGATATGCAAAAATCTGTTGAAGTATTGATCAATTTGGTGCAGGTTTGGGAAGAGAAAAGTTGAGTTTTTTTGTTGCGCCACCAAAGAACATATCTCAGCTTTGTTGTGTCACTCACTTTTTTGTGGTGCATATAGCATCCTACATAAACAACGATAAACCTTTCGGGTTTTAAAGAAATAGAAGGTTTAATAGATTTTCAAAATCATCTTTTTTATTCCTATTTTTAAGAAAAATTAAAACGCTTTATGGAATTTTTAAATTACTGGTGGGTTGTAATAATCCTGATCATTGTATTTAGCGGTTTATTCACCATTAACCAGGGATACATTGGTGTAATTACCATGTTTGGAAAATATCAGCGCATTGCCTCGCCTGGACTGCGATTTAAAATCCCCTTAATTGAACAGCTTTTCAAAAGAGTGTCAACACAAAACCGTTCGGTTGAATTAGAGTTCCAGGCTGTAACGCAGGATCAGGCGAATGTTTATTTTAAAGCCATGCTATTGTACGCAGTACAAAATGCAGATGAGGAAACGATAAAAAAAGTGGCATTTAAATTTATTAGTGACAGAGATTTGATGCAGGCATTGATAAAAACCATTGAAGGAAATGTACGTTCTTTTGTTGCTACTAAAAAGCAAGCAGAAGTATTGGGTTTACGCCGCGAAATCGTTCAGTATGTTAAAGTAGAAATTGATCAAACATTGGAGGAGTGGGGTTTTCATCTACAAGACCTACAAATCAACGATATCACTTTTGATAAAATGATTCTTGATTCCATGAGTAAAGTTGTAGCAAGTAATAATCTGAAAGCTGCTGCAGAAAATGAAGGCCAGGCATTATTGATCACAAAAACAAAATCGGCAGAAGCAGAAGGTAATGCTATTAAGATAAGCGCTGAAGCAGAAAGAGAGGCGGCTAAACTTCGTGGCCAGGGTGTTGCTTTGTTTAGAGAAGAAGTAGCAAAAGGTATATCATCTGCCGCTTCAGAGTTAAAGCAAGCCAATTTGGATACCAATTTTATTTTATTTAGTATGTGGACAGAAGCCATTAAAAACTTTGCCGAATATGGTAAAGGCAATGTCATTTTTCTTGATGGAAGCACTGAAGGGATGGACAAAAGTATGAAACAATTTCAGGCATTAATGATGCGTCCGGCAGGAACGGGTGATGACTTTAATAAGTTTCAAAATCCGCAAGCTTAATCTGCATTTGTAACATGTTTTTTATTAGTTTTGCCACCCAAATTAAAGAGTGTATGCCCGGGTGGCGAAATTGGTAGACGCACCGTCTTCAGGTGGCGGCGCCGCAAGGTGTGCTGGTTCGAATCCAGTCTCGGCACGTATTAAAGGTTGTAAGTAATTGACTTACAGCCTTTTCTGTTTTTCATCTGTCAAAAAATGTATCGCTTTTTTTCGGTTGTTACCTTTGACAAGGTAAGGGTGTGATTTTTCCTTATTCCGATACGTTTCTAACCAATTAATTTGTCCTTCATAAAATGTTGTGGATATGAACGATTAGTTCATCCCAGTCAGCCATTCACTATTACAACATCCTTTTTCGGATAGCAGACATTATAATCAGTTGTTATGATTCAGACATTGCATATTGTTTAGGAGTTTTTCCAAATTTCTTCTTAAATTCTAAACTAAAATGTTTTCTGTCCTGATAACCGACAGCATAACAAACTTCATACACAGCAAGTTCTTTTTGCAGTAATAATTCTGCCGCTTTCTGAAGTTTTACAGATTTAATGAAGTCATTAACGGAAAGATTGGTAACAGCTTTTGTTTTCCTGTAAAGAACGGGTACGCTCATGCCTATCTTTTGTGCGAGAATTGATACATTAAAGGCAGTATCATCCAGGTATTTTTCAATTATATTTATAATATCCGTTAAAAATTCGTTGTCAAGCTCATTAGCAACAGGAAGCTGTTCCTCCGCCACTATTGGGGTTTGCAACATGCCTTCCTGAATGTAGTGCTTTACATTTTCTCTTATTCTTTCTCTCGTCGCCAGCAGATTCCTTACGTTTAATTCAAGCACACGCCTGTTAAATGGTTTTGTAAGATATATATCTGCTCCTTTGTCTAATCCTTTAATATGATCCTGTTGAGTAGTTTTGGCAGTAAGAAGTATTACCGGAATATGGCAAGTGCGTAAGTCAGACTTCAGTCGATTGCAAAAACTCAATCCGTCTTCTAGCGGCATCATTACATCACTAATGATCAGGTCGGGTATGTGTTCAGTTGCATATTCCCAACCATTTGAGGCATCTTCCTGTAGTATAACATTATACTTGTCGGATAATATTTCCTGAATCGTCCTTCTTATCTCCGGATTGTCATCTACTAATAATATAGAAAGATCCCGTTCTTTCATATAGGTTTCGACAACATTAGGCTCTGTTGCAAACAAAGCGTCCAACGAATGTAATTCTTCGGTTTTGTTTATGTCGACTGTAATCTTTGGTTTAATGTAGCCTGGTTGTTTATTGAAATGTGTAGCTCCTTTTTTTAGTAAAACGGCAAACGTTGTTTTACGTTCTTGTATTTGCTCATCAACGATCCGGCTATCCACCTCAATCTTTGCGCTATGCAGGGTTGCGATTTTACTGGACAAGGCTAATCCTATACCATAACCTTTATTTTGGTGACCGCTATCATCTATCTGGAAAAAATTATTAAAAAGCTTGTCCTTATATTCTGGCGCAATGCCGCGCCCGTTGTCGATGACTGAAACTTTCACATCATCATCGCCATTTTCAATATGCACTTGTATTTTGCCACCATCAGGCGTAAACTTGAATGCATTGCCAATAAGATTGAAAAACACTTTTTCAAGCTGCTCTTTGTCAAAATATAATTGTTGCCACGATGTGTCATGAGTGAAAGAAATATGAATGTTGCGGGCCAGCGATAGCTCTGTGAAATGTTCATAGATTTCTTTAATAAAACTTACTATATCGTATGGTGCAACATGCAACATTAAATGTTCTGTCTCCACTTTTCTAAAATCCATTAATTCTTCGGAAAGTCGAAGTAAGTTGTTTGCATTTTTCTTGATATTTTGAAACTGCTGCTGTAAATAGCTGTCATTTGCCCTATCGTTCATCATTTTATCAACAGGAGACAATATTAATGTAAGATGTGTTCTTATCTCATGCGTTACGTTGGTAAAAAAATCAAGTTTGTTTTGATGCAGGATATCTTCTTTTTTAACAATTCTTTCAGGTAGAAGAAGCGGATAATAAAAAACAAAACGGTCGTTCCAATAAGTACATATATCAAATATGCCCACCAAGTTCGCCAGAACGGCGGGTGTATCACAATTGATAGCTGTTTGGTGGCGCCCCATTTACCATCATTATTGGCACCTTTTACTACCAAAGTATAATGGCCCGGCTTTAAGTTCATATATGTAGCGGCCGGCTTGTCTGTCGTGTTCCACTGTTTATCAAATCCTTTGAGAATATAAGCGTAAGTATTTTTCTCGGGTTTTATATAATTAAGTAAAGCAAATTCTATAGTAAAAACGTTTTGGTTATAATTAAGTTCGAGTGCTTCAGATGCATTTATACTAATGTCGTCTGAATGATTCATTGTTTTTAAACTCGTAAAGACAATTGGCACGTCTGTGGTATTCGACAAGAAAGAAGATGGATCAAAACTTACAAGACCATTATAACCACCGAAATAAAAGCGCCCGTTATTGTCTTTAAAATAAGCGTTGTAATTAAAAGTATTAGAGGGAAGACCATCTGCTTTGGTATAAGTTTGAAAAGAGCGGGACAGGGGGTCAAATTTTATTAAACCACTGGCTGTGCTTAACCATATATATCCTTTTCGATCTTCCAATATACCCAATACATCATATTCCGGACCTGCCTTTTTAAAGGAATAAGCGTACATATATTGAGTTGCAGGATTGTATTTTTTAGTCCTCCGTTTTCTATCCCAAGCCAAATATTTCCATTCTTATCTTCCGAAATACTGGTAACATGTGAGATTTTTGAGGGTGTGTTAAGCATTGAACAAACAAGGGACTCAATGATTTTATGATCGCTTCTTACAACGAAAAGTCCGTCAGATGTCGTAATCCAAATATTCCCTTTTGAATCAGGGAATATTCTTTTAATATTTCTACCCGCAAGTGCCTTCCTGTTATATTCTTCGCTAATATCGGTAAGGTTTATACCTGAGCGCTTATAGATCTTCAGATCCTGTATTCCTCCCTGAATTCCTAACCATAAACGCTGGCTGCTATCTTCAGCAATTGTTGATATTTCAGAATTTAAGAATGCAGCACTTTCGGGATGATAAAAATATTTTATAAATCCGCCATTGCGGTAAAGATTTAGTCCACCAGCGTGTGTGCCCACCCAAATATTACCATCTTTATCTCTGAAAATTGTTTTGATCAGATTAGAACCAAGTCCATCGGGCTGGCGAGTATAGTAAGTAAAATTTTTAGACTTGCGATCATAGTAATTAAGCCCACCGCCTTCAGTGCCGATCCATAAATTACCGACATTATCGGAAATAACGGAACTCACAACATTGTTGCTCAACCCGGATGAAGTTCCATTATTTTGCCACACCTGAAATTCGGAGGGAAATGGGTTTACCAAATTAATGCCGCCAAAAAAGTACCCACCCATACATAATTATTTTTATCAATAAAAATACTATGTACAGAATTTTGACTTAGGCTATGCTTATTTTTGGGATTGTTCTGATAATTTTCTATTACTTTTTCCTGCCAGTTAAGCTTGGAGATACCTTCCTGAGTTCCTATCCAAACATTACCGGCAGAGTCAGATTTTATCGTTCTGATATTATCATTTACAAGGGAAAGATTAGTTGAATTTTTATTGAATCTTACAAAACGCTCTGTATTCCTATTAAAAAGATTGAGCCCCTTGCTTTGAGTACCTACCCAAAGGTTGCCAAACTTATCGATATTAATAGCTGTAACAACATTGCTACTTATGCTTGTCTGATCCTGCTCATTATTTTTAAAAGTCTTGTACTCCCGTTGGCCATTTACAGTTTCAATTCTGGTCAACCCGATATTGGATCCTATCCAAATCGTTCCATTCTTTTCCCTTACAATACATCGCAGATTTTTATTTTGAATAGCCAGACTGTCATACCGGCCAAATTTTTCAAATACAAAAGGATTTCTTTTTTGAGTAAAAAATACCTTTGTTTGTTGCCAGCCACACATTTGATGCATCATCCCGGTAAATTGCATTTGTGCTGAATTTATAAATATCGCTATCTAATTTAACCTGAAAATAGGTATGCTTGTTGAAATCATAAGCAACTAATCCATTGTTCATGCCTATCCAGAGCAAGTCGTCCTTATCTGTTTGCAACGCAGTAATATCATTTTCGCCTGTTACAGATTTATCTATTGTTGGGGGATGATATAGCTTAAAGTCCTTCCCATCAAATCGATTTAGGCCATTTCTTGTACCTATCCATATATAACCATACTTGTCTTCGCAAATGGAATAAACCGTGTTTTGTGATAAGCCAGACTCGGTTGTCCAGCTGTTAAAAGAAATCTTTTGACTCTTAGCCTTGGAAGCTGTTGCTACCAAGCCTAATATGCAAGTAGATAAAAACAGTAGTTTATGAAGGGCATTATACATGTCTGAGCCGAAAGCTACAAAATGTTAGTGATTTACAAGCATAATGATAAATCAAAACCATTTATTGTATAATAACAATAATTGATTGTCAACGTATTATGATTCTTGTTAGAATAACCCCTATTTTATTTAAGATTTCACCCTGCCATTTTTTTATACCCATTCTATATTCACCAACAGAACATTGAAAGCCATTTATAGCCGGCCCTTACATGTTCTGAACTGATGATAATAGATTGCTTTGGGGTTTTTCGTAGTAATCTATTTATGATGCTTTTGATATTTTTTGCCAGATGAAAAAGTATGAGAAATTGGAATTGCAACAACTAACAGTTTAAGACTGCTGATAATTAAGGTATACTGTGAGGAAGAAAGTATCCGATGCTTCTATGCATCAGGATTCGATTTTATCGATGCCCTGAAACTGATGATTATAGACCATTAAAAAACATTGCTTTTATAAAATGAGACGATTATTATTTAGATTACTGCTTGTATGGTCTTGCCTGGCTATTGATAAAGCTATAATAGCTTCAGAGGAAACAACTGCTAAAAGCTTTACCGGCTTAAATACAAAGTGGCTGTATATAGCAAACTCTACTGCGATTACTGATACCATACCCGGGGAGACAGCCAATGTTGAGGAAGTAGATACTATCGTCTATTATAATGTAAATCCTGCTTCTTTTAAATTTTCTTACGACACCATCAATACTAAATTAATTCAGTCTGTTCCAAATATTACAATTGCACAAATGGTAAAAGGAGCTGCTTCCGGGGTATATGTTCAAGAGGTCACCGGTGAACCCGGTTCTGTTCATCAAAATATATATATAAGGGGTGTAAGCCGCCCGTTGTTAAACCAAAAAGACTTATATCTTTCGCAACCTGCCATATATATAAATGGTATGCCTCTCATTCAAGACAATCCATATGTATATAATATTCAAACTTATAATGTCAGTCCTATTGGTCCGGCAACAGATTTGCTAAGCATATTGGAGCAGGATAATATTGAGAAAATAGACGTTGTAAAAGACTTTAAAGATCTGGGTGTGTTAGGGCCCAGGGCATCCAATGGCGCGATTTACATTACTACTAAAAATGCAAAACCCGGTGAAAAACTACTTTCAATAAATAGCTATTTTGGATATGCACTGACGCCGGCGATAAATACCACGAATGCCTATTCCGATAAGAATTTTCGCCTTCCTTTTTACTATAAATACGGCTCTTCCGCTAATTTGAGTTCGTTGCCTGCCTATTTGAGCGATTCGTCCAATGCTGATTATTATGGAGCATCTAACTGGTCAGATCTATATTACAAAAATGCGCCTGTATATAACATTAATGCCAGCCTTACAGGTGGCTCAGGGCGCTCTAATTTTCGTGCGTTTTTCGGCGCTACCCAAAATGCAAGTACTGCTAATGCAACTGATCTTAGACGATATGTTGGATCGTTTTATATATCAATGGTGCCCGCTAAATGGCTGACCGTTTCAAGTATGGTAAGTGGTAGCCTGCTAAAAAGGAATCGGAACAGAAGTTTTACAGACAGATTTGCCGAAATGAGATATTTGCCTTCAATAGCAAATCCGATCCCTCCTAATAAAAATGTTTACCAAAGATTTACTGACATTTATGAAGGCGACCTTATTGATGATAATCTTACTTCATCTGTACAAGGATACTTTTCGCTTTCAGCTAATATCGGAAAAGCGGTTAATACGGCACGGATGTCGTTCGATTATAACGAGGGGAAAAGAGATGTGTTTTACCCCAAAGCTTTATTTAGCGGCAATAATTATGTTTCCAATTATTTCGGATTTAACCAGCGATTTGTTTTAGAAGATAAAATTGAATATACCCATCGTTTCGGAAACGCTTCTTTGATGAATTTAAATGGTGGATTTAATTATCAAGCAGATATCTCCCGATATAGTTACATACAAGGTTATAACGGTCCCGATGATGTAAAGCGGATTGCGGAGGTTGACGGAACTACAACCAGTTCTGGTTACTTAGTTCATAACGGCTATTTGGTTAGTGGTTATTTGGATAAGATTCAGCAAAGGCTGATCTCTTTCTGGGGAAATGCCCGATACAAGATGGATAACGGTTTAGAAATAGGAGCATTGTTGAGGAGTGACGGTAGTTCTTCAATGCAACCTAATCATAGATGGTTTGTTTCTCCTGTTTTTGATGTTAAGTATGATATAGTAAAAGACAACGTGGGCTTCCTGTCGTTAATGGACTTACATGCATCATGGGGAAGAGTAGGCGATCTCGTTTCGGATCAATCGATAAGCGCAGGCCCTCAATATGTACCACAATTAAGCTGGGGCGGATTTCCATTAGCTAGCTTTAATGGTTATGGTACGTATACCAGACCTTATAATAATGCCTGGATAGGATATGATATTCCCTGGAGTTATGCTGAGCAATTTAGCATTGGTACACAATTGTCATTTCTGAATAAAAGAATTTCTCTGAAAATTGATGTCTATAACAAGGACAATAAAGACCTGACCCTCACGGTTCCAACTACTGCTGAAAGTGGTTATACATATGAACTGAAATCCGGAATGCATGTAAACAATAAGGGCCTTGACTTTACTATTGACGCGCATATTGTGCCTATAAATGACAATGGCTTTGGTTGGAATGCAAGCCTGAATGGAACGTATAATCAGAATAAACTAAAAGCTTTACCGGATGGTAGTTCAAGTATTATTTTGAACGGACACAAACTGGAAACTGGTTTTGCTGTAGACGCTTTCTGGTTATTGCAAAACGAAGGAATTTATAATAACAGCTCAGAAATCCCAACGGGATTTACCTATAAGGGACAAGCTTTTAATGCCGGAGACCCGATATGGAAGGATATTGATGGTGACAATGTAATCAATGATAATGACAAGGTGCTAAAAGGTAACGCACTTCCTAAATTTTTTGGCGGTCTTATCAACCAGGTCACCTATAAAAAGTTTGACTTAAACTTTCATTTACAATATGCCCTGGGACACTATATAATGAACCAGGAGGCTGCTAATTACATGGATTTTATTACCAGGGATAACTCAGAAAGTCTTGATGCAATTAAAGAGGTCACATATTGGGAAGACAGGATCAATACTGGCAGCTATCCTATGTATAATCCTTGGAGCTCTGTAAATGGCTATCAGGTAAATCAAGATCTATTCCTGGAAAAAGCCAACTATCTGTCATTGCGGTCAGCAACTATAGGATATAAAATGATCGGTAAAAATCAGCTGGGCTTTGGTAAGGCAAAAGGATTTCGGGATCTGTATCTATACATTACTGGAACCAATCTATTAAAATTTAGTCCTTACACTAACCGCGATCCTGAGCTGGCTAATTATTATGGTTATGACAACGGCTTATCGCTACCGCTTACAAAAAGCGTAATTGTTGGTATTAAACTTAATCTGTAATCCTTACGAACAAATAAAATGATGAAAACGGTAAATAAAAATTTTTACGTTCTTGTTTTTATGCTGCTATGTTGTGGGGTATCATGCAATAAAATACTGGACATTGAACCTTCCAACACGATCAATGAGAAAAATGCATGGAAAACCATAACAGATTCGCGCTCCGCTCTTTTAGGTAGCTATGGATTAATGCGCGCTGCGCTTGCAGACAACGAAGCAAATTGGATGTATGGTGAACTGCGCGAAAGCGCTTTTAAATCAGTAACGCGTACCGATTTAAAAGCTGTGATTGACGGAAAATTAAATCTTCCTTTTCCCTTATTGGAAGATGTTTCCAACTGGCGGAAATTTTATGCAGTTATCAACAGTAGTTTTTTGTTTATCGAAAAATCTGGACAGGTCCTGGACTCAGATCCACAATATACGAAGCTAACCCATGAGGTAGATGTTGCACAAATGAAGGCATTGATTGCTTTGTCTTATTACTATTTGGCAAGAACATGGGGTGATGTACCTCTGATACGTCAATCTTATGATGGACAATTCCCTAAAATTCCCCGATCAAACGTATCGGCAGTTTTAGCTTATGCAGAACAATTATTGAAGGAAGCGGCGCCGGTATTGCCGTTCATTTATGGATCTGTGAACGCTGAATATTTTTCTGGTTTATATTATGGTAGTTCAGATTGGTCGGGCGATCTGATGACAAGACTTACTGCCTATGTGTTGCTGGCTCATATTGCTGTACTTGATGGAAGGTATCTTGACGCATCTGCTTACCTTGACTTTGCGCTGGCCAACTCTTCAAAATCTAACTTAACAACTTCAACAACAAGTATACTGGTATCTGCAACAAGTGGCGTGTTTTCTAATACTAACTATAAACACATTTTAGCATTCGGAATGTCGCAAGAAAAAATGGAAACCACGCCAACCGGGCATATTGAAAACCTAACCTTGGGTGCTCCTTTTATTCAAAGAACAAACCCTCAGATATATGTGTCAGCAGAAGATATCGCTACGATCTATAACGAAGGCGGTGATGAGCGATACAATATTGATGCAGATGGTACTGTTAGTAGTCTTTTTTTAGCAACCTGACGAGTGACTATCCCTTGTTTACTAAAATAGCGATTGTTGGGCCGTTGGCGTCAACTGGCGCTACAAACAGCAATTCAGTATTTACTGTATATGGTTCACCTATTGTTTTTAGCCGTGCAGAAGAGGTCATTTTGTTGCAGGCTGAAACAAAAGCGGTATTGGGGAATACAAGCATGGCCCTCGATCTATTAAACCTTTTACGGGTCGATAGAAAATTAAGCCGCCTTCCTCCAACAGTAGATGTTGTTGATGAGATATTCAAAGAACGCAAAAAGGAATTAATAGGCGAAGCGTGGCATTGGTTTGATCTGATTCGGTATAAAAAAATTAAAAACAACGATCCTGAGTTTAATAATCTAATTACTAAAGGAGGTATTTATTGGCCGGTTGCGCAAGAGGTGTTGAATGCGAATAACTCATTGGAGCAAACACAATATTGGAAAAATTAAACATATATAACTGTGATGAATTGTATTTTTCATAAAAAGCGATTTTCTAAATTTTGGGTGTTATTGATTGGTGTACTCATTTTGAACTCGTGCCAAAAACCAGGTGGTAATTACGATTTTGTTAATACAGAAAATACCTACAGTGGCAGCACTTATAAATATATACAATCTAAGAAAGGAATATACGATTCCCTTGTGAAGGCAGTAGATCGTATTTCATGGTTGAAAGACAGCTTAGACAAAACGGATGTGGCCTTAACATTATTTGCACCATCGAATGCAAGTTTTCGGCTCATTATGTCCACCCTGAATATATCGCGCACCAGTCTTGGCAAAGAGCCTCTTTATATAAATGACTTGGATTATAACAATCTGGATTCAATCTTAGCCAGGTATGTAATTCAGGGGAAGGTCACCACTTCAGATATTCAATTTGTCGATGGGCTTCCACTTTTGTCTATCAATTACGGATACCGTATGCACTCGCAGAAAACTTATAGTGAGGCCATGGGATTTGAACAGGGAGGGCCTACTAATATCATCTTCAGCGATACAAAAAAATCCCAGTTTATTAGAGACTGGATACGTTCCGAAACTAATGTAGTAAATATTATTACGCAAAATGGCGTGGTGCATAGTTTGGAACCAGAACACGAGATCGGTTTTGGTGAATTCATTAGCAGATTTAACAAGTAGAATTATGAGAATCAAAATAATACTCAGTTTATTTATTGCGGTCATATTCGCATCGGGCTGCCAGAAAAAATATCTTCCTCGGGATCTCGATTCCTTCAGTCTTGAGTCATCTTATTCGCAGGTATTGTTTAATCCCATTCTTGGAAGAAATTTAATTTACAATAATATCTTTCTGGACAATGATAATTCCTCAAAGCCATTAACTTTCAAACTTGTCAATGTACGTACCTATGATGGCTTGCCAGCGCCAGAATTATCAGCTGCCTTTCCGGTGTACGTTTGGAAACAACAATACACAGGTGATGAAACTTCATTGCAGGAAATTGAATCCAAAAGGGCGTTGGAAGATCATTCCTTTTTGGAGGTCAGACAACATTCTGGCGATATAATTTTTTGGGGAAATAATGATGTGTTGGCGCGCTCCGTAAAATCAATGCCAGACTCTGGTTACAGGTTTGATATCCAGGTTAGTAATAGTGGCGGAAGTAAGGTTATTAAAGATTTTCGGATACAACCTTATATTATTAGAGAGTATGAGCCTAATAATGCAGATCTGATCTCTGGCTATGCGTCTACTGACTGGCTGAATCCTTCTTCCGTTACTAACATGATAGGAGATAGCACAGAAACACCTTTGTTTGCTTCTAACGTTCTTGTATCTATTCATAAACTATCCAGTCAGGGATCGTCTTTAAAGATTTCTTTTATCGATCAGAATAACGAGTTTATTGACCCTTCAAAATTTAATCTCACAGACTGGCCAAACCTGCTGCATGGATTTAATATACAAAGAACATCTACCTATATTAAGTATGATGTCGCTTATCCGATTCCATTAGTAGAAAGAAGAACAAAATATACAACTGTAGACGGCCGTTATGCACATCTTAACTTTAGCTATTCACGGCTAACCGCTGGTGGTTTAAGACAGGTATCCAATATGCTTTTTGATTTTGCCATTTATACAAAAGGTGATTGGGAGATTATAATATCCTTCCCTAAGGAATCGCCAAAGTTTGAGAACGATTAACGACGAGAAAATTTTTCCAAAAGATCATAATCATATTTTCATGAAATTAGTACTTGCTGCTTTATTCTCTTTATTAAGCCTGTGTGTTATGTCACAAACTACCATAACGATAAGCGGAATTGTTAAAAGCAAAGACATCAACCAACCTGTAAGTGGTGCCACTATCAGTATTGGTAAAAATGAAACTGGTATTGCTGTTACCAATGAAAAAGGAGAATTTACGGTTAGCGTACCATCGAAAGCTACACTCATTATTTCCTTTACAGGATATGAAAACGAACGTATCAATGTAAATGGCCGATCATTCATTGAAGTTATACTAACTGCAAAAGAAGGCAGTATGGAACAGGTTGTTGTACAAGGTTTTCAAAAAAGACAGAAACAATTTAGTACCGGTTCAAGTGTAACCATAAGTGGTAAGGACATTCAGGATATTCCGACTTCTAATGTAATGGAGTTGATGCAGGGACGTGTGGCTGGTGTTAATATTCAGAATACTACAGGTACGCCAGGCTTCAGTTCTTCAATTTTTATTCGAGGTGCATCGAACGCCAATGTTTCAGGCGGTGGTAATGATGCGTTCCTTTCGCCTTCTTCACCATTATTTGTAATAGACGGTGTTCCCTTTGATCCCAACACCAACTTTGAATATGGATTTAATCAGGGTGGTCCTGGCATCAGCCCTATTTCATTAATTCCGCCAGAAGATATAGAAGAAATGTCTTTCTTAAAAGATGCAATGGCAACTTCTATTTATGGATCACGTGGCGCCAATGGTGTAATTGTAATTGCAACCAAAAGAGGGCGTTCTAAAAACCTATTATCACCTATACCGGAAATTTTGTTTTAAACGTGCCCCCGGAATTAAAGAAAGTGTTGGGTGGTAAGGATGAAAGGGCCATAAAAATAAAACAAATATTAGAGAATGATTCTACATTATATGCAGGCCGGGACAGGATAGATGAATCTCCTTTTCTAACAGACTATTTAAATCCTTATTATAATAATTCCACTAACTGGCAATCAATATTTATAAAGCCACAGTTTAACATGACGCATAATGTTGCTGCGGCTGGTGGTGATACTAAGTTTAACTATAAAGCTAATCTCTCTTATTACAATGAAAAAGGTATTGTGGCCAATACAGGATTCTCAAGATATACAATGAGTATGAATACTGAATACATGCCTACTACTCGATTTAGATTATTTACTTCGATAACAGCCTCATTGGGTAATCAAAATTTGGGCAGTGGTACGGGTATGATGCAGGGTGGGGTAGCCACTGCCGCATCTGCAAGTTCACTATTACCTCCTCCTTCATTTTTTAGTGGTAATACAACAGCATTAGGCGTTTCTCAAACTGATAATGAGAATAAGTCTGGAAGATTAGCAGCTAATATCGATGTCCGTTACGAATTACTAAAAGGGTTAAACCTGCAAAATAACCTGAGTTATGATTTCACTACAGACAGAGCTAACAACTTTACACCTGCTGCAGTGAATAATAATTATTCATTAAGATATGCATATGACAGTCGTAGAGAAGGCCTCAACAACAGAAGTTCTTTAAATTATACAACTACATTTGGTGAAGATCATTTGATTAATGCGTTTGCTTTTTCTGAAGCCAACATCGAAAAGTTTATGGCTAAAGCCCAGCAGCAGTCTGGAACCCCTAACGATCAATATGAAGGCCCTCTTGGTTTTATATCAAATTTTGAACGCAGGGGAGGTGTATTAAATAACAACTACGAACGAAGGTTATTGGGTTATGGTGGTACATTTCAGTACAACTTCAGAAAGAAATATGTATTAGATCTTAGCTATCGGTTAGAAGGCAGTTCTACCAATGGACCTAATCAACCTTATGTAAAAGCACCTGCAATCGGGGTAAGATGGAATTTTGATAAGGAAAAATTCATGGAAAGTTTGAGTTGGATTGATTCTCCTCCGTAAGAGCTAACTGGGGTAGAAACATGGTGCCTTCGGGAACAATATTTGACGCTTATGGTCGCTACGTAACTTCAGGCCAATATAATAATAACCCATCAACCGGACTGAACTGGGAATATTTGCCTAATGTCGATCTTCTGCCGAGGATCACCACCGGAATGAGTTATGGACTTGAGGCAGGTTTCCTGAACGGAAAATTCTCAACTATACTCGAATCTTATTATAATCAAATTGACAATGAGATTTTCAATATCGAAATAGCCGATCACAATGGTTTCCAAAAATATAAAACAAACTATTTCAGCCAGGTTAATTATGGGTATGAGTTTACTTTTACCTACAGACCAATAAACACTGAAAAAGTTCGTTGGAATATTTCTGCTAACGGAGGTTTTAACAATAATATACTTACAAGGTTGCCTAATGATACAAGACAACTAATCGATGAAGATCCAAATGCAGTTGATGGAATAAATCAAAACATACTTAAACGTCTCGGAAGAAATGCCAACTCAAACGTATTGTATCATTATAGAGGTGTTTTTCCTGACGATGCCTCAGTGCCGGTAGATCCGTCAACAGGGTTTCCTTATTACACACTTGATGCAAGTGGAAACAAAGTGTTTTTCAAGGGAGGCGATCCTTATTGGACAGACTTAGACGGCAACTATATTCTTGATGAAAGAGACATGGTGGTTGCGGGAAATTCATTCCCCAAATTCACAGGAGGTTTTCAGTCTATGGTTACTTATGCGGCTTTTACATTATCATTCAATGTATCCATAACTGCGGGACGAGATATACTTAATAACTCATTAGCACAAAGGCTGGCCAGTTATAATAACCCTCTGGCTTCACAAAATGACGCGGCATTAGTACCTGTCGGCGATTATGATTTCTGGCAGGGTCCTGGAGACGCAGATGCTACATATCCCAATCCATATGACTTTACAAGAAGTGAAGCCATCAAACCATTCCGGTTTAACCAAACTCTTTTCCAGGAAGACGGCTCCTATGTTAAACTTAACACAGTGACGTTGGGGTATAATGTTCCAAAAGAAAAAACATTGCGATACGGTATCAATTATTCCCGAATATATTTCACGGCAAATAACGTGTACACTTTTTCACAATATTCAGGACCCAATCCAGAGAATGTAACAGATCTGGGTAGAGACAGATCAGATGGGTATCCCATACGGCGCTCTTTCACCCTTGGCTTAAATGTTCAATTTTAATTAGTATAAAAATGAAGACAAAATATTTAGTGTTATTGGGCCTTTTGTTAACTGTTGTGGCCGGTTGCAAAAAGTTTCTGAATGTAACTCCATTGGATGATCTGTCGGGAAATAATTTTTGGGAAACCCAGGCAGATGTAGAAAGTTTTACAAACGACGTGTACCGCATATTCAAAGATGAATTTGCGATGAAAAGCGCTATTCTTTTTATGGGAGATGTTAGGTGCGCTCCTGTAACAGTGGGAGCTGCATATCCTCCTCGTGGTGATGTAGCCTTTCTGTCTAAAAATGATCTTAAAAGTGCAATAGCTGCTGATGCCAGCCGTACTAGTCCTACTTATGATGCGATAAAAGAATGGTGGCAAAGAAACACTCGTTGGGATCTTGTTGATGATTGGTCGCCCTTATTTAAAGTAGTTCAGGCGGCTAATATACTATATGAAGAGGCACCAAATGTTCAGGAAAAAGACGCAGGCTTATCTGATAAAATTGTAAAACAATATCAGGCCGAAGCCGTATTCATGCGGTGTTTGTCTTACTTCTATTTGATAAGATTGTATGGCGATGTGCCTTATTTCACAAATGCTTATAACGAAAGTTCTTTGCCGCGGGCCAGTCATGTTGAGGTGGCAAAAAACTGCATAGCCGATCTTGAAAAGCACAGAGCAGATTTGCCATGGGCCTATCCTGATCCCACATACAGAGCGATACGTGCAATGCAAAGCAGTGCGCTAGCGTTAGAAATGCATCTGAATATGTGGTTGGCCGGTTTTGATAAAACCAACGCGCTTAGTTATTATCAAAAGGTAGATGAATTAGGTGATGTATTATATAACGAAGGAGAGCTGGGGTTGGGTGTGTTAAGATTATATCCTATTGATCAGATATTCACTGTATTTCAGGGAAGATCGCAAGAGGGTCTTTTCGAGATTCCTCAGAATGTTAACTATGGCCTTTATCCTCAAAACCGGAGAATGACCTATGCAGGAACTGTGATATGGGAAAGTAACTTAACAAATAATAGTGATGCAAATAGTTTGGAAGACAACGTTGAGATGAATTATATGAGTAATTATCTGAAAACATTGTATCCTGAAGATCAGGCAGACGAACGCATTAAAGCCTGGTTCACATTCAATAATACCAATACGATGTATGCGGCCAATTCGCAGATGCTTAAATTTTACAACATTGCTTTAGGGCCTAAGGGTGGTGACAATGCGTTAAGTAATAACTATTTTATATTTCGTTATCCTGATGCTATTTTACTACAGGCCGAAGCGTTGGCTTCCATGTCCGTTGCCGGAAATACCGATGGCTCTTCATCTCCCGCATTAAATGATAAAGCGGCTGAATTACTTAACAGAATTAGATCAAGAGCCGGAGCTCCTGCTTTTCCCGCCAACCCTGGCGACGGAGATTTATTAGACGCTATTTTTTATGAAAGATGTAAGGAGCTAATGGGCGAAGGACATTATTATTATGACATGGTACGTAGTGGTAAAATTTATAATCCAAAATATAACTACACCAACAGCATGTCCTATGGCCAGTTTTTACAAGGTGCCTGGACCTGGCCTATCAATAAAAAAGCGCAGACGAGCAATCCATTAATCCAATTAAATAATTACTGGAACTAATTAGGAGTACGCTATAAAATACATCTGGTAAAACTCAAGAAAAATAAACACATGAAACGAAGATATTATATCGGCTTTGTTTTTATACTCTCACTATCAATGCTATCGTGCAAAAAGGATTATTATGTGGATAGCGGTATTGAAGACCCCAGGTTTGACGGATCTGTTATGAAGTATCTGGAACAAGATCCATTTTATTTCGATACCCTTGTGCGGGTTATAAAACATGCTGGTTTAGAGACAACACTACAAAATGAAACAGTAACTTTTTTTGCACCACCAGATCCTTGCTTTGATAAGATCATTAAATACGTAAATGAATTTCAGTTGGAAAGAGGGCGTGACAGCGTAACCCGGTTCGAACAAATCAAACCTGCTGTATGGAAAAAGTATTTAAGTATGTATATTTTTCCCAGTAATCGTGGTTTAAGAGATTATAATCAAATTGATACACTTGCATTAGACACCTATCGCGGAAACCTTCTCGAAACAATAGATAACCAGGTCATGAACGTTGGGGTGATCTTTAATGACGCCGTAAATAATAATGGAACTTCCGGAGATCTTACAGACGACATTATATTAAAGTATAAAGGCTACAGACAGTTAATGTTATCCTATTTGTACGATTATGGTGGGACAGCGGGAGTGTCCTGGTTTAATGCGCCTGTCGCTACTTCAGATATTGCCCCCGACAATGGAAGAGTACATATTTTAAAATACAGGCAACACACTTTTGGGTTTTTCCTTTCAGGTTTGCACAATCGGCAGACGAAGCGGGGATAGATTAATTGTTTGCGAATACTTTTATCTGAAAAATAAATCTCGTGTCCTTGTTTTACTACTTACTACGAGAAGTAAATAAAAAACATTATAACGCAGATTCTGTCGAACGATCAAAAAATATAAAATAAGCTGATGAAAATCTATTGTTATATAATTACTGCAGCGGTAACATTATTTATCTCTCAGTTGGCAGGCTGTAAAAAAGATGAAGTCTTTCCGGATCCTTATGAAGGAGGGCAATCACTTTTAGCAATCAGTTTTTTAAACAAAACACCTATGCCGTCGCGGGGAATTGCCGGGCAGGACATGACCTTTTATGTAGATGGCTTGAAGATGGCTAATGCAAAGGATATTAAATTTCTAGCTAGCGATCTTGAAGCATCTATAAAAAATATCACTGATAGCACTATAACGATTACGTTACCTCAAAACGTTAGTTCCGGTGCTGCATCATTAAGGGTTGACGGGCAAGTGTTTCAGGGGCCTAATATATATATCGAAGGAAAGTTATATCGTGATGCTACTTTTAAATCAGGGCTTGGAACAAACGGGATCGTTTATGATATCCTGCGGGATAATGACCAGTACATCATTGCAGGAAATTTTAGTTCGTATAATTTAAATTCAACTTTGGGAGGTTTAGCAAAAATTAATAGTTCAGGCGAAAAAGTAGATGGATTAACTGCGGGCAATGCATTGTCAGCAGGGTCTATATCATCAATTATAAAGCTTCCCAATTCAGACCTGATGATCGGTGGGCTTTTTTCTATGTTCGATAGTGTATCTGACATGAACAATATTACATTGTTAACCGGGTCCGGTTCTTTAAGAACCAGGATTGTTGATCTCTATGTTGCTCCTGATATTTCAGATCCTTCTTATGCAAAAGATACTGTGCCGCAATTTATAGGTAATCTTAGTGGATTTATCAATAAACTGTATTATTACAATAACCAGGTTACTGCTGTCGGCAGTATGTCAGGCTATTCGCAATATTTTTATGAACGCTCTACAAAAGATAATAAGCTTATAGCATATTCACCTGTAATTTCCATAAGCCGTATGTTTTTAAATGGAACGTTAGATTCTAATTATCTGTTTAATAAAGCTGATCCAACCAAAAAACTGACAGGCTTTAATGGAAGTATTTCTGATTCTTATATGCAAGGTGACGGCAAGCTTATTGTTGTAGGATCATTCACATCTTTTAACGGAACTGCATGCAATAGGATTGTGCGCTTAAATGTAGATGGATCGATCGATCAGACCTTCCGTTCGGGATTAGCGGCCAATGAATCGATCAGCAGTATTACCTACAATAGCACTACACAGAAATTTATCATAGCAGGAAGCTTTACCGATTATAACGGTGCGAGTATCAACAATATCGCTATTTTAAATGATGATGGTTCTTTGGATGCCGGATTTAAAACAACAGGCGCATTTACAGGTGGTATACCAACGTTTGCAAGTCAGTTATCTAATGGACTGATTATAGTTACCGGAGGTTTTGAAAAGTACAACAATATTACACGCAAGGGCTTGATGGTGTTGAATGCCAACGGTTCATTAGCTGTTAACTATAATAGCACCGGAGCCTTTAATGGTATTGCTTATAAAATGATAGAAACGAAATCAGGTATAGGTGGCCTTCCGGCAGCGATTCTTGTGGGGTATATTGACACATTTGAGGGACAAAAATGTGGCGGAATTATAAAACTTGTTTTTGGAAATTAAAAATGAATAGTATGCATATTAAATTAATAAAGTTTTTTATTGTTTACTGTCTGATTACGGCGCTGGCATTTACGTCATGCAACAGGGATTTTGATTCCCGGATCAATACTAGTGCTGTTCCTGATACTACTGTACATCACGCTTCATCTCAAAATAAGATATTATATGTTGTTGTTGATGCTGGTATTGGCAAAGTAATTATTGATCAGTCAGTCAGGGATAATATTTATCCTAATATTAGCAATATAACAAAAACCGCTATTTTTTCCGGAGCGAGCCTTACGGATAGCAGCAACCTTGATGCAACAACCTACGCCGATATGTTTACAGGAGTACGTAAAGCCAAACATGGCGTTATCGCAGCCACAGAAGAAAACAATCTTGATGAATTTCCATCATTTGCTGATAATTTGATAGCCGTTAATGCCAACCTTAAGACAAGCGCATTTGTTCAATCGGATTTTATATTTAATAATCTGGTAAAAAATGCAACGGAGAAAAATCTGCTTGAGTCTGATGAAACAGTGAAGAACGCTACAGCGTCGGCTCTTGTCACTACTGTGTCTTCAGTTGTTGTTACTCAATTTCGGGCTAAAAAAGCGGGTGATGCAAGCGGTTATGGCCCTAATTCTACGGCCTATCTTTCGGCGTTACAATCTTTCGACAGTTTCCTGGGTTCTTTATTAAACGCTGTTAAACAACGTGCAACAATCGCTTCAGAAAATTGGGTAGTCATCATTGCTTCCAACAAAGGAGGAAAATATACTTTAGGAGAAAACGAAGATGATGGATCTGAATTTTCTAATACGGAAAGAAATGGTTTTATTATTATTTCTAACCCTAATTTTAATCTGGATTATTACCCTGTGCCAGATATAAGAAATTATTCTGTTAATGGAACGTCACCTGAAGAGTTAGGTCCACAGGACAGATCAGGTATAATTGATACGGTTTCAGCATCGTTATATAACCTGGGATCATCTGGTAATTATACGCTTCAATTTAAAGCTAATTTTTCTCAGCGAGGCAGCCTCCTGCCAAGTGTAATGTCAAAAAGTAGTTCCGCCGCCGGAAACAGCCCAAACTTAGGATGGGCGTTCGTACTGCATTCTGATGGCCGGAATGATTGGGATTTTAGACTTGGAGGAAAATCTAATACTGGTCCGGTTTATGAATTGGGCGTGTGGAATACATTCACAGTAAGAATCTATGATAGTGCCAACAAAAGGTACATGCGAACATTCTTGAATGGGGCGGCTTCAAATTCACCTACTGATATAACCGGATCTTCTGGTACAACTAGCTCAAACATGGTTGTTGGAGGTGCTCCATCTTATGGCGCTTATGGACATAGGGTTAGGATGTTTGATATAAGAATATATAACGTAGCACTTCCAGAAAACTACATTAAGACCAACTACTGCAAAACTTATGTAAATCCTGACGAACCGTATACCAACGATCTCATCGGTTATTGGCCGGGAGTTGGAATAAATTCAAGAGAATCATCAGAAAAAATATTTTTAGATTATTCATCCAACAAAAGAGATATGAAGTTTAGCGCAGGTGCTATCTGGAGTGGTATTAATATAACTTCAGGCGCTACTGTTTGTACTACTTATCCTGAAGTTGAAAAAAATAAGATCCCTTATTCCATAGATATTCCACGATTCATTTATACCTGGTTAGGCATATTCAACGTAGAGCCATACCGTTTGGATGGAAAACTTATTACGCCAACTTATAGATCAACTGGGGAATCCAATTAATCCTGTTTATTATTTAAAAAAGGAAAAATGAAGCAATTGAAAAGTACGCTTTTATTAATACTTGTCGCTGTTGTGATAGTTTTAAGTTGTAAGAAGAAGTATGGCTATGATTTTGAAAACGGCGTGGGTTCTGTGGGGTATGAAGATTCTACAGGATTGGAAATTGACACAGCAATGGATCGTATTGATGCGTCTAAATTTACAGCAGCGCAAATATATCCGGGCATGGTAAGCCCCGATCAAAAGCGAATTCAAGATACAACGCTTAATATAGATTTAGCGTACGAAACAGCTACATCATCCGACTTGCGGATCTCTGTGGCGCCAACAAACTGGGTTAGCACTGGTCTCTGGGCTCCTGCAGGTGAGTTAATTAAAATTGTAGTACCAGCAGGAATATATGGTTTATCTGTCCAGATTGGTTCGCATACAGATAATCTTACAGGTAAAGAAGTTTTGCAAAGAGATCCTGTCATATTTATCAGAAAAACATTGTATCCGGGAGTTAACTATATAAGAAATTTGTATGGCGGATTGATCTATATAATACCACAAAAACCATTGGGGCAAGTTGTACCAATGACATTTACCGGTGTATGCGCAGGAGCGAATTTTATTCTGGGAAAAACGACAGACGCGGAATGGCGTCAAATGATAAATAATACCACTGTTCCGTTTTTTGAACTAGTTGGAAAGCGCATTTGTTTTACGCTACCTAAAAGCAACCTGTCAATTGTTCCTGTGCAAAATCCCACAGCTTTGATGGCAAAATGGGATTCTTTAATAAAAGCCGTCTTCTACGACTGGTATGGTTTAACAGACAATAATCCCGACGTCAGGCATCGCACGCCATACTTGCCCTGGAGAGTTGTTTTTGACATACAACCCTCTGTAGGAGCGATGCACAGCGGATCTCCTGTTGTAGCGGGGCAGACTTCCAATTATTTTAGACAAGCAGTTACCATTGGCGAGCTAGAGCAATCTAACTGGGGTGTATTTCATGAAATAGGACATAATATGCAAATGGGATCTACCTGGACATTTAATAATAATGGCGAAGTTTCTAATAATCTTTTTCACTTAAAAAATCTTCAATTTATAATTATATTCCAGGGCCGCTAAATGAAGGCTGGTACGGCCTCGGTGGACAAAGTCCAAGCGCCGCTTCTTTTGTTGCATTGGATACAACAGCTAAGGATTGGTCTGTATTAACAAATCTGGGACAGTTTTACCCAAGGCTTTCTTTCTATGCCCAGGTTTTTGAAAAATATGGCTATGAGTTTATGACTTATTTGGCCACAGCTGCCAGAAACGCGCGATTTACATCAATTGACGATCAGTCTAAAATAGACTTTTATTATGAGCGCCTAAGCGAATATACTAAAACAGATATGTATAGGTTTATGCGGGAATGGGGTTTAAAAGTTAGTCAGACTTCAAGAAATGCAATCGCAGCTAAAGGCTTTCCCAAATTAAAAACCAACTTGTGGATGTATAATCCAATCACAAACAAAGGGGGCGATGAGTCGATAGCGCCGAGAATTGAATTTGGTGCAGGTGCGCCTGGCGTGAACCTGGGATGGACTGTAAATTCGATTACTAATATTAGATCTCCATTATCAACTTACGGCCCTCAAAATCTTTTGGATGGCAATTTAAATTCCATATGGTGCAGTTGCTTTAACGGATGTTATTCGGGACCTAATACTGCAGGTGCAACACCAAATACTAATGGAAGAACGGAATCGAGCTCATATCCCTTTTCAGCGATTGTTCAAACCGGCAGCACAGCTATTACTGCTGATGGTTTTTATATTGTTCAAAGAAAGAGTGGTAATAGTAACCACTTACCGTCCATAACAATCGAAACCAGCCTGGATGGTAATACGTGGACATCATTAGGCACCTATACACTTAAAACTGCGCAAAATAGTGCCGTACCCGAAGCCGAAGCCAAGCAGTATATTGATTTGTCGGAATCTGCAACTTTCAAATATTTCAGATGGCGCTGGCCGCGTAACACAGCAGATGGCAATAATAACACAGCATTTGCCGAATTAGGCGCATTCCATTATTAAAATAAAATATCAGAATAAGCATGAAAAACTTTGATCATAATAAGATGTATCTGATTCTCATTTTTATACTCCCGGTGCTGATGTTGTTCACCGCTTGTAAGAAATACGCTGACCCGCCCCTTGTTTTTGAAGAAGTTGAAGAGGCTGGCATACCTAAAAAAGAAAAGTATTATTGATTGTTGCCGAAGGTGCTACTTCCGATGCCGTAAAAGAAATTATGCCATCGAATATTAGCCAGCTTCTGGAACACGCAAAATTTTCCTGGAATACGTACGGTGATGCAAACACAACCGAAGGAGGTGCGTGGGTGGGTATTACCGCAGGAAAATCAAGTATTGGGTATGGTATTGTTGATAGTTCATTAAGTATTTCTGACGCAGAAGGTGAAGAAGAAGATCATGGCGAGATTGGTTATATTCCCAATTATTCACAGAGATTATTAGCCGCTGGCAAAGCGGGTGTTAACACTTCGAGGATGGTGGTTGTAAGCCCGTGGCAAACCTTGCTAGATGTTTCATTTAAATTCGCTGACAAGAAAATTTATGCGAACGATGATGAAGCAGTGAAAGATTCGGCAATAAAAACTATTAATGAATCTTCCAATCTCACACACATGGTAATCGATTTGAATAGTGCTAACATCGCGGGTAGGCAGCACGGTTTTTCTTCTTCTAATATACAATACAAAGATGCCATCAATAAAGTTGACGGCTACATTGGGGAAATCGTATCTGCTTTGAAGGCAAGGCCAACGTATGATATAGAAGATTGGTTAATTATTATAACAACTACACACGGTGTAAAGCCCGATAATATTACCTATGGAGGCGCTACTATTGCTGAAAGAAAAATTTTTACTATCTATCATAATGAAAATATAAATAAACAAGAAATTGTTTCTCCTGAACTAACCAATGCGTTAAGCCTTAATGGTAAGGCAGATTCCATTTCCATGCCGGCAAGCATGGCTACAGCTTATGATATTCCTGCCGAGGGCGGTTATACAATTATGTTTAAGATAAGAAGTATTACCAAATCGGGAAGTAATACTGCCTTATTGTCTAAAGCTACCCACGGTTACCAAAACCCTTATGGTTGGGCTTTCATTATGGTGGGGTCTAACAAAACTTATCGTTTTGGAATTGGAGACCGCTCCAGTACTAATGGAAATACTTTTAAGTATTATATAGGTGGTACAGACACAGAAGTTTCTGCTGACCTGAATGTTTGGGATGCCATTGCTTTTAGAGTATACGATTCTGCATCTACCCGGTATGCAGAAATGTACACCAATGGAAAAAGAAGTCCTGCTCAAAATATAGGTAACATGGCGTCTGCCGCCCCGGCATCTAATCTTGTAATTGGAACTATTGCAACATCTCTGGGAAGCGGGGCCCATGCGATTATTAGTAATTTGAGCATTTGGAATACTGCGCTTACTACTGATGAAATTGTAAATGCAAATTGCTCTATGTCTATTTCTGCAACACATCCTAAGTATGGAAATCTTATAGGATACTGGCCTTTAGATGAAGGCGAGGGGAGCGTGCTAAAAAATTATGCACCTGGGGCAACTGGTAAAGATTTTTCTTTCACTGATTTTGGAAAAAGAGTATGGAATCTTGTTGATCAGGCATGTGCGATCAGCGAAAATACATTTCAAACATCAAGCACAGATATTGTTCCTACTATATTCTATTGGTTAAATGCATCGGTTGCAGATTCATGGGCACTCGAAGGAAAAGCCTGGCTCAAGGATTATGAAACAGAGTTTGTGAAATAGGGCTGCTTGCACTTCAGTGTAGAAGTTCGGTAGCTAAAAACATTTTTTATTAAAACCTTGCTTGATCTTCAATGTGTTAATTGGTAATTAATAATAACCCTCTATTTTATTTAAAATATCCCCTGCCGTTATATAATACTGCACTTTATTTTCACAGAGGCATAAAGCTCATTTTATTTGTATAGTAAACTTTTCATGTTATGATTGAAAAAATTAGTACTCTATTTATTGTTTTGCTTTTTAATATTTTTTTATTTGCGCAAACGGCACCGTTGGCTACACACCGACCCTCTACTTATCTTAAATATGGAACTCACCGGCTTGGAAAAAGACCGGATCCCCTTATGCAACGGTGGCGTGATTATGGGTTTGGACAGTTTATACACTGGGGTGCATTCGCAATTACCGAAGGTCAATGGAAAGGTAAAAATTATCCCGGGGCAACGGAATTTATAAGCACATGGAATGAAGTGTCGAAAAATGAATATGAGAGCTTGCATAAACAATTTGACCCCAAGGAATTTAATGCTACGGCCTGGGCAAGGCAGGCGAAGGAAATGGGTGTTCAATACATGATTTTTACTACTAAGCATCACGATGGTTTCTGCTTATGGCCTAGTAAATACACAAATTATACGATTGCTAATTCTCCGTATAAAAAGGACATTGTTGAAGAAGTAGTAAATGCTTATGATAAAGAAGGTATTGATGTGTATCTGTATTTTTCCATTATTGACTGGAATCATCCTGGTTACCGCGTTGCATTAAAAACCGATGCCGATAAAAAATCGTATGAACAATTTAAAACCTTTACTGCCAATCAGCTTAAAGAACTGCTGCACAGATATCCCAAAACGAAAGGTTTTTGGTTTGATGGGACTTGGGATCAGGCCTGGATACAACAAGCCGGATTTACCGACAGTCTTGAAAGAGAATTGCGTGAACTACACCCAGGCTTGATAATTGGCAGCAGATTTAGGGCGGATGAATATGGCCGTCGCCATTTTGATAGTAATGGCGACTTAATGGGCGATTACGAACAAGGTTGGGAACGCAAGTTGCCTGAATCAATAGAAGACGTGCATGGTAACGATTGGGATTGTGTAATGACAGTACCTGAGAATAAATGGGGTTATCATTCTGATTGGGGAGGACATGTAAAAACGAGTGTGGAATTGATAGAAATGATGGCGCGTTCCGTGTCACTCGATGGGAATTTTGTGCTTAATTTCGGACCAAAGCCTCAAGGTAACATGAGGCCCGAAGAAAACAAACTAGCCAAAGAAATAGGAGCCTGGATGAAAATAAATCATGAGGCTATTTATGACTGCGATTATGCCGGCCTGGAAAAACAGGATTGGGGTTATATCACCAGAAATAATAAAACAGGTAAATATTATCTGATAATATTTAATCCTCCTGTTAGCGGAGCAGTGCGTTTAAAGCTATTGCCAGGTATGGGTATCAAGAAAGTGTACGATCTTAAAAATCTCGATACAAACTACAACATTGAAGAAGTTTATAAAGATAATAAAGGCACCGAATATTTTATTCACCTAAAAAATAATCCCACAGAACCCAAAGTAATTGTTATGGAACCTGCCGATCAAGAGCATAAATCAGCAGTAATTTACGAGAAAGCCAAGACCTGATAAGTAGGTATTCTACATTTACCACAACCAACGACAATAATTTTACACTCGGGTTGCCTCCTGCATAATATATAAAAATTGATCTTTCCGGCTCTGAGATGGTTTCCATCCCTGGCATAAGCATGCTGCGTTCTTAATGTTAAGTTCTTGCTCTTAGTTGTCCTCAGATAACTGTATCAGTATTGATTCTTCTCATAATCAAAAAGAACGATTATGGACAATGCTATGCATTATTTAAATCATTTTATTTACTAAAATAAAGTCAATTGAATTTCAATTTGTTATAGATCTATTTAAAATATCCCCCTATTTTATTTAAGATAGCACCCTGCCATTTTTTGAACCCTGAACTATATTCACCGAGACTATTTATTGAGAATAAGATCAGTGGTATAATACGATGCATAAGATTATAAACGATGGCTAATTAATATTATATACCATAGGCCCGCAGAAATAACATATTCGTTAAACCAGTTTTAAAAAGATTTCATTATGAGTTTTTGTACTAAAACATTCAGAAGCTGCCGGAGAAAAAGTTTATGGATTTTTCCATCTCTTATCTTACTTTTTTATGTTATACTGGCAAAGCCATATCTGCAAACAGCTTACACCCTCAGCAGACGCTTGTCATTAAAGGGACGGTTATTGATTCGGTCTCTAACCAACCTGTTCCCGGGGTAACAATCCAGGAAATGGGTACTAACAACGCTACAGCTACGAACGAGCAAGGACAATATGAATTAAGCTTGCAAAGTAGTGATGCAACAATTGAGTTCCACTCCATTGGGTATCGATCGGTGCAGGTAAAAGTAAATGGACAAACAATTATTAATGTCTCTCTTACGACTGAAAATGCAGCAATGGATGAGGTTGTTGTTGTCGGTTTCGGAACGCAGAAAAAGCAATACCTGACTGGTAGTATCACTCAAATCGATTCAAAAAAATTAGAAAACAGGCCTGTCAATAACGTCGGGCAAGCTTTACAGGGACTTGCTCCGAATTTGAATGTAAGTATCGCAAATGGCTCTCCTAACACAGCGCCTTCCTTTAACATTCGGGGAGGAACATCGTTTAGCAAAAACTCAAGCGGAGCAATGCAGGTGCAAAATGGTAGTCCTTATATATTAGTAGATGGAGTGGAAATGGACATTAATATGTTGAACCCTGATGATATTCAATCTGTCTCCGTTTTAAGTGACGCCGCTTCTTCGGCTATTTATGGCGCACGTGGTGCGTATGGTGTTATTTTGGTTACCACAAAAAAGGAGCTAAAGAAGGCCGGACTAGTGTAAGCTATTCTAATATGTTTCAGTGGAATCGCCCAAGTGCCATTCCTGACCTTTTAGGATCTGAAGAAATACAAAGAGCTGTCGTTAACAGCTATGCACTTACTGGTCAGAATGAGGCACCTCAAACTGCCATCGCATTACTTGATAGCATTGTCGCGTATAAAAACGATCCAGCGAGGAATCCTTATTATATGATAGGAAGCCAGATTCAATGGGTAGCAGATGTAAATCCATATGAATTAGCTGTGAGAGATTGGTCTCCATCTCAAAAGCACAACTTGAATGTATCAGGTGGTGCGGGCAAGACTACTTATTATGCATCGTTAGGATATTTTGGGCAGGAAGGAATGTATCGTTTTAATACCGATAAGTTTAAGAGATACAACTTCATGCTTAATACATCAACTACCGTTACCGATTGGTTTAAAGTAGATCTCAAAACAAATTATAACAGGTCCATTTACACAGAACCGGTGAACCCATCCGGCAAAGGCGGCTGGTGGAGGGCTTTATCTCAAGAACCAGGGCGAAATGTATTTATGCCATTGCGCACGCCAACCAATGCGCCGGTACCAAATGCTTATACTGATAATGTTCTTTCTTTTATGGATTATAATTCTTCTGACAAAAATGATGAAGATATTATGCTGATAACAGCATCTCCTACAATAACTCCTTTGAAGAATTGGAATATTAAAGCAGATTTCTCCTACCGTTCACAAAATATCAGGAATAAAACGGTGGTTCCTTATCAGGAGCGCATTGGGGGTAGCTGGACAGCACTTGTAACGGATTATACAAGCCCTAGTTATGTATATAAAGATGTGACAGCCATCAATCATTTTGTTACAAATATTTATACCGATTATACACTGAAATTAAACGATCATAATATTTATGGCCTGGTTGGTTATAATCAGGAGTTGAATAAAAACGACTTTTTGTGGAGTAATAAAACAGAGTTGATAAACGCTGAGACCCCAACGATTGGTCTCGCATCAGGCCAACTTACGGGCAGCGATCAAGAGCGTGAATGGTCCGTAAAAGGTGTTTTTTATAGATTTACCTATGATTATAAAGGGAAATACCTGTTAGGCTCCAATGGGCGTTATGATGGTAGCTCCAGATTTGCTACAAGTACTCGATTTAAGATGTTTCCTACTTTTTCTGCAGGGTGGCGCATTTCTGAAGAAAAATTCTTTTCAGGTCTCAAAACTGTAGTTAATGATTTGAAGTTCAGAGGAAGTTATGGAAGCCTCGGTAATCAGAATGTTGGAACTGACATGTGGTTGCGTTTGTATGGTACTACAACCCAGGTTGACTATATATTTGACGGAGTAAGACCCGTTGGTATTACTCCTCCAGGCTTAATAGATCCTTTCCTGACCTGGGAAACAGCAACAACATTCGACCTTGGTGTAGATGCCACTCTTTTCAAAAGATTAAATCTAAGCTTTTCATGGTATGACAGAAAGACTACAGATATTTTGGTAGATGGCGCCAAATATCCTGCTACATTGGGAACCTCGTCACCTGTAACCAATTCAGGTGTACTTGATACCAAGGGTTTCGATTTTCAGGCCAGCTATCGTAACGCTACTTCCGGTGGATTTACCTATGACATTACGGGTACGCTTTCTAATTACAATACCAAAGTTGAAAGCTTTAGTGGCAACCCCAATATGTTGTTAAGCACTTTGTACAACGGACAAGTAGTAGGTGATATATGGGGTTATGAAACCTATGGCATTTTTCAGAATGATGAGGAAATTCAAAATGCTCCAATACACAATAGCTCCAGAGGCCCGCATTCCGGTTTGATATTTCCCGGCGATGTAAGGTTTAATGATCTGGATGGAAATGATTCAATCTCTGCAGGTACCACCGTTACTAATCCGGGCGATCTGAAGGTTATTGGCAACTCTACACCGAAATATGCATTCAGTCTTAATACTTTCCTGAGTTGGAAGGGCTTTGATTGCAATGTTTTCTTCCAGGGTATTGGCAAACGCGATGTCTATATTTCTGACAATTTATATTGGGGAGCCATTAACGGAGGCATAGGTACAAGAGAGGTGTACAGCGATAGTTGGACGCCTGATAATACGGATGCTATATATCCTGCTTATAAAAACAGGGCCTCAAATGTTACTACCCAAACACGCTTTTTGCAGAACGCCGCATATCTGAGGTTGAAGAATTTTTCTTTAGGATACACATTGTCGCCAGCTCTTGCTAAAAAAATTGCTATGCAAAAATTAAGGGTGAGTGCATCGGCTTATAATATCTTTCAAATATCGAGTGTACCTAAATACTTTGACCCGGAAGTGCTTTCAGCAAACTATCCCATGTTAAAATCAGTTGCCATCGGTATTCAAGCTACATTTTAAAAAGAATTTTATGACACGTACTAATATAATATATAAAATAACTTTATTCACCTGCATAGTTACTCTTTTCTATTCCTGTAAAAAAGATGATTTTACAACACGTCTGCCTTTGGACAGGTTAGGTGACGAAAACTTCTGGAGATCAGAGAATGATTTGCGTCTATACAATAACGCTATTTATCCACTTTATATCACAGGCTTTGGAACTGGTTTCGCTGACGGAACATTGCAACCCTGGGGTGTAAACGCTTCAAAAATTGTGTATGGCGATGTTATAACAGACAATTTGATTCCGAACAGTTATTCAACAGTAGCAGCTAATACATATACTGTACCTACACTAAGCGGATCTGGCGGCTGGAATTTTTCAAATATTCGTGTATTGAATATTTTTCTTGATAATTATAATAAGGCAACTGTTTCTGATGATATAAAGCATTTATATCTTGCAGAAGTTTATTTTTTAAAGCATGGGATTATTTTGAAAAAGTAAAATTATTTGGGGATGTTCCCTGGATCAATAAAGAATTAAATATTAATTCTGAAGAGTTGTATGCACCTAGAACGCCGCGCACTGTTGTCATGGATTCTGTAATTGACATACTTGATAAAGCGATACAATGGTTACCTGCAAAAGGCAATGAACAAAATGGTCGTATCAACAAAAATGCGGCGTTACACCTAAAAGCGAAAATTGGCCTGCGCGAAGGTACATTTAGAAAATATCACAAAATTGCTGATGGTGATAAATTTTTGAGATATGCAACAGATGCCTGCGAAAAAATAATGACGGCAGGATACAGTATTTACAAATATCCTGATGTTAGCGATCCTTATAACAAAATATTTGCACAGTATAGCTACGCTAATAATCCTGAAATCATTTTATGGCGTCAGTATTCGGCAGACTTATCTCTGGGCTCAGCTTTCAGCCGATATTTTGCACAAAACCTGCGTCATCAAAGTGGTATTTCCAGAAATCTTGTTGATGAATATCTATGTACAGATGGATTGCCGATCAGCCAAAGTCCGCTGTTTAATGCTGATGACCGAGGTATTATCACTAAAGAATTTGTCAATCGCGATCCTCGATTATCTCAAACAGTAGCTCAATATGGCACTTATCAAAATGTATCGGATGTAATGGGTTCGAACAATGCACCTAAACCAAATATCCCTGGCTTATCGGGCAACAAATGTCCAACCGGTTACAGAATGGCAAAGTGGTTTCTAAACGATCCCGCTGATTGGGCAAGAGTAGCTAATGGCATGCAGGCAACGCCTGTTTTTAGATATGCAGAAACATTGCTTATTTACGCAGAAGCAAAAGCAGAGCTGGGGGAATGTGACCAAACCGTTTTAGATAATACTATCAACAAAATTCGGGATAGAGTAAGTATGCCCCATTTATTAAGTAATGCGATTCCGCAAGATCCGGAATTGGATGCTGCTTACCAGAAATACTGTGATTACACGCCTTCAGCTTTACTTCGCGAAATTAGAAGGGAAAGAAGAATTGAAATGGCTGCTGAAGATGTAAGATGGGATGACCTTATGAGGTGGAAAGCGGGAAGCTTTTTAAATATTCCGGTGTTGGGAATGAAATTTGTTCAATCCGAATATCCAACACTGAAACCCGGGCAGGGCATCTTCCTAAACGAAGAAGGATACATTGAACCTTATCAAAAAACGCTGCCGGGTAGAAACAGGGTCTTTAACGATCGCCAGTATTATTTCCCGATTCCTTTAGAAGATCTTTTGTTAAATCCTGCACTCGAACAAAATCCCGGATGGCCAAGCAAATAATAATACAAATAAATACATGTCTTTTACTAGCCATTCGTTCCATACTATTTAAAACGTTATGGATGGCTATTTTATGAAGTGGCAACAATGCCATTCTTATTTTGATGATATTTTGATTAAACAGATGAATCTATAGAAATGCGTAAATTTTTCTTTATTGGATATTCCTTTTTATGTTTTAGCGGATCGTTGCTCGCGCAGCAGGCAGGTAGTATAAACATGCAGCAATTGGTTCGTGACAACTTTACTTTTGCTGATTCCCAGTATCGCTACATGATGACTTTAACTCCCCGGGACAGAATGCCCCAATCGTACGATGAAAAAAGAAAAAATTTATTTCTTACGAACGCACGTGGTGGTGTACGGGATTTTACCCCGGCTCATTATGGTATATTTATGAGCAAACTGGAGATTCAATAATCAGAAAGGAGGCGGAACGTGCTTTGAATGTAATCGAACCAAATAAAACTTATACTGGCAACCACGACCTGGGTTTTATGATGTATTGCAGTTTTGGCAATGCGTATCGTATTACCAAAAACTTAGCGTATAAACCAATTATACATGAAGCTGCAGCTGCTTTAGCAACAAGATACAGGCCTTCTGCAAAAATCATCCAGTCATGGAATACGAATCAGTATTTTAAATGTCCGGTTATTATTGATAATATGATGAACCTTGAATTGCTCTACTGGGTAAGCAATGACGGAGGTGATAAAAAGTTTAGAGACATTGCGATCAACCATTCGAACAGTACGCTGAAAAATCAATTCAGAAAAGATTATAGTTCGTACCATGTTATTGATTATAATGTCAACAATGGAGATGTGTTACGCAAAGCAACCTGGCAGGGTGCTTCAAACTGTTCTTCCTGGTCGCGTGGCCAGGGTTGGGGTTTGTATGGATTTACAATGATGTATCGGTTTTCCCGTGATAAGCGTTATCTGAAACACGCCTGCGGAATTGCTGATTTCATATTAAAACATCCAAACCTACCGGCGGACAAAATACCATTTTGGGATTTTGACGCGCCCCAAATTCCACATACTAAAAGGGATGCATCGGCAGGCGCTTTGATCGCATCTGCATTATTAGAGTTGGCTCAATATACTAAAGGATCTCAGAAGGATTTTTATATAGACAATGCAAAACAAATGCTTGTATCGCTGTCTGGCGAGCGTTACAAAGCAAAAGTTGGGGAGAACGGAGGCTTTCTTCTAAAGCATAGCACCGGTGCGCTACCATTGAATTCGGAAGTAGATGTGCCTTTGATTTATGCCGATTATTATTTTTTAGAAGCACTTAAACGTTATAAAGACTGGTATTTGTAATTTTAGAATTTTTTAAAAGAATTATTTAATGATTAAAAAAATAAAGCCATTTGTTGCATTAAGTATAGCTATATTATGTTGTATGCATGTTGTTTCGGCTCAAAAAAATCTGATGAAAAAATAGTTTTAAAACACGGGGCACATAGGATTGGTAAGCGAACGGATGCTGATATGGCCAGGTGGCGTGCTTATGGGCTTGGCCAATTTATACATTGGGGCGCATATTCTATTTTGGGTGGTAAGTATGATGGCGAATATTACAAAGGAGCCGCTGAATGGATTCGTGTATGGAATAAAGTACCGAACAATGTTTATGATAATCTTTACAGGCAATTTGATCCCAACCAATACAAACCTGAAGAGTGGGCTGCTATGGCCAAGCAGATGGGTGTAAAGTATCTTACGTTTACAACAAAACACCACGATGGTTTTTGTTTGTGGCCGTCTAAATATAGTTCTTATAATATTAGTAAAACTCCATATAAAAAGGATGTGATTCGTCCGCTGGTTGATGCTTATACAAAAGCCGGCATTGATGTTTACCTGTATTTCTCTGTTATGGACTGGAGTCATCCCGACTGGCGTTATGATCTAAAAACCAAAGAAGATACACTTGCATTCGATCGTTTCAAAGCGTTTACTAAAAATCAGTTGACGGAGCTGCTTACACTTTATCCGGGAACTAAAGGGCTTTGGTTTGATGGCACCTGGGATGCAAGCTGGAAAAAGAGCGGAGCTTTTTCTGATTCGCTGGAACAGCATTTAAAAACAATAAGGCCGGGGTTAATTATAGGAAGTAGATTAAGGGCGGATGAGTTTGGTAATCGTCATAATGATGCAAACGGCGTGCTGATGGGCGATTACGAGCAAGGCTGGGAAAGAAAAATCCCAAAAACTTATGCTGATGTGCATGGAAATGATTGGGACTGCGTTATGACCATTCCTGAGAATGGTTGGGGATATCAGCAAAAATGGCTGGGCCATTGGAAAACCTCTTATGAATTGATCGAGATGTTAGCACAATGCGTTTCTCTTGGAGGCAATCTTGTCGTAAATTTTGGACCCAAGGGAGACGGCTCATTCAGGCCAGAAGAAGTAGCAATAGCAAATGAAATTGGCAACTGGATGGATATTAATAAAGAAGCTATTTATAACTGCGAGCATGCAGGTTGGGAAAAACAGGATTGGGGCTACTATACCAAAAAAGAAATAGTGATAAAATTTATATGGTCGTTTTTAATCTTCCTTTATCAGGAAGTTTAAAAGTACAACCTCCTAAAGGATGGCTGATAGAACATGTTTCGTTGTTACAGAATAAGCAGTCTATAGCTGCGCAGTCTATTGACTATGGAGCTTATCAAATTCAAATACCGAAAGGTTTTAAGTGTGAGCAACCATTCGTAATAATGATTGATGCAAAAAAGGTGAAATAAAACAGGCAGAAGAAAAGGCAAAAACTTAATCAAAGAATATTTCAGAAAATGGAAAGAAGAAATTTTTTAAAATGGTCTTCCTTGTTAGGAATAGGCGGTGCCGTCCCTTTTAAAAACGTAGATGCTAAAATTTTAAACAATGGGCCAAAGTCTGACCGCGCTTTTTGGGTTGGTCTTCTTGATAAAATTTCCAGCCCGATATTAGCAAACATGAGCCGTGACTTGCTGCGTAAAAATATGCCTATTGCTTATAGCCCTACATGGGATGGACGAAATGATCAGGTAGCTTACATGGAAGCTTTTGGCAGGCTCATTGGCGGCATCGCACCATTTCTGGAATTGCCAGTTGATAATAGTGCAGAAGGTAAAGTTCGCCATAGGTTGTTGGAACAGACACAGCAGAGCTTATCACATGCTGTAAACCCTCAAAGCGCGGACTATTTATTTTGGGGAGATGGTAAAACTGCGCAACCATTAGTTGATGCTGCTCATATTGCACAAGCTTTTCTTTATGCGCCAAATAATTTATGGGAACCATTAAGTGATAAAACAAAACAACAATTCATTCAAGAATTTAAAAACATCCGCCGTATTAAACCCTTCAAAAGCAATTGGCTTTTATTTGCTGCTATGATTGAAAGCTTCTTGTTAAGTATTGGAGAAAAAATTGATGAAGGAAGAATTGATAATGCCATTGACCAGGTTACAAAATGGTATGTAGGGGATGGATGGTATAGCGATGGTGATCGATTCCACTTCGATCATTACAATGGCTATGTAATGCATCCAATGTTGACAGACGTGTTAAAAGTAAATGTGGCCCATGGCCGCAGAAACGGGGAGGAGTATGAAATTGCCTATAAAAGAATGCAGCGCTATGGATCTTTCCTGGAAAGATATATTTCTCCGGAAGGTACTTACCTGGTTGTAGGTCGCTCATCTACCTATAGGCTAGGTGCCTTTCAACCGTTAGTAAAACTTGCGCTGGAAGACGGATTGCCAAAAGAAATATCGCCAGCCCAGGTACGTTGCGCCCTGACAGCTGTAATGAAGCGTATGTTCATCCCATCCACGTTTACGAAACAAGGTTGGCTAACGCTTGGTCTTGTCGGTGATAATCAAAGCAGTCTTTCTGATTATTATTCTAATACAGGAAGTATGTATGTGACATCATTAGTCTTCCTGGCATTAGGTTTACCGCAAACACATGAATTTTGGTCGGCACCCTTTACTGAATGGACACAATTGAAAGCCTGGTCAGGAAAATCTTTTCCGAAAGATTATGCAGTTGATTATTAAAAGCACTTTATAAGCTGAAGCGTTGTATGACGCATCATTAAAGGAGTTATGATTATTGATAAAACTGGGCATATTGATTTTAAAGAAAAACTTCATAAAGCACTTAGGCAACAATCTGAATTATACTCACAGAAAAGTATTATTAATTGCATTAAACAGTTGCTTAGCGAACACAGAAGTGCTGTCTGGTATTTGATAAACGAGGATTTGTTGGAGCAGTTGAGTATAGATACAACTAATCGAATTTATATATCAGGGCCTCAAAGCTTTCGAACACTTAATGTGAAAGGGTGTAAAGTGATTTTTACTCTCCAGAGATGTGACTTTTCAAAAGATACCATTCCTTATCTACAGTTATTGGATGTTCTTCTCATCTTTAGAAAATTGAGCACTGTTAAACTTAAGGAAGCAAGCGTTAAGTATGTAGAAATAATAAGGCATTTATCTTACGAAGAAAAGAAGCTGTTAACTAAACTTGCGCGAAAATCTACCCCTTTTGTCAGAGCAACACTGGCAATTCTTTTGTATAATGCCGGAGACATAAAACTATATATTAAATTAGCTGAAACTATTAATCCCGTGACATTTAAGAAGTATAGGGAAAATCTTAAAGAACTGGATTATTAAAGGTGAGTATAAGATTTTTGATTTTGAGGCATAACGTTATGAATTGCTTTTATATTGTTCTTCCTTAGTAATTCCACTCTACTGGCTATTTGCAATAAGCACCAATAATAGTAAACAACAATATCCTTTGTTTGGCCATAATAAGTTTATGCTATTTTGGGTCGTTTTTCTTACGTGTAAAAATGAGACTATTTGACTAGATTTTGATACGATTTGATCAAATTTAAATGAGTAGCTTATTTAATTTTACCAATTCGTTAAATGGTAATTTATAAACGATACGTGGAACTAGTATTAAGATTAACGCTTTTGCAATTTTGTCCTTTATTCTTGCTTGGCCTTCAAGTATGTCAAGAAAGAAAAGTTTATTAAATCTTACGTTTCCAGCTCTAAAGCCCAATGAATAAAAATAGCAGTCTTTCAGTAAAGCCGCATTATCCCATATTAGATGGATTACGTGGCGTAGCAGCCATCATTGTTGTAACCTTCCACCTGACCGAACCGTTAGGAACCGGACACCTGGATATACTGGTTAACCACGGCTACCTGGCTGTTGACTTTTTCTTTCTGTTGTCTGGCTTTGTGATCGGCTATGCTTATGACGACCGCTGGCATAAAATGACCATTGGACTTTCTTTAAGCGCCGGATTGCTCGGCTTCAACCCATGGTAATATTGGGAATGACCCTTGGAGCAATCGGTTTTTATTTTACTGATTCAACGATCTGGCCACTTATCCATACCATTCCTCTGTGGAAGATGCTACTGGTAATGCTCATTGGTTATACTATTCTTCCTGTACCCTTATCAATGGACATACGAGGGTGGCAAGAAATGCACCCACTCAATAGCGTAGGCTGGTCTTTGTTCTTTGAGTATATTGCCAATATCCTTTATGCTATCGGCATCCGAAAATTTTCAAAAACAGCACTTAGTATATTAGTGTTGATCGCGGCCATAGCGCTCGCTCATTTGGCCATAACCAGTCCCAACGGGGATGTCAGCGGTGGTTGGACATTAAACGCGGAACAGGTACGCGTGGGTATTACCCGAACTATGTATCCCTTTTTTGCGGGTCTGCTGCTATCAAGAATAGCTAAACCCACCCGCATTAAGCATGCCTTTTTATGGTGTAGCCTCTTGGTCGCCCTTGTCTTATATATGCCACGCATAGGCGGCGCTGAGAATGTTTGGATGAACGGGATCTATGAATCGGTATGTATCATCATTGTTTTTCCGCTCATTGTTTATTTGGGTGCAAGCGGTGTAATACATACTCAGAGTGAACGCAGGATATGCAAATTCTTAGGTGATATATCCTATCCGCTTTACCTGGTGCATTATCCGCTGGTATATTTTTACGTCGCCTGGATCAGTAATCATAAAGGTGTAACCATCATGGACGCCTGGCCTTATGCGTTGTTGATCCTGGTAGGTAGTATTATTTTGGCATACGCAAGTTTAAAATGGTATGATGAGCCGGTTCGCAGATGGCTAAGAAAAAACTGGGATAAGATGATAATGATTAAAATTAAAGTTTATCTCCGAGGTTAAATGAACGCCTACCTGAAACGGCTATAAACCGTATTTACAAAGCTTGTCTATTACTGTATAGCCATTGTATTTTGACATGAAATAACGATGGGATAACAGCGGAATATTTGAGAATTTATTTAATGTCGGCATAATTATGATTTATACTCCTTTTTAACGATGTTAGATGTATGCCGTCTATATTAGCCCGCTATAAAGTCCGATTTACCACCATTAATGAAAATATTCGGGTATTATATTTGTTGAACATTAAATAAAAGGAGGAACAATATGGCATCTAATAATTCTAGGAAATGGATTTCAGCAATGCAGGTTTCATTAGATGGCTTCGTCGAAGACCTCGATGGGAAAACGGATTGGATCGATTCCTGGGCGGATGCGATCCAACTGATCGACGATGTCGACACATTTCTTTTAGGCGGACATATGTACCCTGGCTATGGTGAGTATTGGGGATCAATCCATGAAAATCCTCAACACATTCCACCTAATCCGGAGGTTCCGTCGCAGGAAAGGCGGCTGCCATCCAGCAGTGAAATTGAGTATGCTCAATTAGCAGCGAAAACGCCACACGTTATTTTATCTACCACACTCAATAGCGTATCATGGCCGAAGGCTCAGATAGTCAGAGATATTGCAGCCTTGCAGGAACTGAAAAGTACACCGGGAAAGAATACCTATGTTGTTGGTGGAGCAGGTCTAGTCACCAGCCTGATGGATGCGGGCCTGATCGACGAACTGCGACTAATCGTTCACCCGATTATTTTGGGAAGTGGTAAGCCGCTCTTTAAGGTTGTGCGACAGCAACGGCTCCAGTTTGTAGAGGCACAACCGAGCAAATCGGGTCGCGTGATTCTTACATACAGGATCTAATTAATCCTCTGAAAATGCCAAATAAAAAACTAACGCTCTAATACTTTTTTAAAACATATTTTTAAATCAGAACCTTATGTTGATAGAATGCTTTATGAAGCGAAAGACATTTGGCTATAGCATAATGTTACTTCTTTTTGCGTCGTGCGCTAGTTTGATCCCTGTTCAGAAAAACAAATTAATTTGGGAAGAAAATTTCAACCAAAAGAAAATTTTTGATACAACTCGTTGGTCAAAGATCCCAAGAGGTACATCCGATTGGGACAGGCACATGAGTGATTTTGATAGTTGCTATGCGCTTCGTGATGGTAAATTGATTCTTAGAGGGATTAACAATACAACAGTTAAAGATGATACTTCCCGATATTTAACAGGAGGTGTTTTTACAAAAGATAAAGTAGCCTTCGACTTGGGAAGAATAGAAATAAGAGCAAAGCTTAACAGTGCTAATGGTGCGTGGCCTGCTTTCTGGATGTTGGGTCAGGGAAAGAAATATCCGGGAGGGGGCGAAATCGATATAATGGAACGCCTCAATGATGATAGCATTGTTTATCAAACGGTTCATTCATCTTATACAATTGACCTAAATATAAAGGATAACCCAAAACATAGTGCTACAGCACCTATCACACCAAATGAATTCAATACCTATGCTGTTGAGAAGTATCAGGACAGCGTAGTGTTTTATGTAAATGATAAAAGGACTTTTGCTTATCCACGAATTGAAACAGACAAAAAGATCAGTTTCCCTATTCGGATGGAAAACATTATTTACTTCTTGATATGCAATTAGGTGGCAGTTGGGTTGGTGAAGTTGAACCTTCCGATTTGCCCGTGGAAATGGAAATAGATTGGGTTAGGTTTTTTACAAATTAAAATAGAATAGTAAATGAAAGTTAACGATTGTTATGTGATTTAAATCATATAAAGGAAATCGCTCCTACTAATAGTAGGGTACAAACAACTTCTTATATGTATTTTTAAATCTTAAATGAAAGATCAAAAACTATATAAACTTTCTGAAAATTTTCTATACCAGAATTGTGTGCCAGAGTGGAGGTCTGTTATAGATGATAATAGAGAAATTTTTGTTTTTAAAAAGGGAGAGACGATTTTCAGAGAAGGCGATCAACTGAAAGGAGTGTATTTTATTGGCGAGGGTAAAGTAAAAATACATCAACGCTGGGAAGTTGAAAAAAATGTCATTGTTCGATTTGCAAGAAATGGAGATATGATTGGGTACCGTGGAATGGGAAGTAAGAAAAAGCTCACAGCGTCAGCCACTGCAATAGAAGCCAGCAGTCTGATGTTCATTCCCATTAACATTTTTGAAACTTCACTAAAGGTAAACCCACAACTTGCGTATATCTTAATGGACTTGTATATAAATGAATTGGAATCTACAGAGAGAAGAATACGCAACATGGCTCACATGGATGTTAAGGGCAGAATTGTTGAGGCTTTACTTATGCTAAAGGAATGTTTTGGTATGGATGAACAAGGTTTTATTGATATCAAATTAACAAAACAGGAAATTGCTTCTTATGTTGGTGCCACTTACGAAACTGTTTCAAGGGTTACTATGGAACTGGAATCGAAAAAATATATTAAAAGCAAAGGAAAAAGTATAGCTATTCTTAAACTAAAGTCGTTGCGTGAGTTGTTAACTTTATAATCGAATTGTTTTTTCTTTTTAAAAATGTGATTTATATCATATTTTTGCAACATGAAAAAGAAAAATTTTGACGGACATATTTACAAACCTCTGATGGCAGGCTTATTTGCGGGATACATTGCTACGTTGATCAATTTGTTTTATGATCTTTTTTTCGATCGTATATAGCATTTCCTTTGCATGAAATAATTAATGTGTCGACAATTATTTTTGGAACGCTTCTTCTGCTTCCAATAGCAGGTGTTGCATATGCATTTTTTGATAGGTATTTTAAGGCAGGATCTTTAATCTATATCGTTTTATCGACAATAGTTTGTGCACTTTGCATATATGGAATAATGCATATTCATCGGTCTGCAGATCCTGTTGTAACTAATCAATTCCAGCATCTTTTGCTAGGGCTTTTTCTTATATCGGGTGTTTTCGCAACAATAGGAGTTCCCTATCTTGTCAAACATCATAATATTTACATGTAACTATGTACTTAGGTAAAAGGGACGGAAGAGGTGAAATAGTCAATAATCACGCGGATATCTTCTAAAAGTAATTTTCAGAACGCTACCTACATTTTCTTCACTTTCTACATGAAGTTCGCCATCATTAGCCTCGATAAAATCCTTGCACATTACTAAACCGAGGCCAGTGCCTTTTTCACCAGCTGTTCCTATTGTACTTTGCCCATTAAGTTTAAAAATCGATGATAAACGTTCCTGGCTTATTCCAATGCCAGTATCTTTTATATAAAATGAAATATGAGAAGGCGTTTTTTGTGGTTCAGCCCCAATGATTATACTTCCATGTTTCCTGCTATACTTGATTGCATTTGAAATTAAGTTTCTGAAAACAAAGTCAATATGGGAAGGATCTGCCCAAACAACTGCTGACGCATCTGTCAGGTCTTCAATAGTAAGTGACTTTTGTGTGCTCGCAACTTTAACTAAAAGAATGTTTTTTGCAATAATATCTTTAACAGAACAGTATTGCGGCCTAAGATAACTACCCTTTATTTGGTTTTGTCCCCAAAGTAATAGGTTTGTCAGCATTTCCATCGAGCCTTTGCTGTGGATGGATAGTTGCTCAATGATGGTCAATTGCTCTGTTTTGTCGAGCGCATCCTCCTTTAACAAATCAAGCATTCCTATTACTGAAGCGAGCGGGCTTCGTAGGTCATGACCTATAATTGCAAACATTTTATCTTTTACAACATGCATTTCTTCTAATTCTTCATTGAGTATTTGCAAGTTATTATTTGCTCTATTTACCAGCTTATTTAGTTTTCTTGAGCGATAATAAAAGTATAGTATGATGAATAGGAAAATTAGTATAACAGCTAAAATCAAAATGATTCCATATCTGATCGTTAGATTTGTTTTGTTAATTAGTTCCAGGCGGTTAATATCTGTTTTTGATTTTTGAAGTTGATGATTAGCCTGAAGATCGGCGACTTCAATAGCTTTTTGTTTATTAAAAAGACTATCTGACATTTGTCTTTCCTTTTCAGAAATCGCCATTGACTCTTTGTATTGTGCGTGCACCTTATATAATGCAGACATGGCTTTTAGTGAACGTATAACAGCTTCCTTATCTCCATACCGGTTGGCCTTATTAAAACTTGAGTCGAGGTATACTTTTGCTGCCTCAAAATTGTCTAGAAAATAAACTTCTGCAAGGGCTAATAAT
Source organism: Paraniabella ginsengisoli (assembly GCF_022513635.1). Lineage (GTDB taxonomy): Bacteria > Bacteroidota > Bacteroidia > Chitinophagales > Chitinophagaceae > Niabella > Niabella ginsengisoli. The sequence continues at coordinate 1,914,076 of NZ_JAKWBL010000001.1, read as the reverse complement.
ATCTGAATTTCTTTTTCATAGAATTTGTTCTGCACAGCAATGGGCAATACGCCTGTTAAAATCTCCAATGCCTCCTTCTTCTTACCAACCTTAACATACGACGAAGCTAGGTTAGCCGAAAATGATAAATACAAACCCTGATACTGAGGCTCATTGCTTAGCTTAAGACCATTTTCATAATAACGAATAGCTTTTGAGAACATATTTTTTTACTGTAAATACTTCCTAATGCATTATAAGTAGAAAGTGTTAAAACAGAAAAGGGTAGCTGTGTGTTTATGGAATCTGCCTTCTGTATATAATTCAAAGCTACGTCATAGTCATTCTGTCTCTCATGTACAGCTCCCAGCTTTAAATAACATTCAGCAATTCCACTGGATAAGGAAAGCTTATCATAAATTTCCAAAGCTTCCAGAAAAAAATTGGTTGCCGTTGTGTAATTAGATTTGCGCAACTGTAGCACACCCAATCTATTGAGTTCGTCAGCAATACCAGGTTGAAAGTTGACGCTCTTAAAGTAGGATATGGCTTGCTTGTACTTTTGCTCAGCTTCTGTAATAGCACCCTGATTTTCATTAATAATACCAAGATGGTTAAACATATTTCCTAATACCTGATAATCTTTTTGTTTGTTATAAATGCCGATCGCAATATTAGCATAATAGGCAGCCGAATCTGGTTTATAAAAGCGGTAATATTTAACTACTTCATCAAAATCCTTACCATCATAACTATAATTAGCAATATTTTCCAGGGCTCTAAAAGGTATCTGAGAAAATAGCTTAGGGGCGATAAAGGTTAAGCAAAAAAAACTGAGTATTACTCCGTTGGTCTTCTTCAGTAACTTCATTTCGTAAGTTAATAGGGCTACTTATGTTTCTCAATATAATAATCATTTATATAAAAAAATACAATTATTATATGAAAAAATCATTAATTAATGTAATTATTAGATTTTATCCGGCTTATTGCTAAAAATATAAATATACTACATATTTGTAATATGGTTATTATGCATTTTTTAAAAGCCGAAAGATGTGGATATTCTAAAATAGAAATTCGCATTTTCAGATAAACTAGGTATCATCATAAATTAGTGTAATTAATATTTAAACCTCTATGTTTTTTGAGATACTTCCGGAAATTTAAAGTCAATGATAGCTATAAGTGGCTCATTGATTGATTACAGCAAAACAAATTTTCGCCCTATATTTAGGCATTAAAATGTAAAATATGCAGGACGAAGTGCTTTTAACAATTAGCAATAGAATTAAGGAAATCCGCCAGGCAAAAAAGATAACAACAGAGCGCCTGGCCAAAAGCGCCAATGTGAGCAAAGGCTTAATATCACAAATAGAAAATAATAGAACTGTCCCTTCTCTGCCGGTTTTAATTAATATTTTGCAAGCCTTGGGTGTAGATCTTAATGACTTTTTTAAAGACATCAGCTACGATAAAAAAATAATAAAAGTCTTGAATTTAAGAAACCCGAAGAATATCAAACCTTTGAAAAAGAATATGCGAAAGGAGTTTCCTATCATCGCATTTTTACGCGCACCATACTTAACAATACTGTAGATTTTATATTATTCAAACTACAAAAAGGAGCTCGTCGAAAAAAATGATCTCTACCAACTCATTCGAATTTGATTACATGATTCAGGGTGAAGTAGAATATCAGATAAGCGAGGAAACATATATTTTTAAAGAAGGTGAATCGATGTTTCTGGATAGCCGTATTGAGCACCGCGTGGCTAACACGGGCAATAAAGAAGCGATTATGCTGGTAGTTTATTTCTTTATCACTGGCGATGCCAATTAACATATAACCAGTTCAAGTTCCACTAAATTTATAATCCACTTTTTTAGCTGTGCAATCGTTTGCGCGGCTTTTTTTATAAAAAATTTGGTGTTCCCATTTTCTATACCGTATATTTATACTAAACAAAAAGAATAGTATTTGTTAACAATTGCTTCATGTGAATTTAACCATAAGCAAATACTAACTCTCTATTTTTGTTTTATAAAAGAATTATGCTTTTGAGATGAAACTGCCGCCAGGAAAGAGTTCCGGCGTATTGGGTGAGGAATGGTATGTGTCCTTTAAAACCGAACAACAAGAGAATTAGACTTAACCAGACTGATATGTATAAGAAACTATTTGGACTATTTTCTTTCATTTTATTGATTATTTTTTCGTCGAGAATTGCTGCTCAGGATAGTATAAGTATACAACGTGATACGATTCCTGAAAAGAAAGAGAAGACAGGTATCAACCTGGCCCCTGTCAAAATCATGCAGCAAATAGCGGCTAGTAATCTTCCGGTATTAATTGATGGAAAAGTAGCGGGTGTAACCACGGTTCGCAAATCAGGAGAGCCTGGTGTACCAGCCTGGTTGCTATTACGTGGACTACATGCTCCGGTATCAAAACATAGCGATATCTACAGCATCACCCCGCTGTATATAGTTGACGGTGTTCCCTTAATGCAAAATCATTCATTTGCTTTTGGTATTAAACAATATGATTACGAACGTATAGGATCCGAAACAGATATCACCACTGCATTAAACATAAATGATATCGAGTCAATTGAAGTGTTGAAGGATCCTGCTGATATTGCACGTTACGGAGTGCAAGGAGTCGATGGCGTTGTTCTTATAAATTCTAAAAAACCGGTACCAGGTAAGTATCGTATTGGCATTAATATGTATGGAGGAATAGCATTAAGTCCTCAAAATATTCAAACTGCTAATGGCCGGTATGAGCGTGATTTTAGAAAGCAGTTTTATGATTTGTATGCCAACGCACAACAACGTGCAACCTTTCCTTCCTACCTTGCTGACTCTTCTAATACTGTTTATTATGGCCCAGCAGATTGGGATGAAGTTTATTATCAATCCGGATGGCAACATTCGATTAATGCTGCTATTTCTGGTGGTACAGAGCGTGCGTTCTTCCGGCTTGGGCTAGGCAACACCAGGGAAAATGGTATAATGCGTAATACAGGCGTTGACAGGTATAATGTTTCTGCACATATTGGAATGGTGCCTTTTGATAATTTTTCAATAAATACAAGAATTCAACTGGCACTTACAGACCGAAGTCGTAATACTTTTCTGCGCGAACGTTTTGCAGAGCAAGAATATGTGCCATCATCATTATCTCCACTTTCGCCTAATAAAGAGTACCTCACTAATTATTATGATTTGTTAGACAGGTGGTCGTTTGATAAAAATCAGGATCACTTTTTATCTGGAAGCATGACGGCTGCATACCAGCTTAAAAACTGGAACATTAGTTCATTCTTTCTGATGAATTATCATGATAATAACCGGGATTTATTTTATCCAACCACCATCAATGATGGAAATAATTTTGCTTCCTATTTTATTGGCCTTGACAAACGCACTGCCTGGAAAAATTCAATAAGCTATCAACCCAAACTTGGCGCTGATATTAATCTTGAGCTTATCGGTGGCGCAAACATGCAGTGGGACAGAAGAAAGTATGATTATATCAAAGGTTATCGTGGAGGATCAGATTTTGTGAAGATCATTGCTGGTGGTAGTAATCCTTCATTTCAGGACGGAACCATTTTCGCATTTAAAGATTACCTGAATCATAATCTGATTTCTTTCTCTGCTCAGGCTAATCTAACTGTAAAAGAAAAATATGAAGTAAACGCAACTGTGAATAGAGAAGGGTCTTCGTTTTTCCAAAATGGTTATTGGTGGTTTACATCGCCGTCTCTTGGCTTGGCCTGGCATTTAAACAAAGAGTTAGATATGTCAGAAGCATTTACATTATTTAAAGTGAAAGCTGGCGCTGGAAGAAGCGGACGTTTGTTCGATAATGATAATTATGGATATGGCCCTGTTTATACGGTTGACAATGGTTACAACGGCGCACCATTTATTCCATCTTATGGATCTATACCAACATTAACAATGCCTTTCAATAGAGGCTACACAGGTTGGGGAATTCAATGGCCTTATGCAGATCAGGCTAATGCGGGTTTTGAAATAGGAATCAATAATAAATGGTATATCGCTGCCGATTTCTACTTGAGACAAGATAAAAACCTGGTTGCTGCTATTCCGGTTCCATCCGAATATGGTTTTACCAGTGAGTATAAAAATGGACTGAGTGTTAAAAACTCTGGTATTGAGCTTAACGTTGGTAGCAGCTTCGGCAATAGCGAATTTAACTGGAAACCCAATATTTTACTGCATTGGAACCAAAATCGCATCACAGCTTTACCCGATGGGTTAGATGCGATTTTATCTGAAGGCAGACAATTAAAAGTAGGAGAAAGAGTGGATGCTTTTTGGTTGTTGCAAAACGAAGGTATTTATGAAAGCGATGCAGTGGTTCCTTTAAATCCTGCTACCAATCAACCGCTAACTTATTATGGAGTGGCTGTTAAAAAAGGTGATCCACGTTGGGAAGATACAAACGGCGATTTCAATGTTGATGATCAGGACAGGAGTTTCCAGGGAAATGTGCATCCCAAAATTAATGGCGCATTTAATCAGGCTTTTTCTTATAAAAATTGGGAACTGAATTTGTTGACGGCTTTTGCTACTGGTAAATATCTGATAAATGAAGCAGTCGCCAATCGTTTTGATTTTGTAAACCGCGAAACTTCAGGAAGCATCGAAGGTGTAAAGGAAATCAGTTTTTGGACACAGATACCAGAAATAGAAAAATATTCCATTTATAATCCCTGGAGTTTGGTAAGACCTTATCAAAGAGATCAGAGTTTGTTTTTAGAAAAAGCTGATTACCTGAAGTTGAAGTCTGTGATATTATCCTACAATATGAAAGATCTGCAATGGGTAAAAAGGGCAAAGATCACATCTATGAAAGCTTATATAACCGCTAACAACTTGTTTACAATCACTTCGTATAGCGGCCGCGATCCTGAACTGGCGAATTATATGGGCTACGACGATGGATATGGTGTTCCGTTTGCACGTAGTGTTAGCCTGGGTTTGCAACTTGACTTTTAATTTTCAAAAGATTTCAAAGAACACATTATGAGAATCTTCAGTACAATACTTGTTTTTATTGTTTTTCTTTTTGGTAATTGTAGTAAAAAGCTTGATCTGCCTTCGCGTCATCAGGTTCCGGAAAACAATATGTGGTTGCAAAGGAATGATGCCCGCTCTGGTGTATTTGCGACCTATGGTCTTACACGCGCAGCCTTGGCTAACGAAAATGCTTTTTTGCATATGGCGAGCTTCGCGCAGGCAACTTTAAATCTTCTGGACGTGCGGATCTTGCCGCTGTTGCATCACAGCAACTCAAGGCAAATTTTCCCGCAATAGAAGAATGGAAAAACTGGCGACGGTTTTATGCAGTAATAGCTCAGGCTAATCTTTGCATTCAAAAATTACCTCAGGTACTTGAAAAAGATATCAGGTATAATGAACAAAACATGAAGGTGGACATAGCGTCCGTTCGCTTTCTAAGAGCACTGGCTTATTTTTATATTGCTCGTATTTGGGGCGACGCGCCTTTGATTAGTGATGTTGTAGATAATGATTTTAACAACAGGCAACGCGAATCACAAGCACGTATTCTAGATTTTGTACAACAGGAATTAGTAGCTGCAGCAGCAGCTCTACCCTGGAATTATAATGGCCAGCAACCAGAGTATCTTGGTGTCTACTATGATCAGGGAGGTAGCTTCTGGCAATCAAGAATTGCATCAAAAGCTGCTTGTTATGCTATGCTTGCACATTTAAATGCCTGGCGTGGAGATTATGCATCGTGTGAATCTTATGCAAGATTGGTTTACGAAAACACATCACTTGGTAACTACACTTTTGCTGCAACAGCAAGTCTAACTACCGAAACGGCAGGTGTGTTTGGTGGTCAGAATAATGGTGTAATTTTCGCACTTACAGCAGATGCTAACTTCCAGGAATCTGCGGCTAAAGGCCATCTTGAAGATTGGACTTTGAGTACACCGCTTGTTGACAAAACAACACCTGACATATTTATACCTGCCGATTCCATCCTCCAGATTTTTAGTGAACCTAACGATCAGCGTTTTGCAATAAGCCAAAGCGGAGCCGTGACCGGAGACTACTTTAGAAACTTTACGAATCCGGTTCCGATGTTTAGCAAAATAAAAGCCAGGTCTTTTACACAGGAACCACTTTATAATGATTTTCAATCAGCCATTGTCATTACACGTTATGAGGACATTGTATTGTTAAGGGCTGAAGCGCTTTACTATTTAAATGATATTAGTAATGCTGTTGTTTATTTAAATACAATCCGTACCAGGCGTGGGCTTACAGAGTTTGATACACAAACTGGCGGTAACGTATTAACTGCTATTTTAAAAGAAAGACAAAGGGAATTGTTAGGAGAAGGGCATCGTTGGTTTGATCTGCTACGTAATCAGCGTGCGGATCTTTACTCAGGCCTTTCAAAAGATCAAATACAGGCTGGCGCTGCATTGTGGCCTTTAGCTCAATCCACATTAATTAATAACCCTTCATTGCAGCAGAATAGTTTCTGGAAATAAAATTAAAGTACTAAAAATGACTATACATAAATATTACTGGTGTCTGTTTTTGGTGACTGTTGTGGTGTTTATCGCCTGCAACAAGGATAATACATATAGGAACGAAAATCCATCTGGCGATTTATATCCATACAATGTTTATGAATATTTGGAACGTCAGACCACGGGTTTTGATTCACTTTTATTTATCATAAATAAAGCAGGATTAAAGGATACACTTGCCACACAAGATGTAACTGTTTTTGTTCCTTCTGACGCAAGTATACAAAAAGCGTTGACTAATTATAATGATCGTCGACGCGGCCAAGGTTTGTCTTCTGTCTCTTTAAAAGACATTGATAGTTCTGCTCTTCGTCAGATAATTACGCATTACATTATCAGAGGAAAATGGCTGACTGATGATGTTGCAATTAATCGAGATGGGCTGTTTTTAAGAACGGTAGGTGACCGGACTATGAATGTTGTACAACAAACAACCAATGCCGGCGGTGTAGAGAAAGCAGGTAGCCAAATACTGAAATTTAGTTTTATGTATAGTTCTAAGTGGACTGAAAACTGGTCAAGCAGTCTTGCTACAACTACCAATATAAAACTGACAAATGGGGTAGTACACATATTAGAGCCTGCCCACATTTTTAGTTTTGGAAACTTTCATAACAGAGCAGCAGCAGCTCAGAATTATTGGAGTGACTATTATTATTATTCTTATGGAACACTATACTTTCCCGATGGAACCTCACGTCCCTGGGGACCGCAGGCGACTGCTAATATGAGAGATGGTAAAAGGCTAACAGCGATTTCATCTAATGAATTGATTATGGATGGTGGCGATTTTATTGGCGACCCGGTATTTAAAATAAAAATTGCTATCGACAATAGAGATAGTGTAACAAGTATTAGTCCCGCCACTGCTGCAAGTGATCTTACAATACAAAAACATGGTCCAAGTTATTTTGATCGGGAAAAATTCACTTTGTATTTAGATTATCAATACGATCGTCCAGCTGGCGCGCCTGCCGGGCTCAGAATTATTAAGGAAGAAATGAAACTAAGTAAGAACTAACGGTAAACGAGATTTTATGTATATCAACAGAAAATATTTTATAGTCTTTTCGATCTGTATATTGGCTATTACCACAGGATGTAAAAAACACCCGAGTTGAGAGAGTATCTCAGTCCACGTGTGACTTTTGCTACAGATACTTATAATCCTATATTGGGTAGAAACCTGCTGATTCTGACACAGTTCAGCGCCGACGGTTCTAATTACCCATTGAATTTCGAATTACAAAATCTACGACATGCTGATGGATCGCCAGCACCAGAGCTGACTTCGTTGGTTACTGTTAAAGATTGGGTAGAGCAATATTCTGGCTTGGAAACTTCACTCGCGGAAATAGAAGCAAAGCGCAAAGAAGTGCAAAAGCCCTACTTTACTATAAGACCTGGATCAGGTGATCTTGTTTTTGCAGCGGCATCATCTTCTGTAATTCGTGGTAAACCAGACTCTGATTCTCTTTATTTGTTTGATATAAACGTTTCAAACAACACCGGAGACTCGAAGATTTTTGCCGATCAGAAATTGGTGCCTTATAAGGAAATTGCTTATGAACCTTTTGAATATAACAGGGAAACCAGACTTCCGCTTACAGAAAATTTTCAGATTTATCCACCAGGGAATACAACCAGTATTACAGTTCCCAAGCAGGTAAGGCTTACAACATCTACAAATCTTTATTACACTACAGATAGTCTTTTACAGCCCTATATGGCAGCCGTATATTTTAGAAAAACGGGCAATGGAAATTCTCTTACTTTTCGTTTTTTAGATAAAGACTCAATAGCTATCAATCCTGCTAAATTCAGCAATACTAAGTGGAATGAACTAGTACATGGATTTAATATGCAGATGACGCCTGCTTATGTAAAGTATGATGTTGCATACCCCATTCCACTTACTTCATTAGCTACTAAATATACATCAGGCGGACAAGCAAAACTGTTGTTTGAGTATCCCAGAAGAGGATTTGGCAACTCACTTCGAAACGGAGTTTTCGGGCTTAATTTTTCTATACATGAAGCTGGTGATTGGGAGATTATTTTTCATTTTAAACGGAACCTGAAATTTGAGAATGACTGATGATCTCAAACTCAAAATGTACTGAAGAGACCCCAATAATTTTTCACGAAGGGAATATAAAGAATTTCGTTCAGAAAAAAGCCGATAAAAATTACAGTTGCAGTAATCCTGCTAATTAAAAGAGTATACGAATGAAAGGGACTATCAAAATATTCATAGCTGCTATCTGCATGCTCACTGTTTTTAAGACTTCTAATATTCAGGCTCAAACCGTCACAGCTTCAGGTAAAGTTGTTTCTGCGGACGACCTGAAGCCAGTGGTGGGAGCAACCATTTCTGCATGGAAGGGCCGCTCAATAAAAGCACTCATTACAACTGATCAGTTGGGTAATTTCAACGTAAAGCTGAATCCCGGAGAGGAAATCGAAGTGTCTTATACGGGTTTTATTACGATACATCATCCCGCATCCGACACAATGCTGATTACGCTTGAAAGAGCAGCCAATGATATGAGTCAGGTTGTGGTAGTAGGCTATCAACGTAAAAATAAAGAAACGATAACCGGCGCAATTACACGTATAACAGCAGAAGATATTAAAGATATTCCTAGTTCTAATTTGGAAGAACTGATGCAAGGGCGTGTACCTGGTTTAAACGTACAGATGAACACCGGGGCTCCGGGCTTTAGAGGGGCAGCGACGATACGCGGCCTTTCTAGTATAGGTGCTACAGGTGCTGGAAGCGATGCCTATGTAAATTCAAACTCGCCGCTTTATATCGTTGATGGTGTGCCCATAGATGCGGATGCAGGTTTTGAATACGGCTTTCAATCTATAGGGCCGGGAACCAGCCCACTTTCATTGATTCCGGTTGAAGATATAGAAACGGTGGATGTTATGCTTGATGCGCAGGCTACCTCTCTATATGGATCGAGAGGTGCTAATGGTGTAATAGTAATCACTACTAAAAAAGGTAAATCAAAAATTCCGATCATAACTTATATTGGTAATTACTTTATTAATACAGTACCGCCTCTTCGTAATACAATTGGCGGTAAAGACGAAAGATTGTTACGCGTAAATACCGTTTATGAAAACGGAGATTACGATTATATATACGAGATCAATAATCGGCCATTTATTTCGGACAGCCTAAATCCATTTTATAATAATTCAACCGATTGGCAGGGTATATATTATACACCAACATACAATCATTCTCACAACGTATCCATTGCGGGAGGCGATCAGGTATTAAATTATAAAAGCAATCTTAACTTTTATTCAGACAGGGGTGTGATCAGAAATACAGGTTTTGATCGCTATGCGGCAACCATGAGTTTAGGATTTAATCCTAACGAAAAACTTCGGGTAAATGCCCAGGTGTTTGCTGCTGTAGGTAAAAAACTAAAGGGAAGTGGTAATGGTTTAACTGAAGTAGGTGCAGGTTCCAATATTGCATCCTCTTTAATTCCTGGGCCGAGTTTCTTTTTAGATGTATCGCAGTTTTCTGGAGCTATATACAGTGAAAACGATGCGAAAACGCATAATTTTCGATCCTTTATTGATATATCGTATGAGATCATTAAGAATATAAGATTAAGTACTAATACAAGTTATGATTACACCCAGGATAGTGAAGATTTCTTTAAACCCGCTGCTGCTGATGCTAATCGTACAAGGCTATACGGATTCTCTGCGCGGCGTTCAGATCTTTACAACCGTAGTCAGATCAATTACTCAGAAACCTATAACGAGAAGCATAATTTTTATGCATCAGTTTTTTCAGAACTACGCGTTAATAATAGTACCGGATATGTCATAGAAAATCGGAATGGGCCAAATGATTATTATTGGGGGCCTTTTGGTTACAATTCCTGGTACTCTAATTATGCCGGTGTGCAATACAATAGTGGTTCCGCAACTAACGAATACAATACAATCCATACCATCGCACTTGCTGCAAACGTGCAGTATAATTTTAATAAAAAATACATTTTAGATCTGGCCTTTCGGCAGGATGGTAGTTCCTATGCCGGAGAAAATAATAGATGGGCTCGTAATCCATCATTTGGATTACGATGGAATGTGGAGAAGGAAAAGTTTATGGAAAATGTGAAATGGGTAACCAGTGCGGCGATGCGTTTTACATATGGGATCAACTTAAGACCTACGTCTAATATTTATGCTTCGCAAGGTCAGTTCGGGGTAAGAGGTACTTATAATAGTAATACGTGTAGGACCGATATTAGGATATTTACCTAATCCGGACCTACGCCCTGAGCGTGTGGAAACGATGAATCTGGGAGGTGATTTTTATCTATTTGCAAACAGAGTAGGACTTACATTTAACGTGTATGAGAAAAATGTAGATGATCTGATTTATGAAACACCGCTTGCTGATGCTACAGGATTTCAAAAAACATTTACGAATGATGCAGCACTTACAAACAGAGGCCTTGAAATTTCATTGACATTCAGGCCCGCTAAACCTGGGAAGGATTTTAATTGGAACGTATATATGAATGGTTCTGCTATTAAACAAATTGTAAGGCGATTACCTGGTGAGGCACTTGTTTGGTTCAGTGACGGACGCTCTGTGGTTTCTCGTGTTGGCGGAGGTCAGAATAACTATCTACATATATCGCAAGGTGTTTTTGGCGAGAGCGGTGATGTTCCAGTAGATCCCGTAACCGGCCTTGCTTTACGCAACGGTTACAGCACATCCTATTTTCAGGCTGGTGATATGTATTTCAAAGATGTGGATGGTAATTATGTAATTGATGATAATGACCTACAGGTAGGTGGAAGCTTCGAACCAATTTTTACAGGAGGCTTTGGCGGAACAGTGATGTATAAAAATTTCAACCTGACGATTAGTGGTGCTATGCTATTTGACAGAACATTACGGAACAATGCCCTTTCTCAAAGATTACAGAATTATCAGGATCCTTTAGCATTACGAGATGCAGATGGAGATGGTACACCTGATATACCGGCCACCTACGTTGATATTAGCGATGTTGATTATTATACATTGGATCGAACTAATGCAAGATATCCTAATCCATTTTTAGTGAACACTGGCACCCAGTCTTTGAGAGATGCACAAACCTTGTTCGAAGAAGATGGGTCATATATCAAATTTAACACGGCCATATTAGGATATAATTTTAATAAAGATTGGTTGGACAGAAATTTTAAGCTACGCAATGCGAGACTCTATTTTACGATAAAGAATCCGTTTCTTATTTCTCGTTACTCTGGGCCCAATCCAGAAACAGTAAATAGTCTTGGTCGTGATTATCTGGGCAACTATCCAAACACAAGGGCTTATACGATTGGTGCTAATATTGAATTTTAAAGCTATCTGTAAAAACAAAAATTTAGACATGATGCGTTTATATTATACATTAATTCTTTTGTTCGCAGTATTAGCTGTAACATCCTGTAAAAAATTTTTGGATGTCGCTCCTGCGGATCGTACCGGTTCCAGCTCTTTCTGGCAAACCAGAGAAGATGTAGAATCTGCAGTAATTAATTGCTATGGATTTGTGTTCGAAAAATTTAATGACTTCAACTCTCCGGTAATACCTGCTGTTGGCGATATGCGTTGCGGCGGAATAGGTGGTGTCGTTGGTGCTGGTCAGCTCGGATTAGGTTTTAAGACAATATCCAATAACGATCTTTCAAACACAACGGATCTCAACGTTCCGGAAAGATATAACCTCGTTGATATTGATGACTGGGCTCCTTATTTTGAATCGATTGCTAACTGTAATATCACATTATCTGAGATTGAAAAAATGGAAGCGCTTACAGACGATGAAAAAAATAGATATGAAGCAGAAGTAAAATTTGTAAGAGCATTTACTTATTTCTATATCTGTAGGTTATATGGGGATGTGCCTTTTTATACAGAACCTTACGATAAAACCCCAAGACCACGTACATCTTTCGTTACCATTTTTAACACACTGATAGCTGAACTTGATGCAGTTAAAGATGATCTTCCGTGGACACCTTCTAACACTTCTGATCTTGGTGTACGTGCTAACAGAGCTTCGATTTATACGCTAATAGCGCATTTGAATATGTGGGTTGCAGGTTTTGATAAGGCCAATCAAAATAAATATTGGCAGGATGCTGCACAAAAATGCCTGGCAGTAAAAAATAGCGGCGAATTTGAATTGCTTCCTTTAGAAGAAACGAAAAGAATTTTTAAAGGCAAAACCAAGGAAAGTATTTTTGAATTTGAGTTGAACCGTAACTATGGAAACACATCAAGGTATGTAAACCTCGGTCAATGGATGACCCATTCACCAATTGTTAATTACGGAGCAAATAGTGACCTCTTTTTTAGCAGGGAATTAATGGAGCGTATTTATCCTCCTGATAAGCCAGATAAAAGAAGAGATATCTGGTTCTATCTGCCATATGTAAACAATCAGACTTTTATGTTCCTGAAACAAATCAATGTGGCAGATCCTGCAGGCGATTGGATTTTTGAAGATAACCTGATGATCTTTCGTTATGCGGATGTGTTACTTCTCGGAGCGGAGGCATTCGCTAATTTGAATAACAATACTGAAGCTATTTCTATGTTAAATATGGTTCGTGAACGTGCGGGTGCTAATCTGTTTGCGGCTGGTGCAGAAAACCTGAGCGACGCAATTTTTTGGGAACGACAGAAAGAATTGATAGGAGAAGGACACCGGTGGTACGACTTTGTACGCACTGGTCGAGTATTGGATCCCAATCAAGCACTTACTTACCTCACCCAGGAAGAATTTGATCGTGGAGCCTGGACCTGGCCAATTGATGCTAAAGCCAGAATCAATAACCCAGAGATCGTTTTAAATCTTTATTGGGTACGTTGATGAATACATTGCCAAAAGTCTACGAATAGATTTCTGACAAAACTGATTGATATAAGTTGTAATAAAAAATATTAGAATGAAGAATATATTATTTCAAATATCTGGTGTGTTGTTGATAGCGATGGTTATCAGCTCTTGCAACAAACAGGAATATTATAGAGACACGGGCTTACAGTCTGGTGTATTAAAAGAGAATGCCTATGAATTTCTACAGGAAAGACCCTTTCTATTCGATTCTCTTGTACAGGTAATTGACCTGGCAGGTATGAAAGATATTTTGCAGAATGAAGAAGTTACTTTTTTGCACCTCCTGACAAATCTCTATGGCTTCTTATGAACCAGGTAAATGGTAACAGGTATCAACAAGGAAAAGATAGTTTAAAGATTGCAGATATACCTGGTGATATTTGGCGTAAATACCTTGCCAGATATGTTTTTAAAGGAAAGTATATGCTAAACGATATTAGCAGAATAGACTTTGCTCGTATCGGTTTATATCCGGGACAGAATATTGAATCTTACGATGGATATATCATGAATATGGGAGTTGTATATGATGCATACTCTGGCACTCAGGACGTAGGGCCACGTAGCATTTACCTGACTTCGGTTGGCGATGAGCTTACAAACCTTTCTGGCGTCAATTCAGAGAAAGCATCAACCTCTGATCTTCAGCCAAAAAATGGTGTAATGCATGCTTTACAGGGTCTTACTTCATTTTCCTTTAATTCTGATTTTGGAGCAGTAGTAAACGACAATGTTCCGTAAGAAGCTAAAAGTTCAGAAAAAGTTTTTTAAAAATCCAAAAGTAATTTATGTATATACGCAATTATTTTTCACTTCTTGTTTGTTGTTTGCTGCTATTTGCATGTCGCAAGGGGCTGGAACTTGGCACCTATCCTTACGAGTCAGATAAAGAACCGCTAAATGTAAAGTTGAGCACTGACGCTTTAAGACCTGCTATCAGCGCTCCGGGAACAACAGTAGTTCTTTTTGGTGAAGGGTTTACCAATTACGAAAAAGAAGAACTGCTGGTACGTTTTAACGGAGAATCTGGTGAAATTACAAACATTACAGAGACCAGGCTCGAAGTGAAAGTTCCGGCGCGGGCGAGTAGTGGTATGATAACACTGACGATCAATAAGCAGGTATTGCCCGGTCCTCAACTACAAATAAGCGGCCCGGTATCTGCCGATGGTATATTCAAATCTTTTCCGGGCGCATCGGGGGTGTTATTAATTCGATACGTTTTCAAGGTGATGGGAAATACATTGTTGCAGGAGATTTCACAGACTATGATAATTCTGGTGAGGCTGACGGGCTTAATGGTATGGCCAGATTAAATAGCGATGGATCTGTAGATAGAAGTTTCAGAACACGCCGCGGTTTTAGAGGAGGTACCGTATACGACGCATTACCATTACCAGATGGACGTTATCTTGTAGCTGGATCTTTTAGCAATTATCGCGACCGGTTTACAGGCCATGTACAAAATAT
Organism: Paraniabella ginsengisoli; assembly: GCF_022513635.1. Taxonomy (GTDB): domain Bacteria; phylum Bacteroidota; class Bacteroidia; order Chitinophagales; family Chitinophagaceae; genus Niabella; species Niabella ginsengisoli. The sequence continues at coordinate 1,899,075 of NZ_JAKWBL010000001.1, read as the reverse complement.
CATCACACTTAATAATGATGGATCTCCCGACTCAATACTTGTAAACTCCCCGCTACGCGAAAAACCTGATACTTTGCCCAAGCTCAATCTTAGTTTTGACGCTCCAATAAGAAAAATGCATCGTCAAAGTGATGGTAAAGTTATACTCACTGGTTTTTTTCGTAGAGTTTTCAGAAAGACTTATGGAGGCCTTAGTGCTGATGGATTAAGAGACTCAGTGTATATCGACACGCTTCATCTGAATTATATTGCCAGGTTGAATGAAGATTTGACATTAGATACCACTTATAATTTTGACGACCGCTTACCTACTGGCAAACCAACTGTTAACGGAGATATTTTTGCCTCCTATTTGAACAGTGCTGATCAGCTAATGATTGCCGGATCTTTCACAACTTTTAATGGAACATCAGCCGCGAGGATAGCAAGATTAGATACGCTGGGCGCTTTGGATGCCACTTTCAGCGTAGGAAGCGGGCCTGATAAAGATGTACTTTCAATTGATCAATTGCTGGATGGAAGAATTGTGGCCTCAGGTTACTTCCTGAACGTGGCAGGATCTGTGCGTAAGAAAATTGCAATGTTTACAGCTACAGGTGGTTTAGATAACAGTTTTGATCCAGGAGAGAGTGCTGTCGGAAATGTTTTGCATACACGTGTACTCGACAATGGAAAGATATTGGTTAGTGGATTCTTTGATTTATTTCAATCGTATAAAAGAGACGGCATTGCTATACTGGAACCCGATGGCAAACTAAGCACATCATTTAATAATTTCGGCGGATTTAAGAATGGTTTTGTACTGTCATCAGCCAGCATCACCGCCCGAAGTTCTATTGTGCTGGTTGGTGCATTTACCAATTTCGACCTGAAGCCAGTATCAGGCATTGTAAAATTGAATTATTGATTATTATAAAAATATTTTAAAATGAACATTTTAAAGTTCAGCCTGCGAAACGTATGTGTGGTGTTGCCTATCGCTATTCTATTTTTTCAAGCTTGTAATAAGCCGGTAATATTGGATAGAGAAGCAGGGGAGGAGGAGACTGTCATCAGTCTAAAAAAGAAGAAAGTATTAGTCATAGCATTAGATGGTGTTGTAGGTGCTTCTGTTGAAGAAATGAACTTACCAACCATCAATAAAATGCAGGAAAACAGTGTATCCAGCTTTTACGGTTTGATCGACACCATCAGTAATGCTGGAACGACTTGGGCAGACCTGCTGACAGGCACGCGCCTGAATAAGCATAATGTAAAAACGGAAAATTTTTCAGCCGGAAATTTTACACAATATCCAAGCTTCCTGAAAAGACTGAAAGATCAAAACAACCAGATAAGATCTATTGCTATCACAACATTGCCATTATTAGCAACAGGTGTTTTTGGTACCGAGGTTGAGAAGCATATACATTTAGCAGATAAAGATCAGGCAGCTAAAGATTCAGCTGTTAATCGGTTGAAAACTGATGATTTAGACTTGCTGTTGGTGGATTTTTCTATAGCCAACAGAGAAGGCAAAACTTACGGATTTGGAACTTCTGTTTCTCAATACAGACAGGCACTTCAAACGATAGATGATTATATTGATGAACTCGTATATACGGTAGAGCACCGTGATGCTTACGCTAATGAAGATTGGTTGATAGTAGTAACATCAACACATGGTGGAAAACCAGACGGTACATACGGAGGTAATGGCCCGCTAGACAGGAATGTATTTAGTTTGTATTATAATCCGGATCAAAAGAAAACTGTAGTGCCAAGACCGCTTTTCAATATTCCTTATGATGGAAATTTTATCAGATTCAATGTTCAGAACGGAGCTCAATTACATGCTTATGTAAACAATCCTGCTTATAATTTTGGCACCTCACAGAATTTTACTGTGGAGATGCGAATAAAATCAGATAATACGACATCGGACGATCCACCTTTAATTTCGAATAAAAACTGGGCTTCCGGTGGTAATCCAGGGTGGCTGATTTTTAAACAAGGAAATCATACTCGTATCAACTTTGCAACAAATGTTTCTGGTAGTAGACTAGATTTCAATGGCCCGGTTTTCACAGATAATAAATGGCATATGGTATCCGTTAGCTTCGATCGTAAAGGACTTATCTCTGTATATCAGGATGGCATTCTTTTTCATCGAGCAATATAGCAAGCCGAGCAGGAAATCTGGATACGGGTTTTCCGCTGGTAATAGGAGAGCATGGCCCCAGAGATTACTACACGAGATATGGATTGAGTCCAGACTCTTACATTGCAGATGTGCGTGTTTGGAGTACAGTACTTCCAGCGGATCTTATAAATGACTGGCAATATATTGATATTACAAGAAGTCATCCTTTTTATAATAATTTAATTGGATATTGGAAAATGAATGAAGCCTCCAGTTCTGTGTTAAAAGACTACAGCAATACAGGGGCCAATCTTACTTACACTGGAACTGCCAGCAGGCCCTTGCTTTCAGACATTCTGAACCCTTCCAGTCAAGACATACGTCTAGCAACTCCAGGCCTTATTGACCATTCCTTCCGTATCATGACTTGGATGGGTATTAGGGTAGATTACCAGACCTGGGGGTTGGATGGTAAAGTATGGAGTGGAAATTAATTGAATATTTAAGTTGAATTTTGTAACGATTAAATAAAGTTTAGAAATGCAAAAAGTAAAGTATCTGTTCTTTTTACTGATGGTATTACCGATGTTAGGTATAGCTCAAAAACACAAAACAGAAAATATTATTTTTATTTCGGTAGATGGTTATCGATGGGAAGAATTGTTTAGAGGAATGGACACATCTTTATCTAACAAAAAACAATACCGAAATGGCGACAGCGCCGAACTAAGAAAGAAATATTGGGCATCTTCAATACATGAACGGCGTTCGAAACTGATGCCGTTTTTCTGGAACACTATTGCAGCGCAGGGGCAACTTTATGGTAATAGGGATCTTGGTAATGAAGTGAATGTGCGTAATAATTTTTGGTTCTCTTATCCGGGCCGTGCAGAAACAATTACAGGTTACTTTGATCCAAAGATCAATTCAAATGGCTATCCTGATAATCCGAATACCAACGTATTTGAATTTATAGAAAAGCAAAAAGGATATGGAGGAAAGGTAGCCACCTTTGCAAGCTGGGATGCAGTAAAGAGAATCGTGAATCGTAACCGCAATAAAATGCCGTTAATCAATCCGTATGAAAAAGTGGAAGGAACAAATCTAACAGAAGCACAAAGACTGGCCAACGAATTGCAGGACTTTATACCCAAATATTACGGCGAAGAAGAGCGTTGGGATATGAACACATACGCTATAGCAAAGTCGTATATTCTGGCCCAACATCCTAAAATGGTATATATTGATTTTGGCGACCTCGATGTTTTGGCGCATGACGGTAAATATGATTATTATCTTGAAGGCGCTCTGGCAACAGATCAAATGATAGCCAGCCTTTGGAACGACATGCAAAAAGATCCTTTTTATAAAAACAAAACAACTTTTGTTATTTGCCCTGATCATGGCCGTGGCAGCGGTAAAAGCTGGACGAGCCACGGCGAATCGGCAGCAGGATCCGGAAATACATGGCTTGCTGTATTAGGACCAGATACACCGGCCATCGGAGAAGTGAAGACTAAAACACGTATTTATCAGGATCAGTTTGCTCAAACGATGGCTCATTTATTGGGGTTCGAATTTAAAGCAGAGCACCCTGTAGGTAATCGTGTGACGACTGTAACTAAATAAGTAAAAAGGAAACAATCAGTTTTGTAAATTAACTAAATAAAGTTATTGAATAACAGACCCTCATTTCGCAGGCAACAGTGGCAAATGCTGCTGGGAACCATGTTTTGTTATCTGTTCTTTTATACAGGTCGCCACAACTTCGGTTGGGCTGTAAATGGCATGTCAGCGGATCTTGGAATTTCTTACACCGCTATCGGTTGGATAAGTTCATCTATGTTGATAGGTTATGCAGTTGGACAGTTGATTAATGGTAACCTGTCTGATAAATATAGCCCAAGAAAAATGACACTTATCGGAGGTCTTTTGTCCGTTGCTGCAAATCTCGCCATCAGCTTTTCTCATACCTACACCATGGTACTTATACTTTGGACCTTAAACGGATATTTTCAGTCCTTAGCCTGGCCACCCGGAAGCCGTCTTATTTCTAACTGGTGGGGTAAGAGCGAGCGAGGTAAAGCTTTTGGTTTGTACACCGCTGCTGCAGGCGCATCATCCGTTCTCACCTTTCTGCTTTCAATTTTATTAGTGCAACAGGGTTCTTCATGGCAGTCTTTATTTCGTCTTCCTGTTTTGTTTTTGTTAGTAGCTGTTATCGCATTTTATTTTATAGTTAGAGATAAACCTTCCGACAAAGGTTTTGAAGATCTTCATCAAATGCCTTTAAAAACCTCGTCAGCTGATTGGAAGGAACGGTATATGGTTGTTTTTAAGAATTGGAAATTTATGATTGCTTCGCTAGCCATGGGCTTTGAGAGTATGGCAAGATATGGGTTGATTTATTGGGTGCCTGCGCATTATTTGGGAAATAGCTGGGAGAATGATCCGCATAATTTATGGGCAACTATTCTGATGCCTTTAGGCATGGTAGTCGGCGCACTTTTATTTGGAGCCATAGCTGATAAAATGCTTAATCATAATCAACCTGCTGCCATCAGGTTGGGCATGTTAATAAGCGCCGTAATAGCGTTCCTTATATTTCTCGTTCCAATTCAGAACAGTATTATAAGTGGGGCTTTAATGTTTTTTGCTGGCTTCTTTGTGTATGGACCTCAATCAAACTTTTGGCCGATGAGCCCAGATTTGTTGGGAGAACAATATGTTGGCACAGGAGTGGGTATCATGAATATGTCAGCTTACGTATTTGCCGCAATCGGTGAACCTTTCTTTGGTTATATTATTGATCGGACGGGAAACACAGCAAATGTGTTTATTGTTATTATGGTAATTTGTCTGATGTGCGCAGCTGTTATTTCAACAGTGAACTATAAAAGGAAAAAAATACTACTAATTAAATAAATTAAAGTTTATAATATAAATAGATGTCAAAGAAAAAAGCAATAGTTATTGGCGCAGGAATTGTAGGTCTGGCTACGGCAAGAGCGCTTGCCGTACGCGATTACCAGGTTGAAGTTATTGAAAGAACAGATCGTGCCGTTGGCGCTTCAATTAGAAATTTTGGTATGATATGGCCGATTGGCCAGCCAGATGGTGAGTTATATGAACGTGCTCAGTTGTCAAGAAGTATATGGAAAGAAATCTGCGATGAAGCGAACATTTGGCATGAAGAAGCCGGGTCGTTGCATGTTGCCCATAATCAAATGGAGTGGGATGTTTTACAAGAACTGGCGGCTGCTTATAAGCATCGAAAATATGAACTATTATCAACCGAACAATCCTTGAAACATTCGGAAGCAATAGTGAGCAAAAATCTTAAAGGTAGCCTGTTAAGCCATGAAGAAATGATTGTAGAAGCTCGAAGTGCTATAGGAGCTGTAACCAATTGGCTTAATAAAAAATGGGGTGTAACCTTTAACTGGGGCAAGGTGGCAACGAGTGTGCAATATCCTAATGTGTTTGTAGGAAATGAAGTTTGGTCTGCAGATGAAATCTATGTTTGTAGCGGAGCTGATTTTGAAACCCTTTATCCGAATCTTTTTGCCGAAGCACCTTTTACAAAGTGTAAATTGCAAATGCTTCGCATGACAACCCAGCCCAATAACTGGCGTATCGGCCCATCTCTTTGTGGTGGTTTATCGTTGATACATTATCAGGCTTTCAACGCCGCCGCGTCTCTTGATAGGCTTCGTGAGTATTATGAAGCTAATTATTCAGGATATTTGAAATGGGGTATTCATGTTATGGTATCGCAGAATGCGCAGGGAGAATTGACTATCGGCGATTCTCATGAATACGCAATGACTCACGATCCATTTGATAAACATTTTATAAATAACATGATATTGGATTATTTAAACACATTTGCCCAATTCAAGAATGAATCTATTATACAAACCTGGAACGGGATCTATCCTAAATTAACCAATGGTGAAACGGAGTGGATCATTGAACCGGAAAGTGGTGTAACAGTTATTAATGGATTAGGTGGCGCTGGAATGACACTTAGCTTTGGCCTGGCAGAGCAACTGATCCAGAAAAAAGATCGTCAGAACACGCTTCAATTTCATTATAATTTAAAGGATCTTAATATGCAAAGACGCGATATTTTAAAATCATTGGCCTTAGCCAGCGGCACACTTATTCTTAATAATAAGGTATTAGCAGAGAGTGGTGAGCGGGCTGCTAAGAAATCAATAACGATAGCACATATAACAGATGTCCATATTCGGCAGGATCTGAATGCACCAGAACGGTTTAAAAAATCGCTTTCTCAAATTATATCCAAACATAAACCTGATGTATTTTTAAATGGTGGTGATTCGATATATGATGCGTCTTATGACACCGTAACACGTGAGCGTGCAGTACAACTTTGGGATATTTGGGATGACTGCATATCAATGGTTAAAGATCGATACGAAATATATTCCTGTATTGGTAATCACGATCCCTGGTGGAAGGCTCCATCTAAGGAAGATCCCATGTATGGAATTCCCTATGTTGTTAAGCGATTGAAAATACCTGCCCGTTATTATCATGTTCAAAAGGATCAATGGCATTTTGTTATTCTTGACGGGAACAATAAGGGCATCTCTATTGATGAAGAACAGTATCTATGGCTTGAAAATTTATTAGCTAATATTCCTGCAAAGGAACATGTTTTACTGATGTCACATTATCCGGTTTTTGGCGCTACTATTCAATTTGAAGGCGGCGGCCACAGCGATTTTAAAAAACTGGATTCATTATTTTATAAACATCGAAATAAGGTAAAAGTATTTCTGAGCGGACATAATCATTTGCTGGATAAAACACTTTATAATGATATTACCTATTGCTGCAATGGAGCAATGAGTGGCTTCTGGTGGGAGCCTGGCAATAAGGAGTCGGCAGGCCCCAGCTACTTTAAACAAACAGCACCGGGGTACGCAATTCTTAAGCTGTATGACGATGGCTCTGTGGAAAACAAGTACTATGCACATGGATACTAAGTATTTTATTCTCACATAGCATACTCATCTAAGTATTATATTACTACAATGCAATCTTGAGCAAACGATTGCATACCATTACCACTTCAGAGATTCATTATCTTTAAATGAACATTTCATTTAAATCTTATTTGTATGAAGCGGTTGTTGATGATGTTGGCGATGGGTTTTGGGACTTGTATAATTGCTAACGGACAAAATAATAAACTGTCCCAAAGACCGAATATAATTTTATTCCTTGTTGATGATATGGGATGGATGGACACCTCTCAACCTTTTGGTGATTCAGCAATGGAGCTTAACCGTAAGTACCATACGCCCAATATGGAACGTATGGCGAAGGATGGTTTACTATTTAAACAGGCTTATGTAAATTCCGTTTGTACGCCCACACGCACAACCTTAATATCCGGTATGAGTTCCGTGAGGACGCATATTACTAACTGGACTTCCATAACGCCTAACCAGGCAACCGATTATAAAGATGATGAGTTGTCTGCACCAGCATGGAACATAAGTGGATTAAGCACTGGAAATGATCTAAATACTTACCATTGCGAAAAACCGCTTCCGCAGTTGCTTAAAGACGCAGGTTATTTTACCATTCATGTAGGCAAAGCACATTGGGGTAGTTTAGGAACTAAGGGCAGCGATCCTATGAACCTGGGTTTTGTAGTGAATATAGCAGGCTCATCTTTAGGGCATCCGCAAAGCTATTATGGCCAACAAAATTTCGGTAACATGCCTGGGAAAGCCACTTTCAATGCTGTTCCCGATCTACAAGCCTTTTATGGAAAAGATACTTTTTTAACAGAGGCATTGACACAAAAAGCCATTAGCGCAATAGATTTTCCTATTAAAGAAAAAAAGCCGTTCTTCCTGTATCTTGGACATTATGCTGTGCATGTACCTCTTCAACCAGATAAAAGATATGTAAGCAAATATGTCGCAGCTGGTCTGGATTCCACGGAAGCTGCATATGCGTCGTTACTTGAAGGAATGGATAAAAGTCTTGGAGACATTATGGACTATCTGAAGAAAAAGGAAATTGAAAAGAATACGATCATCATTTTTATGTCAGATAATGGCGGGCTAAGCAATACAGGTCGCGGTGGTATTCGAAATACACATAATTTACCCTTGCGTGCCGGTAAAGGTTCTCCTTACGAAGGTGGTGTACGCATTCCTATGTTAGTTAAGTGGCCAAGCGTAATTAAGCCGGGAAGCAAAACAAATAGTTATGTGAGTGCAGAAGATTTTTTTCCAACAGTGCTTAAAATGGCAGGGATTAAATTTACAGGAACCGTAGACGGCAAAAGTTATCTACCTGTATTGAAAAATCCATCCATTGTAAAAAACGACAGACCATTGCTTTTTCATTATCCTAACCGTTGGACCACTAAAGAAGATGAAGGTTATGCCTGGTCAAGTGGAATGCGTTTTGGAAAGTGGAAATTGATATACTTAATGAAACAAAAAAACTTGAATTGTACAATCTTGATAATGATTTAGGAGAACATAATGATCTTTCAAAATCTAATCCCGATAAATTAAAAGAACTCGCTAAACTTTGGACTATTGAATTGAAGAAACGTGGTGCCCAGATGCCCACCTGGAAAAAAGATGGCAAGCAGGTGGCCTGGCCTGATGAATTGGTTAAATAATAAAATTTTGTTACAGCTTTTTAAACCGATCAAATTAATAACGATTGAAAAAGTCACGAAGAGATTTCATAAAGATAAGTGGCATGTCTGCTTTAGGATACAGCGTCCTACCAGCTTTTCTAAAACCCCTTGCAGCACAGCCCAATCTAATGTTTCCTATTCATAATATTCCAGAGAAAAAGAATCTGGATCCTGACTGGATTCGTTCGCTATATGACAGAGCAAAACCAACTTTATATACAAAGGCAAAAAACGAGTTAAAGTACATAGGCATGCCTGCTGGAGGATTGCATGCAGGAACGGTATATTTAGGAGGAGACGGAAGACTTTGGTTATGGGGTATTTATAATGATGATCGAGAAGGCGTAGATCCTAAAACTGCAATATGGAATAACGGAATAGAAGATGTTAAGGTTCGAAATCGTGATGGGGCAAACTATGTGGAACCGTCTATCGCAGATAATAAGAGAGTTTTAGAACAAGGATTCGCTATTCGGATTGAGGCTGAAGGCAAAACCATTATTAAGGAATTGAAAGAAAGTGATTGGCAGGATATACACTTCGAGGCTACTTATCCTTTAGCAACAATCAGATATATTGATGATGATTTTCCGTTGGAAATAACTGTACAAGCAGGTGGGATTTTTATTCCTCTTGATCCGGACAACTCTGCAATTCCTGCAACTGTTTACTCGATACAACTCAAAAACACATCGGCTGGTAATGTCAAAGCTTCTGTTGTTGGGTGGATGGAAAATGGTGCTCGTAAAATAACAGCTAAAAAGAATGAAGGATTAAGACAAAATACAGTTTTTGATGGAACAGAATTTTCAGGTGTTGTTGGATCTTTTCATGCCAATGATCTAAATGCTACTCAACAAAGGGATGCCGGAACTACCAGTATAACATTCGTTGGTGGTGGAGCTAAATTGAATGTTGACGCTAATCCATGGCCGGTTACCGATCAGACTTTTGATAGTGAAAATAAAAAAATGGCAACCGCAGAAGCAACCGACAAATTAATTGGAAGCATCTGTGCGATTCATGAAATAGTTCCAGGAAAAACATGGGAACCCCAATTTATTATTGGCTGGCATTTTAATCATGCACTCGCCAAGCTAAATAAACTCCCTGAAATAGAGCAGGGTTATTACTACGGAAAGCGTTTTAAAGATGCTGCAGATATTGGGACACATGTTGCACTGAACTTTGAGGAATTATATGGGAAAACACTGTTATGGAAAAATACATATTACAATAGTTCATTGCCTTACTGGTTTTTGGAAAGAACATTTTTGAACATTGGTACACTGGCCACGGCAAATACTTACAGGTTTTCAAATGATCGATTTTGGGGTTGGGAAGGCGTTAACGCTTGTGAAGGTACATGTACGCATGTTTGGCAGTATGCGCAAGCAATGGGTCGCATATTTCCATCGCTTGAAAGAGATGCCAGGCAACGCACCGATTTTGATATTGCGATGCAAGACAATGGAGGTATTATTTTCCGTGCGGAATATGAAAGCAGGCCTGCAATCGATGGACAGGCGGGAAGTATTCTGCGTAGTTACAGGGAACATCAAATGAGCGTTGATGATAAATTTTTAAAAGCAAATTGGCCTCAAATAAAAAGAGCTACACAATTCATGCTTGCCCAGGACAAAAATGGTGATGGTATGATTGATAGTCCGATGGAGAATACATTGGATGCTGTTTGGGAAGGAGAAATTGCTTGGATCGTTGGTTTATGTATTGCTGCTGCAAAAGCTTCTCAAATGATGGCTGAAGAAGTTAATGATAAGGCGTTTGCTGCAATTTGTAAAACATTTGTAGAAAAGGGTAATAAGAACATGGCAGACCATCTTTTTAATGGAGAGTATTTTATTCACCGGCCAGACGCTGTTGAGGGAAGAAAGAAATTGGGTTCTTATAATACTTGCCACATTGACCAGGTGTATGGACAAAGCTGGGCTTTTCAGGCAGGCCTTGGCAGGTTATGGGATAAAGAGAAAACAATAAAAGCACTAAGATCATTATGGAAATACAATTTCACACCTGATGTTGGCCCCTATATTAGTACTCACACAGGTGGTCGCCCTTATGCCTTGCCGGGAGAAGGAGGCATGGTCATGAATACAAATCCTAAAAATGAAGCAAAGCCTTATGGAGATAGTGTTACATGGCAGATGGGATATTTTCATGAATGCATGAGCGGTTTCGAACACCAGGTGGCAAGCCACATGATGGCGGAAGAAATGATTGATGAGGCATTAATATTAACCCGTTGTGTACACGACCGGTATCATGCTGCTAAAAGAAATCCTTTTAACGAAATTGAATGTAGCGATCATTACGCCAGAGCTATGGCCAGTTATGGCACTTTCATATCTGCCTGTGGATTTGAATATCATGGGCCAAAGGGGTACATTAGTTTTGCTCCTAAATGGAATAAGGAAAATTTCAAAGCTGCATTTACTGCGGCAGAAGGGTGGGGTTGTTATACACAGGAGATATCAAATAAGCAACGCCATATATTTGAAGTAAAATATGGCAAAGTGCGGTTAAGGTCTATTGGTATTCAAAAATTAATCTCGTTTAATAAAGTTATAGTTTCGCTCAATGGCAAAAACGTACCAGCTACATTAATGGACGATCAGGTAGAACTAATAACCGCAGTTGAAGTGGCCGCCGGAAATAAACTCACAATAGAATTAGGATAGGTATAAACTAAGTTTACTAATGCAAAATAAATTAATAAAAAATTCGGCTATAATTAAATGCCTGCTAATTTTCTATATTTCTATTCAACTTATATGTCAGTCATTCTATGCTTACGCGAATAATGATACGACCTACTATAACCTGTCAAAAATGGGAATCCAACCCAATACCGGTGAAGATATTACACCGCTGTTTTACCAGGCTTTAGAAGTGATTAAAAAGAACAGTAAACCAGGAAAACCAATTTCTATTTCTTTTGAGCCTGGCCGCTATGACTTTTTCCCAGACAAGGCTATAAAAAAGAACTTTATATTTCTAATCACGATCAGGACAACCCTAAAACTATTGGGCTTATATTCGGAAATATTAATCAATTGTTGGTTGATGGCAAGGGCGCTGATTTTATATTTCATGGCCGCATGCTTCCTTTAGTAATTGAAAGCGTTGAAAATTTCTCAATTAAAAATATACATATTGACTTTGATAAACCTCAAATCAGCCAGGTTGAAATTATAGATAATGACACTACAAATGGGGTTATTACTTTCCAAACTGCACCTTGGGTAAAGTATGAAATAAGAGATAGTGTTTTCTATAATCAGGGTTTAGGTTGGGAAAACAATCCGAGTTCCTGTATTGCTTTCGATAAAAAAACACGTCATATACTATACAACACAAGCGATGTACGTGTGTCTGCACGTCATGTGGTAGCCGTACGGCCAGGTGTTATAAAGGCTTTTAATTGGAAGAATAAAAAATTAGTTTCAGGAACAATTTTGGCGATGCGATCCTGGCAGCGCCCTGCACCCGGCATATTTCTCGATCATGGTAAAAATGTATCATTTGAAAATATAAAGGTACATTATGCGGAAGGCATGGGCCTTTTGGCGCAGGTATCAGAAAATATAAAGTTAGACCGCTTCAGTGTAATGTTAAGAGGAGATAAGGATCCAAGGTACTTTACAACTCAGGCAGATGCTACCCATTTTTCAGGATGTAAGGGCAAGATCACATCAGTTAACGGAACGTATGAAGGAATGATGGACGATGCTATTAACATACATGGCACCTATTTAAAAATAGTGGAGCGAAAGAATAATACAACTGTAGTAGCCCAATACATGCATCCTCAATCTTACGGTTTTGAATGGGGCCTGCCAGGCGATCAGGTGCAATTTGTTGCCAGCACAACTATGGAACTGACCGGCAAGCCAAACAGAATTAAGTCAATCAAATCTTTAGACCAACCCACTTTTTTTGGTGCTAAAATATTCGAATTGACATTTGAAAATATTCTGGATGAAAAGATGATGAAGGAAAATAGTTTGGGTATTGAAAACCTAAGCTGGACACCTGGAGTATATTTTGCTAATAATATTATTCGCAATAACAGGGCTCGTGGATCACTATTTAGCACACCTAAAAAAACTGTTGTTGAAAACAATTTATTTGATCATACTTCCGGTTCTGCCATATTGCTTTGCGGCGATTGCAATGGCTGGTATGAAACCGGCGCCTGTCGTTCCGTTATTATCAGAAACAATAAATTTGTAAATGCCTTAACCAATATGTTTCAGTTTACAAACGCTATTATATCTATATATCCAGAAATTCCGGATCTTAAAAATCAAAATAAATTTTTCCATTCAGGGATTGTAATTGAAAACAACACCTTTGAAACCTTTGACATGCCTTTGGTTTACGCGAAATCTGTTGATGGCCTGATCTTTAAAAATAATAAGATTAAAACTAACAAAGCATTTCCGGCGTTTCACTTCAATAAGTATCCCTTTTTATTTGAAAGAGTAATTAATTACAAGATGAAAAATAATAGCTACGATTATGATTTTAGTGAAGCTCAACATGTAAAAATAAATAACAAGCCTTAGTATACAGTTAATAAAAATGACCATCATCCCCGTTTGTTGAAGGTTGATCAGGCAAGGTGATTGATAAAATCAGCCATATTTTTTGGCTTTAGAACTTCATTTACATCAGTATTTTTAATGCTTTGTTTCGGCATATAATCAAACTCGGCAGTATTAGGATCCTGCACCAGCACTGTTCCCCCATGGTCAGCAATAAAGCGCATGCCTTCCATACCATCATTGTTGGCCCCCGATAGTAATAATGCTGTAGTATGTTCTTTAAATACTTGCGCAGCCGATTGGAAAGTTATATCAATAGAAGGCCTGGAGTAGTTTATTTTTTCAGAAACATCCAATGCGATCTGCTCTTTGTTTTCGAATAGCAGATGATAATCCGCAGGGGCGATATAGATACAACTTTTCTGAAGTGCCATTTTATCATAGGCTTCATTAACCGGCAAAACGCTGTAAAAGCCCAATAAAGTATCCATTGTGCTCTCCCTGTAAGCTTTGCGGTGCAATACAATAACAATGGGAAAAGAAAGTTGATTGTTTAAATGCGGTAGTATTTCTAAAAGCACACTGATGCTTCCGGCCGAGCCTCCGATTAATAAAATTTCTGTTTTATTCCGATCCTGCATGCTACCAAATTTTAGCTGATTTTTTTCCAGATCTTTTCGTCGTGACACTGCCTGTAAGTGCTTTCTATTGATGAGAACCGGATCGTTTCTTTGGAACCCAACGCCAGATATCCTAATTGCTGCAAGCTATCATCAAATAGTTTAAAGACTTTATTCTGAAGATCTTTATCAAAATATATCAATACATTCCTGCACAAAATAAGTTGAAATTCATTGAATGAAGAATCAGACACCAGGTTATGTGTTGAGAAAATGATCTTATCACTCAAATCAGAATTAAATTTTACCATATCATAGCGAGATACATAATAGGATGCAATGTCTTTTTTCCGCCAGACAAAGCATAGTTTTCTTCATATTGTGCCAATGTGTTTTTTGGAAAAATTCCTTTTGAAGCTTTATCCAGTACACCCGGATTTATGTCAGTTGCATAAAGTAATGATTTGTGGTAAAGATTTGCTTCCTGCAAAAGTATGGCAAGTGAATATGCTTCTTCTCCGGTAGAACAACCTGCTACCCATATGCGAATAAAAGGATGTGTACCCAAAACCGGAAGGATATGATCTCTTAGCGTTTTGTAAAAATGCGGGTCGCGAAACATCTCTGTTACATTCACAGTTATTTCTTCTATGAAACGTGGAAGATAAGATGCGTCATTATTAAGTTTATATCGCAACTCTGCAAAGCTGGTAAACTTGTCGATCATACATATTCTATTCAGGCGCCTTTTAAGAGAGGCCTTGCTATATTGAGTAAAGTCATAATCGTACAAGCTAAAAATATCTTTCAGTAGTAACTCCATCTCATCTTCCTTAACAATATCCGGATCAATCATCTATAGCCATTTTTCAATCATATCCAATAATCGGTCCACATCTATTGGTTTGGAAATATAACCGTTCGCTCCGGCTTCCATACATTTTTCGCGATCGCCACTCATAGCATTAGCTGTCACAGCAATAATGGGCACGTTTGGATATTGATCAGAAGACCTGATAATTCTGATCGCTTCATATCCGTCCATTTCAGCCATCATCATATCCATCAGTACTAAACCTATTGAAGGATTTTGTTGCAGTACCTGCAGTCCTTCAGCAGAACTGAGGCAGGAAATGAACTGATACTTCCTTGCTTTTAATGTTAGTTGTAATGCAAAAATATTTCGACTATCGTCGTCGATGATTAATATTAATTTCTCATTGTTCTTTACCATCCTTCCAACTTTAATTTTCGTATAACCAAACCCTTAATAATGACAATAATTGGTCTTTATCGACAGGTTTTGAAATATAATCGGATGCTCCCGCTTTTATACATTTTTCGCGGTCGCCGGTCATTGCCTTTGCCGTAACTGCGATGATGGGCAGTTTGCTATAAGCTGGCATGTTTCTGATTCGTTGAATAGTTTCATAACCATCCATTTCTGGCATCATCATATCCATCAGAATCATGGATGTGTCAGGATGAATGTCAAGCTGTTGCAGGGCTTCTTTGCCATCTATTGCAGAAACTACTTTCATATGGTATTTTTCAAGCGTCTTGGTCAACGAAAAAATATTGCGTACATCGTCGTCTGCTATCAATACCGTTTTATCTTTTAATACTTCATTCAGAGATCCTAACTTATTGGCGTTTCGTTTTTCCGGTTCAATATTACTTTCTTCAACTAAATGTAAAAACAGCCCTACTTCATCAAGTATGCGCTGAAAAGAATGGGCAGTTTTAATAACGATAGAATCTGCGTACTGTCGTATTTTCATTTCTTCCGCATGTGAAAGATTCTTACCTGTGAAAATGATAATAGGAAGATCTTCAAGCCCGTCTTTACTTTTAATAGCTTCCAATGTTTCGTAACCTGTTTTATCGGGCACGCCCATGTCTAAGATCACACAATTAACTTTATCAGATACAAGCGCGGTAATGCTGTCATCAACGTTGTTTTTTATTTCTGATACAATATTAAAGTTGCTTAAAAAATAAGAGAGTGCTGTGGCGTGCTTAGGATTTTCTTCAACGATCAACACCTTTCTTGGGTTACGGCTTAACGCGTCTTCAATCCTTTTAAAGATTTGACCCATTTGCTCCAGAGCAACAGGTTTATTGATAAAGTCGATGGCTCCTTTTAGCAAGCTCTCTTTCTTAACCTTCATCGACGACATGATGTGTACTGGTATATGCCGTGTTTTAGGGTTGGCTTTCACCTCATCCATAACCTGCCAGCCATTTTTTACCGGAAGCTGAATGTCAAGCAAAATTGCCAAAGGCTGATAGGTTTCTGCCGCCTGGGCAGCCAGGTCACCTCTAACAATGATAACACCTTTATACTTCTGCTGATGCGTGTATTTTAAAAGCGCCTTAGCAAAGTTGGTATCATCTTCAACAATTAAAATTACTTTATCGCCGGGGGTTATATCATTCCTGTCATCGCTTACATCTTCCGGAATTTCTACATCTGTTAAGATGATCTGTTTTCCCGTATCCAGCACTATAGGGTCTTCAACATTTTTAGCAATAAATTCGGTAATGGGATCTGCCTTAGGTTTTACGGGATCATTCAGTTTACTCTCTTTTGGAATCACCAATGTGAATACACTTCCTTTACCTATTGTACTGTTTACGCTTATGTCACCGCCAAGTAAGCGTGCAAGTTCCCTGCTAATGGAAAGACCTAATCCTGTACCTCCGAATTTGCGGCGTGTAGAACCATCTGCTTGCTGAAAAGCTTCGAATACAATTTTTTGATTTTCTTCGCTGATTCCAATACCCGTGTCTTCAACAACAAATCGCATGTTATCGGGATTATCTGCTGTTTGCGAAACAGATAATGTTACCGACCCTTTTTCCGTAAACTTAATAGCATTTGAAAGCAGGTTACGTAATACTTGTTCTAACCTGAGTTTGTCAGTTGTGAGATTATTGTTAGCATGTTCTTCAAAGTTAATCGCAAAATCTAATCCCTTGTCTTTGGCCATCGGCGCAAACATGTTAAGCAAATCATTCTTTAACTCAACTAATTCCAAAGGTTTGTATTCCAGTTCCATTTTCCCTGCTTCAATCTTCGAAAGGTCGAGAATTTCATCGATCAGGTTCAATAAGCTGGAGCCTGAACTCTGTATCACTTTAGCTGATTCTATCTGATCATCATTTAAATTATCATCAGCATTTTCAACCATCAAACGTGATAAAAGCAGAATAGAATTTAAGGGTGTGCGAAGTTCATGAGACATGTTGGCCAAAAACTCTGATTTGTATTTGGTACTTAATGCAAGCTCTTCTGCTTTCTTTTGAATTTCAGAATTTCGATGAGCAATCAAAAGATTCTTTTCTTCAAGCAATTTAGATCGCTCTTCCAATTCCTGGTTAGACTGCAATAATTCTTCCTGTTGCACGCGCAGCTCTTCTTCCGAAGCCTGTAACTTCTGTGTTTGAGCTTCCAACTCAGTATTCAGATTTTCAAGTTCAGAATGTTGCGTTTGTAATTCTTCTGTTTGTGCCTGAGTTTCTTCCAGTAAAGTTTGTACCTGCTTTCTTCCTTTTGCTGCAATTATTTCAAGTGTTATAATTCTCGATGCTTCTTTATAAAAATCAATGTCAAGTGTTTCAAATGGTGTTGTTGAACCCAATTCAATAACACCAACACATTGGCCTTTTACCAGCAAAGGCAGCCATACAAGATTACTAACCTTAAGTTGGCCTGCTGAAAAGCTCGCTACGAAATCAGCTTCAGAGACATTATTTAATACTTTAATTTCACGATCGCTAAAAACCTGTCCAACGATTCCTTCACCGGATGCATACTGTGTTTTCATATGGGTTTCCAATGCATAAGCACTTTGCAATTGCAACAGCCCTTTATCTAAAAGATAAAAAGCTCCGTTCAAACAGGCTCCATAACCAACCAGGTGATCCAGCGTATCTTTAGCAAGCAATTCTTCTGTCTTATTGCCGGCCATAATTTCATTGAGCATGGCAAGGCCTGTTTGCCTCCATTCGTTATTATTGATGTTGTCAAACGAGTTTTGCAATGAGACAGCCATATCGTTAAGCGAAGTAGAAATGCTGCCTAGATCATCTTTTTCATTTTCTTTTATTCGTACCGAATAATCTCCGCCAGATACCTTTTGGGCTACATGCTGAACCAGCGTAAGCCTTTTGCTTATCTCTTCATCTTTTGTCTTTAAAAGTTGCTGCATTTTTTCTCTTTTCTTAAACTCACTTCTTATCTGCAGATAGAAATAAATGGTGATGAACATAGAAACGGCAGCCGCAAATAAAATGAACAGAGAAGTAGCGTTGGAATTACGATGCATCTTTTCACTGCTTTGTCGAAGCGTAGCTGATTCATCATTTACAAAACCACTGATAATTTGCCGGCAACTATCCATATAATCTTTTCCCTGCTCCAGCTGATCTATCATGATGGTGCCGCCAGACTTTTTATGGACACATGCTCGTTTAATGCGATGAGTTGTTTATTCACCAGCTGATCAACACTGTCTATACGACGAAGTTGTTGCGGATCATCTTTGGTGAGCGACCGTGCTTCTGCTATGGAGCGGGGTAATGATCGCAGGCTTTCATAATAGGGGGCTAAAAAGCTGGCCTTCCCGGTTAGAAGATAACCGCGCTGTCCTGTTTCTGCATTCTGCAAATCGATTAAAATCTGATTGGCGGCTTCGATCGTTTGTTGCGTATGAATTACCTGGCCCCGGTTATTCATCTGATTTTTTATGCTGACATAAGACGCCGACGAACTCACCAGCAGAATCAATAATGATATCCCAAATCCTATCTGTAACTTCCTTATTAATTTCCTTGACATATTAGTTTAGCTGATTGGTAATGTGAAATAAAATGTTGTGCCTTCACCCAAAGTGCTGTGCACCCCGTAAGTTCCATGATGTTGTTTAATAATCTCGGCACATATATATAAACCGATCCCCAGGCCCTGGAATTGTACAGAAGATTCTTCAACACGGTAGAACTTAGTAAACACACGATCTTTCTTTTGTTCAGGAATGCCTATGCCAAAATCCTGTACCCCAATATAAACTTCATTACTCTTCACTGCTGTATGAAGAATCACTTTATCTGCCTTTGGCGAATATTTTATGGCATTTGTAAAGAAGTTGATCAATACCTGTTCAATGCGGAAAGCGTCACCGTTAACGTGTTTAACTATAGGGTCTCCCTGTCGCTCTATTTTCAGATCGTGTTGATTATTTGTGTAATGAATTGTTTCAAGTACATTCTCAATCAGCTTTTCCATATCAAATGGCTTTTTGTTCATCTTTAGTTTGCCATTTTCAATTTTAGAAATGTCGAGCAGATCAGCGATAAGGTTATCCAGCTTGCATACCTGGTCATGAGCGCGGCTAATATAGGTAGCTATTGCGCTCTCCGTCTGTTTACTCTCGATGCGTTCCACCAGCTGTATATAAGCCTTGATGCTTGTAAGCGGCGTTTTAAGTTCATGACTGGCGATGCTAAGAAACTCATCTTTTCTTTTTTCTTCCTGTTTCTGGTCGTCAATATCGGTAAAAGTGCCTACCCAACTTTTGATGCCTGTTTTATTTTTAACAGGTATCATCCTAAGTAAATGAAAACGGAATAATCCTGATTTAATTTCTTTGATACGCATTTCCTGTTCCATGGGCTGGCTGCTGTCTATACAATCCGTCCAAACATTTTCCATTGAAGTATCATCAGGGTGTACTTCAGGAAAAGTTGCAGGGCAGGGCGAATACTGAAACCATCTTTTATTAACAAAAGTTACACGCCCAAAGGCATCTGCCCTGAAAGCCACTTGCGGCAGGCTTTCCAGAGTGGTATGTAAATGTTCTACTTTATCATGCAGTTCTTGCTGGGCCTTTTTTCTTGATTCGATCTCTAGCTGCAAATTTTTCTGTGTTTCATTCAGGGCCAGCGTTTGCTCGTATAGCCGGTGGAAAGTTTTAACCTTTAACATCAGGATATCGGGGTCAACAGGTTTCGTGATGTAATCAATGCCGCCGGAAGCATATCCCTTTGTAATGAATTTTTTTCCGTATTAACCGCTGATAAAAATATAATGGGTATTTCCCTGGTTTTGCTGTAACCAGACAATGTTTCGGCAACTTCAAATCCATCAATGCCCGGCATTTGCACGTCAAGGATGATCAACGCATAATCAGTTTTTAAAACCTTTTTTAGTGCTTCTTCACCGGAAGCCGCAGTATCTACCTCAAAGTTTTTAGACTCCAATAGTCTTTTTAAAGAATATATATTTTCTATCTGATCATCAACAATTAATATCATGAATTCGTAATTTCTTGTTTAGAGGCTACTTATAAATGTTTCCTTTTAGAGGCCACCATTATGATAAAGAGAGTCCAACATCCGAAAATAAAAAAAAACATCGCAATTCTGAAAATAATGTTTGTAAGTTGTACAATTAAAGTAAATATTGAGCTGAAACAACCCAGAATGAGGATATATGTATGTTTGAGAATCACATCGTCATTCCGAGCGAAGTGAAACGTAGCCGAGGGATATCAGTTCTATTTACAAAACAACGAAAACTGACGTCATGATTCGTGTTCTCACAAATTAGAAAGTGGAATAACCATTTCGCTCTGGTTGAAATCATAAGCTATTGTTGAGTCAACGTATTTAAGTAATTCCGGAGCTACAATATAAAATCAGACCTACGGCCTTTATATTGCTCACAATTTATTCCTTGTTGAGTATAGTTTAAATAAATCGTAGTTTCTTTGTATTCTTTGCCTTCGTTGTGTTGAAATCAATTGCCCGGCTAAGCTTAATGTATGGTATCTGCTTTATCTAAAATTTGCTGATGAAAATCTTTTCAAGTTTATTATTTGTTGTTTACATGCTCTGTTCATTACCGATCTATGCTATGGTTGGTCCTGCCAAAAGCCTGGTGGCAACAAGCCTTCGGTGCGAATACCTCAACGATCCAAAAGGAATAGATGCAGCGAAACCCCGGTTCAGCTGGAGTTTAGCATCTGCTCACAAAACAGCCTTTGGATTGAAGCAACAGGCTTATCAAATCATTATTGCATCTTCTCCTGAAAACCTTAGCAAGAACCTGGGAGATTTCTGGGATTCAAAATGGGTACCTTCCAATAACACACAACATATATTATATGCTGGAAAAAAGTTGCTTTCGGATAGAAGCTATTATTGGAAAGTAAGGGTCAAAGACCAGAATGGATCAACTTCTGAATGGAGCGACCCTGCTTCTTTTACAACAGGTTTTTATAGCGCCAGCGAATGGCAGGGTAAATGGATAGGCGATAGCCAGGAGTTTGTCAACAATAATAAAGACTGTAATATCTGGGATCCCTGGTTCCGAAAAAGGTTTATACTGAAAGAAAAACCAGGCAGGGCTTTTATCTATATTGCATCAGTTGGTTATCATGAATTGTATATTAACGGGCAAAAAATCAGCAGCAATGTGTTAGCGCCTGCTACATCTGATCACACTAAGCGCGCCAGCTATGTAGCTTACGATATTACCAACTATCTGCGCAAAGGCGAAAACATTGCTGGCTTATGGTTAGGTGCATCCTGGTCCATCTTTGCGCCTTATTTTCTGGACGAGCAAAGGCCGAAAAAACCTATCGTTAATGCGCAAGCCTTTTTCTATAAAGAAAAAGATCCGGGCAACCTGGTGCAACCATTCTATACATTAATAACAGATAATAGCTGGAAAACTTATCCCAGCCCCAATAAGCTCCTTGGCATTTGGGCCTTTGGAAAAATGGGCGGTGAGTTATGGGACGATAGAAAAGCCAATGAATCGTGGCATCAATTATCCCATGATGAAAAAGGCTGGCAGCAGGCAAACCAATATCATCCTAATCTTGTATTATCATCCCAAATGGTGGAATCAAATACTTTGCAACAACAAATCCTACCTCAAAAAATTGAAAAGAGAAAAGATGGGAGTTACAGGATTGACTTCGGAACCAACTTCGTGGGATGGACAAATGTTCATCTTCGCGGAAACCCCGGCGATACCATCAACATGTCTTTTTCCGAAAGAGAAAATATGGACATGACCTTTGATATGAGGAACGCTTTTATTATTGGTCAAACTGGCGAAGGTACTTTTCGCAATCGCTTTAATTATAGTTCAGGCAGATGGCTTACCATTCGTGGGTTAAAGCAGGCTCCTGAATTAAAAGATATTCGCGGCTGGATGATAAGAACCAACTATGGGAACGCTACAACATTTGCCTGTTCAGATTCTTTATTGAACTGGATGTATGACCGTATTCGCTGGACCTTTGAGAATCTTTCTTTAGGCGGTTATGTGGTTGACTGTCCGCAAAGGGAAAGAATGGGATATGGAGGCGACGCACATGCAACCAGTGAAACCGGAATGTATAATTATAAGCTGGGCGCTTTCTATACCAAGTGGATGCAGGATTGGCGCGATGTTCAGGGAACAGAACCTATGGTGGGTGATATGAACAATGAAGAACATGCTCGCAAGGCAGTGACAAGTGGCAGGCTGTTTAATAACGGCGTGCTGCCACATACAGCACCTACTTATTGGGGTGGGGGCGGACCCGCCTGGGGTGGCATTGTTGTTACATTGCCCTGGTTTATGTACGAGTATTATGGTGATACAAAAGTGCTGACTGATAATTATTCGCTTATTAAAAACTGGCTATCGTTTTTAGATACGCATGTTGAGCATGATGTATTGCAGCGTTTTGGCGGCCAGTGGGATTTTCTGGGCGACTGGCTTTGGCCCAACGCCACAGCAGAAGGTATGAATAATGATAAGCCGGAAACTATTTTCTTTAATAACTGTTATCGTATTTTTAATCTTCGGACTGCTGCTAAAGTGGCCACTGTTCTGCAACGCTCAACTGATGCAGCAAAATGGAAAGCGCAGGCTGATGCCTCTGCAAAGATCATTCATCAGCAATTTTTTAATAAAGAAACTAATACTTATTCAGATGGATCGATGGGAAATATGGCTGTTGCATTGCTGGCTGAAATCGTTCCTCAGCAGTTGCGTGGAAAAGTGATGGCTGCTTTGGAAGATGAAATTCTTATAAAAAGAAAAGGGCATATACATGCGGGCATTACCGGCGGTGCCATGCTTTTTAAATTGCTGCGGCAAGAGAACAGGAACGACCTGATATATAGCATGGTTTCTAAAACCGATTACCCCGGATGGGGATATATGAAAGCCAATGATGCCACAACTATTTGGGAAATGTGGGAGAAGGATTTGCCGGGCCATTCCTTGTTACACAGTTCTTACTTATTTCCCGGTGCCTGGTTTATTGATGGCCTCGTTGGTATAAAGCCCGCCAAGCCCGGGTTCAGCCAGTTTATAATTCAACCACCAGCACCAGGAACTGTTGCTGTTAGCTGGGCAAGGGCAAGTTTCAAAGCACCTTCGGGTGTGGTGCAATTTGCATGGAAAAGAAATGCTGATCATAGGTTATCACTCGAAATTGCCATCCCGCCCAATACGTCAACCTTATTGAAACTATCTGCTGCAGAGCAGATCACTATTCCTGAAAGCAACAACGTACGCCAGCTTGAAGATGATGGTGCGTTTAAGATGTACGAATTGCAGTCGGGTAGTTATTCTTTTTAAAGATAGCCACGAATACACGAATGGTTTTGGCGTTGAATAAATGATATAAATAAGTCTACGAACATTTTCACGCAAAGAACGCAAAGGTTTTTTTGATATATGGCTTCGTTACAATTGCCTTTTTAAGAGCGCAAAGAAAACCTCTTCGAGATTTTTAACCTCAATAAAGGGGACTCATTTAAAATTTGCACGTTTAATTCTTGTGCAACTTTTCACCGGAGGCGAACTTTGTGATCGTACGTTTGCGAAGCAACATTCAGTAATCCTTCAATCGACATTGTTAAATATTTAAATCATTCCTATTGATACGTCGCATTCAATTAACGCTTTTTAAAATACGAACATAGAACTGATGAGAAATAACGGTTTTCCGTTACGTGAAGTTGTTATATTTTATTACTTTACGGGGATTTTAAAAACTGATGAATACATAATGAACCACGCTGTACATAATAAACTCGTATCCTTTATATGGAGCATTGCCGATGACTGCCTGAGAGACGTTTACGTTAGAGGAAAATATAGGGATGTCATCCTGCCAATGGTAGTTTTAAGAAGATTAGATGCTTTATTGGAGCCCACAAAACAACACGTATTAGAAGAAGTGCAGTTCCAAAAGGAAACTATGAAGTTTACTGCCTGGGACGATAAGGGAATGACTGCCGCTTCCAAATATGTTTTTTACAATACCAGTGAATGGACGCTGCAAAGCCTTCACGCTTCGGCTACCAACAGCCAGCAAATTTTGTTGGGAAATTTTGAAGATTACCTCAATGGTTTTAGTGCCAATGTGCAGGAAATTATTGAAATGTTCAAACTTCGGGCACAAATCAAACACATGGCCAACAAAGATGTGTTGCTGGATGTGTTAGAGAAATTTACTTCGCCTGATATTAATCTGACGCCTTTTGAAAAATTAGATACAGCCGGAAGAAAAATGCCGGCTTTGACCAATTTAGGAATGGGCTATGTCTTTGAAGAACTGATCAGAAAGTTTAATGAAGAAAACAACGAGGAAGCGGGAGAACATTACACACCTCGTGAAGTGATCGACCTGATGACGCATTTGGTTTTTGAACCCATTAAAGACAAAATCCCTTCCGTGATTACCATTTATGACCCCGCTTGCGGAACGGGTGGCATGCTGACCGAATCTGAAAATTTCATTACCGATCCTGAAGGCGAAATTAAGGCCAAGACTACATCGGTTTACATGTTTGGTAAAGAGGTGAATGACGAAACCTATGCCATCTGCAAATCGGACATGATGATCAAAGGCAAAGACCCCGAACATATCAAAGTGGGTTCTACGCTTTCTACAAATGAATTTGCGGGAACGAAATTTGATTTCATGTTATCCAACCCACCGTATGGAAAAAGCTGGGCGAGTGAGCAGAAATATATCAAAGACGGGAAAGACGTTATCGATAATCGGTTTCTCATTAAACTTAAAAATTACTGGGGCGAAGAAGAAGATGCCGAAGCCGTACCCCGTAGTAGTGACGGGCAATTGCTCTTTCTGATGGAAATGGTGGATAAAATGAAAGCCATCACTTCAAAAAATAAAATAGGAAGCCGGATTGCTTCGGTACACAATGGTTCGAGTCTGTTTACCGGAGATGCAGGCGGCGGCGAAAGCAATATCAGAAGATATATTATCGAAAATGATTTGTTGGATGTTATCATTCAATTACCCAACAATATTTTTTACAATACGGGCATTACTACTTATATCTGGATGTTGAGCAACAACAAACCTGCACCACGCAAAGGAAAAGTGCAGCTGATTGATGCCAGCGAAATGTATCAGAAACTGAGAAAAAACCTTGGTAACAAAAACTGTGAACTTACAAAACAACATATTCAGGAGATCTTGAAATGCTATTTGAATTTAAGAGAACTGGATAAAAAGAAACCGGAAATATCGGCAGCAAGATTTTTGAAAATGCAGACTTTGGATATTATAAAGTGAATATTGAAAGACCGAAACGGTTGAAATCTCAATTCACATTTGAAAAAATTGAAGTGTTGAAATGGGATAAAGCTCAACCCGATTTCAGCAAGGCTTTGTTTGAAAAGTATGGAATGGAAGTCTATACAGGTTTGGAAAAATATAAAAAAGAAATTGAAGATTTTGCCGAAAAACAGGAATGGAACATTAACACCAAACAGCTTTTGGCTTTTTTGAAAAAGACAATTGGGAAAAACAAGAACAGGTGTATCAAACCGCAGTTCGCCTGATGGAAGTATTGGGAACGGAAGTCTATATCAATTTCAATGAATTTGGCAGCAAGGTAGATGAAGTACTGAAAGGCGATACAACCAAACTGGCGGCTTCGGAGAAAAAACAGATTTTAGATACCGTAAGCTGGTATGATGAAGAAGCCGATAAAGTGATTAAAAAAATAGAGAAGCTAAACGGCCAAAAGCTTTCGGACTTGTTGGATTATTTGGGATGTGCAGCAAAAGATCTTCCTTATTACGGTTATTTCCCATCTTCGACAGGTTCAGATCAAGGAAAAAAGGCGAATACATCATTTACGAAACAGAAACCGACCTGCGTGACAGTGAAAGCATTCCGTTGAAAGAAAACATACAGGAATATTTTTTAAGAGAAGTAAAACCCTACGCTGAAGAAAGCTGGATTGCGTTGGATTCTGTAAAGATTGGTTATGAACTCAGCTTCAATAAATATTTTTACCAGCCTGCACCTTTACGTAGCTTAGAAGAAGTAACCAAAGATATTTTGGCATTGGAAAAAGAAGGCGATGGCTTGCTGGCGGAGATTTTAAAATTTTAAACGATGCAGCGATACGAAAAATACAAAGACAGCGGTGTGAATTGGATTGGGGAGATTCCGGAGCATTGGGAAGTGGTTAAATTAAAATTTTTAGGTAAAGCGATAATTGGATTAACATATTCACCTAACGATTTATGTTCTGAGAATGAAGGAACATTAGTTTTACGTTCATCAAATTTACTGAATGGTCGATTTGTTTATGGAGAGAAAGAGAATTCTTATGTTTCTAGCAAAATTCCAGAAAAACTTAAAATAAGAAAGAACGATATACTAATATGTTCAAGAAATGGAAGTCGGGATTTGATTGGAAAGTGTGCCATTGCGACAGCAAATGATGAGGGAAATTCTTTTGGGGCATTTACGACAGTTTTTCGGTCAGATTTAAATAACTATTTATTTAAAATACTTAACTCGAATATTTTTAAGAATTTATCTGGTAGCTTTTTGACATCAACAATAAATCAATTGACAATCGGTAATTTAAATTCTATTTCTGTACCTATTCCACCACTTCCCGAACAACAAACCATCGCCACTTTTCTCGATGACAAAACCACCAAAATAGACCAAACGATTACCATCAAAGAAAAAGAAATAGAACTGCTGAAAGAACGTAGGCAAATCCTTATACAAAAAGCCGTTACCAAAGGTCTGAATCAGGATGCTCCGGATTTAAGGATGGACAGGATTTCTGATGGCGAAAATAATCCTGAAATCCTAAAATCCTCCAAATCAAGATTCAGACAAATGAAAGACAGCGGCGTGGATTGGATTGGAGAAATTCCAGAGCATTGGGAGGTGAGGAAGTTGAAGTATTTTATTCAAAATTTAGAAGGAGGTGTGAGTGTTAATGCTTCGGAGAGTGAGAGTGCTGAAGCTGATGATTTTGGAGTTTTAAAGACTAGCTGTGTCTACAATTACTATTTTGAAGCAAAAGAAAATAAAAAAGTGTTTGAAAATGAGAAAGGACGGGTTTCTTGTCAAGTTAGGAAAGGTGCAATAATAATCAGTAGAATGAATGCTCCTGAATTAGTTGGAGCCTCGGGGTTGGTTCTGGAGGAATATCCAAATTTATTTCTCCCCGATAGACTTTGGCAAACAGTCTATCGAAATAACATTTCTTTTGATCCAGTATGGTTGAGTAAGATATTAATTAATAAAGGATTCAGAAATTATATGACGACGTTTGCAAATGGTTCTAGTCCAAGTATGAAAAATATTTCTAAAGGAGATTTCTTAAATATTACAGTTCCATTTTCGCCTAAATCAGAACAAACCCAAATCGTTTCATATTTAGAAGAAATCGAAGAAAAAATCGCCAAAGCAATTTCATTAAAAGAACAAGAAATAGAAAAGCTGAAAGAATACAAAACGGTGCTGATAGATAATGTGGTGACGGGGAAAGTGAAAGTTGTCTGAATCAGGATGCTCCCGATTTTAGGATTGACAGGATTTATAATCAGGAAAATCTTAAAATCATCTAAATCCTGATTCAGACAAAAGAGTGGTAAGTCAGGATGCTCCGGATTTTAAGATTTGTAGGATTTAAGTAATTTTAAACCCAATCAGGAAAATCCTAAAATCAAATAAATCCTGATTCAGACAAAATATAACGCTATGAATTTAGAAGATATAACCTATAAGATAAACGGCTGCGCCATGAAAGTTCACAGAACTTTGGGCAATGGATTTCAGGAAGTAATTTATCAAAGATGCCTGGCCATTGAATTAGAGCGCGCTGCTTTGGGTTTTGTAAGGGAGGAAGAACAGGCGATATATTACGAAGGAATAAATGTAGGTACAAGAAGAGCAGATTTTGTGGTGGAAGGACAAGTTATTGTAGAATTAAAGGCTATCATTAATTTAGAAAATGTGCATCTTGCTCAAGCTAAAAACTATGTGGTTGCTTATGACAAACCTATTGGACTGCTTATCAATTTCGGGGCGAGTAGTCTGCAATTTAAAAAAGTGTTTAACCCTAAATTCGAGCAAAAAAACGTCTGAATCAGGACGCCCAGGATTTAAGGATGGACAGGATTAAGTTAGCTACAAAAATATAATCATGAAAATTATAAAATCCTCTAAATCCTGATTCTGACAAAATAGAATAAGCATTATGCCATCACAAACTAACGAACAAGCTCTCGAAACCACTATCGAAAAAGCACTTTGTGGTATTTCAACAGAAGATATTAAAAACAATCTTTTGGAAGAATCCGATGCGTCTGTCAGCGACAATGGTTACCGAATTGGTTATCCGGCAGACTTCAATACCAGATATGCTTTGGACGAACTGCGCTTTTGGAATTTTCTGGAAACCACACAAAGCGAAGAGTTAGAAAAACTAAAACGCCAGTCAGACTGGAAAATTAAAATACTTGATCGCTATGATAAACTGGTAAAAAAATATGGCATTCTGCGTTTGCTTCGTAAAGGCCTGGCGGTAGATGACGCACAGTTTACATTGTTTTATGTAGCGCCATTGCAAAACAGTAGTCAAAGTATCAAAGATAATTTTAAAAGCAATCAATTCAGTGTTACGCGGCAGTTGCGTTATTCTCTGGTCAACCCGCTGGAGGAAATTGATATGGTTATTTTCATAAATGGTATTCCCATTTCTACCATTGAATTGAAGAATCATTGGACCGGTCAAAACGCCAAAGTACACGGTGTGAACCAATATAAATATAAACGAGACATCGCACAGCCTTTGCTGAATTTTGGTAGATGTATGGTGCATTTTGCGGTTGATACCGATGAAATTTATATGACCACTAAGCTGGACGGAGCTGGAACCTTTTTTCTGCCGTTCAACCTGGGAAACAATTTTGGAAAAGGAAATCCTACTAATCCATTCGGGCATAAAACTGCTTATTTCTGGCAGGATGTGTTAAGGCGAGAAAGCATTGCCAATATCATTCAGCATTTTGTGCGTTTTGGTGGCGCAGAAAATGATGCGTTAAGTAAAAAAACTTTATTTTTCCCTCGCTATCATCAGCTGGATGTCGTGCGAAGACTTATCAAAGACACATCTGGGAACGGTGCTGGTAAAACTTATTTAATACAACACAGCGCCGGTTCGGGCAAATCAAATTCTATTACCTGGCTGGCTTATCAACTGATAGAAGCGTATCCTGAAACCAATGAAGTTGGTGGAAGTAAAACAACCAATCAGCCCTTGTTTGACTCTGTAATTGTGGTAACGGACAGGCGTTTATTAGATAAACAATTAAGAGATAATATCAAAGAATTTTCTGAAGTTAAAAATATTGTAGCCCCGGCTTATAAATCCGCAGATTTAAAATCGGCATTGGAAAGTGGGAAAAGAATTATTGTTACAACCATTCAAAAATTTCCTTTCATCATTGACGGCATTGCCGATATGAGCCATAAGCAATTTGCAGTTATTGTAGATGAAGCACACAGTTCACAATCCGGAACTTCGGCTGATAAACTGAATGAAGCCATCGGAAATGCAGATGAAGATGAGGATATGGAGGATTATCAGGACAAAATTTTGCAGGCCATGCAATCTAGAAAGATGACTAAAAATGCTTCTTATTTTGCTTTTACAGCCACGCCAAAAAATAGCACTTTGGAGAAATTTGGTGTGAAACAAGAAGACGGTTCTTTCAAGCCTTTTCATCTGTATTCGATGAAGCAGGCGATAGAAGAGGGTTTCATTCTGGATGTTTTGGCAAATTATACAACTTACAAAAGCTATTATGAAATTGAAAAATCGATCGAAGAGAATCCGCTTTTTGATACGTCCAAAGCGCAGAAAAAATTAAGGGCTTATGTAGAAAAACATAAGCAAACTGTGGCTACCAAAGCCGAAATAATGCTGGATCATTTTTCTGGTTCTGTAGTTAATACCAAAAAGCTAAAAGGCAAAGCCAAGGCAATGGTGGTAACACAGAGCATAGAATCGGCCATCCGTTATTATCAGGCTTTACAAAGTTTATTAAACAGCAAAGGCAATCCTTTTAAAATCGTAATCGCATTTTCCGGAACCAAAAAGGTAGATGGTATTGAATACACGGAAGCGCAAATGAATGGTTTTCCTGAAAGTGAAACCAAGGATAAATTTGATGAGGATGAATACAGAATCTTGGTAGTTGCCAATAAATATCTGACCGGATTTGACCAGCCCAAGCTCTCGGCAATGTATGTTGACAAAAAGCTGCAAGGTGTTTTAGCTGTTCAAACTTTATCGAGATTGAATCGATCAGCCAATAAATTAGATAAGAGAACAGAAGATCTTTTTGTGCTGGATTTCTTTAACTCGGTAGAAGACATCAAAATGGCTTTTGATCCTTTTTATACGTCTACAACCTTAAGTAGTGCAACAGACATTAACGTGCTTCACGAATTAAAAGACAGCCTGGATGATTCGGGAATTTACGAGCAGGATGAGGTTGAAGATTTCAATAAAAAATATTTCAATAAAGTTGATGCCCAATTTTTGAGTCCCATCATCGACACAGCAGCAGAAAGGTTTGTGACCGAATTGGATTTGGATGACAAGCAAAAAGCCGATTATAAAATTAAAGCTAAGCAATTCGTAAAAATATATGGACAGGTCGCTGCTATTTTACCTTATGAAATGATTGCATGGGAGAAGCTGTTTTGGTTTTTAAAATTCCTAATTCCTAAATTGATTATTGAGAATAAAGACCAAGGCACATTAGATAAACTTTTGGAATCTGTAGATCTATCTACTTACGGTTTAGAAAGAGTAAAGTTAAATGCTCAAATATCACTAGATGATTCGGAAACAGAATTGGACCCTCAAAATCCTAATGTTCGTGGCGCACATGGTGATAAGGAGGAAGATGAGCTGGAAAACATCATTAATGGATTTAATGAAAAATGGTTTCAGGGGTGGGAAGGTACAGAAGAAGAGAAGAGAATTAAAGTACTAACTTTTGGAAAAGCTATTGTAATGCATGATGATTTCAAGAAGAAATATGAAGAAAATAATGACGAGCAAAACCGAAAATTAGCTTTCAAAAAAATGTATGAAGATATTTTTATCCAGATGAGAAAAAATGATATAGAGTTTTATAAAACAATTGCGCAAGACCCCATCAATAATAATGCATTTATGAATTTTTTAGAACAAATAGTAAATTCAAAGTTTGTATAAATCTATATAAACGTTTCCTGATTTCAATAGTAAAGTAGTGTTATGTTAAACATATAATATGACTGTCAGGCTGAGCTTGACACAATATGAAGGAGATTCCTCCGCTCACTTCGTTATACTGCGTTCGGTCGGGATGACGAACCCGAAATGCATTAGTGGCATAAAATAATTGTGAGAAACATTGACAACGGATGAAAATTTGTGAATTCGTGGCAGCACATTATAAAGGAAATCCCTCCGCTCACTTCGTTTTACTACGTTCGGTCTGGGATGACGAACCCGAAAGAGATTTGTGGCATCCGTCTATTTCACATACCCCAACTCCCTTAAAAACTTTTCAGCCTGCAGAAGTGTTTCCTCGTAGTATTTTTTTCCTTTAGTAAAATTAAAGAAGCCATGGCCCTGACCTTCATATAAGAACAGGTCGCAGCGGCTGCCCATGCTGCGCATTTTTTCCTGGTAATCTTTAGCGGTTTTAACCGGTATCAAATGGTCTTTGGTTCCTAAAAAAACTATTGTAGGTGCCGCTCCCTTTTTTATATTATGGTAGGGAGATATTTCTGCGTATCGGTCGCCCAAGCGCTCATAGCCATAATTGTCCGGGCCGTTATTAAATACAGGATTGAATAACACCAAAGCATTAGGCCTGGCGCTTATGCTAAGATTGTCAGACGATTCATTAATGTTAACCAGGTCGGTTGCAGCAGCTACATGGCCGCCCGCAGAGCCGCCGCCAGCAGCCAGTTATCAGGGTCGATACCTAACTCTTTAGCATGAGCCCTTAAATACCGGATAGCCGAACGCCCGTCCTTTACTGATTCAAAGGGCGTCGTATTCTGCCGCTTTTTAACGCGATAGTCGGGTGTTACAGCGATCATCCCTTTTGAAGCAAGATATAATGCCTGGTTTTTAAATTGGTTCATATTGCCGCTATTCCAACCACCTCCAAAAAACAAAACGATAGTCGGGTAGGCAGTTCCCTTTTTATAATCTGCCGGATAGTACAATTTCATTTTCAAACTTGTCGTATCGATTTTTTTATAAACGATTTCGACAGTGTTTTGCTGTGCTGATGCAGTCATCAACTGAAGCGTAAAAAACAGGAAGAAACCTAACCCTTTTTGCATGTGTTTATTTTTTATGTAAATAGGCTTGTCCTTTTACAGGCGCTGAAATTATCTCCATCTCTTTTGGAACCAGCTGGTCCGACACCGCTTTCAAACGTATCTTTCCTGGCTGGTTTGTTGCTTGTATCATAACCAGGCACTTTCCGTTAAAAGCCTTGCGCTGGCTGGCTTTCATGGGGGAGAAGTCTGTAATGTCTCCATTTTCCACACCAATGATTTTACCCGGCCCTTCTATACTAAATTGCACAAGGTTGTCCGCTTCGGGTACTAAGGTTCCCTGTGTATCGGTTATATTTACTTCAACATGTATCACATCCTTATAGTTGGCCGAAACCTGCTTTTTGTCGGTCAGCAGTTCAATAGCGGCAGGTTTATCAGCCGTATTCATCAAAGTAGTTGCTACTGTTTTATTGTTGGTAGTAGCGATCGCTTCCAGCTTTCCCGGTTGATAAGGAACCAGCCATACCAGTTGCTTATCGCTTCCCATTACTTTCTTACCAAGGGAGCGTCCATTGAGAAATAGCTCAGCGGCCTCCGCGTTGGTGTACACTACAACCGGTATGATAACTCCATTCTTTCCGGTATGTGTCCAGTGCGGCAATATATGTATCATCGGTTTGTTCGACCACAAACTTTGATATAAATAATAATGATCTTTGGGGAAACCGCAGAGGTCGAGTATACCGAAGTTGGCCGTGCGTGCGGGTTGTATTGTGGCTTCTCCCAAATAATCAAAACCTGTCCAGCGAAAAGTACCAATAAAATAAGGCAGTGCTTCGGTTCGTTTATGCTGATCTCTAACACCAATGCGAACAATAGCATTGTCGTAAGACGATTGATAAAATTTGGATCTGCTTTCGAATAATTCCTTTTCTGTCAGGTCGGGTATCGGGAAAATTTTATTTTGAAATGATGCCCAGGTTACACCTTCTTCCCAGGGAGCAGGAAAATCACGGGTTCTGTAAGCTGTCTTAGTAGCATATACACCGCGCGTTTGCAATGTATGTGTGATCTCCGTACCTAAAATGGGCTTGTTAGGATGTTGTTTGTGAAAGGCTTCCAAAACGCCGGGCATTTCGCCTTCGCCATTCATGCCTACAATATCAACATGGTCACCTTCGCCGCTTCTTGCCTGGGTAACCGGGGGTGGTGTCTAAGGATTTTAGAACGTCAGCGAGTTTCTTTTGCAAGGCCACTTCAAATTTAGGTACTTCATTACCGATACTCCACATTACAATAGAGGGATGGTTCCTGTCACGTTTTATGAAATCCGTTAAGTCTTTTTGCCACCATTCGTTAAAATATAGCCCGTAGTCATTAGCAGCCTTGGGCTTGTCCCAGCCATCAAATGCTTCATCCAGCACCATCAGTCCCAGTGTATCGCAAATTGTATAGAGCTCTGGTGCCGCAGGATTATGTGTTGTTCTTATCGCGTTGCAGCCCATATCTTTCAGTAGTTTCAACCTACGGTATAATACATCTTCCGGAACCGCTGAACCAACAGGGCCTGCGTCATGATGATTACAAACACCATTCAGCTTTATGCTTTTTTCATTCAGCACAAAACCTTCTTTTGCATTTACTCTTATACTTCTGATACCAAAATAGGTGGTATAGATTTCGTCTGGTTGATCAGGGCTGATAATGCGCTGCACGAGCTTGTATCGTACAGGATTTGAAGGAGACCACAGTTCAGGCTGGCGAATGGCAATATCTTGTGTATGGACATTAGTGGCCGTATCCAATTTAAGGCTTTTCGATATACTTGATATTTGTTGTCCGTTTGGAGCGATGATCGTTGTTTGAAGCGTTATGCCTGCTTTATTTTTATTACTATTTTTTAGTTCAGTCCTTACAGCAATATCAGCCTGTTGTGCCGATACTTTTGGCGTTGTAATATAAGTACCCCATTGAGGTACATAAATATTGCTGGTGGTGCGCAACCACACATGCCTGTAAATTCCTGATCCGGTGTACCACCTGCCGCTGGGAAGTTTGCTGTTATCAGCCTTTACTGCAATTATATTTTTCCCGTTTCTCAGATAGGGTGTTAACTCATATTCATAACTGATATAACCATAAGGCCGCTTACCTAAATAATGCCCGTTGATCCATACTTCACTATTCATATACACACCATCAAACTGTATCATCACATGCTGCTGATCTTTTTTATTCCATTCAAATGTTTTTCTATACCAACCAATGCCGCCAGGTAAATAGCCGCCCTGCCATCCTGCGGCACTTTTCAGATCGAATGGTTGCTCTATGCTCCAGTCATGAGGCAAATGAAGCACGCGCCATTTGGTATCATTAAAACCTGAAGCATAAGGCATTGATGTATCGCCAAGATGAAACCGCCAATCTTGATCGAAGTTGATACGGTTATTTTCTTCCTGTTGTGCATATACTACAGATCCCAATGCTGATAAGAACACAGTAAAAATCAATATTACCATCCGGGACTGTTGTGTGAAGCTATACATATTGAAACTATAATTTAATCAGATACTTTTTCAGAACTATCGTATAAAGCAGTGTAGGGAAGCGCACCGCAATTGATCAGTATGGAACGGATATAGAATCTATGCCTGTTCTTTGTTTTAGCTGTTAAGAGTTTTTCAAGATCTGCAGTCAATGGCTTTGCTTTCGAACCCAGGTTTTGGAGGGCTGCAGCAGCAGGGCCAAAACCAGACTCTAATTGTTGAAATAGATAAGATAATCCTTTGCTCTCGTTTCCGGTATATACCTGCGCCTCTGCCAGCAAACATTTTACTTCAGGTATTACTGTTTCAGACTTTATGATATCTGCAGTAGCTCCTGGCAATTGCTTTATGGCACCGCTTTTTGCCAAACCACAAATACCGCTGGCGCCCCAGTATTGCACAACAGGATCTTTATCTTTTAAATAACTGATTAATGTGTTTAGCTGGCCTGGCTGTTTGAGAGAAGCTGTTTCGGCGGCGGTGATCTCTTTATTTACATCAATATTTTTATTTCGGATCACATTATATAACGGACCGTCCTCCTGCAAAGTATGCCTGTATTCCCTGGGTATAAAACCAAGGTCTTTTTGTTCCCGGACAGTTTGACTTAAAGCTTTCTTTAGTTTGTTCAGAACCGAATAGTAATCAGCTTTACCCGCCAGGTTATTGGTTTCGAGCGAATCGTTTTTAATATCATATAACTCAAACGGCTCGACAGGTAACCAAAATTTCTTTTGCAGCGCATTGTCGATCTTTCCTTCCATATTGGCTATATCCCAGGCCTGTTGGGCAGGCATCTGCCATTGGTAATCCTGGCGCGTTCCGTTAGGATAGGCGCTTTGATAATTCCAAATCAATTTATACTGGCCGTCTGTAATAGCGCGTGAGGGGCAGTAGCTATCACCTTGGTTGGCGCGAAAAGTAAATATGTATTGAGGCTTTTGTTGCGATGCTTTGTTGCCGAGGAAAGGCGAACCCACCATGAAGCCTGGTTTTTTTACACCTGCAAAGTTGAGTACGGTAGGAGCGAAGTCAATAAAAGAGACCAAACGATCACTTACTGCCGGAACGGTTGAGCCTGCCAAATGTTTCCATTTAGGAGGAAAATAAACGATCAGTGGTATTTGTGTGCCGGTTTCATATACGTAGGCTTTGCCGCGTGGCACTGTACCACCGTGATCTGAATAAAAGAAGATGATCGTGTTATCTGCCTCACCACTTTTTTCAAGTGCTGCTAATTGTTTGCCCATCCATTGATCCATTAATGCAACCGCATCCATATTCCAGGCTATGTCATCTCTTACATTCGGCACGTCAGGAATATACGCAGGAACTTCCACATTTTCTGTTTTAACAGTGCGCGGCTTGCGGCCATCCACGGTATTAGTGGCAACTCTCGACATATGCGTAATGCCACAATTGAAAACTGAGAAAAATGGCTGGCTCTTGTCAGAACGATTTTGATAACTGGCTTTTTTGCTTGATTCGTTCCACACATTTTCTGGCGTCTTCATGTTATTGTAATCCTGCTTGTTGTTATTACTGGTGTAGTATCCGGCGTCTCTTAAATATTTCGGAAAATAAAAGGTTTCGGGAAAGGGCCTTTTTCGCGGTGTACATCAGTGCCAAGGCTTACCCCATATACACCTGAAATTAAAGTAGACCTTGATGGAGAGCATTGCGTACCATTTGAATGCGCACGGGTAAACCGAATTCCTTTTTCCGCCAGTCGATCGAGGTTAGGGGTCTTAATTGTTTTATTACCATAACAACTTAGATAAGGGCTCATGTCTTCACAAACCAGCCACAAAATATTGGGCCGCTCTTGTGCATCAGCCATAGTACTTAACAGTAGCAACAAATAAAAAAATGTATATTTTAACATGATGGGAGGGATTTAATATGGAGCCTAATTAAACTTTTTGTTTTTTAAGTGGCTTCGGCAGGCTTAGCCTGACAAAGTTCGGTTGTAAAAAAGACCATTTGTGCAAAGAGCTTCGGCAGCTCAACCTGAAAATGGTACTACCATCTGTGCCTGATGCTTTAAAAAAATGTGATCCTGAGCTTGTCGAAGGAGGCATTTTTAAAGACCCTGGCAGGCTAGTGACAAAAATCGGTTTCCGAAAAACCTACTTAGAGGGCTTCGGCAAGCTCAGCCTGACAATGTCTGCGGCTTATCTGACAATGCCCTGTTTACTTATTAAATACCGCTATGATTACTTCAGCGGGTTCTATTTCTAAATGGATGGATCCGTTTTTAACAGCTACTTTTTGCTCTTTCATTTGATAGTCAAATTCAGCACCTTTTATTCGCCACAATGAGCAGGTTGCAGCGCTTTTGCCAGCTCCCTCAAGTTGGATGGTTGCTGGTGTGGATTGCTGAACATGGCGGCCAGTCATTACAACCGAAGTTATTTTCTTATCAGCTGAAGCAAACACCGGGACTTTTCCATCTGCTTTTGATGCTACAAGATTTCCTGTAAGTTCAGCAGACAGCCGCCTGAATATCTCGTTAAAGATAGACGCCTGATGTGTACTATAATTAAGCAATGTGGGCTTTTTATATTCCATCCTCATGGGCCAGATAGATGTGATATTAAAACCTGATTGAAGCAATATGCCCATCATTTCTGTAAGGTGCATAAATGATTCTGGCGTACGCGTCGTTACATTGAATTCTGACATATTAAACAAGTATTTTTTATCTGGGTGAATACTTGTAAGTAATTGGCGGAGTTGTTGTAATTTCTGTGGGACAATATCTATTTGTTGAGGAGCAAAGTACCAATGTACAATGATCATATCTACTTTATCACCACATTTTTCAGCCAGTGTCTGCCACCATTTGTCAGTGCCTTTTGTAACGGGTAATTGTGTTTGTTCTTTTACAAATGCTTCATATTGTTTATGAGCCTTAACAGTATTTATATTTTTTCTACGCTCTAACACCTGTGGCAGTGCCTCTTTTTTAATCCGCTCTTTTGTTCCAACAAAGTCAACATTCCAATGGCCGTTAATACCCAGAATAATTGCAGGATCAATACTTTTAAGCGAATCTGCATAAACGTTTACCAGGTCTGCATATTCATCAGCCGAAAGCACCGGATGCCAGTAAGTTTCGTTACCAATTTCCCAGTACTTAACATTGTATCCTTTTTGTTTACAATAACGTAGCCATTCAGCGGCTTCATGGCCCCCGCCAGTTATATCATTTTTCACTGCCCAGCTTTCTGTATTCAGTACACACATCGGCTCTGCACCTGTTTGTTTACAAACTTTCATAAATTCATCAAAATCGGTTTCTGCTTCACCGCTTTGATAGGGAAACATATTTACGTTATCAAGCGTAGCCGTTTTCCAATGAAAATTATCTGCTATTGTACCTCCCGGATAGCGTAATAATTTTACGTTCGCCTCTTTAATGGCTGTTGCTAATTTGCCATCTGAAAAAGATGCATCGTCATCAATCCAATAAAGAAAATTGGTTCCCCAAAAAGCAGGAGTGATGGGGTGGATGCTTTCGCTGGTTTGTACAGTGATCTTTACAGGTGCTGTTTGCGCGGATACCATATAGCATTGCCAAAGGGCCAGTAAAGCAAGTACGGTCGCTCTCATTATTTTATTTTATTGAAAGCCTTACGACTTTTCTTTTTATATTCAGGTTAAGGAGTTGCTGCTATTTCTTGTAAAGTGGATTTTTTTGATCGGGCATCTTAGCACCTGTTCCTTCCATTATTTTAAACAATTCTTTCAGAAGTTCATCTCGTTTAGCGGGATTAAAATTGGCCAGGTTCTTTGTTTCACTAAGATCATCTTTCAGGTTGTACAGCTCAATGCTGTTGTTTTGAGTAAGTTTATCGCGGCCACCATCAAGCATCCATTCTTCATGGAATAACAAAAGTTTCCAATCTCCTTTTCTAATAGTAGATACAGGCCTGCTTCTGAAAACATCATCACGTGAGCCAGGGTTTGGCTTATCGAGATAACCAGGAAAATGCCAGAAGATGGAGCGCTGTTCAAGGTCTTTTTCTTGTTTGAATAAAGATACCAGGCTCTTGCCATCCAGAATTTTATCTGATGGAACCGCTTTTTTATTAATGTCCATAAATGTGGCAAACATGTCAACAACATGATGATCGGGGTGTTTTGTACTGTTCCGGCTTTTATAGTTTTAGGCCAACGGGCAATGAACGGAACCCTTATGCCTCCTTCGTAATACATGCCTTTATATCCGCGCAATGGAGCTTGAGGTGATTGCGGCAGGCCTCCGTTATCTGATGTAAAAATGATCAGCGTATTGTCTTCGATACCCAGGTCTTTGATTTTTTGTAACAATATACCAATACCATCATCCATCTGCGTATTCATTGCAGCAAAACGTTTATTCTTTTGCAGCTTTCCCGCTTTGTCGTTGAACTTGTCAAGCATTTCTTTTCTTGCCTGAATAGACATATGTGTAGCATGATGGGATACATATATAAAAAAAGGATGGTCTTTATTTTTTTCCATGAACTCACATGCTCCATTAGTGATCCGATATATTCCTTTCGGGTCATTTGTTTCCTGGAAATCTTTATCATCAGGAGGATTAAAAGAACCATCTACATCAAATCCCTGGTCGCCAGGCAAAGTACCTGCTCTTTTACCTAAATGCCATTTTCCAAAGATCGCTGTTCTGTAACCTGCATCGTGAAGCCCTTCTGCAATGGTGTAGACAGATGGCGCTACTTCTTCTGAGTTAGGTATGGGTTCTAATCTCATTTGTTTTACAGGCCCGCGTTTAGTGCTGGTTACCGCGTACACTCCATGCCGTGGTGTATATTGTCCCGATACAAAACAAGCCCTGCTGGGAGCGCAGTTGCCGGCCGCTGCATAAGCATTGGTAAAAACCATTCCCTGCTTTGCCAGCTTGTCTAAATTCGGGGTCAGGTAAAAATCACTACCTGTAAAGCCAGCATCTTTCCAACCCATATCATCAGCAAGTATGTAAACAATATTAGGTTTTTGTTGGGCATTGCTTGTTATTGCAATAAACAGTAATAAAATATAGATAATTTTTTTCATGTTTTTATTTGGGATAAATTATTTAAATTATTCTTATATCATTTTCTCCATGACGTCATTGCGAGCGGAACGCAGTATAGCCGGGCAATCTCTCTGTACATGCAGCGTCCCCGCAAACGAGATTCCTCCACTTCGCTTCGCTGCGGTCGGAACGACGATACAATATATTCTGGCATCCCTGCATTGATCAATGGAAGAAGGATGCAGCAGGAATATCTTTCAACGAACTATTGTTATGGCTCCATTGCAATTTCACATTGCTTGCTGAACCAATTTTTTCTGTTAAGCTATAAAGACTAAGCGGGTGATAGCCTTTTGTCAATTTAAGTGTAACCTTTTTTGCTGTATTGGATTTATACCCATAGTCGGCA
The DNA here is from genome assembly GCF_022513635.1 of Paraniabella ginsengisoli. Taxonomy (GTDB): domain Bacteria; phylum Bacteroidota; class Bacteroidia; order Chitinophagales; family Chitinophagaceae; genus Niabella; species Niabella ginsengisoli. The sequence goes on along the minus strand of NZ_JAKWBL010000001.1, from coordinate 1,858,416 downwards.
TCTATTGCTTTAATATCATGAAGTTTGAAAAAAGCTTTGTAACCGGCCGATAAACTGAATGTATAAGTCCCATCTTCCGGTACATAAATATATCCATCAAAAACAAACAGGTTTTGACTCTTTTCAGAAAGCGTAGGCATTGAAACAACTTTTGTTGACAATTGCTTCAACGTTGCCGTGCTGGGAATCCAGGATGTATTACAGGCAAATGTATTTGCGATTAATCCTTGCTGAAGTGAAGCGGTAGTGGTAACAGCAGGTATTAAAGAATTGTCGTAAGGCCTGGCTGCGCTGCTGTCTTCCATTCTGATTTGTAATACACGATTCTTCAGGTATTCCTGCATAGCCGGGCTTTGAGAAGCAAGGTTTTTTGTTTGTTGAGGATCTGTTTTTATTTGATAGATCTCAAAATCATCAGCTGATGATTGGATGTTATATCGAACCGCCACCGTGTCGCCAAAACGAAGCATTTGCATTTGATTTCTCATCTTATTGCGATGAGCCGGAGCAAATTCATTGTAACCAGGTGATTTGCCCGAGAAAAAGTATTCAGCGTAAACAAGACTTTCATCCTGCTTTCCTTTCCCAATGAGTGATGGCAGTAATGATACGCCGTCACATCTTACCGGTGCGGATTGTCCGGCTGCATTTATGAATGTAGGCAACCAATCGTAAGAAATATTTGGTGCGTTAACAACTGTGTTGGGCTTAATAGAACCTGGCCACCAGGCGATAGTTGCGGCACGAAGGCCCCTTCATACAAATCTCTTTTAATACCATCAAATGGACCGAAGGTGTTGAAGAAATCTGCTTCATAAGATACATATTCTTTAGGCAGATAAGATTCTTTTGAAGGCCCATTGTCTGAAGTGAAAACAACAAGTGTATTATCATCAATATGAAGGTCCTTTAGCAATTGTAACAAATCACCTACCTGATCATCTATTCGATGGGTAACCGAAGCATACCGCTTATAAGTGTCGGGCCATGGTTTTTCGGGTGTGGCCGCATCTTTATCATGATCGTAAGTAGCGTTTTGATATTCGGGATACATGTACGAGTCGATGGTTCCTGACGCTGTATTGATCATGTTTCCTGGTTTGCCCGACCATTGAACGCCGCCTTTTAAACCTCCGCCAGTGGGATATTTTTGTGTGGGCAATTCAAGAACTGCATGAGGCGTGTCGTAAGCGAGGTAAATAAAAAAGGTTTTGATCCATCTTTGCTTTTTTATGATCTACTATATACCGTTTGGCAACGGCGGTAAACAAATCGCCGGTGTAACATTTGTCAAGTTGATCGCTGATCTCTGTATAATTTTCCCAAACTTTTTTGGCTTCCTGTATAAACCTTCTTTGGGGTAATGTTCGTGGCCATCACCATGTGCAATGTATCCGAAGTAGTAGTCGAAACCACGTTTTAAAGGATGGGCTGGCCATTTAGTGCCAGTCTTTGATTTGCCCTGCAAACCCCATTTGCCAATGGCTGCTGTGCTATAGCCTGAAAGCTGCATCACGTTGCCCATTGTGTAGTTATTTTCCAAAGCTTTGTCAAACTGGTTATCGCGTACGTTAGCATGTCCCTGGCTCATGCCCGTTAATAGCGAAGCTCTTGAAGGCGCACACACCGGGGCTGCTGTATAATGTTCAGTAAGCATAGCTCCATCTGCAGCCATTTTATCAAGTTGAGGAGTTAACAGCCAGGGCTCGCTTTTATCGCCATTTTGTTTCCGCTGATTCTGAAAGAAAGCACCGAGGTCGCCATATCCCAAATCATCAACCAGTATAAAAATAATATTGGGCTTTTTTGATGTTTGTGCTATTAATGAATAATTCCATAACAATAGCAAAGCCGATAACGTTAATGTGATTCTGAAAATCGTGAAGATCTTTTTATTCATATTTTTTGTAAGGTTGTACTATAATTTTTTTATTCAGGAGCCTGGTATTGCGCTTTCTCTACTTCTCTTTTTTATCAAAATTCGGGTTAATGACGGGCAATTGCGCATTGGTTTCCTTCAGCCATTTTTGTAGTGACAAATACAAACGTTCCGTATTTCCTTTTTCTTTATCGCTTAGATCATGTCGTTCGCCAATATCGTTTTTTAAATTGTATAATTCTTTCTTCCCGGTTTCATAATAATAGATGAGTTTTGTATCACCTTCCAGAATGGCGCTGTAAGGTGTTGCACCCTGTGAATGATAATGTGGGTAATGCCAGTAAAGATTTCGATTTGATAACTTTTCCTGTTTTAACAGTAGGGGTGAAATGTCTGCCCCATCATTTACTGGAATATCCTTTCCATGCAAACCTGCAACACCAGCAATGGTTGAAAACATATCCATGCTGATAATAGGTGTATCAGTGCTGCCTGGTTTTATATGCTCGGCCCAATAAAATATAGCAGGAACGCGTGTTCCGCCTTCGTATGCTGTTCCTTTCCCTTCTCTAAGCGGGTAGTTGGAAGTTACTTGTTTCTCCCGGTTTTGCCGGTTGCCAATCAGTCCGCCATTATCGCTGGTAAAAATCACCAAAGTGTTTTTATCAAGTTGTAATTGTTGTAATGCATTTATCAGCTTGCCAATATTTCGATCCATGTTTTTGATCAATCCTGCATAGACGGGATTCTGATGATTTTTACTTGTATCAATTTTGGCTTTGAAGTAAGAAAGATCTTCGTCCTTTGCTTTCAACGGTGTGTGTACCGCATAAAACGGGAGATAAACAAAAAAGGGCCTATTGTGGGTTGTACTAATAAATTGAATCGCTTCATCTGCCAGGCGATCAGTAAGCTGTTCACCAGTTACTCCATCTTTCAACCTGGGATTTTTGTAAGGCGAAAAATAGCTGGTAGGAGAGCCTTTGTAATATCCTCCAATGTTTACATCAAATCCCTGATGTTCCGGATAATATTTTTCATCATCACCCAGATGCCATTTTCCGATAGATGCAGTGGCGTATCCTTGTGACTTCAACAGTTCGGCAATCGTTGTTTCTTCAAGTGGCAATTGCATGGTCCAGTCCGGAGGAAGCAAGCGCGCATAAGGCCGCTGGTGTCCTTTTATCCAATCTGTAATATGTGTTCTGGCCGGATATTTTCCGGTCATAATTGCGGCGCGGCTCGGGGAGCAAACATTACATGCAGCGTATGCCTGCGTAAATTTCATGCCTTTCGCTGCCAGCTGATCAAGGTTCGGGGTTTCGTAAAAATCACTTCCATAGCAAGCGAGATCTGTCCATCCTAAATCGTCTGCAACTATTAAAACAATATTTGGCTTTTGACTAAAACAAAACGTTGTTTGAACGAACACCAAAACCAATAATCCTGTTTTCCTTATGTAAGATCTTCCCATACTTATTTTTATTGAACTGGGATACGAACAATTGCTAACGTAAACCACAGTATAGAACTTGTCTTTGACTATAAAAATAACCGATCGTTTATTTCAATATTAAATAAGTTTTAGCGATGCTGTACTTATCTTAATGATCAAAAAACATTTTAATTAGTAACCATCATTCTGAACCAGGTTTTTGTTTAGATCCAGTTCAGCGGTAGGAATGGGAAACCATATTTTATAGGGTTGCCAGTTGGTTTTCAATATCGGTAATGAGTTTATATTATGAAATCCTCCTGTTATTGGCAAGCTCGTAATTGTGCTATTCAATTTGCCAAAACGAATCATATCAAAACGTCTGATACCTACTTCGAAACAAAGCTCGCGGGAACGTTCATCTAAAAGCTCTTCAACAAAATCTGCTTTCTGATAGGCCGTTGTTAAAGTAGCCAAATCAGTAGTGGTGCCATAAAGCGCTCTTTGACGAATAGGTACAAACATTGCTCTTGCACCAGCTTCATCACCCTTATAATACATAGCTTCAGCATTTAAAAGTAGTATATCGGCATAGCGAAGCAAAGGAATTGCTCCATCGCTCATAAATGGCGAAATTTCTTTTAAGACAGGATCTCTATATCTGTATTTGCCAATGCCATAAGCATTTGTCGTTATGTTGGCTGTAGCAGGAACATAGTATCTCACATTTTCTATGATTTCAACAGGCGCATTATCTCCTCCGGGAATACTTCCTGTAAGATTATGGTTTCTTCTTACATCCGACGCATGATAGCGCTTATAAACTTCTGCTGTTGGTACAAACCATTTAGAGCCGCTACCACCACGTGTGTTTACATTTCCCTGTGGTAGCCAGGCCTGGTTAAGCCGGTTACCTACACTATTGGTTGCGGTTGATGAGCCTTCAACTGTAAATAAACATTCTTCATACTGCCAAGGGCGTGTCGTTTCACGAAATAAATAATTGTATTGATCCGTTAACTTAAAACCGCTTTGGCTGATGATCCTTGTTGTGATCTGGTCAACGCTGTCATACATTACAGAAGCGTTAGCCCAGGAGAAATGATTCAATTCCAATTCCAGATCGGAACCTACATTATTTGTTTTGCATGAAGCAAGATACGCATACACCTTAGCCCGCATACCCTCTGCACTCCACTTATTAGCACGCCCGGCAATTGCGGCCCGATTAGGAAGCATGTTGGCGGAAGTGGAAAAATCTGATAAAATCTGATCGTAAACTTCCTGTAAAGACAAACGAGGAGTAAAGAAATCAGGATCAGGTTCTGTGTTTACAGGTACGGCACCAAACATAAGCGCCAGGTACATTTCGTAAAAGCCTCTAAGAAACAATGCTTCTCCTTTTATCTCTGATTTTCTACCTGCATTCATTTCAATAGCATCTATTTTTTCAATAAGATGATTGCAACGATTTACTCCAGCATATAAAGCCTCCCAAATATTCTTTAACTCAGTTTCTGAAGCAGTATAAGATCCGCTTCCAAAAGGCGAAATAGAATTAGCTACACCGGACCTGGTTATACATTCGTCATTACTGCCGTTGAGCAGATAAAGTACGGTTTCACCAAACATGCGGCCATAAGCCGAACTGTTCAGCATATTATAGCAGCCCACTAATGCAGACTCTGCATCAGCAGCAGTTTTATAGAACTTTTCTGTTTCAATAAAAGAGTACGGCTTAGCTTCCAGGAAACTTTTTTACAAGATGTAATAGAGCATGAAGCAAGGATCAGGGTTATATATAATACGATTTTCATCTGTTTATTTTTTTTCTTTAATGGTCAGATGGAATTCCGCAAAAAATTATCATCGTTTTGGGTATTAATAACTTGATAATTTTTATGCTCCATTTCATGATTTCTTCATTTAAAAATTAATAGCGGCTCCAATAATAAAGGACTTAACCCGCGGATAAGAAATTCTATCAAACCCGGAAAATAGCGGGTCGCTAAAACTTACATCAGGATCATATCCTGAGTAATCCGTTAAAAGCCATAAGTTGTTGCCAGTGACATAAACTTTAGCTCCTTTTAAACCAATTTTCCCAATCCAATTTTTTGGTAAATGATAGTTGAGCGTCAGGTTACGCATCCGTAAATAAGATGCATCTTCAACATAATATGAGGAAGCGAATCTGTAAGTTGTATTTCCTCCGGTAAGTCCGTTGCTGCCTCTGAAATCGCCATATTCATTGGTTGGATTTTCAGGAGTCCAGCGGTTATCATAAAAATCTTTCGAAATATTATTGTTATTACTCAATCCTTCCAGCGCAATCTTTCCAAGATTGAAAATTTCGGCGCCATAAGACCACTCGAAGAATACATTAAGCTCAAAGTTTTTATAATTAAAGGTATTGTTGATTCCTCCAAAATGTTTTGGCAAACTATTGGATATGAAAGTTCGGTCGCTATTTTCATCTACAATACCATCATTATTCAAATCCTTAAACTTAAAAGATCCTGGCAAAACAGCAGTACCTGCTACGTTTACTTCCCCTGGTTTTAAACTGTAGGTGCGCTCTGCATGTGGAATAGAAGGATCGCTATTGTTTTGCCAGTCGAATTGTGATATTTGATAAACGCCGTCAAATACGTACCCGTAGGCAGTTCCCAATTGTTGTCCAACACTTACTCTTCCCAGATTGGTGATCACGCCATTATCCATTACAACTGGTATATAATCCAACGAGCCAAGGCTTCTTATTTTGTTTGAATTGAAACTAATGTTGAAGTTGGTTGTCCATTGAAAATCTTTTTGCTGAATGTTTTGTGATGTTACCTGGAATTCGATTCCTTTATTATCAATCTTTCCTATGTTTTGCCACTGTTGTTTATAACCCGATTGCGATGGGATCAAAACAGGCAACAGCATATCTTTGGTTTGCTTCAAATAAAAATCGGCAGTAAAAGTCAACCGGTTTTTCAACAAGCCAAGATCTAAGCCAGCATTGTATTGCACCGTGGTTTCCCATTTCAGATTTGGGTTCGCGAGTGAGGAAGGGGCTAATCCGTATGCCGAAATTCCATCTGCAGCATAATAAGCATTTACCATTTTTCCGGCGTAAGAGTAAGCAGGAATACGTTCATTTCCAGTTTCACCATAACTCAAACGCAATTTCAAATCGCTGATAGCCGAAACGTCTTTAAGAAAATTTTCCTGATCTACTTTCCAGGCAAATGCGAATGAAGGGAAATAACCGTATTTGTTACCTGCCCCAAATTTATCAGATCCATCTGCCCTGAAACTGGCTGTAAACAGATAACGGTTTAGTAGCGTATAATTAATCCGGCTCAACCATGATAAACGGTTATTTACCCATTTTTCTGAATTAAGTCCGGTTACGATCGCACCTTTGCTGATATCATCGATGCCCGTAATCTCATCTGGATAACTGTTATTTCTCATCATGCTACTTTCAAATAAATATCCGTTAACCTCAAATGCAGCCATGACATTCAATCGGTTATTGTCGTTAAAGCTTTTGTCGTAAGTAAGCCTGTTTGTGTTATACCAGTTAAAACTTCTTCTTTCCTGAATAATACCTACGCCATTATTATTATTCCCAAGCGTTGTAAACCGGGAATAAAATTCTTTCCCCTTGGAGCTCGAAATAATTCCGCCACCTGATATATTCAGTTTTAAATCTTTAAAAATTTCGGCATCAACATAGCCATTGCCTATTGATTTAAATGTTCCTGTGTTTTTATATATATTATCAATAATAGACAGGGGCGTTACATATCCAATAGTTTCATCAAAATCTGAATCGAAATAATCAATAGGTTTGGCTGTTATCAACTGCTGAAGAACACCATTCCAGGCATTTGCCTGACCTGTATTGATTGAACCGGACAGGTCGGTATATGAAGTGTTCATATTCAGGCCCAGCTTAATTTTCTTGCTGGCTTCATGATCTACTTTTAACCGCATCGTGTAACGCTTCTGTGTATTATTCCTGATGATTCCTTCTTCACTGAGGTAGCCAGCTCCGCCTGAATAAGTTGTTTTACCAGCTCCTCCACTTAATGTGGTGTTATGATTTTGGGTAACGCTTTGTTGCATCATTTCATCCTGCCAGTCGTGTTGTGGCAGCGAGTAAGGGTCTTTGGGGCTATTTAAGTCAGGCTCTCCGTTTTCATCAGTATTATAAAACAAAGAAGATTGTGGATTGACCAACCTTTGATAGTCAATAAAATCATTTGCATTTAGCATCCTAAGTTTATTGGCTGCTTTCGAAAAACTAACATAGCCATCGTAAGTAGTTACCGACTGACCTGTTTTTCCTGATTTAGTTGTAACGATAACAACTCCGTTGGCGCCACGGGATCCATAAATAGCTGTTGCGGAGGCATCCTTCAAAACTTCGATCGATTCAATATCTGATGGATTTAACATTGCCAATGGATTAGAATTGCTTCCCAAATTGGCATTTCCCGAGCTAGATATCTCATTGGCATTGATATCATATTGGATACCATCTATAACAAAAAGGGGAGAGGAAGATCCATACAAAGAACTGATACCCCTGATCTGTATGTTCATTGCCGCGCCTGGTTCTCCTGACTGAGAAAATATGCGGGCTCCGGGTATTTTCCCCTGAAGCGCTGTTATAAGATCAGTACTTCTTGATTGCTCTATGTCTGTAGCTTTTAAGCCAGCAATCGAACCTGTAAGATCTGATTTCTTTTGTGTACCATAACCAATAACCACTACATCTTCCATTGAATTAGCAACGGTGGCCATTTCAACACGTAGCAAATCGCGATTTTTTATTACCACAGTTTGGCCTTCATATCCTACTGACGAAAATAACAACGAATCACCGACAGAGGCTTCGATCTCGAATTGACCATCAGTCTTGGAAATAACCGTTGCGGCGGTACGTGCCGAGGAAATAGTAACATTGGGTAGAGGTTCATTGCTGCTGTTTGTTACTTCTCCTTTTAGCGGAAAGTTCTGCGCCATACTGCCCAGCGCAATTAATTGCAATGCAATGACAACAAAAACCTTTGATAAATTTTCAAGCATATAAATCGTTAGTTTATTTTGAGTGTGAGTTACAAAAATAGTGTAGCTACAAAGGAGGCCAGGGGGATTATTTCGTATGAATTAAGGGTGTAACTGGTAAAAGAAGCTTATTTAATGAATTTTACCTGGGTGTGTCTGATTTATTATTTTTTAAGTATTCAGAAGGCGTTTGACCAAAGTATTTTCTAAATTGTTCCCGGAAATATTTCTGATCCGTAATGCCCACTTCCAAAGCAACTTCGTTCACTTTCATTTTTTGATGGATAAGTAGCTGAGCTGCCCGTCTGATACGAACACTTTTGATAAAGTCCACAACACTATTTCCTGTGAGATCTTTGATTCTTTTGTATAAAGTAGACTGACTCATGGCCATTCCTTGAGATAATTTCTTTACACTAAAATTATCATCAGTAAGTGATGATTCTACCAGCTTGATCAGTTTGTCAAGAAATTGTTCGTCTGCTGTATTAATTTGTGTATCGGAAGGCTGGAGGGTTATTAATTTTTTAAAATACTGCCTTACATTTTCGCGTTGCGTTAAAAAATTATTCAGCTTCGCTTTTAATAAACGGAAATTAAATGGTTTTGTAATATAGTCATCAGCACCGGTTTCAATACCTTCAATTTCATAAACAGAAGCCGTTCTGGCAGTAAGTAATATTACGGGTATATAGTTCAGTTCAGGATCAGACTTGAGCAGTTGACACATTTCTAATCCGTCCATTCCGGGCATCATCACATCACTAAGTATAATATCCGGCAAATATTGACGGGCTTTCAATAATCCTTCTTTTCCATTTTTTGCAGTAACAATTTTATAATAAACGGCTAACGTTTTTTGTAAGTATTGCAATAACTCAAGATTATCTTCAACGATAAGGAGCTGATAAAGTGGTGTAATGTCTCCCTTATCATTCACCTCTATTGTTGGTAATGCAAGATCGGTTTCATCCGTGATAAGCCATGGGGTTTCATGATATGACGTGTTGTTGTCTTGCTCCGAAATGTAAAGTGGTGGCTGCGGTATTTCCAAGGTATCAAACTCACTTTCAATGTCATCATAATTAGTCACATCATCAGGGTTAGTGTGACTTGTAGTAATATCAGATTCTTTCAGATGAGCTTTCCCAAATGGCAGGGCAACTGTAAATGTAGAACCTTTGTTTATGTCGCTGTCCACAGTAATAAAACCCTGATGCATATCCACAATACCTTTTGCAATGGAAAGCCCGAGGCCGGTACCTGTCGTATTAAGTGATTTTGCCTGAGAGGCCTGGTAATAACTATTAAAAACTTTATAAACCTCTGCAGGAGGAATGCCTGCCCCATTATCAGTAACAATGATTTTCAAATAATTTTCTGCCAGCTTTTTATTGTTATCGTTGGAGTTATAATATAGTGCATCTCTTTTGCTGTTTCCAACGGTAACTATTTTGATAGTGATACTGCCGCCATCAGCGGTGTATTTAAATGCATTTGATAAAAGATTTGTGAAAACAATTTCCATTTTATCCTTATCGCAATATATTAAAGCTGGTTCATCGATATGTATTGAATATTGAATGTGCTGCGACGCAGCTTTATTTTTAAAAACAAGAAATATTTCATTTATTACACGCGTGATATCAACCTGAGCGGCTTTAATCTTCATGTGCCCGGTTTCCATTTTCCTAAAATCAAGCAATTGATTGGTAAGCGTGAGAATTCTTTTGGCATTGCGGTACATCTGCCACAACTTTTCTTTGTAGCTGGCATCAAAACCCTTTTCCAGAAATTCAGTCAATGGACTGTATATTGCGTCATGGGTGTTCTTAACTCATGAGAAATATTAGTAAAAAATTCAAGCTTTCTTTGGTTTAACTCTTTCTCCTTCTCTGCAATTGCGAGATCTCGTTTCAACTTATTCTCGCGTTTAGCAATGCGATATATAATATAAAAAGCAGTTATAGCCGCCAGTATATATATGCAATACGCCCACCATGTAAGCCACCAGGGTGCCTGAACAATAATCAGTAATTTCTTTTGAGGGCTTGCTACATTATTGCCTGTAATAGCATATACCGTAAGTTCATATTTTCCAGGAGCCAGTTTAGCAAAACCAGCGGATGGAAAACTGGTCTCCACCCAATCTTCAGTATAGTTTGATAGTTTGTATCTGTACTTTGTTTTAAGCGAGTTTGCAAATTGGATCCCGATAAAATCTACTGAGAAGTCGTTTTGAGAATATTTGAGTGTAACTGTATCCAGGAAATTCAGAGCATTTGGTAATATAACCGACTCATTTTTTCTTCTCCTACGTTAATGTTTTTATTAAACACCCTTAAACCGGTAAAAACAATATCGGGAGCTATATTTCCATTTTCAATATTAGTGGGATCAAAATAATTTAGCCCGTTGATGCCCCCAAAATATAGGCGGCCAAACTCATCCTTAAAACTTGATCCTACCTTAAAGGCATTACTTTGCAACCCGTCCGTATAATCATAAAACGTGCTTGTACCTGTTTTTGTATTAAAGTTGGTTAGCCCATAACCCGCAAGCCACAAGTTTCCATAAGTATCTTCCTCCATAGCCTCAATATCATTATCTTTCAATCCGTTGGCAACGGTAAAATGCGTAAATACCGGGCCTTTTGAAGTTTCGATCATTTTATTAAGTCCGCCACCCAATGTGGCTATCCATAAAGAAGAGTCTTTAGTTCTCTTCACTGCCCAGGTAAAATTTGAACTTAGGCTTTTGTTGTTTTTTTCCTGATGAGAATAATTCCTTATCCCATAAAATCCATTATTGAGGCTAATGCGCGCCAGTCCTTTATCCCGGTACGAAATCCACATATAGGAATACAGGGGATCGTTGTATATATTATTAATATTGTTTGAAAGAAGTCCTTTATGATTATTGGTTCGCAGGTGCATCACACTCTTCCTGTCTTCGGAAATAATATTGATACCTCCGTTAATTGTTGAAACCCATAATTGGCCGGCATCATCTTCAGTAATGGATGTTACACTTTGAGCGCTGAGTTTTAATGCATCATTAATACCAAACTTTGTTGGCTCAGAAATTCCTTTTGCAGATTTTTCAATCCGCCATAATCCATCGATTCTACCAGCAAGACCAATCCAGAATACGCCTTTTGTATCTTTATATATTGTATTCACTGTTTTATCCTGCAAATAAACTTTTGAAGTTCCCGAGCTTACGTCAAGTACACAAAGCCCTTTTCTTGTACCAAGCCACAGCGTACCATTGTCAGAATAAACCGAACTGATGTATGTGTCGTTTATAAGATTCTTTCCATTAAAAAGCCTGGTAGATATAGTGTAAAACATCTTGTTTTTCAAATTCGAATAAATAGCTCCTCCGCCTGCAGTTCCTACCCACAAAAGGCCATACTTATCTTCAAAAAAACATTTGATGTTGAAAAAACTTCCTGTAAACTCATAATTATTAATATGAGATAAGGGGTGTTCTACTTTCCAGGTCAGGCTGTTATCAGATGGTGATGGTGGTCGGAGCCTATACACGCCATCTTTTAAAGTTCCTACCCAAATCGTCCCATTCTTATCCTGAAAAATAGATTCTATTTTTTCAATATTTTCCTGGATTTGTATTTTATTCAGGGCTGGTTGTACAAGCATTCCATTGTCAAGGCCTTCTATTTTGTAAATGCCGTCCCTTTTTGCCGCCCAGATATTATTTGTGTAGTCCTTTAGTAACTTTACAATCCCACCATTATTGTTAGTAAAATTGCTCTTTTTAATTATTTTTTCCGAAACATAAGCAGTATAAATACCTTTATCCGTAGCCAGGTATAATTTATTATGATCTTCAATAAGCATTGAACTTATATTGATAGGCATATCGGCCTTTGCTACAGAAATTTTATGAACTATTTTGGGCGATTTGCTTACTTCAGAAACAATACCAAATAGAGTACCTTTTTTAGTTGTTACCCAAATGATCCCTTTTCTATCTTGCTTAATGTCGGTGATCCATATTTGAGGGGAAGGAGCGCTATTTTGATCAATTTTTGTGAATGTTTCCTTTCGGCTATTATAAAAACAAAGGCCATTGCGTTCTGTCCCTATCCAGATATTACCGGCTTTATCAGCAAACAATACTGTAATCCTGTTGTCGGGCAGGCTGTTGGGATCCTGCGAATCATGTTTAAAAACAGTAATTTTTTGCCCGTCGTATTTGTTTAAACCGTTGTGGGTACCCAGCCATAAATGACCGGATATATCCTGCGCCATCGAAGTGACATCACTATGAGAGAGGCCTTGATTTACTGATAATTGTTTGTAAGAAAGATTACTGTTACCCTGAGCCATTACCTGATAAATCAGCATTATTGCGATTACAGAACAAACAATTCTATATAACACATTTCTAAGTAGGGCAATCATTTTTAACTATAAAATATTACTGCAATTTACTTAAACCATTTTCAGTAAACGATGATTTATTCAGATATAAAGGGGGCATTTTCGTATTACTGCTATTTATGCTGAGAATGATATTACTATTTAACTTGACCATTAATTTTATAACACTTTAATATTGAATTTACTTATCTAAACATTTTAGCTCAATTTTGAATTTTATTATGATTAGAATGATTAATAGATTTTTGTCTTTTGCCTTTTTGTTGACAGGAATCTTTATAAGCTGTAACGCAACAGGACGTAATATTAGCAGTATTAATAGCGCCGATACTGTCATTGATGGAATAGCAGAATACGTAGATGCGTATTATTCATCAGAAAGTGTATTGACAGATAGCTCAGGTGCCGTGCTGTTCTTAAAAGCTCTGAAAGGAAAAGATTTGCCGTATGTTGGATTACCAAGGCCTACAATCCGTAAACCTTATCTTGCAGAAAAGGAGGTTGTATTCACAAACCAACCCAATGCAAATTATAAACTTCTTACTCGCGAGAATAGCAATCCTTTTACGCTACCGGAAGAGCAAACTATTGTTTTCAGAAAGATGCCAGGCACCGACTGGGAAGCGATCATTAGCGGTTGGGGCAATTATTATCTTGGGTTTGGTGGTATTAACGATATAAGAGCGATGCGGTCAGATGCTTATGTGAAGCACAAAGTTCCGCTTAAATATTTTGAATTGGTTTTTTTGCATGTCCGTTTTGAAAACACAGGCAATGGTACAGGACGTGCACAAATATGGTTAAATGGAGAATATTACGGAGATATAATTAGCCAGGGTCAGGATTGGAGCAGGCGCCTGGGCTATGGCGTTGGTATAGAAACAAACTCGACAGATTTTAACTGGAAAGCTACCATGTTTATTGAACGCGGTATGTCAACAGCAGAAAGAGATGCCTATTTCAAAGCAATTAAAAAGGAATATAAAATAGGATCAATGCCCTATCTGCCTTATGCAAGTAATATCAATATCATAGAAAAGGGAGGAAAACTTTTTGCCTCGTATAAATACAATGGAAAAAATCCTGAGAACAAATCAAAGGTGGAATATCAATGGTGGAAACTGGCACCCGATTTAGGCAGCCAGCTATTGATCAGCACTTCACCTGCAATTGCTAATCAGTCGGGAGTAAAAGTTTGTGTAAAAGTTACCGACATAAAAGGTAACAGTTGGATGTTTGTTTCAGGAACCTATAATTAAATATTAATCTAAACTTAGCAATTATTAGCTTAATCGATCTTATTAAAAGTTGATACCGTAAGTTTGTGAAAAGCAACTTGCAAATGAAAAAAATAGATTAGTACTATTATCACTTATATTCTCTTTTGGACTGTTAACAGTCGCCCACAGCCAAAATAACAAAGTTCTTACACTATGGTATACAAAACCAGCAACCGTATTTGAAGAAGCGCTACCTGTTGGTAATGGCCGGTTAGGCGCCATGATATACGGAGGCGTAACTACAGAGAAGCTATCTTTGAATGAAGCTACGTTGTGGGCAGGAAAGCCAATGGATGCCAAAAACGTCAACCCCAATGCGCATAAATATCTGCAACCTGTACGCGAAGCTTTGTTTAATGAAGATTATAAAAAAGCTGATTCATTGGTTCGCTTTATGCAAGGGCCTTTCACCGAGTCTTATGCACCGCTTGGAAATTTATATTTCAATTTTGAAAATTTCGGAGAGCTATCTGACTATAAACGTGAACTTGATATTCGAAACGCCATTTCAAAGGTTTCTTATAAATTAAATGGCACATTTTATACAAGAGAAATATTTGCCTCTCATCCTGACCAGGTGATAATTATACGCCTCAAGGCGAACGGAGGTAGTAGTAAAATTAATTTCAACTGCACTTTCGATAGCAAAATCAAAGCAAAAAGTTTAGCTAAGGATAAATCGCTTTTATTGAAGGGTTGGGCTCCTATACATGCTGAGCCTAATTACCGCCGAGATATCGAGAATCCAATTGTCTACGACACGATCAATTCCATGCGATTTTGCGCTAATCTTAAGGTAATAAAAAATGATGGTCAGGAAAGCTGGCGCGACACAAGTCTTAGCATTCGTAATGCTACAGAAGTAGTTCTCGCACTATCCATGGCCACCAGTTATAATGGATTTGATAAGAACCCGGGTACACAAGGAAAAAACGAGGAAGTACTTGCCGGTACTTACTTACGCCAGGTTACAGGTAAAGCATTCGATCAGTTATTGACTAATCATACGACGGATTTTAGAAAATATTTTGATCGCGTTTCTATCGATTTAGGCGATCACGAAAATGAAGATCTTTCTACAGTTGAAAGGCTCAACAGGTTCGCAAGCGGTAAAAAGGATAACAGTTTGCTTGCTCTTTTTTATCAATTTAGCAGATACCTTCTTATTAGTTCATCACGTCCGGGAGGGTTACCAGCTAATCTTCAAGGATTATGGAACGAACTTACACGACCGCCATGGAGTAGTAATTATACAACAAACATTAATGCTCAAATGAATTACTGGGGAGCAGAAACCGGAAATCTGTCAGAGTTACATCAACCACTATTTGACTTTATGCATCGGTTGTCAATAAATGGAGCAAATACTGCTAAAAATTTTTACAACGCCAGTGGCTGGGTTTGCCATCATAATACAGATCTATGGGGACTTACAAATCCGGTGGGAGATTATGGTGAGGGAGATCCGTGTTGGGCCAATTGGCCCATGGGCGGCGTATGGCTGTCAACACATTTAGGAGAACATTATGCATTTACAAAAGACAGAACATTTCTTCAAAAGCAGGCTTATCCAATGATGAAAGGCGCCGTCCTTTTCTGCCTGGATTTTTTAACGAAAGACAAAAAAGGATATTTGGTTACAGCACCTTCTACATCACCAGAAAATGTTTATATAACAGATGATGGTTACAATGGGCAAACTTTGTACGGTAGTACAGCCGACTTAGCAATGATAAAAGAATTGTTCAATCAATATTTAAAAGCAGCGAAAACATTAGGTCTGGATATTCCTGTTCAAAACAAAGTAAAAACAGCACTGCAAAATATATATCCTTATCAGGTTGGAAGAGAAGGGAACTTACAGGAATGGTACCATGATTGGAAAGATGCCGATCCACGCCATCGACATCTTTCTCATTTATTTGGTGTCTATCCCGGCACTACAATCTCTACTTCAGAAACACCGGATTTGGCTGAAGCTGTTAAACGGTCACTGGAAATTCGTACCAACGATGGAACGGGCTGGGCCATTACCTGGCGCATTGCTTTATGGGCAAGATTGCAAAATGAAGAAAGAGCTTACGACGCGGTAAAAAAACTAATGAGATTTGTTGGAAACGATGCGACTGTTAAGTACGGCGGAGGAGGTGTGTATGCTAATCTATTTGGGGCTCATCCGCCATTTCAAATTGATGGCAATTTTGGTGGCGGCGCAGCTATCGCAGAAATGTTGTTACAAAGTCATCAGGGCTATATTCAACTACTTCCTGCATTGCCTGATGAATGGTCGACAGGATCGGTTAAAGGATTAGTTGCCCGTGGTGGTTTTATTATCGATATGAAATGGAAAAATAACAAATTGATAAGCACAACGATATTTTCAAAGCTGGGCGGAGACTGTGTTATAAAAACAGGATCTGTTAATAAAACCCTCAAGACACTGCCAGGTAAAACTTATACTATCAACTATTAAAACATTATTGCAGACAAGTATTTTGGTGAGATAAGGAAATGTAGAAGCTGCTTCTGAAATACTTTTTGTGCAAACCATTGCGCAACAAATTGGTGTTGGCATTTGCTATTTTGCAGGTACAGTTTTTTATTATGTTCAACTCTATTAGATTAGTTCGCAACTCAATCCTTTTATTAGTTTCTTGCCTATCTGTATTTACCATTTACGGACAAAACTCTACCTATATGATCATTCCAAAACCATCGTATTTGAAAGCAGGAACTGGCTCATTCTTGATTTCACCAAAAACAAAAATTTATTATAGTAAAGAGGCTTTGTCGGTAGCATCTTTTCTTGGTGCGTTTTTACAAAGGCCCACTGGTTATTCGCTTTCTCTGTCTTTAATGGGAACAAAGAATAAAAAAGGCGTTTATCTTATTATTGATCCTTCTTTCGGCGATAGTACTAAAGGGGCATACAGTTTGGAAATTGATCAGGAAAAAGTCATTGCAAAAGCTGCTGACAACACAGGGTTGTTTTATGCCGTTCAATCTATAAGACAATTATTACCTCCATCAATTGAAAGCCATTTGGCTGTTAAAAATCAAGAATGGTTATTACCTGCAATGAAAATAACAGATGCGCCACGATTTGAATGGAGAGGATATATGCAAGATGTTAGCCGTACTTTTTATGGTGTAAATATTATAAAAAATATCTGGATATAATGGCTCTGTATAAAATGAATGTGCTTCATTTACATTTAACAGATGACCAGGGATGGAGAATAGAAATCAAAAAGTATCCTGAACTTACATCAAAAAAGACAACGGTTTTTGAGGCGAGGCACCAGCAGCCGGAAGAACGAAGTGGATACTACAGCCAGGATGATATAAAAGAATTGATAAGATATGCGGCTGAACGTCACATTACCATTGTACCTGAAATAGATGTTCCCGGACATTGCTGGCCTGTTATAATTACTCATCCTGAATTGGGCGTAAATAAAACCGTAAAACCAGATTACGTATTTCCGTTTCTGGCCTCGTGGGGTTATTGGGGCCATCAATTTACACCTAATCCATTAGATCCCACTAACGAAAATGTTTATAAATTTCTGAATGATGTATTCACAGAAATCGCCCAACTATTTCCTTCTAAGTATATTCATTTTGGCGGAGATGAAGTGGTACACAGGCTTTGGGAAAATGAACCTCATGTAAAAGAGTTCATGGAAAAGAACGGAATGAATAATGTTCAACAGTTGCAAAGTTATTTTGTACGGAGAGTCAGCGATATCATTGTGAAAAAGGAAAGCAGCCGATTGGCTGGAATGATATTCTGGCTGATTCCGAGAATTTGCCTGCATCAACAGCTATCATGTCCTGGCTGGGAAGAGGTGCCGTGCTTAAAGCTGCGCAAAATAAGTTTTATACAATTGCAACACCTACCGGCCCGTTATACTTCGACATTCAACAACATTCCAGAGATGATGGAACCATGGCGGATCTTAATTATCAGGGGCCAAATACCATAGAAGCTGTTTATGACTATGATCCGGGAAAAGGCTTGTCACAATCAGAAAGTAAATATCTTTTAGGTGTACAGGCTAATATGTGGCCTGCTGTTCCGCAGGAAGTAAAAGATATTAATGTACAGAACTTTCCACGCTTATTGGCAGTTGCAGAAATTGGCTGGACGAATGTTGAAAATAAGGAACTATCCGGTTTCCTTAAAAGACTTGATTCTCACTTGCCACGGCTCAGTACCTTGAAAATCGATTATTTTAAACTTGGTGGATATATTGCAGGAGTGTGGCAGCCTGAACAAATTAGTACTAATTTCAAAACATTAAGTTGGGATGTTACAGAGAAAGTATATGCAGATGGACGCGTTACGGCGGCTTTTTCTTTACGGAAGGAACTTCGTTTTTAAAGGTCAAAAACGTTAAGTTAATGCAAGATGGAAACTTGGTTTCAGAAGATACGCATGAATCCCTCGCTGATAAATTCAGAGGAATTCCATATAAGAAAAATATGTTTCTGTATTATTTAAAAGTAGGCGGTTATAAACCAGGTGCGAAGTATATACTGGTGGCTGACGTTGCTGGGGAAAAAATACAAATTCAAAGGGAAATGTAACTTTTAACCTTAGCCCATATCAGCCGTTTACTTATACTAAATCCAAATGACCTAAGTGATTACTAAGCTTGTCTTGATATTATTGGTTAAGTTTAGTTAGCGCCTGCTCAATATCATAAATAACGTCATCCGGATGTTCTAACCCAACTGAAATTCTTATCAATCCCGGAGTGATCCCGACCTTTGAACGCTCTTCATCACTCAGTTTTGAATGTGTTGTGCTGGCTGGATGAGAAGCGATGCTTCTGGAATCACCAAGATTAGGTGTTAAAGAAAGTAGCTGCAAAGCATCCATAAATTTGCGGCCTGCTTCTACGCCACCTTTTATTTCAAAACAAACAATACCTCCACCTGCACTCATTTGCTTTTTAGCAATTTCATATTGAGGATGTGATGGCAAAAAAGGATATTTTACCCATTCTAATTGACTGTTCTTTTCTAATGCTAATGCTACCTTTAAAGCATTTTCTGAATGACGGCTGATACGAACTTCAAGTGTTTCCAGGCTTTTAGTAAGCACCCACGCATTAAATGCCGAGAGGGTAGGTCCAGAATTGCGACAAAATAAATATACCTGATCGATAAGCTCTTTTTTACCGGCAATTACTCCACCTAAAACGCGCCCCTGTCCATCAATCCACTTGGTAGCAGAATGAATAACAAGGTCGGCACCAAAATCAGCAGGTGTTTGTAGAAAAGGGGTTGCAAAGCAATTGTCCACATTGTAGATCAGGTTGTGTTTCTTTGCTAACTTACCTGCTTTTTCAAGATCGATAAGCTCTAACTGAGGATTGGTAGGTGTTTCGAGATACAGCATTTTAGTGTTCGGCTTGATGGATGCTTCCCAGTTGTCAATATCTTCCGCATCTACCATCGTGAATTCTATCCCGAATCTTCCTAAAAACTTTGTAACAACGGTATTTGTGCCTCCAAACATGGAACGGCAACATAGCAAATGATCACCTGTTTTTAATAGCGCCATAAAAGAGTTAAAAACAGCCGCCATGCCACTGGCAACAGCAAACCCCGCTTCACACTTTTCCAACAAAGCGATTTTATGAGCAAACTCATCAACAGTGGGATTGCTGTAACGGCTGTAAATATTATCATCCGACTCATCAGCAAACGCAGCACGCATGGCTTCAGCCGTTTCAAAAGTAAAGCTACTTGTAAGAAACAGCGGAGTAGAATGTTCCATTTGGGCCGTGCGCGGTGTTTGTGTGCGAACCGCAATGGTAGAAGGATGAAGTTTTCGTTCTGAACTCATTAATTATAAGTTGGGAGTTGACAGATGACGGATGACAGTACATCGTACATCAAACATTATTAATAATCACTTGTGTTTTAATTTCTGCTCCAGCTTTTGCCAATGTAATAGCAACTGAGCAATACTTTGTTAAAGATATCTCAACAGCACGCTTAGCTTTGTCTTCATCCACATTGCCAGTTATTTCAAAGATCATTTCAATATTTTTCCAGAGAGAAGGCTCAACATTAGGTTCGCGTTCGCCATTTACAGTTACGGAATAATCAACAACTTCCTGCCTTTGTTTTTTTAAGATGCTGATGACATCAATGCTGGAGCAAGCTGCAAGAGCATTCAACAAAAGCTGCATAGGCCGCGCGCCATATTCTTGTCCACCCATTTGAGGATTTGTATCCGTTTTAACCACGGTTCCATTTTCATTGATAGTATCAAATCCATATTCACCATGAACTCTTTTTAATTTTACCGTATTCATCTAACGTATATTTTAAATGTCTTGAAAAGTTCTTTGAAGTTTGCAAAAGTATTTTAAATCAAGCAGCTTTCCAACTAAGCTATCACCAAATTATCAATAAGCCTTACAGCACCCAAATAAGCTGCAATCAAGGCCACAAGCGGCTTTTCTCCATTCCATTCAACAATGGGTTGCAATGTTTCTGCATTGGCTATACCCACATAGTCTGTTTTAAATCCACTTTGTTGCAGTTGCAATGTTGCATGTTCAATTATTACATTGTTTAAACCAGGCCGCAGATTTTGTTTAATAAACAATAAAGTCTGATATATTGTTGTGGCATTTTTTTCTCTTCTTCTGATAAACGCATGTTACGGCTGCTCATTGCTAAACCACTTTCTTCCCGCATAGTAGGTACGATATTCATATTGATGCCAGAAAATGCTGGAGTAAGGTCCATAAGTTTTTTAATGACCATACATTGCTGGTAATCTTTTTGTCCAAAAAATACCTGATCGGGCTTTACAATGGTAAAAAGCTTATCAACAACCTGGCAAACTCCCTGAAAATGGCCGGGCCTGTAAGTTCCTTCATATAAATGCTCAAGATGGCCCAAATCATAAAATCTTGTTATTTCTTCAGGCGGGTACATTTCTTCAACAACCGGATAAAACAACACATCGCAACCTGCCTGGCTAAGTGCTACAATATCCTTTTCTATTGTACGGGGATATTTGTCTAAATCTTTTTGTCGTTGAACTGGGTTGGATTAACGAAAACGCTCACCACTGCTACATCACATTCTGATTTGCAAATTTCTAATAATTTCAAATGTCCATCATGCAAAGCACCCATTGTGGGTACTAATCCTATCGTTAAATGTTGCTTCTTTTTGCTTTTAAGCAAGGCTTGTATATCTATTATCTTCTTAAATACTTTCATTCGTATATTTTGTTATATAGGGACGTTTGCGCATAAATCTGTAACTTCGCACACTTTAAAAATTGCTAAAGCATGTCAACAAAGAAAAGAATTTTATTTATAGCCAATGAAATGTCGCCGTATTTAGAGTTGACTGAGTTTTCTGAAATTGTGAATAAACTCGCCATCAAAGCTAACGACAATGGCTTTGAAGTTCGATGCATTATGCCACGTTTTGGTGTTATCAACGAACGCAGGCACAGGCTGCATGAAGTGGTTAGGCTTTCAGGCATCAATGTAACGGTAGATAATGACGACATGCCCTTACAGATAAAAGTGGCTTCTTTACCCAGCGCCCGTTTACAGGTTTACTTTTTGGAGAACGAGGAATTATTTAAAAGAAAAACTTTATTTCATGATGATGAGGATAAGTGGTTTTCTGATAACGATCTCAGGACTGTTTTTTACTGTAAAGGGGCATTGGAGACAGTTAAGAAATTTGGCTGGAGCCCGGATGTGATTCATTGCAGCGGTTGGATGACTGGTTTGATACCTGCTTATTTGAAAACAATATACAAGAAAGAACCAGTTTTTGCTCATAGCAAAATAGTGTTTACAATAGGAGAAAATACCTTTAAAGAGAAGCTCGGAAAAGGCTTTATTTCCAAAGCGCTTATTCACCCTTCCATTAAGGAAAAAGATCTGGAACCTTTTAAAGAAGGAACTAATGCTGCTTTAATGAGAGGTGGCGCAACCTACGCTGATGCTATTACTTTTGGCTCACCTAATGTGGATAAAAAATTAGTAGCTGAGTTTACTAAAGTAAGAGGTAAAAAAACATTGCAGTTTAAAGAAGATTCTGATTTAACAGAGTATTTACAACTGTATAACGATCTTGCGGAATAATTTATAAAACTTACCGTATCAATACTTTCAAAATAATCTGTGTGAAGAAATATATAGTATTTATCCTTGCGCTATCTTCTTTTGTTACTTTCTTTTCATCATGTAATAAAATCAATCTGCCAACTGAGTTAGGTCAGGATCTAATTCCTCCGGTTGACAATATCAATACATTTGACACTTTATTAGATGTTGAAACTTACAATGGAATTTTTTCTTCGGAGGCTGATTCGTTTAGATCGTTTCCGGCTTTTCCTAAACTATTGGGTAACATTACTAACGATCCGATCTTTGGTAAAACAGATGCAAGGATCTATTTTCAGGTATCAAACGGAGGTGTTTTTCCATTTAAAAATCGCCCAGGTTCACTTTACCTTGATTCAGTAGTTTTGATTATTGACCATCTACAAAATGGCACTTACGGTGATTCTTTAACCCCTCAAACCATTCAGGTTTCGGAACTTGACCAGGCCAATGAGTTTAGAGGTGATTCGGTATATAAAGTTAACCGCCAATTTACAGCAACAAATGTTTTAGGAAGTAAAACTATTATTCCGCGCACGTTTAGCGATTCCATTCAGGTAATTAATTACCCTGATACGACAACAGTTGCCAATCAATTACGCATCAAATTAGACAACAGTTTTGGTGAAAGGTTATTGGCCTATGATTCAACTGGCGCAAATGATGGATATAGTTCAGATTCATTATTCCGTACAAAATTCAAGGGTTTTGCGTTGCAATCCATTGGAGGTGGTAATGCTTTAATGTTATTAGATCTAACGTCATCAAATTCGCGGCTTGCAGTATATTACCGATATAATAATACTACCACGCCAACAGACATGGACACTGCAGTTGCTACTTTAGCCTTTTTTCAGGGCAACGCCAGCGCCAACTATATAAACAGAGATTATAACGGCACTCAGGTTACAGCAGGAAGCGACGATCTTACACAGGATCAAATCGTTTATATACAAAATTCACCGGGAACTTTTGCTAATGTGAAAATTCCGGAACTTGCTGACTTTCAAAATAGCGTCATCCATTTAGCAGAACTTCAAATGGAAAGCATTTATGATGCTTCGGACACCCTGTTTTATGCACCACCTAACGTGTTTCTTGATATTTATGATTCTACAGCAGGTAAGTTTAAGTTAATACCTTCAGTTTTTGGAGTCACGCAAACTCAAACCGGCGGTTACGCTTTATCAGGTTATGAAAACTTCTATAGCTCTGGTTCCGCGTTACAAACTTTTTTCAATATTACCGATCCTTTTGGCAATAGAGTACGTCAATGGCGTTTTAATTTAACGCGATATGCCCAGCATCTTGTGTCTGATAAAGTACCGTATTATATGATGAGGTTATATGCACCAGCTGCAACGAGTTTAGAAATGGGTGATCAAACACCGATTATTTCTGCACGATTCCCTATACCACAATCAAGCTTTTATGGATATGCTGGTATTGGCCGCGTTCGTATTGGTGGCGGAAATCACCCAACTCAAAGAATGAAGCTACGTGTGGTGTATTCAAAACTAAAGTAAGCCGACATTATAATTTTATATAATTGGGTGCAGATGCTATATTTGCACCCAATTAAATTTATAGACTTCTAAATATCTTTTAAATGCCTTATTTATTTACTTCTGAAAGTGTTTCGGAAGGCCATCCTGACAAAGTTGCGGATCAAATATCAGACTCATTAATTGATAATTTTCTTGCTTTTGATCCACAGTCAAAAGTGGCTTGCGAAACCCTGGTTACAACCGGTCAGGTTGTTTTGGCGGGAGAGGTAAAATCAAAGGCTTATTTAGATGTGCAGGATATTGCCCGCAAAGTGATCAGTAAAATTGGTTACACCAAAAGCGAGTATATGTTTGAGGCAAACTCTTGTGGTGTATTATCTGCGATTCATGAGCAATCATCTGATATTAACCAGGGAGTTGATAAAAAGAAAAAGGAAGAACAAGGCGCTGGCGACCAGGGAATGATGTTTGGGTATGCCACTAACGAAACAGCGAACTATATGCCTTTGGCGTTGGATCTATCACATACACTTTTAATTGAGTTAGCTGAGTTAAGAAGAGAAAATAAACAGATCAAATATCTTCGACCTGACTCAAAAAGCCAGGTAACTCTTGAGTATGACGATAATAACAAACCAGTTCGCATAGATGCTATCGTGATCTCGACACAGCATGATGATTTTGATGCAGAAGCAAAAATGTTAAAGAAGATCAGCGATGATATAAAAAATATTTTGATACCACGTGTTATCAAAAAATACCCGCAGTATAAGCACTTATTCAACGACAAAATAAAATATCACATAAATCCAACAGGCAAGTTTGTAATTGGTGGCCCACATGGAGATACAGGTTTAACTGGTCGTAAAATAATTGTAGATACTTACGGCGGTAAGGGTGCTCATGGTGGTGGTGCTTTTAGTGGTAAAGACCCAAGTAAAGTTGACAGAAGTGGTGCATATGCAACCAGGCATATTGCTAAAAATCTGGTAGCAGCAGGATTATGTGAAGAGGTATTGGTGCAGGTTTCTTATGCCATAGGCGTTGCAAAGCCTACGAGCGTTAACGTAAATACTTATGGAACTGCTAAAGTAGAACTTACCGACGGCCAGATCAGCGAAATCGTAGAAGGAATTTTTGATATGAGACCTTATTTTATTGAACAAAGGTTAAAGTTGCGTAATCCTATTTACAGCGAAACTGCCGCTTATGGACATATGGGCAGGGAAAGCAAAACAATTGAAAAAACATTCTTTTCTCCTGATGGAAAAAAGTAGTTAAAAAAGTAGAGCTATTTACCTGGGAAAAATTAGACCATGTTTCTAAGGTCAAAAAAGCCTTTAAGCTTAAATAAATACAGCATGATATTTAACAAAAGCCGTTTCAATTTTGAAGCGGCTTTTTACATGGTCTGACCCTGCCCGTCCGGTCAGGCGGGCGTCCCGGTCTGACCAATATATACCTGCGAAGAATATGTAGGTTGATACATATTTTACAGTACAAGCGAGCGTGGCAAAACCGCTGATTTATATTCTTCTGCTGGTACAAAAAGGTAATCTTGTCTCCCGTCTATCCATGGTTGATTATTGGTGCATAAACTGGTGAAAAATCCTCATTTATAAAGCTGTTTTCAGCTATAAAAAGATTAGATTTGCGAGCGTTGTTAACGCTATTTTATATTAATTTTTTTAAGAACAGAATCATTTAAATGGAAGATAATCAGGAGCCACAGGAAACGCAGGATAATAATCGGATTATTCCCGTAAATATAGAAGAACAGATGAAAACGGCCTACATCGATTACTCGATGAGTGTAATTGTAGGACGTGCTTTGCCCGACGTAAGAGATGGTTTAAAACCTGTTCATCGCCGAATACTTTATGCGATGAACGAATTGGGTTTATATGCTAATAAATCTTATAAGAAGTCTGCCCGTGTTGTAGGGGAAGTGTTGGGTAAATATCACCCACATGGCGATAGCTCCGTATATGATGCGATGGTACGTATGGCGCAGGAATGGAGCATGCGATACACCATGGTAGATGGACAAGGTAACTTTGGTAACCAGGATGGTGATGGCCCGGCGGCTATGCGTTATACCGAGGTTCGATTAGAAAAGCTTGCTGAGCACATGCTCGACGATATTGAAAAAGACACCGTCGATTTTCAGCTCAACTTTGACGATTCGGAAAAAGAACCTACTATACTTCCTACACGCATACCCAATTTATTGGTTAATGGATCAAGCGGTATCGCAGTAGGTATGGCAACAAGCATTATGCCTCACAACTTAAGCGAGGTGATAGACGGTTGTGCAGCGTATATCGACAACAACGACATTACTATTGATGAATTGATGCTGCTTGTGAAAGCACCTGATTTTCCAACTGGTGGCATTATCTATGGAATGGAAGGTATTAAAGCCGGCATGCATACCGGTCGCGGAAGGGTAGTGGTGCGCGGTAGGGTTCAGGTAGATACCAAGCCAAGCGGGCGAGAACAAATTGTCATTACAGAGGTGCCTTACCAGGTGAACCGCGATTCGCTCACTAATCGAATTGGTGAGTTGGTAAATAATAAAATAATTGAAGGTATTGTACACGTCAACAATGAGTCGAATAAAGACGGTACAAGAGTAGTGCTTGATCTTAAGCGAGATGCCATTGCAAATGTTGTAATCAATCAGCTTTATAAACATACCGATCTTCAAACATCTTTCGGGATCAACAACGTGGCCATTGTGAAAGGCCGTCCGCGTATATTGAATGTTAAAGACATGATTGCTGAATTTATTGAATTCAGACATGATGTAGTTGTGAGGCGAACAGAATATGAATTAAGAGAAGCGGAAAAACGGGCTCATATTTTGCAAGGCTATTTAATTGCTTTGGATCATTTGGATGAAGTAATTCGTTTGATCAGAAGTTCTCCTACTCCCGAGGTTGCGAAAGAGAACCTTATTAATGCCGGATGGGGATTAGATGAAATTCAAGCCAAAGCAATATTGGAGTTGCGCCTGCAGCGCCTTACAGGCATGGAGCGTGATAAGATTAAGGAAGAATATGAATCTTTGATGAAGCTGATTGCGCATCTGAAAGAAATTCTCTCAAATGCTGGTTTACGTTTTGAAATTATCAAAACAGAACTGCTTGAAATCAAGCAAAAATTTGGTGATGAGCGTCGTACAGAAATTACTTACAGAAGCGATGAAGTAAGTATTAAAGACCTGATCAAGGATGAAGATGTTGTGATTACCATTTCTCATTTAGGGTATATCAAAAGAACTTCGGCTGATGAATATCGTGCACAACGCCGTGGTGGCCGTGGTGTTCGCGGTGGTAAAACGAGGGAAGAAGATTATATAGAACATTTATTTGTTGCTTCTACACACCATACTTTATTATTCTTCACTGAGATGGGAAGATGTTATTGGCTGAATGTTTATGAAATTCCGGAAGGTGAGAAAACGGGAAAAGGACGAGCGATACAAAACCTGATGCAACTGCCGCCGGATGACAAAATCCGTACGATCATTGATATTAAAGATCTAAAAGATGAGGAATTTGTAAAGGCGCATAATATTTTGCTTTGTACTAAAAAAGGAACGATTAAAAAAACCAGTCTTAGCGATTTTAGCCGACCCAGACAAACGGGTGTAAATGCAATCACTATTGTGGAAGGAGATCAGTTGCTGGAAGCTAAACTTACTGACGGAAGTTGCGATGTTATGATGGCTGTAAAGAGTGGCCGCGCTATCAGATTTTCCGAGGAAAAAGTACGCGCAACTGGTCGTGGCGCCATTGGTGTTGCAGGTATTGAAGTAGATGATGATAATGATGAAGTAATAGGCATGATTTGTGTACCAAAGAATGCTGAAATTGTGCCAGGGGTGTTAGTAGTAAGTGAAAAAGGATATGGTAAAAAGACTGCCGTGGATGAATACAGGTTTACAAACCGCGGAGGAAAAGGTGTAAAAACACTTAACGTAACTGAAAAAACCGGTAAATTAGTAGGGTTATTAGATGTGTTTGAAAATGAAGATTTGTTAATAACATCTAAAAGTGGTATCACCATCAGGATGCCGGTAAGCGGAATTAGTGAATTAGGGCGAGCAACGCAAGGAGTTAAGTTGATACGATTAGATGAGGGAGATGATATCGCTGCTATTACTACGGTTGATGAGCAGGAGATGGAAGACGTTGAAAATATAGAAAATGCTGAAAGTTCTATTGAAGGCGTAATACCTCCGGATTCTGAATCTCAAGCTACAGATGAAAGCGCAGAAAAACCGGAGACTCCAAGTGAAGAGTAAAAGTATATAAAAAAGTATCTTTATAGAAATCAGAATATTATAAATAATACTATTTCCCATAATTGAAAACTATACAAATTAAAATGAGCCATAATCGCTTGGCATGACCAAAGAGATATTATATTGGCGAATCCGATGAATGTCGGATCTATTTGACAAAAACAATAAAAATATACGAATGAAAAAAGTGATTTTACTTGCAACAATTGCTGCTTTTTCGACAGCTGGGGCATATGCACAGAAATATGAAGATATAAAAGGTGCGCTTGCCCTTGGGCAAACCGACAAAGCAAAGGAAGCCTTTGATAAGAATTCTACCAACGAAAAATTCTTTACAAAACCTGAAGGGCATATACTGAAAGCCGCTGTATTTGCGAGTTTAGCTGTGGATAGCAGTAAAGCTGCTGAAGCCGAAAAGAACAGGACAGAGGCTGATGCCGCCTTAGCAAAATATAAAGAGATGGAACCTGATATGAAATTATTAGAGGACCCCATGTATAAAAATGCTCCCTACAATCTATATGCAGCGTATTTTAATGCAGGTATTAACGACATCAATAGCAAAGCGTATGAACCTGCATTCGAAAAATTTAAAAAAACAGTGGACTATTCTGAACTTTTGATTGCGAAAAAGATCATGAATAAGCAAATGGATACAGCAGCAGTTTATTATACTGGCTTACTGGCAGAAAATACCAAACACGAAGAAGATGCTTTAAAGTATTACACACGTATAGCTGATGCTAAAATTAAAGACTACAATGGAACATCTTACGAAAGTGTTTACCAGGGTTTAGTAAGGCATTATGCTACAAAGAATGATAACGCAAATTTTGAAAAATATAAAGCATTAGGCAAAGAACTATATCCTCAAAGCGAGTTCTTTACATATTCAATGCTTGATTTTGCAGTAGGAAGCAGCTCTAATTTCAATGAAAGATTAGCAAGCCTTGAAAAGCTTTTAGCGGCAAGTCCTGAAGATTATAAAGCAAACATTACTTTGGCCGAGATCATTTACGATACTTTAGATTCCCGTAAAGAAGGAGCCGTTATGCCGGGTAATGCGGCAGAACTGGAAACCAAGATGCTTGCCGCTTTAAATAAGGCATCAAGCTTGAAGCCAGAAGAAATGCAGCCATATTTATTGTTGGGAGATCATTATCAATTAAAAGCAGGAAATATTCGTAATGAAATGGTTACCGCTGAAACAGAGGTTACGAAGAAGGGAGCAAAAGCAACAGCGGCTGATAAACAAAAAGTTGCCGATATAAAAAAATCCTATAATGAAGCCTATGATATAGCGAAGACGAACTACGAAAAAGCAGCTGAAATGTTCGCTAAAATGCCAAGTTTAGATGCTACTCAAAAACGCACATATCGGCTTATTGCAGGTAATATTGCAGAATATTATTCTTATAAAATTGAAGATGCAAAAGCAGCAGACAGAGACAAATTTGTGGCCCTTGAGAAAAAATGGGATGACATATTTGTTAAGTTAAGATAAATTTAATTTAGAATTTGTTTAGGAAGACCGCTCTATTTTGAGCGGTTTTTTATATTAATGAAGTTTGAGAAAATAATTCTATGTTTTTATGAAACCGATTACAATATTTCATTAATATTGCATTCATCAGGTTTATAATTTAACGATTCAGTTGACATTAATCCAATACATATACTTACATATAATCAAAATCTATGAGCGTAATATTAGGAGATAAAGAATACTTTAAAGAAATTCCTCAAATAAAATATGAAGGTATTGAAAGTGACAACCCGCTTGCCTTTCGCTGGTACGATGAGAGCAGGGTAGTGGCTGGTAAAACTTTGAAAGAACACTTTCGTTTTGCATGTGCTTATTGGCATTCGTTCTGCAACGATGGAAATGATCCATTCGGTCCAGGTACTCATGTGTTTGACTGGAACAGCAAAACTGATGCGATAGGAAGAGCTAAAGATAAAATGGATGCGGCTTTCGAATTCATTACAAAAATGAACCTGCCTTTTTATTGCTTTCACGATATAGACCTTGTGGATTATGGATCAGATGTAAACGAAAATGACAAACGTTTACAGGCTTTGGTTGATTATGCCAAACAAAAACAAACAGAAAGTGGAGTAAAGCTTTTGTGGGGCACGGCCAATGTTTTTTCAAATCCACGTTACATGAATGGCGCATCCACCAACCCGGATTTTCATGTGCTGTCTCATGCTGCCGCGCAAGTAAAAGCTGCTATTGATGCTACTATTGAACTAGGCGGTGATGGCTACGTATTTTGGGGTGGGAGAGAAGGCTATATGACACTTTTGAATACGGATATGAAAAGGGAGAAAGAACACTTTGCACGCTTTCTGCATACGGCTAAAGACTATGCAAGAAAGAATGGTTTTAAAGGAACTTTTTTGATTGAACCGAAACCAATGGAGCCTACCAAACATCAATATGATTTTGATTGCGAAACGGTGATCGGCTTTTTACGTCAGTGGGATTTGTTAGAAGATTTTAAAATAAATATTGAAGTAAACCACGCAACCCTTGCCGGACATACGTTTCAGCATGAACTACAAGTTGCAGCTGATGCTGGCGTGTTGGGATCTTTAGATGCTAACAGAGGCGATTATCAAAATGGTTGGGACACTGATCAGTTTCCAAATAACCTGAACGAACTTACCGAAGCCATGCTGATCTTTTTACAAGCAGGTGGATTGCAGGGAGGAGGCATCAACTTTGATGCAAAGATCCGCCGCAGTTCTACCGATCCGGCTGATTTGTTTTACGCGCATATTGGCGGTATGGATACATTTGCCCGCGCATTGATAACTGCAGATGCTATTCTTAATAAATCAGATTTTAAAAAACTCAGAACAGATCGGTATGCGTCATTCGACAATGGAAAAGGGAAGGAGTTTGAAGAAGGAAAACTCACATTAGAAGATCTGCGTACGTATGCGATTGAAGCTGGTGAACCCGCTGTAAAAAGTGGAAAACAGGAGTATTTTGAAAATATTATTAATAGGTTTATCTGAGAATTGTCTAAATACAAAAATCTAAACGTGCATGTTGTTATTAGGTATTGATGTTGGCACTTCCTCAATAAAAGTTTCTGTTGTCGATGGCGCTACACAGCTGGCCATTGCATCTGCCCAATATCCGGAAACTGAAAAAGAGATCATCTCCTTAAAACCCGGTTGGGCGGAACAATCACCGGAAGGTTGGTGGCAGGATGTAAAAGAAGCTATTAAAAAAGTACATCAATCCGGTAAATACAATTCAAACGATATTGGTGCTATTGGTATTTCTTATCAAATGCATGGACTTGTTTTATTAGATAAAAAAGGAGCCGTGCTGCGCAACAGTATCATCTGGTGTGATAGCCGTGCGGTACCTTACGGCGACAAAGCCTTTGATTCTATTGGGTACGAGAACTGCTTACGCGATCTTTTAAATTC
Source organism: Paraniabella ginsengisoli (assembly GCF_022513635.1). Taxonomy (GTDB): domain Bacteria; phylum Bacteroidota; class Bacteroidia; order Chitinophagales; family Chitinophagaceae; genus Niabella; species Niabella ginsengisoli. Next base: position 1,826,914 of record NZ_JAKWBL010000001.1, on the reverse strand, counting down.
TCCGGGAAACTTTACGGCTGCAAAGCTGGCCTGGGTTAAAGAACATGAGCCGGAAATTTTTGAACAGATCGATCAGATCATGCTGCCTGGAGATTTTATTGCACAGCGTTTAACAGGCGTAACCACCACAACAGCATCTGCATTATCAGAAGGTATATTTTGGGATTTTTCAAAGAACAAGATATCAGAAGAAGTAGTGCAGTATTTTGGTTTTGACCAAAACATTATTCCTGAATTAAGGCTGGTGTTTTCAGAACATGGAAAACTATCAAAGTCAATAGCAGACGAGCTTTCATTAAAGGAAGGCATACCCATTTGTTACAAAGCTGGCGACCAGCCCAATAACGCACTTTCTTTAAACGTAATGGAGCCGGGGGATGTAGCGGCAACGGCGGAACATCCGGTGTGATTTATGGTGTTAGCGATGCACTTACTTATGATCCGCAAAGCAGGGTAAACAGTTTTGCGCATGTTAATTATACGGATCAGTTTACACGCGTGGGCGTGCTGCTATGTATCAATGGAACCGGCATACTTAATAAATGGGTTAGAAATTTGAGTGGCGGTATGTCTTATCCAGAAATGAATGAGGCCGCATCAACGATAAACGCTGGTAGTGATGGGTTGTTAATTCTACCTTTTGGAAACGGCGCTGAACGCATGCTGAATAATAAAATTCCGGGTGCTCATATTATCAATATTGATTTAAACAAACATGCCAATGCTCATCTGTTTCGTGCAGCACAGGAAGGTATTGCTTTTGCTTTTCGATATGGACTTGACATCATGCGCGGCAATGGTATGCAGCCTGCGATAATAAGAGCCGGAAAAACGAATATGTTTTTAAGTAATGTTTTTTGTGAAGCATTTGTAAATGCCACTAACGTACCGATTGAGTTGTATGATTGCGACGGAAGCGTAGGAGCAGCGCTGGGAGCGGGTATTGGCGCTGGCTATTTCAAAAAACCGTCGGATGCTTTTGAAAAAGAAAGAGACTCGAACTGATCGAGCCATCTAAAGTTGCTCAATACGATGAACTGTATCAGCAATGGAAATGGCAACTTGAAAAACAATTGAGTGATTTATAAAAATGAGCTATTAACGTGAGTTTTGATATTTATTCTTTTGCAAACGCAATGAAGCAGTATCGTCTTGGCGAGCGTAACGAACTGAAGTGGAGCAATCTCCTTGTTGTGCGAGAGATTCCTCCACTCGTTTGCTTGAGGCAAAACTTCGGTCGGAACGATAAACAACAACATACATTAATAATGGCTCAGACAACGAATATATAGGATGCCATAAGTACCACAAGTGAAGAGAGTGACACAACACCGATGCCATATATTTACTGTCGGTTCAACATACAAAATTTATTTTCTGTCTTTTTTGAATTATTTATCATTAATTGAGGAGTTAATTTAATTACTTTTACTCCTTCGTATTTGCTTGCAATACAAATGATAAAAAGTATAAATGAAAAAAGGTAAAGAAATAACGATATACGATCTTGCCAGAGAATTAAAAATATCAGTAGCTACTGTAAGCCGTGCCCTGAAAGATGATCCGGTTGTAAGTAAAAAAACTAAAAAAGAATTTTTGAACTTGCAGAAAAAATGGGCTACAGAACCAACCATTTTGCCCGCAACCTTCGCACCCAGGAAACAAATACAATTGGATTTATGATACATGAGCTGAATAGTAATTTCAGTAATGCTGTGTTGTCGGGTGTTGAGAAAGTTACTGCAGAAGCTGGTTATGATTTGATCATTGCACATTCTTCAGAAAGCTATGAAAAGGAAGTAGCTAATGCCCGCAATCTGTTTCATAAAAGGGTGGATGGCCTGATCGCATCTCTTTCTTTTGATACCAAACAATATGATCATTTTCGCCAGTTTAAGGATAAAGGAGTACCGGTTATCTTCTTTGATCGAGTTGAAAAAAATAGCGATAATACCGTTGTGGTTATCGACAATTATAAATGCGGTTATGAAGCGACTAAACATTTGATCAACCAGGGATGCAAACGAATTGCACATATTACATCTAATCTAGGACGAAATGTGTACGCAGAAAGATACAGAGGATATAAAGATGCTTTGGAAGATAATGGCCTTAAGTCAGATGACAATATGTTAATAGTTGATAATCTGGAAGAACAGGCTGGAATCAATGCTGCATTAAAGCTTGTTAAGATGAAACCCATGCCAGATGCGGCTTTTATTACAAATGATTTTGTGGCAGCTGCTTTTATCAAAACCCTGAAAGGGCAAAAAATAAAAATACCAGAAGATATTGCGGTGGTAGGATTTAATAATGATGCGATTGCACATTTGATTGAACCATCACTGACAACTGTCAATTATCCGGGTATTGAAATGGGGGAAATCGCAGCAAGAACACTGATCAATCATATTAAAGGGGTTAGCAATTTGCAGCAGATCAACACCGTTATTATTAACTCAGAACTGATCATCCGTGAGTCTTCTTTAAAAAAAAAAAAAGTTTAAAAGCTTTGAGACTTTTAAACTTTAGGTATAATGATATTATCAATCAATGGCGTAAGCGCGCATTAAGTACTGCGTCGGCCAAATATCAAAGAGATAACGAATAACACCAGGAACACAAAGAATAAAACTTTTGCAATTCCCGCTGCAGTGGAGGCTATGCCGCCGAAACCAAAGACCGCAGCAACAATCGCCACAATCAGAAAAATAATAGACCATCTGAGCATAATTGTAGGTTTAAGGGTTTGACAAAAACGGTTACATGGTGTATAAGGCAATAACTATTCCAATATTAGTAGGAAGCAATCAGCATTACTCAAAATCATGTATTTAACATAATATAAATTATAGGAAATATTGATTATTTTTTTCACTTTTAGAAGTTCGGCAAGTAATAACAAAATACTGTGAATCAAAAATGATATGGGCAAATGTTGATTTTAGTGATTTAGAACGAACAACAAAATTCTATACTGATCTGAGATTTAAATCAAACGGCTCATCAAAAGAATTAAACAGCATTTTTTTCGGCGATGTAATTTTACAGATCAAGTGTAAATATTTGATTCTAATGCTGCCTTCTAATTACTTCAATTATTTGTCTTAGCCATATCAAATGTATTAACTGTATTAAAAATTTCGTCTTAGTAATTTACCAAATTTTGAAACTTTTATAAATTACTAAAAAATATTTGCGTAGTCGAATAACTACATATATATTTGTAGTCAAATAGCTACGCAATGAATTTAAGAAGAGACGTTTTTCAGGCTTTGGCTGATCCCACGCGAAGGGCCATACTGGTACTTATAGCTTCGCAAGCCATGACAGCCGGCGCTATTGCCGCTAATTTCGACACCGCACGCCCTACCGTTTCAAAGCACTTACAGATACTTACTGAATGTGAATTGTTACAGCAAGAGCAAAACGGACGTGAAATATATTATCACTTCAATGCAAAAAAATGAAAGAAGTTGCTGACTTTATCGAACCATTCAGGAACATGTGGGATGACCGTTTTAATAAACTGGAATCTGTTATGAAAAAGACAAACCAAAAAGATAAAAAGATGGAAAGGAAAACAAAAGTACACGCTGAAGATGACAGGCAGGAACTGGTAATCACAAGGGAGTTTGACCTACCTGTAGACTTGCTGTTTAAAGCTTATACAGAAGCCGAATTGTTATCGCAATGGATGGGCACTAAGGTTGTCAAGCTCGAAAATAAACCACACGGCGGATGGGCGTTCGAAACGGCTGATTCCAATGGTAATGTGGTTTTTCGCGCTAACGGCACGATCCATGAATTTATTCCTGATCAAAAGATCACGCGTACTTTTAAAATGGAAGATGCTCCTTTTGATGTGCAGTTAGAATTTCTGGATTTTGAATCGCTCACAAACGACACCAGTAAATTGACAATGCATATAGTGTTTCGTTCGGTAGCTTTGCGCGATCAATTGTTGCAAATGCCTTTCGCTGCTGGCATCAATATGGCGCATAACCGCTTGCAGGATATTGTGTCAACAAACTGAAATCTAATTAATCTCTCCTCTCTCCCTTGGTGGTGAGGCCTTAAAATAAACGATCATGGCTGGTACAAATTCCAAAGTAGATTTCTACTTTAATAAAGAAAACAAATGGCAAAACGCCATTCAACAATTAAGAAACATTGCGTTGGATTGTGGATTGCAAGAAGAGTTGAAATGGGGCTGCCCGTGTTATACTTTTAATGGTTCTAACATAGTACTGATCCATGAGTTTAAAGAATATTGTGCCTACTTATTTTTTAAAGGTGTGCTATTGCAGGACCCCGAAGGAATATTGATACAGCAAACAAAGAATGTCCAGGTAGCACGGCAGATTCGCTTTACCAGCGTTGAAGCAGTAAATAAACAAAAGAAAATACTAAAGACATATATATATGAAGCGATCACCATAGAAGAAGCAGGCTTAACAGTCTCCATGAAGAAAACCAAAGAGTTTGACATGCCCGAAGAATTTCTGAAAAAACTAAAAGAAAAACCTATGCTTAAAAAAGCATTTGAAGCATTGACCCCGGGACGCCAGAGAGCTTACCTTCTTTATTTTTCGCAAGCGAAACAGGCTACAACACGTGAAGCAAGAATTGAAAAAAGTGAAGCAAATATTATGCAAGGCAAAGGGCTTAACGATTAACAAAGATTATCGCGCAGCCTCAAACACATCGAGCTGCCTATTTCAAAGCTCCATCAATCTGCATAACTAATTTCTTTCTATAAACCAATAAACATGAATCATAACAACAAGTCAACTAAACGAAATAACATTATTTACTGGATCGCAACAGTATGGTTATCGCTGGGCATGGTCTCTACCGGTATTGTACAGTTACTACAAATGGAAGAAGAAACAGCAAGCATGAAAGCGTTGGGGTATCCTTATTATTTTTTAACCATACTTGGAATCTGAAACTACTTGGTGTAATAGCTGTGCTTATTCCAAAATTCCCTTTGCTGAAAGAATGGGCTTATGCTGGATTTTTCTTTGCTATGTCTGGCGCTATATTTTCGCATATCGCCTCAGGTGATGCATTAAGCACCATGGCTCCTCCTCTCCTTTTGTTAGCGCTTACTATTGTGTCATGGTGTTTCAGGCCGGCTGGAAGGAGAATCAATTTCGCAAACTTTAATCAGTAAAAGATAAATGATATGAACAATAAAAAACTGTCAGTATCAGATACTGAAGGATTGTTCAAAATCCTTAAAAGCCGCTTCGAAAAAATATGAATCGTCACCAAGAGTTAAAATGGGAAACCGTACAAGTCAGGCTGGAAGCGCATCCTGCAAAACTCTGGTCGATTAACGAAATGGATATTACCGAAGGCGAGCCTGATGTAATTGGTCAGGATAAAAAAACAGGAGCGTTGATTTTTTGTGATTGCGCTGCAGAAAGCCCGAAAGGACGCAGAAGCGTTTGTTTCGATCATGAAGCACTTGAATCCAGAAAAGAACATAAGCCTAAGAACAGCGCTTTGGGAATGGCTGGCGACATGGGCATTGAAATATTGACGGAAGAACAATATCGAGATTTGCAAAAACTGGGTAAGTTCGATACAAAGACATCTAGTTGGATCGCAACACCTGATGCTATTCGCGAACTAGGTGGGGCTTTGTTTTGCGACCGCCGTTATGAAACTGTATTTTTATATCACAACGGCGCGGAATCTTATTACGCTGCGCGCGGTTTTCGGGGACTGTTAAGGGTTTAATAGACTGTGCTATTTTTTCAACGGCTCAAAATTAAGGGGCGGCAACGAAGCGTTCCATTGCTGGTAAAGTGTTTGCAGTTGCTGTGCCTGCTTTTTATTAATCTTTACAATATTTTCTGTTTCGGAAATATCATTTTTCAAATTGTACAATTGCGGGCTTTCTCCAGGTAATAAAACAAGTTTCCAATCTCCATTTCTGATAGCGCCTTTATCCTTGCCGAGCTTCCAGTATAATGTTCTTTTTTATACCGTGATTCGTTTAAAGCAATATCTACAAGGCTATGTCCGCGAAGAGCCTTGTAGATATTGGGGTTCTCACAAGCTGCTTCTAAAAAGGTCGGAAGAAAATCTAAAGATGAAGCAATGCCATCCGAAACTGTTCCCGGTTTTATTTTTCCAGGCCAGCAAATAGCCATCGGTACCCTAATACCACCTTCATAAGCATCGCCTTTCATTCCACGCAGGGGAAAATTATCAGCATGATTAACTTTCACCTGCCCGCCATTATCATTTGTGAAAATAACAATTGTGTTTTCTTTTAGGCCTAGCTGTTCAAGTTTATCCAAAATCTTACCGACATTTTCATCTAATGAATGAGTCATAGCTGCGTTTTGAAGTTTCCTTTTATCATCAGAATACTTATCCAGAAAAAGTTCCAGATGCTCTTTTTTAGATTCCTGCGGAGTATGAATAGCGTTAAAAGAAACATATACAAAAAACGGATGATCTTTTTCTCTTTCAATAAACGCTATCGTTTTGTCGGCAATCGCATCCGTCATATAAGGTATATTCTTCGGATCCACAGGCGTTCCATTTTCCTGAACTTCAACCGCTGTTCCGGTAAAGTAATTGCTGCTGCCCCAAAGAAATCCCCAAAAATAATCAAACCCTCTGGTGTTGGGATGAAAGGGCTTTGAAAACCCTTCATGCCATTTTCCTACAATCCCACATTTGTAGCCCAACGGTTTTAGATAATCGCCTACCAACTTCACATGTTGGGGAATACCGTATTCATCCTGTGTTATATTATACTTCCCACCTTTTATGTAATTGTGTATCGTTCCAAATTCCGGTTGATTAATGCCGGTAAGCAATCCTGCGCGTGATGGTGAGCAAACAGCTCCCGTTACATAAGCGTTGGTAAATTTTGCACCTTCCATCGCAATCTTATCAATATTTGGCGTTGGTATAAAACGACTGCTTTGAAAGCCAAAATCTGCATAACCCGCATCATCGCTTAGTATCAGTACAATATTTTTCTTTTGAGCATTTAAGCTAAAAGAAAAAATGAGTGTTAATGATACTATAAAGAAATTTCTCATCATAAAATATATTTGATGTAACCAAAATGCAATCTATTCATTTTCCGGCACAGCATTGAAGCAAACAGTAAAAATTAGTAAATGGCTCTTAATAAAAAAGTTCCACAACATTGTTGCAGAACTTTTTACTATTCCGAGGTCTCGAGCGGATTCGAACCGCTGTACGAGCTTTTGCAGAGCTCTGCCTAGCCACTCGGCCACGAGACCTTTTTATATGCTGCTTATCCGCCCACCGGCGGACAAGAGAGCTTTTTGAAGGCTTGCAAAAATAGGGTATTTTTGGTAGATTTTTAATATTTAACCGTCAAAATTTATGAACAGAATTGCGGAAAGTGAATTGATATTAAATGATCGTGGCGCAGTATACCATCTGGATCTGCGCCCTGAAGAGATTGCCGGAACCGTAGTAACAGTGGGCGATCCTGACCGCGTAAGAGAGTTTAGTAAATATTTTGATGCAATTGAAGTGCAGCGGCAACATCGTGAATTTGTAACTCACACAGGAACGATCGGTGGCAAGCGGCTTACGGTATTATCTTCAGGTATTGGACCAGACAATATTGATATTGTGATGAATGAATTAGACGCACTGGTAAATATTGATTTTGAAACGCGTAGCATTAAAGAAACGTTGCATTCAATAAACATTATACGTGTGGGCACTTCGGGTTCTTTGCAGAGCGATATTGGTGTGGATGAGTTTGTAGCGTCTACCCATGGTTTAGGTATCGACAATCTTTTAAACTTTTACCAGCATGAAAATAATGGAGAGGAAGCGCAACTGTTGCAATCTTTTATTACGCATGCTCAAATAAAAGGAGAGCCTTACATTACGGGCTCCGCTCCTTCCCTACTGAAACATTTTACGCAAGGTTTTCATCAGGGAATTACTGTAACTTGTCCGGGATTTTACGGGCCGCAAGGGCGCGTGTTACGATTAGGAATCAGCAATCCTAATCTAATCGACAGGCTTACAGATTTTAGTTATGGCCCGCACCGAATTACTAATTTTGAAATGGAAACCTCAGCAATTTATGGTTTGGGAAAATTGTTGGGGCATCATTGTCTTGCTCTGAACGCAATAGTTGCGAATCGTGTAAAAAAGAATTCAGTAAAGATGGAAAAGCGGCGGTAGAAAATCTAATAAAGAAATTTTTAAAAATATTTGTAACAGAGTTTTGATTTATTTGTTTGTATTATTGATGAGATTAATTATCGTAGTAATATAGGATGAGTATTTTACAAAAAAGATGAAGAGTGCGACGCAATACTGATCAGATGTATTCTAAGATGATATCATAAAAAATTTATTATGCGTTTTTATAAATACCAGGGAACGGGAAATGATTTTGTTATTGTAGATAATCGAAAAGTGAACCATAGTGCGCTATCGCAGAAAATGATCCATACAATTTGTGACAGACGTTTTGGGATTGGAGCAGACGGTTTTATGTTGTTAAATAACAAACCGGGGTTTGACTTTGAAATGATCTATTATAATGCGGATGGCCGTGAAGGCAGCATGTGTGGCAATGGTGGGAGGTGCATCGTTCAGTTTGCCCATGATATCGGTATCGATAGACAAGACTTTAAATTTCTGGCGGTTGATGGCGAACATAGGGCGGATATTGATAATGGATTGGTGTCTTTAAAAATGATCGATGTAAAAAGTATCCAACTGTCTGGTGATTATGCAGTGCTGAATACAGGATCACCTCATTATGTAAAAAAGTTGAAGAGCTTGCAACACTAAATGTATTTGATGAAGGCCGCAAGATCCGCTATAATGAAGAGTTTAAGGAGGATGGAATAAATGTGAACTTTGTAGAACTCCTAAAAAATGGTTCGCTTAAAGTAAGAACTTACGAGCGTGGTGTGGAAGATGAAACCTTCGCCTGCGGCACAGGCGTAACAGCAGCAGCACTAGTTTTTTACCAGCATGAAACCGGCCATCATTCAATTGATATAGAAGTTTTGGGAGGTAAATTAAATGTAAGTTATAATAGAAATGCTGACGGATCTTACAATGACATATGGCTGAAAGGCCCGGCAGTTAAGGTTTATGAAGGGACATTTAATATTTAGATGTAGTAATTAGAAATTAGAAATTAGATTTAATGGAAACAGGAATTACATCTATAAACCTACGCGTTTATGGAGTTTTGGTAAATGACAAGAAACAGGTTTTAGTAAGCGACGAACGTATTTATTATAACAATCTTGAAGTAACCAAATTTCCCGGCGGAGGATTGGAGCTGGGCGAAGGAACTATTGAATGTGTGATAAGAGAATGCAAAGAAGAGATTGGTATTGATGTGGAAGTGATCGATCATATTTATACTACCGACTTCTTTCAGCAATCTGCCTACAACCCGGAGCATCAGATCGTTTCTGTTTATTATCTTATTAAACCTTTAGAGCCGTTGCGGATTCATGTAAACAACGGAGCGGCTGTATATCCCAAGGAGGTTTCCGAAATATTCAGATTTGTTGACTGGAACTATTTTAACGAAGATGTGATGACACTTCCAATAGATAAAGTAGTTGCCAGGATCATGAAAGAAAAATATGAATCTCTTTAGCCGTCATTCTTTGGATGTTCATCAACGAGTTTAGGCGATAAGGCGGCAGGCTCAAGCTCATCCTCGTCTTCTGGATGATCATGAACAAACTCGTTCATATAAATATCATACAAAACTATCAGATAGCTCAACAATAAAGGCCCAAATACAAGACCAACAAATCCAAATAAACTAAGTCCCAGTAACACACCCATAATTGTTATGACAGGGTGTGTATCTCCTATTCTTTTCAACAAAGTGATGCGAGCTACATAGTCTACATTACCTGTTATAACAACATGATATAAAAGCAGAAGAGTGGCGTTAAGCGTGTCCCCTGTGGCGAACATATAAATAGTAACAGGTACCCAAACGATCATTGTACCTACAACAGGGAAGAACGCGCACACACCTGTTAAAAATCCGTATAACCCCCAATCTTCAACACCAAAAAGTGCGTACCCAATTGTGGCTATAACACCCTGAATAATAGAAATAAGTGGTATACCCAAAGCATTTGCTATTACCACTTTTTTTGTTTCGTCAGAAAGGATTTTTACATTACGGCGTTTTAGAGGCATTGCCCGGCTAAGATACTTTTCAATATTGCTACCATTATATAACATATAGTATAAGATGAAAAGCATGATGGCCAGGTTGGAAACCAGCGTCAACGTACTATTTAATATTTTTGGAACAACGGTAGTAATTTTATTTACAACGTTAGATAGTGTGTTTTCTGAAATCAGGTTGAACCCTACTTTACCTTGAATTACAGCAATAGTGTGTTTGGCTGAATTTAATATTTTATTGGGATCTTCCAGCACCGTATTTATTTTGGGGCTGATCAGCGTAATAGCCAGGCTAATAGGAATACCAATTACTATCAGATAAAAGATAATGAAACCCAGGGCGGTCCATCCTTTCTTCCATTTTTTATTGTACACAAAATGGAAATACTTTCTGCGGCTTACAATATACAAAGTAACCGCACCCAAAAGTCCTGGTATAAAAGTAACCAGCTCCGTTATAACTGTTATAATAAGAAGCAGGATAATACCCAGAATTAAAATCTGCTTAATACGCTCATTGAATATTTTTTGGGACATATAGGATAAATTGGAAAAAGTTTTTCTTCTATAATAAAGATATACGATTAATAGTATTAAAAATCATACCAATTCAATTAAGTAGCTGGCTACCCCACTTTGCTAATTAATCTCCAGAATGGAAGTCACTGGTAAGTGATCTGATGCATAAGTTTCATTTATCACTTCGTGTTTTGTAACCTTGAAAGCATTTTGTGGTTTGTAAGCGATGAAGTCAATAGCTTTTTTAGGTTTAATAACCGGTATTGTTGGCTTACAACTTCCACAGGTTCTTTTAAATTGTTGGTCTAAAGTTTTGATCACTTCCGTATTTTCTTCTGCGTTAAAATCACCTGCAATGATCATTGGTTGTTTCTTTTCACGGGTAATACTGTTGATTGCTTTTATTTGCAGCAGTCTGTTTGTATGTGCTTTTTGGGCATCTAAATGAGTACTTCCAATTGTGATAACCTTGCCGCCGGGTAGTTGAACAGAAGCTGTAGCGAGAACCCGTGGTTCGCCTCCGGTTGTTGTATCCATGGGTAAATGGTGCGTCTCCGTTTCTGTTAATGGATATTTTGAGAGGATGGCCACACCATAATCACCTCCGTCATGATCGATTGCTTTTGCAAAATAAAACGACTTCATACCTGTTTTAAGGGCTAACTGAGCAGCCTCATTTACTTTACCGCTACGTCCGGTATTTACGTCTACTTCCTGTAATGCTACAATATCCGGATTTTCTTTCTTAATAGCATTAGCTACGGCATCAATATCAATAAAGTCGGGTTTGGATGGCGGATTGCAATGATGAATATTATAACTCATGATTTTTATTGATGTTTGGGCTTGCGTCAGAGAAAAAGAAAAAACAGTACTAGCGAGGGCAAATAGCAAATGCTTCATAAAATCGAATTTTAGTTTAAATGTATAACGAATCTGCAAAACCTGGTAAAAGTATTTGCATTTGTCTATTTTTGATATTATCTTTTTTGTTTAGACAGTATTCATGAGTAATCTAATAGAACGTCATCAGCATATTATCGAATTAATTAAGAAGGAAGGAAGCATCAAGGTTACAGACCTATGTAATGACCTGAATGTTTCTTCTGTAACAATCAGAAAGGATCTCCAATTTTTGGAAGATAAAAAAATGCTCTTTCGAACGCATGGTGGTGCCACCCTTACCAATCCATATATTGCTGACAGGCATGTGGATGAGAAAGTAACCTTGCAGGCAAATGAAAAGCAAAGGATCGGAGAATATGCTTCCAGTTTAGTAGAGCCTAACGACTGTATACTTATAGCGTCGGGAACCACAGTTCAATTCTTTGCAAAAAACATTTTTGCTAAAGAAGGCCTTACTGTTGTAACGTCTGCATTAAATGTTGCACTTGAATTAATACACCATCAAAGTGTTGAGGTCATTCAATTAGGTGGCCTGATGCGTAAAACATCTGCTTCGGTAACAGGGATGTGTATGCCGAAACTGTTTTGCAGGATTTTTCTTGCAGCAAACTTTTTCTTGGTGTGGATGGTATCGATTTAGACTTTGGCCTTACAACTTCTAATATGATGGAGGCGCTACTGAATAAAAAGATGATTGGAGTTTCTCAGAAAACCATTGTACTAGCCGATTCCAGCAAGTTTGGTAAAAGAGGTTTTGGCAAAATTTGCGGCTTAGATGATATTGAACAAATAATAACTGACAGCAATATTTCAGAGCGTACTGTTTCAGCACTTGAAGGTATGGGTGTGGAAGTAACTGTAGTGTAACTTAGGTTAGAGATTGAAATTTTTGAAAGTTAATAAAGAAAATAGACTTCAGATTATCTGCTTATAAACCTGTCAACCTATTTAATCCTTATTTACAGATCTATACTTAACAGGAGGCATACCCGTAACCTGTTTAAATCTTTTTGAAAAATAATAAGGATCATCAAATCCCAGCGTCAAAGCAATTTCCTTGATAGATTTATCCGTAAAGTCGAGCTGTTGACAAGCTTGTTGAATTTTCATTTGCATGAAATAATCCATTGGCGCATAACCTGTTTTTTGCTTAAACAAATTTGAAAACCGCGATACAGAGTAGTTGGAATAATTGCTGATATCTTTTAACGTGAGCATATCGGTAATATGTTCCTGCATATACAAAATGGCATTATCTACACAATCGCTTTTCGTGTTTTGTGAAGCGGGATGATGCCGGGAGTTGTAAATGAACAATGATAAAAACTGGGAAAGGCAAAGGTTAGCAAAAAGAAGATTATCAAGGCTGTAACCCAGCTCCAGCGTTTTATACATTTTATTAAACAGCAAGCCCGCTTCCCCATTGTCTTTTATATGGCGTGGCTTGAAGTGCTCTTTTACGGTATGCAGATTATTGAACTCCGGTAAACTATTTCCACCAAAATGAACCCAGTAAATACTCCATGGATCGTGATTGGCGCATGCATAAGCATGTTCCACATTTTGAGGTAGAACAAAAAACTCGTTTGGCCCAACTTCATACTTCTCGCCATCCAATTCGTACCAGCCATAACCATCCACGCAATAAAAAAGGAAATTCTCGTGTAAGCCATGCCTGCGGCGCGTTAAATGGCCTTTTGCTTTCGGATAAAATCCAAGACTTGCAATATATAAACTGCTTAAAAGAGAATTATTATGTACAACCGATTTTAAAACCGGACGGGGAATTTCAATTCTCTGCTTGCCTACTCCATACCAGATGTTTTTGTGCGAGCCTTGTTTTACTTCATCCATATTCATTGTGGCAATATAAGTCCAGCAAAATTTTCTTTACCATTACTTGCAAAACTAAATTAAAGTTTTTTTGCGCAATCACAGTTAATTTATTGGCTATTCAAGAATATAAATATTTAAACGCCGAACGGGCTGGGTATTTATGAAGGGCGGAAAATAGCGAACCAAAAGTTCAGCCTTTGCACTTCAGTAAGCTGAAGCCGTTTTTGTTGGCTAATTTACATTTTTCTGCCAAGAAAAACGTCGAAGGCGAAATAGTAGCACAAAAGTTGAGGATTAAATTTCAGCCCGCCTTTCATAAATACCTTGTTGTACGCAAACTATTCAATAACTTGAATTTGACCTTCTATTAAATATTCCCAAATCTCATCCGAATTGAAAACTTGTCTGCCATTAATAGTTGGTAATTCCATTTGAATATTGCCTGTACCATTCCAATAAGAGTTCCAAATGTGTCCGATAGTTTCTGAATCACAAAATGAAACTCTTTGTGCGTATCGGTCTAAAGAAACTATTTCCATATTAACTTTCACTACTTTGTTCAAAGGATTGTCAATTATTTTGAATTGTTTCACGCTACTAAGATTCCACTTATATTTTGAGGCTACTTTTTTGCAAGTTTCTATGTCCCCAAACGCATAGACGGCGGAAAGTCGTGATGGATAGTGAGGATAATTATAAAATCTGTGCATTTCAGCATTATATTCTGTTCTATATTCAGACGTTAAAGAATTTTCAAATGCAGATATGGCATTTACATCCTTCTTTTGATTGATAATAAATGGCAAATAGTCTACTTTCCCAGATACATATTTTTCGATAAACTTTAGGTCATTCCAATGGAAAACAGTTCCTGAAGAAAACGACTTTGTTACACTTAAATTATGTTGTGTTACAAAATTAGTTTGGTCTACAAATACGTAAAAAATCTCAGGAATAGGTTCGTTAGTATTCAATAAGTTCAACATTTACTCTTAGCGTGTCTGTTTTATAGTTGCGTACAACTTGCGAATATTTGAATTTACAGATAAAAGACTTTGACTGAAAAAAGAAAGCTAATAAAGGGGTTGTTGGGAATTACAATTTTTGTATAGTTGTTGGCACAGCTCGCGAACTATTCTCTAATGCCTTCTGGATAGTTTGTACCAATTCATCCAAATCAAACGGTTTAGCAAGAAAGTATTCAGCGCCAGCGTTGTTGGCCAGTTTGGAGATTTCGCTGTTTGCTGAAAAATATACCACCGGAATATCTTTCAAGCTTTCTTCACTTTTTAATTCCTGTGTGGCAACAATTCCTCCTTTCGGTGGAATCCAATTATCCATAAAAATCACACCCGGTTGACAAGCTTTTATTTTGGCTGCAACATTTTCGCAATTTGAAAAAGTACTAACACGCCAGCCATGATCCTGCAAAACATAATTGCAGATAGACAAAATGTCCTCATCATCATCAAAAATAGCTATTCCGATATTTTCGTTGTTCATAACAATTTTAAAAACGTGAAGTTAACAATTAATTGTTGACGCTTTTTATTCTTGCAATAACTTTTTATTTATTGAATTGCCCCTAGACATCTTTAAGTATTCATCCTCTTTTCAACTCCAAGTTATTGGTTCAATATCCATCTAATCATTTTATTTTTGCGGTTTGTAAAGGGAAAAATAATGCTAAAAATCGTTAGTCTGTTTGTTATCGCAATCTGTCTTGTTTCATGTAGCAGCCAGCCTCAAATACTACCAATTTTAGGAGCGCCTGCTGTAAATGGATCCGATACCGTCTACCCTGCTATTCCTGATTTCAGATTTATAGATCAGGACAGCAATATAGTTACACAAAGTTCTTTCAAAAATAAGATTTACATAACCGATTTTATATTCTTGTCTTGTCCCACCATCTGCCCAAGAATGACAAAAGAAATGAAAACAGTTTACACAACATTTGCCTCCGATGACAGGGTGAAATTGCTTAGTCATACCATAGATCCAGATCGCGATAGCATTGAACGACTAAAAGCATATGCAAACTCTTTAAACGCATCCTCATCGAAATGGCACTTTGTTACAGGCAATCAGGATAGTATTATTTACTTAGCTGAAAAAGCTTATTATTCTACAGCATATCCAGATAGCACATCACCGGGCGGCTTTGCGCATAGTGCGGCTTTGTTGCTCATTGATAAAAACAAACATATACGAGGTGTGTATAACAGTACAGAGCCAAAAGAAACGGAACGATTAATAAATGACATCCAAATATTATTGAAAGAACAATTTTAGACCTACATTTGCCGGGCATTTGAAAAAAATAGTATCCATATTACTTATTGTTGTTTTCGTATTACAAAGCGGCAGTCAACTTTGGATACTTGCTACCTTTTACATCAATAGAGATTACCTCGCATCAAACATTTGTATAAATAGGTTTGATAGAATTCCGGTTTGTAAAGCATCATGTGTGCTTGAAGAACAGTTGAAAGCAAATGGTGAAAAGCAGGAAAAACTGCCCGATCTTAAAGTAAAAGAGATCACACTTTTCTCACAGGAACTTCTTGTAACTCCCACTTTAAACATAGGTTTCAAAACCGACAAGAACTATCCTACATACACCAAAAAGCTCATTCCACAGGGTTTTTCCCACGATGTGTTTCACCCTCCTTGTACAATTTCTTAAGTATTTTTTATTACCAGCAGATGAACAGGTAGCATCTTAATTGCTACGCTCAGTTTATCAGTAGCACAAGTGGCATCCCACATAAACGGCGATGACATTCGCGTAGCGTTTATACTTCGCAAGAATATTTTAAGAAATCAATCTCTTCACTTCCATTCAATAATAAATAAACACATGAAACACAGCATAATTATTATTACCTTATTTGCTTTTATATTCCAATCCTGCAAAAAAGATATTGATGAACCAACTTTTAATGAAGATAATTTAGCACCTCTGTCAGTTGAGTTTGATAATATAGTTGGCGGACAGAATCTTATACTCAATTCAACTAATTATAAAAACGCAGCCGGAGAAACTTATAAAGTTCAGTTGCTTCAATATTTCATCAGCAATATAAAAGTTGCAAAAGTTGATGGCACAGTTTATACCATTCCACAGGATAGCAGCTATTTCCTGATAAATGAGTCTGATCCCGAATCAAGATTCGCTAAAATCAGAGTTCCCGAAGGTGATTATACTAAGCTTACATTTACCATTGGTGTAGACAGTTTGAGAAGCACGATGGACGTTAGTAAACGCACGGGTGTTTTAGATCCGGCAAGCGGACATGACGGCATGTATTGGGATTGGAACAGCGGATACATATTTTTTAAAATGGAAGGCACAAGCCCTCAAGCGCCAACAGATCCTACCGGAGCTGAAAAATTCCGTTATCACATTGGCGGATTTGGCGGATATTCAGCCCCAAGTATCAATAATATTAAAACTGTAACCCTTGATTTGACAATGCGTGGAGTAGCGCAAGTGCGGAAAACAAGATCGCCAAACATTCATCTATTTGCAGATATCAGTAAAGTATTTGATGGTGTAAATACTGTTAGCATTACTGCACACCCCCAAGTGATGCATAGCGAATTTAGCGTGAGCATTGCAAACAATTATGCCGCAATGTTTACTCACGATCATACTGAAAATTAATTGCCATGCATCGAAAACAATTCACGGTGATGGCTATCATTATAGTCATCATCAGTGCCTGCAGCAAAGATGTGGTTATTGAAAAATTCTTTCCTGGATTTAACAGGCCGGTTCATTTTCCTGAACCGGCTTATAATATAGCAGGTAACACAATCACAAAAGATGGTTTTGAACTAGGCCGAAAGCTATTTTATGAACCACGATTATCAAGGAATAATACGATCAGTTGTGGTAGCTGTCATATCCAATCATCCTCATTTACACAACATGGTCACGATGTTAGTCATGGTATTGATGATAGACTGGGACGGCGTAATAGTCCTCCTATTATGAACCTTGCGTGGAATACATCGTTTATGTGGGATGGCGGGGTTTTTGATTTGGATCTGCAGCCGATAGTACCCATAACAGCTCATGAGGAGATGGACGAAAAGCTTAGTAACGTCATTTCGAAACTTCAGACACATTCGGAATATCCTGCTCTTTTCAAAAAAGCATTTGGGAGCGATCAAATAACAACGGCCAGTTTTATGAAAGCCTTATCGCAGTTTATGCTGATGTGTGTAAGCAGTAACAGTAAATATGATAGTGTTGTGCAAAAAAGGGTGGCGTCCAGTTTAATGCCATCGAAGAAGCTGGATATAAATTAGTACAACAAAAATGCGGTAACTGTCATAAAGAACCTTTGTTTACAGACTATAGCTTTCGTAATAATGGTATTGGCATCGGCGCTAATAATGATATGGGCCGTTTTGATGTAACATTAAACGAGAATGATAAGTATAAGTTCAAAGTACCCAGTTTAAGAAACTTAAAGTATAGCGCACCTTATATGCATGACGGCAGATTTTATACGCTTGAAGCAGTGTTGGATCACTATAGTAGTAATGTACAGGAATATGCAAATGTAGATCCATTTTTAAAAGATGGCCTCTCCTTAACTATCGCTGAAAAGCAGCAGATCCAGGCGTTTCTGAATACACTGAACGATACGGAATTTATCAATAACAAATTATTAGCTGAACAATAGTTCGAAGTCGAGATTTATAATGAAATGAGCATAAAAAAGTATTCATTTTCAAGCTTGAAAGAAATGAGTATTTTTTATGCAAAATTTCATATGACAAAATGAAATCAATAAAACAAACACATGAAAAAATATATAATCATTCTAATAGTCATTATTTCTCCATTGCTATCAATAGCATGCGACATATGTGGATGTGGTGGAGGCAATAATTATATAGGCATCTTACCAGATTTTCACAAACACATAGTAGGCATCAGGTATCGTTATAATGCCATGCTTTCGCATGTGGGTGTTGGTGGTGCAACATCTTATCTGACTACCAAAGAACGCTACAATATAACTGAAGCCTGGGGCGGTTGGAATATTAGTGACAGAGTTCGCGTAATGGCTGTTGTGCCATACAGTTTCAACGAAAAAATAAACCAGGGAAATAAGCAAAGCAAAGATGGTATCGGTGACATATCATTGTCTGGCTTTTACGAATTGTTGAATAACAGAAATACGATATCTGGAAAAAATGATAATCCCAAATTATTGGTTCAAAGTTTATGGTTAGGCGGCGGCGTAAAACTGGCTACCGGAAAGTATAATCCATCTGACAAAGCTAATGCCGGGCAATCAACAAACCTCTTCCAGTTAGGAACGGGCAGTTATGATTTTAATCTTAACGCTATGTACGACATTCGATTGCAGGATGCAGGTATAAATTTAAACTCAAATTACAAAATCAATACAGCAAATAAGTTTGATTATAGATATGGAAATAAACTAAGCCTTAATTCGCAGGCCTATTATAAGTTTCGTACCAAAAGCAATATTATGATAGCGCCTAATGCAGGCATTCAATACGAGAATTCAAAAACTGATATGGACGAAAATATCAATGTTACGGTATCTGGTGGCAGGTTGCTTTCGGGCACTATTGGCCTTGAAACTGGCATTGGAAAATTTGCGATAGGTGCAAATTATCAAACACCTCTATCTCAAAATCTCGCAAATGGTATTGTAAAGTCGGAAGATCGGTTTATGGTACATATAGCCATCGCACTATAGTTTAATAATTATCAACAGCTGCAAATAATAAACTGATTAAAGGTTTGGAATGTATGTATTTTTGGTTCATTAGCAGTTAAAAAATGGAAAACTATCTCATAGGCCTTGGTAAGCGCATAAAAGAAATCAGAAAAAAAGTAACCTGACTATTACTACAATAGCTGGAAAAGCTGATGTAAGTAATGGATTAATCTCACGAATCGAAAATGGAAGAACAATTCCCTCTTTACCAGTATTGCTAAGCATCGTGAATGCATTAGGTGTACCAGTTGCTGATTTTTTTAAAGATATACCAGCATCTAACGAAAAAAATATATCGTATCACGTAAAGAAGAACAAGCTGTTATTGAGAAGGAAGATGATGCTAAGGGTTTTGAGTATAGGCTTCTTTTAGGAAAACAACTTTCTTCTGTAGGATTTGAAGCCGTATTGTTAGAAATACAACCACAGTCTCGACGCGAAAAAGTTGAAACTGTGCATATGAATTTAAATATATTATTTCCGGCTCTTGCAGTTATATCATCGGTGAAGATGAAGTGATTTTACACGAAGGCGATTCTTTATTTTTTGATGGACGAGTGCCCCATGTTCCAGTGAACCGCGGTGAAATACCTTCTAAAATGTTGGTGTTATACTTCTTTTTATCTAAGAATGAATAAGCCTGCAAATGCTATTGTTAGCATGATACTACTATTTGTTGATTAATTAATAATCTGCTTTTATATGAATATTCGATATCTACTTTCAGTATGTTTTTTGTCTTTGGTAATTGTATTTTTCTCTTGTACATCAGTCAAAAGAACTACTTCCACAACAGCGAGAGCTACAGTAGACACGCTAAATATACCTGATGCTCCAAGAGAATTTCGCGCCGCCTGGGTAGCTACTGTCGATAATATTAACTGGCCCAGTAAACCGGGTCTTTCCACCAAGGAACAAAAAGAAGAAGCGATTAAACTACTTGATTTTTTAAAGGATCACCATTTTAACGCAGTTATTTTTCAGGTGCGGCCACAAGCAGACGCATTATATAAAAGTTCAATAGAGCCTTGGTCTTATTACTTGACTGGAACTCAGGGAAAAGCTCCGGAGCCTTTTTACGATCCGCTACAATTTTGGATAGATGCTGCACACGAAAGAGGTTTAGAATTTCACGCCTGGCTTAACCCCTACCGGGCACATCATGTTGCTGGCGGCGAAGTAACTGAAACCTCTATCGTCAAAACGAAGCCGGAATTGGTAGTAAAATTAAAAGAAGGTTATTGGTGGTTTGACCCCTCTATGAAAAAAACGCAGGATCATGGTGTTAGCGTTGTAATGGATATTGTGAAAAGGTATGACGTTGATGGCATTCATTTTGACGACTACTTTTATCCCTATGCTGCATATAATAAAGGCGAAGATTTTCCGGATAGTGTGAGTTGGAACCAATACAAAAACGAAGGTGGAAAACTGTCGCGTGGGGATTGGCGAAGAGAAAGCGTAAATACTTTCATCCATCGCCTTTATGACGAAATAAAACAAGAAAAGAAACAGGTGAAGTTTGGATTAAGCCCTTTTGGAATATGGCGGCCAGGCCATCCGCGGGCAATAGAAGGTTTTGATCAATATGAAGGATTGTATGCCGATGCTAAGCTTTGGCTGAACAACGGATGGATTGACTATTTCTCGCCTCAACTATATTGGCCAACCAGTCGCCTTGCACAAAGTTATCCTGTACTTCTGGGTTGGTGGTCAGCCCAAAACAAAATGGGCCGGCATCTATGGCCAGGAATTAGCGTGGGCAGAGATACAAGCTTAAGAAATACAACAGAGGTTATTAATCAAATTATGATATCGCGCGGAATGATGCCCCAAAGCAGCGGCGTTGTACATTGGAGCATTTCTTCTGTTACCAAAAATCCTAATCTTTCCAAAGCGCTTATTGAAGGTCCTTATAAAAATGAAGCGCTGGTACCAGCAAGCCCATGGCTAGATAATAATAAACCTGAAGCTCCGGCGGTAAATATTTCACAACAGACTCAATCCGTCATTGTTAGATGGACACATTCGATGGATACCAAGGTTTTCAAATGGGTAGTGTATTATAAATACGGAAATAATTGGAGTCAAAAAATACTTAACCAAAAAGAGCATTCATTCGAACTTAAATTAAGCGAAGGAAAATATAAACTTAATGGTATTGCAGTTTCAGCTGTTAACCGTTTGGGCAACGAGAGTGCAAAAGCAGAAGCCTCATTGAGCTCGGTAATTATACAACCAAGAAGTAGCTGGAATGCCAGTAACGCAAGGCCTTACAAGCAACAGGTTCCGGTTCGAATTACAGTGCATCATGAAGGCGGCAGGGTTTTGGCAGACACAGCAAATGCAGCCACACGACTTAAAAATATTCAAACCTGGTGTATGGGTTCAGACAGAAACTGGGCGGATGTTCCTTACCATTATTTGATCGGGCCTGATGGCACTGTATTTGAAGGACGTGACCCGCTTACTGTTGGAGAAACGAATACTGAATATGATCCAAGCGGTCACCTGCTAATTTGCTTTTTGGGTAACTATAGCCAACAGGAAATGAATCCTTATTTACTGGATGTGCTAACACGCCTTATCGCTCATTTCTGTTTAGAATATAATATTTCTCCGGATACTATTTCGACACATCGTGATCATAGCAAAATGACAACTTGTCCAGGCGAAAACATCTATACTTATTTTCAGAATGATTATGTGAAGCGTCGCGTTAAGGAGTTACTGAAGGAAAAAAATAAACATATCAGATTATTAGACAATCTAAACCCAGCTTTTGCTTTACAATTTTTATCTTAGAAGGTATACACAGCAGCATCATTAGGCAAAACAACTTTGAGGCCTGCCGGAATATTACCGTCAAACTTAGGCTGCATCGATGGATTACCCGGATATTTTTTTCCATCAAATTTCACAAGGTAATTTACACCTCTGCTCGGTATAATCAAATCGCTCCAGTTTTTTGTTTTAGAATTAGCGATCACAACAGGGCCATCCACAATAGTAAATCCGCTAATTTTTGTACCCTTATTATCTAACAAATAAACCGTGCAGCCAGCATTACCACAATAATAACTTCCTTTCATTGTTACTAAAATCTCATTCTTACCATCCTCATTTAGATCAATCTCTGAATAACTGAACCTGCGGTCACTCTCTGTCAAAATGTTTATATCCTTGCTAACTAAATTTCCTGTCAGCTCTTTTTTATAAGATCCGCAATAGGGTTTAAAGAATCTTTATTAAAAACAACGGACGATTCATTGTTATTAACAGGTGCTATTAAAATAGAATCTTCACTTTTATCATTTTTAGTATCTGTACCAGAATTACATGCAAGTATCGCGCATGATATTAACAATAAAACCGAAAACAGTAATTGCATTTTATTCATTGGAAGATGTTTAAAGTATTTTGAAAAACAAAGCTTAGTTTAGGTTTCATTTGAGGGCGTTTAAGAAGGTTTTATATTGCGAATTTAGGAAGAACAGTTTCTAATAAAACGAACTGGCTATTGCCTGATTCCGACTCTATAATATTTACCATTGGCAGCTGTCTCAAAGGCTTGCTCTAATTCCTCAAGTGGAAACTCAGCACCCACAAGTTCTTCAAAGGGATATTTTTTATGATTTGCTTCTATAAAACGTATAGCCGAAGCGAGATCTGCAGGAGTATAGTTGTGAAGTCCCTTTATAGTTAACAGGTTTCGCACAATCATTTCCGCATTTATTTGCGTATCTGGCTGATTAAATACAGCGCCAACCCAAATAGCCGTTCCTCCTATGTTGAGTAGTTTCAAGCCCTTTTCCATAACTGCGGGAATGCCTGTCGTATCTAATACAATATCTATTTTTTCATGTATCGAAAGTTCAGCATTGATTTCCTCAACGCTTAAGTCTCCTTCGAAGGTTTTAGTAGCTCCGAATTTTTTCGAATAAGCTAGGCGGTCTTTATTTACATCAATTGCATAGACATTTTCTGCACCGACATCGTTTGCCATAGCGCATGCAGAAAGGCCAAGCATACCTGCACCAGCAATCAATATATTTTTCTGTGCTATATCGCCAGCAAGCCTCAGCGCGCCAGCAATCGTCGCATGAGTACAATTTATAGGTGCCGCTGTTTTTGCATTAATCTCGTTTGAAAATTTGAACACAGCAGTTCCTTTCTTTAACATGCAATGCGTTGCCAATCCACCATTAAGACCATCATTTGGTGTAAATGTGTGATGCCCGTATTTATAAAGACCAACAGATTTTTGAGGTATTCCCTTCAAGGCCATTTCGCTACTGTGGTCATAAGCATACACACACCAGGTTATCACATCGCCTTCGGTTAAAATATTTCCATTGTGGTCAGCACCTACATCCCTACCCATTTTAATAATTTCTCCAATAATTTCATGGCCCAAAACGCACGGTGTGGGAGACATTCGTCGGCCAGAATGTGTATGAAGATCGCTCGTACAAATACTCGTATATTTTATTTTTATTAATAGTTCTCCGTTCGAAGGTTCGGTTAACAACACTTTTTTGGGGTGAAAGGTTGTCCTGCACCATTAAATATCATAGCTGTTGCCTGAGAAAATTCATCACTCATATTTACTATTTGTAAAATTTAAAGTTATCAAACAAAAACTATTTAAATGCTGATTTTCATTTTTAAAACTTCAAATACTTTTTAAATAAAATCCAAACGTCCTGATTTTCAACAATTAAAAGAAAATCAAATATTTACTAATTATCAGTACCTTATGTAAAGATATTACCTATTTTCCTGACAACATTCGCTTTACATTAAATTAATAAAACCTTCATAATGGCTTAATATTCCTCTGCGTAATGCGATTTAGCTTTGCTCGTAATCAAAAAAATACGTATGTCCCTAAAACGAACTATTTTTACAAATAGTAAAAAATCAACTTTACCAATACTCGTTGCAGTATTTCTTTGTTATACGGGAATGTACGCAGTAAGAAAATCATTTTTAGCAGGTCAATATACAGATCTTGATTTAGGAAAAAACCTAAATACCAAAACAATACTGATCATAAGCCAGGTTCTTGGTTATTTGATTTCAAAGTTTATTGGAATAAAGGTCATTTCAGAAATGAAGAAGGAAAAACGTGTTCAACTGCTGATACTTTTTATCACTTTTGGACTCGCAATGCTGGGTTTGTTTGCTATCGTACCTCCCAAATTCAAAGTGCTGGCTATGTTCTTAAACGGCTTGCCTTTAGGAATGGTGTTTGGAATTGTCTTTTCTTATATAGAAGGTAGAAAAAATACAGAATTGCTCGCAGCCGCTCTTAGCGCCACATTTATTTTCTCAACAGGATTGGTAAAAACAACCGGGTTGATATTAATGAACGATTTTCATATAAGTGAATATAATATGCCTTTCGTAACAGGTTTGTTATTCTTTCCTGTTTTTATAGCATCGGTATTAGTTTTAAAATACGCGCAGGCTCCTACCGAAAGTGATATGATGGAGCGAACGCAACGCGTGCCAATGTTTGCAGCCGACCGGAAAAAATTCATTCGTGAAAATGGTATGGGATATTTCGGGTTGGTAGCTATCTACATTCTGCTCACGATCGTAAGAGACTTCAGGGACAATTTTATTGTGGAGTTCTGGGCAGAACAAGGCTTTTCCGGCGCGCCTCAAATAGTCACATTAACAGAAATACCAGTAGCTGTAGTTGTATTATTGATTGCTGCAGCTGGTATATTAATACGTAATAATGCAAAGGCATTTAGCACAGCGATGTTTCTTACTGGAGTTGGAGGCATTATTGTTTTAGCATCCACAATACTGTTTAAAAACAATATACTTTCCCCCATAACATGGGTGGTAATTTCAGGCATTGGTATTTACCTGCCCTACATACTTTTCCATTGCCTCATTTTTGAAAGGCTGGTTGCGTTGCTTAGCTTTAAAGGAAATGTTGGATTTCTTTTTTACATCGCTGACGCACTTGGTTATCTGGGAAGTGTTGCAGTCTTGTTTCTTAAAGAAATTATTGGCTTTAAACAAAGTTGGGCGCAGTTTCTTATCTCATTAAATATTCAGTCAGCCATACTTGTTTTATTATTAGCAGCATTTACAATATGGTATTTTAGAAAGCGATTAGTTAAAAAGAAGCAACAGATAATAACTTCAAATATTTATTCAACTTAAAATGATAATTATGAAAAATATAAAAATGGTAGTTTTTGATATGGCAGGAACTACAGTTGACGAAGACAATATTGTTTATAAAACTGTACAAAAGGTTATCAATAATGAAGGATTTTCAGTGAGCCTTGACGAAGTATTGCAACATGGCGCGGGTAAAGAAAAACATAAGGCGATAACAGATGTCTTAACAGAAAGTACTGATGCTACTGAAGTGTCTAAAATTGCAGACAAAGCTTTTGGTGCATTTAAGTCTGCTTTGGAAAAAGCTTATGACGAGAGTGAAATAAAAACGTTTGATGGATTGGAAACATTTTTTGAAACACTAAAAAGCAAAGGTATTATTGTTGTTCTCAACACAGGTTACGACAGAAAAACAGCTACAAAGCTTGTACAAAAACTGAACTGGCAGGAAGGTGTACAATTCGATGCATTGATTACAGCCGATGATGTTGAAAAAGGACGTCCCCACCCTGACATGATATTTAAGGCAATGACGCAATTTAACATTACAGATTCATCTGAAGTGCTGAAAGCAGGAGACTCAGAAATAGATATATTAGAAGGAAAAAATGCAGGTTGTGGCATCACGGTTGGTGTGTTAAGCGGGGCTCAAAACAAACAGCAGTTGCAAACAGCTCAACCTGATTATATTTTAGACAACCTTACTGACCTTCAGCACATACTTTGGAAATAAACATTTGTTGAATCTAAAGATTCAGCAAATGCCTGGTTTTCCCCAGCATATCTTTTGCTGAAGTTTTTGATAAGGCTGGTATTTGAAATTGCTTCAAAGCTTCTTCCAGTTGCTGCATCTTCTTTGTGTCACCTTTATCGCTGTACTCTTTTCTCAGTATGTTGATTTTTTCATAATCCTGTATGCCTTCAATTATTTTTTCAAACCTTATGCTTGTCAGCGGTCCGGGGTAAACCAGGTATGTATCTCCAGATGGCCATGCTGTAAAACGGCTGTCGTTAAGCGGACTTGACGGCCAGCTGTTATACGCCCAACGCAGATAACCTTCCATACCAGTTGCGGCTGTGTACCACCCCATCCAAACCATCTCCGCAGGTGGCGAAAAAGTGAAGGCATTAGGATATTTTTCCACGCAGCAGGTGTACCAGGTACTCACTTTACCTTGTTGCTTTCTACTTGCTAAAACATCATCCGGGAACTTCCATTTTGATGCTATGCAATAATTATTAATATCCTTTTCTATTTCCTGATGGTATTCCCCTGCTAAAGCAATCTTCCAATCTTTATCAACTGATTTTAATAACCGGATAACGGACTGCATGGCCGCCATTGGCCTTTCATCCATGGCTATATAGGTTTTTTCAAACCATTTCTTTTCTTTGAGATGTTTGGTAAAATCAACCAACATCGTTCTCCAAAAATCATTATAACCGTCACTACCAATGGCATCGGTACTTACCATTTCTTTTTTAAGCCTTCGTCATAATATGAAAAAGCTATTTTCCAGGGAACCATGCTATAACAACTGATACGCCCTTTAATGCCGCAACTCATAACAAATTCAACGTATTTATCAAAAAGCGAATAATCATATTCCCAGCTGCCGTTAGCTTTTTTGATCCATTTAATAAGGCTGGGATAATCATCGTAAGTTTGATGCCCCCAAGGCTCATTAACAATACTTGCTGTAATGTTTTTCTGACCAGCTTCCGCAAGCATTGTATAATATTTTTTCATCAATGAGAAATGCTCATCGCTCCACAACTTTACTTTATGAATGCGCGCAACAGCCGCAGGATGCTGCCAAAGATCCAGGTCATATTTCCATTCAGATGGAGCAGGCAATATCCTGTCGATTACTTTTACGTTTATTTTAAGCTGATAATTTTTAGAAGCATTCACCGTAATTACTCCTGAATACATACCAGCACGTGTTTCAGAGGGCACAGCAATACTTACCCAAACAGGTTGCACGCTATTCGCTGTAACTTCGGCAGATTGTATTTCAGTATCAATTATATCTGCCCGCAAGGAGGAATCAAAATTCACAGACTTCCTGTGACCACAACCTCCCGCAAATTCGTCTGCCATTACATACTGCACAAACCCTGTACTTATATGATTTTTTTCAATAGAGGCATCTTTACCTTTTAAGTCGCCAGCAGTAACACTAACATCATTAAGTGATTTCTTTGAAGAGATCAATATTTGCGCATGTACTTTTTCACCACGCCAGGCTGTAAGATTATATGTGGATGATAAGGCTATTGCAGGCGGTACATCTTTTGCAACACTTTCATCGCTGCTTATAAAACCAACAGCTACCGCTTCTGGTTGTCGCTCCCATTTTTCTTGTACCTGCGCCGTTGAAAACTTTGGAGCTTTTTGCAGCGCCAGGCTAAGATCCTGTGCTTTTAAATGCAACGCAGATAATAAACCAAATAATGCGATATACAATTTCATTCTTAAATTTTTACTATTTCGTATAATCAGAAAATACCGGCTTAATGAAACTGAATATTTCCTTACACCAGATTTTATGAATTTTTACGTTTTATATTCCGATTGCTAATGGAAGGAACAACTTCTTTTTCCGAAGCCCATGTCTTTTCATGAAAATAGTACAGTTCTTTTGGTGAACGACCCTTCCATGTTGACTTACGGCCTTCTATTTTTATAATCCCGGACAAAGGATCAATTGTTAAAGTAGTAAATAAAGCATCAATGTATGGACAAGTATATTCAATCCACGGATGTTCTTTGTGCACTTCTTCTGAATAGCTTTTATGTTTAAATTTATCACCCATCCAAAAATAAGAAGCTGAATTTATATGAACATAATTCACTTTATCTATCACAACATGGCTATCAATATGTGTGTGACCGTTGATAGCAAGCAATATTTTGTTTGCATGTGTAGATAATATTTTTTGTAGCTCCACAGCATTATCCACCGCTTCTCCTCCAGCTAATGGTTGATGCGATATAATCATTACAGGATCAGTAGCCCGAATCAATTGTTGTTGCAACCAATCGGCTTGCTCCTTATTAATATATGAGGCATAACCACCTTTATGATTAGGAGAGCCTTTATCATTACCATCCAGGATTATAAAGCAAATGCCATTTATATTCTTTGCATAATACCTTGCTGGCATTCCCCAATAATCCAGACATTGTTGTTTAGTATAGCCAGCGTCTGTATCATGATTGCCGATCACATGCATACGCGAGGAATGTGCATTATTGAAGAGGTCTATCACCGTTTTATTCTTATCACCAGGATAGGCAAAGTCTCCCATTTGCAAAAGGGCGTCAGGGTTTACTTTTTTCATATGAGTTAAAAAAGCCTCTAATCTTTCCTGTCCGTCATGCATAATGTCCTGATGCAAATCGGTTATAATTCCAATTTTAGTTTTTGATGTTTTGCCGGAAAACATACCCAATGTTTCACCTGGTATTTGTAATGCAATTCCTGTAGACATCATCGCAGTAAGAAAACTGCGGCGCGAAACGGTTTGTGGCATAATTTACTTTATTAAATGGATAGTTGAGGGAATATTACGCTAACAATACACAATTTTAGAGGACAAAAAATATAGTTTTCAAAGCAAAGAAAAACTAAAGAATAGCAAGCAAAGAAATATGAAACCTTAATAAATGACCGATATCCGAAGGAACAATTACCAACCACTAGCAAGCACATCAGCTAAGTGCATGGGTTTTATTTTGTATCCTTTTCCATTAATGTAACCTTGTAAATGCATCAGGCAGGATAAGTCAGTACTAATAAGATAATCGGCATCTGTATCAATAGCGTTCTCCACTTTTTGTTCGCCCATCCCAATTGAAATACCGGGGAACTTTACAGCAAAAGTACCACCAAAACCACAACAGGTTTCTACATCGTTCATTTCTGTTATATGAAGTCCTTTTACATTTTCCAGCAGCTCCCGAGGGCCTTGCTTTATTTTACATTCACGCAATGCCGCACAGCTATCATGGTAAGTTGCCACACCATTCAATTGCGCGCCACAGTCTTTTACATTAAGCACCTTAATTAAAAATTCCGAAAACTCAAAGGTTTTGTCGGCCATCGCTTTTACTTCATTGTGCAAGGACGAATTATCGAAAAGTTTCTGATAATAATTACGTACAAAACCTACACAACTGGCACTGGGAGCTACAATATATTCTGCTGATTTAAAATCGTTAATAAATTTGCTGCAAATAGTTTTAGACTCGTCCCAAAAACCCGCATTGAAAGCCGGTTGACCACAGCATGTTTGGTTTTGATTGTACTGTACAGTACATCCAAATTTTTCCAGAACCTTAACCATACTAAAACCCGTTTCAGGATATAACTGATCTACAAAACAAGGGATAAAAATGTGGACGTTGTGCATTGGAGTGAATGATGAATAGTGAATGGTGAATAGTCAATGGGCCATCGACCATGGACTATCGACTGTAAAAATTACTCCAGCATTTTTAATGCCGTAATTGCTGCTTCTTCGCCTTTATGGCCATGCTTGCCGCCAATCCTTTCCAGGGCTTGTTCTTCTGTATTTACAGTAAGTACGCCAAAGATAGTTGGCACAGGCAGCGATAGGTTAAGTTGAAGAATACCGTCTGCTACCATTTTGCAAACATAATCAAAATGCGGTGTGTCACCTTTGATCACAGTTCCCAATGCAATGTATGCATGAGGTTCATCGAACTGCTGCTTTGAACGGCTCCAGTGGCGGTTTATAGCAAAGGGTATTTCAACACAGCCCGGAACCACCAATGTTTCTACTCGCGCGTTATGCTGTTCTAAAACGCGCAAACATCCGTTTTCAAGTTCGTCTACCACATTTGCGTTCCATTCTGTTTTTACCAGAACAATAAAGGCATCCTGCTTAAAGATGCCTGTATCGGTATTTAATAAATTACTGTTACCAGTTGATGCCATTTTAATTTACATTATATACTCCCAGTTGCGCCAGGTATTTATCAGCTTCAAATCCTTGTTGCGTACGGGGATATTTTGTTTTTAATTCTTTATAAAGATCAATAGCTTCATCTTTATTGTTCAATACATGCTGGGCTAAAAAAGCACCTCTGAATAAAGCTTCCGAGCTGGCTTGCTGATCCGTTTCGAAATGATGAGCAGCTTTTTTATAATAATCTAACGCCTCTGAACCTTTGCCCAGGTCGCCATAAGCATCTCCCAATAAAAGGTAAGCACGTTGCTGAACCTGTTTAGAATCTGTGCTGAACTCTTTAAGATATTCAACAGCTTTATCATTTTGATTCAGTTTAATATAGCAAATGCCTGCATAATAATTAGCCAGGTTTCCTGTAGGAGTGCCGCTGTATGTATTTGCAATTTTAATGAAACCCGGATTTACGCCATCGCCATTTAATGCGAGGTTAATAGAATCCATCCGATAATATTCTTCGGCTTTGAAGCTTTTATCCAATGCTTCAATTTTCTTAGGGCCTTTTATAAAATGCTGATAAGCGAAAAATCCACCTACAGCGATTACTAAAATACCTATGAATAAAACGATATTTTTACCGTTTTTGTTCCACACCTGTTTTGCTTTCTCTACAGCGTCGTTTGATTCAAGTTGTTCACCTGCAACTTGTTGGTTGATATTGTCTGCCATTTTATTTTAAATCGAAAATTTAAATATTAATCAACAATGAAAGGATAATTCTGATCCATATACACATCCTTTAATACCTCATCATCGTTCGGAAATGGACTTTCTTCTGCAAATTTTACAGAGTTAGCAACCACTTCTTCACAACGGGAATCAATTTCACTCAAGGCTTCTTCTGTAGCATATTTGTTATCCAAGATGTTCTTTTTCAAAATAGAAAGAGGGTCTTTTGATTTATACTCATCTACTTCATCCTTTGTTCTATATTTTTGTGGATCACTGATAGAGTGACCTTTATAACGATAAGTTTTAATTTCAAGTAAGGTAGGGCCGCCTTTTTCGCGAGCTCGTTTTACCGCTTCGGCAATAGCATCGTGAACCGTTTCCGGATTCATACCATCTACTACAAAAGAAGGCATATCGAAACCTGCGCCTAATTTGTAAATATCAGTTACGTTAGACGTGC
This sequence comes from Paraniabella ginsengisoli, assembly GCF_022513635.1. Lineage (GTDB taxonomy): Bacteria > Bacteroidota > Bacteroidia > Chitinophagales > Chitinophagaceae > Niabella > Niabella ginsengisoli. The sequence continues at coordinate 1,795,396 of NZ_JAKWBL010000001.1, read as the reverse complement.
GTGCTACTGAAGTACCCATTGCGTAATTGTTATTTTCGCAAATATAAATTACCGGTAACTTCCAAAGCATAGCCAGGTTAAAGCTTTCATGCAAAATACCTTGCCTTGCAGCGCCGTCTCCGAAAAAACAAAGAACAACATTGTCGGTTTCTTTATAGCTTTCAGCAAAAGCCAAACCGGTGCCTGTGCCTATCTGTGCCCCAACTATACCATGACCACCATAAAAGTTTTCCTTTTTACCAAAAAAGTGCATGCTGCCGCCTTTTCCTTTTGCGCAACCGGTGGCTTTACCATAAAGCTCAGCCATACAGCTATCTACCGATATCCCTTTTGCAATACCAAGCCCATGATCTCGGTAGGCGGTGATGAACATATCTTCTGGCCTTGTAGCAGTCATACAACCTGCAGCAATTGCCTCTTGTCCAACATACGCATGAAAGAATCCGCGTATTTTACCCTCCATTTTATACTTCTCTTCCGCTGTCAACTCGAACTGGCGAATCAATTGCATTAATTCATACCAGTATAAATATGTTTCTTTAGAAAATTTTGTTGCCACCTGCTAAATTTTTGAGTAGCAAAAGTAAGGGAAAAAGCGTTCAAAGCAATGTAGGATTTATGATTTAGAATTCAATGCATTAACTTAAGCCTTCCTCTTAACCATACCAAGAGTTCTCTTTGTTTTACAGACAAAAACTGACGCAGCAAATTCCATTCTATTGGAAAAGCAGGCATTATATCCGATAAAATATAATAAATACTTAAGATTGGATTTTAGTGAGTATGATTCGTGCCACCTATATTTATCGGATATTTTTTTATATTGAAATTCTAAATCATCATGTTGAAACTTATCCCAAGAGACATAAGCTGGTTGTCGTTCAACGAACGGGTTTTACAGGAAGCTTCAGATCACACAGTGCCTTTAAGGGAGCGTGTAAAATTTCTTGGTATTTTTTCAAATAACAGGGATGAGTTTTTTCGCGTACGGGTAGCATCCTTAAAAAGAATGCTACAGATAGAAACGAAAATGAAGATGCATTCTGAAAAGAATCCGCAGAAGATTTTAGATGAGGTTCAAAGATTGAATTCGAACAGCAGATTGCGTTTGAAAACGTATGGACAGAAGTATTGGCGGAACTGAATAAAAAGAACATTTTTTTAAAGAACGATAAGCAGCTCAATGCAGAGCAAAAAAATATATCCTTGATTTTTTCGACAACGAGGTAAGCGCTAACATAGTACCACTAATGGTTGAAAACATCAAAAAATTTCCCAACCTTCGAGATAAGTCTATCTTTCTAGGAGTTGTCATGTCCAAATCTACCAACCGTGCAGACCGTAAATATGCGATCATTGAAGTGCCTGTTACAGCAGTAGGCAGTCGTTTTATTGTTCTTCCATCTAAAGAAGATACGCATGACATCATGCTATTGGAAGATGCAATCAAATTCAATCTGCCTGACATTTTTAATTTTATGGGTTATGACGAGTTTCAGGCTCATATTTTCAAGTTCACCAGGGATGCTGAGTTAGACATCGATAACTCTGATACAACAACGATTATACAAAAGCTGGAAAAGGGATTGAAAAACCGTAAAAAGGGAAAGCCCATTAGATTGGCTTATGATGAAAATATTGATCCCGGCTTTCTTGAATATTTGCTAACACGCTTAGGATTATCAAAGACAGATAATATAATGCCAGGAGGAAGCATACATAATTTCAGGCACTTTATGGAATTTCCATCGCAGGTTTTTAGCAACAGAGCCAAGCGAAAACAGCCCTTTACCCATCCCCTTTTATTAGACGAACGCGTAGGTGATGTATTACTGAAAAGAGACGTGTTACTGAATTTTCCGTATCATAGTTTTACTCCTGTTATTGATATGATCCGCGAAGCCGCTTTTGATCCGGATGTAGTATCCATAAAAATTGCCTGCTATCGCGTTGCATCACAATCCAAGATCATTAATGCCCTTGTTAACGCAGTACGAAATGGTAAAGATGTAACTGTTATGATGGAGCTTAAGGCACGGTTTGATGAAGAAGCCAATCTTAACTGGCAGCAAGTACTTACTGATATTGGCGCAAAAGTATTAACAGGAATTCAGGACATGAAAGTACATGCTAAGATCTGTGTCATTAAGAAGCGGATAAAAAACAAAATCATTCATTATGGTTTTGTAAGCACGGGAAATGTAAATGAAAAGACGGCTAAACTCTATGGTGATCACTGTTTGCTTACATCCAATAGGTTTATCATGGCAGATGTGAATCGAATATTCAATTTTTTACAAAAGCCTGATACAGGATTACATTTTCTTGAAAAATGCAGAACACTTATTCCAAGCCCAACTTTTATAAGAACTGAATTGAACAAGCTTATCGATTATGAAATTACTGCAGCACGTAAAGGGCATACTGCCGAAATCATTCTCAAAATGAATTCGATGGCAGATGCAAAACTTATCGAAAAGCTTACAGAGGCGGCTAAGGCGGGCGTTACAATCAAGCTGATAGTAAGAGGTATTTTTTGCATGCAGTCCGAAAGTAAAAAATTTAAACACCCCATCAAAGCGATCAGCATTATAGATGAATATCTGGAACACGCCCGTGTATGGGTTTTTCATAATCGCGGAAATCATAAAGTTTATATATCTTCCGCCGATTGGATGATCAGGAATATAGAACATCGGGTAGAAGCAACTTGTCCTATAAAAAGTCCGCAGCTTAAACAAGAGCTGATAGATATTTTGAATATTCAATTAAAAGACAATACGAAGGCCAGGATTTTAAATAATGAACTCAACAATGAGTATGTGAAGAAGAAGGATAATGAGGTGATTCGATCGCAAGAGGAAAGCTATAACTATCTTGTTAACAAAAGCTATTAATCGCAGCGAAGCTGCAAACAAAAAATATACGGATGAAACTGGCAGCAATAGATATAGGAAGTAACGCAGCAAGATTATTAATAACAGATGTTTCTCTCGATAAGAAAAAACAACCCGAATTTATCAAATCAAATCTCATTCGGGTACCGTTACGATTGGGCTTCGACGTTTTTGAAACCGGCGAAATCTCTTCAGTTAGAGCTGGCCGCTTGATTGAAACGATGAAAGCATATAAACATTTGCTTAATGCTTACGAAATAAAACATCTTAAAGCCTGCGCTACATCTGCCATGCGCGATGCAAAAAATTCAACAGAAATATTAAAGAAGGTTAAGAAAGAAACAGGAATTGATATTGAAATTATTTCTGGTGATGTAGAAGCGGCGCTTATATATGAAACTCATATTGCCGAAGGACTTGAAAAAGAAATTTTGTACCTATATATAGATGTTGGCGGTGGTAGCACCGAAATAACTTTTTTCTAAATGGTGAAGTTGTATTTAAGCAGTCTTTTAATATCGGCACTATTCGACTTTTAAAGCAGCAGGTAAAAGATAATTTATGGGAAGAAATGAAAGAGGTAATACGAACACAGGTCAAAGGTGCTAAAAATGTGATGACCATTGGTAGTGGTGGTAATATCAATAAAGTTTTCTCTTTATCAAAAAGAAAGAAGGCAAGCCTTTACCGCTCGCACTTTTGCGAGATTTTTATAAAGAATTAAGCAGTCTTAGTTTGCAGGAACGTATGAGTGTATATAAAATGCGCGAAGACCGTGCAGACGTGATCGTCCCGGCTTTGCTCATCTATATGAATGTTTTAAAATGGGCTGGCGCCGAAGAAATCTTAATTCCTAAAATCGGCCTGGCTGATGGATTAATACACGCCTTGTATGATGAGGTTATTAGTACGCTATAAAAATGACACAAATTCAAGAATCACACTATTCTTTTCAATAGTTCAGATCAATTAACGTACTGCATTCACTCCATTCGTGCATTCGTGGCGTATTTAACTTTATTAGTTTAATTTCACCGCTGCAATGGCAATTGTTTAAACTTATAATTCTCAAAAACGTGTCAATAAATAAAGAAGTAAAGCGTGTTACCACAAACACATTGATGATGATGAAGCAGGCAGGCGAAAAAATTTCCATGCTTACTGCTTACGATTATTCCTTTGCTAAAATTATAGATGCAGCTGGTATAGATGCCATTCTTGTTGGCGACTCAGCATCTAATGTAATGGCTGGTCACGAAACAACCTTACCCATTACATTGGATCAGATGATCTATCATGCTTCATCTGTTATAAGAGGCGTTCAACGATGCCTTGTAGTTGTAGATCTTCCCTTTGGTACTTATCAATCCAATTCAGAAATAGCTTTAGCTTCTGCCATAAGGATTATGAAAGAAACAGGCGCTCACGCCATTAAGCTCGAAGGCGGTGAAGAAGCTATTGATTCAATCAGAAAAATAGTATCAGCAGGTATTCCTGTAATGGGGCATTTAGGCTTAACGCCACAGTCTATTTATAAATTTGGAACTTATGCGGTACGCGCGAAAGAAGAAGCCGAAGCTGAAAAACTGAAAACTGACGCGAAACTTTTGCAGGATGCTGGCTGCTTTGCCACGGTCCTTGAAAAAATACCAGCAGAACTTGCAAAGGAGGTTACTGAAAGCTTGCTCATTCCTGTTATTGGTATTGGTGCTGGAAAATATTGTGACGGACAGGTGCTGGTGATGCACGACATGCTTGGCATCAATACAGAATTTAAACCTAAATTTTTAAGACAGTACCTGAATGTTTTTGAACAGGCTACGGATGCGGTGAAAAGCTACATAACTGATGTAAAGTCTTCAGACTTTCCTAATGATAAAGAGCAATATTAGATTTGATTTTAAAATGAATTTGTAGAATAATTCAAACAAAAAAGTTGGGCATGACCCAACTTTTTCGTTTTATTTTTTCGGCGGTTGCTTATTTCGCCGTGATCGATTGAGATTTGTCTTCAGTAACAAAGATGTCCTCGTTCTCGCGCTTCATCAGATACTTTTCACGCGCCAGTTTTTCTATGATAACCGGATCCGTTTCTAAATCGGCTTTAACTTTTCTTAATTCAGAGAGTTCTTCAAGATAATGTTCTTTACTTTGATTGAGATTATTTAACTCCTCTCTCCTTTCCATCGTTGTTATCAAATCGTTCTTATCTAAAAACGTCATAACTCCTAAAAACCCAATAGAAGCAATGAAATATTTATTGGTAAGAAAACGAGACAACCTGCTCAAAGCTTTCCTCTTTTTTGGAGGCGCGTCCTGAATGACTGGCTCTTTTTCGGCAACAAAGTCTACAAATTCTTCCATTGTTTATTTTTAAAGCGAGTAGCAAGTGGGAATGACCTACTAGCTACTAGCCACTTCCTACTTGCTATTTCTTATTTACCAAATTTAATCTTTCCTTTTGGATAAATAGCGCTTTCGCCTAACAATTCTTCTATTCTGATCAATTGATTGTATTTCGCAATCCTGTCTGTGCGGCTTGCAGAACCTGTTTTAATTTGTCCACAATTCAATGCCACGGCAAGATCGGCAATTGTTGTATCTTCTGTTTCACCACTTCTATGGCTCATGATGGTGTTGTAACCGTTATGCTGAGCCAGTGTAACTGCGTTGATGGTTTCTGTAATAGTTCCGATCTGGTTTACTTTTACTAAAAGGCCGTTTGCGGTATTGGTATCAATACCTTGTTGTAAACGCTCTACGTTTGTTACAAACAGATCATCACCTACTAACTGGCATTTGCTACCGATTGTTTCTGTAAGCAATTTCCATCCTTTCCAATCGTCTTCAGCCATACCATCTTCAATGCTGGCAATCGGGTATTTTTTCACCCAGCTTTCCCAGTATTTAACCAGTTCTTCGCTGCTCATTGTTTTACCAGAGCTTTTATGGAAAACATATTTTTTCTTTTTGCATCCCACAATTCACTGTTGGCGGCATCCATAGCAATTACAATTTGAGATCCTGCTTTGTAACCTGCAGCACCAATTGCATCCAATACTGTTTCAATAGCTTCTTCATTGCTTTGAATATTTGGAGCAAATCCACCTTCGTCACCCACGTTTGTGCTATATCCTTTTTCTTTAATACTGATTTTAAGGCGTGGAAAATTTCAACACCCCAACGCAAACCTTCGCTAAAAGAAGAAGCGCCAATGGGCATTACCATAAACTCCTGAAAATCGATTTTATTATCGGCATGTGCACCACCATTCAAAATGTTCATCATGGGGATAGGCAATGTTTTAGCATTGGTTCCGCCAATGTAACGATATAAAGGCAAGCCAGCTTCTTCTGCAGCAGCTTTTGCAGCAGCCATACTTACAGCCAATAATGCGTTGGCGCCAAGTTTAGCTTTATTTGGTGTACCGTCTAATTGAATCATCAACTGATCGATACCAGTTTGATCGGCAACATCGTAACCCAGTAATGCAGGAGCAATAACAGTATTAACGTTTTTAACCGCTTTTAAAGTTCCTTTACCAAGATACTTCTTTTTATCGCCATCGCGTAGTTCCACTGCTTCGTGAATACCGGTGCTGGCGCCACTTGGTACCGCTGCGCGGCCAAATCCGCCATCGGCAGTATGAACATCCACTTCCACGGTTGGATTACCACGGCTATCTAAAATTTGTCTGGCAAAAACTTCTGAAATGTAACTCATGAATTATCTGTTTAAGATGTAATTTTTCAATTTGAGCCGCAATTTAATTAATACTTAGCGTATCTGGTACACAAATGATGGAAAAATTAAATCACAAGTGTGGATAACGGATAAGTTATTTTATCAAATTCTTGTTTAATATATTGATACTTTCCTTTAAAATGTCAACAACTCCGCCGGTTTCGCTGTAAACACAACCGTTTGTTATAACAACAAATCCATATTTCTTCTTCGGATCAAAAAACATAGCACTATACAATCCATAGGCAGATCCTGTATGTCCGGTTAAATGAACACCCGGTATCAAATCATCATAATTCATCAAGGCCAAACCATACCCATCCCCTTTTGATAAAGCTTTTTGCATAAGTTTTGAATATTTCCTTTCGATGATGCGCACATTATTGCTCTTTCCATAATTCATGTGCATCATCATATATTTAGTCAGATCAACTGCTGAAATTTTCATACCTCCTGTTGGAGAGAATATAGGTGTGCTATGCCCCATTTTATAATTACTTATTTGTTCTCTTCTTGGTGCATATGCATCAGGTGCGACAACAAATTGTCCGTTATCTGCATCGTATTCATATAATGTTGTAAAGCGCTTGCTGTCTAAACTATCCACACAATATCCGCCATAGAGATCTAAAGGATCGAGAATATTTTTTTAATGTATTGATCGAACCGTTCTCCGGAAAGACGTTCGATGATCGTACCAATTATATTGAAATTAAGATTGCAGTATTGATATTTTGTACCCGGAGCATAATCGTTATAACATTTTGAAGCATTCGCAGTTTTTGCAGGATTGATCGAATCAAGCGTGAAATAACCGTTACTATCATTAAGGCTGGATCGGTGAGACAGCAACATTTTACAGGTGATAACTATTTCCGGGTATTGGGGATTACGTACCGTGAAGCCGATCAACTTACTCACGTCATCATCTAACGATATTTTCTTTTTTGCTATCAATTGCATAATAGCAGTAGCCGAAAAGGATTTTGAAATAGAAGCAATACGAAATATATCTGTTTCAGTTAAAAGCGTTTTTGATTCCAGATTTTTATATCCAAAAGACTTATTATAAACAATATCATTGTTCTTAACAACCACTGCTGCCAGTCCAACTGCTTTATATTTTCTCATCACAGCATCTAAATTTGCATCCAAAGACTGTGCAGAAGAATCTATGTAAACAGCACAAAGCAATATAGAAATAAAGCATTTTAAGAGGGGTTTCATTTTTCTGTTAAAAATAGCAATAAAAAAGCATGGCTTGTGTTAGCCATGCTTTAAGATTAGAATTAATCTCTACTAAATATTATCATAAACATATACCGGATCAATCACTGTTTCACCTGGTTTTATATTGATCACCTCTTTCAACTTACCATCTTTCAAACCATAAACCCATCCATGAATTTCCGGGCCCTGTCGGTTTTTCCAGGCTTTTTGGATAATAGATGTTTTACATAATTTTTCGGCCTGCTCTCTCACATTCAATTCTACCAGTCTATCTGCTCTATCATTTTCATCAGCAATAGCATCAAGCTCTGCCTGTTATCTTTATATACATCTTTGATAACGCGAAGCCACATGTTTAAGATCTGGTTGAAATCATTATTGCCCATAGCTGCTTTCACACCGCCGCAACCATAGTGGCCGCAAACGATAACATGCTTCACTTTTAAATGCATCACGGCGTATTCAAGCACGCTTAACATATTCACATCTGTATGAACCACCAAATTGGCTATGTTACGATGAACAAAAATTTCACCAGGATTGGTGCCTGTTATTTGATTTGCTGGTACACGGCTGTCACTGCAACCTATCCACAAAAACTCCGGAGTTTGCGTTTCTGCCAGGTTATCAAAAAATGAAGGATCTGTAGATAACATTTCTGCAGCCCACTCTTTATTCGATTCTAATAATTCACTGTACGATTTCATCAGTTTACTTTTTAAATTTAATCTTTAGGTTAATTAATTTTATTTTTTCCATTACCATTGCCTTGTATCACAGATTCGATCACTTCTTCATAGTTTCTTTTAAGAGAACCATCTTCATTATTATTCGCCAGAATTTTATATGAAAATCCATGATCAACAAAACCGCTTGTATAAAGATCAACTTTTATATTCTTCAGCGGAGCATGAAGTGTAAAATCTTCGATCGTTTCTACAACATCTCGGTCTATATAATCTGCCCTTTTTGTATCAATGATCACGTGGGCATTTTCTGGCACTTCTTCCAATTTCCGTTTAATAATGGCCTTATTTAGAAAAGATACATCTTTACGTAAACGGAATAAATACCGCTTATTATCATTTACAACAAAAACAGCTTTTCTAAAGTTAGAACGGAAAGCGAAGAACAATCCTACGATGATTCCCAATATTACACCTTTCAATAGATCTGTAGCAAGAATGGCAGCGATTGTTATTACGAACGGCAAAAACACATCCCATCCTTTTTTGTAAAATGCTTTAAACAATGAAGGTTTTGCCAGTTTATATCCTGTGAAAATTAATATGGCCGCTAAAGCTGCTTTAGGTATCAGGTTTAAGATTGCCGGAATAAAAGCCACTAATAACAAAAGAAATAAACCGTGTAGAATGGTCGACTTCTTTGTTTTAGCGCCTGCATTTACGTTGGCAGATGAACGAACAATTACGCTAGTTACAGGTATTCCGCCTACTAACCCAGAAACAATATTTCCAATTCCCTGAGCCTTCAATTCTCTATTTGTAGGCGTTACACGTTGATATGGATCTATGTCATCAACCGCTTCGATACATAATAGACTTTCGAGGCTTGCAACAAGCGCCACGGTTAATGCCAGTATCCAAATCTGTGAATTTCCAATAACGCTCCAGTCTGGCATGGTGAAAAAGATAAAAACTCACTTGTGGAAGAAGCAACTGGAATCGACACTAAATGTCCGCCTTCCAATACCGGTAATCCTTGAGTGACTCTAAACAGATAATTGAGGCCAACACCCAAAAACACAATTAACAACGGTGCTGGAACCAGTTTTATAAATCCTTTCTTATTTGCAACCCAGGCTTCCCATGAAAAATAAAATACCAAACAAATACCGCCAATAACAACTCCCGAAAGATTGATATTTGCAAATGCCCTAAAGAAGTTAACAAAAATATTTCCTTCTACTGGTGTATTCTCGTCAATTACAAAAGAGGAGTCATCGCCAAGCAAATGTGGTACCTGATTCAAAATAAGAATAAGCCCAATTGCGGCCAACATCCCTTTAATTACGCTATTTGGAACATAATCTCCAATGATACCAGCTTTGCAAAAACCTAATACCAGCTGCATAACACCGGCAAGTACAACTACTACTAAAAACGCTTCAAATGAAGCCAGCGAAGTGATGGCTGATGCAACAATTGCTGTAAGGCCTGCAGCCGGGCCGCTGACACTTAAATGAGAACGACTTAATAAACCTACAACCACACCACCTGACACACCGGCAATAATGCCGCTAAATAATGGAGCATTGGAGGCGAGAGCGACACCAAGACATAAGGGTAACGCCACGAGAAAGACAACAATTGAAGATGGGAAATCACTACTAAGTGACTTGAAAAAACCTGTTGATCTAGGTTGATTTGTCATAAAAAATTTTAAATATTATAAGCCTATCCCGTCTAAAATAGTAAACGGATCAAGAAATAATGGGTTCAAGAAAATATGAGAGAAGAAAAATAGATACTAAACGTTAGGGGGCGGACAATGCAATTCGCCATGATAAGCTGTATAAGTAGCTTCGTGTGCATGGATGTAAGCAATGGTAATTTGCTGAATTGGTAAATGCAAATCACTATGCACATTGTGAACGTATTCTTCACTAATACTTAGGCTATTTGATGGTGTCTTTTCTTCAGCCGTATTTGAGTATGGATTCTTGTTACAGGTTTCTCCCTGTGCCGTGCTATTTTTCATACTAACTACCGAACTATAGGTAATAGGCAATCCTATTGTTAGTAATAATAACAGGGCAGATAAAAAAATACCGATATGTAACCAATGGGCTTACTCATTTACGGTAGCGAAGATATATTAAAATAGTTTTTTAGAACAGGTTAAAATTGAAAACATTACATTTTGTTAACTATTCAAAATTCAAATGATCCGAATCTTCGGGAAGATGCTTGTACTCATTCTTAATAGCATACCATCCAAATATCATCAAACCAATGGCGATGGGAACAAAAATTGCAATAATAATAATCCATATAACAGGATTGTTGATGTCTTTGTTGCCGGAAGTGTCAATATTTTTTATCGCTCCTACAACTAGGAAAATGATAACAGCAGGCCCCAATAACATCCAAATAAGCCCTAACACTCTTTTAAATAAGTTCATGTTATTATTTTAAATTATGATTTATAGATGATGCCATATAATCGGGATGATAAACCGATCCGCCAGCTGGCGGAAATACCGATGATAGTAGCGCTGGCGCTGACCCACAAAAATTAATCATTTACTTCTTTATCAATTTTATTGTTAAGATATATTGCTCCAATAATAAACACAATGCTGCTATTGCTATGGGATACCAAAGCCCTACCAGCGGATCGCTTGTGAAAGTGGTTTGCAATAAAACGCCAATGAAGGGAACCAGCCCGCCAAAAACACCGTTACCAATATGATATGGCAGCGACATGGATGTGTACCTTATTCTTACAGGGAACAACTCCACAAGGAAAGCCGCGATGGGCCCGTAAACCATGGTTACATAAAAAATTAAAATGAATACCAGGCCCACAAATCTCCAATATGTATTTGTAGGTAATATTTTGTCCTTGACTACAGGCTTTCCTGTTATAACTTCGTTTGTAGCAGAACGGAGCGTATCGACTCTTTGCTGCGTATAGGCTGCGCCAGAATTAAAAGTAAATGTTTGGGTGTTCGTTATCAGGCTATCTCCATTGTTGCCAAATGCAACCGTCTTTGTCAAGTTTACGTTACCTCCCGATATGCCTTCCTGCTGCCAGGTTGTGATGTCAGATTTTTCGAGAAAATAATTGAAAATGGGGCGATACGTAATAATGGCAACCAGCATTCCTAATAGCATGATCCATTTGCGTCCGATTTTATCGCTCAGCCAGCCAAAAAATATAAAAAACGGAGTGGCAAAAAGTATGGCCCAAAGCATAATAGTGCGGCTTTGCTCAAAGTCGAGCATTACTTTGGTTTCCAGAAAACTTTGTGCATAAAATTGTCCGGTGTACCAAATAACACCTTGTCCCATAACCGCTCCAAATAGTGCCAGTAAAACCATTTTGAAGTTGGCTTTGTGGCTAAAGCTCTCTTTTAATGGATTCTTGGCCGTTTTGCCTTCTGATTTTAGTTTTGAAAACAGAGGCGATTCTTCCATTTTCATTCTTATATAAACAGACACGCCAACTAATAAAATAGAAAACCAAAATGGATACCGCCAACCACCCCATTCGGCATTAAAGGCTTCGTCAGTCATATTCATTTTCACCAACATGATAACACCTAAAGCCAAAAAAGTCCTAAAGTGGCAGTGGTTTGAATCCAACTGGTAAAATAACCACGACGGTTTGCAGGCGCATGCTCGGCTACATAAGTAGCAGCGCCCCCATATTCCCCGCCGAGGGCAAGGCCTTGTATCAGTCTTAACAATAATACCAACAATGGTGCAGCCAGGCCTATTGTTTTATATCCAGGCACCAATCCTATTAAAAAGGTGGAGCCACCCATTAATACAAGTGTTAATAAAAAGGTTGATTTTCGGCCAAAAATATCGCCCAGCCGGCCAAAAACAAGCGCGCCGAAAGGCCGTACAATAAAGCCGGCTGCGAAAATGGCCAATGTGCTTAACAACGCTGCTGTAGCATTTCCTTCTGGAAAAAACTCGGTGGAGATTGTTTTGGCAAGCATACCAAAAATATAAAAGTCGTACCATTCAATCATGGTTCCTAAAGACGATGCGGCTATTACTTTGGTAATAACATTTCCTTTCTTAGTTTCATTCATACAATCGTTATTGTGCGTTTAAACACTATTTATTTAGAAGTGGCAAAAACTCCCCGTGAGAGTAAATTATTTAGCCTATAAATATAGGGCAAGTTTGTTTAGTTTTTACACAATCAGCCCATCTTTCATTTGTAACATCCTGTCGCTTAGCTGGGCAAGCTCGTCATTATGGGTAACAATTAGAAAAGTTTGGGCAAATTTTGACCGAAGATCGAAGATCAAATCGTGCAGTTCTTTGGCGTTTGCGGTATCAAGATTGCCAGTAGGTTCATCGGCAAATACAATAGATGGTTGATTAATAAGGGCGCGAGCTACCGCCACTCTTTGCTGTTCGCCACCGCTTAATTCATTGGGCTTATTATTAATACGGTGCGACACGCCCAACACCTGTAAGAGTTCAGTAGCTCGGGTTTCCACTTCTTTCTTTTTCTTTCCTCCTATCCAACCGGGTATGCATACATTTTCCAACGCAGAGAATTCGGGCAATAAATGATGAAATTGAAAGACAAATCCTATGTTTTGATTTCGGAATGCAGCTAATTTTTTGGAACTAAGGCCTTGTATGTTAACATTATTCATGATCACTTCTCCCTGATCGGCTTTATCCAAAGTGCCTAGAATATGAAGAAGGGTACTTTTTCCACTGCCCGATGGGCCGACAATAGAGACAACTTCTCCTTTCTGTATTTCGATATCAACCCCTTTTAAAACCTGGATATTCCCGTAAGCTTTATGAATGTTTTTTCCGTATATCATAATTTCCAAATGTAAGTTAATTAGCCAATTAGCCAATGTGATAGTGAAAGTTGCTGGTTGCCAGTTTCCGGTTTCAGGTATTTTCGGAGGAAGAATAGATAGGCTGAGTTATGTACAACAGTACAAGCGAGCGTGGCAAGGAAGATGAATAATATTCATTAGCCGGGACAATAAAAAAACCGTCCATAAAAGGTGTTCAAAAAAGCAATTTGGTAAATTCCGTAATACATTTACTTTTGCACAAATTTTTGAACCAGTTGCAACCCTTTGTTGCAGATTAACGTTAAATATTAGAAAACCGATTATACTATGTTTTGGACACTTGAATTAGCTTCATATCTTGAAGATGCGCCCTGGCCGGCGACCAAAGACGAATTAATTGACTACGCAATTCGGAGCGGTGCACCGCTGGAAGTTGTAGAAAACTTACAGGAACTGGAGGACGAGGGAGATGTTTACGAAACGATCGAAGATATTTGGCCTGATTACCCAACCCAGGAAGATTTTCTCTTCAACGAAGACGAATATTAGGTTAGAGCATTTATAAGGATTATAAATAATTTATTAAGCTGTCTTTTTAAGGCGGCTTTTTTGACCTCACCCCGGCCCCTCTCCATTTGGAGAGGGGAGTAAAACTCGGGTATTGTGAATATTTACTTTTTCTGTCTGGAGCAGTTTAATCAATCCTTTCTGCAAGATCTTCAATAAAACGTTGCGCATATAAGCGTGGGTGCTTCCAATTATGACCCGTTCTTACAATTATCAAATTCTTTTGAGGATTGATGTAGATAAATTGTCCTAACATTCCCTGAGCAAAAACAGCTGGCAAATTATTATATGTGCTATAATAGGTTTTGCCATTTCTACTATTTTTTGCCATATACCATTTATCTTTTTGGGCTGCTACGAAGTTTGTGGCTTCCAGCGAATCATTAAATCTTCTGATCACACGGCTGCTCCACCAATGATTTTTATATCCCTGATAAACACGCATAGTATCGGGATTAAGAATAGTTTGCACCCATTTTTGATCGAGAATTTGTTGACCGTTCCAGTTGCCGTTATTTAAATATAAGCGGCCAAGTTTGGCAAAGTCTTTCATCGTAGCGTTGAGACAACAAAATGCTCTTGCCATACCTTTTGCGTCAGTTTGCCAGGCTGCGTTGCTTTCCATACCAATTGATTGCCACAGCTTTTCCTGTAAATATTCGGGCAGTCTCCTTTGAGTAGCTGCTTCAATAACAGCACCTAACAATTGGGTGTTTACGCTTTTGTATTCAAAAATTTTTGAGTTGGATTTAATTTTTAGTTTCTTAAGTTGTGCTATCATATTTCTGGTGAAACCTAATTGAATGACATCGCTAAAAGGACTATTATATGTTTCATCACTGTTAACGCCAGTTCGCATGTCTAGTACGTTTTGTACCGTAATATTTTTCCAGGCCTGATCGCTCTTCATAAGCCAGGGCAAATAATCGGTTACGGGATCATCAAAAGATTTTATAAAACCTTCCTGACGGGCTATTTGAGCCAAAGTGCCAACAAAAGATTTAGCTACAGAAAAAGATGGAAATATATTTGTTGAATCAAGATTGTCAAAATATTTCTCGTATAAAATGCTGTCGTTTCTAATTACTAAAAAACCATACGAAAGGCTTTTTCAAGACTTGTATCCAAATAAGACTTCCATTTGGCGTCGGACTCCAGGCCGTAAAAAAACTGGAATGGCTGGTCGCTTTTTTTAACGGTAATTGCATTGAATTTTTCTAAATCCTGAAGCTCAAATTTTCTGAACTTATAGGCGCGTACTACATAGCATGACGAAAGCAGAACAGACGCAACAAGTAAGTAAATTATTTTTATATGCTTCATAGGGCGAAAGAAGAAAACATTATAGTTGAAAAATCTTTTTCATCATTACCCATTTTTCACCAGGTTTCGCAAAAGGCAATACCTGCTGGTATTTCCACATTAATGTTTCCCATTCCTGCACTTTAGCATTTGCTTCGTCAGCTGCTTGCTTTTTTCAAAAGAAAAAGAATCGTTCACTTCCATAATCATAAACAATCTATTTTCAACACGATAAATCTGCATATTCTCAATACCTGCATCGCGAATGCTTTTTTCTATTTCAGGCCAAATTTTTTCATGATGCTGCTCATATTCAGCAATTAAATCAGGATCATTTTTTAAATCGACTGTAAGACAATATTTATTCATCAAATGATTTTTAAATTTTAGTAAACATTGTTATGAAGATGCAACATCCTGCATAAATCCGAAATCAACTTTTAAATTGCCTCCGTCAGCAGCGGTTGTTGCCAATACATCACAGCGGTTATTATAAGGATTATCGGCATGCCCACGTACCCAATTAATTTTTATATCGAAATTTTGAGACAGCTGATAATATTGAAGCCAGAGGTCCTTATTTTTTTTCCGCCTTTAAAGTCAGTACGTATCCAGTTACGTAACCAGCCTTTAGAAATTGCATTTACAACATACTGGCTGTCTGAATAGATGACCACAGGAATACTGTTCGTTTTTAAAGTTTTTAAACCTTCAATAACAGCCATTAGCTCCATCCTGTTATTCGTTGTTTTTTAAATCCACCTGACAACTCCTTTGCATGACCTTTATACATCAATATTACTCCATAGCCGCCTGGGCCAGGGTTTCCGCGTGACGCACCATCCGCATATATTACTATTTCTTTTTCCACTGCTGACAAATATACGCCCGAACCCTAATTATGAAAATTTCTAACACTTGCATCTTATAGTAAAATTATCTATGAAATTGATACATTTATCTGTTGGCGTTCTGTTGGCCAATAATTTTACTTGTAGCAACACCACACTTTCACAAAATACCGAGATTATCGAAGAAGTTAGTAAAGCCGAAAATTATGTTTCAGATATTAAGATACCGCATGGGTTTCGAGTAGAAAGCAAAAGTCAATTTGCTACCTTTTTGGGCAATCTCAATCTAAAGAGTGATAAAACTGTTTATCTCTATGATGGAAGCTTAAAACCTAATCAGGATGCCCAGTATGCGGTTTTAGATATAAGCGTAGGCGATAAAAATTTACAGCAATGCGCTGATGCTGTAATACGCTTACGGGCGGAATATCTCTTTTCTCAAAAACGTTATAACGAAATTGAATTTAAAACTGTCAGTGGGACTTACCTTAATTTTAAAGAATGGTTGAAGGGTAAACGATACCGGCTTAAAGGAAATAGTTTAATTGCATATCAAATATCTCCACAACAAAACACCAGAGACGCATTTGATAATTACCTCGAATTCGTATTTAGTTATTGCGGCACCGCAAGTTTAGGATCTTCGTTGGTAAGAAAAGCGTTAGACGAGATAAATGCAGGAGATGTTTTTTTGAAGCCGGGCTCACCAGGACACGCAGTTATTGTTATGGCAACTGCGATAAATAATAAAAAAAAAAAATATTTCTTTTAGCACAAAGTTATATGCCGGCACAAAGTATCCATATATTAAAAAATACTGCCAACTCAAATTTCAGCCCATGGTATGAGGTTAATAAGGCTGATGAAATGCAAACACCAGAATGGACTTTCTATGCTAATCAACTTTATAAATGGAAATAATTTCAAAATACGACAAAAAACATGTATATTTGTGACAAATGACATGATATGAAAAAGAGCATTAAAAAATATATCCCAAATATCAGTAACATGCTTGAAGAGCCTGCTGTAGTATATCACATTACGCCAAAATACAGTAAGGCAGAAACACTTGTAAAAGACTTTACTTACAAATATTTCAAAAAAATTTTAAACAAAGGGGCTTTCACTTTAGGCGAATGGGCTGATATGCTTTTTATGAGCGAACGTACTTTGCACCGTTATGCAAAAGATGATGGTGGTTTTAACGGCTTGCAAATAGAACGCATCTTGCTTTTGGAAATATTGATTGATATGGGAAATGAAATGTTCGGGAAAGAGGGTTTTAAAACATGGTTGCAAAGCAAACCCTTTTCTTTAAACGGAGATATTGCCAAAAATAAATTAAACACCCACAATGGCATTCAGGAAATAATAGACACATTAGGAAGAATTCAACACGGTATATCTGCATAATGACAATTTACAGACTCGTTCGATCCGAATTTAAAGATGATTTATCTGGCTATGGCGCGTTTTTATATGGTGGCCGCTGGAATAGCAAAGGACAGTATGCGCTTTATTGCGCCCAGCATATTTCTCTTGCTGTTTTGGAAATTGTTGTTAACTATGACAGAACAGCTACGCCGCTGCTCCCATCCTATCACCTTGTGGAAATACAAGTACCAGACAGTGAAATTATTGAAATTGATACATCGGTTCTCAAAAAGAACTGGAGTGTTGACAGTGATTACACACAATATATTGGTGATGAATTTTTGCAATCCAAATCTGATGTTATTTTAAAAATACCATCAGCCGTTATTCCTGAAGAAAGCAACTACTTATTAAACCCGGCTCACAATGATTTCAAAAAAGTAACTATTGCAACTACCCGGCAATATGGGTTGGATAGCAGGCTTTTCTAAATTATTTAGCGTCGAACCAAACAGCTTTAGTCGCATCCCAACTTCCACTATAATTTATAAAAAGCTCCTCTCCTGCCTTGACCTTTCGAACTGTTTTGATAGTAATGGTGTGCTTTTCATAATCCATCTCATAATTACAGTTACTTTGATAAGTATGATTATAAACAGCAGCCCAGCCTAAGGCCATACAACATTGTGAACTGTCTTCTCCCCACTCGAAAATGTAATCATGTAACAAGGTCTTGTCTAAAAATTTTCTTTCATTAGCAGACATTACAATAACTGGTGCAATTTCAATTACGGAACCTTTGGATATATCTTCAGAAGTAAAAACTCCTCGTCCCATTTCATCAGTATTTGCTATATAAAGACAATGCGCTATCAAGTTATTTTATTTTACCAAAAGTATTATTATTGCTTAATAGAATTACCACAAATAAACGGAGCGTCGCAAATTCGCTCAATAGTAGCAACACAGCTGACTTAATTGAATTAATTTATCAAAAAATATTTTTTACAGCGTTCATGCACAATTGAAGTTCGTAAATTTCCTTTGTGTATTTTTTATTGATTTTAGTCAAAAGGAACTTCTTATGAAATTTTTCATCCATCCTTTGTATAATTTATGGATGAAAAATTTCTTGTAAGTTTGGCGAATGCAATTGGAAGAAGGAACAATACCCATTTCAGCACAGTTTGAGCCAATACTTGGATCTGGTAACAAATCGGAGATCAAAGAATTTCTTGATGACCAGAATATCAGTGATGTTGTTGAATTGGTTTATGAATTTCCGGAGCACGAAGCTTTGATCATCGCCAATATGTCGGTGCATCGGGCGGTAAATGTTTTTAAATTGCTGGAAGTATCTGAACAAAATAATATTATCCAGGAACTTCCGCCCAGTTATACTGCTGCATTATTAAACGAACTTCCTGCTGATGACCGTACCGACTTTTTAGAAGAACTTCCTGCAAATGTAGTACGGGAGCTTATCAAATTACTTGATCCTGAAGAGCGAAGAGTAACGCTTTCACTCCTTGGCTATCCGGAAAATAGTATCGGACGGCTTATGAACCCAGACTATGTCTATGTTTATTCGCACAACACAGTAGCCGAGGTATTTGATGTTATCAGAAAATATGGAAAAAATAGTGAAGCGATAAATGTTATTTATGTTATAAATAAAGCAGGCGAATTATTAGATGATATAAGAATTGGAGAGTTTATTTTAAGTGATCCAGAAACCACCGTTTCAGAACTGATGGACGAAAGGGTGATTTCGTTGAAAGCTTATGACGATCAGGAAACGGCTAGCGAGATTTTTAAAATGAACAACCGTGTAGCACTTCCGGTTGTTAGCGAAAGCAACAAACTTTTAGGTATTGTTACCATTGACGATATACTTTGGGTAGCGGAGGAAGAATATAGCGAAGACATGCAAAAAATGGGTGGTACGCAGGCATTCGAAGAACCCTATCTGGATATACCACTTTTGAGGCTTTTTAAGAAGCGTGTGCCCTGGCTTGTAATTCTGTTTTTAGGAGAAATGCTTACGGCAACGGCAATGGCGTTTTTCGAAGATGAAATTGCACGTGCTGTAGTATTAGCACTCTTTATACCTCTTATTATAAGTAGTGGTGGGAATAGCGGCTCGCAGGCATCTACACTGGTTATTCAGGCAATGGCCGTTGGCGAAGTTATATAAAAGACTGGTGGCGTGTTATGCGCCGCGAAATCATTTCCGGATTATTGCTGGGAACGGTTTTAGGTATTATTGGATTTCTGCGGATTTATGTTTTTCACCTTATTACACCAAACCTATATGGCGAGCATTGGTTTCCACTTGGACTTACACTTGGCATAACCTTGTTAGGCGTAGTCCTTTGGGGAACTTTGTCAGGAAGTATGCTTCCCATTCTATTAAAAAAATGGGTGCCGATCCTGCAGTTAGCTCAGCACCTTTTGTTGCAACTTTAGTTGACGTAACTGGTTTGATTATCTACTTCTCTGTTGCCTTTATGTTACTTAAAGGCACTTTATTATAACTTTTGATTCGTATAGGTTTTTTGTTTTCAATTACGCTACCGATTTTTTTGGTCGACCGGAACGTTATATCCATTCTCTACGTGAAAAATTTACTTTGACATTTCATTTATTTAAGCTAAAACTGGAACTGTATTTGATGCTATCGGGCGTTAAAATCATTTTCTATAAGTGGAGCGTCTGCGCAAACGGTTGCGCAAAACATTAAAAACCTTATTTTCGCTTTCCTTAAATTATAAAAATCATGTGTGGAATTGTAGGCTATACGGGTAAAAGACAGGCTTATCCAATAATTATTAAAGGTTTAAAAAGATTAGAATATCGCGGCTACGACAGTGCAGGTGTAGCACTTCAGCAAGAAGATCAGGTTACTGTTTATAAGAAAAAAGGTAAAGTAGCAGATCTCGAAGATAGCGTTGGCACCAGCAACGTATCAAGTACAACTGGAATTGGGCATACGCGTTGGGCGACTCACGGCGAACCCAACGATCGAAACGCTCATCCGCATTATTCAAAAAGCGGAAAAATAGCCATGATACATAATGGCATCATAGAAAATTACGCACAACTAAAATCAGAATTAGCAAAAAAGGGATATACTTTTAAGAGCGATACCGACACGGAAGTGCTTTTAAATTTCATAGAAGAAATTAAGACAAACAATGATTGTTCTCTGGAAGAAGCAATTCGCATCGCGCTAAAACGCGTTACCGGTGCTTATGTAATTCTGCTTATCGAGCAAGAAAACCCCGATACCATAATAGCAGCGCGAAAAGGCAGCCCGTTGGTTATAGGTGTAGGAAAAGGAGAACATTTCCTGGGATCAGACGCCTCTCCAATGCTGGAATACACGAAAGAAGTTGTTTACGTAAACGATTATGAACTGGCTATTATAAAGCCAGATGAACTTATCTTAAAAAACCTCGGAAATGAAAAAATAACGCCATACATTCAAAAGCTTGATCTTGAACTGGCCGCTATTGAAAAGGGAGGTTACGATCATTTCATGCTGAAAGAAATTTTTGAGCAGCCTACAACAATTTACGATTGCTTAAGAGGCCGTTTGGATGCAGCAGCTGGAACCATTACTATGGCGGGCGTACAACAATATGCTGAACAAATCATTAATGCAAACAGAATTGTCATCATCGCCTGCGGTACAAGCTGGCATGCCGGACTTGTAGCCGAATACATAATAGAAGAACTTTGCCGCATCAACGTTGAAGTAGAATATGCATCAGAGTTCCGTTATAGAAATCCCGTTATCAACAAAGGAGATGTAATTATTGCCATCAGCCAAAGTGGCGAAACTGCTGATACTTTGGTTGCCATAGAAAGTGCCAAAGAAAAAGGCGCTATCATTTTGGGTGTGGTAAACGTGGTTGGTTCATCTATTGCACGCGCATCGCATGCCGGAGCATACACACACGCGGGGCCGGAAATTGGTGTTGCTTCAACAAAAGCATTTACAGCCCAGCTTACGGTGCTTATGATGATTGCATTAAAAGTCGGTTATATGAAAGGCTCGATTTCCAATGATCGCTATCGCCAATTGTTGAACGAACTGGATGCCGTTCCTGAAAAGGCTGCGTGGGTTTTAAACCATCACGAACACATAAAATCTATTGCAGAGAAATACAAAGACGCACGCGACTTTTTATATCTTGGCCGCGGTTATAATTTTGCCATCGCTTTAGAAGGTGCATTAAAACTTAAAGAAATTTCTTACATACATGCAGAAGGTTATCCTGCTGCCGAAATGAAACACGGCCCTATCGCTTTGGTGGATGAAAATCTTCCCGTTGTATTTGTGGCCACAAAAGATATTTATCACGAAAAAGTGGTAAGCAACATGCAGGAAATAAAGGCTCGTAAAGGAAAACTTCTGGCGGTAATAACCGAAGGCGACGAAACATCAAAAGCTATTTGCGACGATGTGATGATCGTGCCCGAAGCCGATGAAGTAATTGCGCCTTTAATCAATGTGATTCCTCTCCAATTGCTATCTTACTATATTGGTGTTGCAAAAGGCTGTAATGTAGATATGCCGCGCAATCTGGCTAAAAGCGTAACGGTAGAGTAATATTATTTTGTAACCAGCATCAGTACTACTATCAGCGTAATTGCGTCGCACACTTCATCGTTCCGATCATGTATCATCAATAATAAATGAACCAAATAAAGAAACATAAGGCAGATCAATTAGGATATAATTTTATACCTGCAGCATTTTTGCCAGCAGGAAAAGACGAATATTATCTTCGGTTTCAACAGAATCCGGCAACAGATTACAGGCCATTAACAAAACAGGAAATCACCATTCTTCAATCGAATAGAAACCGCTCAACCAATTGGGATGATGTATTAGTGCGTGATGGCATTGATATACATCTGATAGAAGAATGTACTTTTTACGGACTGGTTCGTATCGGAAAATTAGAACAATACTTTTTGGAATTCAGTGAAGTGAAGTTTCCTGTGGGATTGTATCACAGCCAGATCGTAAGCTGTGACATAGGTGATCATGTTTCAATTTCAAATGTAAAATTTCTGGCGCATTATATTATTGATGAAGATGTAATCATTGCTAATGTCAACGAAATGAGTTGCACTTCTCATGCAAAATTCGGTAATGGAATTCTTAAGGAAGGAGAAAATGAGAACGTACGAATATGGCTGGAATTATGCAATGAGAATGCAGGCAGAAAGGTTTTGCCTTTTGACGGAATGCTCGCCGGCGACGCATGGTTATGGACGAAATACCGCGGTGATCAACAATTAATGAATGCTTTTCAACAATTCACCGAACAGCAATTTGACGCGCTGCATGGGTATTATGGAACGGTTGGTAAGAGAACGGTGATCAAGAATACTCATATTATTAAAGATGTAAAAATTGGTACCGACGGTTATATTAAAGGTGCCAGCAAACTGAAGAACCTAACGATCAACTCTAACGACAAAGCAAGATCTCAAATTGGCGAAGGTTGTGAAATGGTAAATGGAATTATGGGTGTAGGCAGCCGCGCTTTCTACGGCGTAAAAGCTGTACGATTTATTCTTGCACCTTTTTCACAGTTGAAATACGGGGCCAGGTTGATTAACTCATATCTAGGAGAAAATGCTACAGTTTCTTGTTGCGAGGTATTAAACTCACTTATTTTTCCGGCACACGAGCAACATCATAATAATTCGTTTTTATGCGCAGCTTTAGTAATGGGGCAAAGCAATATGGCAGCCGGTGCCACTATCGGGTCTAATCATAATTCAAGAGGCGCAGACGGTGAAATACAGGCTGGTCGTGGATTTTGGCCAGGCCTATGTGTTAGTTTAAAACACAATTCACGCTTTGCTTCTTTTACAATGATCGCCAAAGGAAATTATCCGGCCGAGTTGGATATACCATTTCCTTTTTCACTTATCAGTAATGATGAGCAAAATAATAAACTGGTAATTATGCCTGCGTATTGGTTCATGTACAATATGTATGCAATTCAAAGAAATGAACGCAAGTTTGCTGACAGGGATAAAAGAATAGAGAAATTACAAAGATTGGAATTTGACTGTCTCGCTCCAGATACAGTCAATGAAATGTATAAGTCTCTGCGATTATTAGAACAGTTCGCTGGCAAAGCTTTTTACAAAGCCAATAAAATGATCGGCAGCGATGCAGATTATATTAAAAAAGGACATTCTCTTTTGGAACATGAATCTCCAGCAATAAGCAAATTGAATGTTCTGGCCAGTGGATTTGAAAATTCAAAAAGACCTGTTCAGATTATTAAAGTTCAGGAAAGTTTCAATGCTTATAAAAAAATGCTCCTATTTTATATTGGCAGCGATTTGGCAAATTATTTTGAAAATAACAACAGTGACAATCTAAAAGAACTTGTTCAGCGTTATAATTTTCATAACAACTCAACTGAATGGAAAAACGTTGGAGGACAATTGATTGCTGAAAATAGTTTAGATGATTTGTTAGAAAAAATCAGAACCAAACAAATCAAAACCTGGACTGAAATACATGCCTTTTATTTGCAGGAAGCTAAACTGTACAATGAACAAAAGACGGCACATGCACTTTCTATTTTGCACAATCTCACAGGCACGCAAGTTGGTGATATTGACAACGCCTTTTTAAAAGCGTTCTTTGAACAAACACTTGAAACAAAGGAATGGATCACTAAAGTTGTGTACACATCTAAAGAAAAAGATTATAAAAATTCTTTTAAAAATATGGTGTACGACACCAAGGAAGAAATGGAAATGGTGTTAGGATCTTTTGATAGCAATAGCTTCATTCATCAACAAAATGACGAGATGGCTATGTTTAAAACCAAAATAGAAAACTTGCTTAAAAGCTATTCGAAATAATTATGTCAGCTCGCTTTAGCTTTGAATGACCACGTTACTGTAAAAACCGCAACCAGGTCGCCTTGCTCATTCCTGCCTTCTGAACGCGCTGTTAAGATTTGAGCTTCGCGGCTAATAACGGCTGCAGAAACGGTATTTGCAAACTCATTTCCATTTAAACATGTAAACGTAGTTGTACCAACCGCTTTCTTAAAATATTCAGCCTCCATTTTTACTACAAGCATTGAGACGCCCGGCTTTTGCTTATAAACATTTGCCATTGCTAAAGCACCTGTACTTAACTCTGCAGCCATTGCAAGGCAAGCAAAATAAGTAGACCTGAACGGATTTTGACTAAACCATTTAAAAGGAACTGTTACGCTGCACGACTCCTTGGTAATTTCTTTTATGCGAACACCACTGAAGTACGCTGAAGGTAGCTTTCGCAATAAAAAGAAATTGAATTTGGGTGAGTTGGCAAGTTCTATAAAATCGTTATTAATACTCATCTTATTATTTTACCCTGTCTCATAAAGTTAGGTATATTGATATAAAAATGTAAAATATTGGATGTTGAGTGTTAAACTTAGAATAACGTCGTTTATGTAGGATGCCCGTCCGACCGGTCATCCGGGCGGGCCAAATGCACCACAAATCAACCGAGCGTGGCAATACTGACGCCCTATATTTACGGTTGACTAAATAATATTCTTAAATAATATCTTTTTTGTCTACTGCTAATTTGCTATGCCGATAGCCGTATAAAAAATAAATAAATAATCCTACAACCATCCAGATAAAAAACCAAAACCAGCTTACCGCTGGTATTTCGATAAGAAGATACATGCACGAAAGCACGCCCAAAACCGGAATTAAAGAATATTGATTGGCAATTGTTTTAATAGTAATGATTAAAGCAATAGCAAGAAAAATTAAAAATAATATCTCAGGATAAGCCTCTGCGCCGATATTAGTAACTGCTGCATATAATCTGTCCCAGAAAAAATAAATAAACAGCACATACAAACCCGGTACAATAAACCGGCGTTGATATATGGAATTTTAAATTTGCCTTTCTGTTTCGGAAGCGGAGGCAACAGCAACACCCCGCCACAAACCAATATAAAAGCAAACAAAGTACCTATGCTGGTAAGATCAGTAACCAAGCCGCTTTGCAGGAAAAGCGCACCGATGCCCACAATAACGCCAGTGATAATTGTTGCAAATGAAGGCGTTTGATATTTAGGATGAATTTTTTGAAATACTTTAGGTAACAAGCCGTCACGGCTCATGCTCATCCATATTCTTGGCTGCCCGATTTGAAAAACCAACAGCACAGAAGTTGTTGCAACAACAGCACTAATGGAAATAATTTTTTCAATCCACGGTGCGCGTTTTTCAAATACAAAAGCCAAAGGATCATCAACCCCATCAAAATTGCTATAATTCTCGATGCCTGTTAGCACCAGCGCGATAGCAATATATAAAACGGTGCATATTATTAACGAATAGATCATGCTCCGAGGTAAATCCCGTTGAGGATTTTTGCATTCTTCGGCAGTTGTAGATATGGCGTCAAAACCAATATAGGCGTAGAATACAGCCGACACACCTTTTAATACGCCTTCAAAACCATTAGGCATAAAGGGTTTCCAGTTATTAGTATCGACGAAGAAAGCTCCTGCAATAATTACAAAAATGATCACGGCCACTTTGAAAATAACCATTAAGTTGGCCGACTGCTTACTTTCTTTTATTCCGATGTAAGCCAGCCAGGTTACCAGGCAAACTATAACGAAGGCTGGAATATTAAAGAATATTGGAGTATCGCCAATACGTGGTGCTTCATTGTAAGCAGTAACAGCAAAGTTGTAATCTTTTATTTGTTGTGCTGTAAGTGAGGCATTGGCCGCCAGTTCGGAACTTGCTTTTGTATAGGCTGCTATTGCCGTTTGCGGATCTACCAGCATCCAGTCAGGAAGATGTATATGAAAAACATGTTCCAGCAGATTATTAAAATAGCCGCTCCATGAAATAGCTACCACAATATTGCCAATGGCGTATTCTAAAATCAAGGCCCAGCCTATGATCCAGGCTACCAGTTCTCCAAAACTTACATAAGAATATGTATAAGCACTGCCCGAAACAGGAACTCTGCTTGCAAATTCAGCA
Source organism: Paraniabella ginsengisoli (assembly GCF_022513635.1). Taxonomy (GTDB): domain Bacteria; phylum Bacteroidota; class Bacteroidia; order Chitinophagales; family Chitinophagaceae; genus Niabella; species Niabella ginsengisoli. The sequence continues at coordinate 1,768,841 of NZ_JAKWBL010000001.1, read as the reverse complement.
TAGCAAAGTGCAGAGAAACCGCAGGTGATGGCTGTAATGATGAACAACACTGATACGCCAGGCCCTCCATTAAAAGCAGCGCCACCAATGGTTGAAAAAATACCGGCACCAACAACTGCGGCTATGCCTAAAAAAGTAAGATCTTTTACGCCCAATATTTTTTTCAGTCCGGCATCATGGCCATCACCAAAGCCTTCTTCCGCATCTTTTAAAATGGTTTCAATTTTCTTTTTCGCAGTATAGACATGGGACGATTTATGATTTATGATGTCTGATTTCGGATGTACGATAATTAAAAATTCACCATTCGCTCTCAATAATCTCTCTTTACTAACAACTGAGCTAAATCTTTTAAAGGCTGCTTTCTTTTAGCGACAACGGCTATCTCGTCGATATATCCTAAAGCCTGATTTAGAAACAAATCCTTTTGTGCTCTGGCCCATTCACCAATTTTACAATCACGATAAAGTTGTAACACGCGGGAAACTTTATCACCTGAATTACTTTTTAGCAGTTCATTAAATTCCTGTTGTTGAGCTTCATTAGCCACTTCCAAGGCCTGTATCAACAAAAAAGTTTTTTTATTTGCCAATATATCGCCACCTGGTTGTTTACCAAATTTTTCCGGATCACCAAACGCGTCTAAATAATCATCCTGCATTTGAAAAGCAAGCCCGATTTTTTTACCAGCCTCGTATAGTAAGGCCAGATTGCCAAGGCTTCCGCCACCTAAGATCCCGCCCATTTGTAAACTAGCAGCCAACAATACGGATGTTTTTAAAGTGATCATATGCAGATATTCATCGAAAGACACCTTATCACGGTTTTCATAATCCATATCCAGTTGCTGCCCTTCGCATACTTCTGCTGCTGTTTTGTTGAATAGGTCTAATATTCTTGATATATATTCAGGATTTAGCCTGTTGATGTAATCATAAGCTTTTACCAGCATTACATCTCCGGCAAGTATGGCTGTGCTTTCATTATATTTATTATGCACGGTTGGTTTACCTCGCCGTAATGGCGCTTTGTCCATAATATCATCGTGTATCAAAGTAAAATTATGGAAGAGTTCAATCGCGGTAGCTACGTGCCAGGAGTCGGGATGTATGTCGCCAAACAATTCACTGGCCATCAAACATAAAACCGGCCTGAACCGCTTTCCACCTAACGATAAAAAATAATTATTAGGTTCATATAGAGTTGACGGTTGCTCCGGAAAATGAGAACGGTTAAAATGATCAGAAAACTTCTTCGATAATTCCTCAAATGATTGCATGCGCCAAAAATAGAAAAATCGGCACGAATGGAAGAATGAATTTAGAAGCTGACAAAAACCGGCTTTTGATCAGGGTTTTCTGATTCATTAAGGGAGTCTAAAGCACAATTATACTATTCATTCTGCAAGTTCATGCATATGCGCCATTATCAGCTTCTTTTCAGGATCAGTAATAGCCAGCGTGAGCGCCGTTTTAAAATATGATAATGCTAATGTATCATCTATTCCTTCATGAAGTTTTCCTAATAAAGTATAATAGAAATGATTTTTAACAATATTCAGTTGTTCAGCCTCCTCAATTGCCTGCTGTTTTCCACGAACTTTAGATAATACATAGATTCTATTGAACGCGGCCATAGGTGAATATTCTAACTGCAAAAGCTGATCATATAATTGTAAAACGGTTGCCCATTTTTCAGGCGAGTCTTCTTTAATAGTATGCCAGCTGGCAATAGCAGCTTCAAAATGATATTTTGATAAATCCCCATCCGCGAAAGCTATTTTAAGATAATAGCGGCCTTTCACAATCAATTCTTCATTCCATAAACTGGTGTCCTGATCTTTATATAAAATCAATTCGCCATGTTCGTTTAGTCTTGCTTCAAATCTGGAAGCGTGAAAACACATTAAAGAAAGCAAAGCGTTAGCAGATGTAGTATTTGCGATATCATTAGACACCAGTAAATAACACAGCCGCATGGCTTCCCAGCAAAGGTCTTTACGCAATACACTATTTTGGGACGAAGAATAGTAACCTTCATTAAATAGTAAATAGATCGTTGACAAAACTGAATCCATGCGTGTGCTTATTTCATTCACAGTAGGATATGCGAGGCTAATATTTTCGCTTCTTAATTTTTCTTTGGCGCGCTGAATCCTTTTGTAAACAACATCTTTATTTGTTAAAAATGCATCTGCAATTTCTTGCGCATCAAATCCGCAAAGCAAATTTAGTGCGAGTGCCACCTGTGCTTCTTTAGCAACTGAAGGATCACAAACAGCGAACATCATCGCAAGCTGGCTATCATTAATATTCTCTTCTGATAAGTCCAGTTCAATTTCAGCAACACCTTCATTACTTAATTCTTTTGAAATTTTTTTGTCGAAATTCGCAACGCGCCGAAGGTGATTTTTGGTTTTGTTTTTAGCAACAGTATATAACCATGCCGCAGGATTTTCAGGTACTCCTTTCTGTCCCCATAATTCAGCAGCTGACAGAAAAGTATCACTAACCAAATCTTCAGCAGTTTCAATATGTTGTAACCCAAATAAAGAACAGAGTACAGCTACTATTTTTCTGTACTCTGTTCTGAATAAATGAGGTATCAGCTCCTGTTGCTGCATTACATAGCTTTAATTTCTCTAACTTCTACATTGCCCTTATAGTTAAAAATGGGGCATCCTTTTGCAAGTTCTGCTGCCTCATCAAGTGATTCTGCTGTAACAACTATATATCCGCCAATTGCTTCTTTCAATTCCATATAAGGCCCATCAGTAATCATATTGTCAGCCTTAACAACTTTACCAGTTCTCTCCAATCTGTTACCACGGTTATTGAGCTTATTTTGAGCAGCAATTCCACCGATCCAATCAATCCACTTTTGAGTATCTTCCTGCATTTGCTCGGGTGAAAGCTTAGGAATGTCGTTTTCATCTCTTCTGAATATGAATAAAAAATCGTTCATGGTTAAAATTTTAAAATTGAAAAAAACTATTTTAGTTTAAAGCGAATTGCCCAACCTTGTACGTTCCAACAGCGGCGCCAAAGGCAATATTAAAACGATTATAAGTGTTGATGGTTGTAATCGCAAGTGTAAGATCAATAATCTCCTCTTCGGAAAAATGATTTTTGACGTCAGTATATATTTCTTCCGCCACTAATCCACCTTTTAACTGCGTAAGTGCTTCTGCCCAAGCTAAAGCAGCTCGTTCTTTATCCGAATAAAAAGGTGCTTCTCTCCATGCATCCAGCACTAAAAGCCTTTGCGCTGTTTCGCCTGTTGCCAGCAAATCTTTAGAATGCATATCAAGGCAGTAAGCGCAGCCGTTTATTTGCGATACCCGATAGTAGATAAGATGTAATATGTTCTTTTGAATATCCGATTTACCAAGATGGGCAGCAATTGCAGAAAGTGACTGCATTGCGTTTCTTCCTTTTTGGAAGAAGTTGATTCTTTGTTCCATTCTTAAAAGTTTAATTGTTTAAAATAGTATAACAATTGACCTTAACAGAATTGGACAGAAAATGCTGTTTTTTTGAAAATATTTTTCTTCCTTTTATCAAAATACAAAACCAAGCGTTCCTCCCTTTGATCTTGATGCAGAATTGGTAAAATCAATCTCCTGAAGTTCGTTTTCCATTCTCTTTATGGAAGTGTTAATAAAAAACGTAGCCATTATATCCATGTCATTATGCTTATGAGAAAACTTCAATACTTCAATATATAGCTCTTTTTGATCATTTGTAATGATTAATATAGGATGGTTGAACTTAGCCAAAATAAAATTAGAGAACATTCTTGCGATGCGACCATTACCATCGGGGAAAGGATGAAGATAGATAAAGTATTTATGAAATTTTGCACTAACTATTAAAGGATGAATTTTATTTTCTTCTATTGCCTGTTGAGTTTGAAACATTAACTGAGGCAGGTTTTTGATACTTGTTTCATGATCTGGAAAAATAGTATCCCCCGCAGCCATTTGGGTTTTGGTGTACTCACCCGGTTCATAATTTTTGGTATAACGGATCGTATTTTCCAGAAGAATGGAATGTACCTGAATCAGCAATTCTTCGGATAAAGGCAAATGAAGCTGAGTAAAAACAAACTCGTATGCTTTGAAATGATCCAAAATTTCGTAAGCTTCCAACATGGATTTATTGTGCAACTTTAACTTCAAGCCATGTTCTTTCAATTCTTTAGTGTCATTGACGGAAAAAGAGTTCCCTTCGATAGCGCATGAATGGGCAGCGAATAATATTTCATTATATTCAAACAAATCATCTGCTGCAAACTTTCCCGCAACATTTTTTTTATAATTAATAAGCAAATCTTCATACTTACTTATTAATTGATTTATCGAAACCTCATTACTCATTTCTCTTATAATATTAGGAACTCTGAACCATGATTTTAAAGATTATGTCAAACTTTAAATCCTTCCTTCTCGCACTGGTCATTTCTCCACTCGCTTTCTTCATCAACTCGTCAATCTTTCAACTTTTCAACTTCCCCCACCCACTCATAATCCAGTTGTCTTTTTTCCAAATTTGCCGATACTACACGGATACGCAACTTGTCTCCCATTGTAAATTTCTTTCCAGTGCGATGCCCAATTAAAGCATAGTCACTTTCCAAGTGTTTAAAACTATCATGTTCAGCGAGACTGGTAATAGAAATCAATCCTTCGCAAAGATGATCCACAGTTTCAGCCCAAAAACCAAACTTAGAAACACCACTTACGATCGCATCAAACTCCTCTCCAACATAATTGCTCATGTATTGCACCTGCTTGTATTTGTTAGCAGAACGCTCACTATCCATGGCTGCCCGTTCTCTTTCACTACAATGTTTACACTTTTCCTCCATTCGTTTATCTATCTTAACATTATCTTCAAGTATATCTTGTAAAATACGGTGTACCATCACATCCGGATATCGACGGATAGGAGAAGTAAAATGACAATAATGCTCAAAACCAAGCCCGTAATGTCCTACATTGCTTTCTGTATATTTTGCTTTGGCCATTGTTCGAATGCCCAGTTGCTGCAACACAGCTTCTTCCGGACGGCCTTTTACATCTTTTAATAATTTATTGAAAGAAGCGGCGATTGCTTCGGCGCTTGATATATCAAACTTATATCCGAACTTATTTGCAAAAGCTATAAAAGGTTTTAGCTTTTCCTCGTCTGGCGTATCGTGAATACGGTATGGAAAAGGTATCGATTTATTATTGATCTTAACTTTTGAAACATGGCGCGCTACATAACGGTTGGCCAGCAACATTAATTCTTCAATGAGCTGGTGCGCTTCTTTGCTTTCTTTTAAAACGATGCCAATAGGGTTCCCTTTCTCATCCAACTTAAAACGAACTTCGGTTGAATTAAAATTGATAGCACCTTCGTCAAACCTGTATTTACGAAAAGTTTGCGAAATTTCATTTACTGTTTTTATTACTTCAGCATGATCACCCTCGCCTGTTTCTATAATTTCCTGTGCTTCTTCGTAGGTATATCTTCTATTAGAATGAATTACCGTTTTGCCCAGCCAATATTGCTTTACTTCTGCTTTATCTGTTATCTGGAAAATAGCCGAAAAGCAAAGTTTATCTTCATCAGGTCTTAATGAACAAAGCACATTGGAAATATGTTCGGGTAACATCGGATTTACCCTGTCCGGTAAATAAACGGAAGTGGCTCTTTGGTAAGCTTCGTCATCCAAAGCATTACCTGGCGTCACAAAATGGCTCACATCGGCGATGTGCACACCAATTTCATGATTACCGTTTTTCAATTTGCGATATGAAATCGCATCATCAAAGTCTTTGGCATCAGCCGGATCAATTGTAAACGTTAGTACACCACGAACGTCTTTTCTTTTACTTATATTTTCTTTCGTGATTTCTTCTGGTATCCTGGCAGCTGTTTCAAGTGCGTCATCCGAAAAACTAAGCGCAAAGCCATTTTCAAGCATGATGCTTTTCATAGCTTCATCCGCAGCATCATCTCCGCTCATTACCGAAACAATGGTAGCCGAAGGTTTCTTCCCTTCGCCACCCCATTCAAGAATACGGGCTACAACAGTCTCACCATCTTTGGCGCCATTAAGGTTTTCTTCCCCAACGTATAAATCAGGTATATTTTTTCTCTATCTCCAAGAATAAAGGCAAAACTTTTATTCATCTGTACTTTGCCTATAAATTCCGTCCGCTTTCTTTGTACAATCTCTGTTATCTTGCCCTTTGGCCTTCCTTCATAGCCACTTATCAACTTTACTCGCACCGTATCACCGTCCATGGCATTTTTTAATCCATCCGGAGCAATCATTACATCTTCCTCCAATCCTTCTACAATTACAAAGCCACGGCCTGATCTTGTCACATCTAAACGTCCTTTTAGTGTATTTTCTTCGTCACGCTTAGTACGTTTCGTCTGCTTTTGTTCTTTGGTCCTTTTTCTGGGTTTATTACTTTTACTCATTCCTTAGTTTTTATATCTACAGCATTTTTTAATCTGCAAATTATTATATATCAACATTCTTGCCATGCTCTTATAACAAATCTGATTAAGAAGAATTTAGCGTTCTAATTGTACTTTTTATATGTCTTTAAATACTTTGTATATACTTTCCTCAAAATAACTTTTTCTCCAAATAAAATTCGATGCGCTATCGGCAGCGCGAACACTGGAATGGCAGCCAATTTCGGCCATTCTCTTAACCGCATAGCATCTTTTTCAGTTGTTAAAATGGTATAATTATGAAGAGAACTGCTATGATATGTTTCTAATATATCGCCAATATCCGTTTCAGAAAAATTGTGATGATCAGGAAATGTCAGATACGCCACAACATTATGCCTGCTTTTTAAATAATCTATTAAGGGTTGCGGATTGGCGATTCCTGTAACCAACACTATTTGGCCTAAATCTTCCAGACCCGAGCGAACACCAGTAAAAATATTATAGGGGATACCGTAATCGATAGAAGCAAAAAAATCTTCTGATAAGAGAAAGGTTTAATGGATTGTATCATTTTATCTTTTCCTGGTTTTGAAAGATTAGGATCACATTTTGTTATCACAATAATATGAGCACGCTTATAGTTGGACTTAAGATCACGAAGTGATCCTGCAGGCAAATACCAGTCGTTGGGAAAAGGATTTGTGTATTCGGTAAGAAGAATATTCAAATCTGCAGTAACAGCTCGATGCTGAAACGCATCATCTAAAACAATAATATCGGTTTCCTTTTTTTGTTGAAGCAACTTTGCTATCGCTTCTGCTCGTTTCTCGCCAACGGCAATGCAAACATCAGGAAATTTTTGATGAAACTGCATGGGTTCATCTCCAATATCATTGGCCGTTGTATCAGCATTTGCCAATACATAACCTTTTGTTTTTCTGCGATAACCTCTGCTAATAACCCCCACGCAATATTTACTGGTTAACAACGATACAATATACTCAACCATCGGCGACTTACCAGTTCCACCTACAGACAAATTGCCTACACAAATGGTGGGTATTGAAGGCTTGTATGATTTAAGTAAGCCGAGATCGTATAATTTGTGATATATGTAAACACCAAATTTATACAACCAGGAAAACGGAATCAATAAAAAATGTTTCTTCTTTATTATATCGCTAAAACTCATACGTCCTTTCGGGAGTGACACAATAGTTTAAAGGTACGTCAAATTCGCTGCGATCTTCAATTTTATCAATTGGTTCATAGTAGCTTAACCCGATTTTTATAACATCCTCACGCGTATCTGCAAGGAATTTATCATAAAAGCCCTTACCATAACCCACTCTATAACCATCTTTATCGAAACATAGCAGAGGAATAATAACAACATCAATAGATTGTGATGGCATGACTTCCGCATTGTCCATTCGTGGCTCAGGTGTTCCGTATCTGTTTTTGATAAACGGCGTATCGATAGTTGAAGCAATCGCCTGCATGGTATATGTATCAAAATCACAAACAGGATAAGCTACTTGTAATGCAGGGTTTCGAAAATGTAAATAATCAACAATCGCATCTGTATTTACTTCTGTTTCCATTGCCGCATAAGTAAATAAAACATTAAGATCTGGTATCGGTAAAGTTTGAAAACGGATGAGGATCAGGTCATCCCATTTGTTTCTCTGTTGCTCGGTTGCTGTCTTTCGCTTTTCTGTGAATATTTTTCTGGCTTCTGATTTTTTCATATACCCTAACCCCTAAAAGGGAATTTTATTTGGTTCATTATCAAAAGTAATAGAAATTATAAATAAGAAACTTTATTAAACAAGCAATAAACAGATAGCAGCTTCGTTGCGTCGCACAGTTTATTTGTGGAATATAGCTCATCCTACATATTCTTCGTTATTGTCTGAACCACGATTTGTAGGATTATAAGGATTACAGGAATTATAAATAATCAATATTCAACAATCAATGCTCAATATTCAACGTTTAACCCTGAAACCATTATCACATCATCACATTGGCTAATTATTCTTTCAACTTATCAACCTGTTACTCATTCACTCTTTATGGAGCTGGGTTACTAAAAACCGAAAAAATAGTGGTGCCGTAATTCTTTTCAAAACTGTATTTTTCGAATTCCTTGTAATCGTTCCTGGGTGTATGTTCCAGCACAAACAATCCATCGGGCGCTAAAAGATTTTGCTTCACAATTATTCGAGGCAATTCATCAATTTCTGTTAGCGCATAGGGCGGCCCAGCAAAAATAAAATCGTATTGTTGATGATGCCCTTGAAGGAATTTAAAAACATCCATTTTTATAAACCGGATGTTTTCGATCTTTAATGCCGTAGCCGTTTTTTTAATAAAATCAAACATCTGATGATCTTTTTCGACAATGGTCAGATCTTCTGCTCCCCTACTCGACAGCTCATAACTAATACTTCCCGTACCACCGAAAAGATCAAGTGTTTTCATGCCTTCAAAGTCGATCCGATGCTGCAAAGTATTGAACAATCCTTCTTTTGCCACATCCGTCGTCGGGCGTGTGTAAGGCATTTTCCCAGGCGGATGTATTCTACGGCCACCTAAACTTCCTGAAATAATTCGCATACCGCTAATTCATTAAGTGAAGTGAAATAATGTGATGGTGTTTCAGAGGTGTTATCAATCCAATCTGCCTGCTTCAGAGATGTGTCAAGAAAATAGTCATATATCTCTTTATATAACCTGGAACTAACATCAATCAAGCCCGATAATTGCAAAGCAACCTGCTGCTGAACAAAACCAAACACTTCGCATATTTTAAGCAGATAAAAAACCACATCCGCCGGCGACTTATATTGATAAGTCTTTGCCAATAATATCGTGTCATTTTTAAATGCCACAACAGTAAACATGCTTTCAGAAAAATTTACTTTCAACAACCCTGTTTCCGGGGCATTAGTAACAGATGCTATTTGTACAGTATGCGCATGCAAATACGCTGATGACGGAAAGTTGCCCACCATCCATGTCAATACGTTGGGAGGTACTGTATAAATATTAGTTATATCTCTTTTAGGGATCCGCTCTGTAATTACGTGATCTTGTTGATCTGCATGCTCTAAATACATTAGAGCTGTTGTGTCTGCATCATCCATTTCAGCGGGCAATAATGTGTTAAAGCCAAAATCCAAAGCCGTTACTATCCTTTCAAAGCTACCTTGCAGCATTAGATTTCGAGCAATTATTTCATCCAGATTTTCGGTGGACAAACTTTTCAATCCGTACCTTTTAAGTTGTAGTAACCGTTTTTCATCGGGACTATAAATACAGAAACTCATATAATTTCCGCCAACCTGTATGGCCAGATGGGTTTCCTGAGGAACGACCTCTTCTTGTGTTGAAATATTAAACTGTTCTTGCAAAATAACTATTCTTTAATTTCTTTTACTTTTTGTTGGATTCAGCTTTGTATGATCCAGCTAATCAATTCTGCTATATTTTATAATATGGCATGGCTGATAAACTACCTAACCAGGCAAATTAAGTACTGGTTTAGCACAACGACAAATATCATATTTAAAATTGAATATTGAATACGAATATTAACAATGGATTCACGACTTTTGACATCCGTTTCTTTTTTATGATAGCCACAAACCAATTGGAAAACTTACAGGTAGGTATCAGCAACAGGCAAATTCTTAAGATTGCTGCACCTATTGCATTAGCAATGATGATACCTCAGCTGAACTTCATTGCCAACACGGTATTTTTGAGTCACTTAGGAGAATCTGAATTAGGAACAGCCGGCATAGCTGGTGTATATTATTTAGTATTTGCACTCGTAGGAAATGGCCTTAACAGTGGTTTACAGGCTTTGATCGCCAGACGGGCAGGAGAAAACAGGCCTAAGGAAATAGGTCGCCTTTTCTTACAATCGATCTATATAGCATTATTATTTTCTTTCTTCATTATAGGAATTAACTATTTGCTTGTTGAAGTTTTTTTATCCTCGGTACTGAAAAGTTCTGTGGTTCTGAATGAGGCTGTTTCTTTTTTAAAAATAAGAGCTTGGGGACTGCCATTTCTGTATATCTTTCAAATGGGGAATGCACTTTTAGTTGGCAGCAACAATAGTAAATACTTAAAATTTGGATTTATTGCAGAGGCTCTCGTCAACATATTTTTTGACTACACGCTAATATTTGGAAAGCTAGGCTTTCCCGCACTAGGTTTTAATGGAGCTGCATATGCATCTATACTGGCAGAAATTACTGGCGCCATAATCGTATTCTCGATAATCTTTAGAAAAGGTTTTGTAAGCAGATTTTCTTTATTCACTCATAAATCAATTGACGCACAAACGATCAAGGTCATCTTTCATCAGTCACTACCTTTGGTATTACAATTTGTATTAAGTGTAAGCTCTTGGTTATTATTCTATGTATTGATAGAACATCACGGAGAAAGAAAGCTGGCGATAAGTAACACTATGCGAAATATTTTTGCCGTCTTTGGTATTTTTACCTGGTCTTACGCCAATACAACTAATATGATGGTAAGTAATATTATCGGGCAAAACCGTCAGGATGATGTTTTATATCTTATTAAGAAAATCGTAAGGCTAAGCGTTTTTACAATTGCCATATTATGCCTCACGCTCAATCTTTTTCCAAGAATTTTTCTAAGTATTTATGGTGTTGATGAAAGTTTTATTGCTGATGCCATACCGGTAGTACGAACTATTTCTGTTTGCCTTGTAATGATGTCAATAGCCGTTGTGTGGCTTAACAGCATTACCGGAACGGGTAATACTAAAGTTAATTTAAGAATAGAAATTGTATCTATCATTGTCTACACTATCTATATTTATATAGTACTTGAAGTCTTACAATTATCGCTTGTTATGGCCTGGGCCAGTGAATTCATTTACTGGTTTGTAACATTCATTTTGGCATGGCTGTATATGCGCAGCAATAAATGGAAAGGAAAAGTGATATGGAAATAAGATCCGCCCTTAAGGATAAAGTAAATATTTCTTACGCATCTTTTTATATTCACTCAGCCCTGGCTCCCACGACGCACGTATTTCTGCTTCAGATTTACCATCAATGATTTGTTGGCGAAATAAACCAGAGCCGATCTGTATTTCAATATTATTCATCTCCTTACTTAATTTCGAATTGAAAAATTTTTCTTTATGAGGATGCGCTTTATACAATTCCATAATCCATTTCAAATTAATCTTTCCGCTCTTGCGCAATTGCTCCACATCATAATTACGTAAATCCAAACCATAACAAACCTGGTTCATAAAAATAGGCGTTTCTGACATGCCTTTAATGGAGCGCGGCGTGAAAGAAAATGAATATTTCCCTTTAAGTTCGGGACTACCAAGAACGGTAAATGGAAATTGCGTACCACGGCCATGATTCAAATAAATCCCCTCAAACATACAAGTAGACGGATAAAGCATAATTGCCTGCTGCGTATTTAAATTTGGTGATGGCTTTACCGGCAACACATAAGGCATATCATGCGTATAATTGGCAACTTTTATAATCTTCAATTTGCATTTCACTTTATTAGTTAGCCAGCCTTCGCCGTTGGCCATTTGTGCAAACTCAGCGACCGTCAAACCATGCGACATTGGCAATGGGAACATTCCAATACCCGATTTATATTTCATATCCAATACAGGCCCATCAATCAGGTAAGCATTAGGATTAGGGCGATCCAGTATCAGCATTTCTTTGTCGCTTTCGGAGCAAGCTTCCATCAAACGGGACAATGCATTGATATTTGTATAAAAACGTACACCCACATCCTGCAAGTCATAAATCAGCACATCTATATCAGCCATATCCTGTTTGCTGGGTTTGTTCTTACCACCATACAGTGATATTATTGGAATACCCGTCTCTCGATCTTTTTCATCCTTTACTTTTACACCAGCACTGGCGTTACCGCGAAAGCCATGTTCTGGTCCAAATACTTTTACAATATTTATACCCAAAGACTGAAGGCTATCTACCAAATGTTTCTTACCGATAATGGTTGTAGGATTTGCCATAACCGCTACCCTTTTACCTTTCAGATAATCCACATATAAATTAGTTTGATCAGCACCGGTAGTAATTGATGCCTGCGCTTTCGGATCTTTTTCATTCAAGTGCCCGGTAAAACCGCTTAATATGGTTACAATTAAAAACAAATAAAATAACTTCATAACATGGATTTAAAATCAAAGATAATATTCACAAAGGCTTTATAGAACTATATTTCGATTATAATAATGATGATACTTAACGCTTCGAATCTGTTCGCTTATTCAACATAAAATTAAATCCCGGCCTACTTTGTAAAGGTATAAGCCCACCATATCAATACAATTTGCAAAGGTAACCGCACAATAGTCATCCAAAATTTTGTATTTTTTGAAGCTTTATAATTTAGCATCATTTGAATATTAGCAGGGAAAATTAATATTAATAAAAGGATAATTCCCCACGCCGCAAAACTTTGTAAAAAAGGAATTAATAACAGTAATCCTAGTACTATTTCAAAAATACCACTAATGATTACTACCTGTTTATGCCATTTCACCCACGGCGGCATTATTTTCTCATACGTCCGTGGATGCCAAAAATGATTGACTCCAGCTAATACATATAAAAGAGACATCATATACAATGAAATATGCTGCATTACTTAAAGATAGCCAGCAATATTTAATAAGAGAATGCATAAGATCAAAAAATATCAGATGCAGTTGCTTCATATCAATAACCACAAAAAGAAAACTACATTTGTAGGATAAAATAGCTATATGAACAAACAAGAAGTCTACATTATTTCTGCTATTCGCACACCTATGGGAAGTTTTGGCGGAGCCTTAAAAGATTTTTCAGCAACACAACTGGGATCTATCGCTATAAAAGCCGCAGTTGAAAAAGCCGGCATTCAGCCACATCAAATAGATGAAGTATTGATGGGATGCGTGTTACAGGCTAATTTGGGACAAGCTCCCGCAAGACAAGCAGCAAAATTTGCGGGTTTGCCAAATGAAGTAAATTGTACCACCGTTAATAAAGTTTGTGCTAGTGGCATGAAATCTATTGCGCAGGGCGCACAAAGTATTTTGTTGGGAGATGCACAAATCGTTGTGGCAGGCGGTATGGAAAGCATGAGCAATGTACCTTTTTATGTGGGCAATTTAAGATGGGGAAATAAATATGGTAATACGAACTTAATTGACGGCCTTGCTAAAGACGGACTTACCGATGTATATGATGGAAATGCAATGGGCATTGCAGCCGAACTTTGCGCCAGCGAATGCAATATCAGTCGCGAAGCGCAGGATGCTTTTGCTATCGAAAGTTATCAGCGCAGCCAGGCGGCATGGAATGAAGGAAAATTTAATAATGAAATAACACCGGTGACCATTCCTCAAAGAAAAGGTGAACCCATCATTTTTGATAAAGATGAAGAACCCTTCAATGTAAAATTTGATAAGATACCCGCTTTAAACCCTGCATTTAAAAAAGATGGAACAGTAACAGCCGCTAACGCAAGCACAATGAATGATGGCGCAGCGGCATTGATATTAATGAGCCGGGCAAAGGCAGAAGAACTCGACTTAAAACCTATTGCTAAAATTTTGTCATACGCAGATGCAGAGCAGGCGCCCGAATGGTTTACCACTACCCCATCCATTGCAATACCTAAAGCAATTGCCAAAGCCGGCGTAAAAATGGAGGATATTGATTTTTGGGAATTGAATGAAGCATTCAGTGTTGTGGGTATTGAAAATACAAAACGCCTTAAACTTGATCCTGCAAAAGTAAATGTGAACGGTGGCGCGGTTTCGCTGGGCCATCCTTTAGAGCCAGCGGCGCAAGGATTATCGTAACGCTGATCCATATTTTACAACAGCAAAAAGCTACATATGGCGCTGCCGGAATTTGCAATGGCGGCGGAGGTGCCAGCGCTATGATCATTGAAAAATTATAAATATTATTATGACAGATTCTAAACAACGTTTCTCCAACCGCGTTGCAGATTATATAAAATACAGGCCGAAGTATCCGGCTGAAGTTATTGACATTCTTGAAAAAGAAATTGGTTTGAAACAAGAATCTATTGTTGCTGACATTGGCGCTGGCACTGGTTTTCTTACAGAATTATTTTTAAAGAACGGAAATGCCACTTACGCTATCGAGCCCAACGAAGCCATGCGTGAAGCATGCAATGAAATATACGGAAGCTATCAAAACTTAACTATAGTTTCCGGTTCGGCGGAAGATTCAGGCCTTCCTAATAATAGTATTGATATCATCATTGCCGGGCAAGCTTTTCATTGGTTCGATCAGGTTAATACTAAAAAAGAGTTTGAGAGAATCCTTAAACCAAACGGACATATTGTTTTAATATGGAACGCCAGAAAAGACGAACTGCCTTTCACAGGTGGGTACGAAAATATTCTTTCCAGTAATATCCCGGAATATAAAGCTCTTGATCATCGAAATGTAGACGATGCCGCTATTACAACTTTTTTTATTCCAAAGAAAATGAAGAAAAAGTTATTCCCAATAGTCAAAACTTCGATTGGGAGGGATTTAAAGGCAGAGTGCTCTCATCTTCATACGTTCCAGTTTCTGGCCCGATTCATGAAAAGATCATGAACGAAATAAAAGTATTGTTTGATCAACACCAGCAAAATGGCGAGGTAATATTTCAATATGATACTTTGATTTACTGGAGCGATTAGTTGAAATTGATGTAAGAATTTAGACACACTTCAGTTCCATATCCTGCCAGTATTTACTATACAAATTATTGCCGCATATGCTAATTCCGCGTGATTACCAAAAGCTGTAATTTCGCCATTTTCCAAAAGATAAATCCTGTCGCAAAATGATTTAAGCACATGCAGGCGATGTGTTATAAATACAATACCGATTTGTTCTTTTAATTTGCTTAGCAGTTTTAATATAAATTGCTCACTATCTCTGTCCATCGCAGCAGTAGCTTCATCCAGAATTAGCAATTGTGGCTTTTTATATAAAGCCCTTGCCAACGCAATCATTTGCTTTTGTCCACCCGAAAGACTGATTCCACCTTCGCCAACCATGGTCATAAACGACTGTGGCAACCCGTCAATATATACGGCAAAGCCATACTCTTTCAAAAACTGAAGTACATGATTCGTATCATTAACAGCATCTTCAAAAGCTATATTTTCAAGCACCGTTCCGTTAAAAATATGTATTTCCTGCGGTACAGATTTTACAATACTTCGCCATTCTGAAATTTTAATCTGTGATAATTGTAAGGTTTGGTTAACCATAATATTCCCACTTTCAAATGCATAGTTTTTTTGTAACAATTGCGCAATGGTACTTTTACCACAACCATTTTCTCCCATAAGCGCTACAACTTCTCCTTTTTTTACATTGAAAGAAATATTGTGAAACAAAGGACGGCGGCCGGCAAACCTAAAAGAAAGATTTCGAACAGAAAGGATTTCAAAATTTAATTCACCTGCCACACCATTATCGTCTTCCGATGTGTTTGAAGTAAATTCAAACATCCTATCAAAAGCAATTTTGGCTTCATTTACAGGTATCATTATCAATGCAAGATTGGCTACCGATGGTAACATGGTGCCGCACATTGATAAAATAGCAATCAACTCTCCGGTTTTCATTTTGTTGTTCAACACTTCATTACTACAATAAGCCAAGATGCCTATCAAAAAGATAAGGCCAAAAACGTTAATCATAAAAGACAGCCTGATTTGAAAACCGCCAAGATTGTAAACTGCATCCTGATATTTTTTATATACGACGTTATTTGCGTCTGCAAACAAGTGCTGATTATTATTGCCTTTAATAGCTTCTATTCCCTGCAATGTAGAAATATAATTAGCTTCTGCTCCGGCATAAGTTACCATCACATTTTTTTGTTTGGAAATGATGGCTGTATTATTCTTATAAATCAATACAAACAGCAACGGCATTACCAGCAGGCAAATAAGCCCTGCTGGTACCGAGTATGTAAATACAAAAACAAGGGATACCATTGCAGCCAGAATATCTATCATCATATTCCCCGCCAACTGGCTTATTACTCGCTGGATGCGTGTGGTATCATTCAGCCGGGCTGTTAAATCGCCAATTTTTCGCATATCAAAAAATGGCTTGGGAAGCCTGAGCAAATGACCAAAAAAGAAATCAATAATACGGAGATTAAAACCCTTTGCCTGCTTTATTAAAAAATGCTGCCGCAGAAACGACAGACCTTCTTTTACCAATAGCAACAAAAAAACCAGTACAATGCCGAGGTATAATTTCTCAAAATTTCTTTTGGGTAGAATATCGTCAATAAGCCGTTGCGAAAAAATGGCCATAGCCAAACCTAATGCTGCTACTGCGATGCCCAAAAATGCAGCAATACCTAACAACGGAAAATCTTCTTTTACAAGGTTGATAACCCATTGCTTTTTTGCTTTTTTGCATCAGATGCTTTTACGAAATCTTTATCCGGTTCTAAAGTAAGGCAGGTTTTGGATTGCCAGATTTTTTCTAATTCTTCTTTGGTATAATATACAATGCCTTTGGCAGGATCGCCGATAAGGAAGACCTCGTCCTCATGAATTCCATAACACACCACATAGTGTTGCATGTTGTCGTCAACAGTTACATGCAAAATACAGGGCTTGCCGTGTTCAATAAGTGCATCAATATCTGCTTCGCAACCTTCGGCGGTAAAGCCCAAATTGTTTGCGGCCTGATACAAGCCTAGCAAAGTAGTTCCTGTGGTGTTAGTGCCGCTTAGGTTTCGTAAAGTTTCAAACGTATTATTGCCGCTGTAGTATTTTATAAGAGACAAAAGGCAGGCTACGCCGCAGTCGGACTGATCCTGCTGCAAAACGAATGACTTTTGAATATGTTTTTGTGTTTGCATAAGCCTCATCCACCATTTAATTTATAGCTTTTACAATCGCTTCTATTTTTACTTCGCCGGTATATTTTTTTATGAGGCGGTTGTTGGTATCATAAATAAAAATAGTAGGTACCGTATTAGCCCCAAATATGTTGCGCATTATATTATCCTTATCATTTACCAATTTTATAAACGGGTAAGATGAAAGATGATAAGTGCTGTCAAACTTTTTCAACTCGTTTATAGGCTGCACAGATGCCAGCAAAAAGTTTGCATGTTTCAACTGATCGGTATGTTTGATAATCTGCTCTGTTTCGTATTGGCAGTGCTCGCAACCGGTATTGAAATAGATAACCACCGTGCTTTTATTTTTTGATAAAGAATCGTTGGCAAAAACAATATTGTTTAAAGTATAAAAAGTAAAAGCAGGTAGCTTGGCAATCCGCTCTTCCGTATTAGCTTTTTTATTGATGGTGCTTATTATTTTGTAGCCCAAAAACCCGACAACGATTAGCAGCAATAATATGATAAGCCTTTTTACCAAACGCATAATTATGAAATTTGAAGCGTTATAAATACCACCACCAGCACCCAGATAAACAGGCCGATTAAGTATGGAATGCAAAAACGTTGAAAGGCTACGGATTTTGACACATTAAACTGAATGGCGTATAAAGATGCGCCCACCCAGCAGAAGAGTACTTCCCAAATATTGATGGTTTGTAAAGGGTAGATGGCCCATTGGGGAAGCTCTTTTATATTATATAAATTAGCCAAAGAACCAGGCATGAAACTGAAATCATATAAATCTTCTGCGTCCATAAAAAAAGAAAACGCAATAAACTTAATAAAAAGCATTAAAAGAAAAACGACTTCGGCCTTTAAGCAGACATTTAAACTACCACGAGCACTCATGTTCCCACCTAATAATGTCAATATAGAAATTGCCAAAGAATTATACCCCACCTTTATAAGTAGTAACGCTGGTAAAAAAATAGTACAACTAATTGTTTTCTTTGTTGTTTTTCGTATATGTTCGCAATTGTCTCAAAAGATAGTCGGTCAGCAAAGCTATTATAAAATAGAGTTTCAGAAAAGAAAAAATAGTTAACCGAATACGTGATGGTTATAAGAAAAAAACATATAACAATAAAAAAGAGCCAAAATCGAATTTGAAGGAGTTCTTTAAAAAGTATATGCAATCCAAACTATTTTTATTTTTTAAAATAAATATCTTGAAAGTACCTAATAGTAAAAAAGGGTATCAAAACTTTCCATATCTCAGATCTCTTTATGTGTCCCAAGTAAACCAACCTTTCGCCATCTACGATTGTGCGGTAAATTAAAACATAAGCCATTATAGAAACAAAAAAATAGAAAGATCCCAAATAAGTTGTCCAAATTAAAAACGGAATGGGTAAAGAAATCAATAAGTAATATGTAAAAAGTTTCATTTTTATAGTCTATTTAATAATAATAAAAATATGGCATTCGCAGTTATGCGAATGCCACTTAAGTTCATCTATTAATTTCTTGCAGCACAGTTAGCAGCAACAGCTATTGCTGTAGCCGGCACAAAGTATGTAGTAGCCATTAAAGCCAACGAAACCCACCCGTGATTAGCATAAGCATCGTTAAAGCAATCTAAAGTCCCTTGTCCAGAAATCCTTCTTCCACCCTCAATCCCTTCCATCCAATTCATTTCAATCTTTTTCATAATTAACAATTTAGATGTTTTCCTCCCCTGCCTGTCGCCGTGGGGCGGTTGTTCAGCGTCCTGGTTTTGTTGCGCTAAGGAATACGCTGCTTTGCTTTTTCTTTGTGTGCAAATGCTAATACCACGCAATTGTAGCTACTAATTATTTTAATGAAATTGAATAGGAAATTTTGATGTTAATTTCTCAAGCATTGTATTATAGGTTATATTTTTTTAGGTTAGCTAAGGTGTTCAATTGCTAATATAGTATTTTTTTAAATCAAAACAATAATAATCCTTTTTTATTCGTAGTTATTGTTACCATTTATTATCTCATTAGTTTTGAGCATTCGCGGGCCTTATTATTTTCTACGCCTTAACTCGTTTAACGAAATTATAAAATGTACTTCTATAAAACCGAAGCCAGAAACACACTCAAGCTGGCTCTTCCCATAATTTTCGGGGAGCTGGCGCAAATGAGCTTGCACCTGATTGACACAGCGATGATCGGCTATACCGGCTATAAACAGTTGGCCGCTGCTGCGCTGGTTTTAAACGTTATCAATATTCCTTTCATATTTGGTATTGGCATTACTATTTCCGTGGCTCAAATGGTTTCTTTAGCACATGGTAAATTTGACAAGCAACTGGTTTCACATTATTTCTACAATGGCTTCTGGCTTTGTACTGTCTTTGGAATTCTTATTTCACTTGGCTTATTTTTTGGACGTAATATTTTATGGCATCTGAAGCAAGACCCCGAAGTGGTTGAACTTGCAATGCCATTTATGACGCTCATGAGCATCTCCATCATTCCAATGGTATTATTTATGACCTTGAAACAATTCGCTGATGGACTACAATATACCAAAACTGCAATGACCTTGTCTATTGTTGCTATCCCTTTAAATGTCTTTTTAAACTGGTTATTGATTTATGGTAATTGGGGTTTTCCGCGTCTGGAATTGGTCGGTGCGGGATATGCAACAATTATTACACGTACAGCTATTTTTATAGCGCTTGGCATTGTTATACTCAATCATAAAGTATTTAAAAAATATATCTCAGTTTCAAAAAGTCAGTGGAGAATTAAAAAAGATACTTTATCGCAACTTTTAAAGATCGGCATTCCAAGCAGCCTGCAAATTGGTATGGAAGCTGGCGCATTTGCCGTATCGGGTATTTTGGTTGGGACGATCGGGGCGGCTCCACAGGCAGCGCACCAGATAGCGTTGAGCTGCGCGGCTTTTGCTTTTATGGTATCGCTTGGTTTGTCACAGGCAGGTTCTATTCGTGTAAGTCATGCGTTTGGGAGTACTAATTGGAAAAGAATATCTGTGATTGGTAAAAGCACCGTTGTGCTTGCCTTAATTTATGGTGCTATATGTTTTGTACTTTTCATTTTATTTCGCCAGCAGCTGCCGCTGCTATTTAATCACGAAGAAAAAGTAATTAGCATCGCGCCGGTTTACTTCTTTTTGCAGCAGCATTTCAAATACCCGATGCCATACAAGCTACAAGCGCTGGTCTTTTGCGTGGCATTAAAGATGTTAACACGCCGACGCTTTTCATCTTTATCGCCTACTGGATATTGGGTATTCCTTTAGGTTACTTATTGGCATTTCACTTTGGTATGGCTGAAAAAGGAGTTTGGGTTGGATTTATCAGCGGCTTGAGTTTCTCTGCTATTTTTCTCACATTAAGGTTTCTTAAAAAAACAAAACAGCACCTGTAAAGGTGCTGCTGTAAGTCTCCATAAAGCAAATTCTATTTGTTAATGATCACTCTATGAGGTATTGGAGCTTCAATACCATTTGCGTCCCAGGCATTTTTTACTAATTCCTGAACGCCAAAAAGGACGTCCCAATAATCAGCCTGCGTAGTGTAAGGCCTGATTGCTAAAACTACCATACCGTTAGCAATTTCCAATACGCTGACTTCAGGCGATGGAGTGTCCAGAACTTTGGGGTGTGTTTTCATAGCTGCAACGGCCACTTGTCGTGCTTTTTCAATATCTATATCCAACGCGATAGCATCTTTACATCGACTCTTAGATTGCCATGCGTTGTATAATTACTAATAGTTCCGGTAGATAGCGGACCATTTGGTAAAATGACTGTCTTGTTATCTGGTGTAAGAATAATCGTGTTAAAAATTCCCTGCTCAAGTACGGTACCTATCTGGGTTTGTGCTTCAATCAGATCGCCAACTTTAAACGGCTTAAATAATAACATCATTACACCTCCGGCAAAGTTGCCCATTGATCCGTTTAAAGCAGCGCCAATACCAAGTCCTACACCCGCTAATATGGCAGCGAAAGAGGTGATCTCCATTCCGATTTTTTGGAATACAGCAAGCAGAAGCAAAACAGTAAGTAATCCGCGAAGTAAGGAAGATAAAAAGGTTTTTAACGATGGATCATAATTGTGCCTTGTAAGCATTCTTTCGATTGCACCTGATAATTTCTTTATGATCCAGGAACCAACGAGATAAATAAGAATAGCGCCAATCAATTTGGGTGCATATTCGATAGCCATGTCTTTGGCTTTAGCGAGCAGATAGGACGCCTGGTTGGTGGCGTTCTCTAATTGTAGTAGTATCATGAGCGGCTTAATTTTTTCTAAAAATAGAAATTAGAAAAGCCGCGCTTTTATGGTTTTCGATGAATTGGCAAAATTGAAACACCAATCCACATACTTATTCGATGAACTTGTTTAGACTTTTTAATAAAACACATAGATACATTGTATTTACTTCGTTTGAGTTATATAGTATCCGCCTCAGGCGGACATAGCTTCCGGTAAATGAACGATTATGTGTTTTTATGTTTCCTGTTTAACCTATGTATCTAATGTGGTGAAAATAAGTTTAAACAAGATCGATAAATAAAAATGTTTAAACAATAAAATCTTCTCTTAATGGCGTAAATGTATCTACTAATACGCCAGCTTCTTTGCAAACACATCCATGCAATATATTTGGTGGAACAAAATAACCGTCGCCTTTGGAAAGCATTCTCACTTCGTCGCCTATTAATTCAAACTGGCCGCTTTCTACATAACTTACCTGCACATGCGGATGCTGGTGCACAGCTCCTACTGCGCCTTCCTGAAACCTTACCTTTACCATCATGATCTTATCATCGTAACCAAAAAGCTGACGCTCAACACCATTTCCCAAATCTTGCCAGGGAATATCTTTGTTTATCTGAAAGAAAATATTGTTCATGCCGCTAAGATAGAAAGGAATGTGATTCAAAGTTTCAGGTTTCGGGTTTCATGTTTCATGTTTCAAAAAATCCCGTTAATCTTATCATCCTATAAATCCTGGTTCGGACATTGGCGTAGAATACGCAGGCTGCCATATAATCGGGACGATAAAAAGTGCGACGCAACTAAGATGCCACCTATTCAACAGCAGGGTTAATAAAAATATTCAGCAAAAAATGAAAAAACTGCACCTAATCTGACAATCTGACCTTTTAAGAATGACGGTACCAAATTTGATGAAAAAGAGAAAAAAATTATTATATATATGGTTCAGGAAAAAGGTACTATATCGATTCACACAGAGAATATCTTTCCCATCATTAAAAAGTTTTTATACAGCGATCATGAAATTTTTCTTCGTGAATTGGTTTCCAATGCGGTTGATGCTACTCAAAAAGCCAAACGCCTCGTTTCATTGGGGCAATTCAATGGTGAGCTGGGCGATCCACTAGTGCAAATAAAATTAGATAAAGAAGCCAAAACCATTACTATTTCCGATAACGGGATTGGAATGACGGCGGAAGAAATCAAAAAATATATTAACCAGGTGGCTTTTTCGGGAGCCAGCGAATTTTTGGAAAAGTTTAAAGAAGCCAAAGATGCAAATGAAATTATCGGCCAATTTGGTCTGGGATTTTACTCTGCCTTTATGGTTGCCAATAAAGTTGAAATTCAAACTTTAAGTTATCAGCAAGGTGCTGAACCTGCACAATGGATTTGTGACGGAAGTACAACATTTGAATTAAGCGAAGGCAGCCGCAGCGAGCGTGGAACAGATATTATTCTTTATATTAATGATGAGAATACAGATTTTCTGGAAGAATATAAACTGCAATCTATTTTAGATAAGTATGCCAAATTTCTTCCGGTACCGGTGCAATTTGGAACTAAAAAAGAAAGCGAACCTGACGGAGAAGATGAAGAAGGCAAGCCAAAATATAAAGAAGTTGAGGTTCCCAATATTATCAATACAGTAAAACCTATCTGGACGAAAGCTCCGTCGGAACTGAAAGACGAAGATTATTTAAGTTTTTATAAAGAGTTGTATCCTTTTAGCGAAGATCCTTTGTTTTGGATTCATTTAAATGTTGATTATCCTTTCAATCTTACGGGTGTATTGTATTTTCCTAAAATCAAAAATGATGTGGAAATACAGCGCAATAAAATAAAACTGTTCAGTCGCCAGGTATTTATTACAGATGATGTAAAAGATATTGTTCCTGAATTTTTGATGTTGTTGCATGGCGTTATTGACTCGCCGGATATTCCGTTGAACGTGTCGCGTTCGTTTTTACAAGCCGATGGAAATGTAAAAAGATCAATGCACACATCACTAAAAAAGTAGCAGACAAATTATCTGAATTATTTAAAGCCGATAGAAAAAGCTATGAAGAAAAGTGGAACGACATTGGTGTGTTTGTTAAATATGGCATTGTAAGCGAACCAAAATTTGCCGATCGTGCCAAAGATTTTGTGTTGCTTGGCAATGTTAAGAAAGAGTTTTCTACATTGGCTGAATACAGCGAAAAAGTAGCCGCAGCACAAACTGATAAAGACGGAAATGTTATTTATCTGTATTCGAATAATGCGGATAAACAACACGGTTATATCAGCGCAGCTGAGAAAAAGGGTTATGATGTATTGTTGCTGGATGGCCCGCTGGATAATCACTTTGTGAGTCACCTGGAACGTGATTTGGAGAAAACGCAGATCAAACGTGTAGACGCTGATGTGATTGATAAGCTCATCGATAAAGATGAAAAAATAGATAGCGTTTTAAGTGAAGAACAAACAAAAAATCTTGAAACAGTTTTTAAAGAAGCCATTACTAAACCTGGCATGGAAGTGAGCGTTGAAAACCTTTCTGCTGATGCAATGCCAGTAACGGTTACAATGGATGAATTTATGCGCCGCATGAAAGATATGGCTGCAATGGGTGGCGGCATGAGCTTTTATGGCTCGATGCCCGATAAATACAAAGTAGCGGTGAACGCCAATCATCCTTTAGCTACAAAAATTCTTTCAGAAAGCAATAGCGATGCACAAAAAGCATTGGCGCAACAGGCTTTCGATCTGGCTTTATTAGCGCAAGGAATGTTGACTGGTGCGGAGCTAACTTCTTTTGTGGAAAGAAGTGTGAAGATGATTTGAGATTGCTGATTTGATATAAAAAAGCCGGGTTGTACCCGGTTTTTTATATCAATAATTTTTAAAAAGGTGCTTTAAAAAATTTATTTCATACGGGCGAGTACAAACCAAAAGCTTGATTTAACTGATTAACGTTGTTCACTTTGGTATTCGTTGCCTTCGTTGAGCGAAATATAATTAAATTAAAATAGCCGAACATTGTTGGCTTGCTCAACATCTGCCATTCTTTTTGTTGGATCAATTTCAATTTGAGAAATTTCAGACAATTTTAAATCAGTATTAATGGTATAAGTCGGGCTTGTCCAATGCCATGCAGGATGCTCTGTTCTTTTTATCGGGCCTTCGGCGGGTTTACTTCCATACATTAAATCCAATGGAATATGATGAAGTTCCTGACTACCATTTTTTGTAGTTATAACAAGATCAATTGGCATTGGCATCAAGTCCTCATTTCGTAAACGGATATTCGTTTTACCATTTTGTTCCCATACGCTGTCAATCGCATAATCAATGGTTTTGGTACTATTTACCCAAAACTCCTGGTACCAGTCCAATTTCAATCCACTTACTTTTTCGCTTAAACGAATCAAATCATTAATGTTAGGATGTTTGAACTTCCATTTCGTATCATATTCCAACAATACTTTGTCGCGCACCTGCGCCCCTACTATATAACCCAACTGCTCCATAAAAATAGAGCCTTTAGAATAGCTCGCCACGCTATATGCATAATTGGTATTGAAATGATCGGCATGTGTATTTAAAGGTTCTTCCAATCCGCTACGCACCAAACCAAAATAAGAAAGATAACTATCTTTTTGGGGAAAGAAGCTGTATCGCCCTTAAGCCAGGCATCGGTTCTTTGTTCGGCATAGGTTGTGAAACCCTCGTCCATCCACGGATACATGCTTTCATTAGTTGCAATCACACCCTGATACCAGCTATGAAACCATTCATGCAACCAGGCACCCGGACTGGCTAATAAAGTCGCCATTGGATATTCCATACCACCATCACCGCCAGTTATAAATGAATATTGTTTATACGGATAAGCACCAAAAGTCTTCTTCATAAAAGGGTAGGCTTTTTCAGCCAGCGTTAAAATGTTCTCCCATTCTTCCGGTCCTTTACCGGCTTATATAAAAGATGCAATGTAATGCCGTCTATTATTTTTTTAGATTGATGAATAAACTCCGGATCGGCAGCCCACATAAAATCGTGTACATTATCTGCGGTAAATTTCCAGGTAAGTTTTTCGGTTTTGGGTTTGTTAACTTTTACTCCGGCAGCTTCATAACCATACCCTATTTCATTAGCATTTTTCAGGTAACCAGTTCCGCCTAAAATATACTTACTGTCAATCTTAATATTCACATCAAAAGTTCCAAAAGGCCCGTAAAACTCACGCCCCACATAAGGTGTAGGATGCCAGCCTTCTTTGTCATAAGCACAAATACGCGGATACCATTGGCTCATAGAATAGCGAACTTTTGTCGTTGGATTATCGCGCCCGCTACGCCTGATCTGCAAAGGAACCTGCGCTTCAAATTCCATATCAAAAGTCACTTTTTGTCCGGGTAATATCGCTTTAGTAAGCGGCACCATTAATATGGTTTCCTGTTCTTCAAACTTTTGCGGAACGCCATTCAGCTTCAGCGATTTTATCTTTTGATAACCTATTTCATCTGGCTTCAAATTTTGAATACGATCTTTTACACGCGGATCCCAATCGGGTCTTCCTCCAATATTGACAGTGCCCTGGCGGCGGCTGCGGTTATCCATCATACTTCCCGGTTGAAAAGCATTCCAGTATAAATGATAAAAAACCTTTTTTAATGTATCCGGTGAATTGTTCCAATATTCTAATTTCTGTATTCCGGCAAAGCGATTCGTTTCCACATTCATATCAATATCCATCGCATACTTAACCTGCTGTTGCCAGTAACCGTTTTGCGAAAAAGATAAAGTAGAAAATAAAACTGCTGCCGTAAATGCAAACATTCTTTTAATCATAATAATATCCTTAAACATGAAATGATAAGTACAAATATAAGCGGATGTGCTTTAACACGACAAAAGCCGCATGATTAGCGACTTTATCTTTATTATTTTATCAACATAGTGCATTTGTCATCTTTGTTGCGTCGCACTCTTGTACTTTTGCACTTAGCTCAACCTATATATTCTTCGCAAACACCGGAAGCTTCGCATTCGGCTATTTACATTTGACTCCTTCGGAGTCGATAACACAATATTATGCACCTTCCACAACAATCACAATTTCGCCCTTTACTGTTTTTTGAGAAAAATATTCAGCTACTTCCTGCAAAGTGCCACGTTTATTCTCTTCAAACATTTTGGTGAGTTCACGGCTTACGCTACAGCGCCTTTCTACTCCAAAATATTGCGCCAAATCGCTCAATGTTTTTACCAATCGCATAGGCGATTCATAAAAGATCATGGTCCGTTCTTCTTGCTTTAATTTTTCCAACATTGTGTGGCGGCCTTTTTCTGAGGAAGAAATCCTTCAAAACAAAAACTGTTAGTGGGTAAGCCGCTGTTGACAAGTGCAGGCACAAATGCTGTTGCGCCTGGCAGACTTTGCACTTCAATATCATTCTGCACGCAGGCACGAACTAATAAAAATGCAGGATCAGAAATGCCGGGCGTTCCCGCGTCGGTTACCAATGCCATTGTTTTTCCGGCTGATAATTGCTGTACTAAATGCTCTACAATTTTATGTTCGTTGTGCTGATGATACGGAGAAAGTGGTTTGGATATCTGATAGTGATTGAGTAAATGCGATGTAGTGCGCGTGTCTTCCGCCAAAATAACATCAACTTCTTTAAGCACTTCCAAAGCCCTTAATGTAATATCTTTTAAATTACCAATAGGTGTGGGAACGAGATAGAGCATGGAGAAGAAGTTGAGAGTTGACAGTTGTTAGATGACAGCCGTGTATGATGTACGGTTGACGATATACGTTTACTTTTTGAGACGTGCATCGTACATCTAATATCGTACATTGTTGAGCTACGTTCTACAGCACAAGAGTGCGACGCAAGACCGATGCCATATATTCTACAGCCGGGTCAATAAAAAATCTACAATACAGTTACTTCAAAATATTCCATTACAGCATTAGCCAGTAATTTTTTGGCTGCCTCTTCTCCTACCGCTTTGGCTGCTTCGGCATTTTCCGCATCAACCTGCAACGTGATATTTTTGCCTACGCGAACATCTGAAACATTCTTTAATCCCAGATTTTCTAATCCACCTTTTACGGCTTTTCCCTGCGGATCTAATAACTCTTTTAAAGGCATTATAACTACCTGAACTGTATAAGACATAATTAAACTTTATTCGGCTTAAACATCAAAGATACGAGAACATAAGCCACAAATATTACCGGAACGGCTAACCATTTTAAAAAATAATGGACAAAATAGCGATTAGTAATAATATGAATTTATCTGTATTGCTTTTTACACTGAAATTTTTGAACTTCAAACTAATTAACGGAATGTTGGAGACCATTAAAAAAGAAACAACAGCTATTATTCCATACAGAACGTAAGGATTATGCAGCCACTGCTCTACATTTCCGGTATTATTATTTAAAACAAACGGCAAAGACGCTATTGCTAAACCAGCGGCCGGTGTTGGTACTCCTTTGAAATAAAATATTTGTTCTTTATCGAGATTAAATTTTGCCAGCCTCCAAACCGCGCAACAAGGCAATAAAATTGCAGGAAGCAAATACCAGATATTTTCAACCGGCATACTATTTTTTGTAAGCGCTAATTGTAATAAACGATACATGATCATTCCCGGCGCTACACCAAAAGTGACTGCATCGGCCAAAGAGTCAAGCTGCGCGCCCATTTCGGAAGTTGCGTTGAATAATCTTGCTACAAATCCATCTAAAAAATCAACAACAGCTGCTAAAAAATATAGACACCGGCGATCATCAATCCCATCGAAAACAAACCAGGTTCGCTTGTAAACAGCAATCCATCATCTTTAAAAATATAAATGATGGCGATGCAGCCAAACACAAGGTTTAGTAAAGTAAAAAGATTGGGGATTTGTTTCATGTTGAATAAGTCAATGGTCAATGGTCAATGGTCAATAGCATAATTGCCTATTAACCATTCACTATTCACCGCTTCATTAATCTCTCAATATCATCTGCTTCGATCGGAATATTTTTCATTAAATCGATGTTACCGTTTTTTGTAAGCCAGAAATTATTTTCAATGCGGATGCCCATGTTTTCTTCTTCAATATAAATTCCGGGTTCAATCGTTAATAACATGCCGGCTTTTAAAGGCGTGCGAAAAGGACCTAAATCATGCACATCTACACCTAAATGATGCGAAATGCCATGATAAGTATATTTTCTGTATGCCCTGTTTTGAGGGTCTTCATTTTTTATATCAGCTTTTGTAAGCAATCCTATTTTTATATATTGCTTTGTCAGCTCGTCGCCTACTTTTTCATGATAATCGGCAATAGTTATCCCCGGCTTTAAAATGCTTGCAGCATACCGATGCACGTGCAAACAGGCGTTGTAAACTTCTTTTTGTCGCTTTGTAAATTTACCATTTACCGGAACGGTGCGCGTAAGATCGGCATTATAACCACCGTACTCAGCGCCAAAGTCCATTAGTATTAATTCACCATCCTTACATTGGTTGTTATTGAAAATATAATGCAGCACACGTGCGTTATCGCCGCTGGCAATAATGCTGTTGTAGCCCTCGCCTGTAGCGCGCTGGCTTAAAAACGAATGGGCAATTTCTGCTTCAATTTCATGTTCCCAAACACCGGGTTTAATAAACTGCAGCAACCTGCGAAAAGCATTTTCAGTAATATCAATTGCCTTCTGCACCACTTCAACTTCATAAGGTGTTTTTACAGCGCGTAATTCATGCAAAATGGGCGCAGCCCGTAAACAATGGTGTAACGGGTAGCGTTCCTGAATATGTTTTATGTAACGTGTCTGTGCGGTTTCCAGCCACGAACCCTTACGATCGTGTTCGTTAGAATCAAGATAAACATTTTCCGCAGCATGCATCCATGCCTGAAACAATGCAGGCAAAGCGTCTAACAAACTATTGTTTTAATACCGTTGATAGCTGTGGCTTCGGATGCTTTTAACCGTTTACCATCCCATTTTTCTTTTACTTCGTTTGGACGAACTAATACCAGCACTTCGCGAT
Source organism: Paraniabella ginsengisoli (assembly GCF_022513635.1). Classification (GTDB taxonomy): domain Bacteria; phylum Bacteroidota; class Bacteroidia; order Chitinophagales; family Chitinophagaceae; genus Niabella; species Niabella ginsengisoli. Next base: position 1,739,098 of record NZ_JAKWBL010000001.1, on the reverse strand, counting down.
ATTTTGGATCGGGATTGTCTGGAAAAAGAATCAGCATAGATTCTTCCTGGCGAATGCCCGTTAACCAGAAAAGTGAACTGCTGGGTTTATATTTATATAATGCATCGGCATTGTGAGGTATTTCATCATTCGCAACAAAAATAGCGATGGAATTTTTCTGCATTTTCTTTACAAAACGATCCCGGTTGTTAATGAACAATTTAGGATTTAATGGCAGGTATTTCATTTAAGATGTCTGATTTGATATTATGCTGCAAACTTAACACTTACAATAGTACCTGACACCAAATTAATTGTAAAATATAAAAGAGATGGTAAAATGCAATTTGCAATATTAACGAGCAGCCAGGATATATAATAAAATGGTGGATTACCCGATAGAAGCGAAAAGCGACGCTTGGATCCGTCACCTGGCAGAGGGTTAGTTAATAGCTGATAGTAGCTTTGATGCTGACAACCCCTAAAATAATCCGTAAAGTGTGGAATCTATTTTAGCAATGATTTCTCCAAGATGTTCTTCATTCTCACCAAACTTATTCTTGTCTACATCGATTACTAATAACGGACCTTCTTTATAAGCGCCGATCCATTTATTGTAAAATTCGTTCAGGCGTTTTAAATAATCGAGGCGAATATTTTCTTCGTATTCCCTTCCTCGTTTTTGTATTTGTCCTACTAGAGTAGGCACAGAAGCATTTAGATAAATAAGCAAATCTGGTGGCTTAACCATTTTTTTAAGTGTTTGAAAGAACTCAAAATAATTATCAAAATCACGTTTGCTCATCAAGCCCATTTCGTGCAGATTGGGTGCAAAAATATTGGCATCTTCATAAATGGTACGGTCTTGAATAATCGTTTCAGTTCCATTTTGAATATCAAGCAACTGTTTTAAACGGCGTGTAAAAAGTAAACCTGAAGATTAAAACTCCAACGAGGCATGTCCTCGTAAAAGTCCATTAAATAAGGATTGTGATCAACATCTTCAAAATTGGGGATCCATTTATAATGCTTTGCCAACATTTGAGTCAATGTAGTTTTTCCGGCGCCGATGTTTCCGGCTATAGCAATATGTTTGGGTTTCAATTTTGACTTCGCCATTGTGCAAGTGTGCTTAATGCTATAAGCCTTGACTTATAAGCAAGATGTTTAAAGCTTGAAAATAGTAACTCTTTTCTTAATGTTCTAAAAATATTTTAAGCCCATCGCTTTACGCACTTCACTAATTGTTCTATCTGCACTTTCGGCCGCTTTTTGAGCGCCTACTTTTAAAATAATATTAAGATCTGCTGTATTTGCGCGAATGTCGCTGGCTCTTTGTCGTATGGGAGCAATATATTTCACCATATCTTCAGCGAGTTGCTTCTTCATATCACCGTATCTGATATTACAGTTGTTGTAATCTGCTTCAAATTTTTCGATCACATCTTGTTGGCTTACCAATTTCATCAAGTCGAAAACATTTTCAATGTAATCAGGTTTAGCACTGTTCGATTCTGTAGGACCTGCGTCGGTTTTGGCTTTCATTATTTTTTTACGGATCAATTCATCATCATCCGATAAATAAATAGTAGCGTACTGATTTTCGCTTTTACTCATTTTTCCAGCACCGTCAAGACTGGGAACTTTTAATAATTGTGCTCCAAAATTAAAAGCTTTCGCTTCTGGAAAAACATCGCCATACCTATGGTTGAAACGATTGGCAAATGTGCGTGTCATTTCAAGATGTTGCTCCTGATCTTTACCGACAGGAACCAACTTGGCGCGATGTATCAATATATCAGCTGCCATTAAAACAGGGTATGTCAGCAATCCGGCATTTACATTCTCTGGTTGTAAACGTACTTTATCTTTAAAGGTTGTTGTTTTTTCCAACTCACCTTTATATGCCATCATATTAAGAAACAAATAGAGTTCTGCAGTTTGGGGTAAATCGCTTTGGCAATATAAGATCACTTTATTTGGATCTAAACCACATGCCAGATATTCTGAAACAACATGCAGTACATTTTCTTTAAGTTCTTTTGTATCAGGGTGGGTTGTAAGCGAATGAAGATTAGCTATAAAAAATAGCAATTATATTCATCCTGCATTTTTACGTAATTGCGCAAAGCACCAAAATAATTACCCAAATGCAAATTACCGGTAGGACGCACGCCACTTACCACAATTTCTTTTTCGTTGCTCATAGAGCGCGAAGATAAAAGGTAATTTGAGAATTTATGTTTCTATGCAGGAAGCTTTTTTAATGCCTTCCTCAAAAATCATGGTTGAAAGAAACTGTTATTGGAGTTGTTTAAACTTATTTTTCACCACATAGTAACATAGATCTTACGATAAACAGGAGACATAAATACACATAATCGTTATTTGCCGGAGGCTATGTTCCGCCTTCGGCGGATGTTATATATCCTAAAACGAAGCAAATGCTATGTATCTATGTGTTTTATTCAAAAAGTTTAAACAAGTTCATTATTAAAACTTAGTAAAATCCCAATTTCCGCGATAGATTCTTGAACGCAACTTATCGGCGTCATCATCATTAAATGTTTCTCTTCTGGGATTCCAGTTAAGCGGGCGTTGCAACAAATAAGCAATGTTCATGGCATTACACACACTTGCGGTTCGATGTCCGATTTCTACATCACAAATAGGCTTGCTACGTTTCTTTACTGCATCAATCCAATCCTGATAATGATCATCACTTTTATATACGTGTTTATCAGTTGCCTTAATATCAAGATTGACTATATTTTCAGGTTTCGACCTTAAAAAGCTTCGGCTCACTTCCAGGGTTCCTTCATCGCCGATAAATTGAATTGCATTCCCTTCACCCCATTTAGTATGCGTAACTTTTATTCCATTATCATACTCAAAATAGCAACCCGTTGTTGCAGGTGTAGACGGCGGAACAAAGCGAACAGGTCCTGAATGATCTTTATCTAATGCCCACTGCACAATGTCGAACATGTGCGCGCCCCAATCAGTAACATATCCTCCGCCAAAATTCCGGTATTCACGCCACAGCGCCCACTCAGTTGCTCCAATCGGATTAGCCAAAACGGGACTATATCCATTGTAAGCCGAAGGGCCAATCCACATATCCCAATCAATATAATCAGGAGCATCAACTATAGGGAAATCATTTTCCTTTGGTGGTGGTCCAACAGATACATTAACTTCTTTTACATTTCCAATGTAGCCATTCCTGATAAGTTCAACCGCTTTTCTAAACGAAGCCCAGGAACGCTGCATGCTGCCGGTTTGAAAAACACGTTTGTGTTTCCGTGTTGCGTCCACCATTGCACGACCCTCCGCAATAGTTAAGGATAAAGGTTTTTCACAATATATATCCTTACCGGCTTTAGCTGCATCAACTACTATTTGTGCATGCCAATGATCGGGTGTTGCAATTACTACCGCATCAATGTCCTTACGATCTAAGAGCTCCCGGTACATAGCATAGCCTTTCACCGCCGTTTTTACTTTTGACTCATTTTCCTTTTCAGCATGACCAACGAAACGCTCCAGTTTTCTTTTGTCTACATCACATGCAGCGAGCACAATTGTTTCTTTACATTTATTGATATTTCCCAACAGTCCAAGACTTTGACGCCCCAGGCCTATATAACCTAGCGCAATCCGATCACTTGGAGCAACATAACCTTTTCCACCTAAAACATTTCTCGGAATAATGGTAAAAGCAGCTACACCCATTGCAGTTTGGGATAAGAATTTCTTTCTATTCATATGCTATTTGAATTAAGTAAGTTTTATAACAATCGTGGGCAAAATCAATATCGAATGAAATCGGTTACAATAATAACAAATATTATTATGTTCTTCATCAAAAGCAACGGAAAGAATATGAATTTTTTATTGAATCGGCAGTAAATATGTAGCATCGGTCTTGCGTCGCACTTTTTATCAGCAGAGTATACCTCATCCAACATATTCGGCGCAATTGCGTGAATCAGGATTCGATTAGTGAATTAACAGGAACACCTATTGCATTTCTTTAATCAAAAATTAAAATTCCAACAAAGCTATCATAATTAAAAAAATCCCCGTTTTAACAACGGGGATATACAAAATAAATATCAGTACTTTTTAGTGAACAGAAACAGACACTTTCACAGCCATTAAAGACCGGATCGTATTTGCAATACCTTCAGCATCGTAACCACATTCGCGATGTAATTCTTTTGGCGTGCCATGTTCTACTAATCTGTCGGGTATACCTAATATCTTAATCTCATTTTTATAACCGTGCTGCGCCATAAACTCTAATATCGCCGTTCCAAAACCGCCTACAACTGTTCCATCTTCAACGGTTATTATTTTATCATAATTACTCAAAGCCTCATGTAGCAATGCTTCATCTAAAGGCTTTGCAAAGCGCATATCATAATGTGCCGGATTTAATCCATCATGCTTAACATCTCGAATAGCCGCCGCTGCAAAATTCCCCGGATGGCCGAAAGAAAGAATCGCAATACTCTGCCCGTCTTTCAATTTTCTGCCTTTTCCAATTTCAACTTGTTGCATCGGTGTTTGCCATTCAGGCATCATTCCTTCACCACGCGGATAACGTATTATAAAAGGAAACTGAGTTGATTCTAACTGCGCCGTGTACATCAAATTACGCAATTCTGCTTCGTTCATCGGCGAGCTTACAATCATATTTGGAATGCAACGGAAATAAGCAATATCATAACAACCATGATGGGTTGGACCATCATCACCAACTAGCCCGGCTCTGTCAAGACAAAGAACCACAGGCAATTTTTGAATCGCAATATCATGCACCACCTGGTCATACGCTCTTTGCATGAAAGAAGAATAGATATTACAAAATACTCTCAACCCTTGAGTAGCCATACCGGCGCTTAATGTAGCTGCGTGTTGTTCGCAAATACCTACATCGAAAGCTCTGTCCGGCATTTCTTCCATCATGTATTTTAGTGAAGAACCTGAAGGCATGGCCGGCGTTATACCAAATATTTTATCATTCTGCTTAGCAAGCTCAATAATGGTTTTGCCAAATACATCCTGGTATTTAGGTGCCTGTGGTGTATCAAATTTCTTTTTATAAATCTCGCCGGTTACTTTATCAAAAAGGCCAGGTGCGTGCCACTTGGTTTGATCTTTTTCAGCCAGCGCATATCCTTTCCCTTTTGTTGTAATAATATGTAGGATCTTGGGACCGGGAATACTTTTCAGGTCATTTAACGTATCAACCAGCTTGCTAATATTATGTCCGTCGATTGGGCCAAAATAACGCAGCTTTAGTGCTTCAAATAAATTAGCGCTACTGCTTACCATTCCTTTAATGCCTTCGGTAAGTTTATGCGCCATGCTGCGGCTAAACTTTTTACCTACAGGCAACTTACCCAACGCCTTCCATACATCATCTTTTATTTTATTGTAGGTTGGAGAAATAGTAATATCTGTCAGATATTCTTTTAATGCACCAACGTTGGGGTCGATACCGATGCCGTTATCATTTAAAACGATCAGCATGTCTGTGTTAGCTACGCCAGCATGATTCATCGCTTCAAAAGCCATACCCGCAGTCATTGAACCATCCCCAATAACTGCAACTACTTTACGATCTTCTTCTCCTTTATATTTAGCAGCCATGGCCATTCCTAAAGCTGCAGAAATTGATGTGGACGAATGCCCTACTCCAAAAGTATCATACTCACTCTCTGACCTTTTAGGGAAACCGCTTAACCCTTTATACTTTCTGTTGGTTTCAAAATTGTCTTTTCTACCAGTAATTATTTTATGTCCGTAAGCTTGATGGCCTACGTCCCAAACCAACTGATCGTAAGGAGTGTTGTAAACATAATGCAAAGCAGTTGTTAACTCCACTACGCCAAGACTGGCAGCAAAATGTCCCCCATGAACGCTTACCACATCAATAATATATTGCCTGAGTTCTTCACAAAACTCATGTAACTGTTCCATCGGGATCTTTTTCAAATCCTCAGGATTATTGACATTTTGTAGTAGTGGACCTGGCGTAATAGTCATTCAGAGATATAATTATGAAGCAAAAGTAAGTTGAAAAGTTGAAAAGTTCACAAGTTGACAGGTTTATAGGAAACTCCTCTTATCAGCACTTCAACTTATAAACCTATCAACTTGCAAACCCGTTCATAAGTATTGCAAACCACTGATAATTTATAAATAAAATCTTTCCTTTGAATACTTAGATTTGTGTATGATCCTTGGTAAAAAACATTACTGGCTTCTTCAGCTATTTGGCTGGGGTTGTTTCTTTTTGTGGCATATTTTTGGAGCCTGGTCTGTAGACCGACTGAACATCCCCGAAGAACGCCTGATCATTATTCAACGAGCGGCTGGCTTTGCCCTCCTTGGCCTTGTTATGACACATTTCCTGCGCATTGCAATTTTAAAAATGGGGGTGTTTAACAAGAAAATATCTGTCCAAATAGCATTAATTCTGCTGCTAATGTTGTTAACCTCTTTTTTGACAGGAATTATTGAGTTGATTGTTTATAAACGACTCGGACTTATTATTAAAGCTGAGAAAATGATTTTTAATAAATCATTACTCCTCATGATATTGAATAATGCACTAGCCTGGGTTATATTTTTCACACCATGGAGCGCAATTTACTTTGTATATCATTATATAATTGCAGCACAGAAAGAGCAAATTGATACTCTCAAGCTAAAATCTCATATCAAAGAATTAGAATTAAAAACAATAAAGACACATATTAATCCGCATTTTATATTCAATGCTTTGAACGGCATTCGAGCAATGGTTGATGAAAATCCCCAAAGAGCCAGAACAGCTATTACCGAATTGAGCAATATCCTGCGAAGCAGTATCAATATTGATAAGTCGGAAACCGTGCCGCTGACAGATGAATTAAATATCATAAAAGATTATCTTGCATTAGAGCAAATGCGTTTTGAAGACCGGTTGGTTATTGAATATGAAATCGATGAAAAAACTACTGGACAACCAGTGCCACCAATGATGCTTCAAATGCTGGTAGAAAATGCCATTAAACATGGCATCAGCGAGGAAGTAAACGGAGGTGTGGTAAAGTTAATATCGGAAATGGATGATCATATTTTAGTGCTTACTGTAGAAAATACCGGGAAACTAAAAGAACAACAACAAGGCGGAGGTTTTGGAATTAAAAGTATTCTTGAACGACTGAAATTGATGTATGGAGATAATGCTGATTTTGAGATTTTACAATCTTCACCAAACAAAGTTACTGCTCGTTTAAAACTTCCATTGATTTTATAACTATTTTACATGAGAACAATTATTGTTGATGATGAACGTCTTGCGCGTGCTGAGCTCAATAAAATGTTAAGACATATTTCTGATATCGAAGTAGTTGATGAAGCATCGAACGCTAATGAAGCAATCGAAAAAATAAACAGTCATCAACCCGACCTGATATTTCTTGACATACAAATGCCAGGCAAAACCGGATTTGATATGCTTTCCGAATTGGAATTTATACCGAAAGTAATTTTTACAACAGCTTTTGACGAATATGCACTTAGAGCTTTCGAAGTGAACGCATTGGACTATTTGCTAAAACCTATCGAACCCAAACGTCTTGAAGCAGCTATAAAGAAAATAAATACTCTAGAAAATAAAGAGATAAAATCAGATGAAGCTTTTATTAACAATGACTTACTTACAGAGCAAAGCCAGGTTTTTGTAAAGGATGGAGACAGATGTTGGTTTATAAAACTTAATGAAGTTCGCCTTTTTGAAAGTATTGGAAACTATGCTAAAGTTTTCTTTAACGGCCACAAACCACTTATTTTGAAATCATTAAACGCTTTAGAAGAAAGGCTTGATCCTAAAACATTTTTCAGGGCTAATCGCAAACATATCATCAATTTGCGGATGGTTGAAAAAATTGAACCGTATTTCAACAATGGTTTATTAGTTGAGTTGAAGGGCGGAGAAAAGATTGAAATCAGCCGCAGGCAAACGGTTAAGTTTAAAGAAAAAATGAGTTTTTGATAATGCTTCTTCAAGCCAAATATATTGAAGGTTGCGTCTTAAAAAAGTTATGGAAAATGCTTATAGATATCTCCTCTCTTTTTACAAGTTATTAAATGAATTGTATGCTCTAAATCAATTTCAACGCCAACTCTTAAATAGCCAATCCGTATTTTGTAGTAAGTTTTGTAACCAGATAGTTTTTCAAGAAATGTAATTTCATTAAGTTCTTTAGCTTCTTGCATAAGCATTATCATTTTCAGTATCTTATCCCTATAAGATTTTGGAATATTTTCCACTTCTTTAATAAATAATTTCTTTGGAATTACTTGCATAATTACGCCTTCAGTACGGCCATTAACTCATCAATATTTCCATCTTCTTCTTTTCTTACCTCGCTGATAATCTGTCCCAATAAATAATTTTCAGTTTCATCATTTTCTATAATCTCAAGTATTTTAAGCATCTCTTCGTCTGACCAGCTGCCACGTCTTTTTTTAACGTAAAAATTTCCAGACGTCATTCCAATACGCTTTGCGATATAATCCGTTTTAAATCCACTCTTATCAATTACCTTAGTAAGATTCTTTTGCAGTTTCTGATAAGCTATAATAACCTCTTTCATTTGTTTGCTTTTTTATGGCTAATTGAAGCGTTTTATTAAAATTTAATACTGTTTTTTTTGAACAAAATTAATACAATTATTTGAACAATAAGAAAAATGAGAATAAAAAAACAACTAACATTTGTAGTCCTACCTATGTTTATCATAGCTACATCTTATGCACAAAAAATATTGCCGTAAACATTACCGACGTAACAAAAACCATCAACGTGCTGGCTTCCGATGAAATGAAAGGGAGAAATACCGGCAGTCCTGAAATTGATAAGGCAGCAGATTTTATTGCTTCTGAATTTAAAAAAGCAGGCCTGAAACCCTTAGCGAAAGAAAGCTTCTTACAATCTTTTTCGATGGTTAGCGCTACACAGAAATCAATATCGGCAAAAAGCGGTGGTAAAGAATTGGATCCTAAAAACATCATTGTTCTTACGGCTTCGCCTGATCTGAATTTTACTTCCGCTAATAGCACTATTGAAAAAATTATTGTTGGAGATAATCTTTTTCAAAAGCAATGCAATATGCTTCCAGCGATAAAAACCTGATCGTATTAGTGGATAACAGTTTTGCTGACCGGTTTACCAGGCTTGCTCTTTTAAAAAGAAATTTCTTTAAAACTAATGCAAGTGTGGTTTTTGTTCTAGGCGATGTTGATACAACAGATTTTTCGCTTACAGCAAAACATACGATCAAAGAAAGTAAACTGTCGAATGTTGTGGGTGTACTGCCTGGTAAAAAGTTGAAGGCTGAATATGTGGTCTTTTCTGGCCATTATGACCATATTGGTATAGGCGAACCAGAGAACGGGGATAGCATTTATAACGGCGCCAATGACGACGCATCAGGAACTACAGCTGTGATGGAACTGGCGAAGTATTTTAAGTCTGCAAATAATAATGAAAGGACATTGATCTTTGCAGCTTTTACAGCTGAAGAAGTTGGTGGTTTTGGTTCGCAATACTTCAGCAAGCAATTAGCACCTGAAAAAGTGATCGCCATGTTTAATATCGAAATGATTGGCACCGATAGCAAATGGGGTAAAAATTCAGCTTATATAACCGGTTACGAAAAAACCAGTATGGGAGATATTTTACAAAAAAACCTGCAAGGAAGCGGCTTTACTTTTCACCCAGACCCCTACCCTGATCAACAATTATTTTACAGATCAGACAACGCAACGCTTGCCAGGCTCGGGGTTCCGGCCCATACCATTTCTACATCGAAAATGGATAGCGAACCTAATTATCATAAGGCAAGCGACGAAGTAAGTACTTTGGATCTTAAGAATATGACAGAGATTATCAAATCAATCGGCATTAGTGCGCAAAGCATCATATCAGGAAAAGATACTCCGACGAGAGTGGATACAAGTGAGTTGAGATGAAAATGTAGAATATTAAATGATAAATATTGAAGGTAAAACACAATCAGATTCTACCGTTATGTCAATCATATAATATCTGTCATCCTGCTACAGGCGACCGTTTTAAAAGCAATACGAGGGAGAAGCGTAGCTTCGATTCAATATTGTAACAATGAACTTTAGTTCGTTGGCACAAATGAGACAGAAGAATAGAGAGCCGTAGGCTCGTTTCATAAAATATATCGTGCCAACGGCACTCGTTGACCTAACCGTATTTTTCTTCGGAATAAATTCCGAAGCTACAACATTTGAACAGGCCTACGGCCTTTAACCAGTTTCAAGAACTTCGATGCTCCTTTATTTGTTCGAACGAAATTATCCTCACATGCCGCAGGATGATAACAAGCATAGGTCTTATGGTTGACGTGATGCTACATTGAATTCAGCATTTAATATTTTACATTCTCAACGCTTCCCTAACCTTCGGTGCTATCTTCGTTCCAAAAACTTCAATAGATTTCATCATTCTATCATGAGAAGGTGCGCCTACATCCATATGTGCTGAAAATCGGGTTAGCCCGAATAATTCGTGCAATTCCAGTATCTTATCAACCGACTCGTTTACGTCTCCTATAATTAAATGGCCGCCTTTGCCTCGGCCACGATCGAATTGTGCGCGCTGATAAGCAGGCCAGCCACGCGAGCGCCCGATCCTGTCCATTTGTCCTGAGTAAATTGGATAATAGTATTCGCCGATTTCATTACTGTCTTCACCAAAGAAAGCATGAACATGTACACCAATTTCAAATTTGTCCATATCGTGCCCCGATTGCTGGTAAACATTTTTATAATATTCAAATAAAGGTTTGAATTGAACAGGACTTCCGCCAATAATTGCAAACATAACCGGCAAACCTAAAGTGGCAGCACGTACAACCGACTCAGGTGTACCTCCTACTGCAACCCACATTTTGAGGTTATTATTTAAAGCGCGTGGAAGTATAGTTTGATTTTTAAGTTCAGGCCTGAATTTCCCTTTCCATGAAATCGGATCTTGCTGATTTATTTGTAATAATAAGCGCAGTTTTTCATCAAACAATGCATCATAATCTTTTAAATCCTGGCCATAAAGCGGAAAAGACTCAATAAAACTACCGCGGCCTGCCATTAATTCAGCGCGGCCGTTTGAGATCAGATCAACCGTTGCAAAGCTTTGATATAACTTTACAGGATCGGAAGAACTTAGTACCGAAACAGCGCTGCCCAACTTAATATTTTTAGTTACTGTTGAAGCGGCAGCCAAAATAATTTCCGAGCAGACACCGCATAATCTGGGCGATGATGCTCACCAATTCCATAAAAGTCAAGACCGGTTTGATCCATCAATTTTATTTCCTCAATAATTTCCTGTAGCCGTTGTTGCGCCGGTTGCGGCTTTCCGTTGGCATCTATATGCAGATCGCCGAACATTCCTATTCCTAATTCCATAGTCTGAGCCATGATGTGTTTAATTTAGATGATTAACAGGAAAGAGAAGGAAAAGTTGATGGCATGTACGATGTGAGATATACAATGTACGTTTGAGGCACGCACATCGTACTTGTTTTTGACGATTTATAATCGGGACGATAAACCGAGCGTGGCAATATCGATGATAGTAGCACTAAAGCTGGCTACAAAAAAATTAAATATTTACTTTGGCAGATGATGTGTGAATGGCCTGGCTCATTTCCAAAATGAGCGAAGGGTCTTTTTCGATGGCATTGCCAATAACAATAACATCGGCGCCTGCTTTACAATTAAGATAAGCCTTTTCAGGATCGGTAATGCCGCCGCCTATAATTAAAGGAGCTTCTACATTCTGAGCCACTGATTGTATCATGCTTTCGGTGATAGGAGTCTTTGCGCCACTTCCAGCATCCATGTAAATCAGTTTCATACCAAGCATTTCACCGGCAAGTGCCGTACACATGGCGATTTCATTCTTATCTGCCGGGATGGGCGATGCATTGCTTATGTAAGACACGGTTGTGGGCGCACCGCCATCTACAACAATGTAGCCTGTTGGCATGATTTCCAATCCGCTCTTTTTTACAAAGGGTGCAGAAACTACGTGCTGGCCAATTAGTAACTCAGGGTTTCTACCTGAAATAAGAGAGAGATATAGTAATGCGTCCGCATATTTACTTACCTGCGACGGACTGCCGGGAAACAATATAACTGGTATGTCACAACTTGCTTTAATCTGTTGCACAACCTCATCTAAATGATTGGAAATAACGAGGCTACCGCCAACAAAAAAGTAATCTACTTTGGTTTTAAGCGAAAGTTGAATGAGTTTTTCCAGCGAAGATGCTGTTACTCCATCAGGATCGATTAACACGACAAAGGATTTTTGCGCATTTCTCTTCTTTTCCAAAAGGGAGTTATAAATATTCATCTTCATTAGATCAAGGCAGGTTTTTGCAAAAATGCACTTTTTTTCGAAAAAACCAGCATTTGTCAGGGCAGATACATAATTTTTTATGCCACGAATGCACTAATAAATATTGATTTACGTGATGTTAAAATGGTAACACGAATGCACAAAAAGTGCATCATTCGTGTATTCGTGGCATTGCTTTCATAGTTTAGCCGCAAATTGGCAGATTAATTTATAAGAGTTTGCCTTCGGCGAAAATCTGCGAATCTGCGGCAATCAAACCTGAATTCAGTAAACACAATTTTTCTTGTCCAATTTTATACGTCTACCCTGAAATCATAGAATGTTACTATCTTTCTAAAAAAATTGATGCACTTTCGTTTTTTGGCCTTACTACTCATTATTTCTCTTTTCTCGCAAGCACAGATCGATGCGTTCCATTATTCTATTACTAAAGAAGGAAAAGGTAAAAACGGCGCCGTAGTTTCGGCTCATGCTCTTGCCAGTGAAGCCGGTTTATTAATGCTTAAAAAAGGAGGCAACGCTTTTGATGCAGCCATTGCTACACAATGGGCTTTGGCCGTAGTTTACCCAGGTGCAGGCAATATTGGCGGTGGCGGTTTTATGGTTGCAACATTTAAAAACAAAAAACCCGTTGCCCTTGATTATCGGGAAATGGCTCCAGCAGCGGCTTTTCGGGATATGTATTTAGATGAAAACGGAAACCCTGATAGCGAAAAAAGCCTTTATGGGCATTTGTCCTGCGGTGTGCCGGGTACTGTTGCAGGTTTGTTTGCATCGCACCAATTTGCAAAGCTGCCGATGAAAGTATTGATTCAACCGGCTATTGAACTCGCCGAAAAAGGATTTGCCATTACCGCTGCAGAAGCCAGGTCGCTTAATTATACTAAAAACTCATTTGAAAAATATAATACTGAAGTTCCGGTTTTTGTTAAAAAAACACCCTGGAAAAAAGGCGAAACGCTTGTTCAAAAACAACTTGCCAATACTTTAAAAAGAATAAGAGACAGAGGTGAAAAAGGATTTTATGAAGGCGAAACGGCTGAAATGATTGTGGCTGAAATGCAGCGTGGAAAAGGCTTGATAACATTAACAGATCTAAAAAACTACAAAGCTAAATTCAGGCAACCGGTAATATTTGATTACCGTGATTATACTGTTGTTGGAATGCCCATGCCCAGCAGCGGTGGCTTGTTGCTACACCAGATGCTGAAAATGATCGAGCCTTATCAAATCGCAGATATGGGTTTTCAAACACCCGCATCGGTGCAACTAATGGTAGAAGCTGAACGAAGGGCTTATGCAGATCGCGCCAAATATATGGGTGACGCCGATTTTTATAAAGTGCCTGTTGCCGAACTTTCGGATGAAGCGTATTTAAAGAACCGAATGAAAGATTATGAGCCGGGAAAAGCAGGCAATAGCAAACAAGTTGTTGAAGGTGTTGTGCCGGGCTATGAAAGTGAAGAAACCACACACTTGAGTGTGATTGATAAAGATGGCAATGCAGTTTCTGTAACCACTACGTTAAATAATAATTATGGCAGTAAAACTGTTGTTGCCGGCGCAGGCTTTTTGCTGAATGACGAGATGGATGATTTCAGTGCTAAGCCTGGTGCACCCAATCTTTTTGGGGCTGTTGGCGGAAAAGCCAATGCGATTGAGCCGGGCAAAAGAATGTTAAGCTCGATGGCACCAACAATCGTTCTTAAAAACAAAAATCCTTTTTTAGTTGTAGGTACGCCAGGGGGCACTACTATTCCAACATCCGTATTTCAAACCATAGTGAATATTATAGATTTTAAGATGAATACAAGCGACGCTGTTAACAAGCCGAAGTTTCACCACCAATGGTTGCCAGACGAGGTATTTATAGAAAAAGAATTTTTAACACCAACTGCTGAGTCTTTGAAAAAATGGGTTACCGGCTTCAGGAACGTGGCGAAATTGGACGAACTGAAGTGATAAAAGTTTTGCCTGACGGAACGTTTGAAGCCGTAGCAGATAAGCGCGGGGATGATAGTGCTGAAGTGTGGTGAATTTGTGATTTTTCATAGTCCGTATATTCAACTTCAATGTCCGGAGATTTACTCCGGACAATTTTGATTGAAGCCCTTCGGACTTCGTAGGCGTTTGCTATTCAATCTTTGTTCAACAGTTATTAAACTATCATTCAACCTGCCTTCATGAAATCAATTAGCACCATTGGGTTATTATTTCTCTCAAACGCATTTATGACGCTGGCCTGGTACGGCCATCTAAAATTTTTTGGCAAAAACAGCAGCCACTCCGGAACAGCAATGTGGGTCATCATATTAATAAGCTGGGGTATTGCGTTCTTTGAATACTGTTTTCAGGTTCCGGCCAATAGAATTGGTTCTGCTGAAACCGGCGGGCCGTTTTCATTGCTTCAGTTAAAAGTAATTCAGGAAGTTATTACGCTTGTAGTTTTTATTATTTTCTCCAAACTCGCTTTCGAAAATTTTCACTTCAGCATCAATCATCTAATAGGATTTATTTTTCTGATAGCTGCAGTGTATTTTATTTTTAAAGGTTAGTAGGGAATGCTATTAACTTAAGCCCGTCATTGCGAGTTTATGATTTGCCTTGCGAGATCAATAGAGCGATGACATATAATAATATTATCATTGCGAACGGAACGAAGTAGAGTTGAGCAATCTCCATGTTGTAAGATTCCTCCGCTTGTTTTGCTTGAGGCAAAACTGCGGTCGGAATGACGATAAAATTCAAATTAATTTCTTACTGCGTATTAATATGAAGCGGCGCCATCAATGTTCCAAAACCTCCTTTTAGATCAGTACCCTGAATAAGGATCAGATAACTACCCTTGCTTTCTGAAGTATAAAACGAAACTTTTGCTTCACCCTTCTTGTCAGTAACGACATTCGAATTCCAATAAACAGTTTGGCGTAAATCGGGAAAAACAGTTTCCTCATCCGGAGAAGCATATCTCGGACTGTAAAATTGTTTGCCAACAAAGGGTGCGGCGGGTTTCAACAAATACATACCCGGAATTTTTTTAAAAATGGGCCTACCCCGCCATATGTCGTAATTTCTACAAATGAAAAATCTGTAGTAACCGGACTTGCATTTATTTGTTCAGCGGTAGTTAAATACCGGCTTTTATAGGAACTGTTATAAGCCGGCGAATTCATAATCTCTATACCTTTCACATCTTCTGCTGCATAATACCTGATATAGGAATTTACAAATTGAACATAGTCATCATCCATTTTCGGACCCTGATCATCCTGATTAAAGAAAAAATTTAAATCGACTCCATCAAAAACGAATCGCACTCTGTTTGAATGGATGAAATAATCCTGCTGTGTACTTCTTCGAAGGGTTCCCCGCCTAAATCCCGGTACTTTTTCCTGCAAAAGATCGAACAAGGTCTTTTTTGGCGTTTGCTCCAGCACTGCCTGTGTAATGGTTTGATCGGCTCCACCATCTTCGTTTAAGTTTTTCGAATCCGGAATTCGCGCTTTTGCTGTTACAAAAACCTCCTCCAGGTATCGCCCATCTCTTTTTAACTGTTCCATCACCAATGTTCTTCTGTCAATGGATTTTTTTACCGCCGTATCAAATATGATACTGTTAGGATCGTATATCACAGTAGATTCGGGCAGTTCAGCATACTCTTTAGTAATAACATCAATTCCCACACCAAAAGATTTTTCCTTTCTATTTACTGCTTTGATCAGCGTGCTTATGCTATCTGTAATAAAGACAGGAAAATCTTGAAAGGAAAAAGAACCGGTGGCATCGGTGACCGTGTCTTTAAAAAAACACCATATTGTCCCTGTCTGCCGAACAGCGTTACCTTGGTGTTTGGAGAGGGTTTATTAAATAAGTTGGTCACCTTCCCATTTATGGTAAATTCTTTTTCATAATCATATTTTCTTAAAGTATCATTAAGTACGTAACGTACCCAGGCCTGCGTTAACATCAATGCTTTGGTTGCTTCGCTATATGGATGCTTTATGTAATAATAGGGCGCTTCAACTTTACCTTTTAGCTCTGCGCTAAGCAACATATAACTTAATATATTCTCAGCGTCTGTTTTTATTTCCACCTGGCTTGTATCAATTACCGCAATAGAAAAGCTTCCAGGCATTTGCTCATTATTTTTATTCTTTACTGAAAGCGATAGCAATACACTGTCTTTGTTAATGTAATCTGGCTTATTCGTTTGCAGGTTCATTTTCAATGCATCATCATGCCAAACAAATATGGCCTGCTCATTTACCGGAATACCCGCTTCGTTATAAATGGTGAACCTTGCAACACCACTTGGAAAATTTTCTGACGCCACTTTTATGTCATACTGCGGTTTATTTTTCAGCATTCCCTTCAGATAACAATTTCCCCTTGTAGAACCTGTAATAAAAAATGTTTTACCAACATGATCAGGTGTTGATCTTACATTTATAACAATACTATCTTTTTTTCATTGTGATCTACCTGTAATAAATAACCACCTGGTTCCACTAATGGCAACGGATATGTTGAACCATTTTCAAGCAACGCCGTATAAGTTTGTCCGGCCACAGGCTGCAGCCACACATAACCCATACCGTTGTGAACTGATCTAAAAGAATCAATCACTTTGCCAGTGTTATCTTTAATGATTCCTTTAACATCGGCACCTTTGCCGTAAATATCTACAGCTTTAAAACCTACACGTTGCTTATAGCCTGTAATAAAGCTGCCGCCTTCCGGCAAGAACTGAAGGTTGATCTGTTGATGCTGTGCAGGAACCGGAATTTGTAATTGCAGCTTTTTGTTGGTTATTTCAAGCCTTAGGTTTTTAGTTGCCTTCGGGTCTTTCAATAAAGTATCAATATAAATATTGCCATAGGCATCGGTCACCATCTTGCGCCGGAAAACCGTTTTATTATTAGACTTCATAGCCACATCAACCCTGCTGTTTGCTATCGGGCTCTGATCTTCAGATTTTAATCCTGCAGATATAAATAATTTATTGTTCGTAAAGTTCAGGTCGTTCAATGTCGCTTTCCATAGCGCTGCTTTTGGATCGATCACTTTAATAAAACTTTCAAAAAAAGCGAATCACCAAAGTTCCTCATCCTGTTGGTATAAGCCCTTAATGTGTACGTGCCCTGTGCAAACAACTGGTCGCCTAAAGTGATGTTGCTATAAAAAAGCCCGATTCCACACAAGGCGCTAATGCGTTTTACCAGGTTGCCGTTGGCGTCAATAAATTCAACATAAGCAATACGGCTACTGTCGTTAACCATGTTCAGCGCTCCGGCTACAATATATCCTTTCATCCAGAGCGTATCATTTACGGTATATTGGGGTTTATCATAGTGAACAAAGATGCGCTCACGTCCATCAAAAGTGGAGATACTATCGTATCGCTCTATTTTTTGCTGAAAAGCATCGAACTGAGCTTGTGTAGTGGAAATACAGCATAAAAAGAAACAGCTTAGAAAGGTTGCTTTTTGCATAAATCTGTACATTATGGTTTCACACAAAGACCGCTATGGATACAAAGAAAACAATCTTGGTATTTTTATATGTTTACCAATGTCATTAACTTAAGTCACAAAGCGAAGCTTTGCTATCTGAAACTATTGTTTCCTAATACAACAGCTGAGCTATGTTACTATGTGTTTTCATTTTTTAACCACATAGTAACATAGATGAACCGCGATAAAAGCCTGCATAGAAAACAAGTTTTAAACATAGCCACTCCTTAAGCTAATGGCATTGTATGTTATACTCAAAGGCCGCTACGATACAAAGAAAACAACGTTGTATACTTCTTATTCGTTGTTTCGCTGTGTGCAATAGCTGCAAGAAAGATACTTAAAGTTTTGCAACTGTGTGCTTTGCCTCATTAAACTCATTCCAGATATTGGTAATAATTTCAGCCGCAGCAGGCATATCGTTAATAAGTGCGCGCTTGACTGGCCAATCTCCAACTCCCCTTCTTCCAGGTCGCCGTCAAACATCCCTTTTCGGGCGCGGCCTCGTCCAAGCAGGGTACGAAGCTCGTCTATAGATGCGCCTTTCGCTTCGGCTTCGCTTGCTTTGTTATAAAAATCATTTTTCAACAAGCGGACAGGCGTTAGTTGCTTTAATGAAAGTTGCGTATCGCCTTCCTTTGCTTCAATAACACGCTTTTTAAAATGAATATGAGAAGATGCTTCCAGCGATGCTACAAAACGGCTTCCCATTTGAACAGCTTCAGCACCCAACGCAAATGCAGCAAGCATTTGCCTGCCTGTTGCAATGCCGCCTGCTGCAATTACAGGAATGCTAACTGCATCCGCAATAAGAGGCACCAACACTAAAGTTGTAGTTTCTTCACGGCCATTGTGGCCACCTGCTTCAAAGCCTTCTGCTACTATTGCATCGCAACCCGCCTCCTGGGCTTTAATGGCAAATTTGCTGCTGCTTACCACATGTACCACGATCAAACCCGCATCCTTGAAGGTTTTGGTCCATGCTTTGGGGTTTCCGGCGCTGGTAAAAACAATGGGCACTTTTTCTTCAATAATGATTTGTACCTGCCGTTCTATATCATGATATAAAAGCGGAAGATTAACAGCGAAGGGCTTGCCTGTTGCAGCTTTGCATTTTTGGATATGTTCTCTTAAAATATCCGGCGACATAGAACCTGCACCAATAACACCCAACCCACCTGCATTGCTTACAGCACTAGCCAGTTTCCAGCCGCTTGCCCAAACCATACCTGCCTGGATGATGGGATACTGGATATGGAAGAGTTGGGTGATTCTGGTTTGTAGCATGATTGTCTGAAACTGGATTTATTTGATTGAAATGATTATTAGGAAAACAGATTTTCGAAACCTATCATATTTGTAAAACTACAGAAAAATGAGGTGTTCATGCCCTACCATCATTGCGAGCGAAACCCCGCCACCGTCATTGCGAGCGAAACGAAGTGGAGCCGAGCAATCTCCAGCACAAGCCACACTCCGGAAAACGAGATTCCTCCACTTCGCTCTGCTACGGTCGGAAGGACGCACTCGACAACGTGCCATCATTACGCGCAAAACCCCGCCACCGACACGATTGAATAGCTATCGGATGACGAACCTATTGAATATTTTCCTATTTTTAATATGGTTTTATACACCAGCCTGCCTTAACCAAAACGAAACCCATTTGTTTAACCTAAAACACACAATTATGCCATTCACTAATTTTGACAGCCGTCATTTCACCACTGCTGAGCAAACGGCGCTAACTGATGCATTGAACACCTTAGAAACTACTGTTGCCGGCAAATTAGCCAACCTTTCTGCTGATGAGCGCCGCCAGTATGGTAGCGTAAACGAGCAAAACAAACTCATCATTAACAAGGTAAAAGACTACCGCATTGGGGAACCCATCCTTAGTAGCCAGGATGTGGATTGGGACGAGTTTGAGCAGGACTACGCCACCCCCTCCATACTGCAAAATGCCGTGCAGCGGCTGCAAAGCATTATAACCGGGCTAAACGCAGCTAAAATTCTGCACGACTGGGACAACTACCAGGCGGCACTTACCGATTATGAATTTGCCAAGTACAAAAACAACAGCGGCGCCATAGGCTACGCTACCAAAGTTGCCGAACTGGGACAGTTTTTTACAGGTGGTGGAAGCCCAACACCTACACCGCCAATTGGCGATACGGGTGCCTGATACGTGGTTGACCAGGTTCAGCAATCCGTTATCGGGGTGGTATAACGTGGTTGGCCACGTTCAATACTCCGTAAATGGGGTTATACAACGTGGTAAACGGAGCATAAGACGTGGTGAACCACGTAAAATAATGTAGTTGACACAGTAGAAGACATGGTGAGCCACGTCTTTTTTAGTGTAAAGGGGGTATGGATTAGCGCAGGGTTGTACATACGATACCACATGCGCATTTTGAGTATTTATAAGCCTTCGCATTTTAAATATTCGTAGCTATAATATGCTGATTGTAGTATCTTTAAATATAGATTATTTGAAACTTGCGTATATTTGATCGTTATGTGCCATACTGTCCAACAGTTCCACCAACGTTGGGGCGACAGTAAAATGTTCTTTATCTTTTAGGTTTGACTTGACCCAAAACCCACATCAGCTTGACGTTTCTTGTTCAGTTTTTGTTATGTTTTGTTCATTGTTTTTTCACTTGGCATTTGCAGCGAGTGGACTTTAGTTCAAGTCATAAGCAAGTGGACACAGTACCCAGTTTGACAATCACTGCAACCTTGACAAAGACTTTTGAGCAGCACGACACATAACGATAAAAAAATAAAATATTGAAAAGTATAATTGACAGACCGCTGTTTCACGTTGTATTTTATTTGTTGGGCTTTTTATTACTGTATGTTTCTCATAAAGTAGCACCAACTAATTTGGCTGGACCTGGACTTGATATCTTAGTGTTACTGTTACTTTTTATTTCAATTCTGTATTTATTCATTGGGACTTTGGTGAAGAAGAACATAATAGTATCGTCAAAGATTATTGTTACAGTTGTTCATATTTTAGGAGTAGCCGTAATCATTGGGTGGATGAACCAACCGACTTGACAATATGAAAGTACGACATAGTACGGCACATAACATGGTATTTGCAATAAGGCGGCTGGACAACATGCGCTAAACTTTGGGAATTCTGTTTATCTTTAGTGCAGAACTGAACAGATGAACACGGATTGCCGCCTCATCGCAAATACCTGATCGTTGGTAGTAATTTTACCGAACAAAACATGCGACAGAACTTCATAACTGTATTTTTTCTATTCTTTACATTAACGATTTTGGGACAACAACCGCCTAAAGCCGACTTGAAATACAAGCCTAAAAACCTTGAAGAGGCAATTTCACAACTTGATAAAATTCACCATGACACTACCAAACAACAAATACTTGCAATGACAGAAGACCAATTCATTGGTAATTCCCACTTTGGACTTGGAATCTGGATTAGAAATAATTGGAGACTTTGGAAAGATGGTGATCTTTCAAAATATTTTAACTCAATCGGTATATATCACCCAGACGATATGTCTGGAATTATTCTGACTTCTTATTATCGACAACTCAAAGGACAAGACAGAAATTTAGATGAACAAGTCAAATGCTATCAAGACTATTGGAAAGCATCAACAGAACATCTAAATAGACTTAAAAATGACACGACATATCAGCGGCAAATTCGACAAAGCCAAGACTCGTTACAAAAAGCCAAAATGAATGAAAAAATACTTGAATGGTCACCGGGCAAGAAAGTGAGTGGATATATTGACAAACGGTGTGATTTTATCAAAGACTTTTTATTGAGAACAAAAATTGAGGGAACAATTATCGAATGGGACAATGAAACTCTTGTCATAAAAGTTACAAAATACTATGATGAAAAACTAAAGAAGCGACTAGAGAAATGTTATAAAATAAGGAATGACTTTCTTTTTGTTCCCAATCACGAATTATTTAAACTCGAAGAATAAAAACTACTGCCAACGTGGTATTTGCAAGATTCATTTCAAAGTAAGGCAGGACAAAATCCATAAACTTAAAATATTGTTTTAAAGCGATTTATATTTTGATATTTACGTTGTAAGACTCTAAACCATTCAAGATTTTTAGTTGGCATAACTTCGAACATTTAATATATTAACGTAGACAAATGATGAGACGATTTTTAGTAGTTTTTTCTGTAGCCATTTGTTTGATTTGTAATAAAATCACTGCGCAGACAGCAAGTTCAAACTCTGAACGTTTTCCTACAACAGGTCATAAAGAAGTTACAATATTAAAAAAGACGAATGTTAATGCAGACACGTTGAAAACACTTTTGATAGTCCCTAATAATACTTCATGGATTGAGATAGGGAAAAAATTAAATTATTTTAAAGAAGTTATGACCCTTTCAGAATTGCAAAAAGATATAATTGCTAAAGGGCTTTCTGATAAAATTCCAAGCATTTCAGACAAGATAGGTTTGTACAACGCTTATAAAAATTACAAACCATTTGTTATTTTAATCAACTCAAACGAAGACTTAAAAGCTCAAGGCTTTCGGACACGATTAAGTCTATACGACCCAATGCGGTCAGATATGATTTTCAGAAACGAAGTTCGTTTGAATTTAATGTGGGAAGGATATTCAGACAAGAAAGTTCTAAATCCGCTTTTAAATTCCTTGGTAGACTATTTAAGCGAACAGAAATAGATAAATCCTTTTCAGACACAAAACTACCGCCAACACAAAATCTCGTCATATGAAAAATTTTATTTTAATTATAATTTTATTTATCTTCTTAAATAAATTATCAGCAACTGTTCAGACACCAGATTTGCTGATTATTGAAAAAGATACTATAGAATTATGCGAAATGAGTGATTTTCCACTTGAGTTTTTAAATTTAAAATTTAGACCATTTAATTATACGAGACAAACAGCTCCAAACACTGCTTGTTGGAGAGGATATCAAGCAATTTGGAGAGTAATTGACAATGAAATTTACTTAGAGAAAATTCAAAGGTGTTATGGCGATGAAAATAATGACAAAATTGAAAATTTAAAAGGCTTTTTCAGTAAAAACCAAATAAATATTACAGAAAAAGACGGAATGATTTTAGCAAATTGGATTAATCTAAATTTATATGAACTAAAAAGCTTTTATTCAAAATCAAAATATAGAAAAATTATGTTATCCGACAATTGGTTTGGAAAAAAATACCTGAAAATCCAACTTATGTCTTGACTATAAAAAATGGAAAAATAGAAACAAATAACATAAAGAAAAACAGCAGATAACAAGCGGTTTGCAATAGTGCGGCTTGACGAACAAATGCTCAACTTTTGTTCGCTATTGAGTTTTAGTTTCATCAGACGAATAATGCCAAGCTGTAAAAATAATAATGAGCTTTTTATGTCTTCAATCAGCATCGGTAGCGCACAGACGGAAATACTGCACAACGCCAACACCTCGAACGTTGCACGCAATACCATATATTATAGACCTTATGATGTTCATTAAAATTTTCCTGCCCTTTGCTTTGTTTGTTAACTGCAACTCCCCTGAGAAAGCGGATCGTTTTATGGAGGGTAATAGAAGTGAAGCCGTATTAAATTTTGCCCCAATGAATCAGAAGATAAAGATCGAAGCAAGAACTTGGGGCCTCGCAGGAAACCATGAAGAAATTTCTATTTTTCAAATAAACGAGATAAATCCTGGTGGAGTTAATGTAAAACAGACGTTCTACACCAACGAATTATTTTACAGGAAGCGTGGTCAGGATACTTTGCAAATTTTTGCTCCAAGTAGTTCTTATAAGAAAGAGTATTTACATCGAATAGGCAATGTTGTATTGGACATAAATCCATTAAAGCGGTATGACCAAGTGCGGGAATTCAACAGCAAATACAAGGAGATGGGGCTAAATCGCATCTCTGTTTACGATTAGAAAGTTGATTCTATTTGCCAACACTGCGTACAACATAAAACTTACCATTTAGAAAAATGGCAAGAACACCAGCCACACAAGTATTCCCAACAGCGGGGCTGAACGACTTTGATTAGGCGTTTGTGCAAGGTTCAACATTATTAATTCTATTTAACTTTAGCGCAAAAATCCTTGCCTCATCACCAAGCCCTAACCGTTGGTAGCAACTATTAATTATAAAACTCAAACTATAAACAAACCAAATGAAAAAACGAATAAACGCTTCCCTCATCGTCATAGCGATAGCACTATTAATGACCAACACGGCAAATGCTCAAAAGTTAGCATCTGAATTTCTTTACAAAATCACCCTATCGATAGACACACCCTTTGATATTGGTAAAATACCGATAGGCAGAAGAACGATCTATCCGATAAAAGGCGGCAGTTTTGAAGGCCCCAAACTCAAAGGAAAAGTAAGGGCATTTGGAGCCGATTGGATTTTGCGTTTAGACTCTCTTACCAGCAAATTAGATGTCAGGTTGCTTCTTGAAACTGATGACGGCCAATTGATTTCGAATTCCTATTCAGGAATCATTTACAAGAAACCAGATGGTACAAGTTATTGGAGGATTACACCCATATTTGAAACAAGTTCCAAAAAGTATGAATGGCTTAATTATCTGCTTGGAGTTGGGGTTGGAAGTTTTAGTGATGGAGGAGTAACTTATAATGTATTTGAAATCAAATAAACTAAAAGCTTAAGGTTCAACAATATTTAATAGCCCCTATTATTACTAAATCCCGCTACCAACAGGCGTTTAGATAATTTGGCTGGGCTACGGACGGCGAATGCTCATCTTTTAAGCCCAACTTGTTTTTATACAAAATTCAGCTAACGAATAAGTATTTCCGCCGCATCGTAAATACCTAATCGTTAGTGGTCATGCTTTGACGACAGCGCGAACCCGAACTTTAAGTGTAATGAACAAACTGACACTTAAAATCAACGGGGACAGCTTTTCGTATGTTAATGGAAAACCTTATATAGAACGTTTTGTGCATCGATAAAACTTTATTGTATTTCCCTTTTATAATATGCTAATCCAAACGGATTCATTCCTGCTGTTATAGTAGTTCCTGCTGTTAATGTTGCAGCATTAATTGTATAAGTTGAAACCGTTGTTGCTGTTGCGCCTGAGTGGGTTACGAACATTTTATTACCTGATTCATTTACCACAATATTATGAGGTATAGAACTTAACGACGCTAGTGCCGTACCATTTTGAGTATTTGTGGCTGCGTCGATAGAATATATTTGGCCACCTGTAATATTAGTTACAAATAAATTCTTTTGGTCGGGTGATGAGAATATTCCGTGGGCACCCACAAATGGATTATTAGAAGGAGTGCTTAAATCATTTCCATTTAACGAATAGACTTGACCTGATTGGCAAGGAACAAATAATTTATTGCTATTTGATAAATGAAATAAATGTGGATCCTTACCTACACTTGCTTCAGCTGTTTTTATATAACTGGAAGTAGCGTACATAAAAATTTTATCCGGCATTGTAGCATCGGAATTAAATACCGACACATACGCTTTTGTAGCATCATTTGTCAAAAACACATCATGTGGTTTCATGCCTACGTTTATTGTTTTTACTACTGTATTTGTATTCAAATCAATAACCGAAATGGTATTATCAACATCATTATTAACCCAAAGTTGTTTTCCCTGCCCATCAGCCCACATATGGAATACACCATTTCCAACTGTAATTGCACTTTCCACAACCTGGGTTTCAGGATTTACTATATGCACTTTGTTTGATGCTCTGTCTCCCACATATATCTTGTCCTTTGTGGGAACATACACTACATACATTGGTTCAGAACCCGCAATAGGAAGAGTATTAGTTACCTGGTTTGAAGTTGCATCAATAAAACTAATACTTCCGCCGCCTCTATTGGCTACCACAACTTTTTCTTCGTACATTTTAATTGGTAAATCATCCTCATTACATGCCACAAAAGAAGTTACCAATAACAACATTAGTCCAACAATTACATTTGCTTTTTTCATTTTAATTTATTTTAAAATTAATATTCCGAATGAAGGGGGCTAAAAGTTGTCAACTTTCCGGATAAAACAACCTAAACAGTCTTTTCGTGCATACATCTCGTGCATACATCGAGAATTTATTGACTGAGCACAGGCGTATTAATCAAATGTTTGGAGGGGGTAACTCTGTAAATTTATTGGAGTGCTTATAACATGAAAACTAAAAATAATTAGCTTTAAGTTGAATTAAATTAGTTTTTTTAATGCATTAGTTTTAGTTCTTATAAAAAAACACATGTAGCACTCAAAATGATGTGAGGTTAAATATACCTAATTAGCATTTCAAATATATTGATTTTTTTAATAAATCCTTTTTAATTTTGATATAATTTAAAAAAAACAAATTCAGTTTTAGAAAAATGCAATTTGCTTCGCAAAGATATTTCATAAAAAATGCCACTTAAATGTTGAGGAACTCCGCCTGCAAAGTACGTTTAAACAAGATGGCGCAATCAGCCTGCTTTTTGACGCGGTTATACCTTATTTGATTTTTAGTTAAGCGGTACATTTGAAATACATACAAATCAATTTATTAACTATGGCACTAATCAATCCTCACATTAACTTCAACGGAAACGCCGAAGAAGCATTTACCTTTTACAAATCAGTATTTGGCGGAACGTTTGCAAAGGTTATTCGTTTCAAAGACATTGCAAGCCCTGAATTTCCTGTAGCGGAAAAAGAAGAAAATAAAATTATGCATATTGCTTTGCCTATTGGTAAATATAATATGTTGATGGCAAATGATGTTCCTGAAAGCATGGGGCGGACAAATGAAAATGAAAACAGAAGTAAAATTTCAATAAACGCAGAAAGCAAAGAAGAAGCAGATAAATTATTTAACGGGCTTTCGGTTGGCGGACAAATTGAAGTGCCTATTGTAGAAAGCGCTTCGGGTTCTTATTTTGGCATGTTTAGAGACAAATATGGTATTGAATGGATGGTGGATTTTGATCCGAATTATAACGGAAAAGTATAGACAGGAATAGCGAACGCTGCAATTCGAGATGTTTCTCAAGGCATCTCGAATTTATAGATAAATAAGGTTTTTAATCTTGCTAATTCAGGATCAGAAATGCTTTGCAACCGTTATTGTTTTAGCAATCGTTTATATAGGTTGATCTATATTCTACAGATTAAGTGTGCGACGCAACGAAGATGCCATATATTCATTAGCCGGGACAAAAAAATCATCCCAAATCTATGCTGGTATTATCGCCGATATTCAGGCTGCGGGATTCGCCTTTTAAACTGGTGTCGCTGCCTATTAAAGAGTCTTCCAGCACAATGTCGTACAGGTTACAATAAGCGCCAACGATCGAATTTTTAACTATGGATTGGTTCAGGCTGGTGTATTCGCCAAGGGTTACATTAGGGCCAATAATACTGTTTTCGATAGAACAACCTTTGCCTATACTGACAGGTGGAATGATCACCGTATTCTGATATTGGGCTGCATCGGCTTCTAACCCGATCTTTTTAAGCAATGTAGCGTTGGATCTTAACAGCGTTTCTTTATTGCCAGCATCAAACCAATTATCTACTTTGAACGATCGAAAGGTTACGCCATTATCGATCATGCACTTAATGGCATCCGTAATACTAAATTCACCATGTGAAAGAAGGCCGGCAGCAATATTTTTCTCCAGGCAATCGAACAGCATATTTGTTTCGGCAATTTTATACACACCAACCATAGCCATATTGGACTTAGGAATATTTGGCTTTTCAATTACAGATTCGATAATACCATTCGTATCGATTTCGGCTACGCCAAAATCTTTTGGATTATCTACTTTGCGAACGCCAATCAATGAGCCGGGACTGCGTAATACTTCGCTAACATCATATTCGCAGATCGTATCGCCCAACGTGATCAAAATTTCATCACCCTTCACCACATCTTTAGTAAGGCTAACCGCGTGGCCCACTCCTCTCCTGTCTTCCTGTCCCACAAAATGAGCAATAATATCGCTGTGCTTATCTTTTATATAATGATAGATCTTATCACCCAGATAACCGATGATAAAAATAAATTCATCTACCCCGGCATCTTTCAGCTGATCAATAATAATACTTAAAACAGTTTTATTAGCCAATGGAATGAGCGCCTTTGGTTGCGTGTAGCTATGCGGCCTCAATTTAGTTCCGGTACCTGCAACAGGAATAATTGCCTTCATATATATAACAAACCCTGATCGGGAGATAGTTTAGAATATGTTACAAAAAAAGTGAAGGTAAGTAAAAAGAAAATTTATTAGCAGCATTACCGTGTTGCGGTGTATTTATTGATTGCAGCTAAACAATAGCATGAGTGTCTATATAAAATATTAACTTTGGGAAAACAAGAAAATGGACGCGGTAATTAAAATCTCATCATCTGAATTTACTGATGATTTTTTTCAAAAAATGAAGCAGTTGCTAAAAGGGCGCAATGTGCAGATCACCATTGCTGTTCAGGATGAGGCCGATTCTTTTTGCAGAACGAACCGATAGAAGCTTATTGGAACAGGATTGACAAGGCTGTCGATGATATTGAAGCCGGAAAAGGAGTTGTGTATTCTATGAAAGATTTAGAATCTATGTTAAGCGAAAAGTAAAATGAGAAAAGTCCAATTCTCTCCGGATGCAATTGCGCAATTTCAAAAATTCAAATCGGGCAATCAAAAATTGGCGTTTAAAATCTTTGACTTGATTTCTGATATTCAGAACACACCTTTTACGGGATTAGGAAAACCTGAAGCGTTGAAAGGCAATTTTAGTGGATTTTGGTCGAGAAGAATCAATGATGAACATCGGCTTGTTTATTCCGTTACAGATGATTTGATTATTATTTATTCCTGTTATGGTCATTATTGAGTTGCTCATAAATGCAGACTCTCTTCCACACATTTAAAGTGGCTTCATCCACAATTTTTCAACTTTTGAACCCATCCACATTTCAACTTACGCCTCTGCCCCTTACCTTTGCGCCATGCAAAACGATACTATCCTTTTCAACCTGCTCAATAAAGAATTAGAGCGCCAACGTCACGATATTGAATTAATCGCTTCAGAGAACTTTGTGTCTTACCAGGTTCTGAAGGCTATGGGAAGCGTACCCGCTAATAAATATGCCGAAGGTTATCCCGGTAAAAGATATTATGGCGGCTGTGAAGTGGTGGACGAAATAGAAAATCTGGCTATTGACAGGCTGAAACAGGTGTTTAATTTAAGCTGGGCTAATGTACAACCGCATAGCGGCGCACAGGCTAATGCCGCTGTTTTTATGGCTGTGCTTAAGCCCGGAGATACCATTATGGGTCTTGATCTAAGTATGGGAGGCCACCTGACACACGGCAGCCCAGCCAATTTTAGCGGCAAGCATTATAATGTAATTTCTTACGGCGTAAATAAAGATACCGGCCTTGTAGAATATGATGATCTGGAAAAGAAAGCACTGGCTGAAAAACCAAAAATGATCATTTGCGGTGCGTCTGCTTACAGCCGCGATTGGGATTATGCCCGTATTCGCGCTGTTGCAGATAAAATAGGAGCGATTGTAATGGCTGATATTGCACATCCTGCCGGATTGATTGCAAAAGGTTTACTGAATGATCCATTCGATCATTGCCATATCATCACCAGCACAACACATAAAACATTGCGCGGCCCACGCGGTGGCGTTATTATGATACGCCATGATTTCGAAAATCCATGGGGATTAAAAGATCCAAAAGGCAACACAAGAATGATGAGCCAATTACTGGACCTGGCTGTTTTCCCTGGTATTCAGGGTGGGCCGTTGGAACATATCATTGCGGCGAAGGCAGTTGCTTTTGGAGAAATTCTGGACGACAGTTTTAAAGCTTATGCACAGCAAATTGTAAGTAATGCTCAGGCAATGGCGAAAGCATTTGTAGCAAAAGATTACAATCTTATCAGCGGTGGCACCGACAATCATTTAATGTTGATAGACTTGCGTAATAAAAACATTACAGGTAAGAAAGCGCAGGAAACTTTAGATAAAGCGTTTATCACTTTAAATAAAAATGCGGTACCTTTTGATGATAAATCTCCTTTCGTAACTTCGGGTATCAGAGTAGGTGTTCCGGCGGTAACATCGCGCGGACTGAAAGAAACTGACGTTGTTCAGGTAGTGGATATGATCGACAAAGTATTGATGAACCCTGACGATGAAAAGTTAATTGAAAATGTGAGGGAAGATGTAAAAGCATTTATGAAACAATTTCCATTATATCCTGAATTGGGATAAAGAATTGACAGATGACGGATGATAGTTGACTGGCTTGTTGGCTATCATCATATATTTCTGTCATCTGTCAAACTATCAACTGTCAACTAAAACACTATGATTCAAAGAAAACAAACACTGTGGTTGCTGCTTTCCACAGTTTGCAGCGGATTAACGTTTAAATTTCCGTTTTATAGCGGTACGGTAGCGCCTGGTGTGGAAAATGTAACTGGCCCGGAACTTTCAGCAGTAGATAATATACCTTTAATAGCACTTACAGCTGTAATTGTTATTTTATCAGCGGTTACCATATTCTTGTTCAAAGACAGGCGTAAGCAGATACAGTTCAGTATTTTAGGGCTTTTGATGTCTATTGGTCTGATTGCACTTTACTGGAGCTACACAAGCAGTTTTGCTACAGGAAATATTGCTATTACAGCCATTCTTACTTTGTTTATCTTAATTGGGTTCTTCTTTGCGATAAGTGGTATAAGAAAAGATCAAAAACTGATCAAAGATTTGAATAGATTAAGATAAATAATGCATCTTTAAACTTCTTGAATGCGGAGCGATCTTTTGCTTCGCATTTTTTGTTTGTAACCCTTCAATTTAAAGTACCTTTGCGCCTTTAAATTTTGCAATATGTCAAAAGTAAAAGTAGGAATGGTTCAAATGAGTTGCACTGACAATAAACAGGACAACTTAAATAAAGCCATCGAAAAAATAAAAGAAGCGGCAGCAAAAGGCGCGCAAATTGTGTGTTTGCAGGAGTTATTTACCTCTTTATACTTTTGCGATGTAGAAGATTATGATAATTTCAAATTGGCAGAGCCTATCCCCGGCCCTTCAACCGATGCTCTCCAAAAAGTGGCAAAAGAATTGGGTGTAGTAATTATCGCTTCGCTTTTTGAGAAAAGAACCGAAGGCCTGTATCACAATACCACAGCGGTTTTGGATGCAGACGGCTCTTATTTGGGAAAGTATCGCAAAATGCATATTCCTGATGATCCTGCTTATTATGAAAAATTTTATTTCACCCCCGGTGATTTAGGGTATAAAGTTTTCAAAACGAAATTCGCAACATTTGGGGTTTTGATATGCTGGGATCAATGGTATCCGGAAGCCGCTCGTATTACATCATTAATGGGTGCGGAAATACTTTTTATCCTACCGCTATTGGCTGGGCTACCGATCAGGATGAAGAAACCAATAACGACCAATATAATGCCTGGCAAACGATACAACGCAGTCATGCTGTTGCGAATGGTATTCCCGTGGTAAGTGTTAACCGCGTTGGGTTTGAACAAGACGGTGCTATGAAATTCTGGGGCGGCAGCTTTGCAACCAATGGACAAGGAAAATTGATTTATCTGGCTTCGCATGAAAATGAGGAAACAGAAGTTGTAACCTTGGACCTAAAAGAATCTGATTCTTTTCGCATGCATTGGCCTTTTTAAGAGATAGAAGAATTGATTCTTATCAGCCGATTACGAAGCGATTCATCGACGAATAAATAGTCAGAAAGACGGAAAGTCCGGAAGTCAGAAAGAAGCCCTCGCCATATACTATGTATTAACTATAAAATGGGGTATTTATGAGTTTTAAGTTTGAAAAACTTATTGTTTGGCAAAAGGCAGTTGATCTTTCTGCGGTTGTGGATGAAGTGGCAAAACGCTTTCCTTCAGACGAAAGATTTGTTCTGGCTACACAAATTAAACGCGCAGCTGATTCTATTTCACTAAATATCGCTGAAGGTTCTACAGGACAATCAAATCCAGAATTCAAGCGCTTTTAGGGAATAGTACTGCGGTCTGACATAGAAGTTGTCGGGTGTATTTATCTGGCAAAAAGAGAAATATAATTTCTGATGAAGATTTTATTAAGATATATAAGTCTTGCGAAGAAATTCTTGTAATGATTAATGCTCTAAAAAATTCTTTAAAATAAAAATGTCGAATAACTATAAATCGTTTGCTCATTCCGAGTTCACATCTTCCGGACTTCCGGACTTCGAGTCTTCCCGACCTTCTGTCTTTCCGTCTTCCGGACTTCCCTCCAACTTCTTCTTCCCTGCTGAATGGCACTTACATGAAGCAACCTGGTTAAGTTGGCCGCATAAAGAAGCGTCCTGGCCTGGAAAGCTGAATACTATTTATCCCTATTATGCTCATTTTGTGAAAGAACTTGCTAAGAGCGAGATTGTTCGTATTAATGTAGCTGATGAGAAAATGAAGCTATTTGCATTAAAGCAATTGCAAAAACAAGATGTTGATCTCAACAAAGTTGAGTTTTATTTT
Organism: Paraniabella ginsengisoli; assembly: GCF_022513635.1. Taxonomy (GTDB): domain Bacteria; phylum Bacteroidota; class Bacteroidia; order Chitinophagales; family Chitinophagaceae; genus Niabella; species Niabella ginsengisoli. Next base: position 1,706,556 of record NZ_JAKWBL010000001.1, on the reverse strand, counting down.
AATGAAACAAACGATGCCTGGTGTCGCGATCATGGGCCTGCGTTTTTGATAAATCCGGATGCTGAAAAGCACAAAAAAATTATTATTGATTGGGGCTATAATGCCTGGGGCAACAAATATCCACCTTACGACCTTGATGATGTTATTCCAACAAAAATTGCTGAACAATTTGGCCTGCCGGTATTTCACCCAGGTATTATTATGGAAGGCGGTTCCGTGGAATTTAATGGCGCCGGAACGATATTGACTTCGACTGCGTGTTTATTAAATGAAAACCGAAACCCGCATTTAAATCAACAACAAATCGAAGCCTATTTATATCATTATTACGGAGCTAAACAGGTGCTTTGGGTAGAAGATGGTATTGTAGGCGATGATACCGATGGGCATATTGATGATACGGTTCGTTTTGTAAATGAAGACACGGTGCTGACTGTTATCGAAGAAAATAAAAACGATGAAAATTACGAATTGTTGCAAAATAATTTGAAACAATTAAAACAAATGCGTTTGATAAATGGCAAGCAACTTAATATTATTGAATTGCCAATGCCTGATGCAGTTATTTATGAAGATCAGCGCCTACCTGCATCTTATGCGAATTTTTACATTTGTAATAAATCTGTAATTGTGCCTACTTACCGTTGCAGCAAAGATGATGTTGCATTAAAAATTATTCAGGAACACTTTAAAGATAGAAATGTTGTTGGCATTGATTCAACCGAAATCATTTGGGGATTAGGCAGTTTTCATTGTTTAAGTCAGCAGGAACCCGCTGTGTAAATTTCTATAAATCTATTGTCTTAATAAGGTTGGTGCTTACACCAGCCTTATTGTTTTATAGCCTAACCTATTATGCTGTAATCGCCATTTCATTTGTATGTCTTAAAAAAAGTGTTATCATCCCCGCTTTGGCCACTACAGCCCATACAATTATTCGCTCAAAAAGAATTACTATGAAATGAGCCATAAAAATTCTTCAAACCCCAAAAGAATGATTATTTGGCGAAACAGGGTTCGATGAGACAAAAAAATAATAACTAAGAATTCTCATCAATTCCATCTGACCATTAAAAACAATAAAAAAATAAACAGATGAAAGATTTTTTGACAACTAAATATTTCGGAAACCCTTTATCAGACTGGTTATTGGCGATCGGATGCGTTTTCATAGGCATTATCCTTCTTAAACTTTTAAAAGTTGTGATAATTAAGCGTCTTAAACATTTATCGCTAAATACAAAAGCCACAGTGGATGATTTTCTTGTTAAAATAATTGAAAAGTCTGTATTGCCTATTCTTTACTTTTTAGTTATATATGCTGGACTAAACTATTTACAATTCACCCAGAAGGTAATGAAGGTCATTGATATTAGCCTGCTTTTAGTTTGTACGTTTTTGCTTTACGGCTCATTAATGCGGTAATTGAGTATGCAATCCTAAGCTTTCTTAAAACAAAAGAAGATGGCGATATAAAGCAACGCCAGGCCAAAGGATTGCTGGTGATTGTGAAAGTGATTGTCTGGATCTTTGGTATCGTTTTTTTACTTGACAACTTTGGTTATAATGTCACAACAATTGTTGCAGGACTTGGTATTGGCGGTATAGCAATTGCGCTGGCCGCGCAGGCAATATTGGGCGATCTGTTTAGCTATTTTGTTATTCTTTTCGATAGACCTTTTGAGATCGGAGACTTCTTAGTAGTTGATGATAAAGTTGGAACTGTTGAATATATTGGTATTAAAACTACAAGGCTGAGAACCTTGCAGGGTGAACAACTGATTTGTTCTAACAAAGACCTGACAGACTCACGCGTACATAATTTTAAGGAAATGGAAAAGCGAAGAGTTGTTTTTGCGCTTGGCGTAACTTATCAAACCGATGCAGAAACGCTGGCTCAAATTCCGGAACTGGTGAAAGAAATAATTGAAAAAAATGAAGACGTAGTTTACGATCGGGGGCACTTTTCTGGCTTCGGAGATTTCAGTCTTAATTTTGAATTTGTGTATTACATGCTCTCTTCTGACTTCAACATACATATGGACACGCAACAAAGAATATACCTGGACATTTACAGGGAATTTGAAAAACGAAATATTGAGTTTGCTTTTCCAACGCAAACACTTTTTGTAAATAATGAATCTAAAATACCGCAGGCTGAGTATAATTAGCACCATGTAAAAATAAAATTCTGTCAGGCTGAGCTTGCCGCAGTCCCGCCACAATAAACTTTCGGGCTGGCATTCCAGCGACCCTTCGGCACGCTCAGGGCGACATAAGAGTATGTTGAAAATCATTCAACAATAGTTCGAAATGTAAGGTTGATGCGCGGCGCGTCAACCTTTTTTGTTGGGCAAACGATGCAGCCAATTTTCCTGGCAAGTTCCTTTCATTACTAACAAACTTCCATGCTCCAAAACAGTTGATGCTACTTCTTTTGTATGTTTATGTTTAAAGGAAAATTTGCGCTCGGCACCTAAGCTTAAAGAGCCAATAGCTCCATGTTTTTTCAAATCCTTTTCTGCGTCGCTGTGCCATGCCATGCCTTCAGTGCCGTCATGATATAAATTAAGGAGACAAGAATTGTAGGTTTCTCTTGTGTGTTGTTCGGCAATATTTTTTAATTCCAATAATTCGGGTGTCCACAACAATGCGGTTTTAGTAATGCCAGAATATTTGTATTCAAATACTTTTTCAGCATACCACGCCACTTTTCTCTTGGTAATAATTTTCTTTCCGAAAATGATAGCTTCATCATTTTTCCATTCGATCGTATTCAACAATATTTCATAATAATTACTGGCATCTTGTTGAGACAAAATTCTTCCATAATAAATCGCTTCGCCATCGTATGGCAATACATTAAATGGCTCCATTGATCGCTTTCTGTTCAAGTTCCAGTAAATATTTTTTCTCCATAATCCGCCCGCATATCCTGTAAGTGTGCCGCCCGTTCCAATTACACGATGGCAAGGAATAATGATCGCAATACGGTTCATGCCATTGGCATTGGCAACAGCACGAACACTGTTCGGTTTATTTAAAGCCAACGCCTGCTGTTTATACGATCTTGTTTCAGCATAAGGAATATCGCGCAAAGCACTCCATACTTCATTTTGAAAAGCGGTACCTGTTGTAACCAATGGCACTTCAAATATTTTTCTGGTACCTGCAAAATATTCTTTTAGCTCCTTCTCCAATTGATCAAAGTGTTTATTATCGCTCTGAATAATTGTAGCTTTCAGGTTTGTGGCTAAAGCTTCCATTTCTTCATGAAGGTTTTTTCTTTCCGTAAATTCTAAAAGGCAAATACCTTCATCAACAGCACAAGCTATCATCATCCCAATTGCCGTATTAAATTGTTTTAGATTTACAATTTTATGATCTTTTCCATTTTTTGGAGAAACGCCAAATGTATTTTTAAACGAATGTGCAAAGCCACTTAAAGAATCAAACCCTGCACCAAAAGCGCTGCTGGTAACACTTTCACCATTCTGTATTTGTTTCGCAGCAGTATTTAATCTTAGCATTCTTTGATAAGCCTGAAAAGTAATGCCATGCTGTTTTAAAAACCATCGCCTTAGTCGGCTAGGCTCAATGCCTTTTGCTTTTAAATCTTCATCTTTTATTTTTTCAAATGGATTATCTGAAAGTTGTTGTAAAACATCTTTTATCTGTGGCGGCAGTTCCAGTAAGTTTTCCAAAGGTTTACATACCAGGCAAGGTCTGTAACCATTCATCATGCATTCTTTGGAAGTGTCGAAAAATTCTACATTTTCTTTCTTAGGTTTTCTTGCCGTGCACGAAGGCCTGCAAAAAATGCCTGTTGTTTTTACCGCTACAAAAAATTGTCCTTCAAATGAAGTATCTTTTTCGAGCAAGGCATTATACATTATATCTTCTGTAAGCATCATAAAGCAAAAATATTGCATCTACGCCTTTCGAAACAACCGAAAATTGAACAGGTAATTTTGTCTGAACCGCGACTTTTTGTTTTTCAACAGATAAACATTACTGATCTGTCTTGCCACGCTCGCTTGTACTTTTGTACATATATCAACCTACATATTCTTCGTCAAGGTTCGTGTCTTCACGAACCTTTTGTGAGTGACCATCAATAACCCGGAGACTGGGTCGACATAATTCCCGAACTCAATCCGCTATAAATCCTAACATTATTTTTTTACGATACTTTGTTATCCAAACCATAGGATATTTGCAATCACATGTCGTATACACTGTCTTCTGATAATTCTGCATCTCAAATATATCAAACTAAAGTCTTCGCCTATAGGCAAGGGATTTCCCCTAGAAATAGACATTAATTTTTTTTAGTGCATTCTTATTCTATTGGCAAAAAAGAAGTCATAGTTATTGGTCGAAGTTATCGCCTAGCAAAACTATCAACAATTTTTAATGACTTGTCTACTCCATTTATCTTTTGATGAAAAGTATTTTCCAGAATTAGAGTTTTAGATGTAAGTTGTTTTATAAAGGTACGACGTAAACATCCAGTGTTGCTTAGGCAGGGTTGTGATGCCATAAAAGCATCATCAGTCCTAACAAATTGAAAAAGTAAAGACTTATCTCCTTCATTCAATTCATATTTATATTGCAATCCACTTTGACCTTGTATAGAAGGGTGAGCCGTTCCATCATGATCAAAGATGATGTTTTCATAACTACTGCCCTTAATATTATAAAAATCAGCGTTGCCATCGTAACCACCGACATTTGTTTCTGAAATGAATCTCCACGTACCAATTATGCTTTGAGTTGAATTTGAAGATTCATCTTTTTACAAGACAAAAAACATATTGACAATAAAATCGAAAATAAAAATGTATTTTTCATAATTATAGAGGTTTAAAAATACTGTAATTTTTATATTCCATAATCTTATTTTTCATATCCATTGCATCTATGTTAATGAATTTTGAGAATTATACGCTTATTATTATATTTTTTTTCGATAGATAATAGTATAAATATAAAGCCTCTCAGGTGTATTCACTTTCATTTTTTTCCTATTTCCTTTTAATAACTCGATATACTTTATACTTGTTGTAGAATAACTTACTTCCACTTTTGAATAGTAGCAAATCAATATAAACTTTAGCATAAATATTATAAAAAATTTCTCGCTACATTCTAACAAATATCCTGTTATTTGAAAGGGGTAATATAAAATCGTCCTTATAAACATCAATATTTGGTTTGCATTAAATATTAAAAGACCAGAAATTAATAGGAAATATACAATGTACGATTTACGTCGCTTTCCTTGTTAACTTATCAACCTTTCAACTTGTCAACTTTCTTTATCAACTCATAAACTTACCTGTATAACTTTCTTTCACCTTCTTAATATCAACAGGCTTTCCCGCAAACACCAGCTCTCCTCCTCCATCGCCCGCATCCGGGCCCAACTCGATCAGCCAGTCAGCGCTTTTAATAACATCCATATTATGTTCAATCACTAAAATAGAATGTCCTTGTTCAATCAATGCATTGAATGAAGCCAATAATTTTTTTATATCATGAAAATGAAGGCCAGTTGTGGGTTCATCAAAAATGAACAGCACTTTATTAGTACTTCTACCTTTACCTAAAAATGAAGCCAGCTTTACACGCTGTGCTTCGCCACCTGATAATGTGTCAGACGATTGTCCCAACTTCACATAACCCAAACCCACGTCAGACAAAGGTTGTATAGCTCCGGATAGCTTTCTTTCGTCCGCAAAAAAATCGATAGCTTCATCAACACTCATGTCCAACACATCATAAATACTTTTATCCTTATACTTTACTTCCAGTATTTCTTCTTTAAAACGTTTACCGCCGCAGCTTTCACAAATTAGGTGCACGTCGGCCAGAAACTGCATTTCAACAACCTGTTCACCTTCTCCTTTGCATGTATCGCAACGGCCTCCATCTACATTAAATGAAAAATGTTTGGGTTGAAAACCACGCATTTTGCTTAAAGGTTGCTTTGCAAACAAGTCACGTATTTCGTCATACGCTTTTATATAAGTTACCGGATTACTACGTGATGATTTGCCTATCGGGTTTTGATCGACCATTTCGATTTGCTGTACACTTTCAACATCGCCGGTTATTGCTTTATGAAAACCTACTTTATCGCCACTAAATTCACCTTTTATTTTCTGCAAAGCAGGATACAAAATCTGTTTAACCAATGTCGTTTTACCACTTCCACTTACGCCGCTTACTACACATAAAACATTTAACGGGAATTCAACATTGATATTTTTAAGATTATTATGCCTCGCACCTTCTACCTTAATAGATCGGTTCCACTTTCTCACCGTTTTTGGAGGAGCGATCGAAAATTCACCACTCAAATATTTACCTGTTAAACTTTCCGGATTTTTGATCAATGTTTTAAAATCCCCTTCGGCCACCACTTCGCCACCAAGGTGAGAAGCCAAGGGTCCCATATCAATAATATGATCGGCATGCTGCATTACCATTTCATCATGTTCCACCACAACCACCGTGTTATTCAGATCTCTTAATTCTTTTAATACTTTAATAAGATTGCTTGTATCGCGTGAGTGGAGGCCAATTGAAGGCTCGTCCAATATATACAACGAGTTAGTAAGGTTGCTGCCCAGGCTTCGTGTAAGTTGTATACGCTGGCTTTCGCCACCACTTAAAGTATTAGCCACACGGTTCAAGGTTAAATATCCAAGGCCCACTTTTAATAATGTATCTAATCTATTATTTATTTCGATTAAGATGCGCTTTGCAATTTCTTTTTTATGTTCAGAGAGTTTAAGTTTATTAAACCATATTTTTAAATCGCGTGCTGGCATTTCACAAAGTTCTCCAATGTTTTTACCGCCCACTTGAATATATAAAGCTTCCTGTCTTAACCGATAACCGTTGCAATCAGGACAAGTTGTTCTTCCCCGATAGCGGCTCAACAATACACGATATTGAACTTTATAAAGATTCTGTTCAACCTCTTTAAAAAAATCATTAATGCCGCCGCTCGTTTTCCATAAATAATTGTACTGCTCTTTTGTTAAGTCAGCTATTGGTTTATGAACAGGAAACCCTTCTTTGGAGGCAGCTCGCACAAAATGATCTTTCCACTTACCTAACTTCTCTCCTTTCCATGGCGCTACAGCGCCTTCGTGTACGCTCAATCTTTTATCAGGTATCACCAAATCTGCATCAATGCCAAGTACCAAACTAAAGCCTTCACATGTAGGGCATGCCCCCAACGGATTATTAAATGAGAAAAGATTGGGCTGAGGTTCTTCAAACACAATGCCATCCAACTCAAACCGATTATTAAAAAGCCCCCACCTGGCCTCCCCGGAGGGAGAGGAATAATATATAGATGAACTTCACCTTCACCCTCGTAAAATGCTGTACCTATCGAATCTCCAAGACGATGCATATCATCTTCATCAAATTCTTTGATAACAATTCTGTCAATCAAAATATAAGCATCGCTATTTTTCTTTGTTGATTTACGACCAAATAATTTACCCAATTCTTCATCTTCCAATTCAAGCAAATCTTCAATACGTTGAGGCTCCAAAGCCGCTCCCTTAGCGGGCGGAGGCGCCACTCTTGTAAAACCTTTTTGCAGCAATATATTCAATTCCTCTTTTATGTCACGATTGCGATGTTGTTTAAACTTCACAAGGATGAAAACTTTATCGCCTTCCTGCAATTGCTTCATGGCTTCAATAACATCGGCAACATCATCTTTTTTAACTTCTTTTCCTGAGACGGGAGATATAGTTGCCCCAGTTCTTGCAAACAATAGGCGGAGGTAATCATAAATTTCCGTCATGGTGCCAACAGTACTGCGTGGCGTACGTGTAATTACTTTTTGCTCGATTGCTATGGCTGGGCATAAACCTTTGATGTAATCCACGTCAGGCTTGTTCATGCGGTTGAGGAATTGTCTTGCGTAAGCACTTAAACTTTCTGCATAACGCCTTTGTCCTTCGGCATACAAGGTATCAATTGTGAGGGATGATTTCCCTGATCCGGATACACCTGTAACTACTATAAATTTATTTCGCGGAAAGCTTACGCTGACATTTTTAAGATTATGAACACGCGCCCCTTTTACCTGTATTTCTCCGTTCGAATTTTTCTGTGCGGCCATTATATGATTTTGCTTATGATGCCATTATAGCGGCATTAAATTGTGCAGCCGAAATTACATAAAGATGAGCGCAAAATTGAATCAAAGCTTTCTTTTGGTTCAAGATCATATTCACACTAAAAAAGAACAATTTTTTTATATATTTTTTGAAACACCTAATAGTGGAATACTTTGTTGGCATACATAAATCTTAATATTGACTATCAGTCATTTAAATTGCATGAATAGTAATTTTAACAAAATTTTTAACACTTTTGGGCAATTTTTTGGGTGATTTGCATGGACCAGTGGAATATGGATAATATGGTTTTATGTGAGGTATAGGAATACTGGTTTATTTAATTTCAAATAGTAATGATAACAGATATAAAAAAGAGCGACAATGAGCTTATACACTTGTTTACAAGTGGTAACGAATCGGCACTCGATTCATTACTTGAAAGATATAAGGATAAGCTTTTTAATACCATCCTTTTCATTGTTAAGGATAAATACCACGCGGAAGATATTTCGCAGGATGTATTTATTAAAATAATTGAAACCCTTAAAAGCGGGAAATATAAAGAAGAAGGTAAGTTTTTACCTTGGGCGATGCGTATTGCCCATAATCTTTGCGTAGATTATTTCAGGAAGCTGAAACGCTTTCCTTTTGCTAAAAGCAGTACAGATAATGAAGTACTTGATACCATTAACTGTACAGAGCAAAATGCTGAAGACAAAATAATTAATGTGCAAAGCGTTGGCAAAGCAAAAGATCTTCTCGAAAAATTACCCGAGGAACAAAGAGAAGTAATCATTCTCAGACATTTTGCCAATCTCTCATTTAAGGAAATAGCCGACATGACCGGCTGTAGTATTAATACTGCGCTTGGGCGCATGAGGTATGGCCTAATGAATTTAAGAAAGTTAATGACAGGTAAATAATTTAACTTCTTAGAAACTTATATTCCTACAACATTTTTATAATAAATTCGTTTTAGTAAAAAGTACATCACACGATTACAATTTATCTTTAAGATACTGTCATCTTGTGTTTCCGATAGGACAAAAGAAGTTCGCTAAATCTTACCGAATTATTCTTGCCGAAGCCCAACCGGTTTACACAAGATGACGACTAATTGAACCGCTCCTAAAAAGGAGCGGTTTTTTTGCATTCTACCCGCCTGCCTTCAATTTCAAACGTTGTAATAGTATTTTTCCAAGTCTATTTATTCGAAATAAATTACCTTAGAATTCTGATTGCTGATAAGCCCATATTGTAACACGATATTGCTTTCACAAGTCATTTGATCAGCATTACCCTCGATAAAAAATCTTTTAAACCATCTTTTTTAAACCGCTTTTAACGATTAAAATGTTCATTTAGTATGAGAAAAAACAATCCAGTATTATGGTACCGGAAGGCAGTTTGGTGTATTAACCTTTTTCTTTGCCTTTCGATTTCATTATTTGCATCTGCCCAAAATGGCAGCAGTATTTCCGGTAAAGTCACGGATGACAAACAGCAGCCTTTGATAGGCGTAAGCGTAATTGTTAAAGGCACAAGTAATGGCACTGCTACAGATAGTTCTGGCACATACAAACTATCCGATGTATCAGCTAATGCCGTGATAGTATTTAGCTATACAGGATACACAGATCAGGAAGTGCCTGTAGCTGGTAAAAATGCAGTTAATATTACTATGACTACTTCTGCTACTGACCTGAATGAAGTAGTAGTAATTGGTTATGGTACTGCTCGACGAAAAGATTTAACAGGGGCAGTCGCTTCTGTACAAGCTACAAAATTAGAAAAAGAAGCACCGCGGTCTGTACAAGATCTGTTGAGAGGCAATGCAGCAGGTATAATTATTGGGCAAAGCAACCCGGCAAATACGGCAAGAGGTGATGCCGATATTCTGGTGAGAGGAGCTGGTACGCTGAAAGCTGGAAGTAGCCCTTTAAATGTAGTTGATGGAGTTATTTTTGACGGGACCTTTGCAGATATTAATCCTAACGATATCCAGTCTGTAGACATTTTAAAAGATGCGAGTGCCACTGCAGTTTATGGTGCAAAAGCAGCTAATGGAGTTATCCTTATTACAACAAAAAAGGTGCGACTGGTAAGCCCCGTATTACTTTTAATGCAAACATTGGGATGGTTGAAAGAGCAGGGATGCCTCGGGTTATGACCGGTGAAGAATTTTTGGATTGGCGATATGATTATGTAGCCGGAAAAAATGGGGAAGCTTATCTTGAACAATACCCTCAAATATTCACAGACCCTCGTAAGCTTACCAACGTAAATCAGTTAGGCTGGTATAATTATGATCAAAAAACTCCAGTCACTTCGCTACCCGAAGAAAACGAGTTACTCAGAACCTGGTTAAGCCGCCTTGAACTAAAAGTTCCTGAAATTGATAACTATTTAGCTAATAACGTTACTAATTGGCAGGATCTTGTTTTTCAAAAGGGATTTCAACAAGATTATACCGCCAGTGTTTCCAACAAAAATGAAAACTCCAATTATTATTTCTCATTAAACTATGTAGATAGAGAAGGTATTGTTGTAGGAAATCGGTTTACAAATTTCAGGACGAGATTAAATTTAGAATCGAAAGTAACTTCCTTTTTAAAAGTAGGTGCCAATACCAATTTCGCGGTAAGAGATGAAGGTTTTTTGCAGGCAGACTGGGGACAATCAGCGATAATTTCGCCTTATGGGTCCAATAATCTTGATGATACAGGCAGTTTGTATAGAAGGCTTCCAACAGGTGATGCCACACCAGTAAATCCTTTTCATGATAATTCATACAGAGACCGGAAAGACATGTACAATACTTTAAATTCAAGTATTTATGGAATTATTACACTGCCTTTAGGTTTTGAATTTCAATCGAACTTTACGCCTTCTTTTGTCTGGCGCGACTATTATAACCATGAGTCATCCAAAAATCCTCAGTGGGCGGCAAATGGGGGCAGTACAGAACGAACAAATGAAAAAACTTATAACTGGCAAATTGATAATGTACTAAGATGGAAGAAACGGTTTGATGACCACAATTTTGAAGTTACACTATTGCAAAATGCAGAAAAAGGTCAGTCTTGGCGTACCGTGTCTACAACGTCCAATTATTATGGTGCCGATATATTGAGCTGGCACCGCATACAGGCGGGCACCAACCCCTATAACGAAAGCGATGATACCTACAGAACCGGTGACGCATTAATGGCAAGGCTATTTTATTCTTTTAAAGATAAATATATGCTGACAGCCTCGGTTAGAAGGGATGGTTACTCAGCATTTGGCACCCAAAATCCAAGAGCTACTTTTCCTGCCATTGCATTTGCATGGGATTTTACAGAAGAAAAATTCATGAAGCCAACTTCGGATTGGTTAGACTATGGAAAACTAAGGCTTTCCTGGGGTAAAAATGGTAACAGGGATATTGGTCAATACGAAGCTTTGTCAGATATGACATCAGGCCTGCACCCTTATATAGATGAGCAAGGAAACGTTTATCTTTTCCCGCAACTTTATGTAAACCGTATGGCTAACCCGGCTTTAATGTGGGAAAGCAAATCTTCCTACAATATTGGATTAGACTTTTCATTGTTTAAAAGAAGGTTGAGCGGTAGCATTGATGCTTATACTGCAACCACTTTAGATCTTTTGGTAGACAGAGCGCTTCCTGAAATTATTGGATTTAATAGTGTGGCTGCCAACCTGGGCCAGCTAAATAATAAAGGGTTTGAAGTTTCTTTGAACGGCAACATCATACAAAAAGAAAATTTTGGTTGGAACTCTGGTTTTATTTTTATGATCAATCGTCGCAAAATCGTCAAGCTATATGGAGATATGATTGATGTTAAAGATGCTAATGGAAATGTGATTGGCCAAAAAGAAGCCGATGATATTAAGAATAGATGGTTTATTGGAAGAGATCCAGATCAATTCTGGAACTATGAACGTGTGGGCGTTTGGCAGGTAGGAGAAGAAGATGAAGCTGGCAAATATGAAGATTCCGCTCCCGGTGATTTTAAATATAAAGATCAGAACGGAGATGGCGCAATGACAGATGCCGACCGCGTATTTTTGGGATATAAAAGTCCACGTTTCCGCTGGACCTGGAGGAATGATTTTGATTATAAAAGGCTGAGCCTTTCAATCTTTATTTACTCTAATTGGGGGCAGGAAGAACAATTTAACCGTGCCGCAAACAATTCTGTTTTTCCTGATAGAGCGACAGATTATATCCAACCAAGGTGGACGCCTGATAATCCTATAAACGATTATGCACGTATTGGATCCAAAAATATTGGAACTAACTACGTTGAAAGATCTTTTATACGGTTGGACAATATTTCATTGTCTTATGCAATTCCTCAGACTTTTTTAAACAAGGTTAGCATACAAAGCGCGCGTGTTTCTGCTGCAGTGAGAAATGTTGCCTTTTGGGCACCTCATTGGAAATACGGCGATCCGGAATCTGGAGGATTTCGAACCAGGAATCCAAATGATAACAACAACGAGTATACGCCTGGTCAGCCCACACCTCGCACTTATAATCTAAGCCTTAATGTAACACTTTAATTTTCTTACAATGAAAAAATCTATATATATACAACTATCATTATGCTCTGCATTGGTAGTATTTTTAGCTGCCTGTAGCAAAGACTGGTTGAAACCAGATCAATTATCTAAGTATGATCCCAATACAACCTTAATCAACGCCCAGGGTATGTATTTTGCCCTTGCTGCATGTGAAAGGAATATGCGTCATGAATATTATGGGGATAATGCGCCGATACTCACCGAAATTATGCAATCGGAAATAGCAGTAGAGGGAACTACTGATAAAGCAGGCCCACAGGTAAATATGGATGCAGCTTTATTACCGGATGCTGATCTTAATAATGTCAATACAACAAAGGTTGGTTGGTATTGGTATGAAGGATACAAGGGTATTAAATATGCCAATACGGTTATATCGAGGATTGATACCGCTGTGTTTAAAGATGAAAACGAAAAGAATGCAGTATTAGGAGCAGCCTATTTTCATAGAGCTTACAGGTATTTTAAATTAACGCATCAGTTTGGCAATGTACCTTTTTTAGATCGAGAGTTTAATGATCCTAAATATGATTTTTATTCTTACGACAGATGGAGCATTTTGGAACGTATGAAAAGCGATCTGGAATTTGCTTATCAATGGGTACCTGAAAAAGTAGATCGGGGACGTACTTCAAAAGCAGCTTGTGGTGTATTATTAATGAAAGTATGTATGGCGTTAACCGACTTTGACCGCGCGATAACAATTGGAAATGAAATTGTAGCCAAGCATCCGTTAATGAAAAACCGGTTTACCGCTAATCAAAATAAACCAAACACCAATCTGATGTTTGACCTGCATAGTGTAGAAGCAAAATTAGATGGTTCTAATACAGAAGGATTAATGTATGTGGTAGCTTACCCGCAAGTAGAATTAGCTGACAACCCTAATGCGCGTATTCAAACAATGCGGAACGCTGTTCCCTTTTGGAACAGTGCCAATGTAAAAACACCTGATGGAAGAGCAGGAACAAGTGTTGATCTAGCGGCAAATGAAACCGACCCCTCGCTGAACATTAATGAAAACTATGGAAGAGGTATTGGCAGGTTACGTTCTACCTGGTATTTCACCAACGAAATATGGCGTTCTGATAAAGAGGCAAATGATATGAGAGGGATTTTAAATACAGATAGCTGGCGTAAAATGGAAGACCTGAAATATAACCATCCCGCTTTAAAAAGTAGTAATCCCTGGTATGGAAAGAATTTAATAAAGCCTGTTAACATGAGTATAGAAGACACTATACGGTGCTGGTACTCCTGGCCACACTATAAAGTCTTCGTACCCGATCCTTTAGTGTTGCAAAAGGCAGGAGGTGAAACACCCTGGTATATTTACCGCTCTGCAGAAGTTTTCTTGATGATGGCAGAATGTTATTATTGGAAAAATGACCTGGCGCAAGCTGCTGTTAATCTCAATGAAGTTCGTACAAGAGCAGGCGCCAGTCCAATAGCTGCCGGAGACGTTAATATAGGAGAAATACTTGATGAAAGAGCTCGTGAATTATATTACGAAGAAAATAGACATATTGAATTGGTAAGGATTGCCTACACTTACACCAAAACAAAAAAGCCATGTGAGATATTTGGCGGACGTGTTTATAGCCTGGAAAATATCAGTGGCCCAGGCGGCATTAATTCTAATGTAAAACAAATGGGTGTCAATTTCTGGTACGACCGTGTTGTAAGTAAAAGCAACTTTTATAATCATGGTGTCAAGCAAAAATTCGGTGAATATAAAGTTAGCGTACACCATCTTCTTTGGCCAGTGCCGGCAAATGCCATAAATACAAACACTAAAGGTGTGATCAATCAAAATATTGGATATCCTGGCGCAGAAAAAAACGTCCCCCGCTAATGGTAAGTTCTGAGTAACTTTAAAAATAAAAATATTTGATATTAATAAGGCCTCTCACGGGGGCCTTATTTTATACAACCATAACTATTTCAAACGTTGTAGTTTATAGCGATAGTCAGCTATGGTTCAAAATAATTATCTTAGTGCAAATACTATTGCCATGATGTTTTCCAAGATTTTGCTTGCGTGGCTATTCAAATGCATTTTTATAACGACAACTTCATTTTATCAACCATAATTTCTTTACGCGACTAAATTTTTTTAAAATGTCATCACATTCAACAAAAAGCAGGAGAAAATTCATTAAGAACTCTTTCAAACTTACCGCCGGGGGCATATTATTCCAGGGCGCTCCCACTATTGTCCCTTCAACAGTTTTTGGTAAAAATGCGCCAAGTAACAAAATCAATATTGCACAAATTGGTTTTGGACGTATTGCAATGACCCACGATTTGCCTGAGACCATGAAAAACGAAGTAGCACGAGTTATAGCTATTGCAGATGTAGACAAAAATAGGCTACAGAAAGGAAAAGCTTTTGTAGAAGGATTTTATGCAAAGAAAACCGGAAAGGCCAACTATGTAGACGTAAAACTCTATGACGATTATAAAGATTTGATCGCTAATAAAGATATTGATGCTGTTATTATCAGTACTCCCGATCACTGGCACGCACAGCCAGCTATGGAAGCTGCGTTAGCAGGAAAACATGTTTACTTGCAAAAGCCAACTTCGCTTACTATTGAAGAAGGAAGATCGATGAGTGATATTGTAAGAAAGACAGGAGTGACTTTTCAGTTAGGCAGCCAGCAGAGATCAAGAGGCGGCGGTATTCAATTTAGAAAGGCATGTGAACTGGTTAGAAATGGTCGTATAGGAAAACTAAAAGAAGTTCATGTAGGTCTTCCTGCTGATCCGTCTGGAGGCATTACGACAGAAATGCCCATACCCGAAGGCCTGAATTATGATATGTGGTTAGGCTCTACACCATATATTTATTACACTCAGGATCGCGTACACGATCAAAACGAAATTAATGGCCCAAGACCGGGTTGGTTAAGGCTTGAGCAATTCGGTGCTGGTATGATCACAGGTTGGGGCGTGCATCATATAGACATTGCACATTGGGGTATGAACACAGAACTTACCGGGCCAATTGAAGTAACTGGATCTGCAGAGTTTCCTACAACTGGGCTTTGGAACGTACATGGCAATTATAAAGTGGAAGCTAAATATGCCAACGGCGTTACCATGTTTGTAAATAGCGAAAATCCTAATGGCGTTAAGTTTGTTGGCGAAGACGGATGGATATTTGTAACCCGCGGTGCAGCTTCTGTTACCGGATCAGATCCCGGGAGTGGTGGCAAACCCGCAAAAGCATTTAACGCCAGCAATCCGGCTATATTAACTTCAGTTATAAAACCCAACGAAGTTCATTTATATGATAGTCCGGAGCAACATCAGAACTGGCTTGAGTGTATTCAGAATAAAAAAAAACTATCAGTCCTGCCGAAGTAGCGCACAGATCATGCAGCGCATGTCTTGTATCTTTCGCAGCAATGAAAATGGGAACTAAACTTTATTGGGATCCTAAGAAAGAAATATTTAAAGACAACATAGAAGCTAATAAACATCTGAGCAGGCCACAACGCTTCCCTTACGGAACAAATTATGTAAAAATTAAATAGATTTATTTCATGTATTAAATTACCTGGAATGCAACGTCTCACAGAAAGCACAGAGTAACACAGACAAATGATTTGAAAAGTTAAAAAACAGTTCTGTGAAATCCGTGTTTTCTGTGAGAAAATATTTTACAGCAAAAACGACATTATCAAATGATCAAAAAAATACTTCCACTTGCAATAGTGCCTTTAGCAATGGCTTGCAACAATAACAGCAATGAAAAAGCGAAAGATGGAGACTCATCATCAGCCGTAACTTTTGTAACCCTTGATCCTGGCCACTTTCACGCAGCGTTGGTTCAAAAAACAGCATTGCCAGGTGTGGATAGCAATGTATATGTATATGCTCCCGAAGGAGAAGACCTGCAATTGCATTTAAAGCGAATTGAAGGTTTTAATACAAGGGCTGAAGACCCAACCCATTGGAACGAGCAGGTGTATACAGGACCTGATTTTTTTCAAAAAATGATCGATGAGAAAAAAGGAAATGTAGTTGTGATGGCAGGCAACAACCAAAAGAAAACCGAATATATTTTCAAAACGGTTGATGCCGGGATGAATGTATTGGCTGATAAACCAATGGCCATTAATACAGAAGGGTTTGAACTATTGAAACAAGCCTTCGCAAAAGCGAAAGAAAAAAATGTGCTTTTGTACGATATTATGACAGAACGTTTTGAGATCAACACGATGTTACAAAAGGAGTTTTCACAGCTTAAAAATGTATTTGGCGAACTAGAAAAAGGAACACCTGAGAATCCGGCAGTAACCAAAGAAAGTGTTCACTATTTCTACAAATTTGTTTCGGGTAGTGTCCTCCAAAGACCTTCCTGGTTTATGGATGTGAGCCAACAAGGCGAAGGCATCGTTGATGTAACCACACATTTGGTGGATTTAGTTCAGTGGGAATGTTTTCCTGGTCAAACTTTAGATTATACTAAAGATGTGGAATTAGTATCTGCAAGACGTTGGCCAACCAATATGACCCTGAGCCAGTTTAGCGCTATTACTAAGCAAAATGCTTTTCCTGATTATTTTAAAAATGACATCACCAACGATTCCATATTGAACGTGTATAGCAATGGCGAGATCCATTATAAATTGCGCGGCGTTCATGCAAAAGTTTCTGTAACCTGGGGTTATAAAGCGCCCGAAGGTACAGGCGATACGCACCACTCCCTTATGCGTGGCACAAGAGCAAATCTAATTATCAAACAAGGGAAGGAAGAAAATTACAAACCTGTTTTGTATATCGAACCAGTTAAGAAAGATGACGCTGCGTTCGATAAAGATCTAACAGCTGCATTGACAACTATCCAGTCTAAATATCCCGGCGTTGAAATTAAAAAAACATCTAAAGGATGGCAAACAGTAATACCTGAAAAATACAACACAGGGCACGAAGCACATTTTGGCCAGGTAACAGAAGCTTATCTTCAATATTTAAAAGAAGGCAAACTACCCGATTGGGAAATACCAAATATGATTACAAAGTATTATATCACCACGTCTGCTTTAGACCTTGCAAAAAAATCTGCCAAAAAATAAAATGAAGCAATATAATTATTGGCCCAACTTCAGTATTACTATTTATCAGTATTGCGTCGCACTCTTCAACTGTTGTGCAAAGCCCGGCTACCGATTCGCTGGTATTGTACTTTTCCTCTTTATTACAATTACAGCACAAGCGCAACGCATTGCAACAATACAGGCAACAACCACCGGTAAAGAAAAGTTCAATATACCCATGCAGGTAAACCTGGATGCTTTAACTCATGTAACAGACAGCAGCCTGCAATTGCTTGAAATAAAAAATGGGAAAGAAGTAGCAATACCATTTCAAATAGAAGGTAAAGGAAATACACGCAATTTATACTGGCTTATTACACCATCAACAAAAACAAACAGGATTTTTGAGTTGGTAAAAGCAACATCAACCAGCAGCTCGCAAAGCATGCAGGTTGAGGAAAACAACGGAGCTTTTTCCATTGTAGATAATGCTAAACAACTATTGCAATATCATTCCGAAACAGTATATCCGCCCAAAGGCATTGACACGGCATATAAAAGAAGTGGCTTCATTCATCCATTAAATACGCCTTCTGGGCATGCTTTAACACGCATCAATGCAAAAGATCATTATCATCATTGGGGCATGTGGAATCCATGGACACATGTACTTTTTGAAAAAGACACTGTTGACTTCTGGAACTTGCGTGATCGTAAAGGAACCGTGCGCTTCGAAGGATTCTCATCTATTGAAAATGGTAATGTTTACGCCGGTTTCAGCGCATTGCATGAGCATGTTGCTTTCAAAAAAATGGTTCTGAGAAAACCGCGATCAATGAAATTCAAACCATAAAAATATACAGGCAGCAGCCAACAGATCCATATTATATTTTGGATATTACTTCTCAACTAAGTTGTGCAAGTTCAAGTCCTGTATTATTACTTGAATATCGCTATGGCGGCTTAGGTATCAGAGCTACTGAAGAATGGAATAAAGATAACAGCATGACGCTTACTTCTGAAGGCAAGAACCGCAAAGAAGCAGATGGCAGCACGGCGCGTTGGTGCCTAACACAAGGAAGTTTAGGAAACGATTATGGAGGATTAGTAATGATGAGTTATCCATCAAACTATAATTATCCCGAACCCCTGCGCGTTTGGCCTGAAAACATGAATGGCCGCGGAGATGTATTTCTCAACTTCTCTCCTACTAAAAATAAAGACTGGCTGCTGGAGCCGGGAAAAACCTATCTTTTAAAATACAGGTTTTTAATTTTCGATAACAAACTTTCAAAAAATGATGCAGAAGAAGTTTGGCAATCTTTCGCCAATCCTCCTTCTTTAAAAATTCAAAAATGAAAAAAGATTTCTTACAATACTATTTTTTGCTGCGTTAGTAGCTGCTATTCCACAATCAACTTTTGCTCAAAAAACAAACTGGAAGAATGTAAGCGTTTTGGTTTACAAAAAAAATGGCAAAGGCTTTATTCACGATAATGTTCCGTATGCAGCCCAGGCTATTATTGATCTTGGAAAAAAACACGGTTTTAAAGTAGATACATCTTCCAACCCTTCCATGATGACTGAAAATAATTTGAAACAATACCGGATGCTTATTTTCACAAGTACCAACAATGATGTATTTGATACCGATGCGCAGCGTCTTGCTTTTAGAAGATACATTGAAGCCGGCGGCGGATTTGTCGGCGTTCATTCTGTCACAGGAACCGAGCGTAATTGGGAATGGTTTAAAATGCTCCTTGGTGGAACATTTTTATGGCATGCCAAGGGACAAAATTTCACAATAAAAGTAATCGACCCCAAACATCCTTCCATGAAAAATGTTCCAGCCGTTTGGGAAAGACACGATGAATGTTACTTTGCAAAAGAAATATATCCGGGTACACGTACGATAATGGTAAACGATTTTTCTACTTTGGATACCAGCCAAATTAAAACCATTAACAAAAATGCTGGCTTTCTTCATAAATACGTGCCAAGTGCCTGGTTCCATGATTTTGATGGCGGCACTACCTGGTGTACCACATTGGGACATTCTAAAGAAAGTTACTCAGACCCAACCTATTTAAAACTTATTATGGGCGGTATAGAATATGTAGCTAACACAGCTAAGAAGATCGACTTTTCAAAGGCTTATGCAAAAACGTTTAATGAACCGGTAAGATATTAATATAGGTAAAAGCCATGCCACCAATGCACGAATAACAACTTTTAATTCGTGCGTTCGTGGCATTTTCATGTGTATCATTTCGTTTCCGCCAAATCATCTGCATCAATCACATATTCTCGCCTGATAAGATTCCCGGCTTTGTCCTTTGTCTCATTCCACTGCGCGTTGTTTAATAAATTAGCGGCATCAACATTACATATCGCAAGCCTTGCGTCGTCAGGAAAAAGCGAATAATAATACCCACACAGTGTATCAATTTTTTCCTTACTACCAACAATCATTTTACTGAAAGCAGATGGGGTAACTGGATAATCATTTGCTACTGCATCATAGTAGACCATGGGACAATTAGTCAAACAGACAAAATGAGAATACTCTACAGTTTCCCCAGCTTTTATTTTAATACCTTCTTTCGCAAAGACTATGGTGTCTTTTCCTTCTCTGGTTTCAAGAACAGTCCCACTTAATATTTCAACAGGAACATTTAAAGTATTCTTATACGCCGTAGTAGATGTGTAGCCTTGTTCTCCTGCTTCTTTTTTGCAAGCAGCAAACATAATACATGAGATTAACAGGTAAGTAATACTTTTTTCATAATTATCGGTTTGTTTTTTAGACGGAAAAGAAAATCAACTCGCAACATATTTCAAAAAAATAGCCAATCCATTAGGATCGGCTATTCAATTTATTCAAACTGATTATTTTAATTAGCTGAAAATTGTTTGCGGATTATATTTAAAGCAGCGCCGGCTTTAAACCACTCAATCTGCTGATCGTTGTAAGTGTGGTTTACTTCTATATTCTCGCTGGTTCCATCGGCATGATGTAATACCAATGTTAATGATTTACCAGGAGCAAATTCAGTAAGGCCAATTATATCGATCGAATCATCTTCCTGAATTTTATCATAATCGTCTTTATTAACAAACGTAAGCGCTAACATCCCTTGTTTCTTCAGATTGGTTTCGTGAATACGTGCAAAAGATTTAACCAATACAGCCCGTACACCTAAATGACGCGGCTCCATAGCAGCGTGTTCGCGGCTGCTTCCTTCGCCATAGTTTTCATCGCCAACCACAATTGTTCCAACTCCGGCAGCTTTATAGGAACGTTGTGTGGTTGGAACAGTTCCGTATTCGCCCGTTAATTGATTTTTAATATTATCTGTTTTTTCGTTGAAAAAATTCACCGCACCAATCAACATATTATTAGAAATATTATCAAGATGCCCGCGAAATTTCAACCAGGGCCCGGCCATAGAAATATGATCGGTAGTACATTTTCCTTTCGCTTTGATCAATAATTTCAAACCTTTCAAGTCAGTACCTTCCCAAGCCGCAAATGGATCCAATAATTGAAGGCGTTTGCTTTCAGGCGAAACGATAACCTGAACATTGCTACCATCGGCAGCTGGCGCCTGATAACCCGGATCGTCAACCGCAAATCCTTTTGCAGGCAATTCAACGCCTGTTGGCGGATCTAATTTTACGGTTTCTCCTTTTTCGTTTATTAATGTATCAGTAATCGGATTAAAAGTAAGATCACCGGCTATGGCTAAAGCAGTTACTAACTCCGGCGAAGCCACAAATGCGTAAGTATTCGGGTTGCCATCTGCACGTTTAGCAAAGTTTCTGTTGAAAGAATGCACAATCGTATTTTTTCTTTTTCTCAGCTCCTACCCTGTTCCACATTCCGATGCAAGGGCCGCAGGCATTGGCAAATACAGTTGCTCCTATTTTTTCGAAAGTATCTAAGAAACCATCACGAGCAATTGTGAAACGCACCTGCTCAGAGCCAGGTGTGATGGTAAATTCCGCTTTAGTTTTCAAGCCTTTTTCACTTACCTGTTTAGCTAGTGAAACTGCCCGGCTGATATCTTCATAAGAAGAGTTGGTACAGCTACCGATCAAACCCACTTCAACTTTGGTTGGCCAGTCGTTAGCGGCAGCTACTTCTTTCATTTTAGAAATTGGCGTAGCTAAATCCGGCGTAAACGGCCCATTCAAATGCGGTTCTAATTCATCTAAATTAATTTCAATTAACTGATCGAAATATTTTTCAGGATCAGCATACACTTCAGCATCAGCTGTAAGATGTTGTGCAATACCATCGGCTAAAGTTGCAATTTCTTCACGTCCTGTCGCTTTTAAATATCGGCTCATACTTTCATCATAACCGAAAGTAGAAGTAGTAGCACCAATTTCAGCACCCATATTACATATAGTACCTTTTCCGGTACAGCTTAAAGAAATAGCACCTTCGCCAAAATATTCGACAATACAGCCAGTACCGCCTTTCACCGTTAAAATACCAGCAACTTTCAGAATAATATCTTTTGGTGCTGCCCAGCCATTCAATTTCCCTGTTAGTTTTACACCTATCAGTTTGGGCATTTTGAGTTCCCATGGTAAACCGGCCATCACATCGCAGGCATCTGCACCACCAACACCAATAGCCACCATTCCTAAACCACCTGCATTTACTGTGTGACTATCTGTACCGATCATCATTCCACCCGGAAAAGCATAATTTTCTAACACTACCTGATGAATGATGCCAGCGCCAGGTTTCCAAAAGCCTATGCCATATTTATTAGATACTGAAGCAAGGAAATCAAAAACTTCTTTGCTTTCTGTATTGGCCTGCTTCAAATCGGCTGCTGCACCGGTTTCTGCCATAATAAGGTGATCACAATGCACCGTTGATGGAACAGCAACTTTATCCCTACCCGCTTGCATAAACTGCAACAACGCCATTTGAGCTGTTGCATCCTGCATAGCCACGCGGTCTGGCGCAAAATCTACATAATCTGCACCACGCTCATACGCCCTGGTTGCAGGATTGGTAAGATGCGCATATAATATTTTTTCTGTAAAAGTTAAAGGACGGCCGATTAACTGGCGTGCATCATTTACTTTTTGTTCAAATTCGGAATAAGTTTTCTTAATCAGATCGAGATCGAATGCCATAACTATTATTATTTTTTTGTTCTAAAAAAATCAAGCTTTCCTGTTGACCAAAGTTAAGGATTGTAGGATAGAGAAAACAATAATGAAAAATACTGAGCCGTCATTGCGAGCGCAACGTAGTGAAGCCGAGCAATCTCCTAAACAAACGCAGTTGCGGAGATTCCTCCGCTCGTTTTGCTTGAGGCAAAACTTCGGTCGGAACGACGAAAAAGAAACCCCATTCAGCAAGTTGCCGAATGGGGTCAAAATATATATCGAATGTAGATTGAAACTACATGCTTAATTGTTTATGAGGCGGCGCAAACTTAGTCAGATCAATACCAACTACCGCAGCTTTATATTCCTCCATGTTAGGAATGCGGCCAAGTATCGCAGATAAAACTACGACAGGTGTGGATGCAAGCAAAGACTCTCCTTTTTTACGTTCTGAATCTTCTACAACTCTTCCCTGGAAAAGACGCGTTGAAGTGGCCATCACGGTATCGCCTTTAGCAGCTTTTTCCTGATTGCCCATGCAAAGGTTACAACCCGGGCGCTCCAGATACATCATATTCTCATATTCTGTACGGGCTGTATTTTTAGGTAAAAGGTCGCTAAACTCAAAGCCAGAATACTTTTGTAACAGATCCCAATCTCCTTCTTCTTTCAATTCATCAATGATATTATAAGTAGGTGCTGCCACAACTAGTGGAGCATGAAACTCAACCTTGCCTTGTTGTTGCTCGATGTTTTTAAGCATTTGAGAAACAATTTTCAAATCTCCTTTATGCACCATGCAAGAGCCGACAAAACCAAGATCTACTTTTTTCTGTCCTTCATAATAAGAAAGCTCCCGAATCGTATCATGCGTATATCGCTTAGAAACATCTTCATTGTTGACATCAGGATCCGCAATCATTGGCTCTTCAATCAAATCAAGATCAATCACCACTTCGGCGTAATACTTTGCATTTTCATCAGGAGTTAATGCAGGCTTCTCACCCGACTTAATCTCTGCTATTCTCTTATCAGCTTTATTTATTAACCCTTGTAGAACCTGCCTGTGGTTATCCATGCCTTTATCAATCATAATCTGAATTCTGCCTTTGGCAATCTCCAGTGATTCAATCAGGGTGTCATCCTCTGAGATATTGATAGAAGCTTTCGCTTTCATCTCTGCGGTCCAATCTGTAAAAGTGAAGGCTTGATCAGCAGGAAGCGTTCCGATGTGAACTTCAATGATTCTACCCTGAAATACATTCTCTCCACCAAATTGTTTAAGCATCTGAGATTGTGTAGCATGAACCACATCACGAAAATCCATGTGATCTTTCATTTCACCTTTGAAGGTTACTTTTACTGATTCCGGAATAGGCATGGATGCTTCTCCTGTGGCAAGTGCAAGCGCCACTGTTCCTGAGTCAGCCCCAAAAGCTACCCCTTTAGACATTCTTGTGTGTGAGTCGCCGCCTATGATAATGGCCCACTCATCCACGGTAATATCATTCAACACTTTGTGAATAACATCTGTCATCGAGTGATATTCACCTTTCGGATCGCGGGCAGTGATAAGGCCAAACTCATTCATAAACTTCATGAGCTTTGGAATGTTTGCCTGGGCTTTCTTATCCCATACCGAAGCCGTGTGACAACCCGATTGGTACGCACCGTCAACGATTGGAGAAATTACTGTTGCAGCCATCGACTCCAATTCCTGAGCCGTCATCAAACCGGTCGTATCTTGCGAACCAACGATGTTTACTTCTACACGAACATCCGAGCCGGCATGTAATACTTTGCCAGCAGTGATGCCAACAGCGTTTCTGTTAAATATTTTTCTACTGCCGTAAGGCCTTGCCCCTCGTGTGTGATTTCTTTTGAAGGAGCGAATACAGTGGGTGCTTCAATTTCCAAAATCTTTGCTGCAACTGTTTGGATCTTTTTGCCGAATACAATAGCATAAGAACCTCCGGCTTTTATAAATTCCATTTTTTGAGGAGTAAGTGCCTTTGAAATGTCAATTAACTCCTTATCGCCATTATAAAGTTTTTTCTTCTTTGTATTAATGGTCAGCACCGTGCCAGTAGCCACCGAATAAACTTCCTCCAAAACAGGTTCTCCATTCTCATTGCGAACAACGTTACCACTTGCATCGGTTTCCTTAACCCAGTTTTTAAGATCGATACCAATACCGCCGGTAACGTCAACCGTTGTAAGGAAGATCGGAGAAATACCATTTGTACCACCAACGATTGGCGCAATATTGACAAAAGGAACATAGGGGCTTGCCTGTTTACCCGTCCAAAGCGCCACGTTGTTTACGCCAGACATTCTTGACGAACCCACGCCCATGGTACCTTTCTCGGCGATCAACATCACACTCGTATCAGGATGTTGTGCCTGCAAGGCTTTTATTTCCTCTTGCGCTTGAGGTGTAATCATACATTTACCATGCAACTCACGGTCCGATCTGGAATGAGCCTGGTTGCCAGGAGAAAGTAAATCGGTAGAAATATCTCCTTCACCAGCGATATACGTAACGATCTTAATTTCTTCAGGCACTTCTGGTAATTTAGTAAAAAACTCAGCCTGTGCGTAGCTTTCAAGAATTTCTTTCGCAATAACGTTATCGTTTTTAAACGCCTCCTTTAAACGATCTATATCCGCATCATAAAGAAACACTTGTGTTTTAAGAACGCTTGCAGCTTGTTTCGCACCAGTCATATCGGTACCTAATGCCAAATCTAGCAGCACTTCAATTGAAGGTCCGCCTTTCATATGCGATAATAGTTCAAAAGCAAAAGCTGGCGATATTTCTTCTAATACAGACTCACCGAGAATAATTTCTTTTAAAAATTGAGCCTTCGCACCCGCAGCACTTGTAGTTCCCGGCAAAGTATTGTAAATAAAAAATTGCAGTGCATCCTTCCGATGTTCGTTACCCGAATCTTTAATTAGCGTAATGATTTCGCTTAACAAATCGGCACTATCAATTGGCTTCGGGTGAAGCCCCTGTACTTTTCTTTCTTCAATTTCCTTAATGTAATCCTTATAAATGTTCATAAAAGACGTCTTTTCAAGTGTCAAAGGCAGTTTTTTTATTACTGGTACTGCCACTATTTATTTACCAGATTGTATCCTTCTAATTATTTCATTTGAGCTGTTACCTCTTGCAGACCCACTCCGTACAGAGCAAAATATACATATTCTTACCGTTCATAGCCAACGATAGATACACAAATTACGTTACCATTAATTGATGTAAAATTTTCTCTGTTAAGATCAGGGGTGTTGCAATAACTAACGAGCATCATTTACTTTTTGTTCAAATTGGGAGTAAATTTTCATAATCAGATTGAGATCAAATGCCATTTAAATATTTTTTATGTAAATAATACCTTCATAAGCAATTGTGCGAATTTACAAAAAATAGGTGTTCAAGTTTATATTATATGTTGAAATTATCACAGGAAATGATATTTTTGCGTAGTTAAACCAATGTTAGAACGTATGAACCGCCTTAAAAGTTTTGTAGAGTGGAATGCTTTTGGTGTTTGCTCATCTATTGGTGATAAATTAAATATTTCACCCAGCCGCATACGGCAGTACTTTATATATTCTTCCGTACTGACAATGGGTTCTCCTATTATTATATATATGGTGCTGGCTTTTTGGAAGAATATAAAGAACTATATTTCTTCTTCTAAAAGAAATCCCTGGTACTATTTATAGTAAACATTGCTCTGACGTGAGCTTTGTAGCATTTTGTTGTAAGTAATATTTGTACTCACCGTCAACGGCAGGTGTTTCAACGATCCATCATTCGTATTCATCGAATGTTTCCACGAGCAGGTATTTGTGAAATTAGCTTTGTAGAGATAATAATCTTTTATTACTCTTTACAACACTAACTATGCCTAAAAATATTTTTGCGGGGCTATTTATCATAAGTGCTGCATTTTTTCTAATACCGTATTAGCCCAAACGGCATTTCCATTCGGAACTCATGTTGTATTAGCTAAAACAGGCAGCAATAATTCCGCGTCTAATTACACTTTATATACTACTACTACTCCCACAAATCCCACATCGTTTATTGCCGGTGTAACCATTGCTCTTCCAGCAAATGTGAATGGTATAGGATTAAATCGTGCTGACAAACTACTTTACGGCGCTGGTTATAAAGATCCCGGAACACCAAATGTTATCACTGATGACGTGAGCCTTTATAAGATCGGAGCGGATGGCAATTATGTAAACCTGGGCATATTGCCTGTAACCGGGCAAGGTGCAGCAATTCCAGGCGGTGGTGGCATTGCTGAGTTTGTTAATGCTTCTGCAGGTACTGTTACTGCTGACGGATCATATGTATATATGACTATAGGCTTAAAACAAAGTGGTGTAAATAAAGTAGCAAGTTCTCAAATACTTGGTACACCGTTAAACTTAACTTCTGATGATGTCAGAACTTTTGTAGTCAAACTTAGCAATGTTGCTGCGTTACCGGCCACACCGGGCGTTACCATCGCCCCAGCCATCACTTACTATGAATTAATTTCCAGTGATCCTAAAATTATAACCGGGATGAATGGGTTTTTGATGGATGTTAATCAAAACTACCCCAATTTTAATTATAGCAATGGTGGTATTCAAGATATAGATATTGACCCGGTTAGTGGGCAACTTTATGCTTATTTCAACTACCAGGATCCATCGCCGACTCCCGGTCAATCAGTTGACGTAGTAGGATTTCCAGTTGTAGCATCTATGCCAAGCGGCGGTACTGCTACTCTTACATCAATTGGTAACACAATCAATCAAACTCCTGATCAGGAATTAGCAGGAGTTGGTTTTGACCAGACAGGTAAATTATACGCCTTGTTTAATTCTGGGGAATATGGCCAACTCAATCTGACCAGCGGCAGCGTTGATAATCTAGCTACCAGCAATATACCGACATCAGTATATCTTAGTCAAAATCATTTAAGAGGTGATTTTGCTTCTGCAATTCCAGATCCAACTAGTTTACCAGTAACTTTTGGGAGTATTGAGGCAAGGTTAAGCAATGATCAACTTTTCGTGACCTGGTCTACCGATAATGAAACCAATAATGATCATTTTAAGGTTGAAGTAGCAACCGACGGGAAAAACTTTAGAGAAATAGGAACAGTAATTTCAAAAGCCACAAACGGTAATAATGATACTACACTTCAATATTCATTCACTGGTAATTTGGAATCAGGAATATTGGGTATGTCTATGTTAGGTTTTGGCATTTTTATGATTGGATTCAATAGAAAACAACGTATAATAGCTTCCTTAATTATGATTGCCGGATTTATAATTACGATTAGTTCCTGCACGAAGTCTGATGCCGGCATCGGCGATCAAAACGAAACTCTTTTTGTACGTATTGTTCAGGTGGATAAGGACGGCGGTTCTACCACATCTAAAGTGGTGAAAGCTATAAAGCAATAATTTCTTTTGGTACGAAAATATCTGAAGCTGCCTGTTGTAGGCAGCTTTTTTATAATTCAGAAAACTTTGTTTGATACTAAATGGCCACAGATTCTAAAGCTGCTAATTGCGATTGCTGAGCAGGCAAGTGAACGGAAAAACAAGTTCCTTTACCAACACAACTTTCAACCTTTATTGATCCGTTATTTCGGTTAATAAATTCGTTACATAATAGTAATCCTAACCCAGAACCTCTTTCACCACTGGTTCCATAAGCAGGATTCTGTTGAGAGCCAAATAATTTATTCATCACACTTTCTTCTATTCCTACACCATAATCTTTTATTGAAATAACAATTGCGCCATCAACATTCATTGCGAAAATATCAACCTGGTTACCAGGATAACTAAACTTTAATGAATTACTAAAAAGATTTCTTAGGACGATGGACAATTGGTCTCTGTCGGCAAAAATCATAACATCTTCGGCAACCTGAACGTTAATAATTACGTTTTTCTGATGTACCGCAAACTCCGAGAATTGCACCACTTCATTCACAAGCTTTAGCAATTGAAAATGCGCAGGATGTGTTTGAATTCCATTCATGCCAAGCAAGCTCCAGCTTAATAGGGTTTCAACAGTACTATTTAATTGTGATACCTTCTTACGCAGCGACCCTGTAGCTTCAACCATATCTTTTTCCTGTAACAATCCTGTCTGGTACATGTCCAACATATTTTCAAGTATCAGCAATGGGCTTTTTATATCATGGGAAACTATAGAGAATAATTTTTCTTTATCCTTGTTCATAGCCATCAAAGCATGCTGTTGCTTTTCAATTTCCTGTTGATAATCGGATTGAATATATTTATAGAAAACAATTGTCACTATAATAAAAAACAATGAAATTATCATTGTAGCATATCTGCGACCTTCAACAACAGGTTCGACATCAGGCAAAATAACAGGATGCATTAAAATACTTAAAATTACTATGCTTATTAAAATACTTAACCCTGCGACCAGCCATTTATTATCAAACACCATAAGAGTAACAACCAGCGTTCCCACAAGGCAATATTCGGTGCCGCTTTGATAGAAAATTCCTGATAGTGTGAACAGTGTGATGGAAAAACCAATACGTATGAGCCTCGCACTTAAATAGAACCTGTATTTATGCATTGCGAAAAACAAAAAAAGTGAAGCAAGATTAATAATATTAAGGCTGGCCAGAAAATACCGATGCTGTACTATATTCACTACAGGATAAACCAGAAAAAACGGAATGCACAATAATGCAAGAATATTAAGCAACTTTACCCGCCTACATTCAACCAATGGCAGATCAGGATGTATACCTATACAGATAACAATATCGAGAAATCGTTGCAGTAAGTTTCTTTGGTTTCTCATTATGAGTTGAGAGCTTTCAACAAAGTTACATGTCTAATATTTTAGTTTTCAGTAAATTATTATGATTTTTTGAATAAACTCATACAAATGTGTAACATTCTGCAGTATTTTGCTATTACTATTTATAAGCAAACAAATATATAAAGCTTGGAGTTGGAGATAGCATTGGACGAACAGGTAGAATTATGCCGCGAAGGTGATAGAAAAGCCTATCACCAGGTGTATCATCGATATGCAAAAGGCATGCTCAACAGCAGTATGCGCGTATTGAACAATTTGGCAGATGCAGAAGACATTGTTCAAGAGTCGTTTATAGATGCTTTTAATAGCCTTGAAAAATTCACTTATCGAAGCTCATTCGAGGGCTGGCTGAGAAGAATAGTGATCAATAAATCCATCAGCCTTTTACGCAAAAGAAAGATACAATGGGTGGATTCCGAAACCGGAAACCTCGAATCTGGTGACGACCATGCTTTTGATGAAGAATCTTTTACTGCAGATATTGAAAAGATCAAAAAAGCAATAGCACAACTTCCGGAAAACTATCGGGTGATCTTTAACCTGTTCGTTGTTGATGAGTTGAAGCAAGAAGAAATAGCGGCATTATTAAAAATTTCTCATAGTAACGTACGAACCATTTATCACCGGGCCAGGAAAAAGGTTATAGATGCTGTAAACTTAATGTAATGAGTAAGAAAATAGAAGATTTTATAAGAGATCGCAAAGACGAGTTTGAAGATCATAAACCTTCAGATGCACTTTGGCAACGTATCGAAAAGAGGCTTGATAATAAAAACGTTAGCCAGGCAGGAAAGGTTATATCTATTAAAATATGGATGAAAGTGGCAGCAGCTGCAGTTATAATATTGGGAGTTTCTACTGTTTTTTATATACTTAATAATAGCGAGCCAACAACAACTGAATTAGCTCTAGAAAATACGGATAGCCTTCCAGCCGTTGATAGTAATATCCCTTTTAGAGAAGAAGAAAAACAACTTGCAACAAACATCGATACACCGGTTACTAACGACCTTCTGGATAGAAAAAAAACAGAACTGGCTGATTTAGGATCTAACTCAAATGAAGAAGAATTATATCATTACACCCGGCTTATAGAAATAAAACAGGGACAAATGAAAGAGTTGAAAAAAACAGAACCAGAACTATATAAAGAATTTTCGAAAGACATAGAAATGCTTGAAACCTCGTACGATGCACTAAAAGCGCAGTTCAAAAATGGTGTAAACAGCGAAAAGCTTCTGGAAGCAATGATCGGCAATTTAAAAATGCAAGCCGACCTTTTGAATAAACAATTGACTATTTTAAAAGAAGTACATACTAAAAAGAATAAAGATGATAAAGATTATAAAAACCTGTAGCCTGCTGTTATGCCTTTTGGCAATAACAACAGTAGTTGCACATGCAGACAACGTGGAGAAAAGGAAAACTTTCAGCAAAACATATTCACTTCGTAGCAATCAAAAAGTAAAAATCTCCAACAAATTTGGAAAGGTAGAAGTTAATAACTGGAATAGAAATGAAGTTAAAGTAGATGTGACGATCATTGCTTCTTCGAAAGATGATCACGCTACGCAATCGATTTTAGACAACATCAATATTGAAAGTAGTGATGGCAATCCGGTAACATTTACAACTAAATTCTCCAATTCCAACAATAAAACGAAAAACTCAAAAATGGAGATAAACTATGTGGTGCACATGCCTGCAGGCAATCCGCTTGAGATCAAAAATGAATTTGGCAGCACTGTTATTCCTGATTGGGAAGGAGAAGTAAACGTAAACCAGTCATTCGGTGCATTAACAACAGGTAAATTGCGCAATGCAAAAGACCTTGATGTTGAGTTCGGCTCGCTTACATCTACAGCCATCAACGATGGCCGCATTAAAATATCATATTCCAAACTTAAAGTAGACAATTTATCCGGAAACATCAGTAGCAAGATAGACTTCTGTAAAGGCTCAACACTTGGTCTGCTTAAAACTTTAACGAAGCTTGATATGAAGATTTCCTATTCAGACGTTTCTCTCGATCTATCCTCTGATTTAGAAGCTACATTCAAGATCAATACAAGTTTTGGCAATGTGAAAAATAGTAGCAATGTTGAAATTATTAATGAAACAAAAGAAAAAAAATACGGGCCAACATTTGACAAAGTTTATTCCGGCCGCAAAGGATCGGGTAAAGTACCTATAACCATTAGCAGCAGCTTTGGAGATGTGATTTTGAAGTAAATCATTTTCCAGTGCGGTTCGTGAGGACACGAACCTTTTAATTATTACCTACTTACTTACTACATCCTTACGCGCCACTACTATCTTTTCATAAACGCTTCTAAATTTTTTCGCGCCTTTTTATGCACTTTACGCTTCATAAAATTGGTCCAGCCAAATAATTTTCCTTTAAGGCCAAAAGCCTGTTCCAACCAGGTACTCATTTTGAAACCGTCGCTATGTTCAATGATCTTACCGTCATTTATTTTCATAAACCCTTTCGCACGATTAACAACTTTTCTCCCTGTTCCGCTAAAAGTATAAGAAGCAATCCACTTGCAGGTAATATACTCATGGTCGATCTCAGTTATTTCATCAAAAGTCAACGTGAAGTCTTTTGCGTTTTTGCATAACATTTCCCACATCGCTCTTACTTCATCCCCACGTAAAAAGCCGAATACAGGATCGCTAAATACAATGTCATCAGCGTAACAGCTATTCATCGTTTCAAAATCCTTTCTGCTAAAGGCTTCATAAAATTTTTCTATCAGTTGCTTGTTTGTCATATAAACTTTTTAAAAGACAATCGTTTGCGCTGCTTTTGTGCTACCATCGTCTGTAAAAATACTTATCTTGGCACCTTCTTAAAACAATCTTTGCTATGCTTAAACTACTATCGCTTTTATTTGCACTGCTGTTTTGCAGCCAGTTATTGACGGCTCAGGAAATAAACATTATTCCTAAACCTACCAGCGTTGTTGAAAAAACAGGCTCCTTCACTATTTCAAACAAAACAGTAATTGTTGCCAAATCCAAAGATGAAATAAAATCCGCAAACTTTCTAAATGATTACCTTAAAAACTGCTTCGGTTTTTCTCTACCAGTGAAATCGTCGGGCAAAAAAGGTATTATAATTATGGCAGGCAATAGCCGGAAAGATGGATATACACTGAACTCCGATAAAAATGGCATAGTAATAAAAGGCAATACAGCACCTGGTGCTTTTTATGGTATTCAATCCCTTATACAGTTGCTTCCCACTCAAAAGTCAACTTCTTTAGTTGTGCCCGCCGTTAGCATTACCGATGCCCCAACGGTACAATACCGTGGCCTGATGCTGGACGTAGGTCGTCATTTTTTTCCGGTTGACTTTGTAAAAAGATATATTGATTATATCGCGCTTCACAAAATGAATTATTTCCACTGGCATCTTACAGAGGACCAGGGCTGGAGAATTGAAATTAAAAAATACCCAAAACTGACAGAAGTTGGTGCATGGCGTAACGGAACGATCATCGGACGCTTTCCAGGTACGGGAAACACAAATGAAAAATATGGTGGTTTTTATACGCAGGAACAAGTAAAAGAAATAGTAAAATACGCTGCTGACAGATTCATAACTGTTATTCCTGAAATTGAAATGCCCGGGCACGGAGGCGCAGCAATTGCGGCTTATCCTTATTTAAGCTGCTTCCCGGAAAAACCAACTTACGATTATTTCATCAGAGACAATACTGATGAATACTGGGCTGGCGAGTTGGGTGGCAAGCAGGTGATGCAAAGCTGGGGCGTTTACGATGATATTTTTTGTGCAGGAAAAGAAACCACTTTTGAATTTTTGGAAAATGTATTAGATGAAATAATTCCTTTATTTCCTTCTAAAATAGTGCATATTGGCGGAGATGAAGCACCTAAAATTAACTGGGAATATTGCCCCAATTGTCAAAAAAGAATAAAAGACCTTGGTATAAAAACGGATAAAACGCATAGAGCAGAACATTACCTGCAAAGCTATTTTGTACAACGAATGGAAAAATATCTAAACGCAAAAGGTAAAACATTATTAGGATGGGATGAAATATTGGAAGGTGGGCTTGCACCAAATGCCTGGGTTATGAGCTGGCGCGGAGAAAAGGGTGGCATTGAAGCTGCCAAACAGCATCACAATGTAATCATGACACCGACAACTTACGCTTATATAGATTATCAGCAGGCTAAGCACGAAGACTCTGTTACCATTAGCAATAACAAAGGATATCTGGACATTGAAAAAGTATATAGTTGGAAAATATATCCGGATGCACTTACTGCTACTGAAAAAGAATATGTACAGGGCGGGCAGGCTAATTTGTGGACAGAGTATGTTAGCAATCCTTCAAAAGCTGAGTACATGATCTTCCCACGCGTTGCCGCTGTGAGTGAAGTGTTGTGGACGCCTCAAAGCGAAAAAAACTGGGAGAATTTCAGCAAACGCCTTGAGGAGCAAAAGAAGCGTTACGACCTTTGGGGCACAAACTATTATGGTAAACAATAAAAGAAAGGCAAGTAGGGAAAAAAATTGCGAATAGGAGTTACATGATCTGACGGTCTCCGTCAGATCATGAACTGGTAGCCGAAGTAGCGTCGTTTATATAGGATCAGTTATAATCGGAACGATGAACCGAGCGTGGCAATACCGAAGCCTTTTATTTACTGCCGGTTCAATAAAATATTTAATTAATACTGCACAAGAAAAATAATTATTTAAACCCGAACAATGGATAACAAACAAAATTCAAGTACCCATATCGACAGTCTTGAAAAGATCAGTGTGAATATACAGGCAGATGTAAAAGCAGGATCATTGGTCATTGCTAAAACAATAGCAGATCTGATAAAGAAAAAGCAGGTAGAAGGCAAGAACTGTGTATTGGGACTTGCAACTGGCTCCAGCCCACGAACCTTATATGCCGAACTGGTGCGCATGCACAAAGAAGAAGGCTTAAGCTTTAGCAATGTAGTTAGCTTCAATCTTGATGAATATTACCCGATCAGTAAAGAAGCTCCTCAAAGCTATAATCGTTTCATGCAAACGCATTTGTTCAGTCATGTAGATATTAAACCTGAGAATATTCATATTCCTAATGGGGACATAAAAAAGAAGATATAAAAGCTGCTTGTACGGCTTACGAAAAAGAAATAGATGATGCTGGTGGCATTGATCTTCAAATTTTGGGTATTGGTAACAATGGGCATATTGGTTTTAATGAGCCTGGTTCAGGTATTTATACCAGAACCAGATTAGTTAACTTAACTAATAGCACGCGCCTGGCTAATGCTTATGAATTTGCCAATATTTCTGAAGTGCCACGCATGGCAATCACAATGGGCATTAGCACCATACTAAAATCCAGACAGATCATATTAATGGCGTGGGGGCCGGCAAAAGCCGCTGCCGTTAAAAAGGCGGTAGAAGATGATGATACAGAAACAGTTCCTGCATCTTTTTTGCAAAACCACGACAACGTAAGTTTTGTGATTGATGAAGCAGCAGCTTCCCAACTTACGCGTTCCAAATCACCGTGGCTTACCGGCGATTGTGAGTGGACACCAAAAACTATTAAAAAAGCAGTAGTAAATATGGCGCTTCAATTGGGTAAAACGGTGCTGAGTTTAACCAATGAAGATTATAATGACAATGGCTTAAGCGACCTGTTGGTTGAAAAGGGTGATGCATACGAGATCAATCTGGAAGTTTATTATATGCTGCGCGATAGCATTACCGGCTGGCCTGGAGGCAAACCCAATGCGGTAATTCCAGCTCATCCCGAAAGATCGGAGCCTTATCCAAAAAGATGTATCATTTTCTCTCCACACCCTGATGATGATATTATCAGTATGGGGGTACATTCCAGCGCCTGCACGATCAGGGCCATGAAGTGCATGTAGCTTATCAAACTTCTGGCAACATCGCTGTTACGGATGAATTTGTAACCAGGTTTTTAGATTTTGCTGTAGGGTTTAACGACATCGCCGAGATCAATTCTGACAAGCCAGGACAGATTTTAAGCGAAGCAAAAAATATATTTCCGGTAAAAAACCAGGTCAGGTAGACTCTCCTACTATTCGCGAGATCAAGGGTCTTATTCGCCGTGGTGAAGCTAAGGCTACCTGTAACTATGTGGGTATTGATTCTAACAACATCCATTTTCAAAACCTTCCATTTTATGAAACAGGTACTATTGAAAAAAATCCTTTAGGTGAAGCAGATATTCAACTTACGGTGGACCTACTCCGCAAAGTAAAGCCGCATCAGGTGTTCTGTGCCGGAGATTTTGCTGATCCGCATGGTACACACCTTGTTTGTTTTAATGCAGTACTAAATGCCTTACAAAGAATTAAAGCAGATGGTGATGAATGGATCAACGACTGCTGGCTATGGCTTTACAAGGGCGCATGGCAGGAATGGGATATTGAAGATATTGAAATGGCCATACCGATGAGCCCTGCCCAAGTATTAAAAAAACGTTTTGGTGTATTTATTCATCAATCGCAGAAAGACTGTGCCTTTCCAAGGCAGTGATGACCGAGAGTTCTGGCAAAGAGCAGAAGAAAGAAATGCTGCAACCGCTAAGATTTACGCCGATCTTGGACTTACGCATTATGCCGCTATGGAAGCTTTTGTAAGATGGAATTATTGAAATGAAAATTTAAATAATAAAAGTAAAAGCCGTTGAGATGTTCAACGGCTTTATTTTTTACTACTTTCTAATCGGTATGGAATACTTCTTCCATACTGCTCCATATTTCATTTTTTGAGGCCGCATCAGGCAATGGCAATTGACACGGATCTGTTTCTTTCCACCATTTTTGTGTGTTAGGATCTGCAGCCATTTTTTTCATATCTGCATCAAAGTTGTTCCCAGTATATTCAAAATAGCTGAACAAGTAAGTCTTACTATCAATTTTTTTAAGGTAAATAGAGTAATTCCGAATGTTACATTCCTTGATTTTTTTAGTACCGCAGGCCATGCGGCTGCATGTAGTTCTCTGTAGTATTTTTTTCTTTCTCGGGTTTTAATCCTGTGATACTTGCAAATCGCTTTACAGCAGCGCTACTTGTATCCGTAGTAGTAACAGCTTCAATATCAGATGTAGTAGATGCATCTTTTTATATTCAGAAGAACTACAGGCTGATAACAGCAGCGACAGAATAAGGATGATGTTAAATTTTTTCATTCGCGTTTTTTATTTGATAACAGGAATTTTTTCGGCTGTTTTATCAAGCTCCAATACAACAACATAAGGTGTCTCAGATTTTACTATAGGAATGGTAATATTATCTCCGCTTTGCTGAATACTAATCGGAGCACCTTTTAGTACATAAGATTTTACAATCTTTCTATCAGGAATTGATTTTAATACGATTGCAGATGTATCGGTATTTAAGATATGAACATAAAGCTTATTGCCTTTACGCGTAGTTGAAAAATTTTTATTCGGTTCGTACGGCCCACCCATTGTAGCATAAACAGCTTCCCCATTTATTTTTAACCAGTCACCAATCTCTTTCAGGCGACCAATCTGGCGCTGCTCTATCCTACCGTCTAGCATTGGCCCTACATTCAACAGGAGGTTGCCATTTCCACCGGATGTTTTTGAAATGATAGTTAAACACTCTTTAAGAGATTTCATTTTATCATTAGGTTTCCATGCCCATTGATTACAAATGGTGAAACAACTTTCCCAAGGTACATCTAAATTCATTTTACCGACAGCTTGCTCAGGTGTATCGTAATCACCAACCATTTGTGTATGATCTATATTTTTATTCTCAACACCAGCAATTTCTTTTCCTAATCGATTATTAATAACAAGCGACGGTTTCAGGCTTTTAAGATATGTGTACATTTCCTTCCCCATTTCATTTGTCCAGGGGCTTTCCCATGCACCGTCAAACCAAAGCATATACGGATCGTAATTTGTAATCAATTCCTTTAACTGATCTTTCATAAACTGTACATAACGCTTCATATCCGATTTTGGATCTGGCTTAGGATTGTTATGAGGTGAATGCATCGGATAGTCAGGATGGTACCAATCAAGAACAGAGTAATAAATACAAAATTTGATTCCCTGCTTTTTACATGCTTCATTCAACGCACCTACAACATCCTTTTTAAAGGGGCTGTTCATGATATTATAATCAGTAAATTTTGTGGGCCATAAACAAAACCCATCGTGGTGCCTGGCGGTAATAGTAAGATACTTCATCCCTGCATCTTTAGCTGTTTTCACCCAGGCATCTGCATCGAACAATACCGGATTGAATTCTTTATATAGATGATCATAATCTTCTTTAGATACATCTCTGTCACGGCTCCAACCAATTTCCGTACCTCTCAAACTTATAGGTCCCCAGTGAATAAACATTCCAAAACGATCCTGCATAAATTCGTTTAATGCATCAGGTTTGGTTTTAATCTGGGCCTGTATT
Organism: Paraniabella ginsengisoli; assembly: GCF_022513635.1. Classification (GTDB taxonomy): domain Bacteria; phylum Bacteroidota; class Bacteroidia; order Chitinophagales; family Chitinophagaceae; genus Niabella; species Niabella ginsengisoli. Next base: position 1,668,261 of record NZ_JAKWBL010000001.1, on the reverse strand, counting down.
TGCAGGCTGCAAATAAGAAACACTAATACAAGATTAAATAGTTTCATGGTGGTTATTTATTTTTTATGTAAGAATATATTTTTAAAACAATTATTTCTATTTAAATACCCAATATAATACTGCCATTACGGCGATTAATAAAAACGATAACACTTTGTAATTGCCCAAGCCACGCCAGCCGGGGCTTTGCAAAGGCTCTAATGGCGATTTCCAATATAACTGAGCACTTTCTACAGTATGCTGCACGGGATAAATAAAGGAGCATACAATTTGAATTACCACACAAACGCAGAACAGGTAAAAAGCCATCATCATAAATGGAATTTGACCAATTACTGTATCTGGATATATTTTGTTAACTGTAAAAACAACCACACCTAAAAGAGAGCCAAACCATAAAGTGATTTTTGCAGATGGCGCTGAAGCTCCTTTCCAAAAAACACCCAATAAAAATACGCAGGTAATGGGTGGTGCAATGTGTGCAATAATATCATTCAGTCCATTAAAAATGCTTTCGTAACTATCTAATAAAGGCAACAAGGCTAAAGAAAAAACCAAAGCCACACCTGCTGATATTTTTCCTATGTTCACTAATTTTTTATCGGTTGTTTCGGGTTTGTAACGCTTGTAAACATCGTAGCTAACCATGGTAGCAATAGAATTTAAGGCTCCTGAAACCTGGCTCATTAAACCCGATAAAAGCGCTGCAACCAATACGCCAATTAATCCGCTGGGTAAAAGTTGGGTAATCATTAAAGTATAAATTCCTTTAGAGTTTACTTCCCCTGCTGCATTTAAACCTAAACTGCTCACATCTAAATGACCGGTTTTTGATAAAGCATAAGCAAACAAACCTGGCAACACAAAAATAAATACCGGTAATATTTTAATGAAGCCACAGAACAAAGGCCCCACACGAGCATGGTTTTCATCTTTAGCGCCCAATACACGTTGTACAATAGTTTGATCGGCACACCAATACCAAATACCCAATATGGGATAACCTAAAAATATGGTGTACCAAGGCATGCCGCTACTATCGCCAGCAGGGCGTAGCATCGAAAGTTTATCCATTTGATTGTTGGCCTGCAACACATCAACCATTGGTTGCCACCCGCCCATACGATGAAACGCTGCATAACTAATGATGAAAGCGCCCGTTAACAGCACCACTGTTTGTATGCTTTCGGTAACCACCACTGCTTTTAAACCACCAATGATGGTATAAATAGCGGTAATAATACAAATAACAATAACGCTTACATACATATTTAAGCCGAACAATGTTTTTAAAACAATACCGCCTGCCAACATAGAAAATGCGATGTGTATAATAACCGCTGATATAACTGAAATAACCGTTAACCAATCACGGCTTGAACGATCGTATCGCTTCTCTAAAAAATCTGGCAATGTAGCTACACCCGATTTGATGTAAAAGGGTACAAAAAACAAGGCAAGCAGAATTAATGTAAATGCTGCCATCCATTCAAAATTGCCATTTAGCAAGCCTGTGTCAAATCCGCTTTGTGCCAAACTTACCAAGTGTACCGTTGATATATTAGTGGCAAATAAGGCCAACCAATAGCAGGCCATTTCAAACTTTTACCAGCCAAAAAATAGTCGCCAGCCGCATTGGACTTGCTTTTGCGGCGATGGCTGATACCTGCCCAAAGACCAACAGCCAAAATACCAAGGATATAAAAAATACTTATCCCTAAATCTAAATTGTTTAACATGTGTTCGAATTTTTAGATAATACGTAGTGTCATGTCAAATGATAAAATGTCTCGTGTCGATTGTCACCCTGAGCTTGCCGAAGGGGCGCTGTAAGGAGCTTCGGCGAGCTCAGCCTGACAGACGCTCTATATTTAACATGACAGGAGCAAGTAATATTTATCATTTATAACTTTAAATAGCAACCTATTTTAAATCACAACTACTTCCCACTTCCTGGGGTGTTATGTAAACACCAGTTTCTATTTTAACCGGATGTACAAAATGCTCTTTCAAATGTGGAATATGCTCTAAAAACAAAGCTTCATGTCCCATTGCAATATGATTGAACAATACCAAATGCTGATGCAATTGTCCCATGTCGCCTACATGCGGCACCACCGGAACACCAAATTTTTTGCATAATAAACTTACCGTAATGAACTCGCTAACACCACCCACGCGCACCGCATCTACCTGTATAAAACCTGCACAACCGGTTTGTAAATAGTTTTTAAATAAAATGCGATTAGGCACATGCTCGCCCAGCGCCAACTTTACCGGATTGATAGCTTCGGCCAATGTTTGATGCGCTAGTACATCATCAGGATGCGTGGGTTCTTCAACCCAATAAGGATTCATCTTTTTTAATTCGTTGCAAATAGAAATAGCCTGCGGCAAAGTCCATTGCTGATTAGCATCCAGCATTACTTTTATATCATCGCCTGCCGTTTCTCTTACAATATTGGCGCGCCGAATATCGCGCTGCGGATCGGTTGAGCCTACTTTTAATTTCATGGCTGTAAAACCAGCGTCAATAGCGGCTTTGCAATTGGTTCTTACTTTTTCATCATCGTAATTAAACCAGCCAACCGAAGTGTCGTAACCTGGATAACCGGATTTGATTACTGCTTCTCTTTGCTGGCGTGTTGCTTGTTGTTCTTCCAATAAATCAATCGCATCTTCGCGCGTAAGCACATCTTCCAGATAAGATAAATCGAGTGTGTTTACAATTTCTTCGGCAGATAAATCAATCAATAATTTCCATAAAGGAACACCTCTTTTCTTTGCCCATAAATCGTAACAAGCATTGGTTACCGAAGCCAATCCTAAATGCACCACTCCTTTATGCGGCCCCAGCCAACGAAACTGTTGTTCGTTGGATGAACTTTTAAACCAGCTGCCAAAATCGCTCATCAGTTCTTCAATATCCCGATCTTTTAGTTTTTCTGCATAAAATTTCGCAGCCTGGCAAACCAGCTCGTTACCTGCACCAACAGTAAAAGCCAATCCGCTGGACGTAATACCATTGTCATCTGTCAATTGAGTTTGAGCGTAAGAGTACACAGGATCTTTATGTATGGCATCGCTTCCTGCACCTACCGATAGAGGAAACCTTTTGTCGGCAATTTCAATTCGTTTAATCATTATATTTTTTATAAAAACTGATACAATAAATGAGATATGTGTGAGACTTCTTCAGCTATTCCTCATGCGAATCCTATATTCCCGCAGTTTCAGAAATATTCCGATAACCCAACTCGGCACCTCCGCTTACCGGAAGAATACACCCTGTAATAAAGGAAGCTTTAGCAGACAAAAGAAAGACACAAGCATCCGCAACCACATCCCCTTCCGGGCAATAACCTATCGGGTGAATATTATCCAGATACTTTTCCATTATTTCGGGCTGCGGCTGATCTTGGCTCCATGAGCGCAACATAGGCGTCCATACCCCAGCAGGCGCTACAGCGTTTACGCGAATCCTATAACGAGCATAATCCAACGCCATGGATTTTGTCAACGCATTTACGGCTCCTTTAGAAGCGGCATATACAGCATGTAGTTCTTGCCCTATTTCTGCAACAATACTACTGGTGTTAAGAATTGTTCCGGAAGTTTTTTTCAGCGCATCAAGACCATGCAGTGTAGTGTTATAAATTCCTTTTATATTCACATTCACCAAACGGTCAAACTCATCTTCAGAAGTTTCATGTAAGGGTTTGGAAGGATGCGCGATACCTGCATTATTATGTATGGCATCGATTTTTCCGTAGGTATGCAGAGCTTGTTGAATAGCATCTCTAACAGCACAGGCCCCACTAACATCTCCAGCTATTCCCAGATGGCCAGGCCCTATTTTTTAAGCGTTTCATTGATTTCCATTTCGTTCAGCGCAAACACCACAACTTTCGCTCCTTCTTTAGCATAAGCCATTGCACAGTGTTGCCCGATACCAGTTGAACCGCCAGTTAAAAAAATAATTTTATTTTCCAGTAGCATATATGAAGTTGCTTTTTGTATTGGTAAAAGTAGGGCCGATCAATTATCTATTATATGGAATATCGACGGTAAGACATGGATTATGCTACGGTATTTTAAATTATGATTCCAAAATTTAGCCTAACTTAGTCAAAACGATTTTATACAACGAACCTGTCATGAAGAGTTTAAAAATAAAAGATGGATTTTCTGGAGAACTGCAAATTAATATACCAAGAGAGATAGTGATCAATCACCTACGGAAAAAGCAGTTTTTAGGCAATTTATTTATAACGCAAATCGGATATTTTCCAAAGGCAAAATTCCATTACAGAGAAAGACCATACGGTTGCCCAGATAACATATTAATTTATTGCATTGACGGAAAAGGACATTATCAAATAGAAGATAAAAATCACGTGCTACAAGCCGGACAGTTTTTTATTTTACCTGCAGGAAAATCGCATATGTATCAAGCGGATGTTAGAGACCCTTGGAGTATCTATTGGGTACATTTCAGTGGAAATATGGTTAAAAATTTAAACAAATGGATAAATATAGACACCTATTCTATACCCACAAAAATAGTATATGACAAACAAATTATTGAACAATGGAACGATATGTACTATGCATTAAACGCCGGTTATAGCGAACAACATTTAGCTTATGCTAACCTCTGTCTTTACCGTTTCCTCACATTTTTTCTTTGCCCCGTGAATATAGAAACTTATGTTCCAACAAAAAATGCGGTCACAGAGTCGATTGCTTATATGAAGGCTCATATTAACCATTCTATGTCAGTAAACGATTTAGCCTTAACTCAAAACCTTTCAGCCTCTCATTTTACTGCATTATTCAAAAGCAAAACCGGCTCCTCACCTATTGATTATTTCATACGTTTAAAAATACAATTTGCCTGTCAGCTATTAAAACAATCTGATTTTAAAATCGCCGAAATTTCAACACAAGTCGGATATGATGATGTATTCTATTTTTCAAGAGTTTTTAAAAAGATCGTTGGAAGCTCACCATTAGCATATCGACAAAGAGTACTATCTAAATAGTATTGTCCATTAATTTTAAAGTAAAATCCATATCCCTTTATAAATGTAGTAATATCTTCATCCTTTTAATTAAAGTATTGCAGTCTTTCAAAACGAAATTAGAACAAATGATATTATACATTTTAAGCTTAAGAAAAAAACATATTATTGCCTCATATTTTCATTCTTAGCGCTTTCGGCATTAGGTCAAAATAACGACGTCGTTGGCAATAGTTATAGAGGCGGAACGATGCAAAACACGATGCTATCTTCCTTAAATCCTGGTTCTTTTTTGGATCATAAAAAGAATGAAAAGCCTGAACTGATCGCACCTAATTTTATGAATATCATATTAAGGTTAAATCAGTCGATATAATTTTTTACAGTAAAAATAGATTTCATCCGGCTATAAAAAAGTTCCTAATGAAATATATAACTTAGCAAATCAATGAAAAGAAATAGTTTTTTAAAATTGCTTTCAACAGGCGTTATACTCCCTGGGTTAATAGGTGCAAATCCTATAAATGGATTAAACAACCCGGGCGATAGCTTTATCGACAGACTCTTGCCGGCTCCTGTTGGCGGCGGTTTTATGATGAATGACTATTGGATCTGGGATCCGGCAGTTATAAAAGGCGAAGATGGACAATACCACATGTTTGCTTCGAGATGGTCAAAAGACATTGGTTTTGGAAACTGGGTTACGAATTCTGAAATAGTGAGAGCTGTATCTGATAAACCTGAAGGACCATATAGTTTTGCAGAAGTTGTGCTTCCGCCGAGAGGTGGACATTGGTTCGATGGCAAAGGCGCTTTTAATCCAAGGATTACACGTTATAAAAATGAATATCTTCTATATTATGTAGGCGTTACTTACGATTTTCCCATTCCACAAGACAAAGAAAATATTTGGGCTGACGGAAGAGCACACAAAGCGTGGATGCATAAAAGAACCGGACTGGCAGTTGCCTCTTCCATTAACGGCCCATGGAAAAGAGTTGACAAACCGCTCATGGAACCCCGACCTGGAAATTGGGATGCTTCCATTATTTCAAATCCTTCGCCTGTTGTAAAGCCTGACGGAGATGTTTACCTGATGTATAAATCTTCAGCAAAAAATCATACGCCTCCGCTATTGTTAGGCGCATCTTTAAGCAAAAACGGCTATAACGGCCCGTACAACAGGCTTTCAGAAGAACCTGTTTTCAGTTTTCATAATAGTAATCAACCCGACAACGATGTGGAAGATCCATTTGTGTGGTGGGCTGGCGATCATTACGAGGTAATTATGAAAGACAGGTTTGGCCATATTTGCGGAGAAGAAGGCGGAGGCATTCATGCAACTTCGAATGATGGTGTTAAGTGGAAATTATCCGATCCGGTAAAAGCATATTCCCGCCACATTAAATGGAATGACGGGAAAACCATTCACATGGCAAATTTTGAACGTCCGTTTTTGCTGTTTGAAAACGGAAAACCTACGCACCTATTTGCCGCAACCGGGACAGGGCCTGGTATGTACCAGGTAGATAAGACCTGGAATATGGTGATACCATTAAAACAAACATCTTAAGATTATACTGGTAAAATTTAATTCGACCTTATATTAATCCAATTCAGCTTCGTTAATTTGTGCAATAAATTATTTCTAATGAAGATTGCATTTTGGTCAATTGGCAAAGTTCATGAAACTTATGTCAAGGCTGGTATTGAAGATTTTTCTAAAAGAATCAACAATTATTTTAAACTTGAATGGGAAATTATTGCTCCCGTCAAGAATGCGGCCAAAATGAGTATAGATGATATTAAGAAAAATGAAGGCGAAGTAATACTTTCAAAGCTTCTGAAAGAAGATTTTTTAATTGCGCTTGATGAGCGTGGTACACAACTCACATCGGAAGGTTTATCGCAGCAAATTCAGCACTGCGCTAATATATCTGCAAAAAGAATTGTTTTTTGATCGGCGGCGCTTTCGGTATTCATGAAGCCGTTCTGAAAAGATCTAATTTACAATGGAGTTTGTCAAAACTTGTATTTCCGCATCAATTGGTTCGCCTTATACTTGCCGAGCAAGTTTACAGAGCTTGTACCATTCTAAAAAATGAAAAATATCATCACCAATAATTAGTTCGATTTTTTAACGTGTTTCCAAAAGTATCTACTTGAGGTGTCTGCAACCGTCCCGTCTGGTTTTTTATAAATTATATATGCTCCTATATTCTTTTTATTTTTAAGAAACTTCAAGGTTTCTTTTAATCCCATTGCTAAAAAACCATTATCATATCCATCTGCAGTTATGGCATCTTTAGCCCATACAGTAACACTGATCATTTCATTGTCGATTGGCTTTCCGTTTTGTGGATTAATTATATGAGATATTTTTTTATTGCCCTTCATCCGATAGTTAATATAATTACCAGAAGTAGTAACAGCGCCGTCGTCAGGAGAAACAATTACCTGCATGGTTTCATCATTGGTAACCGCACCGATTCCTACTTTAAAACGTTTTCCACTACTTTTTCACCTTTAATCCTTAGTTCACCACCCAGCTCCACAAGATAGTTTGCGATCTCTTTTTTTCCATTAAATCTGCAATCAAATCAACTGCATAACCTTGCCCTATTCCATTAACATCTATCTGCGTTAAAGGATTCGATTTTATTAACGAATCGCCCTTCAGCAATAACTTGTTCTGTCCAACACGATCAAGTATTTGCTTAATACTTTTTCATCAGGAATATTATTCGATTTATGAACCCCAAATCCCCAGGCATCAATTAAAGGCTTCACGGATATATCTGACAATCCCTGTGTATTTTTATATATTTCAAAGGACTTTTTTACAACAGCACGAAAGTGCTGGTCGATGGGAACACCCTTTTCGCTTTTGTTAAACGAACTAATAGTTGAATAGGGTTTGTATATTGAAATGGAACTGTCCAATCGATTAAGCAAATGATCAATATCTTTTTGCTGAATCATCTTCGCTGGCGCAACATAAATGATGCGATAAGTAGTTCCTTGCGCATGACCTGTAATAATCCATTCTTTATTAATATTAACCCTAGCTGATGAAAGAAAAAAATAGCAGCTTGTAAGAAAAAGTATATAAAAAAATCGTCCCATTAAAAAATCAAATTAGTAATATTCAAAATTATCATGTACAATGAGAAAATCAGTTACGATATTAGCGTAAACAAAAATGGCCATTTTTACTTGTCTTTATTATAACTTAACGTTAACCTTACCGATTTGCAGTCCATTTTCGTTTCGTGGAAGTTTCCCTGGTAATCCCATCAATGGTTAAAAGTGCCATAATTCTACCACAATTATTTTGTGCACTTTTTAAAAATTTGGCAGATCCTTAAAAATAAAAAATCCTGTAACTCATTGATAATTACAGGATTTTAATACTTTTTAGAAACTTTGAAAAGTTTGGGAAATCTCTTTTGGCGGTGAGGGCGGGATTGCGCCCTTATCCTTAATAAATTATATATCAATTAGTTATAAGACTGACCTTTCGGTATTCAACGAATTGTTCAATTGTAAAATAGCGTTCCGCTTTTACTCAATAAAATTAATAAATAGCATTGAAAATTGAAAGTCAATTTTGTAAATACCTTATCCATCAAGGGCAATAAAAGTAAACGTATTTGTTTACTACTGTAGCATTCATCCTGGTGCTCTTTTAAAAAGAGAATTGAAAGCTCTTGGGATGGGTGGTACAGAATTAGCTGAAAGATTGATGAACACAGATAGACTATCAGTGCCATTTTGAATGAAAGAAGAGGCATCACCCCTTATCTATCTATAAAGCTGGCAAAACAGTTTAATACGGCTAACGATTACTTTATGATACTCCAGGGTTATGAAGTAAAGAAAGTGTCGGACAAGTTAGAGAAAGCGACTCCGGATTTAGCCTGGTTCAGAAAAGTGCTGTTTTGGGACACCGATATCTATAAGCTTGACTGGCAAAAAAACAGGCAATCAAAAATCAAAAGAACCCTTTTTTAAAATCATTAGAAGTAAATAATACTGTTTTATGGACTTGTTCTTAATGAAATCCGGCCTTCTATAGTGTTAGAGAATGCGCCGCTTCCGAAATTCTTGTTTGTCGGATGTAAATCAATAAGACTGATTACTTCGTCACCATTCTCATTTTTTTGATTGAGTATTGCTAACTGCAAATAAGCAGATTCCCGGCTTTCCTTGCGCTTTTGTAATTTTGAGTTTAATAGCTGAAGCTGTCTTGTATTCTGGTAGCTGAATAATCTTGCAGGCACCGACCTGATCACCGACATAGATTGTTTCCCATTTATTTTTATTAAAAATTTCTATCTCATATTCTTTTATATGATATGTCCTTATTGTTGAAAACCCGTCGCTCAACGCCTTATTTTCAGAATATTCAAAAATAGAAAGCCGGTTAAATGGCAGATGCTCCGGCAATTGCATCTCTAATTCGGCCACACTGTCGCCAGCGATCCACCATGTCTCAAGGCTGTAATCGTTTGCTTTATCCGCGCTGAATTTGTCTTCATTTGCAGTACTGCTTGCTGCAATCGACGTGTTAAAAGCAAGATTCTCATATCCAGCAGGCAATGGCTTTCCACCATTACGGATGCCCAACCGGTCCGCTAGCTCCAGGATCCGAAGACGTTCATGTTCGCGTATCTGGCCGTGTTGGTCCGGTGGAACGTTCAGGATCATTATATTATTATTTGCAGTACACCAATAAAACAGCTCTTCCAATTCGTCAACCGAACGAGCAGGGATTACTGCTTTCTTTTGAAACCAGTTCCACCGCTCAGATAAACATAGCGTATGCTCGAAAAGCATATAATAGTCCTTGTCATTTTTCCGGAAAACTTTGGGATCGTCCCAGCGGGCCAGATTGGGATCTTTTGTACGAAAATCACTTGGGAAAAATCGGATAATATCGCCATGTTGCATGTCTTTGGGATGCCGAATACCATGCGGCTGACCGGGTGGCTGTATGGTATGATTGGTAGTCACTTGGCAGTTGGGCTGAATCTTTTTAATATGAGCATATATTTCTGGCAAGTGCCAATCAGCTTCCGGTTTAGCCCAACCGCCATCAAACCAAAGTTCACAGATGCTGCCGTATTGCGTCAGCAGCTCCGTAAGCTGGTTTTTTATATAATTTACATACTTCCAAGAATCTTTGTCGTTATATGTGGACTCTCGACAATCCCACAGTGAGTAATAGATTCCGAACGCCAATCCATACTTTTTACAGGCTTTAGAAACACCAGCTACCACATCTGTTTTTATGGGTGCTGCGGCTACATCATAGTCTGTATATTTACTATTCCACAAGCAGAATCCGTCATGATGTTTGCTTACTAGTATTACATATTTAAACCCCGCTTCCTTTGCTGTTCTTACCCATTGGTCTGGATCCAATTGATCGGGATTGTAGGAAGCTACAGGCAGTTTACCGTTACTCCATTCAGTTTCATTAAATGTATTTATTCCAAAATGGATAAACATGCCATACCCTCTCTCGGCCTGCTTTAATTGTTCAGTTGAAATACAGGACTGTGAACTTCCTGTTTTTGCAACCAGCGCCGCCAATAAAAAGCAAAATAATATTCGTCCTATTTTCATATTTTTTTACTATGTAGTGGGTTAAGGGGCTATACGTTCAGGCAAAATGATATCTTTTTGACGTGCTACAGGCGTAATTTTCAGCATCCTAAACTTTCCTTTTATGTACTCAACTTCTACAATAGTACTATGCGGCGCAGACAGTTTAAAAGAGACATCCCAATCTGGCGGCCAGGCAGGCAGCACAGCAATTTTATCTCCGACAGTCTGCAATAGCATTTCCTGTAATCCTATCATTCCGGAGCCGCCCCAGTTATGATCAGGCGTCCAATCATGGCCCGGCCCCCAAAAAGTAGGAAATCGCCTTTCGCTATCTTTTAATTTTTTCGTGTTATAATTTGCGGCTTCATGTTTCATTCCCATACGGGCAAAGAAAATTCCGTCCTGATGCCAACTGATTATAGTTCCTTTTCGAAAGGCAGGAGCCTGGGTGTAAGCATTTTTAAATGAAGCCATTTCAATATCTCCAATTTTAAACTGATTAAAAGGGAACAAAGGATAAAATTGAGGCAATTCCTGGTTCGCTTCGACCAACCATTTTTCAGCAGGCTTAATAATGTTTTGGCCATCTTTTTCAGCAAACGGATAATTTGGAACCACCGAAAGAAAGGCTGCGAAATATTTCTTCTCTTCAGACGTAATGTATTTTTCATCAAGGATGATCAATCTTTGCAAACAGGCTTTAAGACCGGCCAATACATCACTAGGGTTTGTTGCACCTCGATAGGACTCACAGGATGTAGATGGATAAATCACCAATTTACCTTTTTCATCTAGTTCCCTACCATTTCTCATTTTCTGTCGCAATCTGTAGTGTTCATCAAAAAGATAAGCGCCGCTTTAATAAATGGCATGTATTTCGAAATGTCGGCACCGCTAAACCGATGATATTCCAATATCATATAAGCATGCTCCAGCTGAGACTCCCAATGGTAGGCTATTGAAGGGTTAGCCATTGTACCCTTCTCTACAGTTTTTGCATAGCCCGCCAACCCATTCACTTCATTAGATCCAAAAGGAACTTCTTTTCCCCGGCTTCGCGCTTTCGAGTTATCCCAGCCCCAACCAGAGCCTAAAGCAAATCCGGGAACGCCAATATATTCGCTATACACAGCACCTTTGTGTCCAAAATGCGTTTTAACTCTTGCTGTTGCTCCAGGTAAAGCTTTTCTATATAATTCAAATTGTGCAGTAATTGCATCAAAGTCTCCGGCCTTTAGCATTGGCCAATAAAGCAGGCGTTGGTTTTGTGCAGTAAACACATCTCCTCCCCAGGCGCGCCAATCCGGATCATAATCATAATTCTTTTGAGTTAGTCCAGGATCGAATGTAAGATTACCTCCATTGAATTTTGAAGGATATTCGCCCGCGACATTGCAGCCAAGTTGATATCTAAAAAGCTGGTAATTTCTAGACATTTGCCAAACCGGATTTGAGGGATCGGGCTTACCCGGGAAAATAAAGATATGGCTGCGCTGCCAAAACTGCTTCCACCAAAGACGGCTAACCGAAAGAGATTCCTTATCAGTTAATGATTTTTTTACCAGCGCTTCCAAGCCCGATTTCCAGTCGGTTAAAGTTTCAGGCTGTTTGATGTGACCGGCAATTAATACCTTATGTTTTTTCGCAGCTTGTTTGCTTTTAATTTTCCAGGCGTGGTAGGGGGTTGACAGGTACTGGCCTTGAGTTGTTCCGGCTGGAACGAAATTTATTCCTGTTAACATACCGCCAAAAGTCCGGTCTTTCAGATCATCGACAATTTCATCTTTCGATGCTTCAAGCCCCTGTTGCTTTATCAGTAATTCCGGAATTAATTTATCCCCATTTCTATGATAAAACAGAACGCCGTCTGATGTGTGTGATATGGTGTCTTTTCGTTTGATCACTTTTCCGGGATAGCCTTCCAGTTCAAAACAACCAAACCGCTCTTTGCCATTAACTTCAGACAACTCCTTATCATCATATCTCCAGCTCTCGTAAGCCGCAATTATATTAACATTCTCGTTAGCCGATATTTCAACATGAACCACTGCGGTTTTCACATCCACCCATAAGCGAATTAGTGCTTTTAATTTATGTCGACCTGCTTCAATTTCAATAAAACCTTCGGATAGCTTTAGCTCCTGCCGGAAAGAAGTATAATCAACAAAAGGATTGGGAGACATTTGAAGCCTGATCCTTCCCAGCTTAAGATACTCGCCGTTTTCATCAAAGCTTCCACTTTTTTGTACGTACAATAACAAATCGCCGTTTTCAACCCATACATTTACTCCGGTATCATGTCCACCAAGCGGCATTGAATCGGCGCTGTTCTTTCCAGGCACATTCCATTTAATATTATAAAAGTCCAGCTCCGATAAAATTCTTTCAGTATGCAGACTACCAGCAGGGTTTAGAGGATTTGCCAAAGCAAAACCCTCTAAACCCGACATGGCAACAGTTGTAGCAGCAGCACCTTTCGCTACCGAATTAATAAACTTTCGCCTGCTATATTGATTATTTTTTCTTCTTCCATAATAGTTATAAATGTTAATAGAATAAAGTTCGTTTCATTACACCCATTCAATAGTCAGGATTTTGTTCAAGTACAGCTTCTGTATTCTTTTCAATTTCGCTTTGTGGGATAGGCCATACTTTATTTCGATCCAAAATATTTCCGGTACTCATCACATTGTATTTATCGACCCGTTCTTTTTGCAAACCTAATCTCATTAATGTAAGTACCCTTTTCTCTTCAAAACAAAGTTCACGTGCACGCTCATCTAATAAAAAATTAATAGTTACCTGGCTTGCAGCTATCGGCGTTGCATGGGCACGTTCTCTTAATTTATTGATATCGGCAGCGGCAAGTCCTGCCTGGCCGTCTCCTAAATAGGCTTCTGCACGAAGCAGGTAAGTTTCGGCAAGCCTGAAATAATAACTATCATTAAATGTCTGATTCGCGGTATTAAAAGTCAGCCCGGTAGCTGGATTTGAAATAACTTCTACTGGAAAATCGTTAATGGGTGTTGTTTTGGTATAGATAGGGTGCCACCATCTATTTAATAAATTTTGAAAGCTCGTAAACGATCCGCTTGCTACAATATATTGACCATAATAAGCCGATTGTGGATTATCAGCCTTTACATCACGAATAATGTTATATGCAGAGTTGCGCATATCATTAGGGTCATTCCATATTTCATCGATTACATACTCAGTTGGTATTAACCAGCCCGTTCCACGGCCGCCCATTTGAGTAGTTGGGCCTATAAACAGATTTTTGCCGTCGTTGCCAACCAGACCCCAATACAAAGGGCCTAAAAATGCCACTAAGCTGTTGGCATGACCGCCCCCTGGTACTAAATACTCATACTGATCTACCCAGATAGCCTCTTTGTTAATGCCGACCTTTCCTTTGTAATTTACATTTCCTCTTCTGAACAAATCGCTATACACATCCCCTGGCTTATCCTTCCAGGTTCCGAAGCGCTCTGTCATTAAACCGTATGCCGGATTATTAATTACTGCGCTGGCCGCTGCAATTGCCTTATCCCATTCTTTCGTTATAATATAAGCCTCAGCAAGCGCATGCTGAGCTGCGCCTTTGGTAAGGTGCCCATCTTCCTTAAGCTCCAGTTGATCGGGTAAGTTTTGAGCAGCAAATGTATAATCGGCAATAACTTGTTTCCAAACATCCCCAATTGACGCTCTGACAAAGTCTCGTTTGGGCACAGCCACTTCATTTAGAACAAGTGGAACACCGCCATATAGTATGCCAAGCAGTCTGTAAGCATATCCTCTCAAGAAAGAAGCTTCTGCTTTCACCATAGCTCTGTCCTTATCCGTAGGAAAAATAATTTCCGGATTGTCAATTCTATCTATCACGGTATTGCAGTCAAAAATGATGCGGTAAGCATTGGTCCAGAATTGTAGTACCCGGTTATTTTCGGGAATTAAACTATTGGTATAAGAATTCAGTTCATGCGCAATTCCATGATTATCCAACGAAACATCCGAAGGATATTCCAGTGCTAAGGTTGCATCATTTCCTAAATTGAGCATGCTGCCGGTATTCTGATATATACGTGCAATTGCCGCATTAAAATCTGAAGGTTTTGTATAAGAATTCTCTGGCGCGTAGAAGTCCAATGGCGCTTCCTTTAACCATGAGTCTTTGTTACAGGCAGGTAAAAAGTATTCACAGCTATTATAACTAGCAGATACTGTATTTTTTTCATCTGTTTATTTTTTTAATTTTGTTAGGCCAGACGGAACGCGCGACGCTTCCATTCTGCTTATAAAATTTATATAACGTTTCCTTACAATGATTTTAAAGTTCAATATTAACTCCAAAGGAATATTCGCGCATAAAGGGGATACTGGGAGCAAAGCCTTGACCCGTTTCCGGATCCCACCCTCGCCATTTGGTTATAGTAACTAGATTTTTACCGGTAGCAAAAACGCTTAGCCCGTCTAAGTGAAGCTTGCTGGACAACTGCTTGTCAAAAGCATAAGAAAGCGATACATCTTGAAGCCTAATAAAATTTCGCTGAGAGTAAAGTCTTGGATTAAGCGCCGAAGGGGCATCAAGCCTGCGATATCTTGCATTAGGATTTTCAGGCATCCAATAATCCCAGGCCCCTTTAGGTACATTGGAATATTTAAGCTGCTCTTCTAAAGACCATGCTCCAGAAGAATAGGGACTATCATCGCCCATATAATAATTTTTTCCACCCTGGATAGAATTGACCATTACATACAATCCCAGGTTTTTATAATTAAGGCGGTTTGCAACACTAATACGATAAGCCGGAGCTGTATAGCCCAGTATTTTCCTGTCGTTTGTAGCGTCATATTTCCCATCACCATTTAGGTCTGAAATTTTTTCAGTTCCGGGAAGAAAGCCATTGGGAATTACTCCAGATTTTTTATCCTCCAGTTGCCACATCCCAATTATCTCATAATTGTAAACCACTCCTGGTGGCTGTCCTATGAACAATCCGTTGGCAATAAAATCTTTCTCTACACCATTTTTATCAGGGCCAAGAATAGACACAATTTTATCGCGATTCCTGGCATAGTTCACTGTAGTTTCCCACTGAAAATTTCCCGATCTGATCCATCTGGCAGTTAACGTTGTCTCAATACCTTTATTATGGACTTTACCTATATTGGTAGCAACTGACCCAAAACCTGTAAGCCTGGGTAATTCTATATTATATATTATACCATCTGTATTATTTTCGTAATATTCAATAGTACCCGATAAAAAGGAATTTAAAACCGTAAAATCCAGACCTACATTCACGCCAGTAGTTGTTTCCCATCCCAAATTATAATTGGCCATTGTAGAAATGTATTGACCAAGTGTAGTAGACCCTCCTTCTCCAAATACATAACTAGGAGTCGAAAGCAACTTTGCCAAGGTTTGATACCTACTTACTCCCCGGTTACCTGTGCTGCCATATGAGGCACGAAGCTTAAGAAAGTCGAGCCATTCGACATTGTCTTTTAAAAAGATTCTTTACTAGCTACCCAACCAACAGCTACGGTAGGAAAAATTCCAATTTTTTTATTTTCTCCAAATCCGGAAAACCCATCTCTTCTGATAGTAGCTGTTAACAAGTAACGATCCTTAAAACCATAAAGCAACCTTCCCATCGTGTATAAACTAGTTTCCTTGTAAGCGGCCGAGCTAAGCGTATTAAGTGTCGGATCTCCCGCACCAAGAAAGTTATATCCTAACGTGCCATTGGTAAATTTCTGTGCAGAAGCATTGGTGCTTGAACCAGTACGTTTCTCTACCCCATAAACGAAAGTGGCGTTAATATCATGTACGTTATTAAAGTTTTTTTGTAAGTAACAATATTATCAAATGCCCAATCATAAGCGAGACCCTCATTCTTAGATGCGACGCCTGTAAAACTGGCTGCATTTGGATTGTATTGAGCATCCCTGCTAACACGGTAGTTCTGGTAAAAATTCGCTCGATAGCTCAATCCTTTAATTGGTAATTTTACGTCAGCGTGTATATTACCTACCAGGTTTGTGGTTTTTTCCAAGTTATCAATTTGTAAATCCAAATAGGGATTAAGATTAGGGCCTCCTCCCGCAACAATTTGAAGATCCCCTCTGGTGTATATATCGGAGCAAATGGTTGTAACAGAAAAGCATTGTTTACACTTGGAGAAGCTCCCGAGTAGTCGCTCGATGTGAAGAAAGACTCAATGCCCAGGTTCAGCCAATTATTAATTTTGGCATCAGCATTAATTCTATAGTTGTATCGTTTATAATCGTCATTGATAACAAATCCCTTTACACCCGTATAGCCACCTGAAATAAAATAATTCAAATCATTGCTTTTACCTCTAATGCTTATACTATGATTTTGATTAGAGGCAGTGCGCGTAAGCCCTCCCCACCAGTCATTGTTTTGACCCTCGTTGAAACCTCTTACAATATCTTCTGATTTAAAATGCTGAGTAATATTGTAATTCGGATTAGCTTGTAAGGAGTCCGGACCCATTCTGCTAAACCTCCATGTAACATCTTTGAAAAACTCGGTATACTCATCGCTTTCCATAGGAACTAATAGGCTTGTTGGCCGCTGAATTGTATAACTACCAGTATAATTAACTGTAGGTTTTACTGAACCGATACCACCTTTTTTGGTAGTAATCAGCATGACTCCGTTAGAGGCCTGAGAACCATAAATAGCAGCTGAACTAGCGTCTTTCAAAATGTCAATAGATGCTATATCCGTCGGGTTGAGATCGGTTAAGCTGCCACGATAAATACTACCATCAACTACTATTAGCGGTTGCGCGTCAGCGCCGGATAAGGAGTTCGTTCCGCGAATACCAATATCGGGATTTTGTCCCGGCCGGGTTGTAGCTCCCACATTTAGCCCTGGCGTAACACCACGTAACGATTGTATTGCACTAACATTAGCCAACTTTGAAAACTGTTGCATATCCACCCTTGCAACGGCTCCTGTCAAATCTGATTTTTTTGCAGTTCCATATCCGATCACTACAACATCGTCTAAAGATTGTGCAGAACGCTCAAGCTGTACATCAATCGTTTCTCTTCCATTGATAGTAACCTCCTGAGTAGTGAAGCCCACAAAGCTAAAGTTGAGTACGGTTTGAGCGGAAGGAACATCAATCGAATAGCGGCCTTCATCGTTGGCGACTGCTTTCACAAGAGTACCGGCGCTTCCACGCTAACCCCGGATAATGGCTTTCCTTCAACATCCGTTACCTGTCCGGTAATAGTAAGTGTTTGAGCATTGCTCGCTAATGCAAAAAAGACAATCAGCATTACAGTACACAAAAAAATTTCATGTGCATTTGTTTAAAGGTTTAGAAAAATAAAATCTAGAATGGTTCTTTAGCAAAGAGAGCAAAGCCCTTAAAATAGGCACAAAGCATCCACAGGGACTTAATTATAAATCCTTATAAATAACACCGGCGCTTGGATTATCTTTTTCTTACTTAAAAATAAAAGTCAGTTAATTTAAAATGTATTCTTTCAACTATCGAAACCAATCGTTTAACGATTCAAATTTCTTTAAAATCTACATAGGCTTAGTTGCCGATATGTTCAAGTTATTAAACTTTTTTATCCTCTTTTCATTTTTGATACTTTTAATAGAAAAGAAAGTAATTATTTATTTTGCAGAATTCTTTTATTTGACAAAACCTTCCGGCTTTCGATACTTCACTGTTTGTATGTGTTCGCAATACAATACCAGTTCTCCATCATTTTTAAATATTTCATAGCTGGCTCTGTACAAGCCAAGCTCTTTATATTTAGGTTGTTTGTCCATATCTGTTTTAATAGTGTAAATGGTATCGTTTATAAAAACAGGTTTTATAAATCGCAATTTGTCGTAGCCATAGCTAAAGGCATTTACACAATTGGTTGCTACAAGCCCCAGCCCTGCGCTAAATACAAAAGCGCCAGCCACTAATCGTTTCCCAAAAAGCCCTTCTTCCTTTGCAAATATTTCGTCGGCCACATAAGGATGCATATCAAGCACCAAATTATTAAATGCCATGCTTTCGCCTTCACTTATCGTTCTGCGTATGGAACGAATACGCGTGCCCACAACAATATCTTCATAATACCAGTCTTCTGCATTCCAAATAGGAATATCAACATGTTTTGATGGGTCGTTATTGGGATTCATCTTATTTTGATTTACGAGTTTTGAATTACGAATTACGTTGCTTTATATTTCTCAAAGAAGCGACAAATTAACACAGAATTTTTAGTGCGAATCTGCTATTTATATATGAAACTTTCATCCTGAAATACTATCTAATATTCAATCCAAATTCTTCCTCTATTGTTTCATTGTGTTCGCCCAATTGTGGTGCGCCTCTTTCCGATGTAAGCAGCGCCGTATCTACACGTACCGGGCAACGTGTGGTTCTGATTTTTTTCCATTTGACACTACCCATTGTTCGGCATTCAGTACTTTATATCCTTCGCTTGCAAGCAATTTATCGTAGTCATAAACATCGGCACACCAAATATCGACAGGCTCCATAATACACAACCAATACTGCGTAGTTTTATTAAAAAAATTTTACTTAGCAATTCCTTAATCTCGTCACGTTTATTAAACCAGTCATTCGGATCATTATAATTTGATAAAGCTGCTTCGTTCAATAATTTTGCCAGCACTGGTATCGGCGCCATTGCTATTGCGATAAAACCATCCGCCGTTTTATATATTCCGTAAGGTGCTGCGATGTAGGCATGCGCACCATTTACAGCATTGCGAACCGGCATTTCATTTCCATCATTTAAAAAACAGGTAAGCACTTCAAACTGAAAATCGAGCAGGCTTTCAAACATACTAACCTGTACCAAGCTACCTTCGCCAGTATTAAGCCTGCTAAGTATTGCAGCCAACGCACCTTGCACAAGATGTGTTCCTGCAAGAATATCTGCCACCGCCACACCCATAGGCATGGGCTGATGATGTAGACTGCCAGAGAGATACGTAAGGCCCGATACCGCTTGCACTAATAAATCCTGACCGGGAAGGGCTTTCCATTCGCCTTCCTCGCCGTAGCCACTTATTTCACCATATACGATACTCGGGTTTAACTCTTTTACCGTTTCATAATCCAGCCCCAATCGTTTCATTACACCGGGTCGGAAATTATGTAACATAACATCAGCTTTGGTTATCAGCTTTTTTATTTTTGCTAAAGAAGCTTCATCTTTTACATCAACACAATAACTTTCTTTATTCCTGTTGATAGCATGAAAAATAGTTGACTCACCATCTTCAAGCTTCACATCCGAAACATACAGTTGGCGACAAATATCTCCCGTTCCTTCTTTTTCTATTTTAATAACCCGTGCTCCCATATCGGCAAGCCTTAATCCGGCACTGGGTCCGGAAAGAAACTGACTAAAGTCTAATACTAATATGTCTTCCAATAATCTATTCATGCGAACTATAACAGACTTTGTTTAATTTGTTGTGTATGCTCATTTAAGGCAGGAGCCGCTTTGCCAGCATATAACTTTTTATTATTGATACGGATGGGGCAACGCGTTGTTGTTATTTTCTTTCCGCCTTTTGATGACGCTATCTCTTGTTCCATTTCCAACACCTGATAACCTTTTGATGTTTTCATCTGCTTCCAGTTCAGCACTGGCATGATCCACAAATCGAAAATTTGAGCTTTTTGTATCCAGAAATCATTAGGATGATGTAGCAATAGATCGGCTATTACTACTTTTATTTCATCTCTTTTAGAAAAAACATCGCCTTCAGAAAATTGAGTTAATACCTGACTTTCCATCATTTTATTAAGCTGTTGCAAAGACATCATGGCAATAGCGATAAACCCATCGGAAGTTTTATAAATGCCATAAGGCGCACTAAGCAAGGAATGTGCATTATGATGATGCGCACGTTCAGGCATTTTTCCGCTGGCAAAATAGGTTGTAAAAAACTCGAACTGCAAATCAATGAGTGACTCCAACAGGCTTAATTCTAGTAATGTGCCTTTGCCATTTTTTCGGGAACGTATAAGCGCCGCTAGAATGAACTGTACTGCCTGGTTGCCACATAAATAATCGCCTATGCCCAAACCCAGCGGTGTTGGGTTATCTTCATAGCTACCGGTTGTAAAAGCCAGCCCCGAAAGTGCCTGAACCAAAAGATCCTGTCCAGGCTTCTTGGCCCAGGGACCCTTGCTACCATAACCTGATATTTGCGTATAAACAATAGAAGGATTGATGGCTTTTACTGATTCATAATCCAACATTCTTTTCTCCATTACTCCCGGACGAAAATTGTGGATCAACACATGCGCACGCGCTATCAACCTGCGTAGTGTTTCCATATCCTCCGCATTATTCATATCTGCCGCAAAGCTCTCTTTGTTTCGGTTGATGGTATTAAATAATAAAGAGCTATCATCAAGCCAAAGATTTTTGATCGAAAGCTTGCGACCTGCTTCTCCTTTTTCAGGATGTTCAATTTTAATCACTCTGGCACCCAAATCAGCTAAACGCAAACCAGCACAGGGACCGGAAAGGTATTGAGCAAATTCGAGTACGAGCACTCCTTCTAATGGCAGCTTCATTGGTATGTTTACTTTAAACTAATCAGGGTTGCAATACAATGGTTTCTCCGGCTCGTGTGTCGATTTCAATTAAGTCATCCTTTATTTTTTCAGATGAGTTTGTCCTCTTTATATTTCCCTTCTTTCCCCACGGAGAAAAGATTCGCAACCGGCCTCCTTTTTCGCTTGTTATGGTTACATTATTTACCATGCTTTTTTGTAAAGTAGCGCTTACTAAAAAAGCTCCTGCTGCACGCAAGTTAAAAAATTGGGCATCCGTTTTGTTCCAGTTTGGAAAGAGACGAATGGCTCCATTGTAACTCTGCATTAAGCATTCGTTGATGACAACCGGCAATGCAAAATTTTCGAACCAAATGCCCATTGCGCCCATATAGTCATACTTAGTATTGTCGCTATAACGGCCATGCACTTGCATTACCATATCTGTGGCTGTACCATTAGGTAAAAGAGAATAGTTCACATGCCGCTTGAATCTTTCAATATCCAGCAACCCAAGCCTTGCTGCCTGCAAATTGATAAAGACAAGATCGTTTCCGCCTTCGTTTTGCTGGTTGTGATAGGTGTTTTTTAGCAACTCCATTGTTGCGTTGTTTGAATGTAGCCCGTGATCTTCTCCTGGGAAAACGGTAGCTAGAGCGATAGGAACATTGTACACTACTTTGTCGTGCTCGCCGGGTACAGAGACCAATACCTTCCCATATTTTTCTGATGGCGCAGTTGGATAATCAGGAAAATGCGCTAATATATCTTTCACATCTTTTAATAATGAGGCGTCCGTTTTTTGGGTATTCAAAATGCCCACCATTTCATTAAATGCTTTAAAAATAAATTTGGTAAGTGTCAGGTCTATATTACAATCATAATTGTATTTAAATCCCGGACGAAGTGCATACAGCTCGGGCGGTATTGTAGGGAATATATGGTACTTGTTATCTTTCCATCGTTCGCCTCCGTGAGCCTCGGGCCGTTTCATATATGCAGCTAAAAACTGAACTGCTTCTTTAATCGGTGTATAGGCTCGATTTCTTAAAAAAGTTGTATCGGCTGAATAAAGATAATGCCACCACAATCCCTGAACAGCCCAGGGTGTTTCGCATACTTCCCATCCCCAATGCGGTACAGGATATGGATTCATGGTCATATCAACCGGATAAGCCGAGTGTGGAAAATAAGCACCCGGTAATTTGTAATAATCTTTTGCCCATATTCTACTTACATCCATTAATCGTTCAATCAGATTTACATAAGGAAGATTTTTTCAAGATGATTACTGGAAAAAGTCATCCAAAATGGTTGTTGCGTGTTATAGTTCATGTGGTAATCACCATGCCAGGCGGTGCCGATTTTGTCATAGCTCCAGTTAGCAAACAAACCCGGAGTAACGGCGCTATCTTTGGCTGCACAATTGAAAAAATACAAGTTGCGATACCAGATTTGTTCCAGTTCAGCATCGGCCAACTTTATACCAGATTTCGCCCAATACGATTTCCATACATTGTTTGAAGTAGTGCGAGACGCATTAAAACCACCAGTCGAAGCTTCGGAAATAACCGGTTCGGCTGACACTTTTGTATTTAATCCCTCTTCCAGCGAAATACATGCAACAAAGCCGTCTTCGCTACTTAATGCTGCTTCCAGCAAACTCATTTGCTGCTCATTTCCGTCCCAATTAACTCTTATTGTTTTTGACATGGTTTGATTCGTCGTTGCAGTTAAACGAAAAGCCTTACCTTTCGGATGTCCTTTGGCTGCATCATATTCATCGGACTCCTGATAAGGAAGTACTTGTTTGAACGACAACACGCCCTCTTCCAGATTCTCGGTTATGGTATATTTCGGAAATTCTTTAGGTGTGGAAGGATCTGGCATTATCCGAATTCTTTTAAAAAGATTGGGAACTTTGTTTCCATTAACATCTACAAGCTGCATCCACAACCTGTCATCTTTCATATCGGTAAACAACTGTAATGTGATTTTTCTTTTCTTACTGTCTAGCAAATACACTTCGCATAATCCACTTGAAATATCAAGTGAATGGCCTAATAGCTCTGCCTCTTTTACGTCAAATCCAAGCAATACCGAACCGCATGGAAATGGGCGTGGATAAGGCTTTCTGTAGTTTTCGGCGGCCATAGTGCTATATTTTGCATACCAAGGGTCGTCGGTAAGTAGCTTGCAGGTATCAGGAATCTTGCTTACTCTATCAAATACATAATCGAATGTTCCGATTTCTTCTTTGTTGTCTTCCGCAATACGAATATCCCAGACATTATTATGCCCAAAGTAAAGCATAACGCCATCAGGGCGCGTGGTAACTACAACGCCCATTCCGCCGTTTCCCAGCAAAGCGCCTTCAAAAAAATTAACCGCAGGTTTATTATAAAGCAAAGTATGTTTCTTTGCCTGCGCAAAAGATGAGAATTTTTGATTTGCATGGTTCGCAGTTTGGCAACATACTACCGTCGATATAGCAGTTGCCATTATCAGAAAAACTAATCTTATTTTAACCAATTTTGGTGGCATTCGCCTGGTGGTTCGCATTCGTGTCCGGCTTTTATTTGACTGAAGACTAAGTAAAGTTGAATCGCTAGTACGTCAAGCAAAACTAACTTAGAAACAAAATAATATAGTTACGTTTTTTGTTCATCTTATAAACTATTTTGTCATTGATCTTTATTGTAACTTAGGCTATATTCTCGCTGATTTGTGCTGATTGAAAACATCGCAGATTTGCGCCGATAAACTTTCCGAGGAAATCTGCAGAATAACTTTAGCGCTTATCCGCCGCTCAAAGATTAGTTTGCGGGATCAACTGTGTTAAAAAAATTGCTGAACGAAACAAATCATAAAAAAGCTGTTTTACTTTCACCATTTACAAATTGTCTATTGCCCATGAAACCTGAATTAATTGTTGATGCGCCTATATTGGGTCAGAAAAAATATGGATAAAGAAGGTCGTTGCGCCACACTTTAATCATCCTTTTCATTTTCACAAATTATGCGAAATTACCTGGATCGAAAAAGGTAATGGAACTTTGATTATTGGCGATTATGTAGGTAATTTCATCGAAAATGAGCTTTTACTTACAAGTCCTGAATTGCCGCATTTGTGGAAAAGCGACACAGCATACTACCAAAAAGATAAAAAACTCTTTACTAAAGCTATGGGATTATATTTTCCCAGCGAACTAATCCATGCGATTTGTGAAGATGTAGAAATCCTGTCTTTGTATAATAACCTAATGCAAAAGGCAGAAAGGGGGATCAGGTTTTATGGAAAAACGAAGGAGGAAATTATTAAGAAGCTGCGGGAAATTTCTTTACAAACCGGACTGGCACAAGTGGGAACTTTTTTACACATTATTCACCTCATGTCTTCTTCGAATGATTACAAGCCCCTCGCCAATGTTGGTTACCGATCCGTCAATAACGGTAGCGATATTGAAAGATTTAATGCCGTGTATCAGTATTTGTTAAAGAATTTTTCAGGCGAAATCATGCTGGAAGAAGTGGCCGCCATTTGTAATATGACAGAAACTTCATTTTGCAGGTATTTCAAGCAAAAAACTCAAAAAACTTTTACTTATTTTCTAAATGAGATTCGCATAGGCCATGCTAAAAAACTGTTACAGAATGAGCATCTACCAATTAAAGAAATTTGCTACGAATGCGGCTATAATAATCCCACTAATTTCTTTAAATTTTTTAAACTTATCGTAAAAAAAGCCCGAAAGAATATCGAAATCTTATAACATTAAATTCGGCTTGAGTATTGCATTTCCCGAACCAAGAGAGCATTAACTTTATACTTTTTTGGTAAAGATTGTAACTTGGGAGTCATCTAAGCTTGGTGAAAATTTTAAGACGTTTTCTGCAAGCTCTCTGAAATAAATTTGACGTAAACGGATATTGCCAAACATGGGTTAAAAGACGCGCTTCGGTCTATTCCCATCGCTTTTTAACACATTGAAAAGGGAGTTTTTTCTTCGACAATCGTGATAATGTGTAAAAGACGTTTGAGAGGAGTTCCATTCTTTAGTAAACATATTTGTTTACTTCTGCAACTATTTGTATCTTTAATTAAACTAAATTCATGTTGCCCGAAATATCAAAAATAAGAGGTGTTCATCCAGGAGCTTTACTAAAAAGAGAGTTAAAGAATCTGGGTATAGGTGGTACCGAACTGGCGGAGAAGATAGACGAACACAAGCAGACTATCAGTGCTATTTTGAACGAAAGAAGAGGGATCACACCTTCCTTATCCATAAAGCTGGCAAAACAGTTTAATATCGCTGACGATTATTTTATGATGCTTCAGGCTGGTTATGAAGTAAAGAGCGTTGCGGACGAAATGAAAAAAATAACCCCTGATTTAACACAATTTAGAAAAGTTTTGTTTTGGGATACAGATTTTCATAAGCTTGACTGGGGGAAAAACAAGCGAGCAATCATTAAAAGAATATTAGAGCGCGGAAACAAAAAGGAGATTGAAACAATGATTTCTTTTTATGGTAAAGATATAGTGGCAAAAGAAATACGTTCCATTAAATCGTCCTTCCTGCCATCCTTTAAAGTAAATGCTCAAAAATATCGCCTGATAGCGGAGTTTGCCTGATATGACACTGTTTCAAGATACGGTATCCCAATTACTTTGGGAAATACTTAATAAGCTATGATTTTAAGATCGCTCGAACCATTACGGATGGTGGGCGGCAGGGCTGCCGCCGGATTTCAATTCCACCTTGGTACGATTAACAGATCTAAAAAATAGATGTCCATTCATCAGAAACCAAATTTTAATTCCACCTTGGTACAATTAACAGATGCGATCATTAATAGCATCCGTTTTTTTATCGAATTTCAATTCCACCTTGGTACGATTAAAAGAAAAAGACCTCAATAATATACTTGAAATAAAACGCATTTCAATTCCACCTTGGTACGATTAACAGCGAACCGTTCTTGTTGCCTGTCATTCCAGATCAAGAATTTCAATTCCACCTTGGTACGATTAACAGCCTTTTTTAACCCCATAACTACAACAACTTCCAATATTTCAATTCCACCTTGGTACGATTAACAGTCCCACAACGCCATCATAGCACTATAAGTAACCGAATTTCAATTCCACCTTGGTACGATTAACAGTAACATTCTTACTATCTATTATCGCCATATTAGGAATTTCAATTCCACCTTGGTACGATTAACAGAGATGTATTCAGCGCGAATCCCAATGTTACAGTCAAATTTCAATTCCACCTTGGTACGATTAACAGATCCGGTAGGATATGTAAAGAATGTTAGTCCCGTAAATTTCAATTCCACCTTGGTACGATTAACAGTTTTAGCATTAGAAACAGCCATAGAAGCTATACGAGATTTCAATTCCACCTTGGTACGATTAACAGAAGGATTTGGGGATTAAAAAGCCCCCGCCGTCAAAGATTTCAATTCCACCTTGGTACGATTAACAGCTGGTACGAACAAATAAAAGAGGCAAGAATAATAAAATTTCAATTCCACCTTGGTACGATTAACAGAGTAAGTGAAAGGTTGGTAGTTACCAATTACATGGGAATTTCAATTCCACCTTGGTACGATTAACAGCCACCATGCCTTCTATATTCTTACCGCCGCCCTCATCATTTCAATTCCACCTTGGTACGATTAACAGTTACGGTATTAACACGTTCTATTTCTTCTTTTAAATTTCAATTCCACCTTGGTACGATTAACAGTAGGATTGCCTTCTTATAGCGGAACTGCGTCATCAATTTCAATTCCACCTTGGTACGATTAACAGCAAAAAGTAAAGCAAGATCCAGGCGCTGTCGCCAAATTTCAATTCCACCTTGGTACGATTAACAGTTACCGGTCTACATACGGAAAAACTATCATGATCTTATTTCAATTCCACCTTGGTACGATTAACAGACAGCAGCTGAAACCGACAAACTTAACAGTAGCCTATTTCAATTCCACCTTGGTACGATTAACAGCAAAGCTGTGGTCTCCCATAATTCTCATAACATAATTTCAATTCCACCTTGGTACGATTAACAGGTGGACTCGGCAAAAAAGAACGTGCAGAATTTAGGCAATTTCAATTCCACCTTGGTACGATTAACAGTGTTGCCAATGGCAAATAACAACGAACCCGATCTATATTTCAATTCCACCTTGGTACGATTAACAGAAGTGTGTAGTGCTATAAACTCTACACTTTTGCAGCTGATTTCAATTCCACCTTGGTACGATTAACAGTTTGATTCCGTTTTTATGATTTATATATTTCCTTCCATTTCAATTCCACCTTGGTACGATTAACAGATATCTAAATCTTCTAAATCCTTAGACATTGCGTATTTCAATTCCACCTTGGTACGATTAACAGAAAGGATTTGTGAGGAGCATAATGTAACTATTTAATTTCAATTCCACCTTGGTACGATTAACAGACATGGAAGGAGCAACGAAAAGATGCAACACGCAAATTTCAATTCCACCTTGGTACGATTAACAGCCTTTGCAGCTTGATATAATCAGAAGGCTCATTGATATTTCAATTCCACCTTGGTACGATTAACAGAGTGAATTGCTTTCAAATCACGATGTGATTAATTAATTTCAATTCCACCTTGGTACGATTAACAGCGATATTTCTTGTCCTCCTGTTTTAAATATTACTTATTTCAATTCCACCTTGGTACGATTAACAGTGAAAGGTGGTCGCAGGGCCATATTCGCAAACTTATTTCAATTCCACCTTGGTACGATTAACAGGATTCTTGACAAACTTCTCATCTACGTATGCTCGCCAATTTCAATTCCACCTTGGTACGATTAACAGGGATAGTAGGGGAGACAATGTATGAGTCTTTCCTTATTTCAATTCCACCTTGGTACGATTAACAGTTGTTTCCATTTTATTTTTTATGCCTGCTTCCGGATTTCAATTCCACCTTGGTACGATTAACAGAAATTTTAAAGGTGTTTTTTTAATGTTAGATTATTATTTCAATTCCACCTTGGTACGATTAACAGGTGAAGGGTTAAGCAGTTCTATTTTTATAGTTTTTGCATTTCAATTCCACCTTGGTACGATTAACAGAACGTACTCTGATACCTCTCTGTTTTTGAAGCAAATTTCAATTCCACCTTGGTACGATTAACAGTTCTTTATCCAATTCCTTTTGAGTTATACTTTTCTTATTTCAATTCCACCTTGGTACGATTAACAGTAAAATCGTATAACATGCAATTCAATATTACATACTATTTCAATTCCACCTTGGTACGATTAACAGAAAAATTTGCAGATGCGGAATGTGAAGTGGCATCAATATTTCAATTCCACCTTGGTACGATTAACAGGGATGGCTCTCATGGAAATGATTGCGTGAATTATATTTCAATTCCACCTTGGTACGATTAACAGTTTATTTGATTTTATTATTGTTTTTACGCTGCAACATTTCAATTCCACCTTGGTACGATTAACAGACTATTCATTACTTCTTCTGTCCAAATCGTATACTAATTTCAATTCCACCTTGGTACGATTAACAGCTGGACCTACTGGCGGCAACCCTCAAGGTGCAATGTCATTTCAATTCCACCTTGGTACGATTAACAGTTCTATAAAAAATAATAATATGGCAGGCGAAAACAAATTTCAATTCCACCTTGGTACGATTAACAGTGGGCCGCCTCTTATTACGTTTGCCTCAACTATTTATTTCAATTCCACCTTGGTACGATTAACAGCCATATTGATATTCTTATTTATTCACAGATTCCTTGTTATTTCAATTCCACCTTGGTACGATTAACAGTTAGTATTCATGCTTCAGAGGAAGTAGCGAAAAAAATTTCAATTCCACCTTGGTACGATTAACAGAGTCATTGCTCTTTTCTGAATGAAAGAAACTAAGCCATTTCAATTCCACCTTGGTACGATTAACAGCGGCCAGCCAGTATTAGCTCGATAGAAGTCATTTACATTTCAATTCCACCTTGGTACGATTAACAGTTTTCTCCTTTTTCTGAATATAAAAATTTCTATGCAATTTCAATTCCACCTTGGTACGATTAACAGTTATTTCTGTGAGAAGCTGTTTGTTTTTAGCTTTCAAATTTCAATTCCACCTTGGTACGATTAACAGTTTAGTAGATTTGGTGCTACCAACATATATTATATCATTTCAATTCCACCTTGGTACGATTAACAGCAACGATTGGCGATGTTGAATTGACGCCACTTGAATTTCAATTCCACCTTGGTACGATTAACAGCAGGAAACTTAAGGCTGAGCTTTCACATATTCGAATTTCAATTCCACCTTGGTACGATTAACAGCCGCCGCATCGACGACTAAAAAAGCTTATACTCAAAGCTTTATATTTTCAAAAATATACCGTTTTGGTCAATAAAAGTTGTCGATATCCGGTAATATATATTATAGCGAATATCGACAACTCTATGAAACATCATATCATTAAGGTTTTTAGTTTTCTCCAATATGTCAAAGAGCTTTAGTGATAAAGATCTGTACGCTTCGACAACTATAAAAATGTATCTAATTCATTTTTCTCTTTCCCAACAGTTTCTTTTTCCAGCCATTTAACGTCACGGCTTTTAAAAATAATCAGGCTGTCTTCTTCCGGTTCCATCATATTTTTTGCTCGCTGTTTCAATTCCTTCAGCTTCACTTCAGTTATTTCTCCTTCAAATACACTATTCTGTATCCAATTCAAATATTGTCTAGATAATTTAAGCATTTTACCTACGCGTTTTTCACCGATATCATATACCAATATTACATACATATTACCACCAGGCTTTAAAAGGTTTATATTCTTCCATATTTAGCAAATGTTTCGTTAGCTTATAGCACTCCAGCTTTACAAGATGCTTGTAGCTAACGCTTCGGTTTAACGAACGGTGCTTTATGGTTTCGTTCAGTCTTTCTTCAAAAGATCGCACAAAAACCTTGCGGGCGGCGTCTTTCAGCACTACGCTGTTTACCTGCACGTCAAAATCTTTTGCATGGATTTCTCTTTTGTTTAATACTTTAAAAATCACCCTGTCTACTAAAATGGGTTTGAAGATCTCAGCCAAATCTAATGCTAGCGAGTATCTCCGGTATCCTGGCTCATGTAGAAAACTAATTGTAGGATTTAATTGTGTATGATAAATTTGACCCAAACACAAAGTATAACACATCATATTGCCAAAGGAAACCAAAGCATTCACCTCATTTTTGGGTGGTTGTTTGCTGCGTCCATTCATTGCAAAATCGTTTAAAATAACATCAAAAGCCTCGTAATATGTTTGACGAATATTTCCTTCAATACCCATTAACATATCAATATCCGTAGTGGTGAAAATGGAGGTGCTGTACCGCTCAATTGTTTCTATAATTCCTTCTAAATCTTTTCCTCGTGATTGATAGTATTTCAGGTTTTTGAGTATGTTGAATGCGGCTCCTTCTACAAACTTCTGGGCAATTATGATGCGCTTGGCCTTGCTGTAATAGTGTTTCGTTTGCTCGATCTGCATCTTGCCGGCCAACAAATATTCTTTGGGCATAAAGCTGCCGGTATAATGCTCGTAATAATCGAAAAAATGTACGGCAATCTGCTCTTTGCCCAAAAAATTATACAATGCGCTATTTGCATCCAAAGCACCAAAACAATACAAATCACTTACACCTTCTACCGGAATATACTTGGGCTGACCTTCCTTTCCGCCTTCATCCACCGGAGTGAATTTTAGCGTATTGTCTTTTCGACTCATGCGGCCGGAATTGAAGAGGTAGTAGGTTTTTTCATGTGTCTGATCCGGGATTTTTAGGATGAATGGATTTTTCAGATTTGCTATAATCCGCATGCTTTTTGTTAGTTAATCTTTTGTATTCTAAACTTTTTGACCCAAAATTGATGAGTAAACCAATTTCTAAATTGTATGCTTCCAAATAATTCATCGCCTGTGCCAGGTGTACATCTTCAAGTTTTATAATCTCTTTTAATTCGACACAGATAATGCCGGAAACCAGAAAATCAACTCGACGTGTGCCAATGTGAATGCTATCATAATAAATGGGTATTTCAAATTCTCGTTCAAAATCAAATTCACCCCCTTCTCATTTCTATTTCTAATGCCCGCTGATAGATTACTTCTTGAAATCCATTTCCCAGCGCACTGTGAACTTTAAACGCACCAGCTAAAATCTGCTTAGTTATTTCTGCATATTTCATCTGCTCTCTTTTTTATTTTTTACGGTCAGATGGAATAGCCTGAAATAATCAAGCATTTAGGAAGTATCCTCATGGCTATTTCATACTTCATTTTTTAAAATCCTTTCAATCTTCACATCCCATAAATCCCGGTTCAGACTTCTTCCACATAACACAGTTCATAATAACTACAACTTTTGCAAATCTTAGCATTGATCACCGGCGGGCATTGTTCTGACTCCTTCAACTGGCTAATTTCTTCGATCATAGTTTGAAGTTGTGCAATGTCTTCTGTGGTCAATGTGACGCAATCTGTCTGTCGAAGCAATGGATATTCCAATGTGGCTGTGGCCTCATCAATGCCATTTAGCTTCAATAACCACAGGTAAAATTTCACCTGCCATTCGTGGGCTTTTTCTACTTTGTTGCTGCGTTTGGTTTCGTGAATTATTTTTTGTCGGGCATCATAAAAGTCTATTTTGCCAAAAAGGCTAATGTTTTGATGATTGGCCTGAATATTCAACTCCGAATGTTTTTCATTGCGCTGCGGATAGCTGGTTTCGTGCAGCAGCTTTCCGTCATAAACGGTGTCGCTGGTATGTTCCATGTTGATGCCGTTGCAAAACAACCACAGCTTGCGTTTGCAAACGTGATGGTAGTTAATATGTGTGGCAGTGATGGACATTATAAATTAGTTGTTGTTTTTAGTTTTTTTGCCATGAAAATCGAAAATATGATTTACAATTTTCATGGCAAGATATATGTCAATAAATGTTATTCTTCATTTTTTCGTTTGAGTTCTAAATAAATTTCCTCCCGCACGTGGGTTTTATACGCATCAAGACGAAAGGCAAACCAATCTTCCCGATAATCGGAATTATGGATAAAGTTGTTGAAATTTGCAAATGGCTTTTTTCTGTTTAAAATTCCTATCAAAATTTGTTGCACTTTTTGATCGCCTACCCGCTCTGTAAAATTTTCCATGATCCGAAAAGATTCTGATGATGGCAAGGGTTCAAAGCAACATTTATGTTCCCATTGTAGATGCTTCAACTCAAACACACCTTCTTCCTCCCCAAACTCCTCCGCCATTTCTTCATCGTATTCGTCCAAATAGCTTTTAGGAATATCTTCTACTTCCAGTGTTTCCATATTTAAAAAGCAAAGCATGCCCGCCGTAAGGCTATCGGCAATAGTATGCACCAATGCCTCATATTTTTCTGGGATAACCACTTCAATATGTTCACTTTCTATTTGAGGCAAAATTTCCGCTTTCAGAAAAATAAGAATCTGCTCCAGCTTTTCTTTGTCATCCTGTACTACTTGGAGGATGGGGAGAATTTGGGAGAGAAGTGGGTGCGGCATGGGGGTTGTGATTTTATGATTTCCTATTTATTGGGCTTTAAATTTGCTTTTCATAATCAAATGCCAACATTTTATCAATTAAAGTTTTTTCTGCCTGGTCAAGTGCGTCAGCAGAACCAATAGCACCGGCAACATATCCGCTGGCTAATGGTGTAATAAATACATTTCCTTTTATACTCTCATCTATTTTGGGAACTGCTCTTGGTCTATCTGTATCATCTCTTAATTCTCCTCTAACAGCATAAGCAATTTGATTTGCATTATCACTGATTGCTACTGCCAGTGTTTCCATTAAACTGAATGTTCTTGACTGATTAGAAGTAATCCGCCAATTGATGATTGCTTTTGCCAAAGCAGGAATAATTTCTTTCCTTTTACCCTTTGGACAAATCAAACATTTACCAAAAACGTTTTGCCCTTCAACCCAACCTTCCGCTCTCAGTTTTTTTCTATATCAGGAAAAAGTTCAGGTTCCAATTTATTGGTAGAAACACAGAAAAGTGTACGTAAATCAATGGCGATATCATATACGAATAAACCGGTAGCCCTTGATTGTTTTCCCGGGTTATAATATTTGGCACCAAGACTTCTATTGTTTGTTGTCAGCCATTCTTCAAGATCGTCATTACTTATTTTCTGTCGTTTACCATTTTCGTCTGTAACATACACATTTACATGATGATGTTCTGCCATTGTTGAACGGTCAAATGCTGTCGCTTCTCCTTCACTTTCCATTTCCAATCCGCCAAGTAAAGGATGCAAGGGACGCATTGCAGAAATAGACAATGGGCTTCTTCGCTTAACAGTCATCGTATCTTTTTCAGCTTTCATATAACCTCCCAAAAGTTGGTCTGAAAAGCTTGGATCACAAGGTGAATGCGGCTCAAGCATGCCTGCTTTTCCTTTTTGTCAATTTCCCAATTGAAAGTTATGGCAGCAAAAGGCTGATCTAAACTTTCAAGAATTGAACGTTTTACTTGCTGTCCACTTGAATAAGCCATTTTTCGACCAGTAATTGGATCGGTATAATATTTCTGTCCGTCATTTACTGCAAATACAGTATGTTCAACATGACGTAATCCTCGTAAATAAATGAATGGTTGCATAATTGAATATTTTTGTTTGATGAAATTTGATTAGGAGTTTGTTTTATGAATTTGATATTGAAACCTTACCAAGGTCAAGAATAGAGGGAAATTATCTGTAGTAATTTCCAAATAAGATTTCTGAACTATCTTTTCAACTTCAGAACTATTTTCCTCGTTAATGACTGGTTTTATATTTTCGACAAACTCTTTAAAGAATCTTGATTCAATTATATTTTTCACGTCCGAGCTTTTGCCGGTCTTACCTCTGTTATCTTCTTTTTGAGCATGTTCGTATTTCAGTAGTATCAATGCTAATTGATCCGCTAACTGAATTATTTCTGTTTTGTTAAGCATAGCGTATATCCAAATTTTAAATAGTTTATAATTAAAGTAAGACTCATCATCTTTGAATTTATATTCTTTTCCTTGAGCGAATTGTACACTTCCTTTTGGCATAAATTCCCGAAGCTTAGCAGGTTCCAAAGCTTTTAACCCAATTGTCCCCAAGGCACAGGCATCTTTGAAATAATAAAAAGGTTCAAATTTTGCGATATCCAAATCTGATAGAATTGTTTTATCTGATTCCAAAATCAATTGATCCCGCATTTCATATAATTCGTGTATTTCTTTTAAATAAAGATTTATAAATCCCAGTGTCGTATTCATCTGAGAAAGATTATAAGTATAAGCCGTCATTTGAGAATTTGGAAATTTTCTCGATAACGTTAGCACGACCGTTGTCCATTTGATAGTTGGAATGGCCAGTTTTCCCTGCACATTTTCTGCTTCAATATCTAAACCGTCCTCGGGGCGGTTTTCATTAAAGCGTTTAGAAAAAGTATGACACAGCCACTGCCCATTCCAAGTCTCAATTTGCTTGTCCTTTATGTTTGGCGTATTTGATAAATATTTTCGATATACTTCCCAACCTTTAAATAAATTCCAGAGTATATTCTCGTTATCAATCAGCATCACAAATCCACCGTTAACCCCAATTGCCAAAGCCTCACCTATCCATGAGGCATACATTTCATCGCTATCAATATCCACTGCAATACTTGAAACTTGTCCAGACGTTGTTCCTCCAATATCTTTAGCAGAAGCCCCTACAAAAATGGACATGTTAGGAACATCATTTTGGATATTGCTTTTAAGATTTGCCAGCTGTGCCAAAGACTTTGAGCCGTGAGTCTGCACATCAGCTTCTTTCGGTTTTTGGAAAAAGGGTGAATTACCCACATGCATTAAATGCGATTCATCAGTAAAGAATAAACCAAAAAACACCTCGTCAAAAAACTGCTCAGCAGCAAATTCCGTTTTATTTCGGTTATTGTAAATATTCAAAAACTTCTTGCCTATATAACTTGTGTACATGCGTTATAATATTATATCGTGTTCAATTAATTGTAAGCCGTACTTTCCATACTCATCCTCATCTTGAGGTACAACAAAAGGATTGGAACCTACATTCAACTGTTCAAATTGTTTTTTGTATCTTGAAATGGTTTTCCAGTTTATCGGAACTTCTATATCAATTCGTTCTTCCCAGGTAGCATCAATGTATTTTTGCCTGTCAGCTTCCAGGATACAGGTGGCTCCCTCAATTTCTAATGCATCAATCAAAATTCCCTTTCTGTTGTCAGTCAGTTCCTTCATCGTAAAACGACTACCTTTAAACTTTAAATGTATGTCTATAGCTTTCTTATCCAATTCCGGGTAAACACTGTCTATCTTTTCCTGTAAAGTTCTTTCCAATAATATCTCTCCACCATCTGGCAATTGGTTGAAACTCATTTGAAGCACTTCCATGTTATAAGGTAAAACTTTCCCCTTGGGCTCAATTACATGAATGGGCTTTTGGATCTTGATGCTTTCTTCAGTTCTTTCCCTATTTACCCTGCCAAACCTTTGAATCATACCGTCCAACGGAGCACATTCTGTAATCATTCTGTCAAAGCTTATATCCAAACTGACTTCTATAACCTGTGTCGCCACCACAATACAAGGCTTGAAACCTTTTTTGTCCTTCCCATTTCCGTTAACTTCATCCTTGAGCCTTAATTCTCTTTGAAATCTATCACGCCTTTTGAAACGACTATGAATTAGCATTTTTTCAACGTGAGGAAATTCTTCAATCATTAATTTATACACATCCTGAGCTTTCTTAATTGTGTTACAGACTATAAGTATTTTCTCTTTTGATTCTTTTGCTTTTTGAATAATTGGAAATATGTTTTCATCATTTGCCAGTTTATAAATCTTGTGCCTATTAAATTTATCCAATTCATCTACTGATAGCTGGACTTCATAAACATGCTCAACACCACCCAATATTTCTAAAAGTTCGTTATACAAAACCGTTGGCATAGTGGCCGTGCCGATATGGATTCGACATTCGAAATGTTTAAGCACTTTTACAATTTCTAGCACCATACTTCTTGAATAGCCCGAATAAGTATGAACTTCATCCAATATCACATCACACCCTTTAATATCTAAAAGAATACTTTCAAATCCAGAAATACCAAATACAATACCTGCCAACTGATATGGCGTCAATACTTTTATGGAAGAACCTACTAATGGCTGTAAAAGCTGCTCTTCAGGATTGACTTTCCCGACGACTATTTTTGAAATGGCGTGCAAAACCCGAATGTCTTTATTAGGGACAACATCTTTAAATCGTGCCCACATCGCATTAATTGAAGCCTGAAAAGGCAAGGTGTAAAAACACGCCCACTGGTTCGCTTCATCAAAAAGTCCGTTTTCCCAGCACCGGTTGGAGCTACAACAATTGTGTGTAATCTTCTATTATCAGTTACTACTTTTGATAACGGATACAAACCGTTTGCTCTTTTGGGGTCTCTATAAAACTTTAAATCTGGAATTTCAAAGGTGTGTTTAATATTTTCTTCAACTCTTTCTACTAGGGCTGATGCAAAATGGTCTGCCCCTTTTAATAACCCTCTGTATGGCGACCAACCGTTTTTCTTTGCGTCACAATAATCAACAACAAACCTCAATGCTTTTTCGGCATCTTCAAATGAAATTTTGTTTGAGCAATCAAAGCCAAAATTTTTAATAATTGTTATTCCATACTGCTGCCAATCATCCCATTCTTTCAAATGGTTTTGCAACCATTTCCTATCTTGTGTTTTTAAATCTAAAATACCTTTTCCTTCATGGTGCGCTGTTTCAATCGATTTGTGGTGAGCAATAACCATATCTATCAATATCGGCCACTCGCCTTTAGGGAAACAGGGTAAAAAAGCCAAAGATGAAATCTCATGACGATGAACATATCCCTCATCTTCAAACTCTTCTAATAAACCCTCCTTGCTTTTCCCTGAAACTCTTTTTTGAAATTTTGGATGAGCTTTTCCTAAGTCATGTAGGATTGCACCTTTTAAAACTAACTGTTCATCAAAATCAAATTGGAATCCCTGGAGTATTTTTTGAATACATAAAACCACATGCTGCGTATGCGTCAACAAATCAGTACCTTCGTAAAGAATACTTTTAGCCAATATGTGTTTCAAGTTCATTATTTCCCTCTAATTGGGTTTCCTGAAACAACTAATTCTCCAAACATTTCGGCTGCATTATCATACCTGTTATGCCCAACTTTAAATCCCGTTTCTTTATCAGAAAACTTCAACTCAAACCCAGCAATTTCATCAAATTCATCAGCACTCATTTCAATCAGGTCTTCAGGCAATAAAATATCTTCATTCCTGCACAAGCAAAGGTTTTGTTCAAAGGCAATCTTTGCATCCCCAATAGTGTCAAATGCTAAATAAAGATTTGGGTTAAGCATTACTCCTCGTTTCAAAATACCAAGGTTGGTTTTATAATTTCCTTTTTCTTTTGAAAACTGAAATCCCCCTTTTGCCCATGTACGTTCCTGTTGCACATCTATTCCTAAATAATTTAATTTGTGCCTTATAATTTTCTTTATCCCAATTTCATTCAATAATTCCGGAAACAACTTTTTTTCAATGCCTTCTACAATGCTCGGGGTTAGGAATTGCTGTGAAAAAGTTTCGCTATCACGCACAGCAGTCCAAGGCTTGATAAAACCAAACGGTCCAGAATATTTTACCACGTATAATTTTTTCATAAATAAAATTATTTAAGACTACCAAATCCAATCCCTGTGGAGTTGCCCACACCCACATTCCAAGCAAATGCAATCTGCTCTTTAGACCCTTTAATGATGATTGGACATAAATTTACTTTGTTATTTATTTCTCCATATTTAATCAACTTAGTTCTTGGATTCGGAAAATTTGAGTCAAACTCTACTGCTACTCCATCCGTATTCAGATTGGCATGTTTCAGTTTCGATTGCAGTGTTTCTGTCATCATTTCATTTGATTCTTCATCAAAAAAGTATAATGCTTTTGCTTCCCGCTTTCAAGCGTACGCTTAATGAGTATCGGACTAAGTACAAAAAAACGTTGTTGTTTTTCATCAAAGTATTGGTGGTTGCTTATCAATACTTCATTTACTCTTGCGCCACAAAACATTTCTGGGTTATGAAGAATACCACCAACAACCTCTTTCACTAAATGATCTTCATAAAAGCTTAAGGATAGGTAAGAGTTATCTGTTAGCCAAAGTCCATCTTTTACCGCTTTGGCATTTTGTAACCATGAGAAAGAATAGAGACTTATCGTTCCGTGTTCTTTATTATCTTTTCCGATCCATTTATGGATACACCCTGTTAATTTACGCTGATAATTATAGGGGATTACTGTGTCATTTTTTTTAATTTCAGATGTAATCTCATTTTATTATGTTGATTATGGCTATAAATATAAAATATTTTTATAAATTTGCCAAGTAAATTGGAATTAATAGTCAACTCTTATTTGAGAATTGAAAAAGTAAATTGGAATTAATGATCTTAATAGAACCGAAAGGAATAATCTTCAACTCCCAAAAACTCCGTACTCCACCACCCAAACACCCAAAACTGCACTTTAAAACATGCATAAACACTGCAAAATTGCCTTTTCCATCATACAATTCCCACACACACACACCCACACCCCATACTATTATAAACTCCCACCCCAGCATTCAGCACCAGCTCCACAAACCGTCTCTCCCCGTCACCTTCAGCCCAAAATTCATCCAGCCCCTAATTTTCGTTTCCGCAGCCGTATCAGCTTTAATCGTAATTAAGCGAGACTTGAACGGGTTCTTCATCGAAATCACCTCCATTATCAACAAAGCCCCCGCAGCTGTTTCCTCATCATAGCAAGTGGCTATTTTGCTGCGCCAGTTATAAATTAGGCTTTGGGTAAAGCGCTCATCATCCGGCGACAGAAAATCATAATTGCCTTTGTCGTTTTGCAATCCGGCTACAATGGGCGATAAAGGTTTTAGTTGCGTATTTACAATTTCATTGTCTTTATGCTGTTGCAAAGGGTTGGGCAAACTCTCCACCGATTTTACCCTAAAGCTGGCTTTTGATTTTTTATCAGCAATATCAATCTGCTCTGCCTGAAATAGGCCTTTCACAAAATTTTCTGCCGCCTGCGGCAAATGAAAAGCTACTTGAAAGTTCAATTCATTAGAAAGCAAACGCATCCGGTCGCCTTCAATCTTAAAAGGGCAATTGATCTGCGAAAAAGTAAAAAATTTGAAGCCTTTGCCATAGCCTGTTTCGTGAAGAAAGGAAGCATACGCTGCATCACCTTTGGCTATAATACGGTAAATTGCGCTACTTAAGGCATATTGGTAATTGAGAGAAATGATATTTACTCCCGAGTGTATAGCAATTAGTTGAATTGAAAATCTCATTGGCTTAGATGAATAAATATACGATAGTTAGCTTTTAAATCCAAGAGCAGCCTTGTTATTGACTGCAATAGTAATGTCTTTTGACTGGTTATATACCGGGAAAAATCCCCTTTTATAGCATATCACATTTTTTATCCATGAAATTAGCACTAAAACCCACCATTTTGCCCAAACGGCTATTTGCACGTCCTCTTCTATTTCCAATTAGTTTGTCTTTCGTTTTCTTTCAGTGCTTTTACATTTCTATCAACTCCATTTTTGTTGACGAAGCATAGTTTTTGTTTAAAATCTTCGTATGAATTTGTATTCAAAAGTATACGCCGTTCCTTCCGGCGATAAATTCCAAAGATGTGAACTTGTATTACTATTTATCAGGCATAAGTTTCCAAATTTATCTCCAGCTGTTTACTCTAATCTATCGAAGCCTTTCTACAGTTTTTTCATTTTAAAGGATTGAATACAATTTTTTTATAAATTCTCTTTATCATTTTAGTTGGAGTTGCCGGACTCTCGCAATGATGATAATTTAGAACATACGCTGTATCTAAGAGCCATTCTTTCTAACTATTGCCGTTTGATGCCCAGGCATGTTCATAATCCTCTCCATTTCTTCCTCCACAATAGCTTTAACCTCCAGTTTAATTCTCATAAATTGATTTCGAATTGCATTTCCGTCAACTCTTTCTTTCGGGAGTAGCTTAAACCCAGCTTCTTCCTTTTTTAGCGCATCAAAATCATGCTGTACCTGCCCATGAAACATCTTCTGGTTTATCCGCTGATCAGGATTGTCAACAACCACACCCACCACCTCACCAGCCGATAAAGAAGCAATGGTTGATTGCGGTATAGCATAATCCAATTGCCTGGATTTGCTAAGCGATGTATCACTACTATTTATAGTAAGGCTTTGCCTATCCTGCATTATTTTTCCAAACCTTTCTGATAATTGTTTCGCAGACTCACCGGTTACTTGTCCGGATATTATGTTCCCTACCATCGCCAAAATAACCTTAGCCTGCTTTTCGCCATAATGTAAAATCAACTGGCTGGCATCCTGGATAACCATTATAACATTTACCAGGTAGCTTCGGCATACCGATAAAAATTTATCGGCATTATACCAGGAAATATTAGCGAATTCTTCCAATAAAATTCCACAAGGTTGCTGTTGCTGTTCTTTTAATAATTTCTGTAGTGTATTTAGGTATAAAGAAATCACCGCACTGTAAATATTAGACACCTGAGGATTATTGGCAATGCAAACAATCTTAGGATGCTCCGGGTCATTGATGTTCATAGAAAAATCATTACCCGATAAAACATAGTAAAGCTTTTCTGACGCCAATGTACCCAAGCTTATGGCAGCACCAGAAATTTGCCCAATCAACTGCTTACCGGCATCTTCTTCATAAGCCCGAACAAAAGGCATTACCAATACTTCCAGACTGGGCTGGGCTGCCAGGATTGTAAAGAGTTTATCAAGTGGCGTTTGAGCCAACTCTATTACATGTGGCAATGTGCAATATTTACCATCCTGATAGAGGCGCAGATACCATATCAAGGCTGTGATAAAATTGATACTGCTTTCCACCCAAAAGTCTCCCTGTTTGCCGATCCATTCCTGGTTTAATCCCAAAAGTATTGCACGTGATGCAGACGCCGCATCTGTTATAGAATTTATGCATTCCGGCAATAGTGGATTACAACGCTGCTGGATATCTTCAAAGTTGATAATGTAGAACTGTGGTGTGGCTTTATATTGTTTCTTATTTTTCAGGTAATGATTGTAGGCCACATTTGTTAAGTCAGGATATTTAAAGTCATGGATAAACATTGCAAATCCTTTTTCGATTTGTTGCTTTAAAATCTCCTTAGCGATGAGTGTTTTACCACTGCCCGGCAAGCCCATCAAAAGTATTCCCCCTCTAAATGCATTGATGATATTGATCCATCCATTTCGGGTTTTATTTTTTAGCTGGTACTTAGTTGGCAGGTTAATGGAATAAGAGTTGGTCAAGAGTCTTTCTTCCTGCGGAAAGGTTTCATTGGCGGTATTAAATACATCACGGCTTAGCTTATGTTTGATGACTCTGAATAGCATTGTGCCACCGATAATAAATAATAGATATCCAGTACCAGTAATTGTTACATATATCACTGTTAGGGTAGCGGCATTACCAGGCGATACAAAAACCAATGCGCCGATAATATAAAGCAACAAGCCTGTTACAATATAAGCCACACAAAGCCTGTAATTAAAGGCTTCAGCTTTTTTTGCTTTCACTCCCAATAATGACAGTATTAAAAATACCAGAGCCAGTAATTTACATTTATGGAAGTTATTAAACAGTCCTGTTTTGTGGATATTGTTCAACACCTGATCACTAATGGCATGTGTCCATCCCTGCAACCTGAAAAAACCGTAACAGCTATCATAAAAATGTAACACCAATAACACCACACTGATCAACCGGGTCATGTCCATGATCTTCTTTAATCCCATTTCATTTTCATTTGTCTGCATTGTCATCCTTCACTTAGATTTAAAAATTAAAAACCCGATTGTCAAAGTCAGTTAGAAGTCTATTTCCCGATCCACCCCTTTTTTTCTTTTACGATTCTTTTCATGGAGTAGTTCCTTATTGAAGGGATCATTACTTCCCACATAAGGATCCACTACCTGTTCAATGATTTTTTCTAAGGCTTTAGTGGCTTGCTTTTCGGGTGATTGTTCTTTCGAGTTTTCTTGCGTGCTAGGTTTTTCAAATTCCCTACCCATCTTTTGGGCAATTTGCTTTTCGGGTTGGTTTTGTTTACTTA
Source organism: Paraniabella ginsengisoli (assembly GCF_022513635.1). Lineage (GTDB taxonomy): Bacteria > Bacteroidota > Bacteroidia > Chitinophagales > Chitinophagaceae > Niabella > Niabella ginsengisoli. Next base: position 1,625,679 of record NZ_JAKWBL010000001.1, on the reverse strand, counting down.
ATCGTTCCAGTATTTTTTTAGCCGCATACTCTTTACCCAGGTTACTACCATTAAAAACTGCTCTGGATTTATGATCGATATAAGTCAGTCCATATACCTGTCCTTCGACACTTCGCCTGATGACAAGGTCTACCTGCTCTCTTTTTAGTCCTTTGGCCAGTTCATTTAATGATTGTGGATTGGATCTAAAACTCCACTCAATGGATGTTTTTAGTTTTTGTTTATAAGGTTCCTTCAATGCCTTATTGGCCTCGCATTTTTGTTCAATCAAAGCGAGCGTTGGTTTATTATAAAAAGCGCTCGCTTTGATGGGTTTGGTTAGCGCTTTACCATTTTTGTCAATCACTACATAGGTCAACCCTTTATTTCGATGAATACGCCCCCTTCTACTCCCCTTTCGGCTTTTACATTGTATAGTTTTAAAACAGCATTTAGCTCATTTAAAGAAGTGTATTTGTATTTCCCAATAACATGATCCAGCACATTAGTAATAGAGCGCTGCACTTCAGATTTACCAGCCTGAACTCTTTGCGGCGATACCGCCAGTTCAAGCTTGGCCAGCTCCTGCCCTCTATCCTTTTTATCAGCCGGTACTAGTCCGTATATTTTTTCCATTTCTTTTCGGGCTGGCTCTGATAACTTCTTAGCTATATAATGGGTTTGTATCCTGCTACCGTCCTCTCTAATTAGTGGAGCCAACACATGGCAATGCGGATGCCCTGCATCCTCATGTTGGTAAACCAAGTAAGGTTGATCACCAAACCCAATCCGGTTCATATATTCATCTGCCAAATGGATATAAAAGTCTTTATCCATTTTTTCTTTTTCCGATGGATGAAAGTTGAGCGAGATATGGATCAGCTTTGTTTTTGCCCTTTCATTTAAGTCCATCAACTCCTGGAATCTTTCTTTCTTGTCGCTGAACTTTAGCACCTCTGGTGCTTTGAAAAAATTATGTGCGTGTAACAGCATGGCGGTGCCTTTCTGCACTTTTTTCTCGTGGTAATTGAGCGCTCGTGAAAGGCTTGTCGGAAAAGTTATTTGTGGGCGCATTGGGCTCTGATTTGAGTTAAAGATTGCCGGATTTCTTCTATTTTTTTAAGAGATTTTGACGACCCGATTCAGTTAACTCCGCCCATATCTTTATCTCAGGTACATGATCGAGTGTGTGCAGTTTATGCACCGTTTGATTGAAGTTGTTTCCGATCGCAGACAGCTCCCTGGAAAGCTGGTTTAGGGCTGACAAAATTTCACTAGTGGACACATCTTTATAATGAATCACCACCGGCTTTTGAAGCAGCACCTTGCGTACATACTGGCTTAGCTTTTTGTTGGCAGTCTGTTTAAACAGTTTATAGATGACGATGTATTCATCGGGTTTTACACGAATGGTGATCCACCTTTTAGGAGCAATTGGTTGTTCATTCATCATTATTTCATTTACACGTTTTCTAAAAATACTGCACTTAAAAAGTGCAGTTACTGACTATTAATCTTCCTACTTTCCCTTCACGAGTTTCGAGTAAGAAGGGCGAGGTACTTTCCAAAAGTTGCACTTTTGGTACACCTCGCCGTTACCGAGCGAAGCTGGGGAACTCGTCACGCCTCGCGGTGTACGCGGCGGGTGCAGCAGGCTATTGAAATACATATTGATCACGGCTGTGAGCGATATACCTTTTTGTCGCGATTATTTATCTTGGGGCATTCTTAGCCCTATATGCCGATGCCAGTCATTTAGATCCTTATATCCACTGTATAGTGATCGCTCATCAAAAAACTGAAGAGAATTGGACGTCCTTGCAGTTGTAGTAAACTTGTCTCCCGCTCCGTCATTGTCCAGGTATAAATGCACAATTTCATAAGACTGCATAAATGTCAGTTGCTGTTCAAAAAAGAAACAGAATTCAGCACTAAAAAATCTCTTGGAGCAACGGGCTGATGCTGGCAAATAGTGCAGTAAGAAAGCAGGTCAAACACACCTTCAAATACTGCCAACGTTGCCGCTTGATTTTTAATAAGCGTAGGTACTTTTGGATGGCTACTGCCTTTAAAATAGGTACTGCGTAACTCATAGCCACCGGCATCATTTTTAAAGCCTAAAGCGTAATAGGATTTATTATTATTTCTGTAATCTACTTCACACAAAAACTGGTTAGCGATTTCCGTGGAAATCCGTCGGGACTGATAGTAGCGGATCAGCGCCGGGCTGCTGATGAGTTTTGTGGAAACAATCTCAATGCCTGTTGACCTGGATGGTAACTGGTTAAGTTGTGTAGTGGGTAGATTTAATTCGTTTAGTTTCTGTAAGATTTCCGGGATCTTAATATTATTCACTTCTTGCATAAACTCAATCAGGCCTCCTCCTCTACCTTCACCAAAATCAAACCACTTATTCAGTCTCCGGTTTACTTTAAAAGACGGTGTTCTTTCTTTACGTAGCGGAGAGTGGTACCAATAGTTTTCTCCTTTAATTTTTGCAGGTTCTATGCCTGCTGCCGACAGGTAGGATACCATGTCGATTTCCTTTGCTTCTTTAATTGTCATAACGCACATTTTCAGGTTCACAATTCTTTTGACACCTGCAAAGCTATGTGCTACATTTTATTGAAAAATCAATTGTGCCGTATAACGACACAGTGAAATAAACAGAAACTGGTTTTGCCGTTTTAATTTTACAGTTGTGAACCCGTTTATGTGACCCTGAAAAAATTTATTAAAACATGTTAAATACAAATGATGTGCTGAAGGTGTATGATACGATCTTAAGTACGCCAGGAATGAACGATATGGTAAAAATTGATTTGCGTATTTCACGCAAAAACATCCTGCTCTTAAGCCAGGTTATAGAAAAAGGGATTCTTTTAAAAGATGAAAAGGAAGGCAGCCTGATAGCATCTGTACCCAATGACAACCTGGAAGCTTTAAAAACTCTTGCTACCGAATGTTTACAAAAGGCAGGCCTGGTGGATTTACAAGAAAAGCTACTCCAGTTAAAGCGATAAAAAAGAGGGCATTAAAGCCCTCCTTATTAAACACATTAATCAACCCAACCGTTGATTAGGCTGTCCTGATAACAGCTTTAATATATAGCAAATTTCAGAAATGACAGGGTCAAGATAGATGGCTTGCCCGGTTGATTTTCTTCCCCAGATCTGTGTATAGCCGCAGGTCAGCAGGCACTCACCAGCAGCTTCTAATTGATCTGCCAAAAAATCAGAAACGATCCACCATTCATAAATCTCTGAAGGAATTGATTCGCTGCTTTCAAGGCTTTCAATTTTAGATTCAAGATCTTGTTGAAATTCAGCAGCCTCTTCGCCAGTGTCATCTGGAATACGATCCAATTCATCTCGCCAATTGTTAAGCTGGATAGTCCTGCTATCATCTGTGTATTGCTCTTGATTTAGGTCTTCGTAGTAGTAGAAGTTAATGATATCATCATAGTCAAATAATGGATCTTTTTGATTGTAACACCTACTTAAGATATCTTCTACCATTAATGTTACATTGGCATGTACTTCACGATAAACAAAATTTCTTTTGATTTCCTGATTTTCGGTCGAGTTAAACTGTTCCATAATCTTAATTTTTTTGAGTGAATAATTAATTATGGAGCCCTAACCGGTCAGGGGCGAGCAAGTCCGGCATCGCAGCGGAATAAATGAAAGGATAGCAGGGGATACGAAGTAAAAGGGAGCAGCCCAGATAGGGTGTTTATGCTGAACGTGTTGGACGCACCGAAGCGCCTGACCGAACTTTGCTTAACAGGCATTAATTATGTCTTCTTAAAATAAAAAATATACAACTCGCCTGTACAGTCCTACCTTTCGGCTTGGCACTTTTTGCTGCTTTTTTGCTGCTGAAAAAAGTAGCGCGGCTACGCAAAAAGAAGCCCACGCCTGGCGGTGTGGCTTCTTAAAAGAAATTTGCTTTAACTTCTCCTACATCTGACAGGGAATAATAATTACCCTTTGTAAGGGTCATGTAATCCAACACGTTGATGTTCGGCAGTTTCGCTGTCTTAACCAATTCAGGTAATAAAATCATCTATTTACTTAGCGTAAAATCAGGCCCTGTGTAAGATCTTTTTAAACCGCCAAAATCAATTACTATTTTTTGCAATAACATGCCGGGATGTGCAGTAAATATTTTCAGTGTATGCTTCCCAGGATTTTTAAGGACATGAGTTGTTTTATTGATCCTTGTATTTCGTAATATACTTTGTATCCATAAGGTACTATAATAGGGCGCTCCTGCCTCTGGAAGATATACCGGACTATCATCTATCATGATCCCATATCTAACTCCGCTTTCATCATTTAAAGGAAATACAGGTACCATGTACGTGTACACATCTACCGGGCCTCCCTGGAACGAATAAAAATCATATAAAAGCATCGGATATTTATCTGAACGTACAGGTGCAACATAATTTGAAGTAAGTTCTAAAGAGGGATAATAGGTGTTTTTAGAAAAAGGATTTCCTAACCGGACTACCTTATCGCTTATACCCAAGCCTTCCATCACTTCAAAATTGATCTCTTTCGTTTCGTTTTTCCTGGTAAACCGCGCGGGGTCAATAGAGATATAACCGTTATCTTCCACGAACATACCTTTTAGCGTTTCCCTGTTCGGATCTGCGGGATTAAATACGGAAATCAAAATTCTTTTAGTGTCACGGGCAGTTTGCGAAACTAATATTTCACCTTTTATATTTTCTCCTATCGGAACATTGCTCCAGTCAATTGACACATTGATCCTTCCGCTTTTATTAGAAGCGGTTTTGTCAAGTAGGATCCACTTACCTGACACAGAGGCGGTCCATTGCAACTGGCCTTGTCCTTTATTAAATACATCGATGTAATAAGAACGCGGTAAAAATTTATTAAAGACGGGCAAAATATTATACCCATCTGTAGTAGCAGCCCCTTCTGCATATACTCCAATACTTGGCTTAGAAAGCAAATGAACAGTATCCATAGGCGGCAAGGCAAATCTACCACCGCCATTACTAAGTGACATCATACCCTTCCACTTACCACCAAGTAACGAATTATACTCGGCGGTTATTGTCTGTAAGCTGTCTGCACAAGCTATAACTTTTGCTCGTTCTCTTGTGGCGTCACTTCTGCTTTGCAAAACGTAGAAATCATTTTTTTGCGCCCCTAACCACATTTGGTTAAATAAGGCAGCGGCTTTAACAGGATAATACAGTAGTTGAAAAAAGATGGGCGATGTTGCTTATCTAATAACTGCATAATCGAATCAACCTCATTGCTGATATTTTGATAGGCAGCCATTCGATTATCAACTTCACGATAATGCGGAACCGAAAATAAATCGCTACGGGTATTCTTAATATATTCCGGTTTGCGCGCGTATGCTAATTGATGGTAAGTAGCTGAGATTTTTTAAAACAGGGTTGATATGCTGACCCATAAATTTCAGAAAGAAAATCAGCATGATGGTCAATTATATTTTTTGAATTGAACTTATTAATATCAAAGGCCATCTCCATAAAAAGAGAAATATGATATTCGGCTGGTTTGATATCACCTACATTTACTACCCATAATTGATCGGCTGTTGTTTCATACGCCTTCTTTAACTCCTGATACATTAGAGCTGGAGGGGTAGTGCATAACCAAAGATTATCATTGGGTGGTCCCCAATAAGAAACATGATAATAAACGCCGGCCCGGCCTTTTCTTTTTTGTTCTTTAGAATTACTTAACCGTTTCATATACCCATAGTCATCATCAGTCCAAATAAGGGTTACATCATCAGGCACTTCCAGACCTGCGTCGTAAATATCGAGCACTTCTTTATAAGGGTAAAACACCTGAGGCACTTCTTCCAGTGGCTTTTTCAGTACATCGCTTAAAATTTTCCGCTGGTCTTTTAAAGCATCTCCTAACACTTTTACTTGTTCTTTTAAAGTAAGGTTTCCGGACATTACGGCGTCATGAATACCACGCAAGGCCAGGGTATATACATTTTCAAACGTTCCATTTTCTTGTACCCGCCGTGTAAGTACCTTGTTAATGCCGTGCTTATTTTTTATATAATCCCATGGCCCCATCGTCTTACTATCCCACTCTGTAGCGTTATTAAACAACAGCGGTTCGCAATGGATAGAGCCCATTACTATACCAAAAGAATCTGCAACCAGCTTATTTTCGTCATATTTATTAAAAGCACCGGAGCAGGAATGCATAGCTGGACTAAGATAGTTCGCCTTTAACCGTAACAACAGCTCACAAATTTTCGCGTACGTTTTTGGACCAATATCATTTAGTTCAGGCTCAAATGTTTTAGCAGCCCAGGGCTTTAAGCCCCAGTCTTCATCATTTATAAAAATTCCCCGATACTTAACAGACGGCTGAACAGAGGTAAACGGATTAATTTTTAATAATAGACTAGTTTTATTCTGAACCGGCACATCCGCCCACCAATACCAAGGCGACACTCCAACTAACTCCGATACGGACAGCAAACCATAGGCCGCTCCACGCCTGTCACATCCAGCAATTACCAAGGCCTTGTCAATACCAGGCAGGGGGTTTTTAACTAAAGAAACTACATATTGCTCCCATCCGCTACGTATGTCATCGACATTGAGTTTGTTTTCTTTAATCAGATTATTAATCAGATCGCTATAACCAATCGTTCCTACAACAACTATATTTTTGGGCAGTACGCCAACTTCACCCGATGCAATCATTTTGCGGCCCGTGATTCTGTAAATATCATCAACAAACAAACCGGCCGTTCGCTTTACTACTTCAGGTTCTTTATTATCGTAATAAACCGCGGCCATATCGTTTGCAACAAGTGGAAAAATATCATCTCCGGATGCTCCATTTACTAAAGTAATTTGTGCATTTGAATTACCCGCTCTTATTATAAAAATGGCTATAAGTAATATCCTGTAATATTGAAGCATTAATTTTTCTTTGATTGATAAACTTGTTTAATTGCTTTGAGATAACTGAATTTATACATCACATCTGGCTCAAGATAACTGCCTTCAGTCCACTCGTTCCAGGAATTGATAGTAAGAATATTTTTAGAGTCGGGATGATTGTCTAAAAATGCTTTAGCTTGTTGCAATGATTTTTTAAAAGCTTCCGGCGTATTTTCACTTAATATTGGCGTGCATGGATATCCCCGGACTTTGAACGTACTATCAGGATCGCATCTGGGAGAAGAATCCCAACCAACAGAGACATTGGGGTAATAGGGAATCGGAAATACTTTCGCAGCCCTATCAGCATATTTAAAATAATCTTTGGATGCCTGAGTATAACTGCTCTCAGGAAAACCAGACATAGCAACGTGGTGAATCCATACATAAGATGTAAAAGAATCAAAATTCAATGCCGCTATGGATTCAGGCGACACGGGCTTTACAATATTAAAGTGCAAATCTTTAAACCCTGCTTTTTTGTCTTATCTCGAAACTGCTGTAGCGCCCCGGCTGTAGCCTCATAGGTACCAAAGCATTCAACCAACTTCTCCAATTCATAAATTGAAAAATAAGGAGCGCCCTCTACCAACCAATAAGATGGATGCCGAAAATACTTTTCAATGATGTAATCCGTCATCACCTCCCATGTATGTTTGGAAATACTTCCTTTATAAAGAACTTTATTGGGCTTGGCTATCCTGCGGGGAAAAAGATCTGTCCAGTCATGATTAGCCCACATTAAGGCAAATTTCAATCGATCATTATTAGCTGCTTTCATAAAGCCCTTCTCTAGTCCGTTTTGTAGAAAGAGTCCGTCTTCGTAATAGTACCAATCATAAATAAATACATCAATACCAAATTTATGAGCCGTATTGATTTTCTTCTCCATCACTTGAGGATTGCTTTCATCTTCATAACCCCATAGAGGCTTTTTAGGTTGATAGTGGTCGGCAAACCTGGGCTTTGCCGCTTTTAGTACTTCCCATTCAGTCCAGTTTTTACCATGATAAAGTTCATTACGTTTATCTACATGATAATTCGGGAAATAATAACAGGCTAATGTATAACCAGGCGATTGATCTCTTTGTGCGCATAAGTGGATATGGGTGGCTACAAATATTGTCGCACCAATTATTTTTCTTGTTAAACTCATGTACTTATTGTTTCCCTGGCTTAATGTTTAAAAAATACCTCTGTTACAACTTCTTCAGGCAGATGTTACTAAATATCCCCTGGTCCACAGCTCCACTAACGCGGAAGCCCATCCAACCGCCACTGAACTTGCTCTTGTACGATGCAATTTTTTGACCGTTGACCCATATACTTACATTATTATTGACACACTCAGTTTTAATATGATACTTTTCGCCCTTTCTTATGTCAAGCGAAAGGGTCACCGGATCTTCAACAAAATGTTGACCGTTTAGTCTGGGAACTATTCTTAGTGTATTAGGTTTTGTCTTATGTTCCGGCGAATTATACTCAGAGTCGCTGCTTTGCAATTGAAGTAATAAAAAGTTATCGGGGTCTTTGGCCTGTACAATCCAGCCGCTGATACCCTTTCCTTGTGCTGGCATGATCATATCAAACTCAAATCGATAATTTGTGTATCCCCCACCTTCCATCATGACGGCATCACCGCCAGCTATATGTATACCTTTTGCAGTAAACTTCCAGGAGGGGATATCAGGCCATAATGTTTTATTATTTTCCAGGTTACAACCATAATAAGGTGTATCCTGCTCCTGAATGCGACTTGTAAACTTTTTAATTTCAGATGTGGGGATAACGTCTTCAGGTATTACAACCAGATTATAAGAAAAGGCAGTACGGCGCGAACCAGTTACAGGCCAGGGAACCAGCGATATTTTTTTGCTTGTTGAAGTGCAGCTATAATGTAATCCCTATTTACATTAGCGTTAGACAATTGCACACTGGCAAAACTTCCGTTCGCATCGCGCAGTAGTTTTAGCTTGCCCTCTTTTGTCTTTAACACAAGCAGATTAGATAAAGAATTATTCCTGGCGGGATATTCATATAAAAGCTGGGAACCGAGAACTAACGACACATCTTTGAAAACTTCTGCCCTATCCGTTGCCGTTGCTACTTTAACAAAATTTCTTGCTTCCACAAATGGCACAGCTTCGAAAGTAATTTCAAAACTTTCGCCATTTTTCACATCGGCTTTTAGTAAAGCGTATCTACTCACTACTTCTAAATCTTTTCCGCGGCTCGTCACTTTATTAGCCCATATTGGAACGCGCAGGTATAAGTTTATTTTTTGACCAACACCTTCGTCAGCAGAAGTTACACTGATGAACATTTTTTTATTACCTTCCTTATTGACAGCAGAATCTGCTTTGGTTGTAATATTCCATTTACCTGCTTCTGTTTGTAGTTGCGTATCAAATGTATAAGGAAAATTGACATACAACTTTTCACCAGCATAGGTAACCATATACTTTTTAAAGAAATATAACCCTAACGGACCGTGAAAGCTGCAACAAAAATCCCACTCGTTGACACCGCCGTAAGTAGCTATTGGGCCTACATCTTTAATTACATCAAAATGGCGCATTCCAAAACCGCCGTTTCCAGATTGATCAGCTATGTATTGGTTCTCCAGCAAACGTTCAGCCATATCCAGGTATGAGGTTTGCCCCGTGTATCTCCATAAATCCAGATTAAACCGTAACCAATCAGATTCACTACAACCTTCGCTGCCTTTATAATCAACATACCAATGCTCTCCCACCCCACCAATGGACCACACGTAACCTCTTCTCACTGACTCTTTCCATTTTTCAATAGCCTGATCCAGGTATTGTTGCTTGCCTGTAGTATTATACAAATCAAGTATGCTACGCCAGGCAGAAAGATTGCCATGACTATGATTAAGCGGCAGTCCATCAAATTTTAAAAAGAAGGCCGCCATTCTCTCAGCCATTTTAAGGTAACGTTCATCATTTGTTACCTTATATAACATTACCAACCCTTCCATCGCAGGAAAATACCCCACCTGATAACTATCTGCAGCAGTACCCGTTGCTTTGTATTCAGCTTCTCGCGCCGGATTACAAAGTTGTTCAGCTGTTTTAACGTAGAAATCTCCCAGGCGTTTTGCAGATTGAAGCAGGTTATCATCTTTGAATTTCTCCCAGGCTGTGATCAATCCCACCAACATTCTGGCATTCCCCCATAGCAATGTTACTACAGCATCATTAGCTTTTAATTGTTTATTCAAATCTATTGGAACCCCAAAATGTCCATCCGGCTTCTGGTAGCGGGCTATGGAACTTAATGTAGCAGGAAGTGTTTTTTCAGGGTAAAGGGAGTCGGGCGTACTTAATAAAGCACCTAATTCAATAAACCGGCCAGAGACATCTCCACTATAGTTCGTAAAAATTCTTTTTACTTTGAAGGTAACGTCTGCCATCAGCCAGTCCGTGGAGTAAGGCTTCAATTCCAGCCTTTTTATACTTTTGTTATAACAGGCGCCTAAAAGACCCTTCAGGTAAGTTTTATCAGCGCTGCCTAATTCAACCTTATTCCACGCGCGAAGCTTCAAAAGGGAAGCGTCATTTAATTCTGGTAATGGATTTCCGATCTGCGCGTATATACTATTGGCAATCAAAAAAGAACGACCAAACATTGTTTTTGCTTGTGGTTAATCATTGCTTTTATTTTGGGCTACACTCCGTGTAGCTGTCCGGTTCCTTTAATTTCGAGTGCCTCTGCCAACGCATCGAGCATCCCATATCCAAACCTATTGTCTGGTAATAGATAGTGTCCCTCTGACCATTCGTTAAAACAGGCTATTGTTAGCATTTTGGGTACTTCCTTATGTTGATTAAGGTAGGCAAAGGCTGCCTGTACAAATGCTTTAAAAGCAGCAGGGCTTTCGTTTGCAAAAATGACACATCTGGGCCACTCATCCCTGTTGGGTGAAGCCGGGCGCTTCTTAGGCATGATGTATCGTGGAGTAGAATCCCAACCCGGAGATAATGCTGGTATGTAAGGTATTTTGAAGTCTTTATGATGTTCTGGCCATAATTTAAAAGCTACATCTGCAGCTGCTACTTCATAATCAGCTATTTCATTCTCTTTGGGTTGAAAACGCCGCGTTGTCCAATCCAGAGGGTTATAAGATCCAGCCGTATTATAACCAATTTCTTTGCTGTTAGGAGAATAAAAACCGGATGAATGAAAATGGATACCCTTATGTCCAAGTTGTTGAGCATAAGCCCGTAGATCAGCAAACAATTTTTTGGTGGCCGATACACCAATATTTTTCTCTAAGCGGTTAGGATCCCAAATGCATAGAACCGGTATGCCGTCTATTTTCCAATAATTAGGCTGATGGAAATAACGTGAAATAATGTACGACATACTACGCCAGCATTCCTGCAGGTCGGTATCCGGAGGCTGATAGCTGGGTGGATAAGCCGGTTTTCCATCGGTACCTTCTGTAGGATATAATATATACCATGGATGGTTTGTCCACATACAGGAAAACTGCACATCGTTTTTATTCTTCGATCTCAAGAATCCATTTTCCAGCGCTTCATGCAAGGCTGGTTCCCCATTATACCAATACCAATCCCAGATGTAGGCATCGATCCCATTTTGTTTTGCGATGGCATTATATTTATCCCAAGTACCCGGAAGGCTCTCGTCCAGCTCACCTAATAATGGACCCCGGGGTTGTTGATGCCCCTGAAACCAGGGCCGTGCGTTACGCACCAGATTATATTCTGTCCAGCCGGGTCCATATAATTTATTATGAATCGCAGATGGGTGATAATTCGGAAATAAATAAGCTGCAACTGTTAAGCCTTCAGGCTTGCGCAGTAAAGCGGGATCTCCTACCAACTTTTGTAAATCGCGTGGCAGGCGTGGTGTCTCATCTGGAAGTGTTGAAATAATTTTTGGTAATTGCGAATACTTCATGCCAGATGTATCGGCGGCAAATGCTAATTTGTTGAACACCGATGTACCCGCGGCAAAAGCAAAAGCGCCTTTTCCTGCATTGTTTAAAAATTTTCTTCTTTGCATAACATTTAGAAATTTAAGTTGAGACTAGCAAACCTTGATCACCTTCATATTAAGTAAAGCCCCAAGTTTTTCAATTTTATTAGAAATATGTCCAAGGCCGACTGCACAATGATGTGCGGGGCCATTCGAGTTCCAGCTATTAACAAATGCTCTTGAGCCAATTGAAAATTTATAACGGCTGTTGGTGTTGCCTATTTGTAAAATTGGCCCTGGAACTGATGTGCCTTCGGCTGTCAGCAACATAAGTTTTCCTTCTTTTGTTTCCACTACCGAAAGCAATGTAACGGGTCCATGCTTCACACTCATTTCTACCGAAAGGCCTGTCCCCATCTTTCCATGATAAACCATCAGCGGACGTACTTTAGTTTTTCCTCTGCTATAACAATATGGCCCGGACCGTCATGTCCCATCAAAACGATGTCATCTTCATAATCTATTGCATAGTATTCGGTAAATGATCCACCTGCTCCGAACGTGTCCATTATTTTCATGGCCTGTACATTTTTGATTTCATATTCACCAGCAACAGGTACATTATTGGATGTTAACAGTGAGTTTCCCAAAATAATTGAGCTGATAGCATCTTCGTTTTCATTGTTATCGGCACCTTTATAGTAATACGCTAGTGAACCTAATTGATAGCGGGAAACAAGTTTATCTAAAGCCACAGAGGTTTTTGCAGCCCGCTGCAACTCAAATTCGGAACAATCGGACTGAACATCGAACACTTCTTTAAATAATTTTACACGTTCGATAATGGCCTGTAGCGATACTTCCCGACTAAGAGAAACTAATTCGTCTACCTCAAGCAGCTCGACATGTCCTCCAAAGTGTGCGTAGTGCTGAGTAAGATCTGTGTATATATCAAGCATCCCGCTATAATAATGCCCCATACAGCCTAACCGGTTATTCATCATCGTGTAGGCAACTTTAGCAGCCTGTACCCAATCGGATACTTCATTCCAGCAGTCATCGTCATTGGCCAGCATACCTGTGACCTGATGAAATTGAACTCCGGTTCTGTTAAACACATTCGCAATTTCGGGAACAGTACAAGATGAACAGTGCGCCAACCATTCTGCGGTCATTTTGGTGCGGTCATTCATTTTATTAAAAGCTGTGTAATTAATTGACGCTTGGGGGGAAAGATTTAGAATAATCACCGGTACTCTAGCTCTTTGAACCACGGGTAAAACAGTAGCAGACAGCGCATAGGTTGTTACATATAAAAAAACGACCCCTACTCCTTCCTTGCGAAAAAGATCACCAGCTTCAAATGCCTTGTCGGTACTATCTACAAGGCCCACGTTAATGACGTGGCTATGTATAGATGTTATTTTTTGTTCTACAATATTTAAGTATCCTTCAAGCCTGGATTTCAACCCTTCAAACTGATCCCAGTATGTATGAAGCCCTATGCCAAATAAACCTATTTTTAAATTATTGGGACTATTGAACATTGATTGTTTTTTTACCTTAATGAACCTTTTTGTTCTTGATGATTGGAAATAATTTACCTTATGTGTGTGAGCTTCTGCTAAAAAAGGCTCGGCTGGCACGTTTCAATTTATTGACTTCAGCTAAAAATGTCACATCCTTTAAGCAAAGCACTGCTGCTGGTTGTTCAAGTACTGGAGAAACAACCTTATTCATTATACTGAAGAATCCAGATTCTTAGAAATCGTTATTCATATCGAAACGCGCCTATTTCAGCCAGGCAAACATTTTTAGAATTTCCGTAGTCGTTTATCACCTTTATCATAAAATACCTTGTAGAGACCGGCTCAGGAAGCGACAGGTAATCTTTTGCTGAAATCGTATTTGAAAGTGTAAAAGTCCCTTTTAACTGCCAATCGATACCATCTTCGCTGATATATACTTCAGCAGTTTTTACCAGGTTTACATTCTCCCTTCTTTGTATGGTTAACAATCCCGCAATATTATTTTTAACTGCTCCCATATCTACTGCTACCCAATGAGGATACTCTGTTTGTGGAGCAATTGAATTCACCCAATAAGAGGCAAGATTATTATCTAAAAGATTGGCCGGAGGCCTGTATGAAGAACCTGAGCGTGTGTCGAAGCTGGATGCTGTTATTGTCCACGCCTGCTTTGACAAATCCGTTCTTTCAACCTGTTTATTAACGATCAGCGTATCGTAAGCTGTATAAAAAGTATCAATCGCTTTTCTTTCAGGAACATAAACAGTACGATACCTTACAGCTCCACCATTGAAATTGTACAAAAAGTTAGCCTCGGTTGAGTCGTTAATAAATTCTTTTTGCAATACATTATCCCTGTCATGATAAATAATTTCTGTGCCGATGATGCTGGTATCGGGCATTCCACCCCAGTACAATTGTAAGGTATCTTTTCCATAATAGAATGCAGTATCAATAGGTCTTGAAAGTAAAGTTGCAGTATAACTGTCACCATATATTCTTGCCACCACTTCTTTTCCTAAAGATAAATTCCCTTCAGCGTCACTAGAGTAAACCTGAAAAACATACTCACCTTCAGCCATATTATTTAGAAGAAGCTGTATTGTGTCAACATTAGCGTCTAACATTACTCTGGAGGAGTCTGCTTTATTGTTCCAGTAAACCACGGCACCCTTAACTTTGGGATCAGTGGGTCGAACCCAGGAGAGCTGTATCCGATGATTTCCGGGTTTGGATATAATTGAATCGGGTTTGCCAATGTATTTTATCGGTCCGTTGCCAAGAAACTCTTTGTAGGTGTCGTTCATTTTAGAACAACCAGACTGCACAAACAAAAGCAACAGTCCAAAGCAGCTAACATAAATGGCAGTAAAACTTTGTAAAGATATTCGTTTCATGTCTAATCAATTATTGCATTTGACCCCAAAAAGTCAATTCTGTTATATAGATATAATCAACAAACCCCCAGGTTTCCAGAATTTTGAATCTTAGATATCTTACTGGCGTTGGATTGTCTGGGAATATAAAATCCTCTCCTGTAGTTGTAGCATAAGTTATATCCTCTGTGGTAACAGGATTGCTTTCACCACTCGGTTTATAGGAATTACAATCCATTATTTTTGTCCAGCCCTCCCAACTTCCCGTTGGATCTGGTGGAGTGGACGAGCCCCAGACTTCAAATCTTTTCGGGTCACCTTGTTGATATGCCCATGAAGCACCAGGGCCCCTGTGGTGAAGTTTAAACCGGCTGAGAATTGCTGTTCTTCCCATATCAAAGGTGAACCATTGAGGCATGCCTGCACCTGGCTTGGTATGAAATATAGGTACGCCACCGTTGGGTGCTATCCGTCCATCCCAGATCTTGTCTAAGGTGTTGTTAGCACCAGCGTGTGGCTCATAAGTATCGGTAGGTAGAAACAAACCCTTAAAGCGATCTTTTGGAACTTCTTCTTCAAAAATGGGTATCAGGTTTTGTTCGATAGTATCGGACAAATTACCCCATCGATCCCTTATAACAGCGGCGAATAAACGTGGCGAACTGGGAAACCCGCGGACTGCGTGCCTACCTTCAACCGCCTTGCTATAATAAGTTTCCACCTCACTTAATCTTCCGGCAGAGTCCGGCGTTAAAATCGCCACTGCCAGGCTCGCGCCTCCGCTATTTCTAAAAGAAAGAGAAACGCCGCCAAAGGTCTCCTCGAATTTAAAGGTATTAAAGGCTTCTACCAAAGGAGATGCTTTTGGAGTGAAGCTAACTGTAACGGGCGTTTCTGACTGTTTTTCACCGTAGCTAACGCTGTAAAGATCTACAGAATATTCTTTTTCTTCCGGGAATCCATCTACGATCATTTCATTTGTATATAGCGATGCGATAACTTCTCTTTTATATCCTGGTCTTATTTCATACACAGCTTTCACATAATGAAGATTATCATCATCCGGCAGTGTGTATCTTAATTTAGCCGCTCCCGGTAGCGGTTCTATAACAACATTTGTTACCAGAGCCGGCGCAGTATCGCTCGCCGTGGGTTCCACGTATTTTTCTTTTGAACAGGCCGCCAGTATAAATAAAAGCATTCCATAGCCAATGCTTTGAATAAAATAACTTTTCATCTTAGTTTCATTTAAACGTGTTACTAAATGATTTTTAGCTAAAAAAAATGGGCTACCAACCGGGATTTTGAACTGTATTTTTGTTAGCCAGTATTTCATTTTCTTTAATGGGCCACAAATAATTTCTTGTAGCAAATTTTTGTTGGTATAGCAACCTGCTTCTGTAATATCCTGCCGCTGTCTGCTGTTCTATATCCCATCCGGTAACCGGCTTATTTAACTCTTGCACTGCTTTTTTCCATCTTCTAAGATCCCAGAAACGCTGCCCTTCAAACATAAGCTCCAGGGTACGTTCGCGTTGAATTATATCTCTCAATCCCTCTTTAGTATTAGGTTTGGAGGGGTTATTAGAAAAATTTGTCCAGGCATCAACTACACCTGGCAGCCCGGCACGACTTCTTATAGCGTCCAGCAACTCATAAACAAGTTCTGATGGTCCTTCAGATTCATTTAAAGCTTCAGCGTATAATAAATATAGATTTGACAAACGCATTTCTGGCCAGGGATACGTTTCTCTTGAATAAGAATTCTCTTCTATAACGTTTACGTAATTAACTAATTTCTTGGGCCATATTCCTGTGACGTTAAATGCATTGTTAGTTACCTTCGATGCAGGCTCACCCTTTTTTGCTGAGAGAAACCAGGTAGCTGTATCAACGAACTTACCCTGCCCGTACCAGATGCCGCCATCAAAGCCCAGATCTGCATAGTATCTTGGTTCACGGTCAAAATTTATGAGTGCGGTTGTATAGCCAGGTTGTATATAGTACCTGTATTCGGTAGTACCTTCTTTTAAGTTAAACCGGGAGCCATAATGCCATGTTTTATCTTCCTCAATCGGAACCCCGTTTTTTGTATAAAACAGATCAGCCACTTTTAGGGGAACAGAAAAGTTTCCGGGTGTGGAAGAGTTGGCTCTTCTTGCAGGATCAAGTCCACGAGGTGTTGACTGATTTTGCATATCGCCGGTCATACTATTAGTAGTACACCAAATGATCTCCGCATTCCATTTTTCATTAAAGCTATTTCTAATATTCATTTGCGTCCGTATCGTTTCAGATACAGGATATTGGCGGTTACTTTGATCATAATAGTATATCTTATTTCCTGCCAGCTCTGCTGCATCAATTGCGGCTGCACAAGCGTCTTTAGCTTTAACCCATTTTTCATTTTCATAAGTGGGATTGAACAAAAGCGTACCGCGGTTGTCCTTGAAATTATCGTAATCCTTGTTCCCGTTAAATAGCGGACTTGCTGCTGTAACTAATACATATGCTTTAAGCGACATTGCAGCAGGTTGCGTAATTCTGCCTAACTCTGTCGCTTCGGAAGTTATTATCTGAGGCAGGTCTGGTATTGATTCATCAATTAACTGTACTATATAATTTATGCATTCATCAACAGGATCTCTGTAAACTTTAACTTCCTCAACTCCTTCATTAATGGGCAAATTCTCTTTCTTTAATGGGATGGGACCGTACATTCTAAATAAAAAAAGTGATAATATGCTTTCAGGAATTTAACTTCTGCCTTCCATCTGTTTTTTTCAAAAGCTTCCATATCTGGCACCCGGTCTATATTTTCGAGAAAAATGTTACAATCCCTGATCGCCTGATACAGATCTTGTCCACCCTGGCCGCCTTGCCAAAAATTTAAATACGGGTCTACCACATTTTGGTTTCCCCGTGCTATTTCCCGGCCGGGTTGTACGTAGTATTCGCTTAACCATATTTCATCACCAGAGGTCATAGCAACACTTTGCGCAATATTGCTGTTTTTGGGTAAATAACTATAACAAGTAAAAAGAAACCGCTCCGCAGTATTTCGCAGATTGAAGGCCTGATCAATTGTTGCAATATTATCAGGTACAATATCAAGGTATTTTTTGCAGCTTATACACGCTACAAATACTATTATAACACTTGTAATTTTTTTCATACAGCTTATTTTGTCGCCTAAAAACAATCGATTACAAAGACACGTTTAAACCAATATTATATACCTTTTGTATTGGATACTGTAAGCCATTTCCCGCCATCTCAATATCCCACAATTTAAATTTGCTCCATGTAAGCAGATTCGTACCATTGACATAAATGCGTGCATTCGACATGCCTCTTTTACTGATCCATCTTTTGGGAAGCGTGAAACCCAGTTCTACCTGCTTCAAGCGAAGGAATGCGCCATTTCTCATAAACCAGGTACTGGTTTGGGTGTTGTTGTTATTAACGGTAGAACTTAGTCGTGGCCACATGGCATAAAGGTTTCTGTTATCTTCCGACCAATAACTATCTGCGTATGCTTTAAGCAACTGATTTGTATAGCGCGTTCCGGAGTTGCGCTCTTCATCGCTATAATAATATGGAACAAAAGGTGCTGTTGCATCAGGATCAACCCAAAAGGACTCTCTGCCAGCGCCCTGAAGAAATGCTGAAAAATCAAGGCTTTTAAATCCATAAGAGAAACCAAAACCATATACAATTTCCGGTGTGGTCGGATAACCGATGGGAACCATGTCCAGTTCTGTTATTCTTCCATCATTATTAACGTCGCGGTACTTTATATCGCCAGCCATATAGGTTCCAAAGTTTTGAACCGGCGAACTGGCTACTTCTGCATCATCTGCAAATAAATGTTCAGCTATGTAGCCCCATGTTTGTGAGATGGGATAGCCAACGCGCGACTTCCACCATTCATTGGCATAGTCATATTCTTCATACACTCTAAATTCGCTTGTGGCATACGTGAAATTACCCCGCGCCTGTAACCACATATCATTATTTATGGTATGATTATAATCTAAGGAAATATCCACACCATGCCCCATGGCCTCACCAATATTAGCAGCCGGTGTCACCCAAAGGCCCATAGAAGCTGGTGTTGATGCCCTTGTCTGTAGTATATTGTATCTATGTTCACGAAAATATTCTGCGATAATGTCGATTTTGCGGAAAAGCCCAATCTCAAGGGCTACGTTCATTTTTTGAGCAGTTTCCCAAGTAATGGCATTATCGGAGTATCGGGATATCGAAATACCATCCCTGCTATACCCGTTTTCCCGGCCAAAAACTGACCCTCTACCGGGATCGGCCATATTGACTTCGGATAAATAGAGAAACCTGCCCGATCCAATTGCATCATTGCCCACTAAACCGTAGGTACCTCGCACCTTGAAGTGATTGACGGTATTTTTAAATGGTTCCCAAAATGCTTCATTGGACACACTCCAGGCCAAACCTGCGGAAGGAAAGAATCCCCATCGCTGATCTTTATAAAAACGCTCTGATCCGTTATACCCAAAATTGAATTCTGCATAATACTTATTCTTAAATCCATAAGTGGTGCGGCCTGAGAAACCAAGATTTCGATAAGGTAAAGATGCCTGTAAAGACCCTGCATTTCCTGTGAGGGCCTCGCGCATAATATAAATGAGCATGCCACTCAGATTGTGTTTTTGCTGGAAAGTCCGATTGTATTCCAACGCGGTTTCAACATATACTGATGAGTTTATCCTTCTTTGGCCTTCATTGTAATCAAGATATTCTGTCCCTCCGTCAGGGTCTATTACGTTTACCTGATAGGTATTATCCCGGGTGTTATAGCCGCCCAATTGGTAATAAAATGGGTTATACTGTCGCACCACATCAAAATAGGATTCACGTGTAGTATTGAATCGCGCCCTGGCTCTCAAGCCTGGTGTTAAAAATTTAAGATCCTGTTTTAATTCTATCTGGGCATTCACGTTAGAGCGCGAGTAATCTTTATACCCTTTGACCATGTCGGCGTAAGGATTTAAATACCTGCCATCATCAAAATTTCCGAACATGATATGCTTCACATACTGGTGATCCTCATCGATTGGGTAATAGGCAGGAAACAGTACCGGGTTGGCACGCATGACTCTGGTGTAAAACCCACCACCCGAATAAATAGGCCCTTTATAATCATCAAAGACGCCTGAAAGCCGGATAATCATTTCGGTTGTAGGAAACACATTTACATTTACGTTCGAACGCAAAGAGTATGTTTTTAAATTGATATTATTATTAAAATTATTTCTCTTATCAACTTTAAGCACCCCGTTATCCTGATTGAAATTACCGGCAACGTAATATCTGGCAATCTTACCACCACCACTGACATTAAGATTGACTCTTTGGTTGAATGCCTGTTCTTTAAACATTTCGCTGCGCCAGTCAGTAGAAGGAAATATTAATGACCCAGATCCTGGTATTGTACTATTTATCTTATCATCACTATAAAGTACGGGTGCCAGGGGATCACGGGTTAGTATAGCTTCATTATTCAACTTCATATATGTTACAGGGTCGGCTAATTCAATATTTCTGGTAGGCATTGACATTGAACCCTCCGCTCTAAGAGAAATCCTGGCTTCTCCCTGTTTACCTTCCTTTGTAGTTACCAGGATGACACCATTAGCGCCTCTTGCCCCATATAACGCAGTTGCCGTGGCATCTTTCATTATACTAAAAGTTGCTATATCATCGGGATTCATTCTAGCCAAATCTGTAGTTGTTACTTCAATATTATCTATAAGAATCAGTGGGTCTTTTTATAGCCAAATGTTGTAACACCCCTTATAAAAAACTCGGCATTGTCTGCACCCGGTTCGCCACTTCTCTGATAAGCAATAATACCAGCTACACGGCCTGCCAGCGCTGTTGTTAAATTGCTGGAGGGTACTTTGAGGTCTTCAGGGTTAACAGATGTAACGGAACCTACTACTGCTTCTTTCTTTTGTGTTCCGTATGCAACCACTACCACATCTGATAAGTTTTCTCCAGTAGTATTCAATGTTACAGCGAGTATACGGTTTTGACCGATGGCAATTTCTTTAGACTCGTACCCCGTGTAGGAAATAACCACAGTATCCATTTCATCGGCCAGAATAGAAAATTCTCCTTTATTATTTGTAATAGCAGACCGAGATGTACTTTTTACGATAATAGTGGCTCCGTCTAAGGGTTCTTCTTTTGCATTATAAACTATTCCGGCAATTAAGGTATCCGCTGCGGGGTACAATCGTTCAAGCCTTTCGATACCATGAGAATCGATAGAAGTCAATTTATTATCAGCGGCGGAGGTTAATCCCATTAGCATGAATATTAACAGGAAAAAACAGTACAATCTTTCGTTTGTCATATGAAGTATCAGCAATCGTTAATAAAAATATAAATCACGTATTATGATTTCAGTCTCTTAAAGCTTGACATGGTCAATAATCCATTCTATATAGAGATAGCAAGGCTCATCACCTAAAGCACGGCAGCACCGGCAAGCAAAATTTTTAAATTGTTATAGTTCAAATGGCAATAGAAGCGCAGTGAGTAGCCTAATGGCTTATTGATTACTGCTATGTAAAAATAGAGCCGCGTAAATACGCAGCGCTGTGATATTTGACAATAACCCTTTGATATTTGACAAGTATTTTTACAAACCGAAACTGCTCTGTTTCTTGTATTCCACAGGTGTTACTCCTGTGTGTTTTTTAAACCTGGAGATAAAGTATTCGTAGGATTGATAATTTAATTCGTAGGCAATTTCTTTAATGGACATATCCGTTTCGAGTAAAAACTCTTTTGCTTTACGAATCTTTATTTCCTGAAAATAATGAGCAGGCGCATAACCGGTATATTTTTTAAAAACCTTTCTAAACCACGAATAGCTGGAGCATAGCTTTTCAGAAAGGTTTTCAAGATCAATATCATTGTTGTAATTCTCATACATGATGGCTTTTGCTTTTTCAATTACTTCAGCAGTCTGTTCTTTTTCAGACATTCTTTTGTTTGAAAGGAATAGTGCTTCAGTAACGATATTAAAGGCAATACCTGCAAGGCGTTGTTGAAGCAGGAGGCTGTCTTCTTTTGCAATCTCTATTGCTCTTTTAAAAAGATCAACAAGCGTTTCACTAAATCCAACATTCAATATTTGCTTATTAAATGAAATAAATTCTTTTGCCAAAATATTGTCGATCATCGCTCCCTCAAAGCCTATATAAAAAACCTTCCATCCGGTACTTGCGCAAGGGTGATAAGTGTGCCATTGGCCTGGAAATAAAATAGCCACATGTCCGCTTTCTATTTTTGTTTTCGCCGTTGAGGCCGACTTAAAACTACCTTCTCCATCGACAAAATATATTATTTGATATTCATGAAGACGTCTTCCTTGCTCAGGAAAAAAACTATAGGCACGAGGATGACCCTGTACCGGATATATAGTATTGGCTGATATACTTTCAAATCCTACTGTATTAACAACCAATCCAAAGTCGCGATCTTTTTTGTAATGATAAGATATTTAAATACTGTATCAGGGCTATACTTTTTCATATAAATATAATGGCTAATGGATCCCGCAAGTAATTCCTGACTAAATAGTTCGTCACTTTTTGAGCCGCGTCGTTTTTACATCCTTTATTACATTATAACCAATTTGCATAGCAATCGTTTTTAGGTTATCTGGTAAGAGCTGATGTTTGTTTCAAAGATACCATTATGAGAAGGCCAATAGTACAACCTTTCATTAAACAACCTCCAAATGCTAATAATACAACGTTTGAATAAGTTATTTAATAACGTCTTGTTTGACAATATTATCCTCTGATCCTAGTAGAACATGACGATAATCATACAATCGCTAAAAATTAACCATTAAACGAAATATACAACTTGCCTGTACAGGCCTACCATCCGGCTTAGCACTTTTTGCTACTTTTTTGCGCTTGAAAAAAGTAGCGCGGGAACGTCAAAAGAAGCCGCTCTCATGTAGTGCCGCTTCTTAACTAAACGTCGACTTTAGAGGTCTCCTTCCTCTGCCATTGAATAGCAATTATCTTTTGTAAGGATGATATGATCCAGCAGGTTCATATTAAGGAGTTCCGCCGCTTTACTGATATTTTCTGTTACATACTTATCTGCACGGCTTGGTGTAGTATTCCCACTCGGGTGGTTGTGGGCGATACAAATCTGGCTGGCGTGCAATCGTAATGCCGCTACCAAAACTAGTTTTACGTCTATAACGGTACCGCTTACCCCTCCTATTGATAATGGATAAATCGCCAGCACCCTGTTGGCCTTATTCAGGTACATTACTTTGCTTTCTTCTAAAAGTTCGATGTTGTCTACGTTCCAGAGGCTGCGAAAAATATTTGCCATCTGATGTGCATTATGTACTTGCAGTCGGTCGCAGGATTTAATCTTTGATTTATATACCAACTTCACCTCTGCTACCTGTCCGTTTATAATATCTTCTTTGATCCTCATATCCTTTCTTTTAAGATTAATCACTATTTTATAAACCCCTGTTCTTTGATATTGTGCAGCCACATACTCGCAAAATCGGCGTGTTGTTTTTGCAGGCTACTGTTCATTATTAATGCTCCGTTTATGATTTCGATACTTTCCTGATAAATACCCAAAGCATCCAGTTGATAGGAATAGGGTATGGCACCTTGTAGTTTATTTATTCCATCATCGGGAAAATAAAAAAGCATATTTCCGGGTCCCGCATCAGGTCACCGTTTTGGGTAAAGGTGTGCATGAGGCTGTACATTTTTGCGGTACCATGTGAACAAGATAATTGCCCGATGCATTCAAAAGATAGTGGCATATAACCGTCTGCGTGTAGCTTGACATAATCACTACTGCCTAATCGTTTTATCAAGTAATCAAACACCTGCTGTGCTGTATGGTTTATGGGTGTCATTGCTTCAAAATTTAGATTAAAAAATCCGCTCCTATGTTTTAGCTCCCGGAGCGGATAAGGGAGACTGGTTTTAAAATGGCAGGTCTACCTCGGCTGTATCAATCGGTTCAGAATTAACTGCTGTAGCCGTTTCATGTTTTACATTTTTACCATGCAGTTGTACATGCTGTACATAAAGGGTCAGGCTGGCTTTAGCTTCACCATCCATATTGTTCCAAACATTCACACCAATTCTGCCGGTAGCTTCTACCAACATACCTTTTTGAGATGCGATGCAATACCGGTACTGATCCAGTAAGAACAATTATAAAAATTGGTAAGCTGTTGCACTTCGTCCGATCCTTTTACTTTAAAGCGGTCATTTTGAGCGATAGTAAAGGTGACTACTTTACGACCATCTTTAAGTTCTTTGATTGTTGCGTTTGCTGTTAAACGTCCAATGATTGTTTGCATAATTGTAAATTTTAAAAATGAATAAATATTAAAGTGATTAAAAAAGTTTCAGGTTCAGCCAGTTGTTTTTGTCTCGTAATGTTGGTGACTATGTTTTTGTACGAGGGGAAAAAAGTTATATCCTCGTTGAGATAAATAGCCCATGCATTTAGCAGGGATTTGGAGCGGTCATACTTCCGGATTTTTTGAATCTTCCATGAAAGCCGCATCAATGTTGATTTTTGTTGAATGTTCATTTTTTATTTTTTTGATTATTACCTGTAAAAGAAAAAAAGGGAAAAAGAAAGCAAGTACCTCTACGGCAAGTGTTGGCAAACACCAAAAGGAAACTGAATAAGTCCCGAAGGGCGATTTACGAGCAGCGAGTCAATCGTTATGCGGTAGTCTTTTGGTTAGCGCGCGGCAGCCGTTAACTTAGCTGCCCTTTTGCCCCGATTTTCTTACAGGTGTTTATATTTATCAGGCCTTAGTGTGTTAGCCAGTCACTCCATGAGAATCGCTTATGCTAGACAGCGTTTGTGATTTTAGTAAGTAAAAAAGCTGTTTTGATTAGGGCAGACATAACGGATGTAGTCTTGTATTGTAACATTTAAAGCACATAATCGGTAAATAACCGATTAAATACCGTAAATATTACATACCTTTATATCCGTTACACTATAAATTTAATCTATGTATAATTTTAGGGATTCTCTTTCAGCTTATGCGGAAGAGCCTTTACCACGTCAGGTTATATTAGACTTGCTGAAAAATTATAAGCGCCCTAATGACAAAATAAATGAACTGATCAAGGAAGGATTGTTATCAAATGTCATCAGGGGTTTATATGTACCGGGTCCCAATTTAAAAATAACCAGTCCGGAAAATCTATTAGTGGCTAATCATTTACGAGGCCCAAGTTATATTTCTCTTGAATCTGCTTTGTCTTATTGGAAATTGATTCCGGAAAAGGTATATGAGACTATATCAGTTACTATGAAGACTGGTAAAAATATCGCACCCCTATCGGCAGGTTTATGTACATCAGCGTGCCGTTTCCTTATTATTCATACGGAATTCAAATCGTAAAGCTTACAGCAAAACAAGTGGTGTTAATGGCATCGCCGGAAAAAGCGGTCTGCGATAAAATTATTGCCACTTCAGGAGTCTTTTTAAGAAGTACAAAACAGGCTTTCGAGTTTTTAACTGGTGATTTAAGAATGGAAGAAAGTCAACTCGGTTCGCTTGACACGGATACCATAGAAAGTTGGTTACCTGAGGCTCCTAAAAAAACCAGTTTACAAACAATGATTAAAACCCTTCGCACGTTATGATAAAAGAATGGCTCAGTCAATACAAACTGCAAAATCAGGAACAGGAAGAGGCAGCACTTCGCGAGGTGATGCAGGAAATAGCCCTTGCGGGTTTATACCGGTCTGGCTTTTTTGAAAAGGCTGCATTTTATGGAGGAACTGCACTAAGGATATTTTATGGATTGGACAGGTTTTCTGAAGATCTCGACTTTTCATTATTAACAATCAATGAAAATTTTTCTCTGGAACCTTATCTTGATGCCATCATTACAGAATTCAGTGCCGCCGGTATGCAGGTTGTTATTCGCGAAAAGAAGAAAACTACCCACTCTAATATTGAGTCAGCTTTTTTAAAATCGGAAACGGTTTGGAAGGAATTGGTATTAGAAGATATTTTGCCTCAAACCGGTGTCCATAGCAGGCCAGGCATAAAAATTAAAATTGAAGTTGATCGAAAACCTCCTTTAGGTTTTGATACCGAAGAAAAATTACTTTTAAAGCCTTTCTCCTTTTATGTTAAATGTTTCACGCTTCCAAGCCTGTTTGCCGGTAAAATGCACGCACTGCTTTTTCGTAAATGGCAAAAGAGAGTAAAAGGCCGGGACTGGTATGATATGGAATGGTATATTAAAAGCGGCGTTCCTTTACACCTGGATCATTTTCTACTCAGAGCGAAAGATACGCATGATCTCCAGACCAGCTCTATTACACCGGAAAAAATGCGAGAGTTGCTGGAACAAAAAATTGATGACGTCTCTTTTGATGCAATCAAAGACGACATCGTCCGGTTCATACCTGACGACCATGCGCTACGTATCTGGAGTCCACAGTATTTTAAAGACTTAGTTAAACAAATGAAGTTTGAGTAGGTGCTATATCGGCAAACGCATTTTAAATTTTTAATTTCAGTATATGCCAAGCCCCTTATTTTCGCCCGCTTGCCCAGTTATTTGCTTTAATTTTAGCATAAATTATTTCCACAGTGATAACTATAAAAGACCTTGAAAATATCGGGTTTACCAAGACGGATCTAGCCAGCGATCTATATGAAGAATATATATTAGAGCTGTAAAGCTTCATCTTTTTGATAAAAGAGTAACAAAGATTTTTGTCAGGAATGTTCGGATCGCAGGTGTAGACAACCTGGAAGAACTTCAGCGTTTATGTTCGAAAATAAACAAATAGGTTAGGCAACTGCTATGTAATATGATAATAGAAAAAGGCTGCCGAAGCCAAGCAGCCTTAGTTGAACATTAATTTTCAGGCCGCCTGCCCAACATAACAAAAGCAACTTTAGATGACCTAGGCGCAGTAGTAAATAAGGTACGGGCGCTCAGATCATACCTTCTACTCAACTCTTCAAACCATAACTTCCGATCAGAAGATGCGCGTAATCGCTGGCAGTCCTCAAACACTTCCAGTTGCTCCTGGTTGAGGATGATTTCATCATCGAAGATGACGCGGTATTGCCAGTCATACCCTTTCTGCTGTATATAGTTTTCAGCAACGGTCTTCATCACACACAGGTGCGGTTCTCTTTCATATATTCTCGGCTTTACTTCTACCAAAAAAGCATGGCCGGTTTGTTTGTGCCGTATTAAAAAGTCAGGCGTATACCTGCGGTGGCAGGTCCGGATATAATCTGTGGGTTGCAGCGTCCCCGGGTGATAATAGATGGATACACGCCCTCGGAGGATTTCATAATCGTCCATCACATAGATTGCAAATTTAACTTCCGTCAGTGAATCGAAGGAGTATCCCCAGTTGATCCATTTTTGTGACTTGCTGTATTTAAAATGTATAGGTTCCATAAATGACAAGTTTTAATTAGTGGGTTTAGCGATCTAAATTCAGGAGGCTATTCGCATTGATTTCTGTGACATAGCGTAGGTGGCCATTCTTATCAGAAAAACTGCGATAGTGAATCGAACCTTCCAACATAATCCGGCTGCCTTTTACAAAATTGCATTCCGCGACTTTTGCCATACGATCCCAGGCGACGACATCGTGCCATACGGTTTTCCATTCCACCGTACCAGACGGCGATTTGTGTGGGTAATGCGTTGCTACACGTAAGCGTACATTAGATGTTTTTTGAAAGTTTCTTACGACCAGATCGCTTCCAACATAGCCGATTAACTGAACACGATTTCCTTTCATAACTAATAATTTTTTGGGTGAATAATATTGGTACGAAGGTGGGGCGATCTAAAGGTGATAAAAGAATATCACGAGCGTATCTGCTGTTCCGACCCGTGTAAACACGGAAAAAATAGAAAATTGTACATTTGAACATGCCCTCTATGATTAATCTGTGCCTATGCTGCCAGGCACCCATCACCAAAGGCAGGTCAGATAAAAAGTTTTGTAGTTCCGGATGTAAGGACAACTTTTACAATGCCATCAAGAGCGAGGAACAAAAAGAAATCGGAAGGATTGATACGATCCTGAAAAGAAATCGGAGAATCCTGAAGAAACTATTTAATCCGAGGAAGGAAGAAACCTTTGTGCATCGTGAAACCCTGATCCGGGAAGGTTTTGAGTTTGAATTTCACACGCACCACTATGCAACCAAATATCAATCCTATGAATATTTGTTTTGTTATGATTACGGCTATCGCCTGGCCGGAGGACATTTATATAAAGTGATTAAAAGCTTTAAATAAGCTATCAATCCATTGCTGCGCTAATTAGGAGAAACAAAAACCCCTGAAAAAGAACAAGGGAATCAACCGGTATTACCGGGTTGGATCAGACTACAACAAGAGTGAACGAGTTGGAGTTGTTTATCATTTGCTACCTCCTACACTCCTTTTTTGAAAATTCTTGAATAATTCTGCTCAAAAAGAACCGCAAGTTTATTAGCCTGGATATAATAGGCTTCTTTGTCTGCCCAGGTATTGCGAGGAATTAATACCTCTCGGGATACGCCCGGGCAGCTTATCGGTATATTCAAATTAAAGGTAGCTTCCTGTTCATAACCTACATTATCCAGTTCGTTTGATAATATAGCTTTTATGATAGCCCTGGAAACTTTCAGTGGAATTCGATGTCCTTCGCCCAACTTTCCCGCTACCCATCCGGTATTGACCATCCATACCTTTACGTTGTACTTGTTTATTTTTTCCTCCAACATTTTTGCATACACCATTGGGTGGAGTGGCATAAAAGGAGCGCCAAAACAGGCACTGAAGGTAGGTTTGGGTTCTGTAACGCCTGCTTCAGTACCGGCAATTTTTGCCGTATAGCCGTTAAGAAAATAATAGATCGCCTGCTGTTTGGTCAATCGCGACACAGGTGGCAAAACGCCAAATGCATCACAGGTTAAAAAAATGATATTAGAAGGGATGCTGCCCTTGGCCACTTCGGATCTATTTTCAATGTGAGATAAAGGATAAGAGACGCGTGTATTTTCAGTAACTGATGCATCACTGAAATTGATAATATTGCTATCCGGGTAAAATGAAGTGTTCTCCACCAAAGCCCCTGCTCTGATGGCTTTGAAAATTTCCGGCTCTTTATCTTCGGTTAGGTTAATACATTTAGCATAGCAACCTCCCTCAAAGTTAAAGACACCTTCACTACCCCAGCCATGCTCATCATCGCCGATAAGCCTTCTTGAAGGGTCTGTACTAAGTGTGGTCTTTCCCGTACCACTTAAACCGAAAAATAAAGCGGTTGAACCGTCTGCTCCTTCGTTTGCTGCACAATGCATGCTAAGCACCTGATTATGTACCGGAAGTTGGTAATTTAAAACAGAGAAGATACTTTTTTGATCTCACCAGTATATCCGGATCCAATGACCAGTATGATTTTCTTTGTAAAATTGACGACAGTCGCATTCCCTTGTCGGGTACCACTTTTAAGTGGGTTAAGTTCCAACCCCGGTGCCGCTATGATATGCCAGTCCGGGATTGGTATCACTTCATTTTTTTCAGGGCTTATCACATATTAGCTGCAAACAAATTCATAGACGCCGTTTGATTAACAACCCTGAATGTTATTTTATATTTTGGATCTGCGCACGCGTAAGCATCGCGCACAAATAGTTCATCCTGATTGTTTAGATAATCAACCGCCTGTTTTAAAATGTAATCAAAATGTTTAGGGTCAATTGGGTTATTGAATTCATTCCAATCGATCCTATCCTTCACCGTGTTGTCAAACACGACAAACTTATCTTTTGGTGACCTGCCGGTAAATTTTCCGGTTTGTATAACCAAGGCTCCTGTATCATTTAGTACGCCCTCCCTGTTTGAAACGGCAATTTGGGCCAAATCCTCCGCTGGTAATTGATAGTGAATGTTTTCACCATTAAAGTTCAGTTCAGCAAGGCTGAACAGTTTAGTTCCATGAGCAAATTTCATATGGCAATGTTTTATTTGCCCGCAAATATAGGATTAGAATTTATCTAACTAAACTTTTAATAAACCCTATATTTTAAATATTATTCATAAATACTAAGATATATTGAACAACATCTAATGCAAAATCGAATTTGAAACAACAGCAGTTGTCTTTCGATGAACTATTAGTAAATAAATTGAAAATTTTATACCCCGTATTGAAACTAAGGTTTTACCATGGCCCACCTGATCTTGGGGATATAAATTTCGCTGATGTTATCTAATCTGCAAAAATCTGTTAAAGCAACAGTATCTGATGTTTGGAAAAGTTATGAAGAGATCATTTTTAGGCTTAACGGGTTGACATGTCAGTTGGTTAAGGGAATTTCATTCAAAATATCACATTTTTTTAACCATTTGAAATTTAATTCAATAATCCTATTAACTTTGATACCGGATCAACCAGACTTCGCTTATGTAAGATCTACTGGAATTTCAGAACAGCTAACACTGAAATGATTAAGTCTACGCATATTATTTTCGAGTTTATGAATTGCTTTACTTAAGGCTGGTTGAATTGAAAATTTTGACCTATGAATACCAAAACAAAACAGCTAGCTTTTGTAATCCTGCTTATTACAGTCATTATCGGTTGTTATAAAGAGGAAGCCATTTTGGTTAAGGCTGATTTTTCTATAGAAACTATCAATAACGATTATTCTGTTCCGGTAAGGGTTCGCTTAATTAATAACAGCTTCGGAGCGGATTCCTATAAATGGTTCTTCCCGGGAGGTTCGCCGGAAAGCTCCAATTCCAAAGACCCGGGCACGATCAGATACGAGACGCCCGGCACATACAATATTAAACTGGTTGTTTCTACAGCCTTCGGTGAAACAGATTCAATGAATATGGAAGTAAGTATTGATGAAACAATTGACGTTGGTTTTGAAATTATCAATAATGGTTCCTGGTTTCCGGATGCTTCTATTCAGATTAAAAATACGACATCAGGCGCTTCGTCCTATGAATGGACCTTTAACGGTGGTAATCCCGCCTCTTCTCAAGTTAAAGACCCTGGAACTGTCATCTTTTCCCAGCCAGGGGATCATCTGATAAGTTTAAAGGTGAGCAATGGGAAAGAGTCCTATTCCAAAGATACTATTGTGACTGTTTTGCCAGATATAGTTGCAAGTTTTGATCTTAACTGGAACCCCGCTGATAATGACATGCAGGTTCCATTCACCGCTATCCTGAATAATACGTCAATAAGCGCTGCACAGTATTTGTGGGATTATGGCAACGGCACCAATTCTCGTGATGCCAGCCCTCAAGTTACATTTACTTTACCAGGAACTTATATCATTACGCTACAAGCATCGAATGACAAGAAAACTAAAACTATTTCAAAAACACTTACACTAAAGGCTAATGAAAATTTATTTCAATTCGAGGATGTTAAGTTAGGCATCAATACAGCCCAGCATACTGTTGGCTGTTACTTTTCTTCAAGATTGGGCAAAGTGCTTAAATCAAATGAGGTGAATAATGACAATGGCGCTTTAATAGACTTCGTATTCTTTGGCCTAAATAGTTCTTTTACTTTTAATAAAATCATTGCTCCATCAGAGGCAGGACAATACACTTTTACTCCAATCCCCAATGCTATTACCCTTGACGTTATTAATAAACAGGAAAATTGTAATTGTACCAGCACACTATCTGTGGCTCAATTTGACGCAATGAATAACGATTCGATTTTACGGGAAATCTTAATCAACCAAAACACAGAAGGTGCCGCATCATTTGACAATACATTATTGCCCCGAATCGTACTTTTTAAAGCGCCAGATGGAAGAAAAGGCGCCGTTAAAATTAAGCAGTTTATAGATCAAGGGCAACAGAGTTCTATTATCGCTGATATCAAGATCATGAAAAACCCATAGTGAGGGCCCGATTAATTCAGCGGGCAGATTTGAAACTTTTAGGAAACTTATGAGAAAAATACTCTTTACTATACTGTTTTGTAAAAGCTTATTTTACATATTTTGTGATTTGCATGCACAAACTTATACCACTGCTCCCGATCTCGGTTCTTTAAAAAAAGATGTAAAGGAGAAACTCAAAAACCCTTTCCAACTTACTGGAGGATTTGCTTTAAACAGTGTGTTTACACAATTACCGGCCAACGAATCTAATATGCAGCAGCCTTTTAGCTGGATAGCAACCGGAAATCTTAGTATTAATTTGTTAGGATATTCGATGCCATTTACTTTCTCTTACTCCAACAGGAAAGCAAATTACACCAATCCCAATTTTAAGTTTAACAGATTGGCCCTACACCCCAAATATAAAGAATGGACCGCCCATATTGGTGACATCTCCACAACCTTCTCTCCGTACACCCTCAACGGATTTCAATATACGGGAGGGGGATTGGAATACAACAAAGGCCCGTGGAAGGCTCAGGGCTTGTACGGCCGGTTTTCTAAAGCTATAAAAGAAGACAGTATTGGTCAGCCTTCCTACAAACGAATGGGTTGGGGTGCTAAAGTAGAATATAATGATCAAGGCAAAAAAGCCGGGCTAACAATATTTCACGCAAAAGATGCTGTCAATAGTATTCCTTCAATACAAATACCTGCCAATGCAAACGTTACGCCGATGGAGGGTACTGCCGTTTCTTTGGATTTGGGATATAAGCTGTTCAAACGTTTAACCTTAAACGGAGAATATGGATTAAGCGTACTCACCAAAAACACCCATTACCAAGGTGATTCTCTGAATACATCAGCCGGCGTTTTCGGCAGTCTTGTAAAAACGAATAATCCAACAAGCGAGGTTTTTCATGCCTTTAGAACCAGCCTGAATTATGTTTTTGCCCAATCTGTTATTGGTGTCAATTACGAAAGAATCGATCCTGGCTACAGAACACTCGGCGGGTATTTTTTACAAACGACCTCGAAAATATCACGATGAATTTCGCACAAAATTTCTGGGGGGAAAAGGTAGCGCCAATATTAATGCAGGGCTTCAAAGAGACGATTTACGTAACACCAAGCAAAGTAATATGCGGAGGCTTTTGCTCAACTTTACTGCTAATGCCAGACCATCTGAAAAATTTAACATTGGGCTGAATTATTCGAACCTGCAAGCCTATACTTTCTTACAAACAGGATTTGAAGCCATCAACCAGGTCAGTCCTTACGAAAATCTGGACACATTGAATTTTACACAACTTTCTCAAAACGCAGGTCTGAATATAAATTACGCCCTTGAACAAAGCAAAAGCAGATCGCAGCAATTGTTTGTCGTCCTAAATTTTATGGAAACAGCCAACCGAAAAGCAGACATTATCAGGAAAGGAGAAGCAACACGCTTTGTAAACGGAAGCCTAAATTATACTTTATCATTCCCTTCCAACGGACTGAATATATCTTCGGGTATTAACTATTCCTATAACTATGCAACGCTCCTTTCTGGAAACACCTGGGGGCCCATGATAAATATATCAAAGTCTCTTTTAAAAAATGTACTCCGGACTAATTATGGAGTTGGATATAATACCAGCAAGAACGGCGAAACAAAGGTAACCGTTGTTAACGCAAGAGCTAATGCTACTGCTAATTTCGCAAAAAGACATAACCTGAATTTTAGTGCCGTTTGGCAACAGAAAAAAACAATAAAACAGGCAGCGGCACCTACTTTACGGCAACTGCAGGGTATAGCTATACTTTATCAAAATGAGTTTATAACTGTGACTAAACTATGACAATCCACACAAATTCTAAATACTATTGTATGAAGCGCCAACTTTTATTAGAGAGTCTCCTTTTAGTAGGACTCGTGCTCTTAGCTTCGGCTGCATGGGCTCATAATAGCGATTCACTCTTAAATAATAACACTCGCAAAGTTCCAACAAACGAACCAACAAAGGCAAATAATAGCCGTGACTTTGCTGCATTGAATCGACTGCTTAAAGGAAAAAAATATTTGATGCTTCAGCAACTGCACCGGAATTCACATCGGGCTATTTAAAAAACATAATGTAACAGACACTTCTATATTAACAAGACGCAGCCAGGCAGTGAGCGCCTTGTTAGAAGTAATGAACACAGGCCGGTATGTAGACCATATTTCTCCTAATGATTTATCCGAACTTCCGGTAGGGCTTAATCATAAATTTGGTAGTACAGACGTAACAATAGCCGTTAGCAAAGCAAGGTTTACGGTCTCTTTCACCGAATTGACTGTATTCTGTAAAGTGAAATTGCCACAGATTGATAAAACAACTGGCCGGAATTACGAAATATTTTTCGGAGCAGACAATATTAAACTTTCGCATGATGGCGGCATCATTGGCGATGCACAACTTGTATTGCTGGGAGATTTCAATATACCTTTTAACGGTGGAAATCTGCTGTTAACACTTAAGGGCGGTAATGATATGCGCTATTCGGCAAACAACCTATACAACACCTATGCTAAGTTCGAATGCAAGGGTATTGAGGAAATTGGATTAGCGGCAGATGTCCTGTTTCCTAAAAACCTGCTGGTACCTGTAAATGACGATAACATAGCTGATACGGTTTCTGATAACAGGGTAAGAGGTTCGTTTAAAACAGTAGTAACAGATTGGAGTGATATTATTGCGGAATTTTCAATGCAACCCTTTGCTATCAGGGGGCTTGAAAAATTTCCAATCGTTGTAAAAGACGCTATTTTTGATTTCAGCGATGTCAAGAATTCATCACAAGTAAGGTTTCCAACTGCTTATGAAAACCTCGTTCCCGGAAACGAGGCTTTATGGAAAGGTGTTTACGTTTCCCAATTAGAAATATCATTACCCAAAGAGTTTCAAAAGGAAGGCAACAACCGGCCCATAACTTTTAGTGCAGAAAACATGTTGATCGACAATATGGGGATTAGTGGCAATTTCGAAGCAACCAATATACTTGATAGAGGCAGCGCATCTGGCTGGGCTTTTAGCGTTGACAGGTTTTCTTTAAATATCCGAACTAACCGGCTGATAGCTGCAGGCTTTGAAGGCTACATCGCACTTCCTATTTCAAAGCAAAGTGAAACTGGTTCCCTAAAACCGTCTTCCTCATTTGCTTACCAGGCTATTATTAGTGAAGGAAATCAATACCTGATGCGTGTTATCACAAAAAGTGATCTAAACTTTGATATCTGGCAGGCAAAGGCCCGCATTACGCCAGACAGCTATATTGAGCTTTTTGTAAAGGATGACCAGTTCCGGCCAAGGGCTGTGCTAAACGGTAGCATGGGAATAGAAGTGAAAAGAGAAAATAATTCAGATACCGAAGGCAAACCAATTGCTACTATTAAAGGATTGGAATTTCAACAACTGGTATTACAAACCGAAGCTCCTTTCCTTCAGGTAAAATATTTTGGCTATAAAGATTCAGCGAAAATATCCAACTTCCCAATTGTATTATTTGATGTAGGACTTTCGATACAATCCAAAAATGTTGCCTTGTCTTTCGGTATAAAGGTAAACATCATGGAAAATAAGATAAGTGCAGCCTCCAAGATGGACATTATTGGAGAAATAATTAACGAAGGGCAAGGTGTTCAATTTCAATATAAGGCGCTTCGAATTAATGACCTGATCGTAAAAGCAAATTTTGACAAGTTCAAACTCGATGGGTTTGTCCGTTTCAATCGCAACCATCCTATTATGGGGACTGGCTTTGAAGGGGCGCTTGACCTGGAAGTAGGGCTGGCCACAAAGGCTGTAAAAGTAAATGCTAAAGCCGCCTTTGGCAGTAAACCTCTTCAAGCAGGCGACACAGAAATATTTCGTTACTGGTATGTAGATGCTATGGCCACTGGCTTCACCATTCCCATTGGCATATTTAACATTATCGGATTAGGTGGTGGCGCCTCCTATCATATGGAACGGTCTGCTACCATGGTTGTGGCGGATTCCATTTGCCCCACCGCTATCGGCTTTATTCCAAATCCAGACATGGGTCTGGGATTTAGAGCTCGGGTAGGTTTTAGCGTGGCCGCCAAGCAGCTCTGCAAAGGAGAGATTGGCCTGGAAATGATGTTTACCTCTTCTGGAGGACTTGCCAATATTGGCTTTTTTGGAAAAGCCTTTATACTTCCTTCCGATGAACTATCTCAAAAATATGTGGGCGAAAAGCTTATGAGCAGCCTTAAAAGCAATCTTAAAGAATTTTCCACACTCGTTAAGGGAAAGGAAAATGCGTTTAAAAATAATATCCTTAACGGTAAATTTGACAACCTGGCAAACT
The DNA here is from genome assembly GCF_022513635.1 of Paraniabella ginsengisoli. Classification (GTDB taxonomy): domain Bacteria; phylum Bacteroidota; class Bacteroidia; order Chitinophagales; family Chitinophagaceae; genus Niabella; species Niabella ginsengisoli. The sequence continues at coordinate 1,589,502 of NZ_JAKWBL010000001.1, read as the reverse complement.
CTTTCTCTCTTGGAGAAGACGACATTGCCGCTGAAGGTGCCATAGGCGCATTAGTGGGCATCAATTATGATTTTCTGAACCAAACGCTTCATTCTACTTTCGATCTGTATGTAAATATAGCCGGAGGAATTATTAAAGGGCGAGCCAGCAAAGGAAGAGCTGGCTGGGCGGTTATGCACTTTGCGCCCGATGACTGGTACATTTATATGGGTACGCCAACTGACCGTCTGGGTTTAAAAATCGGTATCGGATCTATAAGCATTGAAGCGGGTGGATATTTTGTAACTGGCAAACAAATACCTGATGCACCTCCACCGCCAGCTATTGTCGCTGATATTTTAGGAGTAAGCCTTGAAGAGTTAGATTATATGCGTGAGCTAAATACGCTTAATGACGGCGCGGGCTTCGCCTTTGGTGCCGACATTTCTATCAATACAGGGGATCTGCGCTTTCTTATGTTTTATGCCAGTTTCCAAGCTGGTTTAGGCTTTGACATTATGTTAAAGGATTATGGAGATGCCCAGTGTAAAGGACGTAGCGGCCCAATTGGCATGAACGGTTGGTATGCAAGCGGGCAATCATACGTATATCTTCAGGGAGAACTGGGCATTCGCGTAAAGATCTTTAAGATTAATAAAAATATTCCAATCATAAAAGCCGGAGCTGCCGTCCTGATGCAGGCCATGTTACCTAATCCTGCATGGTTCCGCGGTTATGTAGGTGGGTATTTCAGTGTTTTAGGTGGGTTGGTGAAAGGAAACTTCAGGTTTAAAGTAGTGATCGGTGAAAAGTGCGAGCTGGTAGACGGAGGTAATCCAATTAATGGCATTGCTATTATTTCTGATATGACACCAACCGATAAAAATACCAATGTGGATGTATTTGCGATACCGCAGGCAGTATTTAATATGCCTGTAGATAAGGAGTTTGATATGTCAGATGATACAGGTGATAAAACCTATCGAATTAAACTGGGGCAATATACGCTTTCAACAAAGGGCGGAAAAGCTATCTCAGGAAAACTGACTTGGAACCAGGGAAAAACTTCTGTAATGTTTGAAAGCGCTGAAATCCTTCCTCCTAACACCGAAATACTCGCAAAGGTTGTCGTTGAGTTCGAAGAAAAGAAAGCAGGACAATGGACATTGGTGTATGAGAATAATCAAAAAATAACGGAAGAAAAACAAATTTCGTTTGTTACCGGAACTGCTCCAAAATCTATACCCCTTACCAATATTGAATATTCCTATCCGGCTGTTGAACAAAAATATTTTTTCCCGAAAGAATATGATAAAGGGTTTGTACAATTAAAGCGAGGACAGGCTTACCTATTTAGTGACAAATCTTATAAACAAACATTGAATGTGATTAGTAAAGATCAATTGATCCACACGCTTTCTTTTGTTTATGACAGCAGCAATAAACGCATTGATCTGAACCTGCCGCAATTAGCAATTGAAACACTTTACAGTTTTAATTTCACTGGTATAAAACAAGCGGGAGCTATAGACAATATTACACAGCAAACCGAAAACATCACTGCTGACAGTAGTAATATTGAGATTGCCAGTAATAAAGCAGCGGGCACTATGGCAGCCGCGCAAAATCTAAGTTTCCTTGCTTACAATTTTGCGACCAGTATGTATAATACGTTCAGCGAAAAGATGAATGATAAGACGCAAAATAAAACCATCCAGGCCACTCCGGACTCCTTGTCCTCATCTATTAAAGTACTCTACGCAAATGTTGCACCATCAGAAGGCTTTAGCATCGAGGATTTAACAGGCGTCAGTACAACAGCTAATCAGCCAATGGTTCAGCCAATTATTGTCCCTATTGACGAATGGTTTGTATCAGATATAAATCCTTTAATATACAGACCTTATCCTCACGTGCCTTCTTTAAATTTCCAAAGAGATACGACCATTAACGGCACACCACCTGTGCGCAACGGTGCGGAAATTAATGCTGCGTATTATGGCAGGTTGCTGGCAAATGTAAACGATCAGTATATTAAAAGTAAACTACCTCATCTATACTCTGTGTCCATTGCTTATTATAATGATTTTATTGATCTTCAAAACAAATTGGTGAACATGTATGTCAATAATTTAGCAAGCCCGGCATTTCAAAGCCCCTTTGTAACGAAAATGATTGGCAGCACGTTTCCTGAATTAAAGCCGGGTTTATACACACTACAGTATAATTACATGCTTCCCGGAGGTCTTATTACCAGCAAGGTCAACTTCATATTTAATAACAAGGAAAATCAATTAAAATAGTAAACAGTTTATACCACGGCTAAAGCTTATCGATTCAATCACTTTTTAAACAAAAAACTATAATATGAAATCACATCTTAAAATTTTGACAGTGCTGGCAATTATTTTTTCATCTATTTTACCTTCCTGTTCTAAGGATAAAGACGAAAATAAAACAGAAACAATAGTGGGTAACTGGACATTTAAAGACGTTGCTGCCAAAGACATTCAAACCAACAAAGCCAGCAATGACGCAAAGTTCACGAATTATCTGTTGACAACCCTTAGAAACGAAAATGAAGGTTATACATACAGCTTTTCTGCCGATGGCGTTTTACAAACACAGATCGGCTCTTCATCCGCCAATGTAAATTACACGTTTACCAACAATATTCTAACCTTAGATGACGATGGAGTAAAAACCGAATTAAAAGCCAGGCTTGAAAATGGGCTGCTTATTTTGAAGCTTGATGAAAAAGATAATTATCAAAACATTGAACTTGACAAACTTCTTGAAATGGGTATTACCGATATCGATTTTGAAGTAAATAAAGCAGTAGTAACACTGCATCTGGAAAGAAAGAAGTAGATACAAATTATACTTAATCCGTTACACATTAAAGCCCTCCTGTTATCTGAACATCAAATGGGAGGGCTTTAAAATATTCAATCAACCCCAAAAATATATTTTCAAAATAGCCTGCAAAATTTTCAGGCTTTTTGTAAAACAAATACTACGCCTTGCCAATCGTTTCAAATGGGTGCGCAATGAGAGATTATAACGCTCAATATGATTGGTACCAAATTTCTTTTTTGATGCACCTTTGAGGGAATTAGCGAAGCATACTGTTTTAACCTGTCCGTATATATGGCTTTTGCATCAGCGAAAATTAAGGTTTTTACAACACCCTTTAAAGTGTGTGAAGTCCTTGCCCCTACTGTGAAACTGACAACTTTCTTAGTCGTTTGGTCTAACGCATAGACAATCCATACCAATCGAGATTTTTTTTACATAAGTACATAGCTCATCCAGCTCATAGGTTTTATTTCTATAAACAACAGGACAGGATAATGGACGTGCGATACTTACCAGTCTTTTTAATAATGTAGTTGCTGATATTTGCAGCACCCGGGCTGTACTGCGAATACCCATCCCTTCTTTTGTTAACAATATTATTAAATTATTTATGTTTGGGTTATAGGCTTTATATTGAAATTGAGCTACACGTGTTTTGCCACAACTTTTACATCGCCTTCTCTGAACACCGCATGCGGTTCTTCCATATTTTATTGTAACACACTTACAAGACCAACACTCAAGTTCGTTAGTGTAACATCTGTCACTTAATGACAAGTTCTCCATAGGTTTTGAATTTAAAGTTCGCATATACCAGCAGTACTTTGCAAATATCATAAACGCTACCAACACATCTGTAACAACTTGTTGCAGTTTGCTGACAGAAACCGATTATTTCTGGGATTAAATACAACAAATATAAGTTAATCTATTACTTCAAAAGGAACATCAAGTTACAATATTTATTGAAAATCAGATACTTAATCATCTAAAGTTTGCAAAACAACACATCTGGAACATTACCCAACTAAGGCGTTTCCACTTTCATCCACAGGGAGTTTTTCAACTCCGCCCTCTTCAGCGATAGCAGTATTTACTTTGTCTGCAAGATTATTATCAGAAACCGCAGCTATTTTATTCTTAAGGTTTACTTCTACCGCAGCAAACCCACAATACAAATTAGAACCCGGCCTAAGCTCTATGCGCTTTACAAAAGTAGCACCTTCTCTCAATACGTACTTTATCCCTTTACCAGAAGCACTTAACACCGGCTTCAATACCTTGCCCGAAATCCTAAACACCCCGTTCATTACCTGACCTACTGCATCCATTTTATCAAGCGTATTGATAAATGTAGATACACCCTTAATTTCGGCAGCGCCAATAAAGGCTGATACTACTACAAAACCAATCTCGCCGGTTCCGTAAGTAATCATGCAAGTATTAGCCGTGTACTTATCCCACAGTGCGCCGCCCATTGTTTTTACCGCACTTTCATCTTATCATAAATCTCTCCTGAATTAGCATCAATAACGTACCTATAATCATACGGCCAGCTACCTACGTAGACTTCCAATAATTCTTTTCCTTTAAATTTTTCTAAATATTTCCTATAATGTTCTATAGTAATAAAATTTTCTTCCTTTTCTAACTCAGGTATGATTTTCCCAAAACCAACTACATTTTGTTCTGAAAACTTCCATTTTAATAATCCTTCTTTATTATAACAAAATAATTCACTTGGATTGTTCTTACACCGTTCTTTCCAAATTTGATGAGTCTCTATTTTACTATCATCTAAATCAGACTCTAAAGGGCAAGTAGAAAAACACACTGCATTTTTAAATACTTCAATGTGTGATATTGTGGTTTCGTTTGAAAAGACAATTTTATTATTACCTATTGCTATACTACTCATAATTTAAATAATCAGAAACTTTACCCATTGGTTTAAACCATGAATTACGAATGTTAGATGTTTCCCTAATTTCAAACTGCACCGCTCCGCCAGGCAGATGACCCTGTCCGGGCCAATCCTGTGGCCTTGCTACACTTTTCCTTATTTTAGTGCCGACAGGTAATTTAACAATGGATATTTCAACTGGTTTTACTACTTTACCTGCATCGCCAATAATTGGCAAAGCTAATTTCTTAATCATATCATCCTGCGAAGTAAACGCTCTAAATTCTTCTATCGAAATTAACCATGGACGATTAGGATTCCATGAATTATGTACCCTGACAAAAATAGATTCGCTATTTAAAATGATATCCTCAATAGGGTGAGCAAAATTATACGGATTTACTAATGAATTACTGGCGTCAATTTCAGCTAAAATACTTGATTGCGAAACTATTGTTTTTGTTCCTTTGATTTCAGTTTTATTCAGTTGTCTGTATAAACTCTTTGCTTCCGAAATGGTCAAATTATCCCATTTGGCAAGTAATGCTGTCACACTCCCCGCCCCACTAACAACATCACTAACCTTACTCAGTCCATCCTCATTTCCTATTACCGCAGTTATCTGTTCCCCTTCAACATCAATCTCAACCAATTTATTACCATTCTCATCAACTGGAAGCTTTTCAAGCCCGCCTTCTTGGGCAATAGCTGCGTCCACTTTAGTTGTTAAGGATGCAATTTCACTTTCTGTAAACTGCTCACCTTTTTTGATAAATTTAATATTGAATAAAGGAAAGCCGCAATACAAATTAGGTGATGCTTTAACAACAAGCCTACTATCTCTAACAAAGTTAACGCCTTCTTGTAATACGTACTTTATCCCTTTACCTGAAGCACCCAACACCGGCTTTAATACTTTACCCGAAATCTTAAACACCCCGTTCATCACCTGACCTACTGCATCCATTTTATCAAGCGTATTGATAAATGTAGATACACCTTTAAGTTCGGCAGCGCCGATAAAGGCTGACACTACTACGAAACCAACCTCGCCGGCTCCGTAAGTAATCATGCAAGCATTTGCCGTGTACTTATCCCATAGCGCACCGCCCATTGCTTTTACTTGCTGCCAGCTTAGTTGCTTAACGGCTTCCGACAGTTTACTTCGAGTATTATCTTCGTTAGTAATTAGCTTTATGATTATTGAACCGCTTGATGTGATACCGCTTACAGTACCTGCAAACCCATTCCACACACCACAGGCAAAAGCAAACTCGCTACGACTAATGGAGTACTTGTTTGTATAGCCGCTAAACTTTGTATCGCTTGTAATGGCCTGACTTAATTCATCTTTTATTATAGATAAAGAAACTAACGAATAAATCCTCGATGGTATATCATTATATTCCGGAGCATCCGGATTATAAAATCGCTGCGGAATAATCAGCTCGTCTATCATTCCTGCTATACCGTCTAAAATGGCTGTCAGAATATTAAATTCCACATCGCCTAAGTCTGGTAATACTTTGGCCAAAGCCTGTAAGTACGGAGAAATGTTTTCACCCTTCTTACTTTTGTGCGTGCCATTACCTAAGGCCATTTTAATCTTCCACTTTCCATTGGCGTTTTTATGCGCCCATAACACCAACTCATTTTCTTTGGGAGCTTTTAAATGCGCTTGTATTGCCGCAATTTTGTCTTTGCTATTTTCATCCGTCAGGTAAACAACCGTTTTTATATTCGTCTTAGCTTCTACCGCTCCCGACATGGATTTTAGCTGATCTAGATCGCTTTGAGTAAGGGTTGTAGCGTAGTTGTAGATTTCGCTGTTGACGGGCTTATTGCTCGTTGCATTACCTGCGTCAACAATTTTTCCTTTAGCGTCAAAACAATTTTTGCATGATTCGTAGTTACCGTTTGCAACCTCTGTTGCACCTCTTACTAATTTGTAGTTACAATTACCATCAATCAATATTTTTAGCGCATTGTCAACCGACTCATTTTTATGCTCATAAAAACTGTTTTTTATAAGCAGGTTGCCGTCTGCATCCATAAGGCAGTATTTCTTTAAATTAGGATTGCGCGACACCCAATAGTATTGCCCTGTAGAAAGTTTTTTAAAGATGACCAGTGCACCCGGCGGCACATTATTTTCTGAAGAACCTTCGGCGCCCTGAAAAGCATACGGCATAAAATCTTCATCAAGTGCTATTGCGCCGCCCCATGGAGTCAGGTAAGTCTCTTTGGCATCTGGCTTAGAGATTAATGCCGAAATACATCTGTACTTTAAATTCTCTATTTCGCCAATAGTTTCTGTGGCTGTAGCCAGCGCTGTTGCAGTCTCTTTTAGTATATCCCGTGCTTTTTCAGATTTTTCTATACAATCATTTGGTACGTATAAATAGCTTGTTATAGTTGTCGATCCTTTACCCTTTTCTGATTCTACTTTTTTGCCGCTGGCGCAATCATTATTGTTTATTACTTCTTTTACTAATTTTTGCGCAGCTTCATATTCCTTTTTAGCGGCTTCGCCCAGATATTTTTCTATAATCGACGAAGAACTGTTATCATTGATAATCTCCTCATATATTGCCTTATCTGCGTCAGTTAAAGGTTTATCCTGCTTTAATCTGTCAACGGCTGAATTGACCGCTTCTGCTTTTTTCTTTAAAAAATCAATCAACTCTTTTACTCCTTCAATAATTAGCGTGGCAGTTTCCTCAATCTTCGCCACTTCTTCTTCCACATTCGATATCAAATTCTCATCCGGGTTATAGGTGGTTTCAAAAAAACCATCAATTAGTTTGTAATCGGTGTTTACTTTGATGCCGCGGAAGGTTACTTTTATTTTGGTATTGCCCATCCATGGCACGCGTACCCATCCAATGCCGCTGTAGCGACCAGCACCATCGTTGGCAATGGTGGTAAGGGTAATTGGGAAATCTCCGGCTTTTACAATATCATATACTTTCAGGCTGCCAATGGGGGTTTGGTTGCTCAGGTCGGTTTGTGGCAGTTGCCCGCAATTAATACCCGGCAATTGGCCGTTTTGCAAAGTGCGTACAATAATGGGGTTGCTGTAAGTAATGGTGGCGCCGCTGTTTAGGCTGCTAAAGGCCGTGCTGCTGCTGCATACATTGCCTATTCTTATTTCATATTCGGTATCGGCTTCTAAGTTGGTAATATGAAAATAGGTATCGCCGGTTTCTTCTTCGTGCCAAGGCCAAGCCGCACCAGCCCCCTCCTGACCTCCCCCGAAGGGGGAGGAAGCCTTTCGGTAGCTTACTTTATACGGCCCCCTCCCGGCCTCCCCAAAGGAGGAGGTGTAGCCCAGGCATTAAAACTGTTGGCTGGTGCCTGCCATTCTACAAATATTCTTTCCGAACTTTTGGGTTCGCCAAACAGTTGCTCTACGGGTTGGCATTTTGCACCGTATTTAAAAATAAAGATCTGGCTATAGCCATCTTGTCGGTACAAGCCAATATCTTCAAAACCTTCTTTGGCTTTGGCTTTTACCCGCCAGCCATAAGTGCGGTCGGGCAGCAGCAGGGGTTCGGCATTGGTGTAAAAAAGCGTGGTGCTATTAGTAGTAGTGGTGTAAAAAGGGTTGGCTGCCAAAAACTGTTGGTAATAATCGCCGCCATCATCCCATAATTCACAAAGGGTAAATTCATACTCGGTATGGCTGGCTTGTGTGGTGCGTGGCGTCCATTGAAACTGGATGGCTCCGGTGGTGGCTATGTCGGGCACATTGCTTTTATCGGCGGGTAGGTACAGCAGCGGCGGATCGTTGAGCATTAGCCAAAACATTTGTGAAATAGGTGCGCTTAGCAGGTTGCCGGTGGCTTGGTCATACACTTCAAAGCCCATGCTATATACATCTTCGGGCAGGCCATTGCTGTAGTATATTTGCGGCAGCCCTTGCAGGTTTTCGTATCTAAAAAAGGTGCCAGCTCAATTTGGGTGAGCTGTTGCGGCACACCGCCGTCTAAAATAAGCTGCGGTGCGTTGGTTACCACCGGTGCGCTTTGCGCCAGCATGCGCCCTTGTTGTTTGATGAAAAAACGCAGCTCCACCCGCTTACCCGAAAGGTTGATATCGTTGAGCGTCAGGCTCAGCCTAAGTTTGTCTAGCATGGGGTTGGCGTAATCGCTCAGGTTGGCACTGTACGGCGGCTTTATAAACAGGTTGCCGGTTACAGGGTATTGAGATATCTGCGCCTTGGCTACGCTGCAAAACAGCAGCAGTATATATAACAGCCTTGATAGCATCTTTATCATTCGTTTTTTTTTAAAGTTGGCATCCGCTCGGATGACCAGTCGGACGGGGATAGCTAAATTGCCACCAACACGTCTGAAACAGCATGAAGCATATTATTCACAGAACAGCCTATTTCTGGCGAAATAAATAACAAAAGGTGGGTTAGCACCACCTTTGAAAGAAAAATGAAAGTATATTTTTTTGTTGAAAACCAGCTATTTAATAATGAAAAATTGGTAAAACAACACGTCTGGAACATTACCTCCTAAAGCGATTATCAATATCTGACGAAGCCGTTTGAATAATAGCTTTAGCATTAGCGGCATTATCTGCATGTTTGGCTGGTATATACCTATACATATTACCATTGTAGGGTACGCCTGCTGGTTTAGTTATGATAGTAGACAGATGAGTTCGCAGCTCTGTGCCTGTTTTTGCAATAAATCTCCCCGCCCCCTTCCACCAATCTTTTCCCAGCTTCGCTTCGCTATAAGCTTTCAATTCCGCTTCTACATCCAGTACCTTTTTTGCATCATCGCTGCCGTTTTTGGCTTGGGCTAACAATGCTTTTTTGGCTGCCGGATTATCAAGCTCTTTAAAGAATTTCGCTATTGTGCCTTTACCTATTGCCCCAGCCAATGACGTAATGTTCATTGCTGCTGTTACAGCGTTGTATGCATCTAAAGTGGTTTTTAGCTCTGGTATGTCTTGCAGCGGGCTGTTGTTTATTGCCAAGTTAGCCCCCGCATTTACTTTACTCCACTTATCTACAAAGGTAAATGTTTTGGCAAGCCATTTTGGACCCGTCGCTATTTTTGGGAAACCACTTAAATCTTATTACCATTTTTATCATGACCTGAAGGCCACACTCCGTATTTAGCTTTGAATTCTTTTGGTGTTTCAGGTTCACCCATGTTGCCTTGAAAAGGATAATATCCATTTTCCTCAAAAAAAGCCTCCCTAATTCTTCTGCCTTTTTATTATGCTCCGCCTCTAACCTTTTCTGTTCCTCGCTTTTAGCATTTTCTTTGGCCTGTTCGCTAGATTTTTTAATCGCTCTAACCTTGTCCAAAATAACCCTTAATTGCCCCCTCTCTTCAAGTAAGTCAGAAACATTTGCCCAATCAAAAGTTAACTTAGGGTCTTCCAATGCCATTTCAACTAAAATATTTATAATATCGTCTGTTAATATTTCAGGTAACTCTTCTTTCGTTATTCGTTTCATGTTATAAAATTTCTACAAAATCGACATAATACACTTTCATTCCATCAATAGTTTTTTGCACTCCATTTTCAATCGCAGGTATGGGTTCAGACACTTGTTTTAATTTTTGAGAGTTTAATAAAACCTCTTCTTGTACTTGAATTCTAATATCAGAAGTGGGATGATTTATCTTCCCCAAATTTTTACCCCAGTCAGATATGTCATCAATATAAACCCCATTCTTTGGAATTACCCTTTGAATTACAGCAATTTTTTCTTCACCTCCTGTTGCCCATTTTTTAGTTTCAACTATAAATCCTTCGGCTACACTTTCTAATTTAGAAGTAGACATATAACCATTATAAGAGTGTATCGTATTATTCTTGCCCACAAACTTACTTTCAAAATTGACCTTTGAGAATGTTTTACCACTAAAGACTTCTTCATTTTTAGCTACTCTTTCTGGTATTTTTCTTAACTCGTCTAATCCTTCATTTATGTGTTTTACTGCTCTTGTATTATATTTCCCAAACCATGTAGGATTATAACGATACGGGACGTTTACAAAATCTCCATTAGCTGTGTACGCATGGATTGAAGCTAGCTGTATGTCGGTAGCATTGCCCACATTAGCAATTTTATTTTCCATTTTTAAGTGCGAAATTGCATTTAAAGAATTTTCCATTTTAGGTGTTAGTTGCCAAAACTTCAACCAACCATGTGTCCCATTAAAAGATTCTACATCCTTTATTGCACTGGTGAAAGCTGTAGGGTTATCTTTATACCCTCGTGTCATTTCTGCAAATTCATCAGCATTTTTGAATTTGTCCATTATTTTCAACACGTCCTCATGCGCTGTTTTTAATAAATTCTCGTAATCTACAAGCTCTTGATTATTTAAATATGCTTTTAGTTTTCCATTTCCTAAAAAGTTTCTTAGTTGAGCATATTGAGCCAAACTCCCCACTCCCTTCCACCAATCTTTTCCCAGCTTCGTTTCGCTATAAACTTTCAATTCCGCTTCTACATCCAGCACCTTTTTTGCATCATCGCTGCCGTTTTTGGCTTGGACTAACAATGCTTTTTTGGCTGCCGGATTATCAAGCTCTTTAAAGAATTTCGCTATTGTGCCTTTACCTATTGCCCCAGCCAATGACGTAATGTTCATTGCTGCTGTTACAGCGTTGTAAGCATCTAAAGTGGTTTTTAGCTCCGGTATGTCTTGCAGCGGGCTGTTGTTTATTGCCAAGTTAGCCCCCGCATTTACTTTACTCCACTTATCTACAAAGGTAAATGTTTTGGCAAGCCATTTTGGACCCGTCGCTATTTTAGTAACCGGAACAAGCAGCGTTGCAACATCTAAAGTATTTTGCAAGTACTGTTTTAGATTAGCCTCTACTCCCTTTTCTTTGGCGTAATAAAGCAGTATAACAGGAACCACCGGAACTTTCTTATCAGCATCGGATATGCCATTGATTAGATCAAAGTCTGAATCGTCTGTAAGCAACACCATATCAAACGGCTTCAGAAAAACAGGATCTTCCCATTTTACTTTCTGATATATTTTATACTCTTCATAACCATCTCCACCGGTTTCCGATGCCCATTCGCACTTTTGTAATCTCCCAAACTCCCTGCGATATACCAAGCTCCGGCCTATTGGTATAAACGTAGATATGGAACATTTTTTCATTATTGGTAGGAGAGTAAGCTTAGCCAAAGGAGTCTATCCTATAAATTAGTCCATCGTAACACTTGATTTGCTTGAATAGTTCTTTTCTCTCTTTTATAATTTCATAAAGTTTAGAATAGTGAAATACTAAAAAATCATCTTTACTTTGTTTTATTTTGCACAAATAGATAAAGTACAATAATTGACACACATTACTTTCAGTTATTTCAATATTGTTGATTTCTTTATCAATTTTTTCAATGCTTATTTCGTTATCTATTAACATTGCATGAAATGTCCATACTATTTGTGAAGCATTGATGTTTGCTGACTCTTCATATATGCGATATGGATATTTGCCTAAAATCAAATTCATTATATTTCCTCCCCAAAAAGCTGTTTTGATAATTTTATACTCTTCCGAATTTCTTGTATAATTTAACCCACTTAAAATTTCTTCTTTTGTTTTCATTGAACTATAATTTCAATTTTATAATTATTTACATCAGTTTTTTTGACAGGATCTATAATAGCCTCTGAAACACCTCCAAAAGTTTTTCCACCAGGAATCCATAATAATTCATCAGCCCCAATTTCATTACCTGTGGGTATTCTTAATTTAGAGTTAGAAGTGACTTTTATATCGACCCTAATTAATTTATCATTTTTTGCTAACCTTGAAAGCCATATTCCTTTTGGAATACCTAACTCATCCTCAATTTTTGAAATTTCTCGCCCTGTTCTTGACAAAAGATTATCCATTTCTACTTTTGGCATTATAAATAGGCCATCATCTCTACCTACCTGTCCATAATCATTAAATGAATTTTCAAATGACAAGCAAGAAACTTCACCGTTAAACTTAGCTAAATGCTGTTGTATATAACTAGGATTTAAATAAGTTTCCGGTAAGGGTCTAATTCCTTTAGGAATACTTAAAAATCTTCACTTGTCTTACCATTTATGAAAACATTATCAGACACTCCCCAATTATCATTAGGAATGTTCTTTGCATCTGTTATGTCAATAAAGGCTTTCTCCTGCTTATGCTATTTATATCTATGTTATAGAAACTGCCTAATCACGATTTCTGCCTCTACTTGGCTTTTCATAGCCTTTTCTGCTTGCTCCTTGTTTACTTCGATTTCTTTCATTTGAACAACAATCCCCCTAAATCATATTTAATAAAATACTTATTGCCTTTTTGCAAAATATGACACCAGCCATAATCTTTTAATATTGTATCTTCAATCATAAAAATAATTTATTTTAAAATATAATGAACACTATATGTACCTTGTTGTATTTGGTTGACAGTTGCTTCCAATATTCCACCCTTTGTCCTACCACCAGGTATCCATAAAGGGTTTGCTCCTAATTCATTACCGTCTGGCAATCTCAAACCAATCGGATTATCGACATCGATTCTTACAGGATTATTGCCAAGAATCCCTTTCTCCAACCCTAGTATTTCTTCCAACTTTGAAATATTGCCATTTGATTGCCCTATCAATAAATCCGCCTGTTTTTTGGCATAACAAATGTACCACTTAGTGGCCCTACCGAACCAGATGGAGGACTTGCAGAGATTTTTGTAACTCCACCTTCAAACTCTTTCAAATGCTGTTGTATATAATTTGCACTCAAATACGTTTCCGGTAGGGGTCTTTCTCCTTTTGGAATAGTTAGAATATCCTGTTTGGTCTTACCATTTATGAAAACATTATCAGACACTCCCCAATTATCATTAGGAATGTTCTTTGCATCTGTTATGTCAATAAAGGCTTTCTCCTGCTTAACTATATTTTGTCTTACCTCTGCCGAAAGATTATTCCATTCATCGGAATTTTTAAGTTTGGTTATTGAGATTCTATAATCCAAATATTTTGTCAACAACAGATTCCTCAACCCCTTATTGTCTTGCAAAAGGGCTTTAGTACGATCCGGTATACTCTTTGCAAATTTATACCCACCAACAGCCACATTCTTCAACCCAATAATCCCCATGCCCAGATTATAGGCGTTAATGGCTTTGCCGAGACTACTATTAGGATCTACCGTTTGCGTATTCACCGCTATATTACCCACTGCGCCTACTACTTCTGCCATCGCCCATGCACGGCGCACCCAGTTTACTTTGGCGGCCAATGCTGTACCTCCGCTTAATGCAATGGTAGCAACATCCAAAGTGGTTACTATGCCCTTTTCGATATAATCGTTACGAATTTTATCGCTATTATATTTTAAGAAAATTGCCGGTACGATATACGCATCATTGCTTAAATTATTTTCTCCCAAAGCTGTTTTAATCAGCGGCAATTTTCCTTTATCCGGGATAATAACAATAGGGGTGAGCGGAGAAACTGTTGCTATCTCTTCATTCTTTTTTACTGAACCATACGCACCCTGAGAAAAAACATGAGTGGTGTACACATCATTAATTACAATTTCTCCGGTTTCTTCCTTATACGTTCCATTGTTATGCTTAGAAGTATAGGTCTGAAAATAAGGAGACCCCGTATCGCTGGTGTAATCAATCGGGTTTAGGTTTATGGTTACCCTTGCAAAATCATCTATGTTTTCCGGCCATCTGTTTTCAATAGATTCCGGAGCTTCTTTAAACATCCACACCAACGCCCCAATAAAATTGGTATAGCTGTTTTTTTCGCCCCTCAATGCACTATAAATAGCTATACCATCGTGCATGCGCTTAACCAGATTTATGAGTAGCGCATTGTTGTTCTCTTCCAACAAACCAAAAAACTTCTCATAGTCTGTTGTATTCAGCGCATTCATCAATCTTAATAAAGCCACTTCTTTTGCTTCATCTATTTCGGAGGAAGCAGCCAGCGGTTTAAACAGCCTGATAATTTCGGCATACTTTAATTTGCGGATGGAACTTAAACAAACACTATTGATGGCTGCAACAACATCATCATCTTTAAAGGTTGCCCTATTTACGTACGCCATTAGTTTATCGTAACCGGCCTCAATAAATGCAGCATCTTTACAGGCTTCACTATCTTCCCTTGTTATTATTTCTTTAATAAACGCAACAGCGCAAGAACCATCTGCATTAAACAAACGCTCTTTGATCCAATTCTTTTCTATAATTTTTGATTCCACAACAGCTTTGGCAGTTGCCGTTGTTGCTGTGTTGTCCCAGTCTATCAGCTGTCGCTCATAAGTACAGTTGTTACCAATATCTCTGTACACATACACTTTCCGGTTGGATGTTTCATCTGATATTTCCAACTTCTTCATTTTGGAATCGTAATAACCCCAATCTTTCCTATCGTTCTGCTTCCATATATATTTATCAACTTCTTTGTTGTTTTCATATATAGAAAAGCCAATGATAAAATAAAGATGCTCTTTGCTGATAAGTGGCACCAACCCTTTGTTGGATTGGATGCCTGCAATAATTTTACCATTAGGGCTAAGGCCTATTGCAGGTTTAAGGTTATCCGCAGCCAGTTCGTTACTTTCTTTTTTGGCAGTATAAACAAGGTCTTTGCTCATAGCCTCCTGCTCCTGTTTGGCGGCTGTAATTAAAGCATCTGCCAGCGTGGTGGCTTTTGCTTTATGGCAATCATATCCTGATACAGGAACGAACCACTCAGCATAAGCTGGGCCTCCGGCCGAAGCGTTGGACGCTGTGCTATCACATTCATCACCCTTACTTAAAGCATCATAGCCTCCTTTATTTTCTTCATAACTTTTTGCTAAAGCTGCTTTTTGAGCCGGTGTAAGGTAAGGGCTGCTTATCATTCCGGAATACTGATCGTCAACAATTGCCTTGGCTTCTGTTATATCCTGTTTATCTTTTTCTGTACCCTTGTATTCTTTTATCAGCTTTTTGATCTCCTCAAAAATTTCAACAACATCGTTTACAGTTTCTTCAATCTTCGCCACTTCCTCTTCCACATTCGATATCAAATTCTCATCCGCATTATAAGTTGTTTCAAAAAAACCATCAATTAGTTTGTAATCGGTGTTTACTTTGATGCCGCGGAAGGTTACTTTTATTTTGGTGTTGCCCATCCAGGGTACACGTACCCAACCGGCTCCGCTGTAGCGGCCAGCACCATCGTTGGCAATGGTGGTAAGGGTAATTGGAAAATCTCCGGCTTTTACAATATCATATACTTTTAGGTGGGCAATGGGGGTTTGGTTGCTTAGGTCATGTTGTGGCAACTGGCCACAATTAATACCCGGCAATTGGCCGTTTTGTAAAGTGCGTACAATAATGGGATTGGTGTAAGTAATGGTGGCACCGTTATTAAGTCCGCTAAAGGCCGTGCCACTATTGCATACATTGCCTATTCTTATTTCATATTCGGTGTCGGCTTCTAAGTTGGTAATATGAAAATAGGTATCGCCGGTTTCTTCTTCGTGCCAAGGCCAAGCCGCACCCCCACCTGAAGGGGAGCTGCCTGCTTTGCGGTAAGATACTTTGTAAACCTGATCGGATGCCAGCTCCGCCCAGGCATTAAAACTTTTGGCGGGTGCCTGCCATTCTACAAATATTCTTTCCGAGCTTTTGGGTTCGCCAAATAGTTGTTCTACGGGTTGGCATGTTGCACCGTATTTAAAAATAAATATTTGGCTATAGCCATCTTGTCGGTACAGGCCAATATCTTCAAAACCCTCTTTGGCTTTGGCTTTTACCCGCCAGCCATAAGTGCGGTCGGGCAGCAGCAGCCGTTCGGCATTGGTGTAAAAAAGGTAGTGTTGTTAGTAGTAGTGGTATAAAAAGGGTTGGCTGCCAAAAACTGTTGGTAATAGTCGCCGCCATCGTCCCATAATTCACAAAGGGTAAATTCATACTCGGTATGGCTGGCTTGTGTGGTGCGTGGCGTCCATTGAAACTGGATGGCTCCGGTGGTGGCTATGTCGGGCACATTGCTTTTATCGGCGGGTAGGTACAGCAGCGGCGGATCGTTGAGCATTAGCCAAAACATTTGCGAAATGGGTGCGCTTAGCAGGTTGCCGGTGGCTTGGTCATACACTTCAAAGCCCATGCTGTACACATCTTCGGGCAGACCCTTGCTGTAATATATTTGCGGCAGGCCTTGCAGGTTTTCGTATCTAAAAAAGGCGCCAGCTCGGTTTGGGTAAGTTGTTGCGGCACGCCACCATCTAAAATAAGCTGCGGTGCATTTACCACCACTGGTGCGCTTTGCGCCAGCAATCGCCCTTGTTGTTTGATGAAAAAACGCAGCTCTACCCGCTTGCCCGACAGGTTAATGTCGTTCAGCGTCAGGCTTAGCCTAAGTTTGTCCAGCATGGGGTTGGCGTAATCGCCCAAATTGGCGCTGTACGGCGGCTTTATAAACAGGTTGCCGGTTACCGGATATTGAGAAATCTGGGCAATAGCCGCACCGCATACCAGCACCAGCATTGTAATATATAACAGCCTTGATAGCGTTTTTATCATTCGTTTTTTTTATATTTTCTCACAAAGGCACGAAGGCACAGTTGTGATTCCAAATTCATAACTCATAATATCCTTTGTGCCTCCGAGCCTCTGTGAGAGCTTCCCACTAGTGTTGTGTTAATCGTAAAATGTTGTGTCGATTGTCACCCTGAGCTTGCCGAAGGGGTGTTGAACGGGCTTCGGCAAGCTCAGCCTGACAGCCACTTTATGATTAATGACACTAGCTTCTCGCCATCCCCTTCTCTCTACAAAATAATCACTTTCAAATTCTCACTTCCTTTCGGTGTTTCCAGCAATAGCACATACGTGCCTTTGGCCAGGCTCATACTTACCGGAATGGTATAGCTGGCTGCGCCCGATCGATACGTAATGGAATACACTTTATTGTTTTCTACATCAAACATTTTTAATTGTACCGATGCTTTTGTTTCCAGCTCCACTTTTACCGTAAAGTTTCCGTTGTTGGGATTAGGGTTCATACTAAAAACCTTTACAAAAGGATTGCGTGTTTTACCCACATCTTCCAGCTCAGATCGAGGTGCTACCGCCAGCTTCTTGGTTTGTTCGGCAGCACACATTCCTTTATAAGTAATTAATGTTACTTCGTACAAACCCGTTGGCAGCACAAACTCCGCCGATTCATTTCCTTTTTTATGCACCGAAGCTTCGCGTGGCAATATCCAGCGCACACTATCCGGCGCCGGGTTAGAAGTGTTGACCACCACAATGGGCTCGCCGGCAAAAACCTGTGTGGGTAATGCAAATTCATTAGCAATGGTAATATTGCTGGCCGTTAGCACCAATGTGTCTCGGGCATCACACCCATTGCTATTGGTGGCTTTTACATAATAAGTGCCTGCCTGGCTTAGCGTTACTTTAGCCAGGCTGCTGCTAAAGCCACCAGGCCCCATCCAGCTATAGCTAATATTGCCAAAACCAGCAATGGCAATGTCCATATCAATTTGTTGTCCCAAACAGATATATCGGTCTTTACCCAGCGTTAGCGGTATGGGTTGGGGGTTGTAAAGCGTATCGTAAATGGTAATATCTTTTCCGGCGGCATCCGTAATCAACACTTTATAATAACCGGCACACAAAGCATCCGCCTTTGCCGATGTAGCGCCGGTACCCGTCCACTCGTATGTATAAGGTGCCGTACCACCGCTTACTTCATATTCCAGCGCTCCATCGCAACTATTATAGCAGCCGGGATGTTTTTTTCGAGTGGTTACTTTCAGGGTTTTAGGTTCTTTAATAAACACATTTTGTTGCGCCTGGCAATTGTTTTTATCCGTTACTACCACAAAATATAGGCCTTCGGGCAGATTGCTAACCGTGGCTCCGGTAGCTCCGGTATTCCACATATAAGTATAAGGCCCCACGCCGCCCGTGGCCGTAGCCGTAACGCTTCCGTTGGTTTCGCCTTCGTAAGAATTATCAATAATTGAAAAAGATAATTTAAGTGCGGCAGGTTGTGGCAGGTAATACAAACTGTCTTTTGCCAGCACCACATCGTTGGCATCGGTAATATTTACTGCATACCAGCCGCTACTGATATTGGTAAGCACACTGTCTCTATTGGGCAGCTCTGTGTAATTGCCCAACGAATCGGCCTGTTTCCAAGTGTATTTATAAGGATACCCGCTGGCAAAAGGTACGCCACCAGCACCATGTGCTACTATACTTCCATTGGCGCTTCCATTGCAGGCAATGGCTTTGAGCAATTCAAACCGCACTGTTAACGGATCGGGTTGATCCACTTCATACACACGGCTTAGCATACAGCCCTTATCATCGGTTGCGGTTAAGGTATAAAAACCTGCTTTCAGGTTGGTTAGTTTAATTGTAAAACTGTTATTAGCCGCAGTAGCCGTACTTCCCTGTGTAATGGCTACCCCGTCTGCATTTTTCCATTCGTATTTGTAACTGCCGCCCGCTTCGGGTGTGCCGCCCTTTATCGTAACTTCCAAACTTCCATCGCTGCCTTCATAACGGGTGGTGTTTGTAGCTTTAATAAGTGTGGCGCTTAATGAATCTGTTGGTTGGGTAATATCAATCACTATCGTTTTAACCTCACTGTTATCAGCTGTGCGTGCATAACAACTGTTTTTGTCTCTTATTTGCAGATACCATTTTCCGGCAGCCAATCCGGTTATAGTATGTGTATTGCCAGATGTAAAAGCGACCCATGCCGAGTCGGTCTGATTTTCTTTTCCGATAAAATATTGATAACCCCCTTCGCCACCTGCGGCGGTAACGGTAACCGTTGCATCTGCCCCTTGAAAACAGCTAACATTGGTATTTTCAGCACTAAAAGTAACGGGCGTTGGCGCCGTAATTTCAAAGCTACTGCTCCGCACTTCGGCTGATTCGGTATTATTTAAAAGCGCTTTATAAGAAAGATAATACATACCGGCTTTTAGCTTGTGTGTAAACAGGTGCGATTTAGAAGCATCAAAATCAGCAGCTGCTAATGAACCCATTGGATAGCTTGCCCCTGAAAGACTGTCCACAGCCGTTACCACCAATTCTTCGCCATCCAGCAGTAAACGATCGACCGTAATTTTTAAACTGGCTGCAGCATCTTTACATTTAGGGCTTTCGGCCATCAGCGACACAATTTTGGGAGGATTATTTTTGAGTTCATAAGTGCTAAGCGCTTCGCAACTTGTAGAAATGGCATCCGTGGTTTTAAGCGTGTAAACACCTTCGCGCAGGCCCGAAATTTTTATTCTAAAACCAGTAGGCGCATTAGAAGTGGTAATACCCGAAGTGATGACTGTGCCAGATAATGAATCCGTCCACTGATAATTATAAGACCCATCGGCTTTGGGTACACCGCCCGTAACTTCTACTTCAATAGATCCATCGGCCGAGCCATAACCATTGGGATAAATAATCTTGACCAGCGTATTGGTTATCGCTTTGTCTGGTTGTGTAATTTGAATCGTTCGGGTTTGGGGTTGTCCGTCACTGGTCTTTGCGACACACTGATTTCCATCTCTAAGAGCCACTACCCAAGAGCCGGGAGCCAGGCCGATAATGGTATGCGATGATGCTGCCGAAAAATCCTGCCAAGTAGAATCCGTTTGCCCATTGCGTTTAATCATGTATTGATATTTGCCCATCCCGCCATTCGCATTTAAAGTAATGGTTCCATCGGCTTTGCCAAAGCAGGTAACATTGGTTGAATCTGCCGTAAAAGAAACCGGAGCAGGAGGCTTTACGGTAAATCTTCCCGCATTAAAACGTGCAGATTCATTGCCGTTTTCAATTCCATAATACAATAGTTGGTAACCAGCTGCAGGCAGCGCATACTCCGCCGTATAAGAACGGTTGGCATCTAAATCAGTATTGCCAATTTCTTTTAGCTGGGTCTCGTCTCCGGAAACAGAATCCTTTGCCAGCAAAACCAGCTTTTCGTTAGCAAGCAGGCTTTTATTGAGCGTAACTTTTATTGTACTGTTACCATCCGTACACTTGGGATTGGTTAATAAAAAATCGGTAATACCTGGAGGCGATTTTTCAAGTTGATAAACACTGTTTACAGAACAGTCTGATGCACCGCCTGCATCTGATGAGGTAAGCCCGTACGCTCCATTTGCCAGTCCTGATACTTTTATTTTATAACCATTGGAAACAACAGAGGCGGTAATGCCTGTATTGATAATAGCGCCGGTTGCTTTGTTGGTTACTTGAAAATCATAACTGCCATCTGGTTTGGGTGTACCGCCAGATATTACAACTTCAATGCTACCGTCGGATGAGCTATATGCAGATGGATGTGTGAGACTCATTACGCTGGCGGCCATTCCTGTTGGGGGTTGCGTAATGGTTACCGTTTGGTACATCACAGCACCGGTAGCAGGGTCTTTTACTGCACAACCGTTTTCATCGCGCAGATATACCTGCCAGTCACCGGCAGAAAGGCTGGAAACCACATTATCGGTTGGTAAATTATACCATGTAGAATCGGCATAGCCGGTTCGCTTTACCATATACATATACGGCCCGCTTCCTCCGCTTGCGTTGATTTTGAAAGAGCCATCCTGACCGCTAAAGCATCTTACATTATTAATCTCTGAAATAGAAAAACCAACGGATGATGGCGTGGATACGATAAAGGAGCCGGTTGTAAATTCTTCCGATTCGGAGCCATTTAAAACCCCTTTGTAATGCAACTTATAAGTGCCTGATGGCAATAGGTGCTGAAAAGTATAAGTTAAAGAAGCATCAGGATCGCCCTCTTTGATCTCTCCTAAAAGAACATCTCTGTTATTTGCGGCATCAACAGCTTGCACTTGTAGCACTTCTCCAGTTTGTAATGCCCTATCTAATTGCACTTTTAGTGCCGTTTTACTGTCGAAACAATCCGCATCCGTAACAGTTACTTTATCATTCAGCCGGGGCGGGCTTTTGCTTAGCCTGTATTTACTTTCCGAGTAACAGCCACTTGCTTCAGAATTCTGATCACCAATTTTAAAAAGATAAGTTCCTTTTTTAACATCAGATAGTTTTAGGAGATATCCATCGGTTGTTACAGCACCCGTAAAGCCTGCCGTTATTAAATTATTGGTAGCCGAATCTCTTACCTCATAAGTATACGAACCATCGGCTTTGGGCGTGCCGCCGCTTATTTTCACTTCAATGCTTCCATCAGCAAGCTGGTATCCGGTTGGGTGTTGTAAAGCCACCAACTGCGTTGATAACGAACCTTCCGGCTGGGTAATGGTGTAGGCTTTTATTTCGTATCCGGATGTGGCTTCCTGCGCCGCACAACCATTAGCATCTCTTAGTTTTACCTGCCAGGTTTGAGCCGTCAGTCCGGTTATGGTATGCTGGTTGGCACCAGAAAAAGCATGCCATGTAGAGTCTGACTCACCGGCTCTTCGAATCATATATTCGTAACCGCCGCTTCCTCCGGAAGCGTTTAGCGTAATGGTTCCATCCGCATTGCCATAACAAAGTACATTGGTTGTGGATCCGGAAAAGCTGCCCTTTGTTGGTGCAGCAATTGTGAACTGATTAGACGAAACCTGATTAGAAGAACCTCCGTTTATTTTGCTGATGATTTTAATACTGTAAGTTCCTGCAGCCAAGTTACTCACTTTATAGGGTACGGATGAAGAAGGAGTAATAACAAAACTACCTTCTGGTGTTGTTCCAAATTCATCCACTTTATACAAAGTCACATCTATCGTTTCGTTGGAAAGCAGCGCCCGGCTTAAATTAAAATTAACGGCACCATCGTTAGAACCAAAGCACTTTGCTGGCTGCGGTGTAAGGTTGGTGATTTCCGGGGTAGGGTGTTTGATAGTATATACTACTACGTTTGACGCCTGGTTATTTGAATTACATGGATTGAGTCTTAATAGAACATTTTTACCAATTTGGCTATTAACATCAAAAGGACTTCCTCTTAATATATCTGCCGCACTTGCTGAAAATGTATGCTTTCCTTGAAATTGCGAAGGCAATTTATACCAATTGGTTTGATCAAAACTAAACTCCCAGCTATACACCGATGCGGGAAATTCTTTAAAAGTACTGGAGAATTCGCGTGGTTGATCAGTTAGTATCGTATTATCTGTAGGCATCTTTAATGCTCCGGCAAGAACGGGGAGACCTTTACAGTAAAAGTAATAAGTGACATATACCCACTATTTGACTGGACAGTATAGTTCTTATTCTGACAAATATTCAAAGAATGCGTTTCATCATAGCGTGCAGTTGGTCTATCTGACCGGAAATCAACATACCCGTCAATGCGAAAGCTTTTGGGAATTTTATCGGTAATAATGGGAGGATTTAAATTCCATCCCCATAGTTCTTCATGCTCTTCTTCTGTAATGTTTTTACGATATATTTCATGAGTCGAATTATCGCTATAAGTAAGAGTGATTCGTAAATATGAGCCATTTCGCGCTTTCACAGGAGCCGTCAATTCGTACTTTAAATTGTTTAACTCTATTTTATAATGCGACTGACTCCATACGTATAATGGCAAACCCAATATTAATATCAGACAATAAAATAATTTTTTCATTTTCAGAATTTTAATATTCAACTTTTACCTCTTTCCACTCGCTCATGCGGCCATCTTTAAGCGTGGCTCTTACAGCGTAGCGGTAAATATTGTTGACTTTTATTTCGGTGTCTTCCAGGCTGTCAAAATCGGGAGTGATGACCTGATACACGGTGAATGGATCTTTGCCAACAGTACGGTAAATGGTTATTTCTACTATGTCCTTCAAATCAAACTGCCATTTTACCAGTATCACTTTTTTATCCCGATCTGCTTCTGCTGTCAGTTTTTTTGCCGGCTGTACTTTACCTGTACTGCGAATACTAATTGCTAAAGGGTGGGAAGGTTGCGATTCATTGCCTGCATCATCCACAGCCAGTAATGTGTAGGCGTAGCTTCCTACCGAGTCGGGCTTGTCTTCAAGAACGTCTATTGTAGTATCGTTAAACTCCTTGATAAGATGCCATTGCTGTTCGTTCATATTGCGCCGGAAAATGCGTGTTGCAGCCAGATCTTCCGAGTTGCTATTTATCCATTGCAGCTTTATTGTTCCATCTTCTGATACCGCATAATTTTTAAATACGGGAGATGAGGGCGGCACTTTATCCGGCTTTACCACTTCTATAAATTCAGATCGTTTGGATTGGTTCATCCGTTGGTCTAAAGCAATTACAGCAAAGTAAATTTTCTCATTCAGCGTAGTTAGGTTTAGCTTTTCGCTATACATATTTTTTTATAAGGTTCGCTATTGATAACGGCAGGTTCTTCTTTTATGCTATTTGTTTTTAAAATGGTATAACCCAAAAGATCATTTTCCGGATTAGCTTTCCAAAATACGCTGACATTGCCCAGCGTATCAACCGTAGCAGCAAGGCCGGTTGGAATACTTGGAGGAATACTATCAACAGGTTGCACAAAAGCAGGAAAGGAGCTTCTTCTCACATCATCTTTACCCACAGCGGTAATAACAAAATAATTAGAAGCCAAAAGATTGTCAACAACGAATGATCTGGCATTGGGCGTAACATTAGGCACCATTACTTTAAAAGTGCCCTTCGAGCCATTGGGCGAAAGTTCCACTTCAAAGTGATCGAGATAAGGTGTGCCTTCGGTTGGAAAATCCCAGTTCAGCTTTACAGTGCTGTCGTTTAGTATTTCGGTGCTTTCAATATTGGGTACAAAAGCAACCACCTTTTTTCCTCTTCCTTGTACGGTATCCGACGGCGGGCTGGTTTCTCCAAATATGGTAATACCTCTTACCCTGTAATAATAATCTGTTTCATTGTTAGCTAGCGAATCCACATAATACATACTGTTGGGTGTTCTTCCTTCCTTTTCATTCATATTAACCACCGGTATATCAGAAATTCTTGAGAAATTTATGCTGTCTGTCGATTTTTCAATATAATAAGCTGTATAAACATCTTTGAGCAATTTGTAATCCCAGGTAAGCATCGCCGACTGATCTCCAAAAACAGCATATAAATCTTTGGGCTTAGGTAAAGGTTCCGCATCCTGCAAACCCATAAACACCACTGCTGTATCTATTTTAAGCAGATTTAGGGGAACAACTGTGTAAATCTTATAAAAATATTTACCGCCGGGGGCTACAGTTGTATCCACAAAACCCCAACCCGCTTTTATGGAGGCTTCAAAACTTCTGTCGGCAGCCATTAAAGAGAATGTAAACCTTTGTTCCTGCTCGGCACTTTTGTTAACTATGGTAGCCAATTTGCTTTCACCGCCAGAGACTTCAAAGCCTTCCCCATACAGCGCCTGAGCAATAATGGCAGCATTATCGTCCTTTTCAATATCTGCTTCCCAATCCTTTGCAGGTGCAGGTTTCAATGGTTGCGGTGTTAAGATTTTTCTATCAAAATCCTGCTGAATCTTTCCCTGTTCCAGAACCGTAAAGCGTTCCACAATAAAACCATATTTATTGGAGAGGCGCCAGGAAGCAGGGTTGCTTGCAGCCCAACGCAGCATAATCGCATCTTTTTTATCGTTAACCGAGGCTTTTACCTGGATTTGTGGCTTAACAGGCCGTTGTGGATTTTGAGCAAGCGCAGTAATACTTAGCAACAAGAATATGGTTATTAACTTACCTTTCCTTTGCAGTTGCCTGGATATCGTTTTGGTTAGCATGAAAACAATTTATTTTCTCCTTATCTAAAATTTCGTATAAAAGCTACTAATCATTTGCTCTTATTACTTCGGAGTACTTCACGTTCCCCGACTTATCTATTTGTGTAATCCTTACATAAACAGGCTGCTTGGTTTTAACGTCATAGTCCTTTTTTTACAGGAGTAGTATCCTGCAAAACCCAACACGAAGAAGCATAAGCCTATCCAGTATTTTCTCTTATTGCCCCAACGCCCGACTATTAAAAGCATTAGAAAAGCTAACCCAAAGCCCATTGAAAGCGCCATGTTATAGTTTCCTGAGTACTCATACACTACCAACTTATTTGAGTTACCATCTTTAGATTTTGATTCAACTTTGGCTATAATCTTTAAAGCAGTAGAGTCTTTTCCAGCCTCCACCAAATAATAATCACATTCAAACTCACTGCCTACATTCCAAACTACATCTACGATGTCACCACTTTTAATCTGTGCATTTACTGCTATCAGGGGCAGCCCGGCCCTGGTAGGCACGGCTCCGGAAAGCAGGTACATATTTTGATCGCTATCCAACCAGTCTTTATGAACAACACTGTCATAAACCTCCTCTCCCATTCTAACCTTATAAGCTGGATTAAGATATAGGAATTTAACCGTTCCACTTAGTACTGCAATTGCAGTATCACCATTATATCTTTTTGCCCTAAACCAGTTATGTATGAGGTTTTGTGCCGTACCACCAATAGGCCCTGGCGAAAGCGTTCCTTCAACTTCTTCTGTCAGTAAAAAACTGGCCTGTGGCATAAACCTGAAATGCGGATTGGATTTAAGTTTGGTGATTGCTAAAGGATCTTTTATGACTCCAAAGATGAAAAATTGAATTGATTACGGTCTGCATAGAAATGCTCCAGCTTCCCAACAAAAGCTGGTATCGGCCCGCTGAGCTGATTGTCTGACAAATAAACCCGATTGAGATTTGGGCTTTTCAATGCAGGAATTTCACTGGTAAGTTGATTCGAAAACAACGATAACTCTCGCAGACTTGTTAGTGTTTCAAAGGCCGGAATACTACCGGTTAGCTGGTTTGCAGAAAAGTCGAGACCTTCTAATTTCGGCAACTTTAAATTGGGAATACTTCCTGAAAGATTATTAAACGCGACATCCAGTTTTTTGAGTTCGGGTAACTGAACATCAGGAATGCCTCCGGTTAGTTGATTGGCTGATAAAAAAGCACGGTTAGTTTGGAAAAACCAAATTGCGGAATATTACCCGACAAATTATTACCTGATAACTGAAGTTTTTCCAGAATCGGTGTATTTAAATGGGGAATACTTCCGTTGAAATAATTATTGAAAAGACTTAACGTTTTTAGCTGCGGTAAATCAAATGATGGTATTGCACCCGTAAGCTGATTGAAACTTAATTGCAACACTTCTAAATATGGCAAATTAAAGTTGGGCAGAACACCAGAAAGCTTTTTATAAGGCAGCGATAAGGCAACCACTCTTCCGGCCGGGTTCACATCAACACCTTCCCATGGAAAGCTATCTGAATTCCAATTGGACAAGGACAACTTAATAGCAGGCGTTTGCTGATGATATAGCAACAATAGTTCTGTCCGGTCATTAGCATTGATGCCTTGTCCATATCCTTTGCTTAAAAGCAACAACATTACAACAGATATAAGTATCCGGTAGCGATATACATTAAATAGCAGGATGGTGGTGCTATGCGGCCATTTCATAAAGTTAGTTTTCGTCTGTTCTTTAATAGTTTTATACAACTATTAAATACTCATAGGTTATTTTTAAGCTGATCCATATCCGGTAGCAATACGGTAAAGATATGCTTCGAAAGCAAAGGTATAAGTTTATTTAAAAGTTTTCACTTTCTGAAAAAGAAATTTTTGATAGGTTTTATGTCCGTTACTTCTAACCTTTCTGAACACAACAATGATTATTCAATATTTTGTACTTCTTAAAAAACTGGCATTTAAAAAACTATCTCGGTTTACACATACTACAAGTTCTCCATGGTTATATTGAAGGCTTGCATTATCATCAGCTCGAACGTTGCAAATATCATAAAAAAGCGCTACCAACACGTCTGGAACAACACGTATCACTTTACTTGCAGAAACAGCGTATTTCTAACGTTACACACAACAAATACGGGTTAGCCCCAGCTTTAAAGAGGAAATTGAGCTATTTTTTTGAAAAGCAATTGCTTAATCATTTTAAAGTTGGCAAAACAACACGTCTGGAACATTATAGACCAGTTTCATAAAGATAGTAAAAAACAACTTTGAATTATTGATCAACAATTTGATGGTGCGAACTTGTTGAAGCAACACACCTGGAAAATTCTTACCCAAGCAAGTTTAAGCCTCATGTTGATATCCTCCAACCGCCCATTTGTGTAGATTGCCGCTAAACATATTTGCTTCTAAAAAGGCTTCGTTCTTTTTTATGTAATTTCAAACCTTTAAACGCCCTCATTAATTCGGTTGTGCTGTCTCATTCTGATTATAGCTTAACCGCAATTTGCATTGCCCATGAGTTTGACAGTAAACGATTTCTTCAGGCCGGTTCAATTTAGAGAAGATTTTGACAAAACCGATTATGAAAAGGTTAAACCGTTCATAGCGTTTGCGCAGTCATTAAGTCAAGTAACTTACCAAAGCGTGTATTTAATAGACTATTACAAACGAAACTTTATTTATGTATCCGAAAACCCAATTTTCCTTTGCGGATATACGGCTTCACAGGTTTTACGATACGGCTATTTATTTTATTTTAAAACGGTGCCAGATGATGAACTGAAAATGCTGCTAAAAATTAACGAATCCGGATTCTCATTCTTTTACGATCTCCCTGTTGAAGATCGTTCGAAATATGCCATATCCTATGACTTTAATTTAAAGCAGCCCCATGGTAATTTAATCTTGGTTAATCACAAGCTTAAGCCGCTACTTTTTGATAGATTTCATAACCCTTGGATTGCCCTTTGTATTGTCTCTATCTCTTCAAGGTCTGAACCTGGCAATATCAGATTTACAAGTAGTGAATTAAAAAAATTCTATGAATTAGATCTTAAAAAGAAGGAATGGAAAGAAAAGAAAAATTTGCATCTGAATAAACGTGAGAAGGAAGTTCTCCTACTTTCAGCGCAGGGCCTTACGATGAAAGAAATTGCTTACAGGCTCGCCATTGATATCAACACAGTGAAGTTTCATAAGAGAACTGTTTTTTCTAAGTTGAAGGTTAAAAGTATTTCAGAGGCTATCACAGCATCGATGGATTTAGCCTTATTATAAAGCATTAATGCAATCATTACATAGTGAAATAATTTCAGAGAACCGATCACAGTCATCTGCGTTATGGCTGGAGTAATATCTCCTAGCCGTAGTGGTAATAAAATTATGCAAACATTCGGTTTGTATATAAATAGGCAATGTTTCGGAGTGAATATACTCTATTGCGTCACCAATTGTAACGGAGTTAATTCCCATCTTCATTAATGTATTTGTAACCTTTTTATCACACTCTGCAATGATTAATCCGTTCCCGTGGGAATACACCGGGTAAAATGCGTTAAATAACATCTTTTTGAAAATGCTAATCCTATCTGAGGCAAGTTTATGAGAAATCGCAAACCTTCCCAAATGCCAAAAATGTCCGCAATCCGGTAATACGATATTATCAAGCTCAATCCCGAATATTACTTGTATGGGAAGAATAGTCTTGGTGTCCCAATAGGTTGTTTTGATAGATCCATGTATCTCATTTGTTACCCGGTGACGCACTACGTAATAAATCGAACTTTCAAAAAACACTTCATCTTCTTTAAGTAAGTATTTCAATTCGGTTTGAAACGATTGTTGTGTATAATCCGTGTAACAAAAATGAGCGTAGCTTTCCTTTAAATAGAAAGTTAGCATTTCAATTAGCTCTCTCGCAGATAACCGGGTAAAATAAAATTCATTTGATTGCCAAGTCATTAAAGCTATAATTTATTTACCAAGTTATGTTAAGCCATACTACCATATAGGGTTTCCGCCTATATACATTGAATGATACTACCCAATAGTGTAGTTCTTCCATATTAAAAATTTCATTTTAATGATAAATAATAGAACTCAGGAAACTGTTTAAAAGTCTTCCCTGTCGCAATATCGTAAGCGATATGGGTTACCATCCCGGACAATATTTGCACGCCTATAGACAATTGAGGTGGCGACGAATGCCCGGATATTTTATCATAACTGTCCAAAAAGTTTTCGATCCACTCTACCGAAATATTATTGCATTTAAGACGATCAACAATAAATGCACCTACATTTAATTCAAAGATCTTGTGTTGGTCATGTAGCAATTTTATTCGTTGGGATTGCGCTGTAATAATAGTTACGAAGCCCGCCCAGCCCAAATTATATGGGTGGACAATAGGAATATTTCTCCGGCAACAAATTTCATCAAATAAAAAGGAACGTCGCTGCTAAAGTCAAGCGCGTTTACAGCTACATCATGATCTATTTTGATTCTTTTTAAATTATCAGCAGTAAGGTAGTGAGGTATAACTTCAATGGCAGCCTGGCTATTTATTGCTTGTAGGCGCTTGAACAGTGCTACCGCTTTATTGTCATCAATATCAGCCTCATCATAATTTTGACGGTTAAGATTTGAAAGCTCTACCGTATCACCATCTATAATGGTCAATCTTTCAAACCCCATTCTTAGCAGACATTCTGCAATATAACTACCGATACCGCAACCGGCTATTAGTATTTTACAGCCTTTAATTAGTTCCTGACTTCCTTCATCAATATGAATCTGGTTACGATTATATCTTTCTTCCATTTTGATATAGCTGGTTAGTTTGGAAAGATAAATCCTGTTTACAAGAACATATAAATCACTACACAAAAGTGTAGATCATTAAACATAATAGGTATACGAAGTAATGTAGTTTGCTTATTCGTATTTTGCTCGATTTCCTCTAGAAAAATTTTAATCATACCCATTAACCCCACACGTCATAACTAAACGACAAGAAAATAAATTAATAGAAATTAGTCTTCAGTGAAGGTATTTATCCTAAAGCCCAAAATATTTTTTGCAGTAAGTTTATAGGTTTTAGCGATTTCAATCAAAGTGCTAAACTGGATATCAATTTCGCCTCTTTCGATTTTACGCAATTTACTGTTATCAAGTTCTGAACTGTAGGAAAAGGCAAGAAGATTTTTCTCTTTCAAAACTTCCTCTCGGTGCTTTTTAAGTAAGCACCAAATTCTCTTCTACTTTTTAAAGCGTTCTCGTTTACCATTTCAAAATGAAGTTGGCAAACAGTTAAATAAATATTTGGTCGAATTAGACCAAATGATTATTTTAGCTCTTTAAAACAATAGCAAAGCTATTCACTAAGAGTCTTACTAGCGAAACGTAGGAAATTTCAATTAGTACAAGATGATAAGTGATAGGCTCGTACTTTTATGGTGCGAGCCCTCTTATCTGTACTAAGGTTTCCTACGACCGCGCTAGTTGGTAAGTTGGGTCTCGCACCTTTTTGTTTGTCTAATGAGGCATCCAGCCTACCAGTAGACTCATCCCAAATCTAAGCCCTGGATGAGTATTAACGAACCATACAGTTTATTTTCCGATATTATAGCATATAAATTATTATATGCCTGCAAGCCACGTCAACCGCAGTAAAGTCAATGAGGGTGCCGGGCGGCAGCTGCATGTTCTCATGGTGTTGGCTACCTAACCCGGCATTTTTTTCACAACCCTTATTAATCATATTTCAAAACTGTAATGAATGAAAATTTTAACGCTGCTCGGCGTGATGACAGCTCTATGTCTTTACTTAAACGCCCAGGTAAACAAAATAAAACCTTTAACCATTAGTGACACACCGCCTGATTTGATTTTTAACCATATCATCAATCAGTCTTATTCTAAAGCGAGCTTGTCAGACTTCAAGGGAAAGAATGTAATCATCGATTTTTGGAGCAGATATTGCCTTACCTGCATATCATCTTTTCCTAAAATCCAACAATTACAAGACCAGTATAATGATCGACTGCAATTCGTTCTTGCCAATCCCCACGATTACGGTTACGAAAAAGAAGTAAATGCATTACTACAAAGGGTGAAGCAAAAGACTGGATTTTATCCGCGCATGCCCATAGCGCTTAATGATACTTTACTTAATCTTTACTTTCCACACAACTCAGTTCCACACTATGTATGGATATCAAAAAATAGAAAAATAACCGCCATTACCGGGGCAGACGAAATCACTCACGGAAATATTGAAAAATTTCTTGCGGGGAATCTTTGAACTTTAATGTCAAAGAGGTGCAGATTACAATCTTAACCTGTTCCAACTCATTCAAAAACAAAATATACAAAAAAGCGACTTTACGTTTTTCTCTTTGTTTTCGACGTATCAACCTAACAGTAATCTTCCGACAAAATACATTCGAGATTCTACCGGTCAGATAACAGGCTATTGTGCTATTAACAGACCTATTACATTTTTTATAAAAAAGGCCTATTCAGCTTTGTTGAAAGGCTTTGAGGATAACCAAATTTATTACGACATTGATACGTCCCTAATACTAAATGAGGACGGTAAGGAGCAAAAATATTGCTATGAAGTTAGGTTTAATACACCTTACACTACTTCAAAAAACCTTGAGCCAATCTTACAAGTAGATTTAAAAAGAAGTTTTGGAGTAGAGGCGCATCTATACAAGGAAGAAGTTTTATGCTTTATTATAAAAGACATTAAAAATATTGACAGCCTGAGATCTCGTCATCAGGGTACATCTTCAAGCCTCAATAAAACTAACAAGGAAAAATTTATTTACGGGCATAGCCTGAACAGAACATTGGGCTTATTAAACCGACTTACCATACCTCTTATCAACGAATCCGCATACGGTGACCGAAAGGTTGATATTGTTTTCCCCGCTGATTTAAATGTACGCGAACCGAACGCCTTGATCGAATACCTACGTGAAATAGGATTTGAAATAGAAAAAGAACGCCGGTTAATAAAGGTCATTAGAGTAACCAATCACTAAACCAAAACTAAAAAATGATGAAATCCATTACAAAGAAATTTAAGATAGTTCGCTCGTTATATCCATCGTTGCTGATGCTTACTATTACCGTTTGTTTATCCATATGTATTCCATTAAACGCCCAATCACAAAATGATAACAGAGAGATAAGCGGCTATGTGCGTAATGAAACGCTTGTTCCTCTTATCGGTGCTACTATTGCCATAAAAGGAACGCCTAGAAGTGTTGCCGCCGACAGGAATGGATATTTTAAAATCAACGCTGCTTTAGGTGATTCACTGCGCATATCCTACATCAGCTACGCCGACACAACTATCGTTGTAACCAGTGCTACCACCTTCATACATGTAACGTTACTGCCGTGGCGAAAAATGGAAAACCAGGTAACGGTCGAGGCTAACACGGGATATCAGAAAATTAAACCGAATGAAATCAATGGCTCGGTTGTGGTAATTGACAATGAAAAATTAAATCAGCAAACCGGTACTAACATTCTTCAAAGGCTCAATGGTGTCACAAACGGACTTCTATTTAACATTGGCAAAGAAAATAGTGAAGGTACAGCGTCAAATGATATTTCCATAAGGGGTT
The DNA here is from genome assembly GCF_022513635.1 of Paraniabella ginsengisoli. Classification (GTDB taxonomy): domain Bacteria; phylum Bacteroidota; class Bacteroidia; order Chitinophagales; family Chitinophagaceae; genus Niabella; species Niabella ginsengisoli. Next base: position 1,556,355 of record NZ_JAKWBL010000001.1, on the reverse strand, counting down.
TAAGCACGATCAATGGCCCTGTTGCTCCGTTAATTATCCTGGATAATTTTCCTTATGAAGGAAATATTAATAATATTAACCCCAATGATATAGAAAGCATCACTATTCTTAAAGACGCTGCTGCTGCAAGTATATGGGGTGCCCGTGCTGGTAACGGTGTTATTGTTATCACCAGTAAAAAGGTCGCTTTAACGAAGCAATAAAAGCCGATTTTAACACTAACCTTATTTTCTCCAATGCTCCGGATTTATTCTCCCAACCTTTAATCACAAGCGCAGCCTATCTTCAAATTGAAGCAGATTTATTTAGAAAAGGATATTTCAATGACCAGGTTGATGATATCAGTGGCTGGCCCGCCTTACCTCCTTCCGTTGATGTTTTCCTGAAACGTAAGCAGGGACTGATCACTGCGGAAGATTCAACAACGTTAATCAATAAGTATAGTAAACAAGACAGTCGGGAAGCCTATATGAAAAACTTTCAGCGAACGGGCCTGACCCAACAATATGCACTTAACCTCAGAGGTGGCAGCAATAACATTTCATGGTTGGTTGCTGCTAATCATGATCGTGTAACAAGCGTAGATTATTCCAAAAGCAATAAAACGAATTTCCGCTTTGACAACACGCTAAAACTTTTAAAGGGTCTTACTACAAATATGGCTGTTTTTTATACCAACAGCGAAAGCCAATCCGGCGCACCAGCATTCAATGAATTGACGCGTATAAATAGCCGCTACATCCCTTACCTGAATTACCAGGATGAAACCGGCCAGCCAATAGCTATCCCCAGATACCGTACAGATTTTACCGACACCGTGGGCAGCGGCCAATTACTGGATTGGCGATATTATCCTCTAACAGATTATTTACATGATTACGTGTCCGCAAACACCCAGGAGCTAATCGCAAGGCTTGGGCTTAATTATACCATCATGAAAGGTCTGGATGCCTCTGTAGATTATCAATATCAAAAGCAATGGGTCACCCTAAAAGATTATTCAGATATGGAAAGTTTTTATACCCGTGATCTGATTAACAGATTTACTGAACTTCCGCAAAATACTTCAATGCCCGTCAACCGACCAATTCCACTGGGTGATATTTTGACCACTTCTACATCGGAAATCATTGCCAAGAATTTACGGGGAAAGTCAGCTATAACAATAAGTGGGGCCAACATGCTGTATCGCTTCTGATCGGTGCTGAAATAAGAGACATAGTATCTAAAGATTTAGGCGGTGCGACATTATACGGCTACCAACAGGATCCCCTATCAACGGGTACTGTCGATTTCCATCGTAGCTTCCCTTCTTTAATTACGCCCTATCCCGAATATATTCCCGGTGCACCTTCGGGAGGCCAACTGGTAAATAACCGCTTCATCAGCACTTTTGCCAATGGTTCTTACACTTATAAAAGAAGATATACTTTAAGTGGCAGTTTTAGAAAAGACGCCTCCAACGTCTTTGGAGCTAAAACCAATGAACGCTGGAACCCGCTTTGGTCATCCGGAATAGGATGGCTTTTATCTGACGAACCATTTTACCATTTCAATGCTTTACCGGAGTTAAAATTAAAAGTGACTTATGGTTATAGCGGTAACCTTGACCCAAGAAAAACACCATTGCCTATTTCAGGGACGCTGACCAATAATGTCACCAATTTCCCCGTTCAGCGAATCAGCAATCTAAATAATCCATCGCTCAGGTGGGAAAAGTCGCGGCAAATAAACTTTGCGCTGCAATTTGCTACCGCGGGCAGAATCTTTAGTGGAACCATCGAGTATTACTTAAAAAAAGGTACTGACCTCTACGGCGAAACACCTTACGATTATACAGCCTGGGGACTGCAATCGACCATCACCAGGAATGTAGCGGACATGGAAGGCAGGGGCATAGATGTAAGTCTTTCTTCTAAAAATATAGACAGGGCATTCAAATGGAATACTGATTTAATTTACAATTATAACTCCAGTAAAACCACTAGATATTTCACAGATGATTCAAAGGATTTCTTTGGAGCAGTGTTTAACGGCAATACTATTATTCCTGTCGTTGGCCGCCCCTTGTACGCGCTTACAGCTTATAAATCCGCTGGTCTAAACAACGAAGGAGATCCTTTAGGATACCTGGATGGCGTTCTAAGCACTGACTACCGCGCCATCACCAATAGCATTACGGAAAAGGGACTTGAAAGTGGTGGAGTGGTTTTTGTCGGCCCAGCCAACCCTACTCATTTCGGTTCCATGATCAATAGTTTTCGATGGAAGGGTATTGCGCTATCTGTAAACATCCTTTATAAAATGGGTTACTATTTTAGAACCCCCTCCTTTTCTTCCAGCACTTTAATTAACGGAGGCTACGGTCATGCAGATTATTATGAAAGGTGGCAGCAACCAGGTAATGAACTCCAAACCCGCGTACCCAAGATGGTATATCCAGACTATCCGCAATTTAGTTTCCGTGAAAATTTTTACCGCTACTCTAAGGTTAATACGGCGCGTGCCGATAATATACGCCTGCACTACATCAACCTTTCCTTCGATTTTAACTCTCTCACGAAAAACTTTAAACGCACCAGCAGTTTACAGCTATATGCCAATGCCTCCAACCTTGGACTCATCTGGCGGGCCAACCAATTTAAAGCAGATCCCGATTATTCAAACACTTTTGCGCCCCAAGCCCAGTACACTATAGGCTTGAGGGGAAATTTTTAAATACTATAACTATGCATTATAAATCAACTCCTCTCTCCCCTATCGTCATTGTAACCTTTTTAGCCGTTACATTGCTGGGGCTTCCTTCTTGTCAAAAATTCCTGGATAAAAATATTCAAACTTAATAACAACGCCTCAAACGGTAAGCGATTTGCAAGCACTTTTAGATGATGCGGGCCAGGTAATGAACCAGCGAGGGACACCCTCATTTGGAGAAACTTCGGCAGGTGATTACTTTATTCTTCCTGACAGGTATGGTAGCATGAATGAAATGCTGCAACACGCCTACAACTGGGAGCCATACGATTATCTTTATCCCAATGACTGGTCGATCTGCTACATACCTATATACAACGCTAATTATTGTATTGAAATGCTGGAAAAAATCAGTCATAGTTCCAATCCTGCAGCATGGGATAATGTAAAGGGAAGCGCCCATTTTTTCCGGGCTTATTATTTTTTAATGCTAAGCTGGGTATATGCTAAAGCTTATGATGAAAGCACGGCAGACCAAGACCTTGGAATCGTTCTCAGGCTAACATCCGATTTCAATGTTCCTTCGAAAAGGTCATCTGTTCGGGAATCTTATAATCAGGTTATCGCGGACGCTTACCAAAGTATCAGCTACCTACCCGATTATCCGTTGCATCCTTTCCGCCCTTCGCGTATGGCTGCTTATGGGTTGCTAGCCAGGACTTACATTTCCATGAGAAATTACGACAGTGCTTTCAAATACGCCGATCAATACCTTCAATTAAAAAACGACCTGATTAACCTTAACGGCGATGAAGATCTCGGCCCTTCATCTTCTACCTATAAGTTCAAACAGTTTAACAAAGAAACAGCGTTTTATACAGAGATGAATGCAAACGGTACAATTAGCTTACTCCTTGCATCACGCTCCAGAATTGATACATCGTTATTTGCAGCCTATGAGCCCGGCGATCTGAGAAGGACTTACTTCCGTATGCAAAATGGATACCCCATATATTCAGGAAGTTATTCAGCCGGAAGCCGCCAATTTACTGGAATTGCAACAGATGAAATCTACCTCATCCGTGCCGAATCGAATTGCAGAAAAGGTCATTTGGAAGAAGCATTAGCCGATCTCAACTCTCTGTTATCACACCGGTATGAAACTGACCTTTTCCAGCCGGTAAGAGCAAGTTCAAAAGAAGCGTTGTTAAACAGGATATTACTAGAACGCAGAAAAGAACTGTTAATGCGCGGAATAAGATGGTCTGATGTAAAAAGGTTGAATAAAGAAGGCAGAAACATCATTCTTAACAGAAGCATAAATGGTCAGATTATTTCGTTGGAACCTAACTCCAGCTATTACGCATTACCGATTCCGCTAGATGTAATACAATTAACAGGAATTGAGCAAAATTAAATAAGGCTGATCACTATCGCAATCAGCCTTATGAGCATTTGTGGGTACTGACCTACTGCGGAAGTTCTATATTATCTATTTCCTGGGTAATATCATCGCTTGTAGTAGCATCCTCAAGCTGACTTACATAAGCCTGACTACTGGAACCACTAGTGTTGATATTAACTCTTGAAGAAGGATGTGTTCCATCTAGATAGCTGGCTTGTTGGCCTGTTTCTACAGTAATAGAAAATGAACAAGGCACTTCGTTGGTTTCCTGTTCACATTTTTGTCCTGAAGTGATTAGCGTCCAGTTCGATTGCTCTTCTACAGAACTCTGGCTAAAATCGTCCGGATCTGTTGGTGTATATTTAAAATACAAATCAGCAAAGAACAAGTCGTTACTCTTGATCTTATCAGCATCAGTTTGATTTGTAAATGCAAGCAGGCTGAACGCTACTGCGCATGCAGGGGCAACCCATTTTAAGATGCTGAGGCTTTTATGTTTAAGCATTGTCGTATGTTTTTATATTAAAGCTAATTTTTATTGAAACGTAAAAGCAGTGGCTTTTACAGAGTTAGAAGGGTATGCCAGATTGTTCATTAGATCTGCATACCCTTTCTCGTTAAGAAGCCCGACATACCAGCATGATCACCATGAATCGGGCGTGGAAATCTAAATTTATATGAAACTTTGTTGGTCATTTTTCATACAGTTTTATCATGTGTGCAAGGCGAACCCCTATTTAAATCGTCGCCATCCAAGGTACTTTTATATTAGGCGTAGGTGATGCATTTTCACTGGATTTTCACGTAAACCCTACCTTAAAAGGTATATCATTAGGATGCATATACCCGATTATACCTACACAAATGGGTAAGATTTATCCATTCTTTTATTTTTCTAAAAACGAAAAAATTATCCTGCGGCTACCTTTCAGTTAACTGATACAAGAAAAATCTTTTATATCTTTTAAATTGGGTGAGATTTGAACTGACGGAGTAATTCATTCAGCTCAGTAATCAGCACAAAAAGACCAACAGTTAAATAGGAACGATGTTAAAAGCAAACCGTAGCCACAAGCCGTTAATTATAGATATCCTTTCACAGGCATTTGATGATAATAAAAGTGTCAACTATATCGTTAAGCAGGATCGGCACAGGATTAAACGACTTAGACGGCTATGCAGCTATTCCTTGAAATGTGTTGGCAGTTCGGCGAAGTATTTATTTCAGATGACCAACATGCTTGTGCACTGGTATTGTTTCCTGAAAAGAAAAAAGCTACGCTCCGAAGTACGGTTTTAGATATACAGTTAGTTTTTAATACTGTAGGCTTGCGTAATCTTTGGAAAACAATGAGGCGTGAAAAATCCATCAAGCAGATGCATCCTAAAGAATTACTTTATCATATCTGGTATATTGGCGTAGCGCCTCATGAACAAGGAAAGGGTAAAGGATCAGCATTGCTTAAAGATGTCCTTCAAAGAGCTAAGGATTTAGACAGAACGCCTGTACTTGAAACCTCCACTCTTAAAAATATACCTTGGTATCAAAGCTTTGGATTTGACATCTATAGCGAACTCGACTTCGGATTTCCTTTTTATTGTATGAAAGCTTAAAGCTACAATCACAGACCTATGATATTTGCTGGAACAGAAATGCATATCATCACTTTTGGTTTTATCTGCGTAGAATTAGTGTTGCTGCTGCACTTATGCATTTTTAAGTCTGCGCGCCCGGATAATAACAGGGTTTTACCGGACATTTTACTACTGGCGCTTTTAATCATTTATAATGTGACCGGCGGCTTATTGCCCGATCCAAATTTACCAGGATCATTCTTTATACAGGAAACCCTCGCATATGCAACAGGCTTTCTTACGCCCTGTTACTTCCCCTACTATGTATACCGCGTGTTTCACCTTAATGAAATAGCTTTTCATGTGAAAAAGGCGTTTTATATTTTCTTGTATTTCCTTTTATAATTTTCACGGTTATTTTTTATTTAAGCGAGGATCTCGCCCAAGCAAAAAATATTTTAGCGATTCCTATTCTATATGCTATATGGGTGATTATAAGCGTTAGCAAAGGAATCAAAAACAAATATGGCACACTCAATAGCTTAAATGCATTAGAAGAATGGAGCATTTTACTTAGTTGTCTAGCACCCTGGATTGCTTTACCTCTTATAGCTTATTTTAATATTTCCCAGGCAGTAGAAGTGCTTACTACCAATACGGGATTTCTTTTACTGTTTGCATTGCATTTAAAATATAATGTACGACAACTCAGGAACGATTATTATCAATTGAAGTTATCTGAAGCAAAGCTTCAAACATGGAACGAGGCATTACAGGTGGAAGTGGACAAGCGAACCAGTGAAATAGAAAGGCTCTCTAAAGAAGAACGGTTTAAAATTAAATGCAAACAGTTTAGCCTTACTCAAAGAGAAAAAGAAATTGCTTTATTGGTTCTTATAGGCAATACGTATAAACAAGTAGCAGAACAGCTCTATATTACTGAAAGAACCGTGGCAAAACACATACAAAACATTTTTGAAAAAGTAAATGCCTCTAATAAAACAGAGATGTGCAACAAACTGGGTACATAAATGGCGTAATCGTCAGATTTAGTACAAAACACGTAGTAAAATACAGAATTTTACGTATGAAATGGGTCTGCTCTTTGTAGCTGTACGCAGATCAAAGTACAATTATGCAAGACAAGCCCCACACCCTGCCTGCCCTTGATGCGATGTTATTAAAAACTTTACGCGAAGGCCAAAGACTAACCTGGCTGGAACTATTAATAACCTGCAGGCTCAATCCGGCAAAACATGCTATTAATAATTTAAAACAGACAGAGCTTCAGCTAATTCATGCATCGTTGAAACAGGAATTATTCTCACTAAAAATTGATACCCATCAAAGCATTTTTTAAAAACATCCAGATCAGGTATAAAAAAGCTCATTCGACAATATCATGGTTCGTATGTTTTCCTGTTTAATGAACTAAGTAAAAACAAAACAGCCTTCCATAATTCAAATGAGCTATGCAAATCCGTCTATACGCTATTACATACGTTTCTGGAAGATATGCTTACATGGATTGAATCAAGATACCCTCTGATACTATGTTCCAAAAACCGCGTATCTGTCCACTATCTCCACCGCGCCAGGATCGATTTTGATGAAGCTGGTATTTATCTGGAGCAAATTACTGAACGCTACCCTGATGCCAAACAGGTAACAACAATCATCAAAGAAATGTTGCAGGATACCGCCCAAACCAATCATACCAATCCTTGTATCACTTACAAAGACATCGAATACAAAAAAGACTTATCAAAAGCTTAAAGCAAATTAAAACCATCGAACAACGGGATCCATGCTACAACACCTTTGACATCCAACTAATCTATCACAACTTCAACAGTAAAAAATTTATTTATTACCTGACAGATAAAATAAAGAAGCGCGTTGATCTCTTTGATGCTGCTACCCAAAAATCAATCCAGTTGAACCGGCTTTACAAAAGTTTCCGCCAGCTATGCAAAAAGAAAACAGTCCGCTATAATGAAAGTCTTGAAAATATTAGCTCCATAATAAACAGGTGGTTTAAAGCGGAGTTACAGCATCTGGCAGTTTTATCCACGGCACCAACTTCTAAAATCACCAAAGACCCTGTTAAGCCCACACAAAAAATTCTTTGTAACCTTTCTATTGATCAAATGGCTTTAATCCTTAGAGCTGCCGATGATGAAAGAATTATCAGCGCCCGATCTCTTAATGATGTGTTTAAGGATATTTCACCTCATTTGTCTACCGCACGTAAGGAAACCATATCAGCAGACAGCATGCGTAGCAAATCTTACAACTCAGAACCCAGGGATAAAAAAATAGCTATGGAAATTTTAGAAAAAATAAGATTGAAAATCAAGGAGTATTAGGGTACAAAAGGGTACAAAAAAAAGTTGGACTTGAAATGGCTTCTTCACGACTGTTTATTTGCAATATAGTCATTCACGATAAAATGGCAGTAACAGTTAAAACGAACAATATGCAAAATGCAATAACCTGGCAGCAATTATTTATCTATCTGATCCTATTTCTATTAATATATTATTCGGCTGTGCTGGCCGTGTGTTACCGAACTGAAGTGTTGAAGCTAGCCAGCCGTTTTAAAAAATAAATCATAATGCGTCTGCAATCGAAACCTCTGAATCTACAATCGATGATCCTGGGAAAGCCAGGCTGTTGAATACAACTGTTCTTGAATTGTTACAGGACTGTAAAACACTCTTTAGTAACAACTCCAATGCTCCGATAAATAAAGGCAACCTGATCGAACAACTACAGACTAAAGTGCATCAATATCCTGGCATCCAGGGTACTACCTATGAAGTATCAGTAACGAATCATTTTCAAAAAGAGGCGGAACACCGGCTCGGGATCAAACTTAATAACGATGATTTAAATGCTATCTGGCGATAGCTAAAGATATGGCCCTGTGTTCCCATTTGCAGCGATAAGGTTTGGTGGGATGGAGCGGGAACCGGGGCCACCTAATTTTTGAATGCAGCTGGCTTTCGGGCTTTATCTAATACTCCCCGAGCGTTAGCGGCAACAGGATAAATAAAATATATGAATACGTACATGTTCAGTAAAACAATGAAACCGGCGTTGGTCGTAATACTACTCTTGCAAAGATTTTATGCAAGAGCCCAGGACGGATCAGCAGGAATCCAGGAAGCCAATTCTCTGGTAAGGCAATACTTCGACGTAGGCATTAACCTGATGTATGCGGTGGGCGCGGTATTAGGTTTGATTGGCGCTGTACGAGTATACCAGCGTTGGAGTTCGGGAGATCCTCATACCGGCCAGATCGCAGCCAGCTGGTTTGGTAGCTGCATTTTCCTTGTTATTGTAGCAACTGTGCTTAGAAGCTTTTTTGGACTATAGTTATGACAAGCGTTTATAAGATCAATAAAGGAGTCAATCAGCCTGTTATGTTTCGGGGACTTAAAGCGCAGTATATCTGGTGGCTTGGCGGTGGACTGGTATTGTTGTTACTGACATTTGCAATCCTGTATATCATCGGCATCAACATGTTTGTATGCCTGGGATTAATCATCGCACTTGCAATGATGCTCTTTAAAAAAGTATATGCAATGAGCGGCAAGTATGGAGAACACGGATTGATGAAAAAGACCGGACACATGCGGGTACCCACCCTGATAACTAACAGAAGTCGAAGCGTATTTATGAAGAAGCGAAGCTATGGTGAGCAGCAGTAATTAATGATGAGTAATGAGTAAAACAAAAATGATATGGAAAGACTAATGGCGGATCTACTACCGATAATGGATGTAGCGCATAATATGATTTTAAGTAAGCGAGGTGATATCTCTATCGTATTCAAAGTAGCGCTACCAGAGATCTTTACCCTCTCTGATGCTAATTATGAAACAATGCATCAGAGCTTTATTAAGGCCATCAAAATATTGCCTAAAGGAACTATTTTTCACAAACAGGATTTTTTATCAGCGCTACCTATCAACCGGGTTTTTCCCAAAGGGATAAAAATTTTCTTTCCCGAAGCAGTGATCTATATTTTAATGAGCGGCCTTATTTAAAACATGACTGCTATATCACTTTAACCCGGATACCTGAGGACAGAAAGCCTGCAAGTTCCGTTTTATCCACTCTAATACAACCGACCATTGCACCCAGGCAAACGATGGATCCGCTAATTCAATCGGCTTTTGAGGATAGTGCCGGTCAGTTTGCAAGAATACTAAAAGATGCAGGCATCACACTAGATCGACTGAAAGAAAAAGATATTTATAGTCAAAAAAATAAGGTGGGACTGATAGAGCAGTATTGCGCTTTATCCGAAGATCCGGCTCAGCGCATCATTTATGATCTGGAATTAAAGGACAGGTTTAAAGTAGGTAATAAATATTGCCAACTCTTTACGCTGGCTGATGTAACAGACCTGCCATCGTTTTGTGGCTCCAGGATCAACTATGATAAGTACGGTACCGACAGGACTAAGTTTTCCATTGGTTTTGTTGCTTCTTTGGGACTATTGCTTCCCTGTAATCATATCTATAACCAGTATCTCGTTATTGGTGATGGAGGTCAGACGATGAAAAAACTGGAAAGTAAAAGGTTGCGTTTACAATCACTTGCAGCCTATTCACGAGAAAATGCTATTGCCCGCGATGCTGTTGCCGACTTTTTAAATGAATGCGTAAGCGAACAACGCCTACCTGTAAAAGCCCACTTCAATGTGCTGGTTTGGTCAGAACACCGGGACGAACTTAAAGAATTAAAAAACCTGGTCACCTCAGCTATGGCGCAGATGGAAGCTACCACAAAATTAGAAACAGCAGGAGCAGCTCAAATTTGGTGGGCGGGCATACCTGGCAATGCCGCTGATCTGCCTCTCAATGAAACCTTTGACATGTTTGCGGAACAAGCCTGTTGTTTTTTGAACCTGGAAACCAATTACCAGGATTCGATTAGTCCATTTGGCCTGCGTTTAGGTGACCGCCTAACAGGTAAACCAGTGCATGTCGATATATCAGACGAGCCGGTTCAAAAAGGCATCTGTACCAACCGTAACAAATTTATCCTGGGTCCCTCCGGTAGTGGAAAAAGCTTTTTTACCAACCATATGCTCCGCAGTTATTATGAGCAGGGAACCCATATCGTGCTTGTGGATGTAGGTCATAGCTATAGAGGTTTGTGTGACCTGGTTAACGGATACTATTTTACCTACTCCGAGACTGATCCCATCCGCTTTAATCCCTTCTATATCGGCGAAGGAAACCTACCAGATACCGAAAAGAAAGAAAGCATCAAAACCTTACTACTCGCACTTTGGAAAAAAGATGATGAAAGTTTTAGAAGGAGTGAGTATGTCGCTTTATCGAATGCCCTGCAAGGATACTTTGACAAACTGGAAAAAAATTCCGACATTTTTCCAGGCTTCAATAGCTTCTATGAATACCTGCAGATGGATTTTGTAGAAGTGCTTCAAAAAGACAAGGTTAAAGAAAAAGATTTTGATATAGATAATTTTCTGTTTGTGCTTAGACCCTTTTATAAAGGTGGCGAATTTGATTATTTGTTAAACGCCCGGGAGCATCTGGATTTATTACAACAGCGCTTTATTGTTTTTGAGCTGGACAATATTAAAGATCATGCCGTGTTATTTCCAGTAGTGACACTGATCATCATGGAAGTTTTTATATCAAAGATGCGCAAGCTAAAAGGTGTACGTAAGGTAATCCTGATAGAGGAAGCATGGAAGGCACTGATGAGAGATGGCTTTGCTGAATATATTAAATACCTTTTTAAAACGGTACGTAAATTTTTTGGAGAGGCTATTGTTGTAACGCAGGATATTGAAGATATCATCTCCTCTCCCATTGTCAGGCAGGCGATCATTAATAACAGCGATTGTAAGATACTGCTCGATCAAAGTAAATACCAGAACAAGTTTGACCAGATACAGGAATTATTGGGATTGACAGAGAAAGAAAAAGCGCTGGTATTATCAGTTAATAAAGCTAATGATCCATTGCACAAATATAAAGAAGTATTTATCAGCCTGGGCGGCACGCTCTCGAAGGTTTATCGAACAGAAGTAAGTCGGGAAGAATACCTGGCCTACACGACAGAAGAGACCGAGAAGGTCAAGGTTCAGAGTTATGCCGCAAAACATGGAGATATGCAGGCAGGTATTAAACACCTGGCAGCCGAAATAAAAAAATGAAGACTTTCTTATGCTAAAATCCAAGAGCTATCGGATCCATGTGAACAATATAAACTATAAAAAATATACACATGAAAAATGTATACTGGGCTTTACTAATCATTGGAATCATTTCCTGCGGAGCCGGACAAGAGCGAGCGGCAGGCACTTTTACAAGAAGTATTGACCATGAGTTTGCTACCGGCACTGACACGCTGATTATCAAACCTGTTAATGAAAAGGTATATAAAATTGAAAAACGGTCTACTTATCACCGGATTCTAAATGGCCAGCTTAAACCTCCCGAAAGTCATAAACAAACGTGGACAGGCATCATGGATGAAAAAGCTCAGTTAATAAAGGTAGAAAATAATGGTAAGATCCTGCTGTTCTCAGACGATCAACAAAGAGTAATGCTGGGAGCGTTGGAATATGAATTAGCAGCGGATAAATAACCGGTAGGCAATAATCAAAAACTATTGATAGCATGAAAATAGTGAAAAAGATATGGATGATCGCAGCCCTAAGTGGTGTATTGATATTTGCACCGACGAAGCAAAGCCACGCGATCGTGTGGGCAGTTGTAAAAGCGGCTTTGGTAAAAGTCATCAAAGCGATGGATCTGGCGGTTCAACGATTACAGAACAAAACCATCTGGCTACAGAATGCACAACAGACGCTTGAAAATACGCTATCAAAAGTAAAACTCGATGAAATATCTGATTGGACAAGCAAACATAAGCAGCAATATCAAAAGTATTACGAAGAACTCAGTAAAATAAAAAACGCTGTTGCCAACTACAAAAGAGTGCGTGATATCATGACTAAACAGCTACGAATTGTTCAGGAATACAAAAGGGCGTTCGAGTTGTTTAAGCAAGATAAAAATTTCTCCGCTGAAGAGATTGCTTATATGACCCGGGTCTACACAGGCATGATTAGAGAAAGCCTCAGAAGTTTAGATCAATTGTTACAGGTTGTCCGTATCAGTGGCTTGACGATGACAGATGGTAAGCGGCTGCAATTGATTGCTAAAGCGGCTGACGGCATAGATACGGTATTAGCTGACTTAAGATTATTTAACCGACAGAATATTAAGTTAAGTCTGCAAAGGGCAAGAGACATACAGGAGGTCAAGGTTTTAAAAGAAATGTATGGGGTGCAGTAAATCAACGACAAAGCGTTTAACCTTTTTTCTTCCTGCCATAATTTTTGGCTTCAGTAATTAATGAATTAATATCCTCAGAAGACAGGCTGTTTTTAGCAACATTATCATCTATCTCCCTGGCAAGGACGCCTACCTTTTTTTATTGAGTTGCAACCACAAAACCTTTTGTTCGGCCGCACTCATCCGGCTGATATTGTCAACCAGCAGCGCGAATATCGATGGCGCCTGAGCGCTCGAAACTCGATATGATTTAGCGATACTCATTTAACTGATATTTCTCTCAAAGATAATTCAAGCATTTCAGGTATAAAAGTAAAGGATAAAGAAATGAAACGATATATACTTATAATTATTTTTTATTCTATGTTCTCATCCCTGTCAGCACATAGTCAGGGCATCAAAGAATGGTTTAGCCAAAAGCAAACACAGCGGCAGTACCTAATGCAACAAATAGTTGCACTTAAAATGTACGGAAGCTATTTGCAAAAGGGATACACAATAGTAAAAGATGGATTGAACACCATCGGTAGTTTAAAAAATGGCCATGTAAGCCTGGACAAAATATTCTTTAACCGATTACAGCATGTTAGTCTTAATGTTAAAAGCAACAGCAGGGCTTCTGAAATCATTCTGCTTCAATCGTACATTGATTTATTTATTGATGCGGCAATAAAGATGATTCAAAAAAGCCCTTACTTCTCCAGTAACGAACTACGTTACATTAAGAATGTGTTGAATGACGTTAGAAAAGATTGCGATCAGTTAACTCATGAATTAAACCGGGTGTTAGACAACGGTAACTACGAGATGAGTGACGATGAGCGAATCAGGAGGATCCTGCTGGTCTACAAGGAAGTAAAAGAAAGACATGAATTTATACAAACCCTGTCCATGCAACTTGCTAAAATGGAACTGCAAAAGCGGTTGGCGCAAAAAGATATTCATGTGATGAACCGAATTTATCCTGATTGATAATCCAACAATTAATAAAGGTTATGAAAAAGTGGTGTGTGATTTTGTGGGTAATGAGTGCGGGGCTGTTGACCAGCTACAAAGCAATAGCCCAGGCGGATGAACTGGCACAATTGGCATTGAACATTGAAAAGCTTAGCCAATTCAAAAGTATCTTATCGGATATGAAAAAGGTTACACCCTTTTAACGGGTGGCTATAATACTGTTAAAAATATCGCTGAAGGTAATTTTAAACTGCACCAGGTGTTTTTAGACGACCTGATGGAAGTAAGCCCTGCGGTGAAAAAATATAAGCGTATCGGAGATATTATCAACTACCAGCTTCGTATCGTCAGCGAGTATAAATCAGCATTCAACCGGTTTAAAAACAGTGAACAATTATCTGTAAAGGAACTGGAATATTTATCAAAAGTTTATAGCGGACTAACCAGCTCAGCCCTGGCCAACCTGGATGATTTGCTGGCTGTAATTACATCTGGAAATTTACGCATGTCTGATGAAGAGCGCTTAAAGGCTATTGATGATATCTATGAAGACATGTCAGATAAATTGCATTTCCTGCGCCGGTTCAATCAGCAGGCAGCACTCTTAAGTATACAGCGAAGCCGGCAAGCAGGTGAAATCAAAGTATTAAAAGAATTTTATAAATAAGAGCTATGACAAGGGATTGGAAACCTGCGATACTAATCGCAGTAGTGACAGTGATGACGCCCATGGTTAGCCATGCACAGGTTGTAAGCGGCTGGGCGGAAGATTTGGAAAGTTTTCATGTAGTGCTCGAGCGGCTATATACAGAAATGCTGCCACTTTGCAGTGAACTGATCGGTGTTGGCCGCGGTATTGCCGGATTTGCTGCACTTTGGTATATCGCTGCCCGCGTTTGGGGACATATTGCGCGTGCAGAGTCTATAGATTTTTATCCGCTATTCAGACCCTTTGTTATTGGCTTTGCGGTTGCTATTTTTCCTTCAGTTATTGCATTGATCAACGGCGTAATGCAGCCCACCGTAACTGGTACTAAAAATATGGTAGCCAGCTCCGATGCTGCTATTGAAGTCTTATTGAAACAAAAAGAAGAAGCTTTAAAAAACTCCGACCTCTATCAAATTTATGTAGGCCCTTCTGGTGAAGGCGACCGGGACAAATGGTATAAATACACACACCCCAATCAGGATCCTACAGACGAAGGATGGATGGATGCTATTGGCAATAATATTCGCTTTGCCATGTCTAAAGCCAGTTACAATTTCCGAAACGGGATCAAAGAAGTCATATCAGAAGTTTTGCAACTGCTCTTTGCTGCTGCATCGCTGGCTATTAATACCATGCGCACATTCAACTTACTTATTATGGCTATTCTCGGGCCATTGGCTTTTGGATTATCGGTCTTTGATGGCTTTGGTCATACGCTCAAACACTGGCTGGCACGATATGTAAATGTATTTCTATGGCTACCTATTGCCAACCTCTTTGGAGCGGTGATTGGCAAGATACAGCAGCAGATGCTCAAAATTGATATTGACCAGGTTGTTCAGCAGGGAGATACTTTTTTAGCCGCACGGATATGGGTTATATGATCTTTCTAATCATCGGCATTTTTGGATATTTCTCGGTACCCTCAATCGCCAATCATATTCTTTGGGTGGGTGGCGGAGATTCTCTTACGGGCCGTGCAACCGGTGCTGCGATGGCGGCGGGTGGCGTTGCCGGTGCTGTTACTGGCACAGCGGCTTCTACAATGGCAATAGGTGCTTCAAACCTGGCCAAAGCGCCATACAATATTTACGAAGGATATAAATCCGGTGATAATACGAAGGAAAGTACCGGATACATGCAGGATAAAATAAAAGGTAAATGATGTTTGAGAAAATGAAAAATATTGATACCGCATTCAGACAGGTACGGCTGTTCACCATGCTGATCGTAATGGGGGCTATTATAATAAGTGTGTTTGTAATCTATCGCACTACAAAAGTACTGGCAGTTAATAACGGTAAAGTATATGTACTGGTCAATGGCAAGCTGGTTGAAGCGATTGCCCAGAAAAGAAATATACCTGTGGAGCTTCGCGATCATATCCGGACTTTTCACACGCTTTTCTTTACCCTTTCACCAGACGAAAAGGCCATCCGTCAACAAATTACAAAAGCGCTCTACCTGGCAGATGGTTCGGCACAAAGGATTTATCAGAACATGAAAGAAGCGGGGTTTTATAACAATCTGATATCAGGTAATATTTCTCAGACGATTGAAATTGAACATATCGAAGTAGACACCGATAAAAAACCTTACAGATTCAGGTGTACCGGCAAACAGTATATCACCAGGCCGACCTCCACTCTAATCAGGGAAATTATAACAGCTGGAACAATTCGGACAGGACTTGTGCAAAGCGATAACAATACACATGGATTTTTAATAGAACGCTGGGAGATCGTGGACAATAAGGATATAAAGGTAAGTGAGCGTTGACTTGAGTGAAGGTGAATGA
Source organism: Paraniabella ginsengisoli (assembly GCF_022513635.1). GTDB lineage: Bacteria > Bacteroidota > Bacteroidia > Chitinophagales > Chitinophagaceae > Niabella > Niabella ginsengisoli. Next base: position 1,539,865 of record NZ_JAKWBL010000001.1, on the reverse strand, counting down.
TGAATGATGAATGATGAATGATGAATGATGAAGATAAAATTATTTTCAGAATGAAGATGCGAATTAAAGATAAAAGATCAGTGTTTGTGCTGGCTTTTGAAAAAGTGAATGCGTGGATGGAAAAACATCAGCGAAGGTTAGCGGCTCACCTGAATCAAAAATGCGCAGCCCTTTCTACTAAACAATTAACGATGGGGCTAATCCTATTCTGTCTTGTGTTTGGCGCTACTGTAGTTTTTACTATCTGGCATTCACTAAAAGGTTTTTCCGAAAGCTCAAAGATAGGCTCCATTAGCATATCTAAACATATAAGTAAAAAGGATAGCAGTCGATCACCCAAGTGGAAGGCGCTACAGTTTGGGTATCTACAAAGAATCCAATTACAGATAGACAGCTTGCAACAAACCAGGGAAGGGCAACGAGTATGGGATAGCATCAAAATTTTTCGTCCCGGCTTGCTGGATAGCTTACGCCAGTTAGAAAAAATGTATCAATTAAATACAACTGAATCGAAAAAGGCTAACTAAAAAATATAAAAGCGTATCTCCGGTATAGCTATCGGATTATTATTAAAAAACTATAAAAAATACGAATGAAAAGTGAAGCAATGATACCTGTAAAAAAATTGACTTTAAGAAAATTTTTATTGGTGGCTCCTATATTGGTTTTACCATTTATCATCCTGCTATTATGGGCGTTTGCTTTTGTTGGTGGCGCTTACGGCGGCAATCAGGCATCTTTAACCAAGCATGGCATGAATCTAAACCTGCCATCAGCAACTCCTCCATCGGACAGCAACTGGAATAAACTTAAGTATTATGAGTTGGCTGAGAAAGAGGCTCAGAAACGTGAGCAACAGTTAAGGAATGATCCCTTCATTAAAAATACAGACAGTAACGAGCAGGAGTTTATAAGCATGGAAAACGTATCGGAAGCAGCTCTTGCTGAAAAAATATTTGGCAAACCTGATGTTGAAACTTATACTGATGATGCAAAAAGAGATCCTAATGAAATAAAAGTGTATAAGCGACTATCAAAGTTGCGGCAGGAACTTTCAAAAGAACCAGAGCCTCAGACTACAACGGACCCCACTCCCACTCCCTCCTACACTCCTGAAATCAGTCAGCTCGAATCCGCAATGCAGCAAATGCAATCCAGTGGACAAGATCCTGAGCTCACGCAACTGGATCAGATGCTCGATAAAATTATTGCTATACAAAATCCAGATAAAGTGAAACAGCAGTTACGCCAGGCTTCAGAAAAAAACAAAGGACAGGTATTTGCTGTCATGGCAGGTAATGACAAACTGGAAGCATCAACATTAGGTCTATCTACCATCTCCAATGATGAAAAGGATAACAATGGCTTTTTTTCGATTGATAATGCTGATAGTTCAACAAGTGGCATCACTGCTATAAATGCTGTGGTACATCAAACGCAAACTCTTGTAAACGGCGCAACCGTGAAGCTACGACTGACCGATGACATTTTTATTAATGGCGTTTTAATACCCAAAGCAACTTTTGTGTATGGTGTGGCCAACTTAAATGGCGAACGGTTGAAAATCACCATTAATGGCTTCCGATATAAATCGCGTCTTCTGCCCGTTCAGTTAACAGTGTACGATTTGGATGGTCTCGAAGGAATACGCGTGCCGGGAGCTATATCCCGCGAAGTAATGCAACAAGGTACTGACCGGGGATTACAAGGGTTAGGCTTCAGTACTGTTAGCCCCTCTGTTGGTATGCAAGCAGCGAGCCTTGGAGTGGAAGCTGCTAAAAGTTTTTAAGCAAGAAAGTAAAGCTGGTACGCGTGACCGTTAAAGCTGGTTACCGCGTGCTTCTCTGGGATGAGAAACATAAAGAGTGAATGGTGAAATGTCAATAGTGAATGTGAATGACGATTGTTGGTGTGTAAACAAGTTTTTGTAAATCTTAAAAATTAGAAAATGAAAAGACAAAGTGTAGTATGGATCGTGGTGTTCATTTTTATTGCGCATGTATCCGCCTGGGCACAGGAAAAAGAAGTGCCGCGCTGAAACCCTACCTGTTAGGTATCAGCGATACTAAAACCACAAATATTATCTTTCCTTATGCCATCAAAAGTGTAGACAGGGGGGCGGCGGATGTCTTAGTACAAAAGGCCTCTGGTGTTGAAAATGTTTTGCAGATTAAAGCCGCTATCCCTGACCTTAACGAGACCAATTTAACCGTTATTACAGCTGACGGAAGATTTTACTCTTATCTATTACATTACGAATACGACCCCGCAATCCTTAACGTAAAAATGGAAGGTGCGCCTGATAATAAATGGGGCATTTTTAATTCCGAGGCGACAACCGATAAAATAAGCAGCAACGCTTCAAGGGTATTTAATAAACAACCCTTTATCAGATCCTGTAAAGTTAAATCCTACAAAATAGGGTTATCACTCAAAGGCGTTTATGCAGCAGGCGGGATCATCTACTTTCAACTGGAATTGAAAAATAACTCTTGGATAGATTATCCTATCCGGCAACTTCGATTATATATTAAAGATGCTAAAACCGCTAAACGAACCGCTTCCCAGGAAATCGAAATAAAACCCGCCTATATCTTGGGCAATCAAAAATGCATCTATAGCAGGTCAGCGCAAAAACTGGTCATTGCTGTACCTGGCTTCACGATACCGGACAAAAAGAAATTTCTAATAGAAATACAAGAAGCGAACGGAGGCAGACATTTGCAGCTTCCTATTACCAACAAGAAGCTTACAAAGGCCTGGCTGGTGTTCTGATTTTCTTCTTCATATCAATAAGTAACTCCGCGTCGCATTGCGACATGGAGGGTACGGCTGCAATTTATTTATCTATCAAAATTAAACAATGAAAAATCGTGTGTATTGGATCGTGCTGTTGGGACTTTTTTCAATTAGCTTTTCAAATTGTACCAAGAACAACAATAGTAAACCTATTGCGATTGTTGCAGATATCTTACCCGGTAATGTTCTTAATCCTTATGATAGTTTTGGTGTCTGGCATAACCTGATTTTAGATTCTTTAGAGAAACAACCATCTTCCAGGAGCCTGTATGGTTTTGATAACTCCTACGGATTTATTCGTCAATTCTACCGAATGAAAAACTGGCCGGTGCTTTCCGCTGATCACTTTAACGAGATTCCGCAGATTGTAAATGACGCCGCTATCAATATGCATGAGTTTATCGATCACTGCCGATGGAGTGATTCTGTGAAATCCAATTTGCTCAGGTTAATCGGAATCATGCATAAGCCACCTGTTGACACCTCTAACTATCCTGTCCTGAAGCAAACCGTCAGTCGCTTTGAAAAAGATGTGTTGCAAAGCGATCTGTCAGTAGGTGATAAAGAAGTCATTTTGAAAGTAGCTTCTATCGCCAGACATTCAGCATACCGATGGATGCAGCGTCCTGGAGCAAATGAATTTTTCCATGCCGCTCAACTCGAAGGAGTACATCATACAAATGGAGTTGATCATACACAGATTATCTCCAGAGGCAACGCCGTATATGCTACTAAGATGTTTAAAAAATAGGTAAATGGTTCGTTGTTACGATGTGTGATATGGGTGGAGCAATCGCGGACTTAAGTGTGGCGTCAGGCGCGGCTGCCAGCGATTATATGTCACAACTATTTAAAATGCATTAAAACCTGGTGAAATGGGAGCTGAAATATTCAACGGCATTGATAAGGCCGAGATAGAAACGTTTAAAGACAGATTAGCTTTTGAACGAGCGCGTGATCACAGGTTCGCCGCTATTCAGATTAAAGGAGATACACTCGCTGACAAGGATATTACTTTTCATAAGACCGCCTTTGAAGCCTGCAAGTATATCCTGATGGCACCTACTGATAAAGGACTCTATATTTTTCGATCTATAAGTTTACTTGAAGATGATGTAAAAAAGATATTGGAAGGCAAGATTGCCGTAAATGAAATTGAGACAAAAAGATCGAAGGGATTGGATCTGGAAAGATAATATGATTAATAGGATGGTTCAGAAAAAAATGTGAAGTATGTATTTGAAGCAGTTGATAGGATTTTTGATTCGTGCGAGTGGTGATCATAGAATTGGGCCCCACCACGTAGTGATATACACTGCCCTGTTTCAGCAATGGTGCATGAATAATGCACAGAACCCGATTCAGGTAACGCAGACCCGGATACGGGAAGTTGCAAAAGTGGGGAGAACAACTTATCATAAATGTATGCGGGAGCTGGAAGACTACGGGTATATTAAATATATCCGGTCACACAGCCCCGTGTTGGGGAGTTTGGTGTATTTAGTGGAGATGGGTGGATAAATTTATGATCGCCCGATAAAGGATTTGTGAATAGCAAACTTTGAGTTATGGAAATAATCGTGTTAAATAAAATTGAATTAGAGGAGTTTAAGAACGAACTAGTTAAAGAAATAACTGATGCATTAATGGTGTGTAAAAACTTTCACAGAAATGAAAAAAATGGTTGAAAGCAGCCGAAGTCAGAAATATGTTAGAAATATCAGATAGCAAACTTCAACGGCTTAGGGTTAAGGGTATACTATCATCCTCCAAAATTGGCGGAGTTCATTATTATGAATTAGCCCGGATACATTCCTTATTGCAGAAAAAAGTGTTGAATGCTCCTATTTCCAAAAATGCTTAGCGGCCCCTGGAAGGTTTTGAGGTTCTCATGCGTGATCCGAGAAGTCGGTGTTATCATTTAGTCATTTATCTCGCACTTTGTGATCTATGGTCAATCCATGGCAAAGGAAATACAGTCCAGATCTCCAGAGGGGCTATTATGTATCTTGCAAGAATAAAAGCATTTGATACTTATCACAAGTATATGCAACAGCTACAGGATATGGACTATATCATTTATATACCATCCTACCATCCCGGAATGAAAACTTTGGTATACTTTAAAGAATGTGAATCAGATACGCAGCATAACTAAAGAAACAAGAGAGTTAGTAAAAGGTGCAGCTCTTGGTGATTGCACCCTTTTGCTAACTTCTCCAGTACTGCTCAGATTTCTTGCAATCGTGCGCTGAGATTATCCATATCCTTACTTAGTTGTTCCGGTAAAACTCTTGAATAATGCAGGGTTTGGTCCAGTTTTTTATGACCCAGCATGTTCTTTACGCTCATTATGGGAACCCCATTTGATAAAGTAACGGCTGTTCCAAATGTATGACGGGCTACATGTGTGGTCAATTCTTTGTCAATTTTGCATATTGTGGCGATCTCCTTTAAGTAGGAATTATATTTTGTATTGATATTACCGGTAGTAGCATATCCTTCTTAATGCAAATTTCATCATTCTCGTATTTTTTCAAAAGCTCGACACAGATCGGCAGTAAAGGAATCTGGGATAGTACCCCAGCCTTTTGCCGCCTCTTGGTAATCCAGTACTTACCATCAAATCCGGAAACTATTTCTGAACGCCTTAATAAACTAACGTCAATGAAAGCCAAACCTGTGAAACAGCAAAAAATAAAAACATCCCGGACTCTGTTTAACCGTTCGTTGGGTATTGGTTTTTTAAGGATCATATCTATCTCAGCCATTGTTAAAAATGTCGGAATTACTTCATCGCGGCTCATATCGAATTTGGCAAAGGGATCCACTTTTAACCATCCCCGATCCAAACAATCGTTGACTATTTTTTTCATATTTGCGATATTCTTCAGAGAACTGTTACGACAACATTTCTTTTTGACCCGAAGCCAGTTATAAAAATCTTTTGCAAAATCCATATCCAGGGAAAGAATATTCAGATCGTCAGTCTTATACCGATATTTTATGAATTCTTTCGTGTGATTCAGGGAAGTCCGAAAATTCACCCAGGTGCCTCTGGCCACCTCTTTTCCGATGAGTTCTTTCATGTCGTCATTGTGCTTTTGGAAAAGCATTAATAATTTACGGATGTGTTCCTCCGTGCCTTTCATTACGTCAAGTATCGCTTTGGCGGTAATGATCCTGCCTCTTTCAAGTAACTGCCGCTTCGCCGTATAGGCCATATTTTGGAGTGTGTTCAGGTATGTATTCAACTCCACGGCGTCTTCTTTTGTTCCTGTAGCACGTCCTGTTTTAATGTTCCATCTTAGAGGATCCCATTTCCGGCCGCAAGAAAGTTCATTAGCTAAACCATCTACAGTAATTTTTAAATAGACCATTTTAGGGTTACCTTTTTGATGCCTAACGGGCTTTCTAAGAAAGAAAAATAACCCCATGCTTTTTTCCAACATAAATCGTTCATTTTTTTCGGTGATAAATGTCCGGAAATGCTATTTACAAGTCAAGATGTCGAAACGCTGAACCCCTTTCTGGGACTGGGTTTGCTCGAAACCATTGAATACTTTTTGGCATTTTTATGTATTCAATGATTTATTCAACATTAATTGGGGCTATTTGAGGTTTTTTGACAGGGTCTAAAAATCAAAAAAGCCCGTAAACGCTGAATTTGCGGGCTCTTAGAGCTAATTGATTTAACTTTTAGCGGTGAGGGCGGGATTCGAACCCGCGGTACAGTTTAACCCGTACGGCAGTTTAGCAAACTACTGATTTCAGCCACTCATCCACCTCACCAAAAGGGATGCAAATATATAAGAAAAGTTTGAAGTTGATGCTATTCTTTAATAGTTTTTTTCTCCAATTTCTTATAAGAAATCGTACCGCATTTTACATGGCAGCCAACTGCACTTTTTGATGTAGTTCTAATACATTTTCTCTGAACAAGGAATCCGTATCCATAAGATCTTTTACTGTCTGACATGAATGTATTACAGTAGTATGATCGCGACCACCAAAGTGCTCGCCAATGGTTTTTAAACTATTTTTTGTAAATGCTTTTGCCAGATACATTGTAATTTGACGGGCCTGTACAATTTCCCTTTTCCTCGTTTTTTGAAGAAGTTTATCGTAAGCAACATCAAAATAATCACATACCATTTTTTGGATGGTATCGATTGTGATCTCTTTACTCGAAGATTTAATGAAATTGCGTAGCACCTTTTTAGCCAACTCAAGATCAATGTCTCTTCTGTTAAGAGAAGATTGCGCCAGTAAAGAAATCAAAGCGCCTTCAAGTTCTCTTACATTACTATTGATATTATAAGCAATATATTTTACCACTTCCTTGGGCATATCTAACCCATCGGCCTTCATCTTTCTTTCCAGGATTTCTATGCGGGTTTCGTAATCAGGAATTTGCAGATCTGCACTAAGTCCCCATCTGAAACGGCTTAAAAGTCTTTCCTGAACTCCGTCCAGGTCTTTTGGAGATTTATCTGAAGTTAAGACAAGTTGTTTTCCTGACTGATGCAAGTGATTAAAAATGGCAAAAAATGCATCCTGCGATTTTTCTGCTTTACTAAAGAACTGAACATCGTCAACAATCAGTACATCTATTAATTGGTAAAAATGTATAAAATCATTTATGGCGCCGTTGCGGCTATGATCCATAAACTGATTGATGAACTTTTCTGAACTTACATATAAAACGATCTTGTTAGGATTAAGCCGCTTAACCTCATTTCCTATGGCTTGTACCAAATGGGTTTTCCCCAAACCAACACCGCCATAAACTACTAATGGATTAAAAGAGTTAGCACCAGGTTTATCAGCTACTGTTTTCCCAGCTCTTCTTGCCACTCTGTTACAATCTCCTTCAATATATGCATCAAATGTATAATTTACATTCAGCTGCGGATCAATCTGCATTTTTTAATGCCGGGTATGACAAAAGGGTTTTTTACAGAATTATTGATCACGAGCGGAAAATCCATTTCGTTATTAGAATAGGTTTTGTATCCAGTACCCGGAACATCCATTGTTAGTGGTTTGTTTTTACTATTTCCACTATCAACCATTATTCTATATTCCAACCGGGCGTCTTTGCCTAACTCACGCTTTAGCGTTTTTGCCAGTAAATTTACATAATGCTCTTCAAGATACTCAAAAAAGAATTGACTGGGTACTTGTATTACAAGCACATTACTTTTTAAAGAAATTGCCTTAATTGGTTCGAACCATGTTTTGTAATGTTGCCACTCTACAATATCCTTTATGATTTTCAAACAATTTGACCAAACTTTATCGGCGTTTTTCTCCATTGAAACAGTGAATTTATTGGGTGCTACAATCTTAAAAAATCAACAAAAACATCCATAATTTTCCCGAAGCATATACGACAAAAAAATTTAGACGGACGGCGAATATCCACATTTATTCAACATAAAAAAAATAATAAGAAACATTTTTTTGATTAATACAGAATTTAACCTTGGCACGAATAGAGCTTTCGAAATTATTCAATACTTATACTAAAAAATTACAAAAAAGAATGGTTCAAAAGAATGAGGTACATATGGAAATCAACCCATACATAATGCTTATCCGAAGAGGATAAAACCAACGAAACCCTTTACAATAAAGGGTTTCGTTGAAAGTAATACATTTATATTCACTTGTATATAGTATTATAACGTCATTTACAATACCAAAAATGATTGAGACTAAATAATTAATTTATTTTTTCGTTTTTGCTTTTGCTACTGCTGCCTTTTTAGGAGCAGCTTTGGCTTTTGATGTAGCAGGCTTTTTACTATTTTTTAACGCAGCATCTATTGCTGAGCTTAGTAAAGCATAGGTTGGCTTACCCTTCACTAGTTCATTATTTACAAAGAAAGTAGGTACTTCTTTAACACCTCTGTCAAGGCCTTCTTTCAAGTCATCCTGAACCTGCCAGCCGTAGGTACCATTTACTAACTCATCCAGAAAATTTTTATTCTTAACACCTGCTTCTTTAGAGTGCAATTTTAAACTGGTAGTGCCTAAATTTCTACGATTTTGAAACAGCTCATTATGCATTTCCCAAAACTTATCTTCCTGTGCAGCTGCTATTGCAGCTTCAGCAGCTTTTAAACTACGTTGGTGTATTCTTGTTTGTGGAAAATGGCGAAAATTAAATTTGACCTTTCCATCATAATCTGTCAAAATTTGTTTTACAATTTCATTTGCCTTTGCACAATCTTCACTTTCGTATTCTCCAAACTCCATCAAAATGACGGTTGCTTCTTTGCTACCAACGAAAATATCCTTTGGTTCTATTATTATTTCGTCATCCTTTTTAACACTCATAATGTTTAAAATTTATTTAGGCAAGATGTTTTCCCCCTCCCATTCAGTCTTCTCAAAAAACTGCCCAAATATAAGGAGTGGGTGAGGATAATTATATTTTTACGTCTACAAATTTTTTACGGTCGGCAAAAGATACTCCTACCGAAAGAAAAACATGGCAAGAAAACTCACCAATAATAAGGTAAAATATTAACAATAAAGATTCTAAATATTAGAAATTCATGCGCCTCATAATTGAACGCATGAATTTATATCACATTTTTTCTTGTGTTTCATTTCTAAAGACTACCGTATTATCAAAAACATCAATTAAAACAGGAGTATTTCTATCAATGTCACCTGCTAATATTCTTTTACTTAACCTGTTTACTATTTCCTTTTGAATAAGCCTTTTAAGCGGGCGGGCACCGAATTGCGGATCAAAACCCTGCTCTGCCAAAAACTCAAGCGCATAATCACTAAACTCTAATTGTAAACCGCTGTTGTGCAACACTTGTTTTTTAAGATCGTTTAGTTGTATTTTAATAATACTGATGATATCGCCTTTCAATAAAGGGTGAAACATGATTATCTCGTCTACACGGTTTAGAAATTCTGGCCTTACCGTTTCTCTTAAAAGTGTCATCACTTCAACCCTGGCTTTGTCTGTTGCTTCATCTACGGTTTCCTCTGTCACATCTTCAAACGCCTCTTGTATTAAATGGCTACCAATATTACTTGTCATGATAATAATGGTATTTTTAAAATTCACCACACGCCCCTTATTATCTGTCAACCTTCCGTCATCTAACACTTGCAATAACACATTCCATACATCAGGATGTGCTTTTTCAATCTCATCCAACAAAACCACACTGTAAGGTTTACGGCGCACCGCTTCTGTAAGCTGGCCTCCTTCATCATAACCTACGTAGCCGGGAGGCGCACCAACTAATCGGCTAACAGTATGTTTTTCCTGATACTCACTCATATCTATGCGTGTCATCATGCTTTCATCATCAAACAGATATTCGGCAAGCGCTTTTGCTAGTTCAGTTTTCCAACACCTGTAGTTCCGAGAAATATGAAAGAGCCTATGGGTTTTCTGGGGTCGCTTAAACCAGCACGGCTTCTGCGAATAGCATCCGCAACAGCAGATATAGCTTCATCCTGCCCCACTACTCTTTCATGTAGATGGTCTTCAAGCTGCAATAATTTTTCTTTATCGTTTTGAAGCATTTTACTAACCGGTATCCCTGTAGATTTGGCTACGCTTTCAGCAATATCTTCTGCATCCACTTCTTCCTTCAACAATCTTTTCTCGCTGTCTGTCTGCAACTCTTTGGTAAGTTTTACGATACGCTCTTCTTCTTCTTTTATTTTGCCATAACGTATTTCAGCCACTTTGCCGTAATCGCCGTTACGCTCCGCCTGCTCAGCTTCAACCTTTAATGTTTCAATGCCAGCTTTTGCGCTTTGTATCTGTTCTACTAATTCTTTTTCTTCCGACCATTTAGCCTTCAATGTATCGCGCTCCACCGAAAGGTTGGCTATTTCAGTATTCAATTGCTTCAACTTTTCGTCATCATTTTCGCGCTTGATGGCTTCTCTTTCTATCTCAAGCTGGCGAATTTGGCGATCAAGCTTATCCAATTCCTCTGGCATTGAATTCATTTCAAGACGTAACTTGGCTGCGCTTTCATCAATCAGATCAATGGCTTTATCAGGCAAAAAGCGATCAGTAATATAGCGACTCGAAAGCTCAACTGCTGCAATAATCGCATCATCTTTGATCCGCACATGATGGTGCGTTTCATACTTATCCTTCAAACCTCTCAAAATAGAAATAGCATCTTCAACCGAAGGCTCATCCACCATTACTTTTTGAAAACGGCGTTCTAAAGCTTTATCTTTTTCAAAGAATTTTTGATACTCATTTAAAGTTGTAGCACCCACTGCGCGCAATTCGCCACGCGCAAGGGCTGGCTTTAAGATATTTGCCGCATCCATCGCACCTTCACCACCTCCGGCGCCAACCAAAGTATGTATTTCATCAATAAATAAAATGATCTCTCCGTCGCTGCCACTTACCTCTTTTACCACGCCTTTCAATCGCTCTTCAAATTCTCCTTTATACTTAGCGCCGGCTATAAGTAAACCCATATCCAACGCATATATTACTTTAGATTTTAGATTTTCTGGTACATCACCATTTACTATACGATGCGCAATACCTTCTGCAATAGCTGTTTTACCAACACCAGGCTCACCTACCAAAATAGGGTTATTCTTTGTTCTGCGCGTTAAAATATGAAGCGTTCTTCGTATCTCTTCATCACGGCCAATTACAGGATCCAATTTGCCCTGGCGTGCTAATTCATTCAAATTTTTTGCATACTTATTCAGCGCGTTAAATTCTTGAGATTGCGTTTGAGATGAAACAGTTGAACCCTGTCTTAATTCCTTGATCGCAGTAATAAGACCTTTTGCAGTTAAGCCAGCATCTTTTAATAACTTACCCGCTCCATCATTTCCTTCCACAATTGCAAGAAGCAAATGCTCGGGTGTTATAAACTCATCATTAAATTGCTTTAAGGCTGCACCTGCTCTTAATATAACATTGTTAGCGTCCCGACTTATTTGCTGCGCAGGCTCACCCGAAGACTTAGGCAATTTAGCCAGCAATTCATTCAACTTGGTTTCGACTAAGTTAATGGTAACATTATTCTTTTTCAACAGATAATCTATTGGAGAATCCTCCTTTTCGAGCAAGGACTTCAGAATATGTTCAGTCTCAATATTTGGATTTTGTGCGTTAAAGGCAATTTGCTGTGCCTGCTGAAATGCCTCTGCAGCTTTTATAGTAAAGTTTCCTAAATTCATAATTATCGATTCATTTTTTTGAAAAAATATGTTTGCGTATTTCAAACACAATTCTTATTTATCAAATCAAAATCCAAGCCGGTATTTAATGCAAAGATGTCAGACCCAGCACTTTAAATATGACTAAAATGCAGACCCAGACTGGTTTTCATGAAATTATTGCAGAAATAAAAGAAGCTATTTTTTAATCGCTTTAATAGAAATATCTCTTGCGTCGCCGAGTTTCATAAGTGTTTCATCAAGCCGGTATTGGGGAATGCCAATATCCATAGCACAAAAGAGTTGAATATCCTGTTTCAATATCTCGCAATCAAATTGCTTTACGGCTATCATAATATCATTCATCTGCGTATAATCAAATTGTAGTTGATATGGAATCAATACAGGCTTTCTTATCAAAGGCATTACTTGTAGAACCATTGCAGCGGCAGACTTATATGCGTTGATCAAACCCGGAACACCTAATAAAGTGCCGCCAAAATACCTGACAACAACAATTAATATATCTGTAGCGCCTCTGCTATCGATCTGTCCTAATATCGGTCGGCCTGCAGATCCCGAAGGCTCACCATCATCGCTTACGCGAAATTGATTGTTATCTAATCCTAATCTGTAAGCAAAGCAATAATGGCTTGCTTTAGGATATTGCTTTTTGACTTCCGCTATCCTTTGCTTGCAGTCCGCAATTGTTTTTACAGGAACAGCAATAGCAACAAACCGGCTGCCTTTATCCTTAAATTCTGCAGTACCTGTTGAGTTAATAGTATTAAAATAATCCGGTAGCTGCATTTACAAACTGATTGTTTTTATTTTTGAAATGTATGAGTTGATCGCCAATTAAAGCCTGCTCGTTTAGTTTGATATGATTTGCCAGAGCAGGTGAAGGCAAACCATTATAAGCAAAAAGATTTTTATTAGTGATAACAAAAGCCTCATCCCATATTTCCGCATCAATAAAAGATTGTAATAGACGCTGTCCGCCTTCTACAAAAACGCTTTGAATTTCCATTGAAAACAACTGATGCATTGCATCTTGTATCATATCAGCTTTATTGATCTTTAAATAGATGATATTTTTTGAAACAGCATCTTTTTGGGTATTTAGTATGATTACAACATCATTACCATTAAATAAACGCAGCGTTGCAGACACTTTCAAATGAGGATCAAAAATTATCTTTTTAGGTGACGGACTAAACCAATATCTGTTGTCAAGTAAGGGATCATCTTTACTAGCTGTGTTAGCGCCAACCATAATGGCAGCAGATTCGCTACGCCATTTGTGCACAACGCGTGCTGAATATTCATTGCTGATCATTAAGCGATTGCTGCCTGTACCTGCAATTAACCCGTCGGCTGTCTCCGCCCATTTTAGAATAACATAAGGTCGTTTACTTTGATGAAATGTAAAGAATGCCTTGTTTAATTGCACCGCATCAGCTTCCATAACACCAACCGTTACTTTAACACCTGCCTTACGCAATTTTTCAATTCCCTTTCCATCTACTTTTTCAAAGCTATCTCTGCAACCAATTATAACTTCCGGAATTTTGTGTTGTATAATCAAATCAGCACAAGGAGGTGTCTTTCCGTAATGAGCGCAAGGCTCCAGCGATACGTATAAGGTTGAGAAAGCAATCTTTTCAGGATGATTTTGAAGTGCATCATTAATACAATTCACTTCAGCATGCGCACCACCATATTGTTGATGATAACCTTCTCCAATGATCATATCTGCATGTACCAGTACTGCGCCAACCATCGGATTGGGAGCTACATTTCCTACCGCTAGTTTTGCCAACTGCAGACAACGCTGCATATAACGCTCATGAACCTGATACATTTTTGCAAATTTAAATGAATCGCAGTTTAAAATACATTAATGAATTCAAAGCCTGAGAAGCAACGACTGATATTCAGACCTATTGGTTATTAATGCATCATTTGTTTAATTTTGATTGATTCGGAATTTCTTCTGGAAAGAAATAGATCCAAATTATATTATGTCGTTACAGAAAATACAGGAAGATTTTATAAATGGCTTAAATGACGTATATGAAGCCAGTGAAGCTGCAAATATATTTGAGCTGGTTATCGAAAACCTTACAGGTATCAATTTAAAGCTGGATAGGTCAGTAAAATTCTCGCCTGATGGCTGCCTTTACCAGATGTTGAATGATATTAAAAAACGCCTTCAAAATAATGAACCCATTCAATACATTTTAAATGAAGCCTGGTTTTATGATATTCCATTCTATGTTGACAAAAATGTGTTGATACCCAGACCGGAAACGGAAGAGTTAGTGGATTGGATTATAAAAGAACAATCAAATCAACAACAATTGACCATTCTGGATGTTGGTTGCGGGAGCGGCTGTATACCTATTATCTTAAAAGAAAACTTCCCTTTGCTGATATTATTTCTTGTGACATCAGCAAAGCTGCCTTAAATATTGCACAAAAGAATGCACGTAAACACAAAACTGAGATAACTTTTCTCAATCTGGACTTTTTAGATAAAAGTACTTGGTCACAAATCCCAGAGGTTGATATCATTGTCAGCAATCCACCTTACATTCCACAGCAGGATAAAGTAAGTATGCATCATAATGTATTACAGTACGAGCCGCATGAAGCCTTATTTGTAGCCGATAATGAGCCCTTAATTTTCTATTCAGCCATCGCCAACTGCGCAAAGACAATATTGAAACCTGAAGGAAAATTATACGTTGAGGTTTATGAGGGATTGGGAAATGATACAAAACAATTATTTGAAGATTGTGGTTATACCTCCATTTTAAAGATGGATATGCAAGGCAAAAATCGAATGCTAAAAGCCTGTCCAGTTGAATATATTAGCAAGTAAGAGAACATTAAATAATTATTGCATAAATGATAATAAAACGTTATTTATGATGATTTAGTCATTTTCGCTTTTACAAGTGCCCAAATCTACATTCCCAAATAATATCTTTGTTAAAGTATTATATTACTTATATCCCAAAACAAGCCGCCCCAAACCATGGCACTTAAAAAGAACTCTATGCCCTTTTTAATAGCATTGTGCTTTGTGTTGTCTTTTTGCAACACCAAAAATGATTCTGATATTCAGAACGATCCTCCAAATAATAATCCTATAAATCCTCCTGGACCTATTGTAGATCCTACCAATCTAATAACAATGGATCAATTTATAGGCGCTAATGCTTTCATTGATGACCCTATTGATAAACTGAAAGCGGTTGGCTTTATAAGAGAATATCATAACTGGAATTGGGATGAAGGTGACGGCGCTCCTACCTATCCCGGCTTTCCGAATAATCAAATTCAGTTCGCGCCAAGTTATCCTGGTTGGAGCTTTGATGAATTTTACACCAATCTTAGTAAAGAAGGAGTGAATGTTTCTCCCTGTATTCAAGGGGGCGTAAATTGGCTACAAGGAAGTACTAATTTTCCTGCGCAAAATAAACCAATAGATGCACCTGGTTTAAGCACTACCGCTCCCACATCTTATCATACTAAGGCTTTTCATATGTATCAGTTTGCGGCCAGATACGGGTCGGTGAAAATAGATGAAAAACTGCTAGCCTTGGCATCGAATCAAGAAAAGCGATCAGGTCTCGGCTTAATTAAATATATGGAAGACTGGAACGAGCAGGATAAAACATGGGAGGGAAAAGATGCTTATTTTAGTCCGGAAGAATACGCCGCAATGGCCAGCGCTGATTATGATGGCCATGTTGGCACTATGAACAAGTATGGCAAAAAGTACGGAATTAAAAATGCAGACTCTTCAATGAAGCTGGTAATGGGCGGGTTAGCCAGTTTCGATATCAATTATATCAAAAAAATGAAGTTATGGTTTGAAGCCAATAGAAGTGATAAAAAATTTGCTGCAGACGCTTTAAATTTTCATGTATATGCTTTTAAAGATGGCGTGAGTTGGCAAGGCGGCGGGCCGGCTGTTAGTCCTGAGGCAGCAGGATTTAAAAGGATGCTTACAGAAATTGTTAAATACAGGAACGAAAACCTTCCCGGAACCGAAGTATGGGTTTCTGAGTTTGGTTGGGACACTAATCCGGAGTCTGTTCTTAGCCCACCAAAGATTGAATCTATGGATGTTTATGAAATACAAGCTATCTGGTTGGTTAGAGCCTATTTAGAATTTGCTGCGGCGGGTAGACCGTGCTCAAATGTATATGTCAAGAGATGTAGATCCCAATGACAAAACCTGGTTTTCAACTTGTGGGTTGATGGGGCCAAAAGGAGATTTTACTCCCAAAAAATCCTGGTATTACATTTATACTTTAAAAAATGTTCTAAAAAATATGCGGTATGCAGGAGAACAAAAAAGTTCTAATTCGGACGTGTCAATATATAAATTCAAAGATATTTCCTCATCAAAAACGGTTTATGCTGTCTGGGCAAGAACCAGTAAAAATTTAAAAGTCAACTCTTTACCAATACAATTATCATCTACTATAAAAGAAGCTCGTGTTGTCAATCTTGAAAACTCAAGCATAAACGGTGAAGAAAAGGAAGTCCCCATAAATAACGGTTTAGTCAAACTTGATGTAACCGAAAGGCCCATATTTTTAGTTGTTAACGAATAAATAATTTACCTACTTTAACATAATAATACAAACCACTGTCATATTATAAAATTGTATGGCATATTATTTGTTGCTTCCTAAAGTTTTGAATTTTAGTTTATAAATCATACTAATATTTGATTTCAAGTACTTTAACCCTCGTATTATTATTATTTTTTAAATTATTCAAACAGCCCTCGTATGCGCAAAGTGTTAGCCCCCTCTTTGTTTTGTATTTTCATAACAATTATTACGTTAAGTTTTACATCATCCTGTACAAAAGGTAGTTTACCCCTCGTTCCAGATCCGGATAATCCAGGTAGCGGATCTGATACAACTATTGTTAAGGATACCACCATAAAAGATACGATTAAACCACCACCATCTAGTGGCCGGATTTTACAATTGGGATCAGGATCCGGAAACCTAACTATCGATGGTAACAACCTCACTATAAATGGAACGAAAGTTACTTTTAAAAATGGTGATTTAGTTAAAATAAAAGGAGGCTCGTATAATAGCATTACGATCAGAAATGTATCAGTGCCTACGAATGGAGCAAGGGTAACGTTTATTAACGATGGACTCGTGGCTTTTACCGGCGGCAAAATTTTATCACTTTCTAATTTAAATAATGTAACCATTTCTGGAGCTGGTCAATCTTCTAGCGGCAGAGGATTTGCATTCACCAATAGTACTTATCGTGCTATTATGCTATCCGGATCCATCAACAATTTTACTTTACAGAATATGCTGTTTAAGAATGTGAGTGATTACGTTATCAGTTACGTCGATTTAAACTCGAAGGTTTATACTGGCGAGGCCAATTCTTTTGTTTCCAATCTTGCTTTTTTAAATATAGATGCCGATAACGTTGGCCCTTTAATTTATCTTGGTGGTGATGTGTCATCCAATAGTTTTATTGGCCTAATAAGAAAATTGGAAATTGCAAATCTTACCTGCATAAATTCACCTAGCCCAGGGTCTGTTGTTTCGGTTGGAAATGTTGAAGATTTTGATATACATGACAACTATGTCAATAATGTGAATAGTAATAACACAAACCATAACGGCATTTTTTTCGTTAGAGGTAATGGCAAATTCTACCACAATAAGGTAACTAACCACCAGGGAAATGCCATACGTTCATGGCCTTACAGTATTACTAAAAGTGGTCGTGTCGAAATTCATGATAACGTTGTATATAACAGCTCTCAATACAGCGCATTTGAGTTAGGAGCGCAACCATACATTCGCGCAAGTTCGGTGTACAAGCCGGCAAACGCTGCTGTATATAATAATACAGTTGGCCGAATGAATACAGGAAAATCCCGATTCCCGGGAAGGGTTCTGGATACATATACAACCGACGGGGTTATTGACTTTTACAATAACCTTGGTTTTGAACTTGACGGCGGTCTCTTGATCAACGCTCAAGGGGAAACAAAGGCCAAGGTTGGTGCAAATAACATCTATAAAAATTCATACTTAGAAGCTGTTGGAGATCTCATAAACTTTGTAAGCAAAATAGCCGGTGCAGGAGCAAAATAAACAGTTTGGCTTCTTTTACTCTACAAGTAATAGTAAATGTTATTACGGAAATAGCAGGTAAAGTTCGCAAAAGATTATTCCGGTCATTCCACTATTAAAAAATATTACCGTAAATCAGTAAAGAGTTATTTTGCCTGTCAAAATAACTCTTTAAAGTTAATCGATGTTGTAATTTATAATTGGTTTTGATGTATTTTCACCGTTAAATTGTCCTTATTACCAAAAACAGCCAAAGCAAATGAAAGTACGCAATCCCAAAAGCCGATTTGATCTAAGAATCCCCTCCCACTATAAAGTTTTAGATGTTGGCGGAGGACATAACCCACATCCCAGGGCTAACGTTGTCGTTGATAAATACACTAATACAAACTATCACCGAAGCGGTGACATTAAAGTTTTAAAAAAGCAGGAATTCATAAATGCAGATGGAGAAAATCTTCCGTTTTCTGATAATGAGTTTGACTATGTTATTTGTTGCCAGGTTTTGGAACACGTAGAAAATCCGCATCAGTTTTTAGCTGAGCTGTTCAGAGTTGGTAAAAAGGGGTATATAGAAACACCTTCTTTGATCGGTGAATATTTATTCCCAAGAGAATCACACAAGTG
This sequence comes from Paraniabella ginsengisoli, assembly GCF_022513635.1. Classification (GTDB taxonomy): domain Bacteria; phylum Bacteroidota; class Bacteroidia; order Chitinophagales; family Chitinophagaceae; genus Niabella; species Niabella ginsengisoli. The sequence goes on along the minus strand of NZ_JAKWBL010000001.1, from coordinate 1,521,110 downwards.
GATTTTACACGAAATAAATAATACACTGCATCTTTTAGACAAAGAGACGCTTGGTTTTACGTTCGGTTATAATATGACTGAACTTATCCAGGATTATTTACCCACTCATAGTATTGGATTTAAAATATTAGAAAGAACTCATCCAAATTTGATTACCGTAAGAATAGAATGGGAAAATGATTTCGAATATGAAGTAGAATCACAGGATCCGGAAGTTAGAAAATTTTTTAAAGGTTCCTGGCAATCAGATTGGCAAAATGACTTCTTTCCTAAAAGGACAATGTTTCAAGAACTGAAAGAAGCAACTATTGCATTTAAAGATATTACTAAGAGTGTGATCAGGTCAAGAATTGTAAAAAAATAGACAGACTTCTTACTGAGAGTTTATACAAATATGTCTAAGAAAAGTAATTATTGGCTTAAAAATGCTGCTATCACTATTTTCCAAAATAGTAGCAGTTTAGTACTTGGCTTCCTCAACTTTTACATGCTTATTCGTTTGCTTTCGCCAGACGATTATGGTACATGGATCATTTTTATAAGTATAATAACTGTTGTAGAGCTCTCCAAAAACGGCCTCACACAAGAAGCAACTATTAAATATTTATCAGGAGCTAACTTTAATGATAAAAAAAGATCGTTACTGCTGCGTTTGCTCTCAATGTATGCATGGCTAGCATTCTTGCAATTTTATTTTTAATACTTTCTCCGCTGGCAGGCGAATTATGGAGTTCAGACGTTTTGCCGCAGATGCTTAATCTTTATACAGCAACTTTTATTATATCCGGCATTCTCTCTGAACTTAATTGTATAGAGCAGGCTCATTTACAATTCAAAGGAACTTCGTTTAGTGCTATTGCAAAGCAAACAGTTCCTTTCTTTTATATTTTATATCATTATCTGCATGAACAACCTATACACCTTATAGATTTAACGCTTGTAACTATAGTCGGCGTTTTAGCGGCAACGTGTATTTCATTTTTGTTCACTTATCGGTATGTTCGTTTTTCAAAAGTTATAGACTTCATTTGGATCAAGAAGATATTCAATTTTGGTAAATACAGTTTTGCAATATGGTTGAGTACTATGCTGTCAGGATCTATCGATCAAATGATGTTAGGCTCAATGCTTTCAACCTCCGCAAGTGGTATTTTTAACGTAGCAATGCGTATAACTAATCTTACAGATATCCCGATCAATTCAATGTCTACGATTGTATTTCCTCAAAGCTCAAAACGATATGAAGAAGACGGAGACTCATCAATTAAGTACATATACGAAAGATCTGTTGGCGTAATATTAGCAGTGCTTGTACCAAGTGCCTTATTCCTTTTTATTTTCGCGGACTATGTGATGTTGATTATCGCCAGTGCAAAATATCAGGAATTTGTACCTCTTCTGAGAATCATCCTGGTAAATAGCCTTTTTGCTCCTTACGTCAGGCAATCAGGAATTGTGTTGGCGTCATCTGGACGAACCCGGATTAATTTTTATATGGTTGTTTTAACAGCCGTACTGGTGTTTCTCTCAAACCTGGTCTTTATTAAACACTGGGGTATTATGGGTGCAGCTTATGCCACAGTTTTTGTAAGCATTATTATGTTTTTTATAACCAGGTCTGTTCTTAAAAAATACTTTAATGTTAACTTCCTACATCCCTGGATCTATGCTGTAGCATTTTATCCTGAGTTTCTAAAAAAAATGTTGAAGCGAAACGCTTAAAGTATTATTCTTATCTTAAAGATTTCCTTTTTTTAGTTCGTCAAATGCAAACTGACAAGCCCTTGCCGTTAAAGCCATATATGTCAATGATGGATTTTGGCAGGCTGATGAAGACATACAACTCCCATCAGTAACAAAAAGATTCTTTACAGTGTGTACCTGGTTAAATTTGTTGAGTATGGAAGTCCGCGGATCGTGGCCCATTCTTGCTGTGCCCATTTCATGAACGGTTCCCCCACCCGGCCTGTTATAATTGAAAGTTGTTACATTTTTAAAGCCAGCTTTCTGAAGCATATCAGCAGAAGATTCCTGTATATCAGCCATCATCTCTTTTTCATTTTCCTGAAACTCAAAATCTATTTCAACCAACGGCATTCCCCATTTATTCTTTTTATCGCTCAGGCTGATTTTATTACTATGATAAGGTAAACATTCTCCCCAACCCATCATCCAAATGGACCATGGACCAGGCATGATCATTTTCCTTTTAAAATCCTCACCAAACTCATCCGGAAAAGCACCAACAGCTCCCTGCCACTCTCTTCTTTCCCCGTCTCCCTGAATATTATATCCTCTTTTAAATTTCAAATTTTTATCCTGCTTAAGATTTCTAAAACGAGGTATCAAGAAACCACAAGGCCTGCGCCCTTTATAGTAAAACTCCTGAAAGCCTTCATGCTCGCCCCAGGCGCCAGCCGAGGAATGATGATCCATCAGGTTATGGCCCAGTTCACCGCTGTCATTCCCCATTCCATCTGGAAACCTTTTGGAGGTTGAATTTAGGAGGATCGCTGCAGAAGCTATTGTTGAAGCATTTAAAAAATAATTCTTGCGTAAAACTCAAAAGGCTGCATTGTGATGGTATCGATTCCCCTGACGCCTTTTGCTTTCTGCGTTTTATCATCAAAAATAATTTCGAGCACCGTCGAAAATGGCCTAAGCGTAAGGTTGCCTGTACTGATCGCAGCGGGAATAGTAGCACTATTGCTACTAAAATAGGCGCCAAACGGGCAACCCCTGCTACAAAGATTTCTTTTTAAACATTTGCCTCTGTTACCAATAGGTGCTGTTAAATTGGCAACGCGGGCAATAGTAAGAAGCCTTTGATCATAGTTTTTTGTTATAGATGTTTTCAAATGTTCCTCAATACAATTTAAAGGCATGGGCTCTTGAAAGCAGCCATCTGGTAAGTGTTGCAAGTTTTCTTTTTGCCCGCTTACTCCAACAAATTGTTCTACATAGTCGTACCATGGAGCAATCTCTTTGTACCTTATTGGCCAGTCAACGCCAACGCCATCTTTAAGATTTGCTTCAAAGTCCAAATCACTCCACCTGTAACACTGTCGGCCCCAAGTCAGCGATCTGCCACCCACCTGATTACCCTGTGCCCACAAAAAGGTTTCTCTTGTACATAGGGATAATCTTTATCTTTTATAAAATAGGGTTTGGAAGATTCATCATAAAAGATGTGTTGAACGGGATAATTCTCCCGGTCTTCTTCTGTCGTTTGCAAGCGATTTGGAAACTCCCATGGCTTCATTAAGGCCGTAGGGTAATCCTGTCCATGTTTTACATCGCGCCCACGTTCCAGCAAAAGCGTCTTTAGGCCTTTTTCGCTAAGTTCTTTTGCCGCCCATCCCCCGCTTATTCCAGAACCAATTATAATTGCATCGTAGTTCATAAATTTATTTAGTAGCCCAGCAAGGTTGCTCTTTTTCCAAGGGCACACATGGGTTGTATTGTGAGGGAATAAATATATAACGAAGTGCTTTGGTAGCACCAATCTCTGAAGTACAAAAGCCAACAACAGTCAGCTCCTTTAATGTTTCAAAAAAGTAGCTCCTCGTAATTTTCGTTCAATTTTATGTATTAATCTTCCTCTTGTAAAAGGATTACGTTCTTTCACAAGAAATAGAATGTCTGTCTGATCTTTTTTGTTACAGGCTAAAAAATCTTTTTTCTTTTTATGCCTACATACTTGCTCTACTTCTTTAAGGCCGCTAATAAAATTATTAGCATCTTTTCTTGTCAATTGTTCTGAAACAGCGTGAATGATATAATCAGCGACATTTGCATCCAGCGCACCAGGCGTGTCATTCGCAGGTATAATAAGTTCGGCCAAAGCTCCAATAAGATTTTTTTAGATCGAATGTAACCTTTGTCTATTGCCTTATTCAGATGCAGGATCTCAAACACGGAACCAACAGCCGCAGCAGCTACACCGTATAAGAAAAAGCTCTTAATGACGTTTCGACGATTCATAAGCGGTTATATATTTGCAATAAGAATTAGTAACAATCAACTATTAAAAACCAGATTGAACGGCAACATTCCTTTTTTCAATTTTCAATAAAATATCAATCAAACTGCTGTTTCATTTTCGATGCCACTTCCTCACATGCCTGGGACATCAATTCGATACTATTTTCCCAGCTATGCGATAGCGCAAATTTCTTTCTGCTCGCTTGCAATTCAGGACTGTCAGTATCAAGCAAGGTTTGTATTCCATCAATATATTCCTGTTCATTCTTTGCCAACAATATATAATCCTTAAAGTCGAGCATAGGCTCGGTTTGAGTAACAATTGTAGGCTTTCCCAATGCAAGATATTCATCCACCTTTCTGGGATAGTTGCCAATAGTTATAGGATTTACATATTGAGGGTTCATACAAACATCAAAATACTTGATATAAGAAGCTAAATCTTCGGGTTTTTTAGGCCCTATCATAAACACATTTGAGCTCTTATATAACTTGCTGTTTTTAAAGTCTTCGTCTTCAGGGCCTACATAAACAAAATTCCAGTTAGGCTTTTTTCAGCAAGATTTTCCAACAATGTTAAATCGAGCCTGGATGTCCATAGCGCACCAACGTAGCCTATTACAGGCTTTTTAATCACCTCCATTTCGGGTTGCGGCGATAAGTTTTCGTCGGTGAAAAAGTAAAGTCACAACCTTGCCCAACTTTAAAAGAATGAGGATTGTATTTCTTGCAATAGTTTTTCAGATAGTCTGAGTTCGCAAGGCAAAGATCACTTTTAGCTATCAACTCCGGTTCCAGCTGTTCGCCATGTTTTTTCCAATATTTAACCCCTACAATATTATCCCGCGAATAATAGATAGAAAGCAAAGGTTTAAGAAAATCTTTTAAATAGAATGCCTTGAATACCTCGTTATCATTGAATAATATGTAGTCTTTAAAACCTAACTGCTTGACCGCTCTCAAAATAGATTTTGCAAATTGCCTATTGTTAATTTTGTTGAATTTTTTAAAAAGACCTGTAAATGGTATCCAGTTAATGGATTCTACCAAACAGTCAGGGTAAAGATTAAAGAGGTTATCATTGATCTGTACAATACCATGTTCTTTTCCTGCAATAACATTTACTCTTTTAGCAATTTTAGGATCTTTTTTACCGCGTAATTTAGAAATACGGTCAAGTGGCGAGTTAACGTAAAGTACTCTGTTGTGTTTGCTAAACTCAAGAGCAACATCTTTACAATTACTGCCAATTTCTGTATCCCAGGGTTGCTGGCCTACAATAATTATATCCTTTTTTTAAGCATATAGTCTTATATAAAAACGAACAAAAAATAACAGTTTTTAATTACGGCATAGAGCGATATAAATCTAAAAGTTGCAAAGCCGATGTCTTCCAGCTAAATTCAGCAGCCCGTTGAACACCCTTTAATGATAATTTCTGCTGCAGAGACCTATCTCTTAAAACAACATCAATTTTCTCAGCAATATCCAAATGATTATATGGATCTATATAAACTGCAGCACTACCACCAATTTCAGGCATAGAAGATGTATTTGAAGTAATCACCGGCGTTCCACATCCCATTGCTTCTAAAATAGGCAATCCAAAACTCTCACGCAATGAAGGATACACAAATAACGTTGCCGCGTTATAGATCAATGGCATTTCATTAGCGCGAATAAAGCCAGGAAAAACAAACCACTTTATTAAATCTGCACGATTCATTTCTTTTAGCTTATTCATTACAAGCTCTGCATCATAATCCAAAACCACCAGCGGTTCAGGGTTTGAAACTGAACTTATATAATGAATATATGCTTCAAGCAGATTGGCCGTATTTTTCTTTGGAGCCGTATTCCCTAAAAAAGTATAAAAGAATCCGGCAATTTATAAGTTCCTTTAAATTTTAGGATCGTTGATTCATCATACTGATTATTAAACTTTGGATTTGCTGCATTATAAATGACCTTAACCTTATCCTCAGGTACTTTTAACTTGTTGATAATAGTGTCTTTTTCAAACTGCGAAACTGTAATAATAATTTCGCTTCTTTTTACAGCTTTAGGTACTATCCATTTCCTGTATATGTTTCCGAAATTTTGATAAGCCGTTCCTTTAAAATTTAAAGACTCGAGATAAATAATATCATGCAAAGTCAGCATTAAGGGAACGCCGGGATTTAATGATGCCGTATTACAGGTGGCATGCAGGAAATCTATCTTTTTCTTTTTAACCTGGCGCGGCAGCGAAATTTGTTCCCAGTCAGCATACGACATTCCGCTGGTTTTATTGATTTTGAAGTTTTTTGTTTCTTCAACACACTGCGCGTCAACATCATCTTTCACAAACAAAACATACTCATTGTCTGCATCTAGTTGTTGTAGTTGCCTTATCAATTCTAAAGCAACTACTTCCATACCATGCTTTTTTGTCGAAATAGTCGCTGTACCTCAATTCCTATCCGTTTCATAATAATCTTTTTTATAAACAGAAACATCGTGCTTTGTGGCAACAGAAATTTTATTTGCAGCACGCGCTTTAAAGAGTGCCAGAACCTGATAATAAACAAACTTCGGCAGTTTTATCAACGCCATATATATGCTACGATCGGCTTTGAATGTATGCAGAGCAAGAGCAAACAGCAGGAAAAAACACGCTATTGATACCAGCCATACAATGATTAATTGAGGAACGAAAATAATATTGATGATTATAAACATAAGCCCAACGAAACCTAAAATAAATAATGGCGGACGCAATAACATCATTGAAAACGCAAACTGATTCCAACTGAAATTTACAACAGATCTGAAAAAGAGCATAATTGCAAGGCTCCAGTATTTAAACCAGGTATTGATCCACCTGGCGCGTTGTTTAACTAATTGCTCTGCCGCCGCTGTCTTGCCATCATATACAACAGCATCCATGGCAAAAGCGATACGCTTTATTATTCTTCACCAGTTCATATTGTAAATATTTATCGAACCCGGCCCCTGAAACATTGAAATTTTCTAATAAGTTTACAAAGACTTCAGTTTTAAAAGCCATTCCAGAGCCAGCAAGAGATGCTGAAGATCCGGCCTCAAAGAGTAATTTCCGATCAATAAAACGATATAACATATCGCCAGCCTCATCCAGACAAGCGTAAGTTGTATTTAGATTACGTGCTGCTCTTACACCCTGCACTGCATCAAAGCCCTGATTAATTCTATGTACAATTTCGGTGAGGTAATTCTGCTTTACCACATTATCACTATCAATAATTGTAATAACCTCGTGTCGCCTTTGAAAGTTTTTGATCGCATGAAAATGCGACTTGGTATTACTGGCAAGCTTAGTCTCCGGCCTTAAGATAAGTACCTTATCTGATGAAAAAGAAAGATTGGAAACATCGCAGTCGTCTGCAACAACATAAATGAGATAATTTGTATAATCTGATTTAAGAATAGAATTGACAACATCAGCAATAAGATCTGTTTGCTGAAAAGCAGTGATAATGATGCCTACATCGGTATTATCTGAAGCGAGCTGCGCATTTTTTCCTCTTTTTCCAAAAAGCCGCCCGAGACTGCTAATAACATATAAAAACAGTGGGAGCCAAAGCGGAGCCGTAACTACAAATTGTAATATGATCCAAAGCTGTTTCATTTTTTAATGGTCTGCCAGTTATTTTCTTCAGGATTATATTGTTTTATTATTCTTGCCGGGTTGCCCACAACTACTGAATAAGGAGGAACATCTTTGGTTACAACCGAACCAGCTCCTACTACATATGCTTTCCAATGGTTACACCTGCCGTTATTACAGCATTTGCACCTATCCAAACATTTTCTTCAACCGTAATTAATTTACAGTCTACATCCTGTTGACTTGGAGGAATTGATACGTTTTCATAACCATGATTTAAACCAGACATAACAATATGTTGTGCCAACATCACATTGCTACCAATTATTACCGGGCCAATAATAATACAGCCAATTCCGATTATCGTATTACCGCCAATAGAAACATCACCGACCCCATTATTTATTACTGAAAAATCTTCAATAATAGATTCCTTGCCCAAGCTAAATTTATTATAAGGAAAGATATCTAGACGAGCCATTCTCCTTACTATTGCACCATTTCCTTTCTTATGTACAAAAGGATTTAAGAAAACACGCATCCAGTAACGAGGCTTGGGGTCCCGCTTAGGACGCATCATCCACATGGTAGTTTTTTTAGAAAACTACTCGATTTTATTTTATCTTTTAGCGTCATTTACTTTGCTTTTCAATCCCGATTTAATCCCGATTATGAAAAAAATAAGACCTGGTATAACAAATAGTGCAAAAGGCATTTTTAAGCTATTTCTTTATTTATATTTTCTGATTTTGTAATGCTATTTTCAATTTTATGCGCATTGAAGATCGCGCCAAATGAAAGCCAAACAATTAAAGAAGAAGGTATATCATTCATAACCTCATTTCCGTAACTACAAACAAACAATCCTATAATTCCCGAACCAAGCGCTATTAACTTGGTATTAAGCGATTTTTCTTTGACCGTCCAAATTATACCAAAACATTTGCCAATCAGGTACATCATTATGCTGAACCAAATAATCATCCCTATAATCCCGTACATAACCCAGATTTTTACCCAATAGCTATCTGGTTCGATAGTCGATAAAAATTTATCGCTGTTGTATTTGTGTCCAAAAGTTCCGATCACTCCCAGGCCACCGCCAAATGGTCTTGATTTCATATAGTCTGCTAAAACTCTTTGGCTTTCAAATCGAACCTTCAGTGAAGGATCGTCAGGATCTACTGCAGTTCTTAATCTGTATATGTTATAGTTGCTGCTCCCGATATTCGTATATTTTAATATTCCTATAAAAAAACCTAAAGCGAGTACACCTAAAATAATTATCTTAAACTTTCGGGCAAAAAACACAGCAGAACCGGCAGCTGCAATAAGCGCAAAGAACGAACCTCTTGTACCAGAAATAAGCATTCCATAAAAAAATAAAAGACTTAACACAACGAGGATAACCTTTCTTCCCCACTTTTTTAATCCTATAGCCAGTACAGCACAGGCGACAGACAACTGAGCCTGGGAAGGCCCGAATTGACCCGCATGACTATAAAAAGAAAATACACGCAATTGTCCCGATACTACGTGCGTAATACTTCCGCCGTCATCCAAGAACCGCTGCTCGCCGGGAGATAAACCCAGATACTTTTGCTTGATCCCATTCAGTATTCCCAAAAATGAACAGACAATCATAATATAAATAATTGTATTCAATCTTTTATTGGTTGTGATAAGGATCATTCCTAATGGCGCCAGTAACAATGGTAAAAGAGCGGTAGATCTTATTTCCTGTAACCATCCGGTAGGACTTGCTCCCGCTGGATTTACTAACTGTATGACACTTATAATAAACCATATTAAACACAAAATGGTTAATTTATTTGTCAGAACAGAAAAATCGAAACGTTTAGCGTTGTACCAAACACTTAACCAGGTTAAAATAAGCAGCGCTTCCGTACCAAGGCCAAATTGAATTTCATCATTTATTTCCCTGGAAAATACGAACAGAAAAAAGCAGTATATAAAAACAGACACCAGCCCGATAAAAGGCTCCCTGAACAACAAAATGACAAAAATCACTAAACCAACTATTATCACCGGAATAAAAGGAACAAAAAATAAGTTAGTTGCAAACGCAGCTATTCCCGATATTATAGACAACAGCAAAGCCAGAGAAAGAATAATATAGCCACGCTTAGTTAACTTACGATATCCAGTAGAGAGTTGATACATCTGTAGCTTTTATGGTCAGAATCAGGCTATCTTAACCTTATTTAATACCCATCCCAAAAAACCCGGCTGTGTCGACAAATAGTTTATAAAAGGTGTGCCTTGCTCCGAAAATTTAGAACCGGCTTCATAAACAGCAATGCTTCGATCGCAAAACATCAACCATTCTTTTACATTGTGAAGATCTTCCCCGCTGTGTATGTCTATGATCACAATATCAAATGTATTCTTAAGCACCTCAAATCCTGCAATTAAACTTTTAGTATCACGAAGTTCCAACAGTGAATTATTATTCGATGTATTTCTGTTTAATATCGTGATTCTGTCTTCAACCTGAATTTGTTTTTTAACAAGAAATGATTCGAACTTTTGTTGTTTGGTTGATTGGCCTTCACTTGTGTTAGTAACCAAATCCAGAATATTACCATCTTTTTCACAAATCAGCAGCACATTTTTTCCCATCATGGCAAATGCATAGCTTAGACTTCCGGCTAGAAAAGTCTTTCCATCCCCATCCTTCATACTGGTAATGCCTAATACATTATTTTGCTCCGACAAGTTTTGGTTAATCTCAAAACGAAGGGATCGTAATAAATCTTTGTAAGCGGTATAATTTTTTACATTGTTATCATCTTTCCAGATGTTTCTAAGATCTTTATCCTCTTCCGAAATATTATTTAAACAACCCAATACTTTTTGCTTGGTAACACGTTCAAGCCTTGCCTTATCTTCTATATTTTTGTTTAATGCGAATGTTAGGAATAAAGTCATTAAACAAAGCAGAAAACTGGAAATGCCAGAAAACCCAACGAATAAAATGGTTTTAGACTTTTCTGGCGGGCCTGGTAATCCAGGTTCAGCTAAAGTAAGATTAGCGCTTGTCTTAGCGGCAAGCTCTGTCTGCGTATACTGATTCTGAGCTTGCTCATATTCGGTAGATGCATTTTCCGCATCACGTAAAACACCTTCCGGTGCTATTGAAGTTGTTGCAGCAGAAACACCTGAAGGCTTGGGTAATGATCTTAATTGATCCTCAACGGTTGCTAATGCACTCTGTGCCGAAGCTAAATCTCCCTCAAGTTTCAAACGTTCTGCTATCAGATCCTGCCTTATAGCTGCAGAGTTAGAGCCGACATTATTCGCCGATCGCTCAATCAATCTATCCTTGATTCGTTGAAGTGAATCCACCGTTTGCCTATCCTGAGCACGGAAATTATTATTGATGTATCGTTGATTAGCGATCTTTAGCTGAGCATCGATATTAACAATATCAATATTTTCTCTTGACTGGCTTTGATTGACATATCCACCCTTACCACTTAGTTTAGCATTTACTTCTGCTAAATTTCCTTTTATAGAACTGATCTGTCTTATATACTGAAGCCTTTGAGCCTCTGCCTCAGAATACCTTGAGTAAGCCATTTCAGACTGTCTTTGGCTATTTGCCTGACCGGCAGACTTTGCCGCCTCACCCTCCAGCGTCCTCCTGGCGTCGGCGCTTTTCCTTTCCATTTCAGACTGTTTGCCTTGCAATATGGTATCAAGTATCGCTAAAGACTTTCTTTGTCCTGCTATGGAAAGACCATTGTAATAGGAAATAAAGTCAGAGGAAAATGTATTAACAACATAGGCCGAGAGATTAGAATTTGGTGACGAATAAACGACCTGTATAAAATCGCTCTCACCACTTCTCGAAATAGACAAGTTGTTTAATATAGACTTTTCATCGTAACCAGCGGCGGTCAGCATATCAAAAAGTTTGATCCTGTTGCCATTGTCTGCCGTAGATATAAGCTGCCCGGCTGCGAGCCTGTTGTTGTATTCTGTTATAGCGAGTTGTTTGTCTTCATCCGATAGTTCTGTTACAAGTTTTGAGGGTTCTTTAAATGCTTCCGAAGGATTTTCCAAATCATGTAAAATCAACTTATAGGATAAGGTGTTGATACTTCGCTTAGATCTCATTCTTTCTAAAATGTTGCCGAATTGCTGGCTCAACTGAAAGTAATCCATTTGCCCACCGTTACCCAGTGCACTTTGTTGAAATCTGTTGGCGAGACCTGTTGATATAAGAGAAGTTGACGTATAAGTTTTGGGAAGTGTTTTGGCCATGAAATAGGTAATAACCGCAAAAACTATCGGCACTATAATCAATAACCACTTAAACCTGGATATATATTTTAAAAAATCTTTTAAATTAAGATTGATCATTACTTAATATTCTTTTTTCTTTTTACTTAACGTTTTCAATCTTCGTACCAATGATACTTTCTAACGTATTTTTTGCTTTTAGATAGGTCACTTCAGCTTCCAGTGCCTCTACATCTGCAGCAATAGATGCGCTCTTTGCCTCAGTATAAATATCAAGTGTTACTGTTCCGTTTTGGAATTGCGATTGCGCATTTGTTAGAATACTTTTGAAATCTTTAGCTGCTAATAATTTTACTTCTAATTGTCTCTTTGCTGCTAAAAAATCGTAATAGCTTGACTTAACTAAATTTGTCAACTCAATCTGGTAGTCATCACTTTGTGCCTTCGCTATTTTATAATCAGCCTTCGCGGCTTTTATATTAGCCGGTTTGGAAAGAAAACTGCCCAAATTTACCGTAACCCCAAATTGAAAGCCACTAAGAACGACATTATTTGTGCCGCCACTGCCGCCGCCAGGTATATATATAAGGCCTTCATTCTTTTGGGGGCTATAAAAATAGCCCGCATTGAAGATATCAAACAAAGACATTGTAGCCATTGATATTTGAGCTTTCGCTCTTTCAAGTGTGGCATCAGTTGCTTTCCTCTTAGGATAACTAACCATAGCAAGACTTATGCACTTGTTAAGAAAAGGATCATCAATATCATTTATTATAGATTCCTGTGAAAAACCTTGTAAAGAAGTAAAAACAAGCATGAGCAATACACATATCTTGGTTTTCATAAACTGTTATTTAAACTTTTTCTTTCTGCAACATTGCAGGTATTGTTTTAAAAATAATTTTCAAGTCCATTAAAAAGGAACCATCTTTTGCATAAGTATTATCAAGCTCTTTACGTTCGTCTTCCGACATTTCGGCTTTACCTCTTTTACTGATCTGCCACAAACCAGTTATACCAGCCGGGCCTAAAAACCTCATTGCAAATTGATCGGATGTTAACTGTTCTGCTTCATAAAGTGGTAAAGGCCTGTTTCCAACAATTGACATATCACCTTTTAAAACATTAAAAAGTTGTGGCAATTCATCGATACTTGTTTTGCGCAGAAAGTTTCCGGTTTTTGTGATACGCGGATCGTTCAAAATTTTTACAAAGGCCTTTTGCGTTCCCTGATCTCCAGCTGCGTATTGATTATTCGTCTTGCTTAAGTTTTCAAGTTTTTTGTCAGCATCAACGATCATTGAGCGAAACTTATAGAAATCGAAAATTTTGTAGCCGTTTCCAGCTCTTTTACTTTTATAAACAATAGGGCCTTTACTTTCCAACCTTATGAGAATTGCCACCAAAAGAAATAACGGAGATAAAATAATGATCAGCAAAGCCGAAACAAGAATGTCAAAAAGTCTTTTGGATACCGGCATTTTATATTCCAGGTTCTTAGTTGCCAACCTGCTTGGATCGTGAGGTTTTAATAACTTAAACTTTATAAGAAAGTTGATTCGTTCAAATATTAGCTCTGTATTAAACGGTCTGAAATAGATGTCATTTGCCTTAGCCTCTAAAGCTCTTTGATGAAGTTCCGTTTTGTTTGATGATGATAACAAAATGATGATCACCCCTGAGGTTAAAGCATTTTCCCTGATCGCTTTAACCTGATTAAAAATGTGAAACTCATCATTATTCTGCATTTCGATCAATAAGGCATAAGGCACATCTACCATTGATGATTTTGACAAATGAGCATTGAAGTCATTTAAATTGTCATACTTATCAATGCGATAGTTAGAGTAGCCACCCGATTCATTAAGAATTTCCTCAAAAAAACATTGCCTATATATGCAACACCAACAGATTGGCTGAGGGCGTTAGTTTTCAGAGGCAGTGAGTTTTGAGTGTTCGAAAAGTAGGTATCTGACTGCATCTTTTAGTTTGGTAGGATTAAAAGGTTTTTGAAAAATTTCATTTACGGGGAAAGGTAATTGTGTTTCTAATGTTTTTGTATCGGATGTTCCAGTAAGTACAATAACTGGGATTTTAGAGAACAAGCCGCTGATTTTTATAGATTTAAGTAATTCAGGGCCATTAAAATAGGGCATATTAATATCAAGAATTATCAAGTCTGGTTTATTGCTCTCTTCTAACCATTGAATTGCTTCATAACCATTATTTTTTAAAACAATACCATAGTCTTTTGATAAAACAAACTCCAGAAGCTTTAAAATAGTAGGTTCATCATCAACTATCAGAATTGTTTTTTTCATGTACATTTTTGATTTAGAAAGTATATTGTAAAATTAACTACAAGTTATTGAAATACGCATATTCTTATAAAATATATCTACTGAGTAGGTCAGATATGATAATCAGCAGTACATAAGTTTTTAATTCACCCTTAAACGGTCATTAATACCCTTTCTATTACTCCAACAAGTTCTTTATTGTGCGGAGGTAATAAAAACGTTTTGTGATCTCCGGTAACATCAAGCGTTACGACCTTGTTGGTATAGCGCTTCCAGCCCAGGTACACAGGATCGTCCAAAAAGTAAATCCGGTCTTGTACCTTAAATAAGTGTACCCGAACGTCAAGCGGCTTCATATCATAACTATAATAGGCTTTATTATAAGCTTCAATTACCTTATCGTCGTAATCATATATTTTCTCATCCTCCTTTTTCTCATAATTTTTAAACAGCTTATTTTTAATAAATACCCATTGATAAGCTATTACTTCTTTGGGATACTTGATAAGATTGCCGCCAATAAAAACAGATTTCTTTAATTGTCGCATCATCGTTTGGTAAACACGTGCGGATTTCGTTTCAATAAGCTGACGGCCTCCTACATTTGTATCGAGTATTCCAAGCATTTTAATCTCTTTTCCCATAGCCTTCAATTGCTTTACCATTTCATAAGCAACAATACCGCCATAAGAGTAACCTATTATTATGTAAGGCCCAACCGGATTGTGTTCTAATATTTCATGCAGGTATCTTTTTGAAATACTTTCGATGCTATCCAGATGAGTAAGATCTCCATCTAACCCTAAAGCCTGAATACCATATAGCGGCTGATCATCGCTTAAAAATGGTTCTAACTGTTTATATAAAAGAATGTTTAATGCACCTCCGTGTATAAGATAAATAGGTGGTTTCGATCCGCTCTTTTTAATTTCTACAAGTATCTTTTGTTCAACTTTTGAATTAGTATTGATGAGGTTTGCTATAGCTGCAATAGTAGGATGTTGAAATAATGTTGCGATAGGAAGTTTAGTGTTCATTTCCTTGCTAATTCGTTTCATCACCTTTACGGCAATCATAGAATGTCCACCCAATTCAAAGAAATTATCATCGGCATATAATCCGCTAATACCAAGTTCTTCCTCCCATATTTTTTTAATTTTTAGTTCAGTTGTATTAAGTGTTTCTGCCTGTCTGGATGTACCATCTTCAATTTCAGAAGTTTTCTTTTTATAAAACTCCGGCGGGGGTATTTGTTTAACATCGACTTTTCCGTTGGGGCTAAGAGGAAATGTTTTCTTCTTTACCCAGTAAGACGGCACCATAAAATAAGGAATATTGGCCCTAAGCTGATTACCCCAATTAACAATAGTATCCTTACTAAATTCGGTTTCGCTGCCACCATCTTCACTTTCAGGAATAATATATGCCACAATATTCTTTTCTCCTGTATGATCTTCAACAACAGTTGTTACAACATCTTTTACATTGTCAAGACGTGACAGATGATATTCAATTTCACCTAACTCTATTCTAAAACCTCTTATTTTAACCTGATTATCTATCCGGCCTTCGTACTTAATTTCTCCATTCTTTTTAAATCGGCCAAGGTCGCCGCTTTTATACATTTTAGCACCGGAAACATCTGCAAAAGGGTCGGGTACAAATCGGCTTTGAGTTAAATCTTCCCTTTTCCAATATCCTTTGGACACGCCCTCTCCTCCAATATAGATTTCACCCATTTCGCCTGCCGAAACTGGTTTAAGATTTTCATCCAAAATATAAATAGGTGTATCAAGTATAGGCGCACCTATGGTTATTTTTTCATCGCTCAAAACTCTTGTCAATGTACATATAACGGTAGTTTCAGTTGGGCCGTACACATTATACAGTGCTTTACATCTTGGCAATAATTCTTTGGCTAAAGATGGCAAAAGTGTTTCTCCTGCCGAAAGTAATTTTACGGGTATTCGTTCATTCCAATCTGCCGTGAGCATCAATTTAAAGGTAATCGGTGTAGCCAGGATGATAGAAACGCCTCTTTTTACGACTTCGTCTAACAAGAGTTGACCGTCTTTTATAATTTCATTACTTGTCAATACCAGTTCCGATCCATTCACAAGACATAAATAATTATCGAAACAGGAAGCATCAAAAGATATGCTGGATACAGATAAAAATTTATCTCTATCTGTAATTTGAAACGCATCTTGCATGCCTTTTAAAAAATGTATCAAATTGCGATGAGTTACCATCGCACCTTTCGGCTTTCCTGTAGATCCAGATGTATATAAAATGTAAGCAAGTGTGTTTGAATCAAAGGTTACATTTGGATTAGTGGACGGGTTTTGATCTATTTGTGTTTTGATATTATTTAGAATAATATTGGTCGCTTTACTACCAGATAACGTAAGATCTTCCTGCGATGTAATCATAAACTGAGCATCTGCATCTGCTACTAAAAATGACACCCTGTCTTTTGGATAATTAGGATCAATAGGAATGTAAGCAGCGCCACATTTTAAAACAGCTAATATCGAAACGATAATATCAATGCCACGCTCCAGCACTATCGCCACACGGTCATTACTTTGCAAGCCGTGGGAAAGAAGATAATTGGCCAGCCGGTTAGATGTAGTATTTAGCTCATCATAGGTTAAGATATTATCACCATAGCGAACTGCAACATTGTGAGGATAGGCAAGAACAGACTCCCCAAATAAATCAACAATAGTTTTTTCTAAAACAGCGTTGCCTGGCAATTTTAGCGACTGGTTAAATATGCTTTCAACATCCGTTGTTAACACATTACTGATCCGCATACCTGGATTTACAAGAACCTGGTTAATCAAATCGTGATACGATTTCATCAATTTCTGAATACTTACCTGGTCAAATAAATCAGACTGATAATATATCTGGAAATAAACTTTTTCTTCTCTCTTGTATGTATCTATATAAAACTCAAAGCTGCTGTGTTCTTCTTTAAGATCAAGCACAGTATGTTCGATATCGGCAAAATTGAATGTTTGACCTGACTTCTCTAACTGGCTGCCAAAGCTCACGGAGATAAGTGTATTGTTGAGCGAGTTCCTGTTAAACTTCACCTTTCGCAGCACTGATCCAAATGTAACTTTTTGATGATCAAAATCGCTCAACATTTCCCTGTTCCTCATACTCAAAAAATCACGGAACGACTGATTCCCTTTAACCAAAGTTCTTACAGGTAACATATTTACTGTATGTCCAATTAAACTATAACCTGGTATTGATAAATGATCAGTGGCAGGAAGCCCAACTACGAAATCTTTCTGTCCCGTATATTTATAAATAAACACCTCGAACAGCGTTCTCAACAAAATTGTCAGAGTTGTATTCGAGTTCAAAGCCAGTTTTTCAATAGCGATGGTATCGTATTCGTTAATAGAATAGGAATCGACTGCGCTTTTATAGGTTCGATGAACCGCATCGGGATATTCGGTTGCAAGGACAACGGCTTCTGGAATATCATCTTCAAATTTTGAAGCCCAGTAATCTACATCATTGTTGTACTTTTCGCTTTTATAACGTTCAATTTCATGAGCAGCATACTTACTGAATTTTACAACCTTGGCAAGATCTGGTAAGCTTCCGGATCGATAACCATTATACAACTGACTCACCTCTTTAATTAAGACATCAAAAGAACCGCCATCACAAATCAAGTGATGTACTATTAGAAACAACAGATGCTTTTCATCGGATAACTTTAATACATTTATCCTAAAAAGTATATCCTTCTCAAGGTCAAATGGCGTTTCATATTCTCTTTTTAGAAAATCGCTTATAAATAGTTGTTGGTCTTCATCACCCAGATGCGAGATATCTTTAGTAAAAAAGGCAGCGTAGCTTTAGGATGAAGGTGCATTTTTGTTCCATCCGAACTAAAAGTTCCATGCAACAATTCGTGGCGATCCATCAGATGTTGAAAGGCTTTTTCCAATGCTTCCAGGTTCAGATCACCATTAAGATATTCAGCATGTGTTACGTTGTAAGAAATGTTTGCATCATCTCCGCCAATAATACATTTCTGCCATATTTCAACCTGCGGTTCGGTAGTATCAAAACTCTCTACAGGTAAATCATCATCATCAGTTACATACCATTCTCTATCGCTGCTTTCATGATTATTCTCAGATTTGGTTTTTATAAATTCAGCGGCAAATTCCCGTAACACAGGATAACGGAAAATACTTGTCATCGGCATATTTACACCAGTCCTATTTTCCAGTGTTCTTATTACGCGAACGGCTAAAAGCGAATGTCCACCGAGTTCGAAGAAATTATCATAAACACCTATTTGTGGTTTTCCAAATGCTTCCTGCCAAATATCCGTTAAGATCAATTCTTCTGAAGTTTCGGGAGCAACATAGCCACGTGATTGTATTTCCGGAGCGGGTAGCCGCTTCTTATCAACTTTTCCGTTTGTTGTTAGAGGCAACTCGTCGATGATTACAAAGGCACCGGGAACCATATAGTCTGGAACTTTGTGTCGCAGCGCTTCTCTCCAATCGCTTTTTAGTTGCTCCGATTCCTGTTGTGCTTCTTGTAGTACAACATAAGAAACAAGATAACCATTGCCTGACCCATCTTCTTTTACAACGGTGATATTATTTTTTACGTTTTGTAAATTGGACAAATGGTAATCGATCTCCCCTAATTCAATACGGAAACCTCTTAGCTTTACCTGATCATCAATCCTGCCTTTGAAAAGCACCACATCATTATCCAACATGATCGCATTATCGCCAGTCTTATACATCCTACCTCCTGCAACAAACGGATCCGGCAGGAACCGCTCATTTGTTAACTCCGGCTTATTATAATATCCTTCTGCAACACAATCTCCGCCAATGTATATTTCTCCGGCAATACCTTTTGGTACGGGATTAAGAGCACTATCCAACAAGTAAATATTAGCATTGGCTATAGGTACACCAATGGGCACTGCTGACAATTCATCTTCCAATGTATAATCATAGATCATACAACCTACCGTAGCTTCAGTTGGGCCATACTCATTGCAAATAACCACATTGCCTTTGCATAGGTTATAAACCTCTTTAGCCACTACTGTTTCAAGCTCTTCGCCACCTACGATTAAAGTCAAAAATTGACCAGGCAATTTCTGCTTTATCACATCACTATCTTTAACCAACTTCAAATGTGATGGTGTAAGTTTTATAACGTTTATCTCGTCATCAGTAAATATCTTTTCCAACATAGCAACAGGCTCTTCTTCTTCATAAATCCTAAGAAGGCTTCCCGATACCAATGGCGAAAAGATAGATGTAATAGTAAGATCAAAAGAAATAGATGTGTACAACGGGAATACACCAGGTTTTCCTTTTAAATAATAATCTACCGCCCAGCTGATATAATTTACTAAAGATTTATTAGCAATCATTACACCTTTTGGTTTTCCGGTTGAGCCGGAAGTGTATAGGATGTAAACAAGCGATTCTGGTGTAATAGTAACTTTCGGTAGGTCTGTTGAATAGTTGGTCAGATCATTCACAACATCTTCCATTAAAATTTCGCGAGCTGCCGTTGTGAACCTTCCTTTGAAAGAAATGGAAGTAAGTAATATTTCAGCGCCGGAATTTTCAAGCATATACTCGATACGTTCCTGTGCATATTGCGGATCAAGCGGAACAAATACGCCGCCAGCTTTGATAACGCCAAGTATAGCAATAACAAGGCTAACACTTCTTTCCATTGCAACGCCTACCACCGTACCGTTTTTGACACCTCGTTCCATAAGGTAATGCGCCATTCGGTTAGACTGCTCATAAACCTCGCGATAAGTATGGAAGCTTCCTTTAAAGTATAATGCCGTTTTATCAGCATTATCTAAGCAACTTTTATTGATTTGCTCTAAAAGTGTTTTCGCATCATACTTTACGTTGTCCCGATCATTCCAATTATTCCAATATTCTATTAAAGATTTTTCATCCTGTAGTTTGATGTCAGCAATTTTTTGTTCAGGATTTCCAACTATTTGTGTCAGTAAGTAAGTGTATTTCTCCATCAAACCTCTCATGGTTGATGCTTTATACAACTGTGTATTGTAAGACCATTGAAACTCGTATCCATGATCACTGTCGGCTACATTAACGAACAATTCATACGTTTCTGCTACGCGCTTATTGTGAACCAGTTTATAATCGAGCCCCTTAAAATCTACCTGCAAATCAATGCCCATATCGATATTCAGAGAAACCGGGGCAAGCGGCATCCTTGATAAATCACGCTGCATTTTCAGTTCCTTAAGGAAAGTGCCAAAAGTGAATTGCTGATTCTCGTAGTCCCGAAGCGTTTTAGATTTTCGTAAGCGCAGGTAATCCGAAAATGAAATATTCGGATCAGGATTACTTCTTAATGGCAACAAATTTACACAATTCCCAACAAGGTCATAAGCTTCTGTAGCTGCCTGGCCGGAAGTAGGTAATCCAATTACTATATCCTCATGTCCTGTATATTTATATAACAGTACTTCAAAGGCTGTCATCAAAATATTAACAAAACTGCTTCCATATTTAATACCTGTTTTCTTTACAGTTTCGGCTATTGAAGATGGCAATATGTAATCATCCCTTCGTCCTTTATATGTTCTGACAGGAGGCCTTGGAAAATCGGGTGGAATTTCGAATACAGGAATAGTTCCTGCATATTCTTTCTTCCAGTATGCTACAATTTTTTTATACTCGTCAGTATCTTCAAACAAAATACTTTTTACAGCATGTTCGCTGAAAGCAGAAGCTTTAGGAGGCAAAGCTGTTCCAAATATTTTGGCATTATAAAATTTACTTAAATCTTCTAATAAAATACCTAATGACCATCCGTCACAAATAAGGTGATGTACGGTGACAGTAAAAATATATTTATCATTTGCCAACCTGAAAAGAGCAAAACGAATCAAAGGCCCGTGTATAATATCAAACTCGGTTTCTGCATCACGCCACAGATATGCACTGACCGCATCCTCTTGTTTTGAAGCTTCTAATGCAGCCAGATCTGTATATACAAAACGGACTGGTTGATTTTCATAAATGATCATCTTGCTTCCGTCATTGCTAAATGAGGCTCTTAAAGATTCATGTCTGAGTATTAAATCTTCAACACAATCTTTTATAATATCAATATTCAGATCACCTGTGAAATGTAGCGACATTGACAGGTTGTACGCAAGATTTGCATCTTTTTCACCCAGGAGGCATGACGCAAAAATTTCCTTTTGTGATTCGGTTGACGGCACTACCTTTTGAATTACATCTCCTTCAAAAGGATTGAAATCAACAGAGCATTTTGTGTTCATTTCTGACTTGATCATTTACTACAGTCTAAATTGGTATTTGCAAGTATCGTCCGGGATTGTTGCTATCTGCAATAAACCAGGCGGGATTTCCATTTTGATCCTTTCCCAATTTGGCACCAGGTACCGGAGGGTTCGAGTTATCCAATATCTTCACATCACGATGATTAGTATTAGCTTCTATCGTATATGAATTTTGTAAATCGTTTTTAGTAAGGCTATGATTATTTCCATTTGTACCAACTGGCGATATTCCGGTTGGCATTTGTGATTTTTGCAGTTCTGCAACCTGCTGCGTAAGTATATTGATCTGTTGCAGGATAGTTTGCAAAAGCGCTTTATTATCAACATCATCAACCGGCACATTTGTCTCAACAATCTTTGATGCTGCTTTCGGCTTTTCTTTTTTAGCAGCGCTATACACATCGGCGGGCAATGTTGAATCCAGATAGGTTGATAATTTATCCAGCGTATCGTACTCTTCACTTAATTGTCGGAAAGTAACCGGAACTCTAAATTCTTTTTTAAAGCTACTGGCCACCTGTGTTAACAAAAGTGAGTCAAATCCTAATTCAATAAAACTAAAATGCGGATTGGTATCACTGATATCATTTCCGGAAGCTTCTCCCAGAATTGTTTTTATTCTGCTTATCAATCGCTCCTTCCTTGTCAGATCCGCATTGTCAACTATCTCTTCAACTTCATTGTTGCTCGAATTGTTTGTCAATTCGGGTTGATTAGTTAATTGCTGCACCTGAACAGGTTCAACCCAATATTTCTTTTTATCGTAAGCATAAGTTGGAAGATCATGTAATACATTCGCATTTTCTGCTTCATGCAAGGATTGCCAGTTAATATCTACTCCCAGCGTCCATAATTTTCCGATTGTTTTTTTAATGGAGATAAGATCGCTGTTACTAATACCAGGTTCAATAGAATTAACGACGCGAGAAACCACAGCTCCGCCTTGTTGTTTGATAAGCGTAGTGGTGGCATTGCCCGGACCTACTTCCACAAATACGGGATTGAGTTCGGTAATAAGTGCATTGATCGCGTCACTAAAATTAACCGTTGCCCTTGCATGCTTAGACCAATACCCAGGATCGGTTGCTTCTCCATCCTTTAACCAACTGGCTGTAACCGTTGAAAGTATTGGAATTTTGGGAACACTTAAATTGAAAGATGCTGCCACATCATTTAAAGGAGAAATGATGGGATCCATCATGTGCGAGTGAAATGCATGACTTGTACGCAATGGTTTATTTACAATACCATTTTGTTCAAGAATTTTAGAAAAATTGTCAACATCACTTGCTTCTCCAGATACCACACAAAGGTTAGGCGCATTATTAGCAGCGAGAGAAAGCGTCGCTGGCATTAATGGTAATACATTTTTTCTGGCGGTGCGTACCGACAACATTGTGCCGCCAGGTAAACCGCTTATTAAGCGTGCCCTTGCTGCAACAAGTTTAAGTGCATCAGCTAAAGTTAAAATACCTGAAAGATGTGCGCTAACAAATTCTCCAATACTATGGCCAACAAAGGCAGCGGGGTTAATACCCATGCTCATATAATATTTAGCCAGGGCATACGAAGTTATAAACGTTGCAGGTTGTGTATAATAAGTATTTTTTAATTTATCAGCAGCCTCGTCAGATTCTTCCGTAAATATGATCTCTCTTATATCTTCATTAATTTCCTGTAACAATATTTCCGCACATTCATCAATGGCCGCTTTATAAACAGGTTCATTTACATAAAGCTCTTTTCCCATATTGACAAACTGAGAACCTTGTCCCGGAAAAACAAATACTACATAAGGGTTGCCTTCCTTAAGTGTTTTTGTACCAGTCTTTACAATATTTTCATCAGAAAGCTGATGTTCCAAATCAGCCATACTCGTCGCAACTAAAGCCGTTCTTGCAGCCAGCGGTCGGCGCATAGTTTGGAAATTGTATGAAATATCTGCAAGATTATGACTGCTATTTTTTTGAATAAATGATGATAGCTTTTTAGCAAAAAGAAGATTGCTTGCTTCTGTTTTGGAAGACCAAACAATAAGCTGAGGGCCTGTTTCTTTTGTAGCTTTTGGTGTTTTCTGATCAAATCCTTCAACTATGATATGAACATTTGTACCACCAATACCAAATGAACTTACGCCTGCAATTCTTTTACCTTTCGTGTTCCAGTCACGATATGTATCATTAACAATAAACGGGCTGTTTTTAAAATCGATGGAAGGATTGGGTGTGTTATAATTAATAGATGGAACTAATTTCCTATTAAATAATGACAAAGTTGTTTTGATAACACCCGCCACACCTGCGGCGTGCGTGAGATGCCCGATATTACTTTTTACAGAACCGATCGAACAATATTGTTGTTGCTGCTGATCACCAAATGCCAGTTTTAAACCCTCAATTTCAATAGGGTCGCCGAGCGGCGTAGCGGTTCCGTGTGTTTCCACATAAGAAATATCTGCTGCATTAATGCCGGCATCTTCTATGGCCATTGATATCGCTTCTGCCTGGCCATTGGTACTGGGCGCAGTAAAACTTCCTTTACCCCCGCCGTCATTGTTTACACCGACACCTTTAATAACACCATAAATCAAATCATCATCAGAAACAGCTTCGCTTAATCTTTTTAGTAAGATAACACCTGCACCATCACTAAAAACAGTCCCTTTCGCATTAGCATCAAAAGGCCTGCAATGCCCGTCGTTGCTAAACATGGCTCCCTCTTCGTAAATATGCCCACTTTTAACAGGAACATTAATAGCCACTCCCCCAGCTATTGCCACATCACACTGGCCCATCCGCAAGCTTTCGACTGCCTGAGCAATTGCAAGCAATGACGTAGAACAAGCCGAATTCACGTTTACTGCCGGGCCTTTTAAATTCAGATGATAAGCTACGCGTGTAGCCAGATAATCTTTTTCAGAAACAGATAAGGTTTGATAATAACCCTGGGTTTCTATTTTAGCTTTATGATGAAAAACATTATTATTAAAATAAGTATTGGTATTGCTACCAGCAAAAACACCGATCGTTTGTGCGACGTTATCGCCAAGTCGGCCAGTTTTCTCTAACACTTCTCTTGACACTTCCAGGAAAACGCGCATTTGCGGATCCATTAATTCAGCAAGCCTAGGATTAATGCCAAAAAGATCAGCATCAAAATGGTCAACATTTTCCAAAACGCCTCTGGCACTAACATACAGCGGATCATTCACTTCAGATTCAGGAATTGATTTATCAATCTCTTCTTTTTAAAGAAGCTTATCGTTTCTCTTCCTTCTTTCAATACATCCCAATAAGCTTCGATAGTATCGGCTCCCGGAAATCTGCCAGCCATTCCAATAATTGCGATATCACCTGTAGCCGCGGATTTCCTGCTCTTTACAGATCTTTTAGTAATAGCTTTTTGTTCAAGTGTTTCTTGTAAGCCACTTATTGTAGGATATTGATATAATTTAGTTATAGGAATATTATATTGAAATTTCTGCTTCAAAGAAATGATCGTCTTTTGTGCAAGAACTGAATTACCACCCAACTCAAAAAAATTATCGTCAACACCAACCTGATCTATTTGAAGCAGCTCACTCCAAACGGAAGCAATATTTTTCTCAGTTTGGGTTCTTGGCTTTTGAAAAAGCACATTTAATTCCGGACGTTTGAACTTTACGGTAAATAATGCTTTTTTATTAATCTTTCCGCTTGCTGTTTTTGGAATTTCATCGATCCATACAAATGCAGATGGGATCATGTATTCAGGCAAAACTCCTAATAAAAATGACCGGATGGCATCTGTATCTTTTTCGTCGCCTTTGCCTACCAAATAAGCCACTATTCTTTTCTCACCTGAGTTTTCACCTTGTGCAATAACTACACAATTAGAAATCTTATTATTCTGAAGTAGAGTGGTTTCTATTTCTCCAAGTTCAACACGATAACCTCTTATTTTTACCTGGTCATCAATTCTTCCTAAAAAATCAATATTCCCATCTGGCAAAACTTTTGCCAGATCGCCTGTTTTATATATACGCTCTGTATCACCATTATCATTTTTCCATTGCACAAATTTTTCTGCTGTAAGTTTATCCTGATTCATGTAACCTTCTGCTAAAGCAATTCCGCCTATACACAGTTCTCCGGTTTCGCCATTCGGTACTTCTTTCCCCTCATTAATTATATAAATAGGTACGTTATCAATGGGAATACCAATTGTCGGCAATTCAGGCCATTGTTTAGCATCACCCTGAAGCGTAAGACTGGTAACAACATGTCCTTCAGTTGGCCCATACTGATTAAAAAGCCTGGTGCCGGGTATTGCTGAAAAAAGGATACGACCTGCGGCGTTACTTTTAACTGCTCACCAGCCGTCATCACTTCTTTCAGACTTTTGGGAAATATGTTTTCAGAAGTGCCAATATCACATAGCATCTGTAAAGCAACAAAAGGGAGAAATAACCGGTTGATGTGATTAGCATCCAAAAAGTTGAGTAAGGATGCCGCATCTAAACGCAAATCATCATCGATCAAAAAAGAGCGCCTCCAATAGCAAGTGTGGTAAAAATTTCCTGAAAAGAAACATCAAAAGTTATGGGCGAAAAATTCAGGGTTTTGGAACCGGGGGCCATTTCAGAATCTTTCAATTGCCATTCTATTAGATTTACCAAGGCCTTTTGTCGCATTAAGACCCCTTTTGGCCTTCCTGTAGAACCGGATGTGAATAATACATAAGTATAAGAGCCAATATTATTTTCCCAGGCGGAATTATTTCCAGGCAAAGAATCGATTTCCTGGTTGTGTATGTCAGAAATTACTGTAACATCATTTCCAAAAAGATCAAAATATTTAGCTGATGAAATAATTATTTGCGGCCTAGCATCTTCTAACATGAAAGCAATTCGCTCCTTCGGATAACCAGGATCTACTGGCATATATGCCGCACCTACTTTTAGGATTGCGATAATAGAAATGATCACGTCAAACCCTTTATCGAGGCATATACCAACGATATCATCTTTTTTACACCTTGAGAACTTAAATATTCCGCGAGCTTCGTCGTTTTTTCGTTCAATAATTCATAGCTGAGAACATCACCTTTATAATATAAGGCAGCTTGATCAGGATATTTTTGAACTGCTTCAAAAAAATAGCTCAAAACGCTGGAATTATTATTAGGAAACCTCGCTTTGTTGAGGGCGCTCATAAGTTCTGGTCTAGTATATTAAAAATATTTTTTGGGCAATCCTTATTACGAATTTAAGCTTTTTATAAATGCTATTGTTTTGCTAAAAGGACGTTCAAAGATAGGTAATAAACAGAAAAGAAAAAACAACCAAAATTGGTGACTTTTTAAATTTTCCAAAGCCATCAACCCGGTTGTTTATTCTATTAAAAAATCAATAAATTTTAAAACTGTAAAGATTTACACAAATTTAAATATAATCAAAATATAGCATTTGAAATTTTATGATTGAGCATTATAGAGATTCTCATAATATTCGTGTGCCATACGGTTGCTGTCAAATTGGAAACGAACATCCTGCATTCCATTTTTCATAATCTGACGCCACGTGTTATAATTCTCATAATAAAGCGGCAGTATTTCACGCGTTAATATTTCATATAATTTGTTAAGATCATATTGATCCTGATCATACGTCGACATGTTAGCATAATCTGCTTTCGGTATTACAAAACCATTATGCCCGTGATTCATAAATTCAGGTATCCATCCGTCATCTGTTGAAAAGTTTACGGCACCGTTCATAGATGCAGTCATACCACTTGTACCAGACGCTTCCCTTGGCACACGTGGATTATTCAACCACAGATCTGCAGCCTGTTTTAATCGTTTAGACAATCCAAGTTCATAGCCAATTAAAACCGACACGTTCTTATAATTCTTACTTAAATGCACCAATTCGTTAAACTCACTAATAGCTGGATGATCCATTGGGTAAGGCTTTCCAGCCCAAATGATCTGCACCGGATATTTCTGATTATTCATCAATTCGAAAAAGCGGTTAGCGTCAGATGCGATTAATCCTGCTCTTTTATAACCAGCGAACCTTCTGGCCCAAACGATAGTAAACACATCAGGGTTATAAAGCTTTCCCGTCTGATCCGCCACAATTTCAAACGCACGTTTTTTCAACCACTTTTTGCGATCATCGAAACCATAGTCATCACCCACATCTTTAAACTTATACATTTGTTTATCGGCCCAATATGTCCAGTTTTGAGCATTCGTTATGGAGATGATCGGACAAATGTTCGAATGCTTTCCCCACATCTCTCTAGATACTTCTCCGTGCAATTGAGATACACCATTAGCTAATCTCGCAAATCGTAATGCAGCAAGTGAATGATTAAACATATCACCATATTCCTGCGTGAGCTGCTTTACTTCGTCAACACTGAGCCCGCAGAAATAGGTCATTTTATGACAAAGAAAAATATCGTGCTTTTCATTTCCTGCTTCTTCTGGTGTGTGGGTAGTAAATACAAGTTTTTTCCTTACTTCCTCAATATTTCTATCATACTTTCTATATAAATAAAAAGCTGCTGACAAGCCGTGGGCTTCATTTAAGTGATAAACATCGGGATTAAAATTCAATATATCTACCAATTTTGCGCCTCCAACCCCTAACAAAATAAACTGGGCTACTTTGGCAGCAACATTACTGTCATACAATTTATGTGTAATAGTTTGTGATACATAATCATTCTCCGGCAGGTCAGTGCTTAATAAGAATAATGGCGCCGTTTTAAATGTTTCAGGTTTAAGATACCACGCTTTAACCCACACTGGATGGTCGTGAACATCTATTTGAAATTTAATGCCTGTATCTTCCAGAAAGCTACAATTTTTTTCATTCCATGCTACGTCCAGGGTTTGATCCTGATTACGTTCCTGATCATAATATCCATACTTCCACAAAATACCTATTCCTATTAGATTCTGACCTAACTCATAAGCACTGCGTAAATGTGATCCAGACAAAAAACCTAATCCTCCACTATATATTTTCAAAGGTTGATGGGTGGCAAACTCCATTGAGAAGTAAGCAACTTTTTTAGCATAGGTGTTATCAATTTCATAAGGGACCTTAAAATTTTCAAAACTCATAAACAATATAATTTTTTTAAGATGGCCAAAGTAAGATAAATTAATTAAACTTTAGAGGGCGAGAAAGAAACAGATTGTTTCAGGTTGCAAGTTACCAGTTCAGGCTGTACGTACCTGTAACAAGAAACCTGTAACCCGCATAGACTACACTACAAAATCCCACCATTTTTGATCACTTTGCGATGACGCGACAACGTTATCTATAAACGCCATACCTCGTACACCGTCTTCAACTGTTGGAAAATCCAGTAATGGATCCACAGGCTCATTATTTAATTTAGCAGACAACGTAAGCACAAAGTTTTTATACAGATTAGCAAAAGCTTCCAAATATCCTTCGGGATGGCCACCCGGTGTTCTTGTGTTGAATTGTGCTATTTCAGATAAGTAGCCATTACCTGTGCGATATATCTGAACAGGAGCATCAAGCCATTTTACAATTAATGTATTTGGCTCTTGTTGGCTCCATTTCAACCCGCCTTTTTCGCCATAAATGCGAATGTTCAAATCATTCTCTTCGCCGGCAGCTATTTGAGATGCAATCAACACACCACTTGCGCCATTATCAAACTTTAGCAAAACTGATCCATCATCATCAAGCATCCTGCCTGGCACTACAATATTCAAATCTGCACACATCTTTGTAATTTTTAATCCTGAAATATATTCAGCCAGGTGTGCAGCATGCGTACCGATATCGCCCATACAGCCAGCCTTTCCGCTTTTAGTTGGATCAGTGCGCCATGCAGCTTGTTTGTTGCCATCACCTTCGCTTAACTGGCTTAGCCAACCTTGCGGATATTCAACATATATTTTCCGAATGTTACCCAACTTTCCATCTGCAACCATTTTCTTAGCTTCCTTAACTAATGGATAACCTGAGTAGGTATGTGTAAGACCCAACAGCAACCCGGTCTCATCAATTTTTGACTTTAACAATTTAGCTTCTTCCAATGTAAGTGTCATCGGTTTATCAATCATTACATTAAAACCATATTCCAGCGCCATCATTGCAGGTTCAAAGTGCGCAAAATTGGGTGTTACAATTATAACAAATTGCATGCGTTCGTCTTCCGGCAGCTCGCTCTCTTTTTTAAACATTTCCTGATAACTTCCATAAATACGGTCTTCTGGTAAGAATAACTCTCTGCCTGACTCTTTTGCTTTATCAGGATTCTGACTCAAAGCACCACAACATAATTCAATTAAACCATCCATGTTTAACGCAATGCGATGCACAGCGCCAATAAAAGCGCCTTTTCCACCACCTATCATTCCTGCCCTTAATTTTTCTTTCATCAATTTATTTTTATTTTTTTAATGCTTTTGCAACGAATATACGTCATAAAAAAACTGCTTTGTTGTCTCATTTAAAAATTTTATTTCCTCATAATATTTCTGCATCTTGCAATACCATGAACGTGAAACATCTTATTCCCTATATTCCCATACTGCTTATCTCTATTATTTTTTCCTGTAAAAACAACGAAAAAAAGAGTATTCCTGATGCTATTGATAGTACAATGAAAACTGTTGTGGAAAAAATAGCGCCACCTCAAAAAGAAAACCTAAAGCCATCCATCAGTTATGAATGGATGAAAAAGAAGGAATGGCAATCTAAAAAGGATTCATTTGAAGGAGCAAAGCATTTGGACATTTTAAACGCCATCAACCGGGTAGACGCTACCCATCTTAAAAGGCTTGACAGTATATTGGTACCAAATGATTTTTCATTGCCGCTAAAAGATTATATGCCCTTTCCTGACTATGTAGAGGTATTAAAAGATGTAAATAAAATCATACTTTTTTCTTATCCAACTCAGGCTTTTGCTGCTTATGAAAATGGAAAACTGATTTTAACCGGACCAACTAACATGGGAAGGAAAAATAAGAAAACGCCAACCGGACTATTCTTTACAAATTGGAAAGCACGGAAAACTATTAGCACTGTTGATGATGAATGGATACTAAAATGGAATTTTAATATCCATAATAAATGGGGCGTTGGGTTTCATGAATATGCATTGCCAGGCTATCCGGCTTCGCATAGCTGTCTGCGGCTTCTGGCTACAGATGCTCAGTTTTTATATGGATGGGCTAATCAATGGATCTTAAAAAATGATTATGAACGACTTGCCTACGGGACACCGGTTATTGTGTTTGGAGCCTATCCTTTTGGTGAACCAAGACCCTGGTTTAAATTAGCGGAAGATTCGAAAGCATTAACCATACCAATGGATAGCCTTAATAATTATGTTGAACCGCATTTGCAGGAAATTATGGAAAAGCAAACGCAAAGACAAGAAGTAGAAACACAAAATGCGCCATAAACCGGAATAAACATCATTCCAGGTTGGCTCAAAAAATAACGCAACCTAACTAACTTGTAAAACCTGCTGCTATGAAAATATATACTGTGATATTGGCCCTGCTGGTTCATTTTTGTTTAAAGGCCCAGGAAGTCAAAACCGTCAACTGGGATCAGGTAAAGAAAACTTACAACAAGGACAGTTCTAAAATGATTCTTACTCTTAATAATATTCCGCTGCACGGCGTGTATAAAGAGAAGTTTGATGATGGAGGTTACGGCTTATACAATATTAAAAACGGAATGATAACAGGCGATGTATTGTGGTATTCTATTGCAGACAAACTATCTGCCCGCATTACTTATAAAGATGGAGTAAGACACGGCAAAAAAGAAAATTATGATGGCGAAGGCAAAATATGGTTGAAACAAGAATACCTAAATGGGCGCGAGCACGGTTGTACCGAAATGCTCAGTAATACAATACGTAGTGTAACCTGTTATAAAATGGGTAAAAAAGAGGGTCTTTCTTCCCGATATA
The DNA here is from genome assembly GCF_022513635.1 of Paraniabella ginsengisoli. GTDB lineage: Bacteria > Bacteroidota > Bacteroidia > Chitinophagales > Chitinophagaceae > Niabella > Niabella ginsengisoli. The sequence continues at coordinate 1,489,586 of NZ_JAKWBL010000001.1, read as the reverse complement.
TAAATGGTGTAATTTCTTCTGAAGAAAATTATAAAAACGGATTACAGGATGGTGTTTCAAGAACATATGCAAATGGAAAAATCATCTCAGAAACAAACTATAAAACCGGTCTTAAAGATGGCCCATCGCGTACTTATGCAAATGGCTCAATTGCCATGGAAATTATATATAAGGATGGAAAAAGAAATGGCTTAATGACAATGTACGCTAACGAAAAAAAAACGCAAGACGCTACATACCTAAACGACATAAGACACGGTGAAAGCCACATGTATAAGCAGGACGGAAGTGTACTTTTTACGAATTATTATTTAAATGACGAAAAAGTAACACGCGAAGAATTTGAGAAAGAAAACCATCCATAACTGCATTTATTTCATTCAAACCGGTAGCATTGATTTAGTTGTGAATGATTCCTAAAAGCCCTAATATATATAAAGCAGGCTTCTTTAACATTGCAGCTCTATTATTTTGACGTTGATAAACCTTTAATTGCGTATCTTCCGCACGGTCGTAAGTTGTTGCGTGTTCTAAGATTGTATATTCTATTTTTTTACTTCAACATTAAGTTACTTCCTAAAAAACACTTTGTGTGATTATGATTTGTGATTTATTTTTTGCTGATAAGATTCCATTTAATTCCATTAAAAAAATGGAGGAATCATATCCTAATATTATCATGTACGCTGCTCCTTTTCTAATCTTTTTTGCAGCCCTTGAGGTATTTCTTGCATGGTATCAGGAGCGAGAATATCACGACAGAAAAGAAGTAGTAACCAGCGTAATTGTGGGGCTCGTTAATGTTGCTATTAATTTGGCATTAAAAACACTCATGCTTTTCCCGGTTGTTTGGGTTTACAATCTCGTTCCTTGGCGTATGGAACTTAATTGGTGGATGCTAATTCCATGTTACATTATTTTTGATTTTGCCAGCTATTGGGCGCACCGCATCAGCCATGGTTCTCGTTTTTGGTGGGCAACGCATGTATTGCATCATAGTAGCGATCACTATAATCTTACCGTATCATTCAGGCTTAGTTGGGTACAGGGTATTAAACTTATTTTCTTTTTACCAGTAATGCTTTTTGGATTTCACCCTGTCATATTTTTTGTAACCAATCAAATTGCAGTACTTTTTCAATTTTGGGTTCATACCGAGTATATTAAAAAACTACCAAAATGGGTCGAGTATATTTTTGCAACGCCTTCTAACCATCGTGTTCACCACGGGTCGCAAGAGCAGTACATTGATAAAAATTATGGTGCTACATTTATTTTTTGGGACAGAATGTTAGGCACCTACGAACCGGAAGTTGAAAAACCTAAATATGGCATCACAACTCCGTTAAAAAATAAATACAACCCGATATATGTTAACTTTCACGAGTATATAGATATTGTGGATGATGTAAAAAAAGCAAAAACTTTTAAAGAGAAATTATATTTTGTATTTGGTAATCCTACTAAAATTGCTAAGAAAAAAATACCGAAGCTTCTCAGGCAAAAGAAACGGAAAATTAAATCGCAATAATTATTGTCCGGGCAGATGAATATATGGCATCGGTATTGCCACGCTCGCTTGTACTGCAAAACATAACTCATCCTACACGTGTCCGACTCAGGCGGATAAACTCATTAAAACCTGGTCAGACCGAGACGGTCAGACCAGGTTTTACAACCCACATCCTGAAACTGAAAACTTCATTTAGATCAAAATAACCATCATGCTTAAATCAATGCCTTCCACAGCTACAACCCTGCGCTTCCGTTACATCATGCCACGGAAATGAGCCTGCATTTTTATAAAGCTCCCATGGGAATTGGGTGCGTGTTTTCGGATGATTGCCAATTTCGTTCATTTCCTCAGCATCATATAACCGGCCATTTACCATTGTATATTTTATGAACTCGGTATTATAAATATCGTCCAACGGGTTTTTATCCAACACTATCAAATCCGCCAATTTTCCCACTTCCAGCGAACCTACATTATCATCCAACCCTAAACTTTTTGCAGGATTTATCGTTGCAGTTTTCAATGCTTCATACGGCGTCATACCACCCTGCGCCATCATCCATATTTCCCAATGCGCGCCAATGCCTTGTATTTGTCCGTGCGCACCCATGTTTACTAACACGCCAGCATCGCTTAATTTTTTTAAATTTTTAGAAGATAGAATATGCCCGTTCTCATATTCTTCTTCAGGCAACATAGTGCGGTGTCGGCTTCTGCTATCGATCACTTCTCGGGGTGAGAAGCGCATTAGCCTTTCTTTCTCCCAAACATTCGTATGTTGATACCAATAATACTCGCCACTTACCGAACCGTAGTTAACAATAAGTGTTGGCGTATATGCTGTTTGAGATCTTTTCCAAAGCTGTACCACATCATCGTGCAGAACAGCCATAGGCATATATTATGTTCGATGGTTGTATGCCCGTCCAGAATCATGCTGGTGTTATGAAAGAAAAAGAACCCCCTTCCGGTACCACTTCCATATTCAAATCGCGCGCAGCCTTGATTACTTGTTGCCTTTGTTCTCTTCTTGGCTGGTTATAACTTTTTACAGAAAATGCGCCAAAAGCTTTTGTTCTTCTTAAAGCGCTTTTGGCATCATCTAAAGAATTGATAACAGCTTTAAAATCGCCATCAGCACCGTATAGCACAGTGCCGGTTGAAAACACACGCGGGCCTGTAATGTTGCCTGCTTTTACAAGTTCGCTGTTGGCAAAAACAAATTCACTATTAGCAGAAGGATCATGTATGCTGGTTACACCATAGGCGAGCGCAGCATAGTAAGGCCAATGTTTTTGAGGCGTAATACCTGTTCTAAAATGTCCGGCATGAGCATGCGCGTCAATAAAGCCCGGCATGATTGTTTTTCCAGTTGCGTCAATAACTTTCGCTCCTGATGGAACAGTAACATCTCCGCTTTTACCAATCGCTTTGATCTTATTTTCATCAACTACCAGTGTCCCATTTTCAATAACTTCATTACCATTCATCGTTATAATACGGGCATTGGTAAAAGCAATAGAACCGGAAGGTTTATCAACTTTTACTTGTAAGCCCACTTCCTGTCCTTTCTCAGGAACCTTAAATAAAGAGTCGGCCTTATGCGCAATAAATTCAAAACGCTCATCCAGGTTAATGGTATAATACTGGCCACCTAAAGTATAATGAAGCTTTTTGGAATCGTTGCTCCAATGCAGATTATAACCGGCATCTTTACTTACAATCTTCACAGGAAAGTCTGCTGTAGATCCACTAATATCAAGGGTTTTGCCTGTATGTGGAAAAGCCGCAACATAAGCCTTATGCAAATCTGTAAAGGCAATCCATTTTTCATCAGGCGATACTTTAAAGTTATTCCCGTAAGTACTTTTCAAAAGTTGCTTTTCGTCCTGGCCATCAAGCTGACAACTCGAAAGATTGTTACCACCCGATTCGTAGTATATTCTGTCATCATCTTTATTAAATGATGGTGTGCCTCCCCGCTGAATGACAAATTTTTCGGACGACCCTTCATCCGACATTATATATATTCCAGGCTTTGCTGTATGAGCAGGACCCAACGCATCGCTGCCGCCTTCTTTGATAAATACAATTTTCTTCCCGTTGTGAGAAAAAGACGGTGTGCGATAAATTCCTTTTTCTTTTGTAAGCCTTACAGGCTTTGCATTTCCCTGCAAGTTAGTTTTATAAATAGCCCCCGAACTTTCATCATTCCAGGTGGTATATATAATTTGTTTGCTATCGGGCGAGAAGGCAGGTTCAAATTCGAAATCAACTCCATTGGTAATGCGCTCCGGCGTTCCATTGGGCAAAGCTTTTTTCCATAAGTAGCCAACGCCGTTAAATACCAGCCATTTTCCATCAGGAGAAGTTATGGCATGCCTGATTACTTTGGCAGAAAACTGATTGATATCCAGATTTTGTTTAAAGCGAACGGCATCGTAAATTTTCTGATTCACTTTACAGGTAAATGGAATTTCCACAGCCTTATTTACAGCATCAACATCTACTTTCATGATATTGCCATTTGCCCATATATAAATATGCTTATCATCGGGCGACCATGTATAGCCGGTATAGATGCCAAAAACAGTCCACGCTTCCTGTTGGTCTTTACTCAGCTGGTCGTAAACAGGCCATTCTTCTCCTGTTTGCAGGTTGCGCAGGTATAAAACTGTTTTGGTTCTTACACGTTTTACAAATGATAAATATTTCCCATTGTTAGATAATTGGGGCCTTGCTGCGCCGCCGCCGCCGCCGGTTACATTTTCTACTTTTCCCTTTTCGCGATCAAATCTGCGAATCATAAATATTTGGTTATTGGGATCTTTATTATATTGAAAGAATCCGCCAGGATACATGTCTTCACTAAAATATACATAACGTCCGTCGGGCGACACGCAAGGTTCGTTCACATCCTGCTGATCATTCTTTCGCTCGGTTAATTGCAAACCGCCTCCGCCGCTGATATGATACATCCACATTTCGCCCGCACCTAATGACCTTCCTGACGTAAAGTGTTTTCTTGCCACCAGATACTGCCCATCAGGTGTCCATACTGCATTATTCAACAGCCGAAAATTCTCCTTAGTTATTTGCTTAGCGTTTCTGGCATCTCGATCCATGATCCAGATATTATCGCCTCCGCCAGCATCTGAAGTGAAAGATATTTTTTTACCATCCGGACTAAAACGAGGTTGAACTTCAAACGCATGGCCACCGCGAAGCAACTTTGCTTCTCCGCCTGCCGATGGGATACTGTAAATATCTCCAAGTAAATCGAACACAATTTCCTTTCCGTCGGGCGAAATGTCCAGGTTCATCCAAGTGCCTTCATTTACTGTAAAAGATGCTTCTTTGTATGGGCCTTCAGGGTTAGATACGTCCCATTTTTTAGCGTCAGGTTTAGTTTGTGCCAAAACAGCAAAAGGCAACGCTGTGCATAGCAGCATTGTAATGATCTTCATACTTGCAAAATGATTGTTGAGCACGAAAGATAGTGAGGCTATAGATTTCCACAAAAATTTTCTCTAAACCACAATTCTGGAAAATGCCGGATAGGTTCAATTTCTTTTATACGCGGGCATTCTCTGGTAATACATATTAAATGCAAGTACGGTCAAATTGATACATAATGATATAGCGTTAGAAATGATAATTATTAAATCACCGAGCATTGCACCGTAAATCACCCACAATATTAATCCGCTTATCAAAATTAAAAATACCCAATAAGAAATATCTGATGGCTCTTTTTCTTTGATGATTTTGATGAGTTGCGGAAGTAAAGATACTCCGGTAAAAACACTGGCGGCCACGCCTATTATGGTATTACTATCCATTTATGGCCTTGGGGTTTCTTCTTTTGTACTTACCCAATGAATAGCCTGTTGTTCCTGCGCAATTGGGTAAAATCTAAATTCTCCAGGCATTACCTTGCTAAAAACATCTGTAAATTTCTGAATGGTGTGAGAATCACTAATAATTGCAGCACGATGGCAATCAGTAAAATGCTTCAATCTCAACCAGGTATCCTGCAACCAGGCTCCGCCAGAAAATCTGGTTATATCAGTATTAAGATGTAAAACGTAATTCAGCCCAGTGTTGGTTTTCATATGTTCATCTACGAGGGGGATCATCGTATTTTTAAAATCCTCTGCGGTTACATCTCCGTAAGCCCTGAAGGCGATTACATTCGGTGGCACATTTTCTATTTTCTCAATCATGGAAATTAAGTTTAAGAGGCATAAAAAAAGAGGCAATTATTATGCCACCAACTAATTAGAGAGATCGTCTGTCAATTATCAAAATGACTATATTAACTAAAATCAGAAAAACAAACCAGCATTGCAAAATATCGAGATGCCATTCCAGTAGTTGGTTCTTGTTTGGCACACGCTTTGTTTTAAAAATTTTGAAATAAACCTTTACCATAAACTCTTATTCCTATGACAACTCTGAGCGAAATCATTACCAATGGCTTTCAAGCTTATAATATCAACACTACAACATTCGATGAATACACCCATGGCATGGTAAAAGTTCATGTGGCTGGTGACGTAGTTGTCAACGTATTTGTAATGGATATCAAGATCAACTGTGCTACAGACATTGATGAACTTATGTACATCTGCAAACGTGTAAATGCATCTGCCTAAAAAACAATCTACCTATTTTTTAATCGGATAAATAATACCTGTGAAGTAAGCTATATTTTTTCCTGACGTATGTAAAAAAGCTAGTATTTTAGAGCTTCTAATATGATAGTCTCGTATTAAAATACTCTTTGTTGAAAATTTGCAGGAAAGAAATGACTTCCACAATTATTCTCGTTCTAATTATTAGTTTTATTGCTTCTCTTGTAAGATCAACATTCGGTTTTGGCGAATCATTAGTAGCTGTCCCACTATTTATTCTTTTCTTACCTGTAGAAATTGCTGTTCCTTTATCGGTAATGCTATCAATAGTGATAGCGCTAGTTGTGGTAATACAGGACTATAAACAAATCCATTTTAGCAGTGCAAAGTGGTTGATCTTTTATGCAATATTTGGAATACCCATAGGCATTGCACTTCTCATTTATGGGAATGAGATACTTATTAAAGTGGCACTTGGAACACTTATCATTCTGTATGCTCTTTACTCTCTCTTTTCCAAAAAGGTAAAAGCACTAAAAGAAGACAACAAATTTTGGCTTTTTGTTTGTGGATTTTTATCAGGCATACTAGGTGGTGCATATGGATTAAATGGGCCGCCGCTTGTCATTTATGGCAATTTAAGGCAATGGAGCGCAAAGCATTTTAGAGCCACACTGCAAGCATATTTTTTGCCTGCAAGTTTTATAACTGTAATTGGATATTATATAAAAGGACTTATAAATATTGAAGTGAACACCTATTTTGTGATTTCGCTTATTACTGCTATTCCTGCAATTTTTCTAGGTAGATATTTAAATCATCAATTAAAGGATGGTTCATTTTTTAAGTACGTTTACGTGGGGCTCATAATTATTGGTATCATTTTAATTGCAAGTATCCTGAATTTATAAACTGATCGAAATACTTTATTAAGAAATGTATTTCCGCGTAAAATTTTTCTCACAACTAAAGTTCATCGATCTGCAGCAAGTTTATTCAGGCTAGATCTGAGAACTATAGGATCCATAAAATAATCTCAGCGTAGCCTCAACAAAAAACATACAAATGAAATCGACAATAACAGAAATAAAAGAACGATTTGATAACGATGTGGAACGGTTTTCAAATCTGGAAACCGGCCAGCAATCTACAATTGATGCCACAATATCGCTCGAACTTATTACGGAAGCATCCAAAGCTATCAGGCCGGAAGCTACCCATTTATTAGATATCGGTTGTGGTGCAGGTAACTACACATTGAAAATGCTTTCCAAACTTCCAGGCCTTAATTGTACATTGATTGACTTAAGCAAACCTATGTTGGATAAGGCTTTCGAGAGAGTATCATCTCAAACGGAAGAAGTAAATATACTTCAGGGCGATATCAGGGAAATTGTTCTGCCAGAAAATAGCTTTGACATTATTTTAGCTGGCGCTGTTTTACACCATCTACGAGACGACGCAGACTGGATGGATACATTCAGAAAAATATTCAGTTTATTAAAACCTGGTGGCTGCCTGATGATAAGCGACCTTGTAACGCAGGATACTATTCAGGTGAATGATCTTATCTGGAATAAATACGGAGATTACCTTGAAAATCTTAATGGTAAAGACTATCGCCAAAAAGTAATGGACTATATAGCCAAAGAAGACTCGCCAAGATCATTAACTTATCAGTTAAACCTTATGCAGAAAGTAGGTTTCAGCCAGGTAGAAGTTTTGCACAAGAATCTCTGTTTTGCTGCTTTCGGGGCATTAAACAGTAGCTTCAACGATCATATCGTAAACTACGACCCGTTCCCAAAGCTGGCTATACTTGTCTACAAAAGCTTTATGAACGGGATGCACCTGGTAATCATCCTGGTCTTTGACACTATCAAAATACATCAGCTCAGAAACGTGAAAACTATTATCAACCACATCTCTTTTTTCCGTTGACGCAGGCTTTCCAATCAGAAGCTTCTTAACCTGCGGAATGGCGTTCAAAGTATTTAATCCCTCAATCAATTCTTTCTGAGAATGGGCATCAGGATTCTTTAACCAAAAAAGACATGATGAACGATTTGTTGTTTTTCTTTTTCCATAATTGATAAAGAAGGTATTGCTGCGGCAAGTATTGTCGCGTTTTTAATAAATGTACGACGTGATTTTTTATAAAGGCTTTTCATATAGTATTCTTTCGGTTTTTAAGTGCTGAGCTATCCGCGCTTCCCATTCTTTTTGCTTTATCCTGTTTGATCCATGCCTCGTTTCTTCATCGTAAACAGCCTGTTCATTATGATACTGTTTTGAAATTTGCCTTGTCATTTCCTTGGCCCGTTCTTGTGCATTTGAAAAATTCAAATTGCTGCTGTCTAACTGCTTTTGCAGTTTTCTTCTATACAATTCTACAATATCAAAATGACATTGTTCATGCGCCAATAGTGAGTCGGATTTTTGACTGGGCTTTACCCAACTTAAAAAAGTAGTAAACTTAGCAGAAGTATAAAATTTTGGTTTGCTAAATAAACCAAAGGCATTACTTTCAAGGTATATATCACATTGTGATGCCGCCCCAAACCACACTTTAGCCGATACGGTAGCCGGGCTTCCTTTAAAATCTTCCCATGTTAGTTTCCGGTTCTCATTCCATTCTATTTCAAGCTCATGCTTTTTAAGGTCAGGAACACGGTAAATATCAGCATAGATTTTCTCACATGTACTTTTACTATCAGGTGGCAGTCTCTTAGTTATTTTTATGAGATTAGCCCCATTCTTCCTGGCAAGTATTTTCAAATTTTCAATTACTTCATTATAGGTACAATTAATTGAAAAACCGTTATCAACAGATTTAATACTACCAACTTTAACTCCATCATTTACAAAATCATCACTTTGCCTGAGTACCAATACAAAATCCGAATCGCTTAAAGCCGGTTGTTTTGATATGGCCTGTATAGATAGTTTAGAACTGCATGAAACCAGCGTTAACAATATCCATGCGATAATTAATATTCTCATTAGCCGACTAAGAAATTATATCTAAAGATAATTAAGCGGAAGCATTTTCTTTCACAACCACCAAATCACTAAGCTCTACCTGCATAGGCAACATACCAATTTTCACCACAGCACGCTTACTTTTAATTTCAAGTACTTCACCTACCTGGTGGTTTCGTTTCATTTTTACCTTGTCGCCAATTTTTATTTCACCACCAACTTCGCTATACTTATTCTCAATTTTCTTTTGCATTTTACTGGCCTTCTTTGTTTCGGGCCGGTTAAATAATAAAGCAGTCATTTGCTTTATTAGCTTTTGCTTATCATCCTCTTTTTTCCATTCAATAGTGATTTGCTTTAGTTTACGCTCCATATCTTTCAAATAAGTGATGCGCTGTTCATTTATTTTATTTTGCTCGCGCAACACCTCAACTTGTTGCTTATGCCGCTCCCGATCCATCACTTGCTGCATTTCTTTCTGTAAACGTTCATTCTCTTTGATCAACCGTTCCAGTTCCTTATCCTTTTTAGCTATATCCCTAAGATCCTGTTCCGTTCTGTTCAGTAATTTATCAAGCCTGTATTGATCGTCTTCTACAAGTCCGCGCGCTTTTTCAATCAATCTTTTTCTAAACCGATCCGCTCTGCAATGGAAAAAGTATAAGAACTTCCCGGTTTACCAATTATGAGTTGATATTGAGGTTGCAATTTCTTTTCATCAAAAGCCATCGCTCCGTTCACAATACCGGATGTTTTTCCAGCCATTATCTTTAAATTCAGATAATGCGTCGTAACTATTCCAAATGAATGCTTTCTGAGTAATTCCAAAAGTATCACTTCTGCAAAAGCGCCACCTAAATTAGGGTCACTTCCGCTTCCCAATTCATCAATAAAAAATAGTGTTTTGCCATTTGCATTTTCCATAAAATGCTTCATGTGAATAAGGTGGCTGCTGTAAGTGCTTAATTCAAACTCCAGGCTTTGCGTGTCGCCAATATGAATCATCAGCTGCTTGAAAATGCCAAATTCGCTTGATGGATGCACCGGCACCAACAACCCACTTTGCAACATCATTTGCAAAAGGCCGATGGTTTTCATGGTCACAGTTTTACCGCCTGCGTTCGGACCACTAATAACAAGAATCCTTCGGCTTTCATCCAGGCTAATTGAAACCGGGATGGTTTTTTTATCGGTTTTCCTGTTATATAAATATAACAGCGGATGATAAGCGTTCACCAAATGCACAAAAGCTTTGTCGTGAACTACGGGGTATTCGCCATTAATATCGGCAGCGAACTTGGCTTTGGCTCTTGCAAAATCATATTCTCCTAAAACAGCATGATAAACATTAAGTAGTGGTGCGTATGCGGATAGCTTCGCAGTCAGTTGCCTTAAAATACGATATACTTCTTTGCGTTCCTGATTTTCGAGGTCACTGATCTCATTGTTAAGATGCATGGTTTCTTCCGGCTCTATGAAAGTTGTTTTACGACTGTCACTCTCGCCATGTAATACACCTTTAACGGCTCTTTTGTATTCTGCAAAAATAGCTACCACCCTCCTTCCGTTCATGAAGCTCTCTTCTATTTCCGCCAGATAACCTTGCTTATTTAGTTTTGAAATAATCCGATCAAACATTCGTCGCAATTCTGTTCTTTTACGATATAGGTTTAACCTGATTTCTTTCAAATCTTCTGAGGCAGCATCTTTCACATTACCCTGGTCATCGACAACCTCATCGATCAGTTCAATAATTGCTTTCTCATAATGAGTATGCTGAACCAGTTCGAACAAACCGGAGTAAGCTACTTTTCTTTCTTCATTAAACCATCGAAATATCTTTTCAATGCTTTCCGCAAGTTTTCGGATTTGAATAAGGTCGTCCCCTTGTAAAACAGCTCCATCAATAGACAATAGTTTAAGTTCCTTTGCAAGATTTAAAATATAGTCATTAGGAAAATAAATGCCATTGGTGAGCAATTGTTTAAATTCATGAGTCTGTCTTAAATCGGTATCTACAAATTTCTTATGTGTATGGATACGCAATTCCTTTGCCTTTTCCTGTGCGTAATGGCCCTGGCAATGAGCCACCAAAAGATCCTTGATTTTATCAAACTCTAACTGAACAACCGCTGATACCGGATACAACTTCATACTTAATACTCCTAAAGAACTTACAAAAATAAGTCGATAAGTTGAAATCTTGACAGGTTAAAATTTAAACCGATAAGTTCTTTTACAACTTATCAACTTGTAAACTTGCCTCAACTTTTCCTCGTACATATTGTTTTATATTAAAATTATTCTGATGTCAAAATTACTTTTACCTGTACTTTTAATTACGCTGTCTACTTTTGCTGCATGTGCCCAAAAGAAGGATCCGAAATTAGATGCCGTTAAATTTGCCGGACCAGAAAATAAAAAATCTACAATGGAAAATAAAAAAGATACCGCAACACTTGCCAATGGATGCTTTTGGTGCACCGAAGCCATTTTTCAGGATATTAAAGGTGTTGAGACAGTTATCAGTGGATATACCGACGGTAATACGAAAAATCCTACTTACGAAGAAGTTAGCTCTGGTAACACAGGTTTTGCTGAGGCCCTGCAAATTGTTTACGATCCATCAGTTGTATCATTCGACGAGTTATTAGAGATTTTTTGGAAAACTCACGATCCTACAACACTTAACAGACAAGGCAATGACGTAGGTACACAATACAGAAGTGGCGTTTACTATCACGATGAAAATCAAAAAGAAAAAGCAGAATACTACAAAACTTCTTTAGATAAAAGCGGCGCTTTTGACAACCCCATTGTTACAGAAATAAAACCCTTTAATGAATTTTACGCTGCGGAAGATTATCATCAAAGCTATTTCAATAACAATGAAAACAAAAACCCTTATTGTAAAATTGTAATCCGTCCAAAAGTCGATAAATTCAGAATAGCATTTAAAGATAAACTAAAGAAATAGTAAATAGGCGCGGTTTTTGTTTTTATATAAATACGGAGCAAGAAGGACAATTAAAAGCCTCACAGTGTAATTTACCTGTGAGGCTTTTATTTATTTCGAATAAGCATAAATAAACTTCTCAGTAAATTTTTCAGGGCAACGCCTTTTACTAGCAGTAACCTCAATCAACATTTTTTTAACCTCTCTTATTAAATTAAACGGCGTATCTTGCACGCCCTTAAAAAAAATTTTGGGCGATGTTGGATTTAAAAGATTTCGATCAAAATGCAGTAAGTAATCCTGAAAATAACATTTTTGGATTACCAAGTACCGAGGATAATGCAGAACTCATTATACTAAGTGTTCCCTGGGAAGTTACAGTGAGCTATGGCTCAGGAACTGCAAAAGCTCCGGAAGCTATTTGCAAAGCGAGTTTACAGGTAGATCTTTATGACCCGCTCTTTCCGGATGTATGGAAAAAGGGGTTTTATGTTACACCAGTTGATAAGCAACTTCAGCTAAAAAGTGCTTATTTAAGGCGCGAAGCTGAATTATATATAGATTATATTTCGCGCGGCGAGGAGTTGCAGGCCAACCAGTTCATGTGTAAAACGATTAGAGAGGTTAATGAAGGCGGCGCTTACCTGAATGACTGGGTTTACGAACAAGCTAAAGCCCAACTTAACAATAATAAGCTTGTTGGATTATTGGGTGGTGATCACAGCACGCCGCTCGGGTTGTACAAAGCATTAGCAGAGAAACATGACGAATATGGCATCCTACAGATTGATGCGCATTGTGACTTGAAGAAAGCCTACGAAGGATTTACCTATTCTCACGCCAGCATTATGTATAATGCACTGAACGAGATCCCCAAATAAAAAACATCATCCAGGTTGGAGTAAGAGACATAAGCCAGGATGAATGGCAATACATCCAGGAAAATCCTGAAAAGGTGATACCGTATTTTGATCAGGATATTAAAGAGCGGCAATTTAGTGGACAAACATTTAGAATCATTGTTCAGGAAATTGTAAGGAAGCTGCCCGAAAAAGTTCATATCAGTTTTGATATAGATGGCCTTGATCCAAAACTTTGCCCTAATACTGGCACACCTGTTCCTGGCGGATTTGAGTTAGACAGAGTATTTTATCTCTTTCACGAAGTGCTTAAAAGTGGTAGAAAAATAATTGGGTTTGACCTGGTTGAAGTTGGTGTAGGTGATACAGAATGGAACGCTAACGTCGGAGCTAGAGCTTTATTTAAACTTTGTAATATTTTAATAACCAGTAACTCATAATTTTTTATATAAAATTTTTAATTACAATAAAATTCGCTTTTGAAACCATATATCTTCATCATACCTAATAAAAAAATTAAGATATATTTTCTATTTGCTATTGGAATTATTCTACTAAATGTTCTGGGCTTTACAGCTTATGCCGCTACTAATACTAACCGCGTTTCCAATTCCTGGATCATGTTAATGATCATTTTGGGTGCTATTGCTGGCGCCTTTTATCTACTTTCTCCAAAAAAGCGCCTTGAATTTGCTGGTACGATGATACTACTTTCTGGCATTTTCTGGATCAGCCGCGGCTTTAATGAGTTGTTTTTTGCCAACTTGATATTGTGGCTATTATACAGTATATCCCGACGAAGACTTTTGGTTTTGGTTGATGCTGAGCAAATAATTTATCCTTCATTTCCAAAAAAAGAATTTCCTGGAATGACATAAACAATATTATTCTGAAAGACGACATTCTAACCATTGACCTGAAAAATAACAAAATATATCAGCATCTTATTGAATACGCAGATAATCCCGTAAATCAGGAAGAATTTAACGAATTTTGCAATCGGCTAGTAGAGAATAGTAATTAGCGAGTAGGTATATTCCTACTCACTATTCCCCACTCGCTACTTACTTTTTAATAAATGAACTTAACACAATCACCCTACATTCTTTACTCCGATGGAAAAGGGAATATTTTTGAAGATACTTCCCTGTATGTTACTGGCCGAACCGGATGGGATGCTATTCAGATTCCTGATAACGAATGGATAGAGTTTCCAGATGGCGGATCTCTTTACGAACTGCCTGGCCGCCGCGGAATTGGAATTGATGTAAACACGGGAGAAATGAGGATTTGTGATAAGGGTTGGGCAGTAGCTGCATTTATTCCGCCAGCGCATACCGGATTTTACATTTCGGCTTTCGAAACAACTAAAGACGCACCAATACTTCCACTTTTCTGTTACACGGCAGTTGGGTGGTTCAATGAAAAGTTTTTGTACCCGCAATGCGCATTGAGCAAGATATACGCCAGGAATGCAGCGGCTTTAACACAGAAAAAGTAGAAACCGGCGTTGAGCACTTAATGAGTGCATATCCACACAACAGATTAGTAAAACATTTAGCTGAAAACTGTGCACTAACTTATCATTGTCCTGCTGCGCGAAATTATTTTATGGGCCGATGGGAATGTCCTGTACCCGCATCACCTGCATGTAACGCCAATTGCGTGGGTTGTATTTCGCTCCAACCCGATGAAGAAACCATTGTATCCACGCAAGACCGGTTAAAATTTAAGCCATCGGTTGAAGAAATTGTTGAGTTTACGGTTCCGCATTTGAAAACTGCTCCCTTCCCGCTTATTAGTTTTGGTCAGGGTTGCGAAGGAGAACCATTGCTCATGTGGGAAACTATTGAAAAAGCCATTATTGAAATAAGAAAACATACCGATAAAGGAAGTATCAATATCAATACCAACGGCTCTAAGCCTGACGCTGTAAAGCGACTTTGTGAAGCAGGTCTTAACTCCATACGTGTAAGCACTAATAGCGCCCGCCGCGAAATATACATGCCTTATTATCGTCCAAACAATTACGAGTTTGAAGATATTATCGAAAGCCTGAAAATTGTTGACAGCTTTGGCGGATGGACATCAATCAACTATTTCGTATTTCCTGGTATGACAGACAGTATTGCAGAGTATGAAGCTTTGCGAAAACTAATAAAGGAAACAAATTTGAAAATGATTCAATGGCGTAATTTTAATATTGACCCTGATTGGTATTTAGGAAAAATTGGAGTAGCCGACACTGGCGAGTTCATGGGTGTTAATCAGCTTTTGCAGGAAATACGAGATGAATTCCCCGACCTGAAGTATGGTTATTTTAATCCGCCAATGGAACGTATAAAAGGTAATTATGAACTAGATTTTGCTCATTAAAGGTTTAACTAAAGAGACCCAATCATGAAATTTTTTGCCTCTATCCTATTCTTTAGCACTTTGTTTTTGATACAGAGCTGTTCTTCAGGACAGACATCAACCGGAAATTCTTCTGTTGATCCGCAAGATCTTTTACAAGCAGTTAACAAAATCAGAAGCAAAGGTTGTAAATGTGGTGGAACTTATATGCCGCCTGTTAAACCTTTAAAATGGAACACTAAACTTGAAAAAGCAGCCAGCAGCCACAGCGCCTACATGAACAACCGAAAAAGATTAAGCCATACCGGGAACAAAAATTCAAATCCCGGAACGAGGATTTCAAACGCAGGTTATAAATGGCGGTTTTACGCCGAAAATATTGCGATGGGCCAACGTACTGTTTCTGATGTAATGAATAGCTGGATCAATAGTGCAGGTCATTGCAGAAATATTATGAATAAAAATGCTACAGAAATGGGAGCAGCAAAAACTGGAGCATATTGGACGCAGGTATTTGCAGCGCCACAATAATTTAGTTTACCTTGAATTAAGGTTCTTGTTTACCCTAAAAAAGAAAAAATCTTGGTGCTGTACGAAGCTAATCATATACCAGGTATGTAGGTTTGCTTAAAGCAGAACCTTAGCAATATTTCGTTCCATAAAGTTGTTTGATTTTTTTAAACATTAAGCCACATTATTTTAATTTAGTTGAACGATCCTTCTCCGGCCCATGCTGTCAGCATCCCACTTATAGCACCTGATAATTGCGCTTGCGTAGCAATATTTGACACAGCTTGCGAGCCCAATCTGTCTTTTAGTTGTGCCAAATATAAACTTCTGGGTTGTACGGGGACATTCCAGCTTTCCCAAAAACCAGCTCCCGATCTTCCAAGTCCTTTGCAGCCAATGCCCCAATTAAGCGCACCTTTTGGACTTTCCACCACAATGGTTTTTGATAATGAAGTACAATTGTAAAACAGGGTTTGCGCACCTGCCCAACCATGCCCCGTGCCACTGGCACCACGGTTGCGTACCCTTATTTCGTCGCCAACTATATTGTCGAACAACAAGCCAGTTGCCCAACGATGATGAGGCCCTATATCATTGTAAGTTTTTGTAGCCACGCAGTCCAAAAAAACATTCGGCCCCGGCACTTTTGCACCAGTTACGTAATCATGTCTTCCTCCTCTGGTAAAGCATCGTTGAATAAGATTTAGGCAAGCAGTTCCATTTATATTGAATGAGTATTTGCGTGCACCTGTTGTAACTGATTTTGGATCAAGCATGGCACATTCCTCCACCGTATTATTCTTTGCTCCGGTGTTTAAGGTTACTGCACTATATCCAAAATACTGGCAGGTAACTCCTCTAACCCAGCAGTTCTCTGCTTCCCGAAGTTCTATACCTATCCACCCATGATTTTCATCATCGTCATTATCATAAACCGATGTTAAACGTAAATTCTCTATTCCGCAATTGGTTATTCTTCCTGTTGGGTTAAAGGTATATACTTTACCACCGCCGTATTTTACCTGTATAGGATCTACCACCGGCGCATCCAAGGTTATGCTGTCTTCGGTAACCGCAACTACCTTTCGTTCATATTGCACAACATAGTAGTCGGTAGTCCAGCCATACTGTGCCATATCCAAATCATCTATCCAGGCTTGATTGGGCGTGCGTTCTACTACAATGCGGTCTCCTTGGGCTATGCCCGAAACATTGGCTACACGAAAGCCTTTACTACCAGTACCTACGTACGGTGTGGTGATGTTAATTGTAGATCCTGATTGAGAAGTGGCTGTGCCTGCTATATTAATAAGTGTGTGTTGCTCTTTTTTGGTGGCTTTCAAAACAGTTCCATCCGCCCCTTGGCCTATGCCGCGCAAAATAACGCCGCTATGATTTATATTCAACCTATCGCTTACTTCGTAAACGCCACCAAGAAGTGCAATAACGCCCCTTATTCCGTTTGCATCCGGCGTTAAGGCGCTCACTTCATCAATGGCTTGCTGTATCTGACTGCGATTGTCTCCAGACAAGGGTGATAAAGTTTTTTTAATTGCTACAGAATGCGGAATAGCAACGCCGCCACCTTTGTATCCTGCCATAGAAAAATCGGGAATAAGGTTGACTTTGTTTGTCTCACCCTGGTTGGCATAGTAATTATAACCTAAGCTACCATCGGTTTTTTGATATATCAATGAGGTTGGAACTACCGGAGGAGGTGGTGGTGGTGGCGGATCCTCTTTGTCTTCAGTAGGCGGTGGTGCGGGTACTTTTTTGGATGGTGTTTGCTTATTACAGCTTACCATTAACGCCATTGCGATTATGGTTAAATAGAAATAGGCCAGCTTAATCATTTTGTTTATAATTTAGTTTTAAATATATTTAAAGACTGATGCAAACCTGTTACAATCTGATTTTTTGACACCTTATCGATTTTTGACTGCGATCGAGAAGTATCAACTCCTGAGGCTATAGACGGACGCTGACTTAAAAAAGCCGAGGCAATTACCCACGGCTTTTTACAAGTATGAGAAAACAATGCTAAAACGTTACTGTAGCTGTATTTGAATTAAAAACATCAATAGATTCTGGTACAGGTTTGTATATGGAGTAATGCGTAATTTCTCCGGAAGCTGCTATATCTGAAGCAACGATGAAATTGCTGTGAAGCAAAAGTTCAACAGTTTTTGTGCCTCCCGAAGCAAGCGGATAAGTAACGATTGTTTTTTGCAAGGGGTAAAAAATAGTCGCATCGCGCGGTTTGTTTGATTCCTCCAAAAAATTAATTCGCTTATTACCATTAACAGTCGAAATATTTTCAAATATCCTGTTCGCTAATACACTACGGTATCGCTCTCCATAAATAGTACTAACTACAGGTGCCGTAGTAGAGCTATCACCCGCTTGGTTATAAGATACTACTTCAACAAAAAGTGTAGCTTCTGGAATATCGGCTATTTCAACTTCACTAAAACTACCATAGTCTGCCCCACTCAAGTCTATAAATTTTGTATTTATACTATTACTCAAAGAAGTGTTGTAAGCAACTTTTAGTTTGGTTACCCTTCTATCGGGTCCTACTCTAAACCTCAAAAGTGCTCTATTATCTCCAGGCAATATTTGGATAGAATCCACCTTACCAGGTTTGGCAATTTCAGCTTCATTTAAATACTTTGCATAGTAGTAGTCCGACCCCTTTTCACATCCGGATAATACGACGATACAACTTACTATGGAAAGAAAAAATATTATCTTTTTCATTCGTATATTTTTTTATTTGCGGCTTCGCCGCGATTCTCTTTATTGTCGAATGGAACGCCTATACATTACCCTCCCGAATCAAGTTTGGGACAAGTATGGTGAAAAAAATGATCATGGGCGTTTCATCTGCTTATTTTATTGTGATTTTATAGAACAAATTTAGTTCGACCAATGGAATGCGTAGTCAACCCTTTGGCATTCAGCCTATAAATGTTTCATTTGATGCTATACATCTTTTTCGGAATTGTTTATTTTAAATCTATTTTTTAACGTTGACCAAACAAATCCAATTCAGAGATATAAGTCCCTACCTCTCCGCTATACCTTCCACTCCAATTGGCATAAATCCTAAGTCTGATATAACGAAATTTTGGAAAAGCCAAAGGATCTGAGAACTCATAAGTTTCTCCATTTTCTTTCAAATTTTCTACTTCCTCCTCGCTGGCAGAAACTCCAAAACCCAATCCGGAAGGTCTGATGCTTAAAAACCGGTCTATAAAAGTCCAACTGTCCCAGCTTCCATCCGGATTGGGGTCATTACTACCATATACTGCAAAATCATACATATGAGTAGCACCATAGGTTCCGGAGCTACTTCCCCACCATGTCCAATATATCATTCTACTAAGCAGTGCCGGCGTATTCAAGTCTATAGTGAGGGATAAAGGAAGCTCATAACCCTCGTTTGTTTGTGTATAGAACCTACCACCTGATGTATAATCATCATCCCAAATTCCGTTCTTATCAACCCAGCTGGCACTATTTACCGGTACATCTCCTGGTAGATCTAATAATCTATATGCATATCTGCCGTCATCGAGAAGCGGAACTTCTTCAAGCGGAGTTAAGGTTACTTTTAATGTGTCCGAAAAATGATCCCAACGATCTTCAACAAATACGCCAAATTCTGCTTCGCCAGCCTTCAAACCTCTCATTCTTACAACACCAGAATCTAAACTGGTGTATTCAGAACTGGCTTGCTGCCAATTACCGAGAGAATCTTTTCTGAGTACTCTAATAACTATATCAGCATTTGTTTCATTAACATACTTCAGGTTAATGCCACCGAAAGTAGCCTGAATATTATCACCCTCTTTTAATTTTTCGAATACCACCTTATGTGGTGGCGTAAGTACATTTACTTTTACCGTTACAGGTTCTGATTCTACTTCGCCTACGGCTACGGCTGTTAATTCAATATCATACATACCTTCTTCTCCAAAACCATCTACTAAAAGTTCATTTTTATAGATGGAAGATTTAGCCTCTCGTTCAATTCCATTGTCAAGTTTATAAGTGGCCTTAACATATCGCAAATCTTCGGCAAGCGGCAAATCATATTTGATGTAGGCTCCGCCTGATATAGACGTTGTTCGTATATTAGTAACCGGAGGTGGCTTTTGTCCTATTCTATTGACGGTTATGCCCACATCCTCTTTACATCCCGAAATAAGGGAAATGCTCATTATTACGCCGAAGAGCATTAATAATTTTTTATGTATAATCTGTTTCATCTCTTTTATTTTTTATTGTTTCTCATATAATTTAATAGTATTATACAACAAATAAAACCATCTTTACCATCCTAAATTTTGTTTCAATTCCCTATTTCTTGTTAGCTCTTCTATGCTTATCGGCCAGAAATAGTCTCTTTCGGTAAAGGTTCTGTTATACAAAGTAATTGGTCGGTAAAATGGGGCGGGGTCTCTTTGACCAATATCCCAGCCTAAAATCAATTCGTTTAACTCTGCGCGCGCATCTTTCCATCTTCTTAAATCCCAAAAGCGCTTGCCCTCAAAAGCTAACTCGATAGTTCTTTCTCGCTTAATAATATTACGCATGCCTTCTTTTGTTAAAGGCTTCGATGGTTGTAGTGAAAAATTGGCCCATGCCTCCTGCACACCTTTCAGCCCCGACCTTGCACGAACGCTATCCACATAAGCATATACTTCCGGGCCTGGCCCCTGACTTTCATTTAAAGCTTCAGAATACAAGAGGTATAAATCCGCAAGCCTCAAAAAGATAATGCATACGGAACAACATCGTGCCTGTTGCTACTACCATACGTATTGCCAATATTCACGTATTTTTTTACCATGTAGCCTGTATTTGTATAACCTGTTGGGCTGCTGGGTTTTATATTACCAGTAGATTTATAGTCTGTGTTTATCGCATCTGCATCATTCTTGTTAAAAAGCATTAAGTATCTTCCTCCGTCAAAAGACAGCGTGCCATAAAACCTGGGTTCTCTATCTAAATGAAACCTGACGGTTGTGTAGCCGGCTATTAAATCATATTTATACTTATTTTGATTAGGAACAGTAGTAAGCTCATATCTTGCTGCATAAGGGTAGGTTTTATCTTCATCGATAGGAACACCGTTTGCCGAATAAAATTTTTGAGCCATATTTAAAGTAGCTCCCATAAAACTTGTAATTCCTGAATGATTGGCATCACTTACAAGCCCCCGCGGTGTAAAGTCTGTTTGAAAGCCAAGACCCGCTATACTTCTGGTGTCATACCATAGGGTTTCTGTACTTGCGTCTTCTCCGCTTACTGCTGTTCTAAGGTTCAATTTATATTGAGTGTTAGGTCCGTTGACAGTAAAATTCGCCGGACTTGTCCAAACGTGCAATTTTTTGTTATGCAGGTGCGCAAAATCTATAGCTTCTTTGCACGCCGCTGCTGCTTTAACCCACTTATTTTCATCATAAGTTTGATTAAACAGCGGATTACCATTGTCATCTTTTAATAACTGCATGTCGGTATTGCCATTAAAAAGCGGGCTGGCTGCCTCTACCAAAATTTCGGCTTTTACTGCCTTTGCAACCACTTGCGTAACTCTGCCTATTTCTATAATAGGGTTTTCTTCTACCTCCAGCAGATAGGGCATGGCTTCATCTATTGTTTTAACTATATAATCAAAACAGGCATCAACAGCCACACGGGGTACGTGAGACTCTGATGGATCGGCAAACACAGGAACATTTTCATCTTTTATAATAATAGGCCCATAAGCACGTACTAATAAATAATGATAGTAGGCTTTCAGAAATTTAGCTTCGGCAGCCCAACGTTCTTTTTCATAATCTTCCATATCCGGAACGGTAAATACCCTCTCTATAAAAACGTTGCAATCATTAATGGCCTGCCAATAAGTACCGCTACCGCCACTACCCCAGTAGTTAAGTAACGGCGAATTTGAGTTTTGCTGTCCCTGTGCAATATACCAGCCAGGATAGGCGCCTGCGCTGTAGTTGGAAGTAGAATTGAGCCAAAACTCATCTGCAGAAAAGTATCCCGGTAGTCCACCAGTATTTGTTGAAGCTGGCAAGCGATTATAACAGGTAGCCAGGTAACCTTCTGCCTCAGTACGCAAATTAAACGCATGCTCAATTACAGGAACATTGTCGGGTATTACATCTATAAATTTATTACAAGAACTCATGGCTAATGTAATAGGAAATAATATAAGAAGAATTCTTTTATACATAATAATATTTTATATATTAATATTGATACCAAAATTGAATACACGCTGCAATGGATAGCCTAAACCATAACCGCCCAGTTCCGGATCCCAAAGCTTAAAGGGACTCCACTTAAACAGGTTGGTTCCGCTGAAATAAATACGAAGGCCATTCATTTTATAGCGTTTTAATATACTTTGGTTTAAATTATAGCCTATATCTACCTGCTTTAAGCGCAGCAGGTTACCGTTACGCATCCAAAAAGTACTGGTTTGCGAATTATTATTTGTAGGGGTTTGGCTTAGCCTTGGCCATCTGGCATATATATCCTGATGTTCTTCCGACCAATAACTATCTGCCCAAACCTGCAATACAGCATTGGGTGCAGCTACACTACCAAAAGGTGCCACACCATATTTTTCGTCATCAACATCATAATAGATAGGGTTTATAAATAATGAAGTACGCGCCAATCCAGAGAAGAAGAAGGAAAAATCGAAGGATTTATAACCTGTAGTAAGTCCGAATCCGTAACTAATTTCAGGCGTTGTAGGCAAGCCAATGGGTACACGGTCATTGCTGTTAATAACCCCATCCTTGTTTACATCTACGTATTTAATATCGCCTCCCAAAACCGGCTCTCCGCCAAACTGCTGTTCGGGGCTATTAAATACTTCGTTATCATCAATAAATAAGCGCTCCGCTATGTATCCTCTTACCTGATTAGAGTGCAATCCAATGCGGCTTAAGTAATCATATTGAAAATTAGGTTCTTCGTAGTAAACATACTCCCCGGTAGAATAGGTAAAAGTTCCTCTACCCTGAAAGTATAAATCTTTGGTTACACTTTTAGTATAGGATAATTCACCTTCAAAACCCTTGCTTTTATATTCTCCCAAATTGGCGCGCACAGGTGCTTGTAAACCGGTTGAAGCAGGAATGGCAGCACGGTTCTGTACGATATTGTATCTGAATTGATTGTAAAAATCGCCTGAAAAAGTAAGCGCACCCTTAAACATGCCTAAGTCAATACCCAGATTGGTTTGTCTTGATATTTCCCAATTAACAAATGGGTTTGCATAACGATCGATTGAAACGCCCGACAAGAGGTAAGAGCCGGTTTTAGGTAAACCAAATGTATATCCTCGACCGCCGTCGTTCAAATCAACTTTTGATAAATAAAAGAAACGCTCATCACTAATATTATCATACCCAATCCAACCATGTGTAGCACGAAACCTTAAATTGCTAATGGTAGGCCAAAGCCCTTCCATAAACTTTTCTTTATGTACACTCCAAGCCACACCAAAAGATGGGAAAAAGCCCCATCGGCTTCCGGCTGCAAATTTTTCCGACCCATTGTAACCAAAAGTAAACTGTGCATAATAGCGCTCATCAAAAATATAAGACGCATTTCCTGAAAAGCTTATATTTCGTTTAGGAAGCGTTTTTATAAGCGAATTTTCATCCTGATCCTGAGGTGTAAAAACTTCATTTCGAAGTGTACTAATTAGCGATGCTGATATTCCGTGTTTTTGAGCAAAAGTTCGGTTATAAGAAACCTGTGCTTCGCCATATACTACTGCTGTCAACTCTCTTTTCCCGGGTTCAAAATTAAGATACTCTGTTCCCGTCTGTGGATTAAGCTGAAAATAACTGGATACCTGCTTAGTAACGGGATCTATAACCGGAGTGTAATAAAAAGGATTATAGACTCTCGATTGTTCAAAATAGGACCTTCTGGTAACATTTAACAACCCTCTGAACTTTAAGCCTTCTGTAATGATTGAAGACAGATCCTGATACAATTCAGTTTGAAAAGACAGGTTGCTCCTTCGCTTTTCCGAATAGCCTTTTACTATTTCTGCATACGCATTCAAATACTGTCCATCGTCAAAATTTCCAAACAAAGGGTGTTTGATATAAGATTGATTTTCACCCGGCGTATATACAGGCTGAAATAAAACAGGGTTGGATCGAATGGCCTGGCCGTATGCCTCTGTACCCGAAGATGGGGGGCCATTATAATCTTGTAAATTAGCCTTAACACGAGCTACTAATTGTGTAGATTTAGTAAGATTGATGTCCACATTACTAAGGAAGTTAAATACATTAAAACGCACGTTACTATTAAAATCATTAATAGGTTCAACCTTCAACAAGCCGTTATCGGTAGTATAATTGGCACTTACGTTATACTTGGCTAATTGTCCACCGCCAGAAATACCTAAGTTATAATTTTGAGTGGTAGTTACTTTTCGTGTTACAAAATCCAGCCAGTCAACAGCAGGATACAGAGTAGGATTCTCGCCAGCCGCCGTTTTGTCAATCTTTTCAAGCGAGTAAGTGGCATCTTTACTAAGTGGGTTTCTTGTCAAAACCGCCTCCTGTGCATTTTCATAAAAGTAACAGGATCTGCTATTTCTAAGTTTTGGGTGGGCGCTGATAGTCTTTGTTCTGCACGAATATTAACTCTTGCCGGCCCTTCTTTACCTCGCTTGGTAGTTACAATAATGACACCGTTGGCTGCACGGGCGCCATAAACCGCAGAAGCAGAAGCGTCTTTCAACACGCTAAAGCTTTCCAAATCATCCCATGGAATACGTGCTAAATCGTCAATTTCAACTTCAATATTGTCTAACAATATCAGCGGTTGCTGATTCACCCCAAAAGACCCTACACCTCGTACAAAAAAATCTGCATTATCCGCACCGGGTTCTCCACTTCGCTGATACGAAATCATACCGGCTATTTTACCTTGCAAAGCAGCAGTAAGATTGCTTGCTGGAACCTTTAGCTCGCTTGGGTTGATAGAACTAACCGAACCAATCATATCCGTTTTCTTCACTCGGTTACCAAAAGCCACCACCACTGTTTCTTCCATCAACTGCACATCTTTTTCATAACGACATTGATGCTTTCCTTACCGTCAATGGGTATTTCTTGTGTAAGATACCCGGTAATGCTAAAAACCAACGTGCCGTTGGCGGGTACTTCTAATACATACCTACCGTTTAAATCGGTTGTGGTTCCTATACTTGGTGTTGCTTTTAATGCTACTGATACACCGCTAAGTATGCTGCCAGAACTGTCTGTTACTAGCCCGTTTACTTTAATGTCTGCCTGCCTTGCTACAAGTCCGTTGTTTTCAGCAATTACTGAAGAGGCCTGGCTTTTAATGTTTTTGCCTTCGCGTATTACAATAAGGTTATTGCGCATTTGCACAAATTCCAAATTGGTTCCCTTTAATATGCGGGGTAATAAATCTAAAACCGGAATGTTGTTTACTGCGATATTAACGGTTCCAATATCGTCAACAACCGTATTATTAAATACAAACCGATAATCGGTTTTCTTCTGAATAGATTTTAACACCTTCGATAAGCGTGTATTTTCCACATTTAAACTCACGGTTTCCTGACCATGCCCTGTGTTAGCCGCAACCTGTAATGATGTTACAAGCATCAATGCTACACCTAATTTCATAAGCAACAGATTTTTTAGCAGCCGCCGTGGCCACTCGTTCGGGTAAGCGTTTTTTTCATACTTTTAGTTGTAGTTTTTTACAATTGGAAGAAATACAGCTCTTCCATATTTTTTAACTATGGAGAAATGGTGTCCGCCATTTCTCCTTTTTATTGGTACAATCCTATTTCTCCAGGATTATTTTACTTTCCTTTTGTTTATAAGAAAACGGATACGACAATTGCAAAGCTTCTAGTATTTCATCAATGGTTTCTTTTTCAAAACTTGCCGTATATCTGTAGTCAAGCAGTTTACTATCTTTAATAACAATTTCTACATCAAACCTTCGTTCTAAAATATTTTTTATTTCTCCCAACTTCATATCCTCAAAAATCAAAAAATTGTTTACCCAAGCCGTTTCTATATTTCTGTTGGCATCGTCATAAGCAAGCGGCGCCACGTGGGCAGTTACTTCTTCTTTTGTCTGAATAGAATCGGACTCGTTTTTTATAACAAATTTTTGATTTACTTCTAAGGTTTTATACACAACATCTTTAGCCCCGCCGTTTACCAGTATCTGTACTTTTCCTTCAAGCAACGAAGTCTCGCTGGTAGGGTCATTCATATAGCATTTTACATTGAACCTTGTACCTAATGCCTTCACTTTATATCGGTCGGTATGAACAACAAAAGGTAACTCTTTATTATGCGCTACATCAAAAAGCCCCTCTCCTATTAAATATACATTTCTGTCTTTTTTGCCAAAAGTGGGAGATACGCTCAGTTCGCTGCCAGCATTCAACGTAACACTTGTTCCATCGGGAAGAAAAACCTTTTTATGCATACCTGTTTCGGTAATTATTTTTTGAGAAATGGCAGTTTTCTCTATCTTTAGCTTATTTCTTTCAGACAAAAGGAATAATACAGGTAACATCAATATTAGTATTACCGATGCGGCTGGCAGCCATTTTTTCAAACCGTTTAAAAAACGAACCCGCCCGTTTTCATGATTGATGGTGGTAGCCTTATGATCTACTACATAAAGCGTGTTATGGCTGGCTGATGTATCGGCCGACAACTCGTCTTGCTTTTTGTAAAGCATCGTTTTTAAGCCAAGCACTAATTCTTTGGCCTCCTGCATTGTTTTTAGCTGCTCGGGATGTTGGGCTAGGTATTTATTCCAGTAACTCATTGCCTCAACATCCTGCTCATAGCAATAAGCAATAAAGGAGTCATTAATAGCAAGTTGTTCAACCGAATAAATCATAAGCAAATCAATCTTTACTTATAGAGACGGTGGATTAACAAAAACCTAACAACTTTTTTGAGAATTTTTTTGAGAATTTAAAAAATAAAGGAAAGTAGTGAGCCAAATCGAATCATCTCTACTTTGTATTCAAGAGATTTACGGAGGTTTGTAATTCCTTTTGAAAGATTATTATATACATTCTGTTCAGTAAGGCCGGTTTGCTTTACAATTTCTTGCGTTGAATAACCACAATAGTATTTCATATAAATAACGCGGCGGCAACGGGCCGGCAATTTTTTGTAGGCCTCAGCTAATTTTTCTATCAGCTCTTCATCTGTTTCTAAACTCTCTAAAATCTCCTGCGTTGAAGGCACATGAATATCGTCGAAATTATCAGTGTATTTTCTATTCTTGTTTGCGCGAAAATGATCAATCAGTTTTCTTTTGAAAGCTATAACAATAAAAGCTTCGGGATTGTGAATGTCTTTCGGAAGTTCCTTCTGCATAAAGTCAAGAAAAAACTGCTGAACAATATCTTCAGCTTCATCAGTAGTATATCCAAAATGATATGCTATTGCAAGCAATTTTATTCTGTACTTATTGTAATAAGAAGTTATTGTGATCATATTAAAATTTGCACGGATCCAACCGGTGATTGTGGCAAACCTTGCATACACGCAATCCGCTAGTTTGGTTTATATAAATAGACGCTTAAAGCTTATAAAATACATTTCGATGTACATTAGTATATAAGCAGTGCTCAGACTGTAATACAGCCTGGTCTACAATTCTAAATAATATTTTGCTTTCTTAAACAAGATCCTTTCAGATCATTCTCTTCGTAAATATTACTGTCACATAATATATCTGAACGTTGTTAGCTCAACCTCAGAAATGCTTTTGTGTTATAAAATTGAAGAATGTTTTTTGATTTCATAAGTCGGATTTGGTTAATAAAAAATGTTAGCTATCTAAACAAAGTATCTGTAAGATTATATATACTGCGTTACCAATGATCATTAGGTTGACAGTCATAAGCAGTTTCTAATGTAGACATTTGTCAGAGCAAATACCTTATTCTAAAGGTAACACCTTTCTATAAAGTTAGCAGTGCAAACGATTGCGCAAAATTTAAATTACCCTGCAAAATAGATTTTGCTAATTCAGTAAAAAACAGTCAATCGCTTCCCGTTAGTCTGAAGCAACATGTTTCCTACAATTCATGCAGATGAATTTTGAAGATTAATGCAGAGATGTTATTATTTGTAATAATATAGCAAATTGAAAGCGATATTATTTACATAAAAAATTCACTTGTTCGCAATTAAAGGTATTCCTCTTGTTTATTATCAAAGCCATATTGCTCATAATAAGAATAACCTTATCTCTATTTATCAAAAACACCCTTGTACGTTATCCCTAACCCGGGTTTTCCATTGTATATAATTTTACCATACTCATAGTCTATTCCAGTAGCAACATCTTCCTGTAAAAGTAGCGGCCCGTCCATATCTACATAATCTGCTAATGGCGCTAAATGCGCTATGGCTGCAGAACCGATAGTGTTTTCATTCATCGAGCCTATCATAATTTTCAACCCGCGCTTACGAGCGTCAGATATCATACGTAATGCGGGAGTTATGCCGCTACACTTAGTTAGCTTTATATTTATACCATGAAAATGCCCTTCACATTTAGCAACATCCGCTTCAAAAACGCAGCTTTCATCAGCCATCAATGGCAATGAAGATTCCTGAAACAACGTTTTCATTCCTTCCCAATTATCTTTCGCCAATGGTTGTTCTACCAATTCTACACCAAGTTCTTTAAGCTGTGGAATTAGCTGTAGCGCGGTTTCCAGGTCCCAGCCGGCATTTGCATCTACTCTCAATACTGCATCGGTTTCTTTACGCAAAGCTTTCACAATTGCAATGTCATCTGCCGTGCCCACTTTTATTTTATATATTGGCCACGGCTGTTCCCGAAGTTTTTCAACCATTTTTTCAACCGTATCAATTCCAATTGTATAATCCGTTAAAGGAGCTTTAGCAATATCGCCCCTCCACATTTTATAAAGTGGCTTTACAGACATTTTGCCAAAAATATCCCAAGCAGCCATATCAAGCGCACAAACCAGAAAAGGATTTTTAGGCAACAAGTGATGGAGAAAATGCCAATAGCGGTCTGGCTCTGTAAAAGCAAACTTTTCGATCATCGGTTTTTTCAATTCCAAATCAGCCAACATGTCCTCCACTGAAATATTGTAATAAGTTATCGCCGGAGCCTCCCCATAACCTTTTATTCCAAAATGTTCCAATTCCACGACCAACGTAGGTTGATGCGTTTTTGTTCCTTTTGAAATAGTAAACGGATGTCTGAATTTTAATTTGAATGGATAATATTGGAGCTTCACTTTGCTATTGATTGAGTTAAATAATTCTTCTGCAATAAGCGAAATTAAGAGATACCATTTTATTAACCCATCAATAAACATAATTCATCTTTGTTGCGTCGCACTCTTTATCGTTCCGATCATTTGGCATCCTACATAAACGAATGATAACTAAACAACATCAACGATGATATTCCAAATAAAAGAAGCCACCGCAAATTGCAGTGGCTTCATCTTCATAAAATCTTTTTCGATTAATGTCCGTGGCCGTCATTAGGGCTATGTCCAGCCGCACCTTGCGGCGCTGCGCCAGGATCAGTGTCACTTACACCTGTAATTTCAACATTAAAATAAAGCGGTTCGTAAGGTTTAAAAGTACCCATACCATCTTTACCATAGGCTAAATATCCCGGAATATAAATAGTACCCTTTCCTCCTTGTTTAAATTGTCTTAAACCATCTTCAAATCCACGAATAAAAGGTTGTTCACCAAGTTTCACAGTAAATTGGTTGGCATCAAAAGTACTGTCATTGCTTAATTTTTTACCATCGTACTTAACGGTAACAAATTTTCCGTTAGCAACCTGCGCACCAGTGCCAGGATTGTCTATTTTAACGAAAGTACCTGCCGGCGTTTGTGTTGCAGCAATTTTTTTGCTAGCAAGATACGCTTGCACTTCTTTAATTTGCTTTGCTTTTTCACCAGATTTCTCAAGAGCAAGTTCATCTGCTTTTTGAGCTGCTTCTTGCTCTTTTTTCATTTTCTCCATCATTTCCATCTGCTCTTTTTGCTGACGAGGTGCATCTTTTGCCATTTCTTTTTGTTCGTCGGCCTGGGCGAGGCTGTCATTCTTGAATACTTCAACGACTTTGAAAGTAAGAACAATTTTATCACCTTTCTTCAAGAACGGTGGTAATTGTGCTTCCTGAGCTAATCCTTTTTTAATTAAAGAATCTACATACATGATAGTTATCAAACTATCTCCTTTTTTAAGCAACTTAAATAGTTCATCTGGAGCATAATTCCCTTGCGGACCCATAGCAGAAGGATCCTGAATTTTAACAAAAGCTGGCAACCTTCCATAAGTGTTCGCCAATATTGTGTCCTTTGAACCTTCTATTTTTTGAATAACGTTCATTTTTAGAACATCTCCAATTTTTGAACTGTCTTTGCTTCCTCCATCGACAATTTTATATTTTAATCCGCTAGGCGTGGTTTCGTAATCTGCATTACTGCACGATGTAAATGCTACTGTAGCAAAAACCAATGCACCTAAAATTTGTGAACGTTTCATTTTTTATTTATTGTTTTCGTATCAAACGGAATTTCTTTTATGTTATCCGTTATATTGTTTTTAATATGACACTATTTTGTCAATAAGCAGGAAGCCTATCTACCTTCGTTTGGCATTGGCATTTGCATCGGCTGCTGCGGCATTGGCGGCATAGAATCGCTTACGGAAAGCACCTCTACATCAAAATACATAGGCTGATAAGGTTTAAGTGCGCCTCCCCTGCCATCTTTACCATAAGCAAGGTAACCTGGAATAAATATTGTTCCTTTACCTCCTTGTTTGAACTGTTTTAAACCATCTTCAAAGCCAGGAATAGAACCACCTTTACCTAATTCAACGGGAATTTCACCAGCATCAAAAGTGCTATCATTGTCAAGAAATTTGCCGGTATATTTTACTTTTAAAAACTTACCGTTTACAGCAGCAGCACCTTCGCCAGGGTTTTCTACTTTTACCAGGGTTCCTAACGGAGATTTTACAACATTGTATCCTTTAGATTTTACATACCCCTGAACTTCTGCATCTTGCTTTGCTTTTTCCCCAGATTTTTCAAGAGCAGCAATTTCTTCTTTTTGAGCTTCTGCATTCGCAGTAGCCTCATCAGGATAAATACCTAAAACTTTAAAAGTATAGATGATTTTTTCACCTCTTTTTATAAAAGGAGGCAATTGTGTAGGGTTTGCCAAGCCTTTCATAATTAATGAATCCACCAACATGTGTACAATCAGGCTGTCTCCATTTCTTAATTGCTTAAAAACTTCGAGAGGACTATAATCACCCTGACCTGGAGGTATCTCTTGAATAGGAATCAATGCAGGGCTTGCATCGTAAGTTGATTGTATTACAGTGTCTTTTGCGCCGCTTATTGTTTGTTTAACATGTACCCTAAGTACTTGTCCATTTTTTAATGAATCTTTTCGATCCCCCTTACCTTCAATAATTTTATATTGCAAGCCGCTTTCCGTTGTTTTAAAATCGGAGTTATTGCACGCTGTAAATGCTATGGTTGCAAAAGCTAAAGCGCTTATAATTTGTGAACGTTTCATTTTTATTTATTGTTGTTATTTACGTATTTAAAATCTGCATTAAGAATGCAAGTGTTCATTTTCTTTGATCACTTGTTTAAAATGTTCAACAGTTTCCGATAAGCCATCTTTTGTATTACCGCCAGCAGCGTTATAATGGCCCCCACCGTTAAAATATTTTCGTGCAAATGTATTACAGTCAAAATCGCCTTTACTTCTAAAGCTCCACTTTCGCTCCTCGTCCCGATCAATTACAAGGCCAACCATTTGTATACCTTGTATGCTCAATGGAAAATTGACCAAACCTTCCGTATCACCGGTTTTTAATTCATATTTCAGCAAGTCCTGCATACTTATTGCAATGAGCGCAGTGTTATATTCATAGAAAAACTGCATGCGGTTACTTAGCATGTGGCCGATGAATCGTAAGCGATTTTCTAAAAAATTATCAAAAAGATTACTATGAACTTGTGTGTGATTTAAGCCGGTTTCCATAAGACGGGCGACCATCAAATGGACAGAAGCATGCGCTGATGAGAACCTGAAGGAACCCGTATCCGTTACAACACCTGCATACAAACATTGAGCAATGTTGACATCAATCAAATGATCGTTTCCGCTTTTCACTATAACGTCATAAACCATTTCACAGGTAGAACTTTTCGTGATATCGCTTATGCCGTAATTAAAATTAACGGTATCAGGTTGTTCGTGATGGTCAATCAATATTTTTACACAGCTCAATCCTGCTAATACAGGCGCCATATTTTTTGTTCTGTAAAAAATATTAAAATCAAGGCAGAACAAATAATCGGTTTCATTTAAAATTGCTGTTGCTCTTTCCTGATGTTTTTCAAAATTCAGTACACCGTCGCATCCTGGCATCCAGCTAAGCCAACTAGCCCAGTTTGTAGGAGAAATCACTTTAACGTCGTGTCCTAATTTTTTCAAAAACCCATATAATCCCAACGCTGATCCCATAGCATCGCCATCCGGCTTTTGATGCATGGTGATCACAACTTTGGCTGGTTGCGAAAGCATTGAAAATATGTCTGATATCGGCTTCATTATAAAAGGCGCAAAAATAGGCAAATTAAGATCATTAAGAAATATTTAGTTTCACTACCTTTGCGACCCAAAAAAGAATATATGAGTAACCGTACATTTACGATGATTAAGCCTGATGCGATGGAAAATGGGCATGCTGGTGCGATTTTAGATCGCATTACTAAAGAAGGATTTAAATTGGTGGCATTGAAATTAACAAAACTTTCTGCTGAAAAAGCTGGTGAGTTTTATGCTATACATAAAGAAAGGCCTTTCTATGGAGAATTAGTGGCATTTATGAGCAGCGGACCGATCGTTGCAGCTATTTTGGAAAAAGATAATGCTGTGGCTTCTTTCCGTGATCTGATCGGTGCTACAAATCCTGCCAATGCTGCGGAAGGCACTATCCGTAAAACTTTTGCTGCATCCATTGAAGCAAACGCTATACATGGAAGTGACAGCGATGAGAACGCTACAATTGAAGGCGATTTCTTCTTCAATCATTTTGAAAGAGTTTAAGAAATTTGATTTTTTTATAAAAGGCGGCTCAATCGGGCCGCCTTTTCAATTTTAAACATAGCGTTGCTTATTTTTTAGCTTTTATACTTTGTAATAAAGCTGCCAACTCTTTTACCTTCGCAGGATATTTACTAGCCAGATTCTTACTTTCCCCTATATCATTATTCAAATCATACAATTGAGGTTCAGGTAAATTACCTGTCTCAATATTAGTCAATTTAGGACCTGTGTTAGCTGGACCACCATGAGGAGCAATATACTTCCATCCGTTTTTTACAATCGTTAACTGCGAAATGCCTTGCTGAACCAAAACCGAACGTCCGTTTTTAGTTTTTCCAAATAAAGCGTCAAGTTGGTTCTCACTATCTGTGGCATCATTAGCCGGCACTTGCAGATTAAGCAATTTTGCGAAAGAAGCAATAAAATCGATCTGGCAGACTAAAGCATTGGAAACCGCAGGCTTCACTTTGCCAGGCCAGCTAATAATAAAAGGAACTCTAGTACCCGCTTCTAACGCACTGTACTTTCCGCCACGAAGCGGGCCCCAAGGCGTGTGCCCGTTAAGTTGCGTAACAGCACCATCTAAATAACCATCATCCAGCACTGGGCCATTGTCACTTGAGAAAATCACAATCGTATTTTTATCAATTCCGCTGGCTTTAAGCTGGTTCATAATTTCGCCAACCGCCCAGTCCAACTGTAAAATGGCATCGCCTCTTAAACCTAAACCACTTGTACCTCTGAAAATAGTTGAAGGCATACGCGGCACATGGGGTTCAGTAAGGTTGTAACATAAAAAGAAAGGCTTCGTTTTGTTTTCTTTAATAAAATCTTTTGCTTCTTTTAAAAAAGTCATTGGTAATTCTTCATCTGTCCATCTTGCCAACTTACCACCTGTCATAAATCCAATACGCCCGATGCCATTAACAATAGTATTTGCATGACCATGATTTGGCGTAGACTTCAGTTTTAATAGTTCCGGATTTTCTTTTCCTGTAGGCTCATTTCCTATCTTTTCTTTGTAACTCACGGCAATGGGATCTTCGGGATCTAATGCGACTACATTATGATTTCTTATAAAAACAGTAGGCACCCTGTCTGCAGTAGCCGGGAAAATAAAGGAATAATCAAAACCCGTTTCGTTAGGGCCAGGCTTTATTTCTCCGTTCCAAGCTTTTTCAACAGCATCACCAAGACCCAAATGCCATTTGCCTACAATGCCCGTTTGATAACCAGCTTTTTTAAAAACTTTGGGCAAAGTAGTTCTGTCTGTAGGTATAATTAAGGCTGCATCACCGGGTAATACTCCGGTACCACTTTTACGCCAGGGGTATTGCCCAGTCATCAACGCATAGCGTGATGGTGTACAAGTTGCGGAAGTGCTGTGGCCATTTGTAAAGCGAATACCCTGCGCAGCTAATTGATCAAGGTTTGGTGTTTTTATTTTAGTTGCTCCGTAACAACTGAGATCTCCATAACCAAGATCATCAACATAAATAAATATTACATTAGGTTTACTGCTCTGCGCATTTGCGATTGTAAACGAGCAAAGTAAACTAAAAGCGAAAATGATTTTCTTCATATATATGTTTTGTTTATAAAAATTGATAGCTGCCTCCATATATTAGCTCAACAATCGACATCGGAACTTTGCAAATGAAAGTATTAAATTTATCACATCTTAAAAAGCTCACGTAGCTCAATGGGTGAATAAGTTCGCTTACTTTACTTGATATTAGCGTATAAAATAGGCCCAAAGTATGTACAAGCTTGATTAAAATTTTAGGCCCCTTGATCAGATCAAGATGGCACCGAACAAAACTACCTTTTCTTTGAAAGAATATAGCGTTTAATGCAATCGATTGTGCATATTTTAAAATATAACTTTTAGCAGAATCTCTTACATTTAGTTTTGACGATCAATATTACTTTAGCATGTATTTTTATAGACAAGTGTGAATTTATAAACAATGACAACAGAGGAAATATTAAATTTCGTTCATGATTTAATATATCAGCAATTTTCTGGCGAAGGTACAGGGCATGATTATTTTCATATAGAAAGAGTAGTGAAAACTGCCGTTCGCATTGCAAAAGAAGAAAAGGCTGATTTCTTCCTGGTAGAGTTAGCGGCCTGGCTGCACGATGTGGGCGACCATAAACTGAATGGTGGCATTGATAAATCAGAAGAGCAAATAACGGCAATATTAAAACAAGTCAACACCCCTTCAGAAACTATAGCAAAAGTTATAGACATCGTATCACAGGTTTCTTTTAGCAAAGGGAAAGTAGCGGAAAGTTTAGAAGCTAAAATAGTTCAGGATGCTGATCGATTAGATGCCATCGGAGCTATTGGAATAGCCAGGGCTTTTGCATTTGGCGGTAGCAAGCTTCGGGAAATTCATAATCCAGAAAAGCCTGCTGAAACTTCAGTTAAACATTTTTATGACAAGTTGCTGAAGTTAAAAGATAAGATGAATACCAATACCGGACGTGCTATAGCTGAACAACGGCACCAATACCTCGAAAATTTTTTACAACGTTTTTATAAGGAATGGAATGGAGAAGATTAGATAACCAATGCCACGAATCATTTCTCACAGAAAACAAGGATCAACACAGAACATTTATTTTCTGTGTATTTCTGCGTAATCTGTGAGAGCTTCCTTTATCGTCAAAACAATCAATATAATTCGTGCATTCGTGGTTTAAAAATTGTCAATCCTACTTTTATTTTCTTAATTTCGAATCTCATTTTAAACATTGTCATATGAAATTTTTTGGAACGATTTTGCTTCTATTAGTTATACCCATTCTTTCTCACGCAAAACTTCAATTACCCTGGTTTTTTAGTGACAACATGGTGTTGCAGCAGCAGTCTAACCCAGCAATTTGGGGCTGGACAGATAAAAAAACATCAGTGACCATTATAACTTCATGGAATAATAAAACATATTCGGCGCAGCCGGATGCAAAAGGAAAATGGAAAGTAGCAGTTGCAACGCCAAAAGCTGGAGGTCCTTACGAAATAACGATCAGCGATGGTCAATCCATAAAAATAAAAAATATACTAATTGGTGAAGTTTGGATTTGCAGCGGGCAATCGAATATGGAAATGCCTTTGAAAGGATTTCCTAATCAACCCATTTATAAATCAAATGATATTATATTAAATTCCGATAATGATCAGATAAGGCTTTACAATATTCCACGCTCAACAAAACCTACACCTTTAGATACAAGTAAAAATTTTAGCTGGAAAATTTCTAACCCGGAAGATGTTTCCAATTTCAGCGCCACCGGCTACACGTTTGGCAAGTTCTTGTATGACAAATTAAAAGTCCCGATCGGTTTGATCAATGTAAGTTATGGAGGCAGCCCTGTAGAAGCCTTTATGGATGCAGCTTCCCTGAAAGGTTATGATTTTCAGTTTCCCGATCCAAACGATCAATCCCGCCTAAGCAATAAATTGCCAACAGTATTATATAATGGAATGATGCACCCGTTGCTTGGTTATGGAATTAAAGGATTTATCTGGTATCAGGGCGAATCTAATGCTAACAGGCCACAGCAATATGAAACGTTGTTTCCGGAATTTGTACAAATGTTGAGAGCACAATTTAGCCAGGGCGATTTCCCTTTTATTATGTACAAATAGCGCCATTTGATTACAATAGTAATAAGAAGAAGGGCGATACGTTAATTAATTCAGCATTTTTGCGCGATGCACAACGCAAATCACTTGATAAAATAAGCAACAGCGGAATGGCAGTAACAATGGATATTGGCGATGCCGATTATATTCATCCACGCGAAAAAGAAGAAGTTGGAAAACGGCTTGCGCTGATGGCTTTAGCTAAAACTTATAACCGAAAAGGTTTTGTAAGTGAAAGTCCGTTGTATGAATCGATGAGTATTAAAGAAAATACTGCAACGATCAAATTTAAAAATTCCCCAATGGGGCTTACTACTTACGGTAAACCTTTTATCAATTTTGAAATAGCAGGAGCTGATAAAAAATTCTATCCGGCAAAAGCTAAATTGATAGCAGGCGGCATTGAAATAAATGCCCCAGAAGTAAAAAGTCCCGTTGCTGTAAGATACGCTTTTACAGACGCAGCGGAAGGCGAGCTTTTTAATACTGCTGGTTTCCCCGCATCTTCTTTTAGAACAGATGACTGGGAGATGGAGGTTGAAGTGAAGTAAAGTTGAATCATTTTATAATACACAATGTTCAATAAGCAATGCTCAATGTGCGGATGAAAAAATGAATATTGATAATTGAGCATTGAACATTGATTATTTGTTTTTTCATCGCCGTGTCCCTTATTATGAAACTATTCCATAAATATGTATTCATTTTATTGTTGATATTTTGTATCAAAACAATAAACGCACAGGATCAAAAGCTGAACGCATACAATGTTGTATGGAATACGCAAAGTAAAAACGCCAGTGAATCCATGCCCTTAGGTGGTGGAGATATTGGCTGTAATGTTTGGGTAGAAAATAATGAACTGCTTTTCTATTTTTCCCAAAGTGGCAGTTTTGATGAAAACAATGCCTTTTTAAAAAGCGGCAGAATTAGATTGAAACTTTATCCAAATCCTTTTATGGATAACTCTTTTAAACAGGAGCTTATTTTAAAAGATGGGTATGTACAAGTAAACTCTGGTGATGTTGCTATTAAGCTTTGGGTGGATGTATTTAAGCCAGTTATTCATATTGATATTGCAAGCAGCAAATCCATTCGGGCTGAAGCCATATATGAAAACTGGCGCTTTGCCGATAGATTACAAAAAGGAAAAGAGAATAATGCCAACTCCTGGAAATGGGCATCGCATGTGCCGATTATTACCAAACCCGATGTTGTTGGTTTCAATAACAATCATATCATATTTTATCATCGAAATACTAACCCCACAGTATTTGATGCCACGGTTCAACAACAAGGGCTTGATTCTGTAAAACATAAACTATTTAATCCGCTTGAAAACCTTACCAGTGGAGGCTTAATGAGAGGGAGGGATTTTATCAAAGGAGATGAAGGTGAAGGATCATACGTAAATACAGCTTACAAAAGCTGGAGCTTAGTAAGCAAACGCCCTTCAAAAAAACATTTGCTCGAAGTTTATTTACATCATAAGCAAACAAGTGATATTAGTATTTGGAAAGAACAGCTAAATAATATTGTTGACAATTATAAAACATCTCACTCCAAAACAATTAGTTGGTGGAATGATTATTGGAAGCGGAGTTTTGTTTTTATCGATGCTGATGATTCTACAAATGAAGCTGTGCGATCCACCACGGCGGACAGGCGTAAAACCGATGCCACATATTCTACAGCTGGGTCAATAAAAAAGAAAAAGATTCGGCATGGCAGGTTGGTAGAAATTATCAGCTATTCAGATACATGCTTGGCTGCAATGCTTATGGTGAATATCCTACAAAATTTAACGGCGGCTTATTTACTGTTGATCCGGTGTTTACAGACAGTACTATAAAAGGAAGACCCGATCATCGCAATTGGGGCGGTGGTACATTTACAGCACAAAACCAACGATTGGTATATTGGCCGATGTTGAAAAGCGGTGATGTTGATATGATGAAGCCACAGTTTGATTTTTACAATCGGATTTTGCAAACAGCGTTGCTGCGTTCCAAAATTTATTGGGGACATGGCGGCGCCAATTTTAATGAACAGATAGAAAATTTTGGTTTGCCTAATCCAACTGAATATTCGTGGAAACGCCCACCAGGCTTTGATCCGGGAATGGAATACAATGCGTGGCTGGAGTATGAATGGGACACCATCTTAGAGTTTTGTATGATGATACTTGAATCAAAATCTTATGAAGGAAAAGAGATTGACCAATACTTATCATTGATAAAAAATGCCTTGATATTTTTTGATGAACATTATCAATATCTCTCCAAACAGCGTAGTAGCAAAGCATTGGACGGGAATGGACATTTAATTCTTTATCCAGGATCAGGTGCCGAAACTTTTAAAATGGCATACAATGCCAGTTCAACAATTGCTGCATTAAAAACAGTAACTACAAAATTGTTGCAATTGTCTGATACCTATTTAACCAAGGAAGAACAGATTTATTTTGAAGAATTTTTACAACGCATCCCTCCTATTCCTTTTATGAACTATAACGGCAACACTACCATTGCTCCGGCTATTGTTTGGGGAAGAGTGAATAATGTCGAGACACCTCAACTTTATCCCGTTTATCCCTGGGGTTTGTTTGGTGTGGGAAAGCCGGGGCTTGATACAGCGAGAAACACTTATTGGAAAGATACGTTTGCGTTAAAATTCAGAAGCCATGTTGGTTGGAAGCAGGACAATATTTTCGCTGCACGACTCGGTTTAACAGACGAAGCCAAAAGATTAACCTTATTAAAACTAAAAAATAGTGGCCGCCGCTTTCCCGCTTTTTGGGGACCGGGATTTGACTGGGTTCCGGATCACAACTGGGGCGGCAGCGGTATGATTGGTGTGCAGGAAATGCTGATGCAAACTGTGGATGATAAAATATATCTTTTCCCAGCCTGGCCTAAAGATTGGAACGTGCACTTTAAATTACATGCTCCAAAGCAAACAACTGTTGAAGCGGAACTAAAAAATGGAAAGCTTGTACAATTAAAAGTGTGGCCTGAAGAAAGGGAAAAAGATGTAGTAATTCAATAGTAGTTTCACACAACGAGCGCTAAAAATACCAAGGGCGCAAAAGTGTATATTTAAAGGTATAACTCGTACAATAAACGGGCTTCGACAAGGCTCTGCCTAACAAACATCAGGTTTAACAAAGCGTTTAATCCCAACATCATCACCTCCTCCGGCCACCCGAATAAGTCATGGCCTCACCTTTACCAAAACCAAAGCTTAGGCCGAAGGTGATAAACCGGCCACGATAACCACGATTGTATAAGTAAAAGTTTTCTCTGTTGGTTTCAGACTCAGATATTCGGGATTCAAAGACATCATTGACGGACATACTGGCCACTAATTTGCCTTTGAACAATTTCTTTCTTACGCCAATATCCATATAAGCGAAACCTGAATTAATCGCATTTACCGATTCAAAGCCGGATTGATAATTGCCATTTAGTTCCAAAGCAAAATCAGCAGGAAGGTCAATTTTTGAGGTTACTCTTCCCGACCATTGCCTGCCGTTAAAATCGAAATTCCTGTCTAAAAAGACACCCTTTCTTTTAAAGAAATTGAAGTTAAAATCGCCATTGATAGATAGCCACCGGATAGGGTCATATTTCCCATTTAGTTCTATTCCGGTAGAAGCTCTTGTCCCAATATTGTATGGCTTATTTGTATTGACATTATTTTCAAAAGTAGAAACATCTTCAATTACAGAAGTGGTGTATCTGTGATAAATGCTTGAATTCAGCGTAGCTTTTGCAACCTTAAAAATTCCTGTCAACTCATAAGAATCGCTATACTCTGGGTTCAATTCAGGATTTCCTGTTGATATATTATAGTTATCTCGCAAGCTTAAAAAGGGATTCAATTCCCACAAACGCGGACGATATATCCTGCGTGAATACCCAAGTTGCAACGATGCATCTTTATTAATTTTATACGAAGTGTGAAGTGATGGAAACAGGTTTGTATAATTTCTGTTATTTCCCACACTGGTTGTTTCCAGCAATGTTGCAAGGTCTGTATTTTCCATCCTCAATCCTGCTTTTACACCCCATTGATCACCTTCATAACTTCCAGTTCCATATACCCCTAAAACCTTTTGATCGAACGTAAAATTATTGGTCAACTCAGCATTTTCAATCCATTGCCCATCTTCATAATCACTAATAGCATAATCGTTACCCACCTCATTCAGCAGATATTGAGCGCCTGTTTCCAAAGTGAAACGATCGTTAAAGGGTTTGGTATAATCTAGTTTAAAAGTATTATTCGCTTCCAAAAAATCAGTATTGGCCTGCTGATCTTTGTCGTCAATAGTACCTAAAGTTGCAACATTTCTGAATACAGACGACTGATCTTTTCCAAAAAAACTACCGATTGCACTGGCCATCAAAACATGCTTTTCATTGTCTTTAAATTGCCTTTCATAATTCAATTCATATTGCCATTTAGG
Source organism: Paraniabella ginsengisoli (assembly GCF_022513635.1). Lineage (GTDB taxonomy): Bacteria > Bacteroidota > Bacteroidia > Chitinophagales > Chitinophagaceae > Niabella > Niabella ginsengisoli. The sequence continues at coordinate 1,448,422 of NZ_JAKWBL010000001.1, read as the reverse complement.
ATTAGTGGCTTCTGTAATTTCGGTTCTTTTCCATTGGGAAATGAGTGCATCATTTTTATAAGAACTGTAGTTGGTTTCCGAAGGCTGGTCTTCTACTTCATAGGCAAAATTACCGGACAACGTCAATACATTGAGTTCATTGATATGATAATCTGTGCCCAAAGTAATATTATAAAATTTTTCATTTCTATAATTAACCCCGTCCGTTCTTATTTCTGATTGACTTACTAAATCCCGGTTGATACCAGCATCATATCTGGGTAACGATCGCCTTCCCAGCCCGAATTGCGTAAACAAGTTGAACTTGTTAGTCCTTCGGTTCATGCTAACGCCAATGCTATGATTGTCTGGAATGCCCGTATTTACTGAAACAGAGCCATTCAGGTCTTTACTTTTTCTTTTTTAAAATGATATTTAAAATACCTGCCGTTCCTTCCGCTTCGTATTTAGCAGATGGATTGGTAATGACTTCAATACGTTCTATCATGTCGGCAGTAATGGTTCCCAACGCATTGCTACTTTCATCCGCCAGCACAGATGGTTTGCCATTGATCAGTATTTGTACACCAGAATTTCCACGCAGGCTAATTTGCCCATCGATATTCACCATAACCGAAGGCACATTATTCAGCACCTCCAATGCACTCATACCGGTGGAACTTAAATCCTGTCCAACATTAAATACACGCTTATCTAATTTAAATTCGGTTGAAGATTTTTCAGCACGCACCACAACTTCTTCTAAAGTTACTTCGGCTTTAGTTAGCAAAATTTTTCCCAGGTCAATATGCTGGTTAACAACTTTAGGTTTTTTAATCGTTTTGGGTTTATAGCCAACGAAGCTAATTTCAATCAATACATTATCGCCGGGCACCTCTACACTAAAAACGCCCATCGAATCAGTATTTAACCGCTGTAGCACAGTTTGCGAGCTATTATCTCTGATCTCCACCACAGCGCTATTCAAGGCTTGCGCATTCTCACCGCTAAATACAACCCCGCTTATTGTAGTTTGCGCATAACCAATTACTGAAATTAATAAGAGGGCAATTATTGCCTGAATCCTAAATATCATTAGTCTAATCTACTTTATCGATTGGCGGCTAACCGGCCCGCATAAGAATCTATATTTAAAAATATTATTATAAAACAGGGAAGATAAATATAAAGTCTTATTAGGTCATCAGTAAACATATCTCATCTTTGTTGCCACGCTCGCTTGTACTGTAGAATATACGTCGGCCTACATATCACTTAGCAACCAGAAGTTTTTCAATTTATAGGTCAGACGGAGACCGTCAGACCTATGTAACCGTTTAACTTTCAAACCAAAAACTATCATCTTCACTACAGCGTTAGACGATAAATAGATAAAATAATTGTGCTTTGAAAAAATGATTGAGGAAGTCTTCTCAATTAAAGAATGTCACGACATAAAATGCACTTGCTACTTTTCGGATTTGTATGTATTTTATAACAAAGTTGTTTAAACTATTTGGGTATAAAGGAATTTCTCGCAGATAATCGCTGATTTTTTGCGCAAATTTTTCGCGGAAAACTTATCTGCCGTAATCTGCGACGTTCTAAATCTGCTGATAATCAGCGGGAATATTATTGTGTTATCAAGGTAAATTAAAAGTTTAAACAACTTAAATTTATTTACTTAGCAACCGCCTTTTCGGGGAACACGTTTAAAAATTACTTTACTATCTCTTTCTACATATTCGCACGATACTATTGGATATAAATACTTAGGAGCGTGCAATATGCTATGGCTTCTTATAATTATTTTGTCGTTCACTTTCAGGCTATGCAATTGCTCAAGCTGAGATTTTTCCGGATCGAATTTTACGATATAATTATCACCATTGATCCTGGCCATAACTCCGAAACCTAATCTTGATCCTGGCGGAAGAGAAAGAGCCGTTACAACAGCCTCCATATTAGTGAAGCCAGTGATATGCTTCCTTATTTTAGCTTCAGCGGCATACACTTTTTACCTGCGGGAGACGCTTCCCATTTTTTGAACATTATACCATCAGGCGTGGCTTCCCATTTTTCTCTTTCGTTTTTGATTTCGGCAGCAGAAAGCGGCTTGGGAGACGGCTGCTTAGTAGTTTCATTCTCAATTTTTCGATTAGCAAATACCAGTCCGCTTATCACAACCAGCGGTAAGATCAATGCATAAATTACTTTTTTCATGATTTTTGTGGTTTTATTAAATAAATTATAGATCCTCTCAATAAACAAGATTTGATAAGACATGCTATTATTTTTCATGTCCTAGTTCATATCCTTGTCAAACAAAGTCTGATTTAGCGAATCTACTTTGGTATTTTTCGCTCACAAGATTTGGATTGTAAATAAAAATGTAACCTTTGTAAATAAATTGTAAACGGTATGTCTGATAGCCGAAATATCTTTTCAGGAAAAAGCAAATATCTGTTCGGATTGATTTTACTGTTGCTAATCTCTGTAATCTACCTGGCTTTCAGCATGGAGAATAGCGACGATTTTAATCTCTCCAAAAGGGAAGTTTTACTCCGCAGGATCGGACATGAACTACTGTTGCAGTCGGGCGACCGTACATCACGGGTACTTCCGGTTAAAAAGATTACCGAAAATGAATACCAAATCAGCTTTGAGAAGGATCTTACTTTTCAGCCGGAGTTCCTGGTGAATACCACCCGGCGTTTGTTGGCCGAAGACCCACTCTCAAGTGATTATATTGTTAATGTCCTGAATGGTGAAGACGCAAGTATAACCTACGGATATGCTATTTCCAAAAATAAAAAAGATGATATTGTAGCATGTATAGGAAGAACGCAACCTAGCGCACCTTATATGATCAACATTAAATTCAAATCGACAGACATAAATAACGCAAAGAATAGATATCTTTTGGGTGGCCTGGTATCTCTAGCCTTTGTCGGTTTTCTTTTTTAAAATCGGTTAAGCCGCGAAAAGCTTTACCTGCGGATGAACAGGATTCGGGCATGATTACTTTAGGCTCAGTTTTATTTGATCCGACAAATCGTAAACTTATTGTAAACGGAACGGCAACAGACCTTACCGGAACGGAAGCCCGTGTATTGCTCATTTTTGCACAGTCTCCGAATGAGACTATAGAAAGAAGCCGGCTGCAAAAAGAAATATGGGAAGATGAAGGTGTTATTGTGGGGCGCAGCCTGGACATGTTTATATCAAAGCTTAGAAAAAAACTGGAACCCGATCCTAATATCAAGATTGTTGTGATACGCGGCAAGGGATATAAGCTTGAAGTTAGTTCTTAAAAAGGAGCTAAGTTTATTTTCTTCAGCCTGACAGTGTATTCGCTTTCATTACTCATTACGGATTATTCATTAGCCCCTATTCATCACTGCTGAATCTTTACTCCTCCTACCAAACCTGCTTTTAGCAATGGTTTTCCTTCCAAAATATTCAAAGGTGCTGTTGTCCAGGTAATACGCTTATTTTCGGGCAAAGCCATATCTCCAATAAGCCTGTTAGCCCAGGTATTACTTACTTTTATCTCGATTGAATTAGCACCCGTTTTGATTGCTTTTGAAATATCCAACTGATAAGGTGGTGTCCATATTGTACCGCAATCAACACCATTAACTTTTACAGTAGCGATATTAAAAACACTGTCAATAGTGAGAAACACAGGCTTATCCTTAACAATATTATCAACAGAAAAATGATTGGTATAAACAGCGGTTCCGGAATAATATTTTACAGCGTCACTTTTATGCTCAGTCCATGAAGTCAATTTAGGAAAATCTACCTTTTCTAAAAGTCCACCAAAAGCAGTATCGAATTGAACCTGCCAGTTTGAATTAATAAAAAGATTGGCCCCTGGTGGTTTAGAACCATAAGGCACAATTAAGCCATTACAAGCTGTAAGACTTTCTATCTCTGTCTTATTTCTAAACACAATAAAAACCGATTCGTTCGTATTTAGAAACAATGATATTTGTGTTCTACCATTATCAATAGACCAGTTATTAGAAACACCTATTCTCCCAGATACAGGATCCCATATTTCCGGATGATAGCCAGCTACACGAAAAGAAAGATCAATGTAGTTTGCTTTGTTAGATTGATTGGATATAAAATATAAATCTCCATCATTCAATTTTCGATGCGCCCAGGCTATTTCACGATCTTTGCTTTTAACCTCCAAATCTCTCGGCACTCCTATCTTATCAAAAGTAGCATCTTTGTAAGGCGTTTCAATTAACCGGCCTTTGCCATTATTTGAAAATAATTCTTTCCATATATTCTGTAGCTCAGTATCTTTTTGTTTCAAACCAATGGTACTGACCTCTCTTTTATCAATAATAATAGTAGCGCCTGCATTTTTCAATTGCAAAATCTTTTTGGCAACATTTACAGACATCAAGCCAGCATTGGGATTCATCAATAGCTTTCCAGGAAATATAAGCACTCGATAAGAAGCGCCAGAAGGGAACACAACATTACCGTTTACTACTTTAGCTTTTAACAATACATCCGGATTAAAACAATCATATTTATAACCACGCAAAGCATCGGTCCAATCTTCAGGATCAGCCATGTTAGCAGAATGGGTTACTCCGTCCGGTATTGTGCGCTGCGGTTCTCCTTTATTCTCAAGTCGTTTCTTCTCTGCTTCCAGTCTTTCTTTACCAAAAATACCGGGCAGAGCGCTTACAAGCCTGTCTGGCAAAACAGAACGCCTCGGCACTTCCTCACCAATAAAAACAGCGATGTCTGCAACAGGTTTACCTTGTTGCAACAATGCTGAAACCCTTGTTATATAATCAATCCAGGCTTTACTTTGATCATACCAGGTTTGATCACGTTGGTAAAACAAACCAATACTTCCTAATGTCATACCAGGTTTTCGATCCATCCACGGATTCTGGGTATTGACGTGAAAAATAGTTCTGTTAATACCCATTGCATAATTTCTGTCACCAATCGCTTTGAGGTTGCCGGGATGTTCAGACCAATTGATCTTTAAACTTGTAAATGATTCTGCCTGTACAATATTCTTTCCATAGATATGTGCTGCGCTAATGGCATCAAACATATCATTGGGCTTATCATGTGTTGGGCTATTCAACCAAAATTCACCTGTTGGATAATCCACCGTTTTAAAATGCAGCAATCCATCGCTAACCATTGTGGGTGCTACGTTTTCAGCAGTAAATGTGCATCCCTTTTCGTCTGCAAGTTTTCGAAGTGTGACATAAAAAATATCATTCACTAATTCAGCAATTGTCTCGCGAACATCATGTAAAATCTTTTCAGAAGTAGTGGCATCATTTATGGGAACGCCAGTCATTACCAACAAATAAGGCATTAAGTCATATCCTCTTCTTTTTTTAAACTCGGCTGCGAATTTTTCGCTCCAGTTCTGGCTGCCTGCTTCCCAGCTGTCGATGTAAAATATTTTAATGACTTCCTTTGCGAGACCGGGATCTGTTTTCTCAAAAGCTTTGGCAAACCAATTATTAAACTGAAGTTTGATTGCATCAGGATTAAACTTATCACATTCCAAACCTTTTGCGGCGCCACCTGTAGCATTGGTATGACCGGTTGAAGTGTGACCCATTCTTACAATCACCCAATCCCCTGAAACCGGCTTCCAGTCAAGGTTTCCATTCTTATCCATTTTATTGGTAAGATTGATAATATTTTTAAACTGAACAGCATTGCTATCATTTACCATTTGCGTTGTAGTGTTTTCTGCCACACGCCATATACTTCCATTCTTTGTTTCAATCTGATTGATAACTGGCTCATCACTTAAATAAATACCCTTTACTTTTAATGAAGGCTTCCATTTTGCACCATCCAGATCTTCCGACCCTGCTTCTGTCCCTTCTTTGTCATACACAAAGCGAAAATATTTTGCGGTTGTTGCAGGTATGGAAAATGTGTAATCTTCATCCGTATCCTGCCAGCCATGACGAGGCGGTTGCAAACGAAGCACCGTGTCAAACACAATTCCATTATTGCTTGCCATCACAATCAATCGTTGAGATTGATATACTTTACTATTAGTATGAATCTTTAAAGAACGTAACGTAAAAGGTTTCGGATACTTGTACTGAATCCAGCAAGACACATCACTTCTGAATGTTTTGGAATCATCACCGGAAAATGCCAGATAGGGCGCTTTCTCACCCGTACTTGTTGTAACCGCTGGTATTAGAACCGTTTCAGAAAACGCGTTGGCTGAGTTGGCCGGGTATGCAAAAACAGCAATGTCTTTATAAAAATTTTCATTCGTATGCGGTTGCTCCAACCTGATACTGTCATTGCCTTTTGCCTTAACATAGGTTTTCGTCCACACCAGTTTTTGCATAGATTGTTCGGGCTTTATCCATGGGCCACCCGCTAATGCAAAACCATCGCTAACATGAAAAGCCAGCTTTAAGTCAAGCCGCTTACATTCTTTCATCGCATGATTTACCAGCGCCCACCATTCTGGTGTAAGTTGTCTTGCAGGCTTATCGTAAGGAATTTTAGCAACAGTATCAAAAATGCAAACTAAGTAAGCTCCGGCAATACCCACTTTTTTCATGCCTTCCAGATCGGCGGTAATGCCTTCTTTAGAAACTGCCGCGTGCATCCAATACCATAACACCCAAGGTTTGGCTGTTTCAGGAGGACTTTGAAATACTTCTGCCAGATCAACAGATTTAACATTTTGACCAAAGCCAATACTATTTGCAAACAGGCACGCAATAGCAAGCACCAATAATTTCAAACGCAAGTTCATCCGCTATTTTTAATGTTCAATCGGCCTTATATAGAAACTGTATTTATAATTTCCTGGCCCAATCTGATATTGATCCAATGGCGCGGCCACAGGGCTCCAACTATCATTACCGCCAACCCCCATCTGAATCAGATCAATGTTCAAAGTTATGTACTCTGCGGGGTTTAATTTATTAGTATGCTTTGCTTCTGCAATGTTTTTTTCTGTGTACGGCCAGGCGCTCATACTTAAAAGGCTGTCAGCAACGATCGTCAATCCTGTTTTGCTTTTTGGTTTAGACAAACTTAACCAGCGCACATCAGTCCGGTTGCCATTTTCCTGCGGCACCACATAAGGCTCCATGAAACTATAAATATCAGACTGATAAACACCTGCATCAAATCCATATCTTCTGTCAATATAATTTTCCAGTGGTCCAAGTCCAAAATAGTTGATATTCGTAAAAGCCTTATTAATACCGGCTTGCATTCCGATCTTCGGGATATTAGGTAAAGCCTGATCTGCCTTTAATGTATAATCAACTTTGATTGTTCCATTTTTATCAGCAGAATAAAACACAGCAATCTGCACACTATCAGAAATTAAAGAGTAAGTACTGAGCACACCATCCTGTCCGCCTATATTTATAGCCTCAACGCTTTTCAGTATAGGTTCATTTTCATACCACTGCTTTAACACACGATGTGTTTTCCAGCCTTTGCGGTCATTATCTGTTTGTGGCCTTGTAAAATGAGGTAATAAGGATTGACCTAAAAGTTCTACGCTTCCTTTTTTATAAGATGCTAAGGCGCCATTTGATTTGTCAATAACTATCGACACACCATTCGTATTTAGCATAAACTCTTTCCCATTATCCGTAAAAGGAACAGATGTTTTTACAAGTTGTTTTTTACCAATGGTGTTAATGCCAATTGATTGCTGGCAATAACAAAACCTTTAGCAGCCCAGGGTTTATCCTGTTTAGTTGTGAACCGAATATCGGCATGATACTCTTTACCAGCTCTAAACTTAGGTATGTATTTACTAATATCAAGTTCTGTAGCTTCTCCAGCCGCTAGATTAATTGGAGTGATTGCATGTTTCGAGATTACCAATCCATCTTCTTTGATAAATATTTCAGCAGCATATTCGTTAACATTGGTTACAGGGCTTCGATTAATGATCTGTATAATATTCCTACTACTATTTTTCCATTCACATTGTATAGGTTGAAAGATTCGCTTGCATTCAAACATGGCAGCTTTAGGTCGTCCGTCTGCTGCAACCACTCCTTTAATAGTGAAATTATCAAAGTAACGTTCGCCGAAATCGCCACCGTAAGCATAATACGGTTTGCCCGTTACTGAATCATATTTAACTAAACCCTGATCTTTAAATTCCCAAATACAGCCACCAATAACGCGAGGCAGGCTGCGCCACTGATCCCAAAACTCTTTCAGGTTACCGGCGCTATTGCCCATTGCATGTGCGTATTCGCAGAAAAATATGGGACGGTTATCATCATTTTTTTGATTCACTAACAATGGCGCCGTGTACAATGCCGGGTACATTCGACTGATCACATCTACGTAATATTGATCTTTAGGGTTTTGAATGCGGTGCGAATGATCGTTGGATTTCAGATAGCGCGGATCAGAAGGATCGATATAACCTTCATCTTTGGGACTACCCATTGCAGGTTCATAATGGAGCGGACGTGTTATATCAAAATCTTTGATCCATCCCGCCATTGCTGCATGGTTGGGACCGCTACCTGCTTCATTCCCCAAACTCCACATAATAATGGAAGGATGATTCTTATCACGCAATGCCATGCGGGAAACCCGCTCAACATAAGCTGCTGTCCAGCGGGGATCATGATCCAGCTTGCCTCCCAAGCCATGCGTTTCATGATTGGCTTCATCAATTACCATGATGCCATATTCGTCGCAAAGGTCCAGCAGATAAGGATCGGAAGGATAATGACTTAGTCGAACCGTATTAAAATTGAATTGCTTAATAGTTTTAATATCCTGTAAAATATCTTCACGCGTTAATGCTTTGCCACGTATGGGATGATGATCCGGACGATTCACTCCATATAAATAAGTTTCGCGGCCGTTAATTAAAAGCTTACTATCTGTTTTCCTAAATTCAATACTTCTAAAACCCAACTTACAGCTTTTAGCCTCCAAAACCTTACCAGTACTATCTTCCAGACTAATAACTAATGTATATAAATTAGGATCTTCGGTACTCCATTTTTTTGGATTATGAATAGTTGTTTGTAGCAAGCCAAATTTTACCCGATCTAAACGAGGATGAATTTCGTTGATGATCTCATCAGCGCTAATTTTTAAATCTTCTTTTAATACAGATTTATTAGCATCATCATACAGCTGTGCTTTAACTATATAACCGGGAACTTCTTTCCCAGTAAGGTTTTCAAGCCTTGGCCGAATACTTAGTACTGCATCTTTATAATCCTTGTCCAATTTTGTTTGATAAAAGAAATCGGCGATACGCAACTTAGGTTCAGCCATTAAATATACTTCGCGATGAATGCCGCTTAGCCGCCACTGATCCTGATCTTCCAAAAAACTACCATCACTCCAACGTATCACCCAAACGGATATAATATTTTCACCATCTTTCAAACATGGTGTGATATTAAATTCGGATGGCAGAAAACTATCTTCTGCATAGCCCAGAAATTTTCCGTTAACCCAAACCTTGTAAGCAGAACTAACACCACCAAAATGTATTGTTATATTTTTATCTTTCCAATCAGCGGGTATTGTAAAGGAACGTTGATAACAACCAACGCCGTTATAATCCTTTGGAACAAAAGGAGGATTTACAGGGCGAAAAGGATAAACTGCACTTTTATAAATAGGCTTATCATATCCCTGCATTTCCCAGCTCGAAGGCACAGTAATTTTTTTCCACCCAGAAACTTTTTGTTTATAAAAATCTTTAGGCGCTTCATTTGGCTTTAGTGCAAAATTAAAATCCCATTCGCCATTTAAGGAAAGCCATCTTCCACTTTGTTCACGATCACCTTCAATAGCATCTTTTATATTACTAAAGGAATAAGCTGTAGCTCTGGATAAATCCCTGTTAATACCACTAACCAAAGGATCTTCATAAGGTTCGGTATTATACACTGAAGGCGCCTGAGGAATAGCAGCCGGTGTTTTGTCCACCAATTGGGCACTAACAAATAAACTACTTGTAAAAAAAGGAGTGTTATAAATAATCTAATCATATCTCTATCAAAAATTCGTCTTTAAATGAAAAACCCCATCCATTCCGATCATGGGGAATAGCAAAACCATTATCAATAATCAACTTATGATCTATCAAAGGATCGATCCAATCGAAAGATTCTGCGCCAGCGCCATTAGAAATAGTACATAAAAGTGGCACATCATAATCTTTATAATAATGTGGCAGAACAGGTATATTATGCGCCTGCGCCAATGCCGCGCTGTTGCGCCAGGCTTCCACACCGCCCAGACGAAGAATGTCTGGCTGCCATATATCAATCGCGTTCAATTTTATCAATTCTCTTAATGTCACAGTTGAATACTCACGCTCTCCCATTGCTAAAGAAATGCCTGCCTGATTTTTTAACAACTGGTAACCCTGAAAGTCAGTATGACCTATAGGTTCTTCAAACCAATTAATTTCTAACTGTCTTGCAGCACGCGCCAATGCTAATGCATCAGGCAGTTTCATACCCTGGTTGGCATCCATCATAATGCCAATATCATTTCCAACTACTTCCCTGACTTTTGCCAGACGCTCAAGATCTTCCTTCCAATCTGGCTTACCCACTTTGATCTTTACTGCTTTGAAGCCGCGCTTCTTGTAATCACTTACTTCATCTATAAGTTCTTCGACATTATATGACAACCAGCCACCGCTACCATAAACAGGAACTTTAAAATGATTGGCACCTAAAACCTTCCAGATCGGTTGTTGCAAGGTTTTCGACCATGCATCCCACATAGCTATATTAACAGCGGCCTGAGCCCAGCGATTAATTCCTTCCTGTCCAAAATATTCATTAGCAATATTTATCTTATCAAAAACTGAAACAGTATTGTAAACATCCTCGCCAATTACCATTGCTGCTACATCTTTTAATGCGCCAGCAATCGCTCGCGGACTATATTGAAAACTCAACAAATAAGATTCACCAACAATGCCATTTTCAAGTTGCAAACGCAGAATGATAAAAGATATTTCAGTCAGCGTATGCGTAGCATCAGCAATAGGCTTGCTCAATGCTGCTTTGGCTGTAAATACCGAATATTGTTTAATTTTTTTCATTGAAACAGAATTCACTTCTTTACTGTTCATATTTGCACCACAGATAAAGTGAGTGACACAACAAAGATGATAGTAGTACTGACGATGACAACACAATAATTTTATTTAGGCTCCTCAGGCTTAACAGGTTTTCTTCTCCAGTAGTTGGCTAAAATACTTCCGCTGATATTCATCCAGGGACTAAACACAGCAGCAGCAAGTCCAACAGTCCCTAACTTGCCCATCGAACCTGCAAGTCCGCTGGCCATTCCGCCATTTTGTAAGCCCACTTCAAAAGCTATAGTTCGGCTTGAATTTTTGTCTAACCCAAATAATCGGCTTAGCCAATAACCAAAAAAATATCCTGCTGCATTGTGAATAACTGATGCTATAAAAAGTAGCAGTCCCACTTTCATCAGATTGTCTCGGCCAGCCGCGGTTGTAACAGTTGTAAAATAGATAATACCGAACATTGAAATAAATGGCATCAGTTGATCTACTTTTGGATAAGCGCGATATAGCATATTATATAAAACACCAGCTACTACAGCGCTAGCCAGGAAACCAGACAATTCCAATGATTGCAAGGCAGCATGAGACGCTTCTTTTACCTCTGCATATTTATATCCCCATAGTAAAATAACTAATGCATACATCGCACATAACACTGCACAATCCTTACTTTGTTCCTACTTGACGTTGAAGCACGTTTCAAATAATCGTGCAACAAAGCTGCGCCAATGGGAACTATGACAATCTTAATGATCTCTATCATCATGTCAATAAACTTCACTTCTATTAAAGTACCAGCAAAGGTCTTCATCAAAAGCGGTGTTAAAAAAGGTGCAACTAGCGTTGCCATTGCGGTTACAATAACCGACAATACAAGATTAGCCTTTGCCAGGTAAACCATTACGTTAGATGCAAGTCCGCTACTGCAGCTCCCAATAAGAATAATGCCGGCAGCAATCTCTGGCTCAAATTTAAAAATGGTGATAAGTAATAGCCCCATCAACGGCATGATCGAAAAATGACACAACAAACCTATGGCTACACCTTTGCCAGTTGTTGCCAATCCCTGAAAGTCTTTTAAACTCATGTGTGTCCCCATTCCAAACATCACTAATTGAATAATAACAAGTATCAAGGTTTTATCACGCAGGTTTACAGTTCCCCAATTCATAAATGCCTGCGGATAGATCATACCGGCGACCACCGCAACAATGATCCAGGCTGTATATTGATATCCTTTTAGTGATGTTACAGCCCCCAATCCTAACGCCAATGTAACAGCTGTTAATACAGCGAAAGGTTTACTCAACCAATCCTGATTTGTTAATAATGAAACAACCAATACGACGGTGGTTATTCCGCAAGTCCACAAACTAAACCTGTATAATTTTTGCATGGCAGCAATCGTTAATTTATTTTAAAACACTGGCAAGATATTCCATCGCTAAAGGCGGACTGGCAAGGATAGGCACTTTCTTATCCGCATCAGATAAACTGTTTACCACGCGCGCCATAGAAGCCTGAGCTAATAATATTACATCTACCTCATTCGACAATTGTTTTAAGGCCGCTGCAACAATGTCATCATGTGTTTGTGCATCACCGCTCATCAAAGCTTCGAAAGCGCCTTCGCATAATTTTGAGATCAACTCAATTTCCTTTCCTGCAGCAATAGCACGCCTTTTAACCAAATCGCAAGTTGGCTCTAACGTTGTAGATAATGTAGCAACAACCCCTATGCGCTTTCCTGTAGCTACCGCCTGATCTGCCATTGGCTGATCCACACGCAATACAGGTACACCCGACAAGGTTGCGGCTGTTTCAACAGCAGGCCCAATTGATGAACAAGTGAACATGATATAATCAGCTCCCGCGTCTTCTGCTGAACCGGCATAATCAACTACGCGCTTTGATGTTTGAGGCGTTAATTCGCCACAAGCAATGGTGTTTTTTATTAGGCTGTCATCAACAATGTTGAAAACCTTTACGCCAGGTAAATATTTTTTGCAAAGCTCGTCAAACACCGGTACCAGTGTAGCCGATGTATGTATCAAACCTAAAGTTTTTTGAGACATTTATTTATTTTTTTATGTTATCAACTTTTGTGCTACTATCATCGATCTTGCCACGCTCGCTTGTACTTGTGTACATACATGAGCAATGAGTGATCAGTATGAAGTCTTTTGTACTTGATTCATTAGTCGTCCGTTTTGCTATTGGTCAGACGGAGACCGTCAGACCAGTAAGTTTCACTATTCATTATTCACCATTCATTATTCACTATTCACTCCTCATCCTCCCTTCCAACAATACCCCGAAATAATCCTCTGCCCCAACCTGTCCACCTTTGAAATTCACTTCCAATCCATCTATCCATTCATTGTGAGAATAGGCCTTACATAACGGAGCTCCGGAAACTAACGGCGCAATCATTTCCACGGCTTCTATTTCCATTGCTCGTGCAGCATAACTGCTCGTGTCACCGCCAGCAACAACAACTCTTTTTATACTACAATCCATTACTGCATTTCTTGCTATTGTTCCTAATGCGTTTCCCAACTTTTCAGACGAAAGATTATTCGCTTGCTTAGGTCCTGTATGAACAATCATATTTTTTTGCTGACGAAGCAGATCATTTACTTTATCAAATACTTTTTCAGGAGATTCGTTATTACAAATACCTGCTGCGTCTATCACCAACTCTTCAAATCCATTTCTTTTTGCCCACGCTATCTGGGCTGCAGTTACAGGCGAGCAACTTCCTGATACAACCAATAACGGTTCCGCCTTTCCTGGCTTTAACCAATCCACTTTTTTCTGAAGTTGACCTATTTTATTCCAGTAAAATCCTAATGCCATTTCAATCGCAGAAGATCCAATCGAAAAATAAGAACCATCATGTTTCGAAGACTGTTGCTCAAGCCATTCTCCAATTTTAATAAGTTGCTCCTCATAAATCGCATCGATCAAAACAGAATCCTCGCCTGTAACCTCATTCCAATCTTGCACTGGTTTTTGCAGTTCAACGATATCAATAAGTCCAATTGCCTTATTGGTTTGCTTTTGTAAGTGAAACCGAAGATCACTTTCGTCAGCCGGAGTAACAGGGTGTTGGCTCATAGAAGGATGACGATCTAACCTGTACACGGCACCACTACTTCCAATCCCCATTTTAGCAAACAAATTTCCAAATGCACAATAGCGGCCTAAAGACGGCGTTCCTCCTAATATTGGAATAGGCCTGTTTGTAAAAATTATTGAGGCTGTATCAAGCACGGTTCCAATGCTGCCAATTGTTGGAGAAGAGTCAAATGTTGAACAAACTTTATAATGTAGATGTCGAGCGTCAAGGTCACTTAAAGTTTTAAAAGCATTTTCCAAAACAGTCACGATATCTTCAGAAGATAAAGAGCGCGTTTTACCTGCTACCCCAATAGCATCTAACTGTCCGAAACGCTGTATTTGCGACGTTGCGGGCGCTTCGATAAACAATACGGCTTTAGCGCCAGCTTTACAAATAAACTCAAGTGCGTCTGTGGAGCCCGTGAAATCATCTCCATAGAAAGCGAGTTGTATTTGTTGATTGTTGCCCATACCTATTTTTTACCAAATTTTTCCACGCTCTTTCCAAACTCGGTGTAAGTCTTTGCTGCTTCCTCCAGGCTCATTCCGTCAACCGCTGCTTTCCAGGCCTGCTGCAACGCTTTTACCCCGGCTCCGGAACCCATTGGATGCGCCATAATTCCGCCACCGGCCATATATAATAAATCCTGTGTTTGAGTACGCCTCCATGTTTCAAATGCCTGTCCACCCCACTGACCGGAAGACACAACAGGCAATACTTTTTTATGATCAAACATATTTGTCAAACAAGCTTCGATAGATGCGACTACGCTATCATCTGTTTCCCAAAATTTGTTTTGAATGCCATTAACATGCAATTGATCAACGCCAGCCAGCCGCCATATTTTTTGATACGCTTTGAAATCAATACCTAATAACGGATGCCTTGTAAGCATACCCCATCCGTTGCGATGCGCATGTATAGGCAATTCGCGCTGATCGCATATTTTTTAACCCCACTTAAACCAACGCTGTTAATGCTGATCATTGCGCAGGTTCCTTCATGCTTTATAATCGTTTCATAACACGCCAACATCTCATCCAATTCACCGCTTAGGTTAAAAGCATACATTATTTTTTTACCGGTTTTATCAGCGTGGGCATTGATAACTTTCATGATACCAACCACACGATCCTCAAATTTTGAATTGGCAGAAGATGATAATAATTCATCATCTTTAATAAAATCGATATCGGCTTCTACTAATGTTTTTACCATCGCAGCCGTATCTTCAACAGTAAGGCCGATTGAGGGTTTTATTATCGTTCCAATAAGTGGCCGTTGTTCAACCCCGGTTAATTTTCTACAACCTTCAATACCAAAAGCAGGGCCTTGAAAGTGCTTACCAAAAGATTCCGGCAATTCAATATCCATCAACTTCAAACCCGTAAACTGTGTAATCTCGTAAAGGTTTCCCTGCAAAGTAGAAACCATAACCGGAAGGTTATACCCAAAATTTTCAATACTCCATGAAACTTTCACCATTGCGCGGTGATATTTGCCTTTAGAACTAACAGCGCCTGGAATAGCAGGCTGATCAACGGTTTCAAGGTATTCAACGTTTTCCACCCTGGCTGCAAATCTTTGCTTCAAGGCTTCTGTCTCTCCAGGAACTGCTACAAAAGTTCCTGAAGATTGTTCGCCAGCTAATACAGCAGCGGCCTTTTCAGGCTCGTAAGGTGTTTCGATATAATACGTTGCAGATATTCTTTCGGCCTCCCCAACCCTCCAAAGGAAGGTCTTACTAAGTCGCTTCTATATGTTTTATTTTCTGAGTTCAACTTAAATTATTTAAAAAACAAAAATATTTTCCTATCGCACCAATGGCATCCACACTGTCATATCTGTTTCGCCTCTGTTAGCCCATGCATAATAAGGAATCAACTTTATGTTTACTGGCTTTTCCGACTTACTCACTTCTTTATATAGTTTATTAGTCCAGTCACCGTCGTTAATCAAACGCGCCTGGCCTGTTAACGCCATAATATTTCCATTAGCGATTTTAGCAGGAACAGGATTTAACTGAATATCAGAAGGTATCGCAATGTCGAAAATTCTTGTTGTCTTCAAATCGGGAGATTCGATACAATACACTACCGGACCGCGTTTAACCGCAACCTGGTTGCGTGTAGCCTCAACCATCGGATTAGATTCGATCAATGTTGCGGGCATATCTAATACCAATTCTATCTTATCATTTCTATTCCACTTTTGATTTAATGCCAAGTACTTTCCACCATTAATATCGCCGTTTATCAACTTACCATTTATTTTAACCGATGCTTTTTTACACCAACCGGGTATACGCAAATGAATAGGCAACGCTTTAGAAGGAGCTTCAGTTATCGTAATTTTCACTGCACCATCCCAAGGATAATTGCTCACTTGTTGTAAGGAGATATTGCTGCCATCATTCAGTTTGGTTTGAAGATTATTGCCGCCGTACATATTTATATACAAACCATCATCGGCTACACTATACATATAATTATTAACCTGCGCGATGGTGCGCACTACATTTGGAGGACAACAATTTGACTTACTAATATAAGGCACACGTCCTCCTTCCCAACGAAGATGATAAGGATAATCAACCGTATGCGCCAGCGGATTGGTATAAAAGAATCTAGTACCATCCATACTGATGCCGCTTAATACACTATTGTATAAAGCCAACTCAACAATATCAAAATATTTTTCTTCTCCGGTCAATAAAAACATGCGATAATTCCAAAGTACATTACCAATATTGGCGCAGGTTTCATTGTGCGCACTGAAGTTGGGCAATTGATAATCGCGGCCATAAGACTGATGTACTTTTTGTACTGTATCTGGTGTGTAAGAAGTTCCGTCAACAGAAACGCCGTCGTATAAAGCACCGCAAGCACCGGTTACGTACATTTTTGTATTTATCACATTGTTCCACAGCGTGTCTAAAGTTTGCAACAATGTTTTATCGCCTTCTTCGGCATACAAATCGGCTACACCTGCCATTAAATAATTAGCCCTTACAGCATGTCCTACAATTCTTTTCATATCACGAAAAGGCGCTCTGTCACTATTATCATCTGTACCTTCAACTGTGCCACGAATGTCAATAAGCTTGTTCAGCAAATCAAGATATTTTTTTCGTTGGTGGTTCTGTACATTTCTGCAAGTCCCATGTAATGCGAAGGACAAATGGCATTCCTTGCCTGCTCCGGCGTGGCTTTATTATAAAATTCAATTAAAAAATCGGATGCTTTTTTTGCAATATCTAATAAATTAGTTTTTCCGGTAGCGCGATAATGTACACAGGCCGCAGTCATTAAATGACCAAAATTATAAGCTTCAAAACTTAGCTTATCATCAAACATTTTTGCTCACCGGTATTCTTTTGCTCAATGATATTTTTGGTATAAATATATCCATCAGCTCTTTGAGCTTTCCCAATTACACCAATGGCTTCTTCCATCCATTTATTGAGTTGGGGGTCTTTGGTTGATGCATACAAAGACGCAACTGCTTCGAGGGTTTTATAAAAATCGCCATCATGGAAAGAAGGCCCGCGAAATCGCCCTTCCTGCAATCCTGCTGCCACCTTAAAATTCTGGAACGAATAACAAATGGTATCACTGGTATAAGTGTTCCAAAGCGTAGGCACCATTGCAGTTTTGCAGACATCGAATCTTTCTGCCCAAAAACCATTTGTCCATTTTACATCGCTCAAGCCAACACTCGAAAGCCTTGCAAATTTGCTATGAGATGTATTAACCAGTCCGTTTTGTGCTATTACAGAAATGCTACAAAAGGCGGCAACTGTTATTAAAATTTTATTTTTCATCTGTTTATTTTTTGCCGGAAGCTTCGCATCCGGCTATTATTGTTTGTCCCTTCGGGACTTTTCTGGTCAGACCGAGACGGTCAGACCAAAAACGATTCACCGCTACAATGCCTGGTACTTAATATCGTAATCTTTATTTTTTTCGATTGTCAGTTCATACAGGTCATTCCCTTTGTTTACAAAATTTCCTTCTTTGCATACGGGAGCTTTTTTACTTTTAAGCATCAATGTACCTGTTCCTGTTGGTGCTTTTATTTTAAGATTGGTTGTACTGCAATACAGCTCTATATTTCCGGCTGGCGTTGGCACTTTTCCTTCCATCCATTTTAATCCGCCCAATGCCGGTTCTATTGTATAAGTACTGTAACCAGCTCCGGTTGGTTTTACACCTAAATAATATTTTCCTAATAAATACAATGGACTGGCACCCCAAGCATGACAAAGACTTTTACCATATTTTCTTCCGTACATAGCGTAATGTTCTGCTCCAGATTTTTTGGGGTTATACTCTTCCCAAAACGAAGTAGCACCGAGTTTCAACATACCGCCCCAATAGGATTTCATTTCCTTGGTCACATATTCCTGTTCGCCTAATGCGCACATAGCTTCCATTTCATAAAAGCGCATATACGGTGTTGTAATGGGTGGCACATCATTATTTAGTAATACAGAATTTTTGATATTGTTCTTTTGTTTATCATTTAAATAATCAAAGAAAATAGCGAACATATTCGCGTAGCGGGTTACATTATCAGTAGGTTTGCCGTTTACATAACTATGAACAATTGCTTGTTTTTGTTCGTTCCAATAAATTTCAAAAAGTTTCTTCTTAACATCGGCAGCCAGTTTTGTGTACATGCCTACATCTTCTTTTTCTTCTACCAAATCAGCAACCAAAGCCATTGTTTCCAGGCTGCGAGCAAATAATAATTGTTCAAAACTTACAGCACCCTGCTTGCTTAAACCTTCCGCCCAATCAATAAACACCCAGTCGCCGGGCAAGCCTTCGAGTAAACCATCTTTATTGCGGCGGCCCAATACATAACTCATCATGGATTTCATTCTGTCGTAATTGCTTCGCACAAAATCTGCATCGCCGCTATACAGATAATAATCATACACACCCAAAAACCAATACAGTGTATAATCCATAATAGTGTTGATATGACTGGTAACAGGATCTTTTCCTCTTAAAGCCAATGTTGTGCGTTTTACTGTACCATTATCATTGGTTAAATAATAGTTCATTAAATAACTCTGATAAGCATCACCACTCCAAATCCAGCGGTCGCGCTTGATACCGTCAATGAAAAATTCTTTGGTGCTCAAATGAAAAGTGTATTTGGCAACATCGTAAATACGGTTGATTTCTTCATCGTTGCATTTGAATGAGCCTTTATCCTGAAGATCGGCATATTCATAAAGCATAGAAACCTTGTCAAAAGTAACAGCCGGATCAGCTATTATTTTTACAAAGCGAAAAGCCTTTGACAACTCAACTGTATAGTCGCCCGATTGTTGATCGACAGAAATTTTATCGTAAGTTTCTGTGTGCGCCGTGTCTATAGCCTCTTCACGGCTCTCGCCATAATATATTGCAAGCTTACCTTTTCCCTTTAGATTATGTAACTTGATATAACCAAATGTTTCTTTTCCGAAATCAACGATAGTTCCATCATTGGTTTTGTTGATACTTGCGGCCTCCATGGGTTTTGTAGGAAGCATAAAGTTTGCAGGCAACTGATCAGAATTATTAAAATTCCAAGAGCCAGCATTCATCCATTTGGTTGTGGAAACATCAGAAGTTTTGCCTGTTTCATCAATCCATTCTTTATCTTCATAAGTTACGAGCCAGCTACTGTCGCTTACTACTTTATTTCCTTTTACAAATATTGTGGGAACCTGTTTTTGATTGAATACTTTTATGTTGATCTTATGCTTACCAGCCGGCACCGTTATTTTCTTTGGAGAACCTTCAAATGCTTTACCATCCAGCTTTACATTGTATTGACCATCCACATAAATATCCACCTCTTCGGGAGTGGAGAGATCAAACACTTTATGAAAATCTATTAGAGGATAATGATTATCAATCTTCCAAAACACAGGGAAAAAAGTACCGCGTTCAGTCCTGCGATTTTGCATTTGATTAGATAACCAAATTTCATAATCGCCAGGATACCATATCCATGTTTGAGCAAAGCCAGTTAATCCCCAAAAAGAAAACAGCAGCACTAAAAATGTACGCAGCTTTTTCTGCTTATATATATTGAGGTGTACAAGAGTGCGACGCAAGGAAGATTCCATATATTCAAAAGTTGATTTCATAAAAAATAATTTTAAACCTCACCCCTAACCCCTCTCCAAAAGAGAGGGGAACATTAAACCATTAATGAAATATTAAATACAATGTGATCATAACAATTATTAACGCGCCCCAAACAATTTTAACTGCCTTAGTTGGCCTGGGAAGTTCTTTATTGCTGATTCCTATACCGCGAACGCCATTCTTATCAATAAGCGAAATAACAACTGCCAGCAACATCAACAATGCAAATAGATAAAATGATAACAATAAATAATGCGGCCAAACAGGATACAACTTTGCCGGAAACACCCACAGATAAAGAACTCCAACGCCGAGGCTAATAGCAGAACCCCATGATAAAGTAAAATTCACAGCTCGCTTTGTTGTGCGTTTCCAAAACACGGCAAGCAAAAATACCACCGCTAAAGATGGAGCGATGAAGCCAAGCACGGCCTGAAACACATCAAATAAATTAAGACCTTTGATGCTGTCAATTGCCAATGCCATCAAAATAGCAAAGAAGCAACCTGCAATAACAGTGATCCTTCCAACCTTGACAATTTGCTTATTATCGGCAGCAGGATTCATTTTTTTAACATAGATATCAGTGGTAAAAACAGTGCTTAAAGCATTTAACGAAGAACCGATAGTGCCCACCAACACTGCAATCAACACAACAATAACCAGTCCGTTCAGCCCGGCTGGAAACAAATTAGTGACCAGCGTCATGTAGGCCTCATCAGGAGAATTGAGATTGGGGAAAAGTTGAAAACATACAATCCCTGGAATGATAAATAATGGCAGTGACAAAATCTTTAACCAACCAATAAAGCTTACACCTAACTGACCTTGTTCTAAATTTCGTGCGCCGAGTACCGATTGTACCATGGCCTGATCTGTACAAAAAAATGCAATAGCCGATACGGGATAACCCAGTAAAATTGCGGGCCAGGGATAACTTGTATCTGACGCTGGCCTCACCAGACTCCAATATTCGCGAGGTGTGCTATTGTATAATGCGCTAAAACCACCAACCTTATTCAACCCAAGGATACAAAGCATAAATGATACTATAATTAAGAGTATCATTTGAAATACATTAACGCGAGCGATAGCTTTTAAGCCACCAGCAAAGGCAAACAAACCTGCAAACAATACCAAAACAATTACGGATTGCCACATGGGAATGCCTAATATTTGCCTTACCAAAAAACCGCCGGCAAACAAACCCAGCGATAGCCAGGAAATTAAAATTTTGATCAACGCATACCATGCTAAAATATTGCGTGTACCATCGCCATAACGTTGTCCCATAAACTCGGGCATGGTTGTGGCTTTGCTGGCGAGATAGCGCGGTGCAAAGATCATAGCGAGTAAAAACAGAAATACAAAAGCGTACCATTCAAAGTTTCCGGCAACAATCCCTGTGGAATAGCCAATGCTTGCAAAGGCTAAAAGCATTGACGGGCCTACGTTTGTGCCCCACATGTTGAAACCAATGCTGTACCAACTAAGTGATTTACCGGCCAGAAAAAGCGTCTCTTCTTCCTTCTTCTTCTTACTTCCAAAACTGGCTTTATAACCAATATATAAAAGTATTAAAAGATAAACCGCAACTATGATGTAGTCGATCGTTTCAAGCTTTTGTAAAATATTATTCACTTTGAATTTAGATTTTAGAATTTACATTTCCCAATCCATATCGTGCTAACAATTCATCTACATTTACGGGCTTTCCGGTTTTTAAACTTTCATCCATCGCTTGCAATAAAGCCACAGTTCCGATTCCTTCTTTCATATCGGGATAAGCTGTAAAGCCCAACTGTATTGAATCTGCGAAATACTCTAAATAGTTTTGATATTCACCTGCATGATGACTTTGGCCTTCAAAACGGAAATAATATTTTAGCGTGCTATCGCCCCAGGTAATCACTTTTTCCTCTCCAGTTTTATCGGTTATTGCATAACGCAGTTCATGATAATCGGCCTGACTGGCGCCTTCTGTTCCGCGCAGCACCGTACTCATGCCGCTTTCGCGCGCTGCTGGTTGTATGGGAGAAGTATATACGCCGCTTACACGAGCAATACGACCATCTTTAGCTTTAAAAATAAAATGCATGGTGTCTTCATTCTTCAAACCTGCTTTTTTGCCATTGGCGCTGATCATTCCATAGCCCATCACTTCTTCAACATCCGGCAAGTACCATCTGATAAAATCTACGGGATGGCTTAAGCCGCCATACAACCATTTAAACGCATCATCTAATGCCCATTTCTTTTCTAAAAACCAACGATGATCAGCGTGATAATGGCTTTCAACAGTGATCAATTCTCCTATTTCTCCAGCTTCAAAATCTTTACGTTGTCGTTTTGCTGGTTCAAAAAAACGAGAGCTTTGACCCACAAATACTTTTTTACCTGTTTTTTCCTGAAGCTCTAACAAAGCTTTTGCATCCTTCAGGTCATCGATGAAAGGCTTTGTACAAATGACATGCTTTCCATGTTCTAAAGCCTGAGCGATATGTTTTGCATGAAGATGATCGGGTGTATAAATAGCTATGATATTAATATCCTGATCATTCAACATGTCCTCATAATTAGTAGTATATGAATCAAAATCGAACTCTTTGCAACGTTGCTTGCAGACTTCTTCATTAGCATCACAAAGTGTTTTCAATAATACCTTTTTACTTTGCAATGCTGCACTGATCGTGCTTCTCCCCTCACCAAGACCGAGGATACCGAGGATACCCCCTATCCCTAAAGGGGAGTTGCCATTTACTTTATTGTCTGCAAAACGCATACTTATCTTCTTTTATTATCTTAATTATCAAACGCTTTATTTCATTCCCCCT
Source organism: Paraniabella ginsengisoli (assembly GCF_022513635.1). Taxonomy (GTDB): domain Bacteria; phylum Bacteroidota; class Bacteroidia; order Chitinophagales; family Chitinophagaceae; genus Niabella; species Niabella ginsengisoli. The sequence continues at coordinate 1,425,229 of NZ_JAKWBL010000001.1, read as the reverse complement.
TTAGGGGTTAGGGGCTTTAAAAACACCCACACTTCTCCTTTTTTGTTCCTTCAATTCCTTTCTGATATTGTGACATTATTTTATTCCATTCATCTACCCGCGGATTGTTTTCTGTAGTCTTTGGATTTAATTCGTCTAATGTTTTTCCTTTCGGAATACTAATCACCAACATCAATTGCCTACCATTTCTAAACATCATCAATCTTTGGAAATCGGCATTGCAGAAGCCTTTGGATATTTCCGGCCATTCTTCAAATTGTGTTGCGTGATACTCCAGATACTTCTTTTGCTTTTGTACATCAGCTACTAAATTCGCCGTAAGAATAATATGCTCCCAATCTTTAACCGTTGCTTTATCATCACATCGACTGCGGTTAAATTGATAATACATATCATAATATGGCCGCACTTCCAATTCAGGGAATTCTTTTTCAGCTTGCCTTGAAACACGGACAGATCCTGCACTTTATCAAAAATCACATAACGATTTTTCCAATTGTAAATACTGTTAGGATCTAAGTTATTTTTTTAAGAAACACTTTTAATTTTGTCAGATCTAACTTTCCTTTGTTAACCACAAGCTCCACCAGTTCCTCATGTTCCGAATTAATAGCCTGCTTTATATGCTGATATGTTTTCTCTTTTAAAAGATGCTGGTATTGAGCCTCAAGGCCGGCATTTTGCTTTATATGGTCAGCAACTTGCGGCCCGTTATTAATCCACTCATTGCCGGGTCCGTTATTATTTTGAAGATACTTTTGTGAAGCCGTCCAGTTGTCCTTAATGGTAATGTAAGAAGAACCTTCGTCTGTATATAAATAAAACCAATGCGATGGTAGATGCGCATAAGGCGCTTTATAAATGCTGTCTATATAATTATTACTGATGACAGAACCGGGTTGAGCACTTAAAGTATAAATGCCTGCGCAATCATAATTCTGTTTGCCAAAATGATGAATTTTATTAGCAAGTACTTTATTATTTTTCATCACATTGGGTTTAGGACTCCAGCCCCATCCCATGCTAATTCCAGAGTAGTTTACGTTTTCAATTCATTGTGAGCAATGGTAGCGTTTCTTGTATATCCTAAGCCAATGCCTACGCTTCCCCAATCTTCGTTAGTGGCATCCGTAATAAAATTGTTTGTTATAGTTATCGAATCAGTTACTACTCTTTCATCTTTTGGATTGTATGGAAGATGAATTTCCGTTGCTTCATCTGCAAATACACCTGCCAGAATAGCTGTTCCTCCTACACCTTTAAACAGATTCCCTTTTATAGTAGCATTCTTTACTCCTTTATGATAATCCAATCCAGTTGAAGCCAGATTTTTGAAACGGCATTCTTCAAAAAAAATGTTGTTAGCGAAAGAAGCTTTAACAGCAGCTTCAGGCCTTGTAATCCAGGCTTGATTTTCTAATGAAGTTTTATTTTTTGTTCCAGCTGGTCTCAGTTTATAAGCATCTGTCATCGGCATCCCTGTCTGATGCGGCACATGCCCTTGCAAAGAAGGGCGATACCAAGCGGTATGTTGAAAAGAAATATTCTTAAAATGAATGTTGGTTATAGGATCATCAATCGTTCCTTCAATAGTTACTAAATTTTCTAATAAAGGCGCAGTAACTGTTGCTACATTAAGATCCTCACCATCGCGCGGCCAGTAGTATATTTTTTTATTTTGTTGATCAGCATACCATTCGCCAGGCTCGTCTAAAAATTCAATCGCATTGGAAAGATAAAAAGCGGAGTTACCTGTTTCCTTTGAAATCCACGGAGCCGGCCAGGGATGTTCGCTTTGGATGCGGCTTTCAGGCTGACGAAAGAATAGCTGTGCGCTATCGCCGCTTATCTTCATTTGTTTGATGCGTAATATAGCTATCTCCCACCATTGATGAATAAACATTTCCATACCGTTTATGTTTTCAATGTTTACCGGCGGTTTAGGTATCTGTGTTGTTTCATCTTTTTTATTCCAACTAATAATACGGTCCATTGTACCATCATTGGGCCATCTGGCTCTAACTGCTTTGGTATTATTGATCCATAATTGTTGATTGCAGGCAATCCATCAAACTCATCAGGCAGATTTGCTACCCAAATATTATTCTTAATGTTTGTTGGTATTTCAACTGTTGACTTCTCCAGCTTATTCCAACCTATTATTTTAACACCACCGCTCAATATAACTTTTGCGTTTTCTTCTGCCTCAATATATGTGGGGCTTTTAGCAGTTCCTGCATCTTCCGGCCTTATCACTAACGGTTCTGATAAATGATAAATGCCATCCTTTATAATAATATGAATGGGATGATTTATTGCAGCATCATTCAGTCTTCTCATTTCTCTTACTTGCCGCAAAGCCGCGTTTAAACTGGCCTTCGGCTGCTCCTTTGTTCCTGTATTATAATCATTTCCGCTAACAGCAACGTAAACCTGGCCATTTACATCGGACACCAAATATGAGCTGAGAAATAACAGTAAAATATACAACAATCGTTTCACCAGGCAATGTTTAATTGTAAAAATAACAATTGTAAATTTAACAAAGACAAAAGTCTTCTGCATGGTTGTTTTTCTTGTAGTGATGGAAAATATTACTAAAAAATGGAATCCTTATATTCACGAAACATCATCCATAACAATTGCATAAGCTTATGTTTACAATTTCTTTACAAGCCACGGTTATTTTCGTTTTTAAATTATTACTGATGAAAATATTCGCACAACTGCTTTTTGCTGGTTGTCTGTCCGTAACAGCCTGTAAGAAATCTGTAACTCCTTCCACACCAACCGAAGAAGAATATTTTATTAACGAAGATCCTGCCACATTTTCCGAAATAGGGCAAATAGACATTGGCGAAACCGGAGCAGCCGAAATAGCTGCGTATGATAGCCTTACCCAAAAACTTTTTGTTGTAAATAATGCAGTTTCGAGCGATGGTGATATTAACAAGATTGATGTGATCGACCTGAAAAATCCGGCAAATCCGATATATATTACATCAATCAGCATGGCACCTTATGGTGGCGCTGTGAACAGCGTAAGTGTTCACGAAGGAAAATTAGCTGCCGCTATTCAGTCGTTAATAAAAACAAATAATGGCAAAGTAGCTGTTTTGAAAACGACAGACCATTCAGAAATTAAGTCCATCACCGTTGGCGCTTTACCAGATATGATCACTTTTTCTCCAGATGGAAAATTCATACTGACAGCAAATGAAGGTGAGCCAAATGCGGATTATTCTATTGATCCAAAAGGAAGTATTTCAATTATAGATATTAGCAACAACTACGCTGTCAACACCATTTTCTTTGACAATTTCGCGAGCCAGGCTGCTACTTTGAAGGCAAAAGGTTTTAGAATTTTCGGCCCAACAGCTAACCCCGATTTTGCATCAAATATAGAACCCGAATATATTACCATCTCTTCTGATTCTAAAACTGCCTGGGTTACGCTGCAGGAAAACAATGCCATTGCTAAAGTGAATATAACCGGAAAAGCTATTACAGATATTTTCCCACTTGGCTTCAAAGACTATTCTTTGGCAGGAAATGAAATAGATCCTACCAACGACGACGACAAATATGTTACTGGAAAATGGAATGTAAAAGGCGTGTATATGCCTGATGCCATTGCTATTGCAGAACACAATAATGTTCCTTATTTATTCACTGCTAACGAAGGCGACGCAAGAGAATACGATACTTACGTTGAAGCTGAACGTGCAGGGCATAAGGATATAGTATTAGATCCTACCGCCTTTCCAAACGCGACAGATCTCAAAAAAATGCTGCGCTAGGTAGGTTAAACATTACAAAAACGCTTGGTGACAAAGACGGAGATGGCGACTATGATGAATTATACTCTTTCGGCGCACGCTCTTTCAGCGTATGGAATGGATTGAATGGCACGCAAGTGTTCGACAGTAAGAATGAGCTGGATATAAAGGTTAACGAAGCTAAGCTATACGATGATGGCCGAAGCGACGACAAATCTGTTGAACCAGAAGGCATTGCTATTGGCAAAGTAGGTAAGACAAATGTAGCTTTTGTTGGAATGGAAAGAGTAGATGCTGTAGCTATGTATGATACTAACGATCCTCAAAATCCCAAGTTTTTGCAGATCGTAAAAACCGGTGATGCTCCAGAAGGTGTGTTATTTATCCCGGCAAAGGCAAGTCCCACAAAGAAATCATTGCTAATTGTTAGTAGCGAAGAAGACGGTGTCGTAAAGATCTATACTCCAAAAACAATATAAAAACATTTCTTTAAACAAAAAACCGTGGTACAATGTATCACGGTTTTTTGTTTAAGATTTGTATTCATCGCTTTAGCAGTCTAAATTGCAGTTGCACAAAAAATATCAATGCCTGCAATAAATAATGATATATTAGACGAAAGTCCGAAAAAGTTTGACCGGGTGATCGCCATTCTAACGCAATTGCAATCCAAGCGAATAGTAAAAGCCCAGGATCTGGCGGATCGCTTTGGCGTAAGCCTTCGCACAATCTATCGTGATATAAAAACATTGGAAGCTTCTGGCGTTCCCGTCAGTTCGGAAGCAGGCGTGGGCTATTCAATTGTTGAAGGTTACAAGTTGCCGCCTGTAATGTTTACAAAAGATGAAGCAGTGAGCTTCGTGGCGGCAGAAAAGCTGATGCAACATTTCACTGATAAGTCGATCGGTACTGCATTTCAGGCTGCTATGTTCAAGGTAAAATCTGTGTTGAGATGGGCCGAAAAAGATTGGATGGATATGCTGGATGAACGAATTTTAGTTCAGCCCAAAAATCTTTTATTCAATAAAGATGTGCCTAATGCACTTGAGATATTGATGCATGGAATCGTAAACAAAAAACAAGTGCAGATATTGTATCATTCATTTGATGCTGATGAACCGGTGAACCGAAGCATTGAGCCGATTGGACTATATCACGAAAAAGAATATTGGTACCTTGTTGCCTACTGTCATCTTAGAAAAGATCACCGGAATTTCAGAGCAGATCGAATCATTAAAATAGCTCGATTGGAAAGCGATTTTATCCTGCAACACAAAGAGCTTTCATTCTATCTTCAAAGGCCCGAACGAAATAATTATGTAACCATTAAAATACAGATCGAATCTGCATACGTTAAGTATATAAAACAAAGCCGCATATTATACGGCTTTGTCTCTGAAAAAAAAGTTGGCGATAAAACAGAAATGACTTTTGAGTATGCTGAGGATCCTGAATATTTTATTCGCTGGTTCATTGTGCTTGCAGATAAATCTGATATTCTTGAACCCGAAAGTGTACGTAACAGATTATCGGCGTTAGTTTCTGAAATAAATAATCGGCTTCAACAAACTGCTCCCATTAAAAGCAAGTCTTAATACCTGTCCCAGAAAAATGGAGGTTCAATACCTAAAGCCCTTAAATAAACATATCCCTGTGCACGGTGATGAATTTCATTATCAATAAAGTATTGAATATTCTCAATTACCGGGAACTTATATTCTCCAAACAGGTTGATGTCTTCATGAAATTTTTCAGCGCTAATTTGAGGAAAATAAATGCTTATCTGTTCTGTGGCTTCATCCCATGCCTGAAGTAAATCAGCTTTTTCTTTTATCTGAGGCATCGCATCTTCAAAAGGCTCAATAACGCCGGTTATAATTTGCTTTAGGCCACCAGCAGAAACGGTTATCATCTCTTTGCATAGATCAACAAAAGGACGCATGCCACCAACGGAAAAGCTGAACAGATCTTTTTCCGGAAAAACCTCGATCACTTTCCTGGTGAGGTTGCGATGCCCCTTCCATGCGTTTAATAACTCTTCTGTACTGATAATTGGACGTTCGATAGTAGTTGCTGTGTTCATAAAATTTGTTTTAAATGATTTGAATACAACAAAGCTCTATCGGGCTGGTGACAACAGTATGTCAGTAGTGTTTATTTTTTTAGTTAGTGAAATAATAAATATGATGTTTATTAAACAAGCAGTAAATAGATAGCATCGAAATTGCGTCGCTCCGTTCAACTGAAGAATATGAATCATCCTACATAAACGACATTATCCTAAATTTTCGCTACATTGGTAGATCAGGTTCGCTTCGTTTATATTGGATCAGCTATGCACCACAAAACAAGTGTGCGACGCAAGATCGATGCCATATATTCTTCAGACTGGATAATAAAATTCTTATTGCTTCACCAACTCATAAGTTTGTAAAGCAATTTCCAACTCTTCATTGGTGGGTATTACCATTATTTTAACTGCGCTTTCGGGATTTTGTATTTCAACAGTTTTTTTGGATGACTTTTTGAAACATTGGCTTCCTCATCCAGTACAATACCCAAACCCGAAAGGCCTTTGCAGGAATGATACCTTGCCAACGCATTGTTCTCACCTATTCCCGCGGTAAAAATAATAGCATCAACGCCATTTAAAACAGCCATGTAAGCACCGATGTATTTTTTGATGCGATGGGCATACATTTCATAACAAAGAATAGCATTTTTATCACCCTTTTCGTAGAGTTCTGTAATATCGCGCGCGTCGTTGCTACCAGCAATGCCAAGCATTCCGCTTTCTTTATTCAGTACATTTTTGATTTCTTCCAAAGGCATTTGCATTTCATCTGCCATGTGAAAAATAATCGAAGGATCAATATCGCCGCTTCTTGTTCCCATGATCAAACCCGCCAAAGGCCCAAATCCCATGCTGGTTTCAACGCTTTCGCAATTTTCATTAATAGCACACATACTGGCTCCATTACCCAAATGTATAGTTATTGCTTTCAGATCTTTTTTACCAAGATGTTTAACCGCTTGCTCATACACAAACTTATGACTGGTGCCATGAAAGCCATAAGCTCGTATGCGATCTTTATGATAAAATTTTTCGGGGATTGCAAATCGAAATGCTTTTTCAGGAATAGTGTGATGAAAAGCCGTATCAAAAACAGCAACTTGCACCGCATTAGGAAACGCTTTCCCCGCCGCATTAATACCGGTAAGATTAGCCGGATTATGAAGCGGCGCTAAAGGAATCAATTCTTCAATAGCTTTTTCACATCGTCCGTCACCACCTGTGTTTCGGTGTAATGTTCGCCGCCATGCACCACCCTGTGGCCAATGGCTTTTATATCTTCGCGCTGTTTGATAACGCCGGTTTCATCGCTACTCAATAAATCAGAAATGACATCAAATGCAATGGTATGATCCTGCAAATGACTGTCGAGTGTTGTGTTAAATTCCTTGCCATCTCTTACCCAGGAATGGCTGATATTGCTACCCGCCATGCCAATTCGCTCTGCCACACCTTTTGCCAGTACAGCACCATTGTTCACATTAATGAGCTGGTATTTTAAAGAAGAACTGCCAGCGTTTATGATTAATATTTCCATAGTTGTTTTTATTAGAAGTCAGAAAATACGGGAATTCCGAAAGACCGAAAGTAAATAACCCTTCACGCAAAGATCGCAAAGGATGATTCATATTCTTTGCAAATAAAGAACGCAAAAGTCGCCTTCGGCAAAGGTTTATAAAAAAATGTTATTCTATAATAGTAATCACTCCAAAACAGATAAAGCCTTTTCGACCTCTTAGCTTCTATCTTTGGACTTCCGACTTTCCGTCTTCGACTTTCCTCATCCATTCCCCGACTGAATAGCCGTTATTACTACCGTATTATAAATATCTTCTATTGTTGCGCCTCGGCTTAAATCGTTGATGGGTTTATTTAATCCTTGTAACATGGGGCCAACGGCCAAAGCACCGGTTTCGCGCTGCACCGCCTTGTAAGTATTATTGCCAGTATTCAAATCCGGGAAGATCAATACGTTTGCCTGACCCGCAACTAATGAATTAGGCAACTTGCTTTTACCTACAACCGGATCAACAGCTGCATCATACTGAATAGGGCCTTCTACTAATAAATCTGGTCTTGTTTCTTTTACAATTTTGGTGGCGGCTCTTACTTTTTCTACTTCGGCACCGCTACCCGATGCGCCTGAAGAGTAAGATAACATCGCCACTTTTGGTGTAGCTATTCCAAATGCTTTTGCCGAATCGGCTGACGAGATAGCTATTTCTGCTAATTGTTCTGCCGTTGGGTTAGGAACAATGGCACAATCACCATACACCAATACCCTATCGTGTAACAACATAAAAAAGATAGAGGATACGGTATTGAAACCAAGTTTTGTTTTTACAAATTGCAAAGCTGGCTTAATAGTATGCGCAGTTGTATTAACGGCACCTGAAACCATTCCGTCTGCTTCTCCTTTGAAAACCATCATCGTTCCAAAATAAGAAACATCAAGCATCAAATCAGCTGCTGCAGCTAATTCCAGGCCTTTTGACTTTCGTAGTTCGTATAAAGTCTGATAATAATTTTCGTACTTATCGCTATTTTCAGGATCAATGATTTTGATTCTTTCATCATCCCAATACAAACCGAGTTGGGTTACTTTTGTTTTTATTAATTCAGGATTGCCCAGCAAAGTGAGAAAAACAATTTTATCTTTTGCAAGATGTGAAGCCGCCGTAAGAATGCGATCATCCGTTCCTTCGGGCAATACAATATGGCGCTGCATCTTCTTGGCCGTTACCAGCATATTGTACTGAAACATGCGCGGCGTAATGCTTTCAGTTTTTACCGAGTTAATTTTTTGGCTTAACGCTTCAGCATCAACAGCCGCTTCAAACAAATCAATACACAGTTTTATTTTGTATTGATTGGCCGGAGAAATCCTTGGTTTAATGTTGGCCACTTTATTGGCCGTTTCAAAGGTTCCAGTTGGAACAGCCAAAATGGGTAAAGGCTTTTGTGTATCGTCCATTAAATTAACGATGGAGCGCTCCGGCAAAAAACCGCCAGACAAAACAATACCTGCAACATTAGGATACTTCGGTGAAATATTAGCCAGCATCGAACCTACAATAAGATCTCCTCTATCGCCGGGAATAACACATACGCAATCATTCTGCATACGTGGCAGATAATTACCCAATTGCATGCCACCAATAATGGAAGTCTTGGCTACGTTCTCTAGTTTATCAGCGCCAAAAAGAATATGTGCTTTTAAATGATCGGCTATTTCCTGCATCGAAGGTTTGGTTAGTTCTTCATCGTTAGGAATTACCGAAACCACCATTTCATTGCGGAGATGCTTGTCAATTTTTTGCTTTACTTCATCAACATCTTTTGTGCATCTGCTTACAAACAGGCCAATGATATTTAGATCTTTTGCTAAAAAGGAATGTACTTCTGCCACCACATTATGCACCAAATTAGCAACGGTTGCAAAACCATCTTTTATTACCAGCAACACCGGCATAGCAAGACTTTGCGCAACCGACGCATTGAAATCCGCTTCAAACACAGAGCCTTCTTCCTGAAAATCGCTACCTTCTACCAACACAAAATCAAACTGCTCTTCTAATTTTTTATACTTATTAATAATAGTTTCATACACCTCATTAATCTTGCCCTGATTTTCCATTTCGCTAAGCTCGGCTCTGGTAAAAGCGTAGGCATCATCATACTCCATATTAATTTTAAAATGTGTGAGTATGGTATCTATATGATTGTCCTTTGTGTCATTGGTTTCAATCAGCGGTTTAAAGTAAGCTACTTTGGTAGTAGTACGTTGCAGCATTTGCATCAGCCCAAGACTAATTAATAGCTTGCCGCTTTGCGCTGTGGGTGTTATAACATAAACCGAACGATTCATAGTCTGTTTTTGGTAGATGACAGTTCCTTGATGACAGTTGACAGCTACATTTCTGATCAGACCGACAATCAGACCATGTACAACCTGTCATCCGTCAACTCTTCTCTGTCATCTATTTAATAAGCGTTGCTGGAAAATCATGAATGGTCTCGCAGCAAACCTGCTCCATCACTTGCTTTAGCTGAGCTTTCAACATAGCGATGGTATGATCGCCACCTTCTTTACCTAATGCGCCCACACCGTACATAAAGGGTCTTCCCATAAAAGTAAAATCGGCACCGCATGCTAATGCCCGGCCAATATCGGGGCCTGAACGAAGACCGCTATCTATCATCACTTTGTATTTACTTTTAAACTTATCAGCCAATCCTTGCAAAGGCTTTATGGTTGACTCGCCGGGGTCTATCTGCCGTCCGCCATGATTAGAAACGATAATGCCATCAACCCCAATATTGGCGCATATTTCAGCATCCTGCTCACTTACCACACCTTTTATCACCAATTTACCTTTCCATTTTTCTCTTATTGCAGCTACTTTATCTGCATCTACACGGCCAGTGAAAGTAGCGTTCATAAATTTTCCAAGCTGCTTCATGTCCATACCTTTTTTCATATAAGGCTTTAATGTAGCAAAGGAAGGAATTCCCACTCTTAATGTTTCAATACCCCAAACAGGATGCATAGCCGCTTGGATGAAATTGTTTATTGTTTGTTTTGGTGGCATCGATAAACCCGCCTTGATCTCACGGTAACGTAATCCAAAAGAAGGCACATCAATCAATACTACTAAAACATCGCAGTTAACTGCTTCTAATCTGCGCAATAAATCATCACGCAACTCATTATCGGTTGGATGATACAACTGAAACCAGAATTTACTTTCAGTAAGCTCGGCAATACGCTCGATACTGCTGGTAGAAACGGTGCTTAATATATAAGGAACATTATGTTTTAATGCTGCTTTCGCCAAAATTTCGGGAGCATTAGGCCACATTAACCCTTGTAAACCTACTGGCGCAATACCGAATGGCGCATCATAAGTGTGGCCAAATAGCTCCGTACGCATATCAACACCATGATGCTTTTTTAAATATTGCGGCATCAGGAAAATGTTCTTAAAATCTTCCTCATTACGCCACACATTCAACTCATCGTTGCAACCGCCTTCGAGATAATCAAAAGCAAATTTGGGTATTCTCTGTTTAGCCTTTCGCTTCAAATCCGCAACTGACGGATATTTGGTATTATATTGTAGTAAGTTCGTACTCATAAATTCGTATTCCCGCAAAAATAAGTTTTATATAAACCTACAGGATTAATACATAAATAATTTTTTATTGTCCCGGCAATAAATATATGGCATCTTCGTTGCGTCGCACCCTTGTACTGTAGTACATGAACCCATCCAATATAAACCATACGGAAGTTAACAAGGACGTCCTATCTTTCAATTGTTTTCTTTGCTAATAATAACCGGTCAGACGGGGACCGTCAGACCATGTCATCTATCTTCTGCTATCTTTTACTTGAAACACACTCTTTAAATACGCCACATTTGCCCCATAATTGTATTTCACATTAGTTGGCTGCTTAGCATCTCGGCTACGTTCCACTACCAGCCAGCCACTCCATTTCATTTTATCTAATACCCTTTTTACTTTGTAAAGATCAATCTGCGGATCGTTTTGCAACCAAACGCTATCTTTATTGGTAGCATGTATCATTGCTATGTTTTTCTTTCCCAATATTTTCATTTCTTTATACAAATCCCGACCGCCTTTTAAAGGATTAGAAAAATTAAAGTAGATCTTAATTGCCGGACAATTGATCTCTTTTAATAATTTTCTTTCTTCTTTGGCAGACAAAGAAGTTTCTATCGCAATCACAACACCCGCATCTTGCGCCATTTTGCCTGCAACTTTTAGACGGCTTATTACTGAATCGCGCACCGACTTGTTTATGCTGATGTCGCATTGAATACCCATTGGCAAAAATGCGGTCTTCACATTCATCAACCTCATTGTTTCGATACAATCGGTGATCGATTTCAGGTATTCTTCTCTGCCACAAAAAGATTGCGCATAGTAACCCGTCATAGCCAGCGAAGCTATTTCGATTCCATTTTCTTTAGCCGTTTTTAGAAACTGCTGTCTGATAGAATCAGTTAGCAATTTGTTGTCAAACGTAGGCCGATTACCAAGTCCGCCCATGTCTACTTCCAGCCCATCAGCATTCAATTCTTTCGCCAATGGAATAGCGCTTAACTTTTGGCGTTTAAGTAACATCAGATCGATTAACCCAATTTTATATCTTTCTTTCTGTGCAAAAACAGTTGCGCCCGCTAAAAGGCACAACATACAAAGGAGTGTTATTTTTTTATCATTGTTTTGTAAAGTTTTTCACGCAAAGAGCGCTACGAATACAACGGAAACACCGAAACCTATTTGTTATACCATAACGATCTTTACCAATTATCTTATTTCATACACTGAACGCCAACAAAAAAATGATTTGATAAAGCTTTGTGTTCCTCGTCCTTCTTTGTGGCCGTTGTGTGAAATCATTATTTAATCGCTTCTTCGAAAACCTTTTCAAGATTTTCAAATCCTTTTACGGCATGCGCAGGAAGCTGCTCTCCTTTTTCTCCAAACACATACATATCGCTCATTTTTTCGATGGTAATAGTTGATTCATCAATTTGTCCATTCTTTTCAATTGCTGATAAATCAAGATTCAGATATTTCGCCATAAACCGATAAACGGCTGTTCTTTTATTGATCCCAAAATCATGTTTTTCTGTTGGCAAATGCACATTCTCGACATTTTCTTTTTTACCATACCAACTATACATTTTTTGCAGATACGGAAAATCATGTTCAGGCATCCTGTCTGTCCAATCGCCGCCATCAGATACCAGTAATTGTGGATTGGGAGCCGCCATGGCAGCGAGTTCCAGGTTATCGGTGCCGCCTCCACAAAGAAAAACAGGCATGCCGCTTTCGCATGGACAACCGCCATACATATATGAGGAAACAGAAACAACAGGCGCGGAAACTTTAATGCGATCATCAATGGCTGTCATTAAAACGGTATGGCTGCCACCGCCAGAACCTCCTGTAATGGCTACACGTGATGTGTCAGCTTCTTTTAAAGAAAGCAAATAATCTAAAATTCTTATAGCGCCGAGCGTTTGAATGGTTTGTGATAAGGCTTTGCGGTGATCTTCATATTTAAATTGAAGACCGGATTCACCCCAGCCGAAGAGATCGTAACTAATGGTTATCGCGCCCATTTTTGCCAACGCAGCACAACGGATTTGGGCATCTTCACGAAAGCGATGATCTTGCCAATGCCCGTCGGGATTGAGTATTACGGGAATCTTCCCTTTATACTTTGCTGGCCTGTAAATAGAACCATTAATCCAAACACCTTTTAAAATTTCAATAGCAATGTTTTCGACCGTATAACCAACATGCTTTCTTTTAGGTGTGAGAATGGGTTTACTGATTGGATATGCCGGAAGTTTTGATAATTGCAAAGCTTCCATTATACAAGGATGCAAGATCTTTTTTCTTGCTTCCCATTCCGAAATATTTTTGTATTGAGCTGCAATGCGATCCAGCTCGGCCCAGCCTTCGGCTACCGGCCAACGGTAATATTCGAACTCGCTTACCTTATATTTTTTTCGCTTCCGTCAGATTTTACTTTCAGGTCGAAAGGTGCTAATACATTACGTAATGTTTCATCAACATCAGTTCTATATCGCCACTTTGCATATTTTAAAACTTTGTCAACAACCAATTTTTCATCGGCACGGATCGTTACTCCATATTTTTTTCGATATCTTTTAAAACCTCTACTAGAGGCATGGCGTAGGCGCTATCGCTGTTGGATTGGGCTTGTGTGCGGAAGCAAAAAAGATGAGTAATATTACCCAAAGTACAAGAGTGCGACGCAATATTGTTGATCTATATTCTAAAGCTGGGCTCATAATTCATTTTTTAATTTTCCGAATGTCTGTTCTTTTTCCAATTGCTATATAAAAGATTAGGCTCGATCACCGGCTTAGGAAAAAAGAGGCTGGCAATGTAACCTACAATGATGACAACAAAATGACTGTACACACCTAACATCAACTTGTCGTGTGTAAAGTTATATTTACCCAGATCCAGCAAGAGCTTTGGATTTTCAAGACCGATGGGCGTTGAAGTAAGAAAGGCATAAGATGTAAACACAATGCAAGTAATGATTCCAATATTGACGCCTTGCCGGTTGGCGCGGGCGCTGAATAAGCCAAGTAAGAAGACACCCACGATGCCACCCGAAAAGATGGCATAAACGGTGAAAATAATTCCCAATACGCCCTCATCGCCTGATAAAATATATAAAGCACCGATGCCGATAGCGAGCAATCCAGATATTATAACAAAGAGTTTACTTGCAGCAAGATATTGTTTATCCGATTTTCCTGGTGCTAATTTTTTATAGTAATCTTCAACACCAACTGCAGCCAACGAGTTCAAATCCGCGCTCAGACTGCATATTGCTGCTGACAGAAGTGCCGCAATGATAAAACCAATAACACCGGTTGGTAATTGCGTCATGATAAAATGCGGAAATGCGGCTTCTGCCTTCATACCATCTGGCGCGCCATTTTGTTTGTAGTAAACGAAAAGCGCGGTACCGATTAACATAAACATTGTCCAGATAGGAACGGTGAGGGAAATTCCTAAAAAGGAAGCTTTAATTGCATCTTTATCTGATTTGGCTGTTAAGTAACGCTGTACTACAGTTTGATCAGTTGCATATTTTTGAACGGCGTAAAACGCGCCATTGATGATCATTACAATTAAAGTGAGTTGCTTAAAGCTAAAATCATAAGGCCCAAATCCGGTGCGGTTATTTTCTGTAGCGATCCTTATTGCTTCTGGAATGCCACCTTTAATTGAACTTAGGATTACAGTTAAGCAAACGATTCCACTGAAAAATAACATGAAGCCTTGAAATACATCGAGCCAGATAACTGCCTGTATACCGCCTTTAAGATTAACAATGATGAGGATGATACCTACTATCGCCAAAACAATGAAGGGGCTCACATCTATCATTTCTCTTATTGCAACGGCCACTAAAAATAATACGGTGCCCATGCCTGCAAACTGACGTATGACAAAGGATAGTGAACTATAATATCGCGCAAAACTCCCGAACCGCTTTTCAAAGTATTCGTAAGTACTAAGTCCTATTGACTTTCGGAACAGCGGAACGATAAACCAGATACATCCCAAAAGTACTACCGGAACCATCAATCCCTGCACCAGTAATATCCAGTTACTAGCATAGCCTTGCGCAGGATATCCTAAAAAAGTAACACTACTAATGAGTGTGGCCAGCAAAGACAAGCCAAGCGCCCAAGATGGAATATTACCTTTTGAAAGAAAAAAGTTTTGTGTTGATGTTTGTTTTTTGGAAAACCGGAAACCCAAAAAAACAGTTATCCCTAATACAAGTATAATTATGGCAAAGTCTATAAAATGCAATCGGCTCATACTATATTTTTTAGGTCTCACCCCAGCCCTCTCCAAAGGAGAAGGAAGAAAAGACCCTGATTACAGGAGGCTTTTTTACTTTTGAATATGATTTATCAGCATACTAAACATCCTGGTGCAATTTATATTGCACTTTAAAATAGTGAGGCAGTTCATAACTACCGGGCTTTACGGTTACCATAAAGTTTTCTGCTTTCATTTGTACTACACCACGCTGCCATTCATATACAGGCTCGAAACAATTAAGGCCAAAAGCCTGAAAAACCGAAGTTGCCGTTGCACCACCTTCGATAAGTACTTCACGTATACCAAATTGATCGATCACCTTCTTAACGTAAGCAGCCATTTTTACTCTTAATTCTGCAGCTGTAAACTCACTATTATTTACTGTTTCATCAAATGCTATGATCAACTGTTGATGATCTTTTAAAATAGCGCCTACTTTATTTAACCAGGCTGCTTCATCATTGCCTCTCAGTATATCCGCTGTAATGAAAGCAGTATAGCTGCTCCCAAAATATTTAATAAGATCCCGGCTTTTTGTAAATGAGGTACCGCTCACATATAGGTGAGGCTTTTGCAACTGAGGTTCGTCCGTGTCGTTTTGTTTGTTATATTGTTTTTTAAGAAGGGCATCAAAAAAATCTCCTGATCCAGCTGGTAAGCAATTACCATTTACCTGCCCAGCCCAAAACAGTACATCTTCCAAAAACTCCATTTCGCCAATGTTCAACCCCTCATCAATGCTGCCGCTTTTGCTGACAATTTTACTATTCTCATGTTTGAACATTTCATGTATGTCTGAAGTGGTTATGGCAAACTCAGGATCATTAGCAAAAGCTGTTTTAGAGATAGGAATTCCATCAACAAAATATTGTCCGTCAACAATCGTTCTTCCTAATGATGGATTAGCAGGCAGTATAAGCGCTTTTTTTAAGCCTAATACTTCAAGTTGCGTTTGCACTTCATCTGCAACATAACCACGAAGCACAGAATCAATTTTTTTATAGATCAATTGCGGATTTAATTTTTGTGCGTGGACAGTCATTTGCTTTACAATGTTCAATGCCTGCTCTTTTTCATAGATCGGCTTTCTGTCGAAACGATCAATACATCCGCATTTGTGTCCACCAATCCATCAATACATAGCGATACTTTTAAGCCATAACCAAGGCTTATTCCTGCCATTTCCGCAGCTCCAGTAAAATCATCCGCAATAACGATAATCATATATGGCAGGTAAAGTTAGTTTTCTTTATTGTTGCTCAGCTGTACTGCACTTTCAATTGCTAAAACCATTGCATCTGGACTGGCAATACCTTTACCAGCTATTTCAAAAGCAGTACCATGATCAACTGATGTGCGTATTATGGGTAAGCCCAGTGTTATGTTTACACCTTTTACACTTTCCATTTGCTGCTTTTCAGCATCCCATTTAAAGCCTGCTAATTTAAAAGGTATATGTCCCTGATCGTGATACATAGCTACTACTCCACCATAAGCCCCCATAGCTGCTTTTGCAAACATAGTATCTGGAGGAACCGGTCCTTCAATATCATAACCGCGATTTCGCGCTTCTTCCACAGCCGGTAAAATTTCCTGGTCATCTTCTGTACCAAATAAGCCACTATCTCCTGCATGTGGATTGAGACCCGCAACTCCAATCTTTAAGTTAGTCTTGCCAAGACTCGTTAACCCTTTACGTAAAAGTTCAATCACTTCCAGTATACGATCTTTTTTACTAAATCACATGCCTGGCGTAAAGAAACGTGTGTACTAACATGTATTACATTAATATTATCTTCTACTAAAAGCATGGCATACTTCTTCGTATTGGTATAATGTGCATAAATCTCTGTATGACCAGCAAAATGATGCCCTGCTTCGTTTATCGATTTTTTATTGATGGGGCCAGTAACTGTTGCGTCTACTTCTCCGGCCAGTGCTAATTGAATTACTTTCTCAACAGAACGGAAGCTGGCTTCACCACACATAGCATTTATTTTTCCATACTCCAGTTTGGAGGTATCAACATTTTTCAAATCGATCACATCAATAACGCCTAATTGGAAACCAGCATCAGCTGGCTTTTCTATGCGATTCACTTTAACTTCTAATCCTGTTTCAGCTATTATCTTTTCAAACACATCGGCATCACCTGCTATAAGTGGCCTGCATATTTCATATATTTTTTTTCCTTTAAAGCTTTTACGGCAATCTCCGGGCCTATACTTGCCGGATCTCCCATTGTTATTGCTATTATTGGTAAGGGTTTCATTTATGTAAGTTTAATATCTTTTAAAGATGCTTTTAGTAAGGCTGTCTGGTTTTCATCCTGCGGTTGTAAAGGCGGCATTACGATGGGTTGACAAAGATCGCGTTCATGCATTAAAACTTTTAATGCCCAAAGGCTTTCTCTAATGTACGACCGGACTGATACAAATTGCCTCCGGCATCGCTCTGAGCCTGCATTTCATAAGCCAGGTCGTTATTACCATCTTCTACTGCCTGTAACATTTTTTCATATATACCAGGAAATATATTTCCTGTGCTTGGGATTAAACCATCACTTCCGTTGAAAAGCGCGTCTGCCGATTTGGCTGCCCATCCAAGGAAATGTCCAAAGTCTTCCCTGTCTTTCCACAACTTTAGAGATTCCTGAAGCCTTTCTTCACTACGCTCAGAATCTTTTGTTGCAATAATATTGGGATGATGACTTAACGATTCAATAATAGACAAAGGTATACTCATGTGCGTGGTTGCTGGAATATTATAAATGATCAGAGGAATGGGAATCTCCTCAGCCAATCGCTCAAAATATTTTTTCATCTGGCTTTCCGAAAGCGCGTAATAAGAAGGCAATGTGGCAGCAACGGCATCTACCTCATTATCAGCACAAAATTTTGCAAGATCAATCGACTCGGAAATTACATTCGAAGATATCCCGGCATATAAAACCGATTCGGCCTTTTTATATTTTGCGGCAGCTTTTACATAATCCTGCTTATGCTTCAAGGAAAGAGAAGCTGATTCACCAGTAGTGCCTAAAATAAAAGGAGATGCATTATGCTGATAAAAATTATTAAACATTTTCTCAACCGCAGTAGGATCTATCTCAAAGCCAGATGTGAGCGGCGTTACAGCGGGAACAATAATACCTTTAAATTTTTTATTCGAATCCATTTCTTAGTTTGATGATTAATATGCTTCAGTTGAAACCTCACAACCCTCTCCTAAAGGAGAGGGAGTAAATACTAACCCATAGCCGCTTTATATATATTTACTGCATCCTGTTCTGCTATTTCCCTGGGATTATTTTTCAACAACCTTTGTACTTTCATCGCATCGACAGCCATTTGGGGAATAGCATCTTCGGATACATTTACTTCTTTCAATGTTTGGGGAATGCCACATGCTTTGATAATATCTTTAATTTTTTCAACACCTTTCGTTGCAGTGGCAAGATCATCGGACTGACGCTCACAACCCACCGCCATAGCCACTTCCGCATACTTTTTGGGATCAGCCGGAATATTATATTCCATTATATATGGCAACAATAGTGCATTAGAGAGGCCATGCGCAAGATGAAACATACTGCCCAGCGGATAGGACAATGCATGAACACCTGCCGTATTTACAGGCCCTAAACAAAAGCCGCCTAATAAACTTCCCATTGCTACTTTCTCCCGCGCTTCAATATTTTTTCCATCCTTAACGGCTGTTTCTATGTAAGCTGCAATCAGCTTCATACCTTCATAAGCCATCATATCAATAAATGGTTGCGCAAACTTATTTGTGTACGCTTCCATACAATGTGTTAAAGCGTCAATACCCGTTGCAGCTGTAATAGCAGGCGGCACAGAAACTGTCAATATCGGATCAACATATACGATATCCGGAACTAAATAAGGGCTTATAATTCCTTTTTTCTGACTATCTGCATCATCCACTAATATTGCATTTGGAGAAGCTTCGCTACCGGTGCCAGAGGTTGCAGGTACGCAAATCAACTTTTTCTTTCGCCCATTTAATAAACCAATGCCCACATAGTCACGAAGCTGTTGATCGTTCTCAACCTGTGCAGCTACCAGTTTAGAGATATCTAATACACTACCGCCGCCAATACCGATCACAACGTCAGGATTAAACGGCTGTACCATTTCCATCAACTTTTCAAAATCGCTGAAGGTTGGTTCCTGAACGATGCTGGTATCAACCTGCGCTTCAATTTCTTTATCCCGTAACTGACTGATAAAAATATCAACTACATTTTTCAATGGTTCGATAGTAGCTATAAAAACTTTTTTGGCGCCGAGAGATTGAACTTCTTCGGCCAACTGATCCATACATCCATTAGCAAAAACCAATTTGCCGGGGAAAAATATTTTTAGATTATTCGTAAGTTCCACTTGTTACAATTGTTCTTTTTCTTATTAAGTAAAAATATCTTTATGCGAGACTATTAATAGAAACAGGTTCTATATTCAGCCTTGCACACCAGCCCAGAAATTTATCATGTAATAAATCGACTTCTTTCTTTTGTTCGGGCGTCAGATGTAAAGCATAAGCACGGCTGATCGTTCTTACCGGCAAACCTCTTTTTTGTAAGAAATATTTAGCGCTCATCGGGTAAGCAATATGAATCATTGGGTCAACAGCCGTAAGCTCCTGTTGCAGCCATTTTACATCTGCTTGCTTATCCGGATTATTGGCATTTTCTACCATCCATACCAATACTTCAGGATAAAAATTACCGGAAATGGACGACATACCGATTGCTCCATGCTGCATACTGAACATCGCATTAGGCGTGTGGGCGTCGTAGAACTCAAGCCTGTTGGGCACTTGCTTTAGGATATCTAATTTTGCTGCAACATTTTCGTGAGTAATGGAAGTATCTTTATGATAGATCAATCGATCCGCCTGCAACAATTGCTTAAAGACATCAGGACTGATAATGCGCTTGTACGGTGCAGGACATTCGTACATTCCCAAAGGAATATTGCCTGTAAGCGAAAACATTTTCTCAAAGTTTTGTAATAGCACATCATCGCTATCTTCCACTTTTGCAAAGTGACCCGTAATTAAGATAACAGCGTCAACTCCTGTATCATAAATACGTTTTGTAAAATCTGCTTTATCCTCAATAGTTAAACCGAAAGAGCCTGTAGCTACAATGGGTGCACGACCATTTACATAATTCACAATATGCTTGGTTAGTTGTAACCTTTCAGCTTCGCTGATACTGAACATTTCACTGCTAAGGCAATTGGCAAAAATACCTTTTACACCAGCTTGTAAGTAGAAGTCAATCAACCTGTTTACTGCATCAAAGTCAATGTTGGCTTTCAGATCAAAAGGCGTGATCATTACAGGAACAAATTTTCCGGCAATCGTTTGCATTATTTTTTGCGTTAAAGTTGATTTTTTTCGTGGTAAATCGATGTAGGAAAAAATTATTGTGATGGATTATTTTGTTATGTTGATTATCACAAATGCACGAGTGCATTTGTGGCGATAAATGCGCGGCAGATAGAGGTGGTCAACTAAATAATAAAGCCAAGAATGCACTAATAAGGTGTGTTTCTATTCGTGCATTCGTGGCTATCTAAAAACTTAAAGTTTAATTTTTATACCTCCGTTAATTACGCGGCCTTCGGTATGGTTCCAGATATCATCAAAGGTTGGATTATCCGGCGAGCCATTTACAACACGCTTGTAATTACTCTGGCGTTCGTCAGTAAAATTTTCAAAATTTAGAAATACAGAAATTTTTCCAAAAGTCTTCTGCGCCATAAAACCAAATTCCCAGAAGGAAGGCGTTTTAGTTCCGTTATACAAATATTGCGTTCCGGTATGATAACCTTCTAATCCAAATTTAAAATTATCTTCCTTTTCGTACATCAGGACTGTATTTATTTTATGACGTGGCATAAGTGGCAATATCTGATTTTGCTGAAGATAAGTAGCGCGTGCATCAGTAAAAGTGTATCCTGCAAATAGCTTCAGGTCTTCTTTAAAAATGAGTTTCAAATTCGTTTCAAAGCCCCGGCTGGTAATGGGTTTGCCAGCGTTAGCAAATGAATAACTCCCTTCAGATAATTGTTCTAAAACGAGCGGCTTATTAATATTGGTCAGGAAAAACATTTGATTAAAGCTTAAAGAAAAATCTTCCCCCATTTTTGTTTTATAATTTACGTCGGCAGTAGCGCCAATACTTTTTTCGGCTGTTACATTATCCAGCGCCCAAAGATTTTGATACTGCATACCTTCTGTACGTTCAGTAAAAATGGTCGGTATTTTATACCCCAAACCACCGCCAATCCGCGAACTTAATTTATTAGAAAATTTGAACAATGCTGAAATCCTTGGAAGCAAAAAAGTCTGACTTTTATTGAAATTAATATTTCGATAATTCACATGATCGGCACGCAATCCGGTTTCCAATTTCACTAAATCGCTTACATCCCATGTATCTTGAAAATACAAGCCTGCCGTGGTTGAACGGTTATTGTAGTTGTTCGTCAGTTCTTGTTTGAACTGATCGTAAATAAAATTAGCACCGCCAATCATGGTATGATCAGGAATATAAAATAAATAAGAAAGATCTGTAAAGCTGTTGATATTCTTTCCAGAGAATTGATAGTTGGGTATTTCAATATCGCGGTTAAAAAATGTCAGGCTTTGCTTTAGTTTAAAATTGCTTTCATCTGCAAAATTTTTCAATAACTCAAGCGTGCTGGTATTTCTAAGTGTTTTATTTTTTCATAATAAACATGTCCATCTTTCTTTTCTTCTTTAATTACATGAATGTCGCCACCGATGTTGTTGCTCGATGTTAAGCTATTGCCCAAAGTAATCGTTGTTGATTCATTGGGATAAAAAAACAATCTTGGATTAATGGTGAAATTGTTGTTTTTAGGAAGTTCGGAAAAATCGTCTTTATCAACATCATAAGGCCTTTGCAAATTCAATAAGCCCAATACAGCATAGCCCATTTTTTTACCTCGCTGCGAAAAATAACCACCAATATTTGTTTGTCCAATGTTAGACTGGTTCAACATAATATCTCCTTCAAAATCATCGCCGGGCATTTTGCTGATAAAGTTCACTACGCCGGCAATAGCACCTCCTCCATACAACGTAGATGCCGGGCCTTTAATCACTTCCACTTGCTTCAGATCCAAAGGCGGTATTTCAAGGATGCTTAATCCGTTGGCAAAATTTCCAAAATTGGCATAGCCATCTTTTAATAATTGAGTGTATCGCCCATCAAGGCCTTGTATGCGAAGGCTTGCATTGGCGCTGGTTGCAGAGGTTTGCTGAACCTGTATGCCGGTACTTTCATGCAATAGCATAGAAACATTTGCAGGACGCATATTATTTTTTTCATCGAGTTCTTCACCATCAATAATCTCCACGCGCGTCGGCGTATTAGAAATCGTTCGACTGGTACGTGTACTTTGAACAATTACTTCATCCAGTTCCTCTTCTTCGGGTTTCATTATAATCAATATTGGATCGGTATTGTTTAGTGGAATATTGATTGTATCTGTTTTTGTAATAAACCCGACATAACTCCATGTGACTGAGAATTTCCCAGAAGATAAATTATTTATTTCTGCGTAGCCATTTTCATCGGTAATGACATTTCCTATTTCTGATATAGTAACAGTTACTCCTTTCAGAGGATTTTCCTGTTTGTCTTTTACAATAGTTTTAAAAATATGCTGTCCATATATTGTCTGCGTGCTAATGATAGCAAGCAACAACATTAAAATGTTTTTCATTCTTAATTAAAAATTTTCGAATTAATACGTTAATTATTTTTTGCCCAAACAATGAATAAATGGGATCAGTCTTGCGTCGCACAGCGTCAACTGCAGAATATAACTGATCCTGCATATTCGACGATATTATCTGAACCATGATTTGTTGGATTATAAGATTAGGAGGATCATTAATGCACGATATGAGATGTACGATATGCGTGCATGTTATCAAGCAAGACCGTCATCTGTCATCTAACATCTGTCATCTCTAAATCTTAACAAGAGGCTTTCGGCGGTTGCCAGATATTGCCCCAAAAGTCAGTAGGCAATAAGATGTTTTTATAGGGAGCGTATATTTTATCAGTGTAACTGATTCGTGGTAAGGAAAGTTTCTGAAGCTGAAAATTATTTGAAACAATATGAAAACAACAAGCACAATTGCAAACGGGGCTACAGTTTTCCTCAGCATCTTCATCGCTATGCGTATCAGATGAAGCTGTTATCTGATTGTAGTTCTTTTCATCACATCCAGAAGTACCCGCCAATCCTGCCATAGGTAAGATTAACAGGTAAAAAGCGAATATGTATATGAAAAACTTCACGGTGCGAAACTAATTCTTTCAAACAAAGCTATCAAAAATATTACTGTAACAATATTGCAAAACCTTAGTCAACAATATTATGAAGTGTACCAATGCCTTCAATAGCTATGGCAATCTCATCTTCCCGGTTTAACGTAAAAGTATCATCGGGTACGAGACAGGTACCCGTCATTAAGAATGCGCCTTGAGGAAAACTGTATTCTTTGTAGAGAAAACTCACCAATTCTTCATGTCCCCTCTTCATCTGATCGATAGTTGTTGATGCTTCATAAACACTCTTACCTTCTCTTTTAATTTCAATGGCAATTACTGTTGACGGTGCAATTTCATTTTCATCTTTAACAAGAATGCAAGGACCAATCGAAGCACTTCCGTCATATACTTTAGCCTGCGGCAAATACAATGGATTCTCTCCCTCGATACTACGGCTGCTCATATCATTGCCAATTGCATAGCCAATAATTTCTCCTGATTTATTCACTACTAAAACCAGTTCTGGTTCGGGTACATTCCAGCTACTATCTTGCCTGATGCGCACTTTGCCCCCGAAGCAATTACCCTATGAGCATTAGCTTTGAAAAATAATTCGGGGCGTTCGGCATCATATACTTTGTCGTAAAAAGTAGCGCCGCCACTTTCTTCACTTTCCTCCATGCGAGCTACCTTGCTACGTAAATAGGTAACACCTGCTGCCCAAACTTCCTGAGTTCCGATCGGAACACTAACCGTTTTGGACTTCGTCCAGCTATCGTTACCAGCAGATTCGATACTGTTTATCTTTTCAAGTAAATATTTGTATATAGATTTTTGATTGAGCAATTCATCCCAACTCAGATCTTCAATTACATAATAAGACCCGTTCTGCTCAACAGTTATTTTATTGTCCAGATTATACAATTTCATTAGTATTCTTTTTATTTCCTTTTAAAAAAGTAATCAAAACCCCGCTTAAAAATATCGCTAAAGTACCTACAACAATCACCATATTAATGTGAAGTGCAGACCTGAAGGATTCGTATTCGGCAGGCAATTTAGGTGAAAAAGTCAACCATAGAATAACTATTATTCCCACGATCACTGCAATTATTGCCTGTTTATTTTTTGTATTCTTACTCATAATACCGAGCAAAAATAGACCTAACATACCACCAGCAAAAATACCTGATAATTGCCACCAGACATCCAATACACTTTTTATACCAAGCATAGCAAGGCCAGTAGCTAAACCCATAACACCAAAAATAACAGTTGTAATGTAAAGCAATTTCAATTCTGCTTTTCCATGCAAATCTGGTTTAAAGTAACGTTGGTATATATCTTTTGTAAAAACAGTAGCACAGGCGTTCATGCCAGAACTAATCGTACTCATACCGGCAGAAAGGATAGCAGCAATGATCAAACCTAAAAACACTTTAGGAATTTTATACACCATAAAATGCGGCATCACCTTGTCTCCGTAGTCGGAAGGTTGCAAAGTAACGGCCAAATCATTAATCTGTTGCGTAGAAGCGCCAATACCTAAACGTTCTGTAGCAACGGCATGTTTTAAACCTTCCGTAAGTTCCGGATGCAATTGATAATAAGAAAATAAAGCAGAACCAATAATGAAAAATAGTAAGGATGCGGGAACATACATTGCTACACAAAGCCAGATAGACTTCTTGGCCTGCTTCGTATCTGTAGCCGTGTGATAACGCTGAACATAGTTCTGATCCATTCCAAAATTATTGAGATTGATAAAGAAACCATATAACAGCACTACCCAAAATCCGGATTGAGTAAAATCCATATCCATCGTGCCAAGGCTAAATTTATGATCCGCTTTTCCAATTTCATAAGCTTTTTCAATACCACCAGGAATTTCGCGCAATACCAAATATAAAATCAATAAGGCGCCAAGTGTTTTTAAAATACCCTGAACTACTTCCGTCCAAATGACGGCTTCCATCCCTCCCATTACAGTATAAACAATAATACAGATGCCCATAACAATCATAATAGAAGCCATTGAAAAACCAAGCAAAGCCTGTAAACTCAACGCCATACCGAAAAACACAGAACCCATTCTTGCAAACTGTGTTAATACAAAACATACAACAGCATAAGTTCGCGCCCAAGGACCAAAGCGATTTTCAAGATGTGTGTAGGCAGAAACTTCACCAGTTCTTCTATAAAAAGGAACAAAATATTTTGCCGCAAAAAAAGCAGCCGCGGGCATGGAAATGCTGAACACAAAAGCATTCCAGTTAGATCCGAAAGCTTTGCCGGGTACTCCTAAAAATGTATTGCTGCTTAAGAAAGTAGCATAAATAGACAAGCCAATTGCCCAGCCGGGAATACGACCAGAAGCTTTTGTAAACTGATCTGCATTTTTATTTTTTTGGAAAAATAAAATCCTATCCAAACCATACCGATCAGGTACAGAACTATTATAACCAAATCAATTACCGGAATACTTTTCACGTTTACTTTTTTATGACAAGCTATTTATTTATGGCATCGCAATTGCTACGCTCAGTTCATCGTTCCGATTATGTGGCATCCTACATATTCGGATAAAATCAATCATCAGTAACCACACCTTTCTTCGCTGCTACTTTTCCAGGCCACTGCTGATTTTTAATTTCAGTAAGTTTCAATTTAGACGGATCGATTTTTACATATTTTATTTTCTGCCTTCTCCAGGTGTAAACTACATGCACCATCCCGTCTTTACTTTGTATTACCGAAGGATAAGAATATTGGCTAATCGGAGAATCTTCCAACACCAAAGCGGCATACCACTTTTTACCATTTTTAGAAAGAGAAATATTTAATGGCGTGCGTGGCCCTTTACCCCTAACCCAACTAGTATCAGGTAATACATGATTGTACACTAATACTTGCCTGCCGTCTTTCAATGTAACAGCGTCCGTACCGGAGTTATTATTAGGTAAATCAAGCGCAGACATTTCAGACCAGGTTTTACCACCATCTTTACTCCAGCTTTGATAAATAAACGTATTGCGTGTACGGCCTAGTGTTTGCAGATCTCCGTTTTTGTATTTTAGTATAGAAGGCTGGATGGCTAAGATTTTCTTACCATCATTTATTGGCGCAGATTTAGTCCATGTTTTTCCCCAATCTTTAGTATATTCAAAATGTACACGCCAGCCATCTTTTTCGGTACTTGAAGGACAAACCAAAACGCCATTAATCAATTCTGGTTTATTTTTGATTGGCCCCAAATAGCCGTCTGGCAAAGCTTCGCGCTCACTCCAGGTATGTCCGTTATCTTTTGATCGTTTCATCCAACCGGTCCAGCCAGCAACGTTAGGGCCTATTTTATAAAACAATAACAGTTCGCCATTTGGCACTTGATACAAAACAGGATTATAACAGGCATATCGTAATGTATCATTTAATACGCCATCCGCAACCATTGCAGGCGCTGTCCATTTATCATTTTTTAAATGGCTTGTCCAAATACACACATCTTTATTTCCTTCTTTAGTTCCGCCAAACCAGGCAGCAACAATACCTTCAGGGGTTTCAACAATTGTAGCCGCATGTGATTGAGGAAAGGATGCTGTATCGAAAATAAATTCATCTACAAGAATTCCTTTTTCCCAACGATCTGTTTGCGCGTTAAGAGAAACAGCAAACAGTAATAAACAGAATATTAATGTATTAATTCGCATCATAACAATTTTTAAATCTACTTCTTAAATAACTATTCCAATTTGATAAATTATCACACAAAGAGCGCAAAGAATGATTCATATTCTTCGCAAACAAAGAACACAAAGTTTGCCTTCGGCAAAAAAATCATAGTCATTACTTTTTATTTTGTGTTGCTTTTTCGGCGTTTCTTTTATCAACATAATTTTTAAACAACTGGCGCCAACTGCGGCCATTATTATTTAAATATTGCTCGCACTTTGTTTTATAAATTTCAAATATTGCTGAAATCTCCTTCATGCTTTTATAGTCAATAGCTTGCTCACGTGCTTGTTTCAGGTTCTTTAAAATTTCTGCACGTTCTTTGTCTGTTAAATCAGGTACAATAGCTTCATACCCTTTCAACGTGAAGGCCACTTTTCCAATGGTGTATTTGTCCAGAATCATTTCTACTTGTTCCGGAGACAATTCTGCGTTCAATACATTCATTAAATTTTCATGAACAGTTTTCGGTTTTTGCGAACAATAGATCACTTCCCAATCCAAATTGCTGAAAGCATTGCCTGTTGCAGGGTTCACGCCTCCAGGATTTTCTGTTACAGGATGAGCATTGTGCCAATCCTTAACTGCTGTAAGATGATTGGTAATTGCCGCCTGAACTTTATCTTTTTCATAGCGTCCGATAATTTCAAATCAGCGACCCACTCTGCTGCTTTCTTTTGTTGTTCCTGATTATCCTGAGCTTTTAACTGAACAAATCCTAATAGAAATGCAATTGCGAATAAGGCTGTCTTTTTCTTTAACATAAATTGAATTAATTAGTAAACTGATAATGACCGCTGCCGATACGAAAAACAGCAACGCCTTTTTCATATTTAATAAAAGACACACCTTCTACTTCTTTTATATTTTTTTCTGATTCTTTAATTGAGTTTTCGTTAGTTGCTGGTAAGTGAATAATCGCCGAGCTATTGGCAGGTACATCAATAGTCCATTTTATCTCGCCATTGTTATTCGTCCATTCGCTGGCAATATTGCCATAAGCCGATTGATAATTAGCTTTAGCATTTTTTAAACCTGCGCTAAATGAAGGTTTCATTTCTATCTCTTTAAATGCAGCTTGAGCTGCTTTAATTCCACCCAAGTCTTCAAACATCCATATCAGCAGATCGCCTAATAACATAATATGGTTTTGAGAATTCATTTGCGGATTAGCTGTGTTTCCATTCCAAAGCTCCCAAATAGTGGTAGCGCCATTGGCGATCATATAACCCCAGCTTGGATAAGTATTATTTGATGCCAGCGTAAAAGCCGCGTCAGCTCTGTCATTTTCAGTTAGACCACGCATAAGCCATTGCGTTCCAATAACGCCGGTGCTGATATGCATTTTATCCTTTTCCAATCTTTTAATAATATTATCAAACACTAATTGTTTTTTATTATCAGGAACAATTTCAAAGTAAAGGGGTAATAAATTAGCAGTTACTGTACCATTATCATACATTCCTGTATTCTCATTAAAAAACTTTTTGTTGAATGCAGCCCTAACATTTTTACGAAGGCTTATAAATTCAGCAATATCTTTTGTTTGCCCTGAGAGGTTGGCAAACTTTTCCATAATCCCCAACAACCTGTAATAGTAGGCTGTTGCTAACAATTCACCATTGGTGGTTCGTGTACTATCCTGCGATTTAATCATTTTTAAATCTTCGGGAGGCACGCACCAGTCGCCATATTTATCTTTCGTTACAATATAATGCTGCATGTATTTGTTTTTCATATACATCATCCATTTTTTCATAGACGGATAATGTTTAATGATACTTCGCTCATCTCCAAATTGATGATGCAACATATCGGCAACTAAAATATAAGTGCCGGGCCAGGTTACATTATCACTATAATAATTCCAAAAAGCCGGTGCCACATCGGGTATAGCGCCTTCGGGCGTTTGTGATTGTTCTATATCATCTAACCATTTTGCATATAAAGATGCATTGTCAAAAAGAAAACTTTCGCCATAAGCGCCTTGCGCACGATCGCCAAGCCAGGGCTGTCGCTCATTGCGTTGCGGACAATCAACCGGCATTCCTTTATAATTAGAAGCAATGCCCCACCAAGCGTTCTTTATAATTTGATTAATCGTTTCGTTGGAAGTAGTTAGCTGGCCAGTGGTTTGCATTTGATCATAAACCAAATGCCCTTCAAAGTCAGAAACATCGGGTATTCCCGGCCATCCGGAAATTTCAACATATCGAAAACCATGATAAATAAAAGTGGGATGCCATATTTCTTCGCCTTCACCTTTTAATGTATAGACATCGGTAACTCTTGCATCGCGAAGATTAGCGACATATAACTCCCCGTTGGGTTGCAGGCTTTCAGCAAAACGCATTTTTATCTTATCTCCTTTCTTTCCTTTTACTTTGATTTGAATCCACCCGGAAAAATTCTGACCCATGTCAAGAATATAAACATCATCTTTAAGTTTATTTATGGACAGCGGTTTTATCTGCTGCATCACTTTCATGGGCTTATTCGGTTGAGGCGTAATTTTCCCTTCCGGTGCTGTAACAAGCTGCGGTTTTAACCAGTCATCATCTACATATCCTGTCGTCGACCAATTTCCCAATTCCTTAGTGGCATCATACTCTTCTCCGTCATATTCATTATTAGTTCGGATAGGTCCATCAGCTGTAAACTTCCATGTTTCATCGGATGTAATTGTTTGCTTAGAACCATCTTCATAAATAAGATCTAATTGAAAGAGCAATTTGGGAAACCCAAAATTGTTTATTTTATGAGGCTTATAATTTTGCCGCATCGTGAAGAAACGACCATTCCCTAAAATCACACCAATGGCGTTATCGCCTGTTGCAATATGTTCTGTAACATCAAATGTATTGCTCAGTACCGATTTCCGATAGTCTGTTGGTGCAGGCGCTAACACTTGGTCGCCGATCTTTTTCCGTTGATCTGTAGCTCATACATTCCAAGTCCTACAATATTTACAAAGGCTTTCTTTATTTTTTTGAGCTGGAAAATTCCTTTCTAAAATAGCGGGCAGATAAGCGCGACCATTGCGAAATACTATCCCAGGGAAAGGCTTTTTCATAACCGATCCACTGCGCTTTCCAATCAGACTTATTTATAAAACCCAATGTAAAAAACATGGGCTTGCTCCAAGCAATATCGCCCTTATTGGTATATACTTTTACCTTACAATAGTAGTAACGATTAGGATAAAGTTGGCTGCCTTTAAACGGAACGAGGATGGAATGATCTGTATTTATTTTTCCTGACGACCATACATCTCCCAGACTTTTTTCGATGTTGGTTTTTGAACTAGCAACAATTATTTCATAAGCTGTTTGTTCTACATTTCTTTTATCAGATGTGATTTGCCAGCTAAACCGTGGTTGCGAAGTAGCAATACCAATGGGATGAGACTGTTGCTCTACCAGTAAATTTTGTACTTGTACCTGCGCCTCCACTAAATAAGAAAACAACAACAATAACAATAGCGACAGTTTATATTTTTTATTTAGAAGCATAGCATTTATTTAATATTGGTATTGAAATTAAACCACAACACAATTTTGAGCGCGCGTGTTGGATCTTTTTCATAATCGTAAAAATATTATCCAACCCCATGGGGCCGGTTGTTTCTCTTGTTTGCGTGCGCGAACCAATTGATGGAATCGCATTCATAAAAGAAATATCGCCTGCCGGAAACCACGGTTCATAATTATGCCATTGATCTGTTTTCCACTTGGCAGAATAAAGACGCAAAAACAAATCTTCCGTTTCTGTAGCAACTGCAAAACTTTGTTTATCCGTATTAAAAAAACCTTCGTAAAAATTAGCATGGTATCCTTTAAACTCAGGATAGTTCCAGCTTTCGCCGGTTTCTGTATTGTTGTAATCTTTTTTCCATACACCAAATGATCCTCCTTTCAACCTGTTTTTCCAAACACGGTAAGGGCCACTGCCCATATAAGTAACCGATCGGATTTGATCTTCCGGTAAATCAAAATTGATGCCCAGCATTTTAGTATGAAGCGAATCAGGAAAATAATGAACGGTCAACTTCACCCAGCCATTACGATAAATAGTCCATTGCAACGTGTTGAAGCTTTTTATTTTATCATAAGTAGAACTAATGACTAAGTTTTTCTCATCATCGTATTTATAAGATATTCCAGAGAAATTAGTAGCCCCTTCCTGAACGATAGGGCCATTGGATAATGGAACGATTCCATTTTTATTACTTACTTTTTTTAGCAACCCATTTGTTTTATTAACTACCAGTTCAATGTCGTTTATTTTCACTACGAAACCTCCCTCCTGTTCAGAAATCTTTACATCATGTTTAGCTGAATTATTTTTAATTAGCTCTTCAGTCTTTTGTTTTGGCCTCTTGATAGGAAAACTCCAGGTAAACAATTCCTTTTGATATTGATCTTTTACAGTAACATATAAAACATCATAGTCTTTCCAATTTGTCGGCAAGTCTATTTGTATGGATCCTTTATTGTTTGGTAAAATATTCGGAGCAGTTATTAAACCCTCTATTTCTTTTTCATTGTTAAAATCAAAACGTTTTAACTTCCAAGTAAACGTGCAGGTATTTGTATTCGTAAATTGATATCTGTTTTCAATATTCAATCTTCCATCGAAAACTTCAGTAATTTCTTTCCGTTCAAAAAAGACAGGACTCCATATTTCTTTGATCGTGAAAAAGCTTCCTTCTTTTTCGTGATGCGGCCCAACAATTCCATCTGCACCGCGGCTTTTATCCGTATCTAACGAATCATTTTTATCTTTTCTTACAACAGCCTGATCTGCAAAATCCCAAAGAAAACCGCCAGCGCTTAACGGGTTACTCCACATATTTTTCCAGTAATCTTCCAAGCCTGCTCCATGACCGCCATCAAACCAACCATGCAGAAACTCAGTAGGCATCACTATTTCGGGGCCATTATCATAATTACCTACGCCATAATTGTATTGACGATAATGCTGTGTTTCAATGCCATTATGCAATTGCCAAGGGTGAATCACCACTCTGTTTTGCAAATCATATTTCGTAAATAATGGATCTAATTCAGGATTGCTGCCGCCTTCATTTCCATTAGCCCAAATAACAATGGAAGCATGGTTGCGGTCATGTTCTATCATTTCTTTTACACGCAAGCTTCCGGTTGGCGTATCATAATGGCCATGCCAGCCAGCCAGCTCATCAATTACATATAATCCCAAAGAATCACAAACATCAAGGAAATGACCGTCTGGCGGATAATGGCTCATCCGAACTGCATTCATATTCATCTCTTTAATCAGCAACACATCTTCCACGCTATTTTTATAACTGGTAGTTCTACCGCTTTCAGGTCTGAATGAATGCCGGTTCACACCTTTGAATTTCATCTTTACACCGTTGACATAAATACCATCGCGCTGCTTCACTTCTACTGTTCTGAATCCAATTTTTTCGAAATTGTATGCGCTATTTTTCCGTTTATATAAATAGAAAAAACAGCTTTATAAAGATGAGGCGCTTCGCTGTTCCATTGTTTTACGTTACTAAACTTCGTGCTGAAATTTACAATGCCATGTGATATAACTCCCTGAAAGTCTTGTCCCACTTGCTTTCCATTAATATCAAACAACTGAACAATCGCTTTATCTATTTCCCCCGAAACATCTATTTGTGCATTAAATGTTCCGTCCATTTTTGCATCAATCGCTACATTATTTATATGTGTTTTTGGCAACACTTCCAGCCAAACCGGCCTGAATATGCCGCCAAATATCCAATAGTCAGCTTCGCGCTCGGCTGCATTCACTGTTTTATTAGCTGAATGTTTATCTACTTTTACTTCAAGCAAATTATCTTTTCCATACTTCAGCAACTTTGTTATATCATATTTAAAAGCATAAAAAGCGCCTTGATGTTTTACGCCAGCAAGCTTACCATTTATTTTTATTTCGGCATCTGTCATCACTCCTTCAAAAACAATATTAATCACCTTATCCTTCCAAGATGCAGGCACAGCAAAGGCTTTTTTATACAATCCACTTTCTTTGCCACGAATACTGTCCTTGGCAAAGCCATAATCATATTTGCCAAAACCTTGTAGTTCCCAACAGGAGGGCACGCCAATCTTTAACCATTTCTTTGAATTCGTTCCATTGGTACAATAAAAATCCCATTGCACCATATCATTATTGCCTCGACCACTTAAGTATTGCACTTCTGTTTCCTGAGCTAGGCCAGATATTACAGTTAACAAAAAAATATTATCAAAATACACTTGGTCATACTCAATAAAAATTTTCTACAATTGGATTATTGGTTCTAAATGGAAGCGTGGGCAATCCTGCTGAATTTACCAGATTTGGTTTTGCATCTTCCCTCCATGCAAATCGAACAGAATAAGGGTCGCTCACATCTTCTGCAAAAACATAAACCTTATTGTTATTGATTTTTGCAACTGCTTCGTGATAATCCCCATGTATATCGGCCACTTCAAAACAGTTTAATGGTTCCCCGTCTTTGCTTTTTAAACCTTTTCCTTTATAATCAAAATCAATAACGAACGTATTTCCGTTTTTAAAAGCCGACTTGAAAACAGGACCCATTGCCGGCGCATTATTGATCTTATAGGTTTTGCTTAATGCAGCACCGGCAAGGCGTTCACCTACATCCCATTTATTTACAGGATGCAAATCAGCAAGATCATCATTCAAATCAATAGTTGCGATCATTACTGTATTTGGAACTTTAAGTACTGCCGACTGCGCTTCCCAAAAAGCAGGCTCGCTATAAACTGTGTAAGGCCGATCAGTTGCTTTAGAATAATAGTAAGGTGCTATTTGAACATAGTAAAACGGAAGATTTTTACTATTCCATTTTTCTCTCCAGTAGTTAATCAGCGCTTTCATCTTGTAACTGTATTCTATACGTTCATTTAGAAAGCAATTATTCTCTCCCTGATACCAACAAAAACCTTTAATCGCAAAAGGTATCAATGGCTCAATCATGGTTGTATAAAATTTACCCGCATCGTTACTGATGCTTCGAGTTGGATCGCCTTGCGGATTTTGAAAAAAATTTCCTTCAACAGCGCTTCTTTAGGCATCCAGGGTTCTATACCGCTACCGGGAATGGCTGCAGAGATAATACCGACAGGAGCTTTCAGTTTGCTACTGAGTTGTTTTGCAAAAAAGTAGGCAACTTCAGAGAAATTATGCAAAGCAGGGTCAGTAACTAGAGACCAGCCAGAATGGGTTGAATCGGGCTGCATTTTTTTCTTTCTACCAAAAAGGTGCGAATGAATTTATTATCAACTTTTTCAAGTTCGTTTACCGGCCAATCTACACCAGGCGGTGGTTTGAGCTTCTCTAACTTACGCATTGGGAATTCCATATTAGATTGACCGGAACATAACCACACCTCTCCTACTAATACATTTGTTAATTGTATATGTTCTTCTGATGTTGTAATATTTAGTAAAGCCGCATCGAATGAGGCTTTCACGGGATCGAGATAAACTTTCCAGTCCCCTTCAGTATCAGCAACGGTTACTTTGCTTTTACCTTTAAAAGTAACAGTAACTTTATTTCCAGGATCTGCCCAGCCCCAAATAGCCACTGGCACACCTTGCTGCAAGACCATATTATTACCCAAAATTTTGGGTACAACCAGTTTTGCTTCAGCTGCCGTAGAAAATACTCCAAGAAAAAATAAGATCAGAAATCTTTTTATCATGTTGCTACAAGTTACCGGTAATCTTTTTCAGCTTTTTAGAAGAAGCTACTTTTTCACCATCACTCCATACACTAAGCCCTTTACCTTTTTTATATTTTTTACCTGTCTTATCCCAAATAATAGTGATGATCTTTCCATGATACAACACATTATCAAGACAGAACCAATCCCATGTTTTTGCCGGTAACAAGGGGTTTACCTCAATAATATTATCAGCACGCGGACGAAGGCCAACCAATCCTGAAATAACAAGATCATTAAAAGTTGAATGATTATAATAACGTCCACGCTCATCATCGGTTAACCACATACCCGTTTTCTCATCCATATATTCTCCGATGTATGGCTTGCCTTCTTTATGTTGTGAAGTGACATATTTTGATAATTGTATAAAGTAATCAGACTTATTAACATATTTCTGCTGATAATTATTAAGCAGATTGGCCATAGCGGTTAATGTTTGCGAAGAAGCGAATGGCCATACAGCGCCGTCCCACTCACATTTACAGCAGCCATGTGTTCTGAAACCAGGATGGCTTCTGTCTGCTGTTGTAATACCAACTGGCGCATTAAAATGCTTTGGATTCATTAAATGTTTCCATGCTTCACTGTATTTACTATCTGGCAAATTAAAATACCAGGGAATGAAACCAATTTCTTCCATCACATTTGCCAACGTATCTCCTTTTTCTTTTCTTACTTCAAAAAAATGGCTTCGTGTATTCCAGAGTTTTTGCTGAACATCTAATTTTATACTGTCAGCTTTGCGTGTGAATAATCCCACCGCTTCCTGATCGCCCGATAACTTAGCAATAGCGGCTAATGCATTTGCATTTCCGTACATGTATCCGTTAATTGAAGGCCGAGGATTTTTCTCTCTTCTTCCTCCACTGATGGTCTCTTCCATGGCATCTCTTACATCAAATTGCCAAAAAGATCTTTTGGGTTACGCTTTTCGGCTTCCCATGCGGCGTAATCATTTTTTAGATCAGGATAATATTCTTTTAAGAAAGTTTTGTCACCGTTAACTAAAAAGCGATTATAAATAGCATTGATATTCCAACTGCTAAAGGCGCGTAATTTCTTTAAAGGTTGTCCATCATTCCCACGGTACCATATACGCAAATTATCATTCATATATTCCTGATTATGCAGCCAGCGGGACTCATAAATATGATGCCCCAAACCACTACTGATAAGATTGTATTTGTCAGCATACGAACGCTGCACCAAAAATTCTGTGAAGGCATACCCTTGCTCAGTCTTTTTAATATGTTTCCGTAGCGTCCACCATCGGAAGTAAAATATTTCCTCAAAATTTTTGTCGGGAGATTCAAACAACGGAATATTTTTTTCATCCACTCCCAAGACTCGCTGTTGGGTATAGCTTGTACGATCGGTTCATCTTCCATTGTATTGAACCTGTCAACATAATGTTTGAAGTCTTCAAATTTCAGAACAGTCGGCTGGGCAAAAATATCGCCAGCGACAAATACCATTAGTATAATAATCCAATTCTTAAGTAAATTCATGCTAAATTTTATTTTCAATAATGTTGATCCATCCTTCATACCACTGCTGAGTTTTTTGTACATTATTCGAAGGATTCAACAGTTCTTTATCAACTTTTAAATTTCGAAGTGCCTTTATATCTTTAAAAACTCCTGTTGCAAGCCCCGCCATGTAAGCGGCACCTAAAGCCGAAACATCGGCCATCACACTTTTTGAAACAGGTTTATTTAACACATCGGTTAAAAAAGACATCACAAATTTATTCGACGATAATCCACCATTTGTCATCAATTGCTTTAAAACCAACTTCGTATCCTTTTCCATAGCATTGATCACATCTTTGATCTGATAAGGAATGGATTCCAGGGCTGTTCTAACAATATGATTTTTATTGGTTCCAAAAGTCATTCCTGTAATAGACGCTTTTCTATCCATCTGCCAGTGTGGAGAGCCTAAACCACTAAAAGCAGGTACCAAATAAACACCACCATTATCAGGGACGGATAAAGCCATGTCAGCCGTTGCTTTAATGTCAGCAAAAAGCCCGATTTCATTTTTTAACCATTCAATAGTTGCACCGCAAGTAACAATAACACCTTCTAAGGCATAATTTACACAACTAGGAATACTCCAGCAAATAGTAGTTACCATACCGTTTTTTGAAGAAACAGGTTGATCGCCAATATTCATCATGATGCTGGAACCTGTTCCCAACGTGGCTTTTGCCGTTCCTGAATCAAAACAACCTTCGCCAAATGCAGCTGCGTGAGAATCGCCGATCATTGACATAATGGGAACGTGATGATCCAATAATCCGTCAATTGTAGTTTCGCCAAAATATTCGGACGAAGATTTAACTGCCGGCAGTTGTAACTGGCTCAATCCAAAATGATTCAATAATTCCTGATCCCATTCAAGTGTATGTATATTAAAGAACAACGTTCGGGAGGCATTAGTATGATCTGTTGCATACTCTTTACCATCTGTTAATTTATATAGTAACCAACTATCAATTGTCCCAAAAAAGACATCGTCTTTATTAAGACCTTCCTTAATTTCCGGTTTGTTTTGAACCAGCCAAATCAATTTTGTTGCTGAAAAATAAGGATCAATAACAAGACCTGTTTTGGCATGAACTATCTCTGACAATCCTTTTTCTTTAAGCTCTTCACAAATAGAAACAGAACGTTTGCATTGCCATACTACAGCTGGATGTAGAGGTTTTCCATCTTTATCCCAGATAACAAAAGTTTCTCTTTGATTAGAAATTCCAATAGCTCTAATGTCACTTTTATAAAACCCATTAGTAGCAAAATCTGTTAAACATCTTTCGACAGCTTCCAATACATTTGAGTATATATCGTTAGGATCCTGCTCGACAAAACCTGTTCCAAAATATTTTGTTTGCAACACTTCAGCACCTTTTGCAACAACTTGCCCAGCTGCATTCACAATTATAACTTTTGTGCCGCTTGTACCCTGATCTATAGAAAGAATGAAAGACATCTGCTATTTAGAATTGATATTTTTTAATTACTATTTTTAGCTTAGAATTATTGTTCATTATTGTACTTCAGTTGAAGAGTGCGACGCAAGATCGATGCCATTTGCAGAACAGATAGGTTCATAAAATTCCTATTCCTTCTTATCTAATTTATCAATAATAACCGCCAACAATATAACACCGCCTTTTACAACCTGTTGCCAGAAAGGTGATACGTTGAGCAATACCAAACCATTATTTAATACACCAATAATAATAGCGCCCATAACAGTGCCTAAAATAGTACCGCGTCCGCCACTTAAAGAAGTTCCGCCAATAACCACGGCAGCAATTGCATCCAGCTCGTAGCTGGCGCCAGCATTGGGCTGCGCGGAATCCAAACGTGATGTAACAATAATACCGCCAACGGCCGCCATCGCACCAGCTAGTGAATAAACGATCATCTTTACTTTTGATATATTAATACCGGAAAAACGTGCAGCAGTTTCATTACCGCCTATTGCATAAATATATCTACCTAATCTAGTTTGCCTTGTAATTATCACAGCAACCAGAACAACTATGGCCGCAATCCAGACTGGTACTGGAATACCTAAAAATGAACCTGCTCCTATAAATGCGAAGTCTGGTCCAAGGTTACTTATTGGCTGGCCTTTAGTGTATAACATTGTAAAGCCTCTGGCTATGGTGAGCATTGCTAAAGTTGCAACAAAGGGAGGCACCTTGAACTTTGTAATAACAAAACCATTGAACCAACCTAATAATCCGCCGATGATCAATGCTGCCAATATTACACCAAGAATTGTGAATCCGATATAAGTATCGGAAGACTGCAATGCGATCCCGTTTTTCAGTAAACCCGCTGCTACGGCACCACACAAGGCAAGGATAGATCCCACGGAAAGGTCGATGCCAGCTGTTAATACAACAAGTGTCATTCCTGTAGCGATACAAATATTTACAGCAGTCTGGCGCAACACATTGAGGCCATTATCAGCTGTAAAAAAGTATCGGTCAATACACTTAGCACCAGGCAGAGCAGCACTAACGCAATAAGTGATTGCAAACTTTTGATACGTTGTTTATAAGTATTATTGATAACCGCCATTTTATGTTACTTAATTTTTATGAATTGCATGAGTTAACATAGTTGCCTCGCTGGCTTCAGCAATCGGCATGTCTGTCGTAATTTCGCCTTCGCACATTACCAACACACGATTAGCAAGCGCAAGAATTTCAGGTATTTCAGATGAAACAACAACAACTCCGACGCCTGTTGCAGCCAGTTCTTTAATAAGTTTATATATTTCGGATTTAGCTCCCACATCAATTCCGCGTGTAGGTTCATCAAGCAGCAATACTTTTGGCTTTTTTGCAAGCCACTTGGCAATCACAATTTTTTGTTGATTACCACCACTTAGATTTTTGGAGAGTGTTTCCTGCGACGCTGTTTTTATATTTAACTGATCGATATAATCTTTTGCCAAAACCTTTTCTTTTCTTCCATTCAGAAAAAGACCGTTTTGCTCTAACTGTTTTAAAACAGTAACACTAATATTAGAACGAACCTCCAAGCCGAGACATAAACCCTGTAACTTACGGTCTTCGGGTACCAGCATCACACCCGAATTGATTGCCCTGGCTGGCGTTGTAATGTTTTTCTTTTCTCCCTCAATCCAAATTTCTCCACTGCTACGTTTAGGATGCAAACCAAAAATCGTTTCAATCAATTCGGTTCGTCCAGCGCCCATTAAGCCATACAAGCCTAATATTTCGCCTTTGTGCAGCGTGAAAGAAGCATCGCTTACTAATAAATCAGACAGATCTTCACCATTTTTGAGACAGACATTTTTAATCTGCATTAATGGTTCGCTGAAAATAACATCTGAAATATTTTTTTCAATTACAATCTTCCTTCCTGCCATCTTTTCAACTAACTCATCCTGAGAAATACTTTTCATTTCTCCCGAAGTAATGGTAGCCCCATCTCTCAATACCGTATAATAATCTGCCTTTAAGAATAGTTCTTTTAATTTATGAGAAATATAAACAATGATCTTTCCTTCTGCTTTGAGTTCATCAATAGTATCAAAAAGATTATCGACTTCTTTATCAGTTATTGCTGAAGTAGGTTCATCCATTATTATCACCTCAGCGTTGGTGTAAAGCGCTTTGGCAATTTCAACTAATTGTTGTTGCCCGACCTTTAGTTTTGAGACAGGCGTGTCGGGGCTTACATTTAAGTTTATTTTTTTAGAAGTTCCTTTGTCTGGCTATTCATAACAGCCTTATCCAATATTCCTATAGCGTTTGTAATTTCCCGGCCAAGAAAAATATTTTCTGAAATACTTAAATGAGGAACAAGATTTAGCTCCTGGTGGATAATTGCAATACCCGCATCTTCGGCATCTTTTGTGGATCTAAAAGAAACTTTCTCACCTTTAAAAATAATCTCCCCTTCGTATTGCGTATGTACTCCGGAAAGGATTTTCATAAGTGTTGATTTACCCGCGCCATTTTCCCCTACAATTGCATTTACCTTGCCGGGATATAACTCCAGGTTCACATTGTTCAGCGCTGTGACACCGGCAAACTTTTTAGTAATATTTTTGGCTATCAACATCAGGAAACTGTTTTTATTCTGACAGGAATAATTTCAATATTGTCGAAACGAACATGTTCTTTATTAAGTTCAATGGCACCAGTAAATTCAATTTTGCTTCCAACCTTCAATAATGGTTTAATGGATGGCACTACTTTATTGCGCACCATCCTGTTTAATTCTTCTGACACTGCATTCAAATCATTAGTATTCGGAAAAGCTTTAAGATCTATCAGACCTGACGCATCTCTCAGCGCATTCCCATAAACAAATTCCGTAGCGAGTGTGGCTTTAAAGTTTGGTTGAGATTCAATTAGAATAGTGACATCATCCTGATTTACTTTATCCACAACGGCTATACCTTTAACCAATGCGTAGCGGTAATTACCTATTGCCAATGCATGGGTATTTTCGTCAAAAGCCTTATCCGATCCGCTTTGCAGGGATTGTCTAAGTATAGAAATATCGATGGCACTGTCCAGCTTTTTTTGCAACTGATCATTCCATATACTTCTAACATAGGCTGCCGCATCAAACTTTTCTCCCTTCGACGCCTGCACATCGCTAAGTTTTTTATATAGACAGAATTGTAACCCAGCAATGCTATTACAACCAGCAACAATCCGTATTTAATAAATTTGTTCATGTGGCATTCGTTTTACAATCCAAGTCGTTAAGTAGATTTATTTTTTTCCATACGCTACATAATCATCAACATTTTTTTGGTAACCAATTCTACAGCTACCGGTATTTTTTGGGGAAATCTCGTTTACCTTTAATGTATTCATCAGCAAACTGAGCAGCGGTTTGCGCCATCACTAAAGGAAACTGCATGCCTGTTGCGTAAACCTTACCATCATTTATTGCAGCAATTACATCATCAGCCCCATCAAAACCAAACACTTTTACTTTATCTGCTTTACCAACAGACAATAAAGCCTGATAAGCTCCCATCGCCATTGCATCATTACCACAAAACACACCGTCAATATTTGGATGTGCCTGTAAAATAGATTCCATTACCTCCATTGCTTTGTTTCGATCAAAGTCTGCACTTTGTTGCGCCACCATTTTAAGATCTTTGTAATTATCTACAACACTATGAAACCCTTTAGATCTTGCCCATGTGTTATTATCACCCACCAAACCCAGTAACTCTACATAGTTTCCCTTTTTATCAAGTTCCTGAACAAAATATTTCCCAATGGCAACCGCTCCCGAATAACTATCAGACAGAATTTGTGAAGTTGCCGCATCAATAGAATTAATTTCTCTATCCATACAAAACACGGGAATGCCCGCTGTTTTTGCCTTTTGAACATTTGCAACCGATCCGTCAGCATCTGTAGGATAAAAAAGGATGGCGTTAAACCCCTCAACAATGATATTATCAAAATGATCACTTTCTAAAGCTGAGTTATTTTGAGAATCAAACAACTTGGTTTCATATCCCAATGACTTCGCCTTTTCAGCAGCTTTCTCTCCAAGAAAAACAAACCAGGGATTATTGAGTGTTGAAATAACGATCGCCATTTTTTTCTCTTTGGAAGCAGGCTTTTTTGCCCACATTGAGAAAAGATAAATGCAGCCATCAATATGACAACGATATAAGAAATTTTGCTTTGCATACTCATGATATTTAAACCGATGCTGTTTTATAGGAACTCTGCTCACTTTAATAACGCTTCCACCACTTTACTTATTCCTTCTTTATTGATACCATAATGATCAAATATTTCGCCTTGCGAACCAGTTACTGTGTACTCATCAGGAATGCCAACAATTTTAAATGGCTTGCAAATTCCATGTTGCAATAAGTAAGATGCACAAGCTTCTCCCAAACCACCATAAATACTGTGTTCTTCTACAGTAACAATAGCTTTACATGTTGAGGCCAACCTTGCAAGCAGTGCTGTATCTAACGGCTTAATGGTATGCATACTAACAACAGTTGCGGCTATACCTTTTTCTTTTAAAATTTGCACAGCCTCCAATGCAGGATAAACGGTTTCTCCGCAACCGATGAT
This sequence comes from Paraniabella ginsengisoli, assembly GCF_022513635.1. Taxonomy (GTDB): domain Bacteria; phylum Bacteroidota; class Bacteroidia; order Chitinophagales; family Chitinophagaceae; genus Niabella; species Niabella ginsengisoli. The sequence goes on along the minus strand of NZ_JAKWBL010000001.1, from coordinate 1,382,503 downwards.
CAGCACATCATTGCCTTCAGCAATCACCCTTCCCTTACCAAATTCAAATTTTTCATTATTATTTTCTTTGAGCAAAGGCATTGGCTTTTTACCAAATCGTAAGTAAACAGGTTCGTCAATATTTGCCGCCAATTCAATCGCCTGTGCAGTTTCCCAATTGTCAGCTGGCGCAACTACAGTTATATTATTGATCGCCCGTAACGCCGCAAAGTCATGCAAACTGTGGTGTGTACTTCCCAGAGCACCGTAACTTACGCCTGCACTAATTCCAATTACATTTACAGGGTTATTACTATAAGCTACATCATTCTTAATTTGCTCCAACGCCCGTGCTGTAAGAAAACAGGCCGGTGAAGTAGCAAACACTTTCTTCCCGCAGGAAGCGAGGCCCGCAGCTACACCTACCAGATTTTGTTCTGCAATGCCTACTTCTATAATTTGATCCGGATATTTTTTGCCAAATGGCACTAGCTTGCCTGAACCCCGGCTATCACTTGTTACAGCAATAATATTTCTATCGGTTTCGGCAAGGCGCTGCAGCGTTTCTGAATAAACCTCAAGATTTGCTTTATAAGGTAATGTGTTGATCTGTTCTGCCATAATGCTTTCAAAAAGGATTTTTAATTTACGTTCTTAGATAGTTAATAATGACTCATCCAGCTCTTTAATAGCTTGTTCATACTCATCTTTTGTTGGTACGCCATGATGCCATTTTAAAACATTTTCCATATAACTCACACCTTTACCTTTAGTTGTATGCGCTATTAACACACTTGGTTTTCCTTCTTCAAAAGGCAGACTTTGTAATACTTCCTTTAAAGCATCAACATCATTACCATTCACTTCTTTTACAGCCCAACCAAAGCTTTTCCACTTTTCATCCAATGGATCGGTATTACATACGTCAGCCGTAGAAGCTGTTATTTGCAAAGTATTTTTATCTACTATTACGCAAAGGTTATCCAGTTTATAATGAGCTGCTGTAAGAGCTGCTTCCCAGTTGCTGCCTTCCGGCATTTCACCGTCGCCCATTAATGTGTACACCTTATAATTTTTTTGATCGAGTTTTCCGGCGAGCGCAGTTCCAACCGCAATAGGAAGCCCATGACCCAAGGCACCGGTATTCTGTTCCACGCCCTTTACCTTACGTGTAGGATGGCCGATGTAATGAGATTTATATTGACATAAAGTCTCCAAATCTTCTTCAGGAAAGAAACCCTGATCTGCTAACACAACAAACAAGGCTTCAACGGTATGACCTTTACTTTGAATGTAACGATCCCGATCCGGCGAAGTAAAATTTTCCGGAGATACATTCATTACTTCATTGTACAAAACATTTAAAATATCAGTACAGGAAAGGCTTCCGCCCGTATGACCAGCCTTTGCTTTTACAATGTATTTGAGTATCTTTTTACGATACTCAACAGATTTTTGTTTTAATTCTTTTGTTGTCATATATTGAATGAGTAAATGAATAGTGAGTAATGAATGAAGGGTTGAGAAGCACTAAACGTGAATGACAAATTATCAATGAACTATTGCCTATTCACTATTCACCATTGACTATCCGTGTACATAAGTTTCCCAACCCAAATAATTCACCATTGCTTCTTTTAAAATACCTGCTGTTTTGCTGGCATTCATCACCACATGATGCTCGAAACCGTTGCGGCATACATGTTTCATCAAGCCTTGCAAATCGTTGATCTGTGCTACAGCCCTGTTACCAAAGGTTTTCAATTCATCGTCCGTCAACTCTCCTTCTCCCACATAAGCTTTGATGACACCTTTGCAATCATCAGTGCTGATACGTCCATAAGTAAGCGGCATTGCCGGTGTGCGGCCATCTAAAGCGCCATAAGTATTATCAGTCCCAACCGTTGTTCCCAAAATTGGTGCTGTACTTATACTAATATCTGGCAGGAAAGATTTGGCCCAGTTGCCGCAATGAAATAATACACATTTGGTATCATCATCTGAATAATTATTATTCCAGTCTACCAAAGCACTTGGTGATCCACTTGCCAGTTGCATCGCATACATGCTTAAAGTGCCCGTTACATCTACCTCACAAGCGCTTGGTAGCATATTCTCACTCATCATGCTCATACTTGTACAAACATTACAACCATAGTTTTGCTGCAAGGAAGTCCAGCACTGAATAGCTGTACAATCCAGGGCGTTGGCTTGCATAAATTCTTCAAGCACTACATCAAGCTTTGCAATTTGAATGAGTTTATCATTTGGAGTTTTACCAACAGAAGTATAAGCATGAATTTTTTCAAGCTTGTCTTTTACGGATTGATCGTTGCCGGTTAGTTTATTTGCATTACCCAAAATTTCAGACAGGTCAACTGTTGTTACCGAAATACCATTTCGTTGTAATATTTTTTCGCTATAACGAACGGTATTGAAAGCTGTCGGCCTTGCACCTACTGCACCAATACGTACTTTGCGTAATCCCTTTACTACACGACAAACCGCGACAAAATTCAAGAGATCTTTTTTAAAATCATCATCCTGCAAACGGCTTACATGCCTGCTTGTAAGTGTATATTTTATCCCATACTGATATAGGTTATTGCAAACAGAAATCTTACCGCACCAGGCATCTCTTCTGTTTACAACATCCAGTTTATTTAAATCGTCAGGATAGGCCTGAATTAAAACAGGCACATTTAACTCTGCCAGCTTTAAGGTTTCAGCAACACCTTTTTCATCACCGAAATTGGGCAAGACAACTAAGACGCCATCGATCTGATCACGATGTTCACGAAATAATGCCGCGCACTTTTGTGCTTCTGCAAAGGTTTCAACGCCGCCTAATTTGGAATCCGCATCACTTAACATGATCGGGGTAATATCCAGTCCCTTTAAATAATCGATCAATTCGATTCTGGCTTCAGCAACCAGTCTGTCAGGAAAAAAATCCCTGTTACCTATAATAATTCCGAGAGTTGATTTAGACATAATGAAAATAGTTTTACTTAAGCTTCTATCGAGAGTTATAAAAAATTAATAGCCTGGATTTTGAGGTTTTAAATTTGGATTTTGATCTATTGCATATTGCGGAATGGGCAATAACAATTTATTTTGATTCACATCTTTCCCTTTTGCGCTCAACACAGCAACTGCTCTTCCTGTACGTTTCAAGTCGAACCAACGTTGAAATTCCAGCGCAAATTCCATTCTCCGCTCATGCTCCAATGCAAGTTCCAATGTTGGATACTTTGCAGATGGATAACCAGGTGTCCCAAACAAAGGCAGGCCAGCTCTTGCTCTTACTTTGTTCATGTATTGAGCATCGTCTGTGGCTTCGGTAAGCAATAATAATAAGTCCGCATATCGCAGTATCATAAAATTATTATTGGCTGCCTGCTGAGCTCCATCTAATGGCGCCGTTAAGTCAACCCACTTCTTATTAAATTTTGCAGGTACAAAAACTCCATCTTTGGTATAACCAGTATAAAAAGAAATATCTCTGCGCGCATCGCCTGCTTCATATTCATCATATAGATCTTCTGTCACCATATTCATTCCACCAGCCTGACCCAAAAAAACCCTGTTTTCAAAGGGCTGAAAAGCCGTCCACAAACTATTGTATGGATTACCAACACCACCAAGATATTGTATTTCAAAAATGGATTCTTTGGTATTTTTAAAAGCAGTTGTATTACCCCAAAGTGATTGAAAACTGGGCAGCAGATCATAGGTGTTTACATTGTAAGCTGTATATACTTCCTGTAATATGGTAGCAGCCGAAGATTTATCACCCATGGTTAAATAAACTTTTCCTAATAAGGTTTTAGCAGCTCCTTTTGTTGCACGGCCTTTTGCAGGCTCGCTTCCCGGATTCGGAAGATTCGTTCCAGCAAACTGAAGATCATTTATAATTTGCGCATATACTTCAGCCTTTGGTGAGCGTCCAATATCGTATGCAGCACTACCTTGAACAGGTGTTGTAACCAATGGTACATCACCAAACAGTTGAACAAGATTAAAATAATATAAGGCTCTGAGGAATCTCATTTCACCTTCAATCATACTTTCGTAAGCAACATCTCCCAAATCAACTTCGCCTAATTTTTGCAGAATTATATTTGGTTGATACAAAGATGTGTAATGATCTACCCAAAAATTATAGGCTCCGGTATTAGTTGATGCAATTGAATAATCGCTAAATGCCTGCTGGTCTACAATTGTAAAAGAGCCGGAGATTGCAAGTATCGAAACAGTAGTATTGTCAGACATTAACTCGCCGGTAAACGACATGGAGCCTTTTGGTGCATAGATCGTATAAAGCGTGCTATAGGCACTGTTAACCGCAAGATTAAAATCCGCCTTTGTTTTAAAGAAATTATTGACATTACTGTTTGAAAGCGGCGCCAGTTCAAGAAAAGACTTGCCGCAACCAGATGCAACAAAAGCAACAATTAAAAAAGACAGACAATATCGTATATATGAAATTTTCATTTCTTGTAAATTTTGATGATCTAAAAATCCATTTTTACACCAAATGTCACTGTTGTTGGAATTGGGTAAGCTCCATAATCCGCGCCTAACATTAAGCCCGGCGGATTACTAACATTACCTCCATTTTGTCCTGGCAGCGCAGCAACTGTATTAGCCCCTACCGAATACGTACTGTTTTGTGGATCAAACCCAACATAATCACTCCACACATAAACGTTTTCTGCATTTACATAAACCCTCGCATTACGAAAAGGCGTACGAGCCGTGATTTTTGCCGGGATAGTATAAGATAAGCGAATGTTCTTCAGCCTTACAAAGGTTCCGTCTTCCATCCAATAATTGGAATAGCCCTGGATATAAGCCGCCTTTCCTTGTGTTGTTGCCGGATATATTGCATAAGGTTTAAATATCTGGCCGTTACCAGGATCCTGTTCTGATCGCCAATAATCATTTGAAATAGCATAGGAATTACGACTTGCATTCCAGAACTTACTGAACCGTGTTTGTTGATTCCATATTTCATTTCCAAAAACACCCTGAAACATAAACGAAAACTCTACTCCCTTATAAGAAACTGTATTGACAATGCCTGCTGAAAAATCAGGTTGAGAATTTCCCAAAATGGTACGGTCCGCTGATGTTATCGCTCCGTCGTTATTTACATCTCTGATAATTGGATCTCCGGGAGCAGCGCCAGCATAATGAGCAGAAGCGTCGGCCTGTGCCTGGTTGTTATATACACCGTCAAAAATGTAGCCTTTATAATTAGCTAATGGCTGTCCCACTTCAGTTACAAAGTACCCCCATTCGTCTATTTCTATGGGTGCGTTGTTGCCACCTAATTTGAGTACTTTATTTCTGTTAAATGATATATTAAAATCTGTATTCCATTTAAAGTCGGAAACAATATTTTTACTCGAAATCATGAACTCTGCGCCAACATTTTGCATACTTCCAATATTTGTTAACTGTGTAACAAAACCGGTGTATGCAGGAACGGGAACATTTAGCAACATATCTTTAGTTACTGACTTATAGGCATCCAGTGTTATATTGATCCTGTTATTAAGCATTGCGAGATCAATACCAATATTGTACTGATCTGTCTTTTCCCATTCAAGATCAGAGTTACCTAATGATATTACACCCAAACCATTTAGCGCACCCGTTCCATTCGAGTATCTTGAAGAGCCTAATAAAGGAACAGAACCATAATTCGGAATAAGGTTGTTACCGGTTTTACCATAACTCACTCTTAGCTTTAGGTTATTAACAAATTCCTGGTTCTGCATAAAGTTCTCATCCGATATAACCCATGCTGCAGATGCAGAAGGAAACAAGCCCCATTTACTATTCGGCCCAAACCTTGAACTGCCATCACGACGAATCGTTGCATTAAAAAAATACTTGTTTTTATAACCATAGCTTAACCTGCCTAACATAGAAAGCAGCGACCATTCGCTCGAACCATTCCAAGGACCTTTGGTTACAACACCAGCCGCATTAATTGTTTTCACAAGATCATTAGGATATTCCGACCCATTAAGACTTGTCGAATCATAACGCTGCTTTTGTGCGCTGTATCCTGCAACTAAACCAAAATTGTGATCACCAATTGTCTTATTATAAGTAGCAATCAATTCTGAAAGCCAGTTAAACGCTGTAAAATTTCTTACAGAGCCTGAAGCAGGAAGCACAAAAGAATAACCGTAACCTTGACCAGATGTCCAATACGAACTATAGTTTATATTATTCAAATTTCCATTAAGCGTTCCTTTTAAAGTAAGATCTTTTATTGGCTGATATTCCAGATATAGATTAGCTAACGTATTGTAGTTTTTATTAAGCTTGTCGGCATAATCTATTAAAGAGTGCGGATTCCAAAGTTGCACTTCATAGCCTGTAAATCGGTTCCACACAGAATTTGGATCTAAATATCCAAGATTCCCATTTTCATTATATTCAGGAAAGATAGGATCGCTTTGAATACCTAAACTCACCACATCACTTTTACCAGTCGTTCCGTCAGTGCGGTCATGAGCACCAATAAAGGAAAGATTAAGCCCGGCAGTAACTTTGTCTGAAATTTTTTGCCGGATGTTGGTGCGTAAACTAAGTCTCTTATAAAAATTGCCAATCAGTACTGCATCCTGGTCTAAATAACCAGCAGAAAAAAGATAACTAGTTTTGTCAGTTCCACCGCTTAAAGAAAGCAATAGATTATTTGTATGCGCTGTTCTAAACATTACATCCTGCCAATCTGTACCAGCACCAAACTGGCCAGGGTCCGAAATAAAATCAGGAGGTATCAGATAATTTCTTGCAGCAGATCCGGATCTGGCAGTTCGTGTAGCATTATCATCAGTTGCTTTATTATTAACAGGATCCAATGCAATCCACGAATTATTTTTCGCGTCAATATAATATTGAATCCACTGCTGGGCATCCATCATATCCACTTTTCGGGTAACCTTACTAATGCCATGTTCGTATGTTACATTCACTGATGGCTTGCCTGCCTTGCCCAATTTAGTTGTTACTAATATAACACCACTGGCGCCACGTGAACCGTAGATGGCAGAAGATGCAGCATCCTTTAAAATTTCTACTGATTGTATGTCCTGCGGATTAATCAGATTCAAATCAAAATTCTCAAGCGCCATACCATCAACCACATATAAAGGCGTAGTACCCGCAGTGATCGAGCTGGTTCCTCTTATTTTTATTGTTGGTCCAAAACCAGGCGCACCCTGCGCTGTAGAAATATTTACACCAGCAATAGCGCCTTCCAATGACTGTGCAACATTGGCAAAAGAACGATCTTTAAACTGATCATAGCTCACTGAAGAATAGCGCCGGTAATAGCTTTTTTCTTTTGCGTACCATAACCAACCACAATTACCTGCTCAAGGTTGCTCGCTGATTTTTTCAACCGGATTTCAACTGTGCTTCTGGAAACGTTTATTTCTCCGGACTCATATCCTACATAGGAATATTTTAATACAGAACCCAAATCGGCTTCAATTGTAAAATTTCCACCAGCATCTGACTGAACGGAAAGATTTGTTCCGGAAAGCGTGATGTTTGCTCCTTGTATAGGTTCGTTGGTGGCGTCATCAGTTACACGCCCGGTAATCAATCTTGCTTGAGCAAAGCTCGATAGATAACCAAAAATCAGGCAAAGCAGAATAGCAAGAAATCGTTTGTGCAACATAGCCGTTATTTAAAGATTAATATTTAACCATCGAAAAAATCTGTCTTCATTATCAATTCAGTTTATTTGTTTTTAAGTAATCGATCAAAAAAGCGGCTTCCTTATCTTTCTCACCCGCATTTGGCAGATCGTACATCTGATCCGTTGGCGTATCAGCATTTGGAAAACGTCTTACACCACCAGTTCTGAAAGTAACATGATGCACATTGTGAATCGGAGCAAAAATGATATTTCGATTGGGTTCGCTGCCATTAATAGAAATGGTGTAAAGACGAGTAGCAGTATTTAATTCAATTACAAAATCGTAACGTTTACCTGTTTCGTATTTTGTAAGTCCTTTATCGCGGTAGCCTGCCTTAGTTATAATATTTCCGATAGAATCAAATGAAATCCGCAAACATGGTGTATTTCTGGCGTCCTGTACTTCAATATCAAGTCTGCCGTTTGCAGATTGTTTCGGTGTAACGCTAAATTCAATTTTTACGTTAGAGGCCTCCGGAATAATTCTTTCAGCCTTGGCTAAATCAAAAGGATCAAAATCTTTTAAAGACAAATATTTTTCACCATTCTCTTTAACGATTGAAACTGGTGCCCATAGCGGACTGTAGATATTCCATTTATTTAGTTCTTCACCATCTTTTAAAAAATTGAAATCATCAGCAACTGGCTTATCAACGCTACTTTTTACCGGTACAGGAATTTTCGCCACCCACATATCTTCTTTGTTAACGCTATAAGAAACCCATGCATTTTTATCGGGCGGATTTCCATTCATTTCCTGTATGCCGCGTACATATTGAGGCCCGTAAGATTTATAATTACCACCATAACGCATAGAAGTAATTTCACCGTTTACTAACAACAGGTTTTTATAGTTCAATCCATCATCACTTACCGACAATGCCAATGGCCATCTAAATTCAGAAGGATTATAAACCGTCATATACTTTCCATCACTCGTTTTTTGTCCCCAGATTTTTGCATTTGAATTTACAAAACCCGGTGCTCGCAACGGGCTGTACTGCCAGCTTTTGCCTCCATTTTCTGAAACACTTGTTAATGCATTTTTCCAGAACCCAACCACTTTTCCATTTGGCAAATGGTAATAGTTAAACGCCTTCAACTCTTTTTTTAATGGAATCAATGGATCATTTCTATCTGCTTCTTCCACCCACTGCTGCATTTGAAGCGGCTGTGCCAAAAGTTCATCACATGCAAAAACAAAGTCTTTATCTTTTGATTTTTTATAAAAAGGATAGCTTGTATTTTTTTCATTAAAATCGTGATTGTAGCGAATAAAATAAATAGGTCCAAAACTTCCGTCAGCCTTTATCTCACGCACAACGCGGCCTATGCCATTTCCATCATTAGGATCGTCCTTTGGATATAACGCAATTCCGTAATAACCCAAAGCCAGCAACTTATTATTCTTTGCTACATAAAAGCCCATGCGCTGGTGCATCACGGCATCTGCATTTTTAGCGATGGCTGTATCTTCCTTCTTTTTAAATCCATCAGGAATTTTGTAAATAGGAAAAAGATCAATTGGTTTCGACCAATTGTATCCATCTTTAGAAGTAAATAAATAGGTAGCACCCGGAGCTATATGTTCACCAACAGGATTACTTAGAAAGTGCATATAGAAAGTGTTGTTCCAATAACAAAGCATGGGTTGATGGTTATAAGTCCAGTTCATGCCTCCCGCCCATTCGGGATGTTCGCGATTAGCTCGAAACACCTGAATATTATGCACACCAACTGCGGGTGTAAGCTGGCCATGGTGGTAATCAACATTGGATAATGTTTCACCAATATAACGAGCTGTATCCTGCGCCAATAGTGTTGTTGCAGATAAGAAAAATAATACGATTAAATTGCCAATATACTTCATGTCTTACTATTGTTATTTTTTATCTAACTGTTTAAGCAACTTTTTTACAAATGCTTTCTTAACCGGAACTATAGTTCCATGTTTATGTCCTTCTGGTATATGAATCTTATCATTTATATTTTCAAAATGAACAAAATCTTTTGTTGCCACAGCCTCGTAAGTTTTCTTACGGTAGGCATCAAAATAGATTAACCAACTATCTTTTACTTTAACCGTATTCGGCCCTTCGGTAAAGTTTTCCGTAAATGGTTTAGAAATATTTTTCCAGGGGCCCATAGCCGATGTGCCAAATGCTACTTTTACATTTCGCTCCGGCCTGGTATTATCTTTTAATATCAAAACATAATCACCTGCTTTTCTTTTTACAATCTGCGCATCTATCACGCTAAATTTGGGATCGAGGTAAAGTTTGGCAGGGGTAAAAGACTTGAAATCTTTAGTAGTTGTGGAATACAGGCGATGGTTGTTGCTGTCAGGCTCAATACCCCTTTCAAAACGGCCGAATGGTTGTAGCCCAAATAATGATGTACTGCTTTTCAACATCATCATAAAACAATTCAGGAGCCCATGCATTTAACGCGCCAGCTTCATGTTCCATAACCGGCACATGTTTTTGTTCAGTCCAATGAATCAGATCTTTTGATGAAGCCGTACCAAAACCTTTATCCTTTTGCCAACTTGTCGTCCACACTAAATGGAAAGTTCCATCAGGCCCTTGTACCATTGAAGGATCTCTCATTACTTTTTGAGTTCCCACTTCAGGTTTCAAAAAAACAGTGTCGAAGTCCGTCCAATGATACCCGTCGTAACTATATAACATACGCAAACCCGCATCAGCAGGCTCATGAAAAGATGTAAATAAATACGCTTTGTTAGAACAGGAAACTGTTACAAACAAAATAATCAGTATGGCAATATTCTTTTTCAAAATCTTGTTTTTACTTTTTATATCAGCCGAAGAATATATGGCATCGATCTTTCCGCCAGCTGGCGGATCGCTTGTACAGATGTACAAATGGCATCCAATTTAGACAACGCAATGTCCATCAACCACAGTCTATTAATTATTGACAATTTAACCATTCTCAATAATCGGTCAGACGGAGACCGTCAGATCGTATCACTCGTCAACTTCTCTCTCCCTCCAATACAAGCACCCAGTCGTTGCCATTCTTCATTTCACCTGGAGGATTAAAACTTACAATTCCTGTCTTAGCTTTTAATGAAATACTTTGCTCTGTTCCATTTACCGGACTATACCATTTTGCTTTGGATAACTTAAAGCCCAGCTTAGCTGTGTTCACTTTAAAATTCCTGCCCGTGTAGGTGTAAGCCATCGCATAGTCTTTGCCTTTGGTAGCTAAAATATAATTATAACGTTTTTGACTATTGTCCACAATTATTTCCTGTGCAGGTTTGCGATCAAAATAACTGTACTTCAACATCAGGTTTTTCAGATATTGCATTTGAAGTGCGCCCGGAGCATTTATAGTTTGCTTCCAGTTATTGAACACTCCGAAGTTGGCATCCGAATCGCCCATTGTGTTAAACTGCATAATCGCATTTTCGCCATAAGTGTAACCAGCACCTCCCGCAAACACGCTCCAGTAGCCATATCTGCGCACATCCGCATCTTTCCAGCGCGGTTGCAGGCTGTCGTGCAAACCATAAGGAATATTTTCGTAAGATGGTTCGCCATCCAAAACTGGTTTCGTTGGTTTCATATTATAGTCTGTAATCACATACTTCCAATTGTCTTCGCCGTGGCGATGTTTTTCTTTAAGGCTGGTATCCTGAGCATAAGTTCTATGCCCGCTTTGAAACATGTTGAAGTCAAGCCACTTTTTATTATGAAACCAATCGGTAGATGAGTAGCGCCCTCTGGGATGATAGGTCATTAAATGTTTCGGATCATATTTCTTTATTGTAGTTCCAAGCGCTTCCCAAATTTCAGGGCGTGCAGAACCTTCAATATCTCCGCCATTTAACCAGATGATGTTACTGTATTTACTAAATCTTTCTGCCAAAAATTTAGCATACTGTTCTGCCCTGCTTGCTGTTACTTTTTCATCTTTAGCAGCCGAACCCCAAACCGGAACAAGCGCCATATAAATACCGCGCTTTGCCGCTTCTTGTATTACAAAATCCACGTGATCCCAAAAATCATAAGCTGTTTTATCATCAAAATTATTACCAGCGGTAGTGATGGGTTGGCTTATATCTCCGTCTTTTAGAGCATAGTCTCCATATACAGTTTTTGCGCCAAGTGTATGCAGCGTCATTACTTGTACCACATTAAACCCTTGCTGTTGGCGCGCATCCAGATACTTTAATACATCTTCACGGCTGCATTTTACAAACAACAACCAGCCAGTATCACCCAACCAAAAAAACGGCTTACCATCTTCAGTTTGAAAGTAACGTTTGTTGTCTGAAATCTTTAGCCACGGAGTTGATTGCTGCGCTGCTGCAGATTTCAACAAAAAAATAAACAGATAAAGCAATACAAATAATCGTTTCATAATAACTATAGTGTCAATTGAGCAAGCTAAAATTTACTTCGTTTATAAAATTCAACATCAAAATGGCATCCCACGTCCGTTAATCAACAGATATTGTTGTTCTAAAATAACGCAGAAGAGTGGATAAAAGTATATTTAACAATTATTTCCATCAAGATGGAAATTTATTCCATCCCAGCCTCTCGTTAGAAATTGTTTTAATATTTAGTACCCGTCGTTTTGAGTGAATTCACTTTTATTTGTAATAGCATTTAATTGTGCTAAAGGTATTGGTCTTAATATATGAAAGCTTTGCATATTTGCGGCAATATCGGGGTTATGCGCCTTTACACGTTCTATCAATTTTCCCGCTCGTTTCAAATCAAACCAACGCATTTGTTCTCCACCCAATTCTCTTGCTCGTTCATCCAAAATATAGTCAAGCGTTACTGCCGATGCCGCCACTTGCATATCCGCCTCTTTCCCTTGTTTAGCAGCTCTTGTTCTAACTTTGTTTACAAAAAGGCAGCGGAGTCAGCTTTTCCAAGCCTAACCTGAGCTTCCGCAGCGATCAGATATACTTCACCCAATCGAATAACATTTGCGTTGCGCGCACTTTGTTTTTCCATGGCGGTGGCACGTGTTGGATCATCGAATTTCCTAAGAGAAAAATACTGATTGATATTTTTTATTGTTCCATTGCTATTATATAAATCGTCTATATCATAGGTTTTATAACGATACCGAATGGAATAATTCTGCTCAGAATTATTAATAGAATATTTACTTAAATAAATAGCGGTATCACCAACAGCAAATTTGTTTTGGCCAACTAAACCAGCAAGAGCTGGATTTTGCGCCGCCTCTGAAGTAGTCCATTTCGGTAGTGTTGCTGCATTGTTTGCAATCCATGCCTGTTTGAAAGTAGCATCAAATCGGCTATCATTCGCTTCATCAAAAAGATTTAAGTAAAATAAAGTTGGTATCCAACGTCCTTCAGGAAGGCCATTGTTTACATCAATAGTCATTCCAGGCAAATCAGAATAAGCCATCAGGAACATACTATGTAATACATTACTACCAGCATTTAACGCAACATTATTTGCATAGTTAACGGCCCATAAAACTTCGCTGTTTCTCTCGTTCGCCATCGTCCATAAGTTTCCATAGCCTGGTAATAAACTAAGCCCAAAGCTATTAATAACCATATTAGCGATATTACTGGCTTCCTGATAATCGCCTTTTGTTAATAATACTTTGGACAATATTGCCAATGCACCGGGCTTTGTTATCCGGCCATACTCACTTTGTGTATTAGGAAGATTATCTGCTGCAAAACGTAAATCGGTAACAACCTGGTCATATATCTGTTCGACCGGTGTTTTATTTGCCGTTGTAACCATACCAACAGTGGGCTCCAATGTAAAGTGTGTTGGGCCGTACGTTTGTGCAAGCAGGAAATAATACCATCCTCTCAAAAACGTAGTTCTGCTTCGGCGCTTGAACGACGCGTTGGGGCCAACTGCGCCTGATCAATATAACTTAATGCTGTATTGCAAAGATTGATACCGGCATAACATGGCTGCCACAAATTGGTATGGATCCACGGATTATCAGAAAGAATACCATTATAAGTTGTTAGAGGTGTATTAGGAATTACACCTGCAATAGAAGTGTTTCCTATCTTACCAGAAGGCGCCCATATATCGGTACCGGCTTCGAATAAAGCTTCGCCTTCTTCCTTTCCATAGAAACTTCTGTTGTAACTATATGCACCATTAATAGCTGTTTCGAATCCTTCAGGCGTGGTTAACAATCCATCTGTAGTAGCACCTGAAGGATTATATTCTTCCAGTCTTTTAGTACAAGATACTATTGTGATGAGGAATGTTCCAGTTATAATAAACTTAAATATATTGAGTTTCATTTTCGCTAATTTTAATAATTAAAAACTTACGTTAAGGCCTACAACAACCAATTTATTCAACGGTTGATCAACTATTCCCTCGCTTTCCGGGTCAACCTCTTTACTAGCTTTAGACCAATACCATAGATTTTTACCAGAAACGTATAAACGTACATTGTCAACTTTATACTTGTTTAAAAAGGATTTTGAGAAGTTGTACCCCAATGTTACATTCCTCAACTTCATATAAGAGTTGTCTGCTTCTGTCAGTGTTGTAATGTACTTCAATGATCTTGCTACACTCGGTCGTGGGTAAGCATTTGTAGGATTCTCGGGTGTCCAGTAATCGAATACAGCGCCATTCTGAGAAGCGTTTCGATAGTACTTCGCAAAATAATCTGATGTCATCCATTGGCCAATCCTCGCTGTCAATAAAACATTCAAATCAAATCCTTTGAAACTAAAATCATTGTTTAATCCACCAGACCATTTCGGTACTGCTGTTCCAATTATTGTCCGGTCGGCATCAGGTGTAATCTTTCCATCATTGTTAAGGTCGGCCACTTTGATATCTCCGGGCCTGTCGCCATACTTTGCAGCTTCCGCCTCTTCATTCGATTGCCAGATACCCAGTTTTACATAATCATAGAATATTGTTGGCGATTCTCCGATAATGAAACTTCTCCTGTAGTCCGATGCGTACACATTTCCATTGGGAAGACTTATGATCCTTTCTCTATTTTTCGCATAGCTTAGTGTGGAAGACCATTTAAAATCTGGCCCCTGAATAATATTACCTGTAAGGCTCACCTCAATACCCTGATTACGTGTTTGACCAAAATTCATATTGATAGTACTTACTCCCGTTGAAGTTGGCAACACATTTTCAGTGATTAAATCATAGGTAAGCGCGTTATAATAATCAACCGCACCTGATAGTCTGTTTTTTAACAAAGTGAAATCTAATCCTAAATCAATCGTTTTAGTACGTTCCCATCTCAAGTCAGGGTTTGCGATGAGTGGATTAATAACATAACTGGATGCCAGCACATCTCCGTAAGCAAACTGAACAACGGACAAATTACTTTGTGTTCCGTAAGGAGGGACAACATCATTTCCAGAAACACCATAACTTACTCTTAATTTCAGATCATCAAATATCTTCTGGCTCTGCATAAAATTTTCGTCTGAAATACGCCATGCCACAGCTGCCGATGGGAAAAAACCCCATTGATTACCCGGTGCTAATTTCGAAGAGCCGTCAGTACGGCCCGTAACAGTTGCCAGGTATTTTCCTTTGTAACTATAATTTATCCTTCCGGCAAATGAAAGCAGGTTCCACCTGGAATAGTTACTGCTCATTGCCATATTCTGATTGGCAGCAGCCATATTCCAAGTAAGCTGACCTGGAAATAATTGGTTCCGGCCGCTCATTGATTGAATTGTTGAAATATTTTGCTGGTATGCTGTTACACCAGTTACTGTTAAATCATGGTCTGCGATAGACTTTTTATAAGTAAGAACATTTTCCCAATTGATATTACTTACCTGGTTGTTGGTAATAGACGATTGCGAATTTGCGCCACCACCATTTATTGAGTTCTTTCCATAAAAGTTGCCTAATATGGAGCTCTCTTGTACAGTTGAGAAAGTTGAACGCCAGGTAAAGTCTTTAAAGGGATGTATGTCAAGATAAAGGGCACCGCTAAACCTGTTTGTCTTCCGATTCTGATACCACTCACCCGGCTGATCGTCGAGTAATGGACTTCTTTCTGTGCCACCCACTGGTAGCGAAACGACATTACCTACTGAATCGTACGGAACACCTAATGGAAGGGCTTTAAATGCAAGATTGAAAGGGTCGCGACGTATATCATTATCAATATGAGCAAAAGATAAATTAGTGCCGGCAGTTAACCAATCAGTCAATTTTTGATCAACATTCAGTCGTGTAGAATATCTTTTAAAACGATCATTTTTTAATACACCCTTCTCATCAAAGTATCCTCCTGAAAAATAAATTTTTGTTTTTTCACCTCCCGCACTCACACTTACCTGATGATCCTGTTGAAGGCCCTGGTGAAATATCAGGTCCATCCAATCGATGTATTGTTGATTATTTATGGCTTCAAGTTCACGCGTAGTAAATGCAGTGGCATCATCGGCAGGACTATTCCATCTGCCATCAGCCCGGTAGGCCTCCCGTCGAAATGCTATGAATTGTTCTGCATTTTGTGCTTTACCATAATTTGTGCGCTCAGTAATACCAGCATATGAATTAACCGAAATTTTAGGTTTGCCAGATGCGCCCTTCTTTGTTGTGATAATAATAACACCGTTGGCACCACGCGAGCCATATATAGCAGTAGACGACCCGTCTTTCAAAACCTCGATAGACTGAATATCATTCGGGTTGATGTCAGCCATGTTTGCATACTGAATCCCGTCAATAATATAAAGCACATTATTTGAGCTGTTAGGGTTACCGATAGAACGTGTTCCGCGTATGCGTATGTTGGGAGTCCCACCAGCATAACCATTATTTCGATAAATATCCGCACCAGGAATTTTGCCCTGAAGTGCTTCTATCGGACTGGATACAGGAACCTTTGTAGCTTCACCGCCTTTTATTGAAACTACACTTCCTGTAAGATCCCGCTTTTTGACAGCACCATAACCAATTACGACAACGTCATCAAGGCTGGCTTCTGAATTGCTGAGCAGTATCGTTAATTCCGTCTGACTACCAACACTAATTTCCTGGGTTCCGTAGCCGACATAACTTATTACAAGTACCGTGGCTGTATCATTCACGTTTAAAGAAAAGGACCCATCTTCCGCTACCGGAATATTTTGATTGGTACCCTTTACCAGAATCGTCGCATTGCCGAGCGATTGTCCGGTGAACTTATCCAATATTCTTCCTGTAACTGGCCGGTTTTGGGCCATAGCGTTGATGCTGCAGCATAACAATAGAAGCATTAACATTTTTTTGAAATGGCAAGAGGTCTCATATTAATTACAATTATTAATGAAAAAATGAATCAACAGATTTATTTGTAAACGTTTACATAATTAATTAAAAAATTTATTTAGTTCCACATGATTTTCTGATCATTAATTCCGGCTTTAGAATATAGCTGGTTGGTGGGCGTTGTGGATTTGAGAGTCTCTTGTAAAGTAATTCTATAGCCTGCTGTCCCATCTCATATCCAAACTGCTTTACAGCTGTAAGTGCTGGGTTTAAGGAACTTGCCCAGTAAACATCATCAAAACCCACTACTGCTATTTCCTTCGGCATTCGAATATTATTTCGATGAAGCGCTTCAAAAGCACCCAAAGTGAGCAGGTTATTACCGGTAAAAATTGCTGTAGGCCTGGATTTCAGGCTAATAACCTGTTCGGTAAGTTCTACCCCGCTTTGATAATCAGATTTTCTGCTGAAGATCAGTTTCTCGTCAACTCTTATACCATGATGTCTAAAGGCCGATTTGTAACCAGCAATTCGCTCATGTGTTGTTGGAATTTCTTTATCGCCGGCAATATGAGCAATCTTTGTATGTCCCAGTTTTATCAAATGATCGGTGGCATAAAATGCACCAAGTTCATTATCAGTCTTGACAACGTCCGCCTTTAAGCTTTTTAAACCTCTGTCAATACAAACAACAGGTATGCCTTCTTCAATTAATAATTCTACTTTTTTTCAGTTCTGGGCGTAGTGGCTACAATAAATCCGTCCACAGATTCACTTCTTAAAATATCAATATATAACTCTTCTTTTTTAGGGTCTTGAGAAAAGTTTCCAATGATCACAGTAGAGTTCTGATCATAAGCGTATTGCTCTACACCACTGATTATATCTACATAATATGGATTGTGAATATCCGGTATAAGAAGGCCTATCAACCGTCTGCGGGCATTGGTAACACGTAATCTTTGCGCTACTCTATTTGGCCGGTAACCAAGTGTTTTAATTGCCTTTTGTACGGTTAGGGCAGTTTCTCCTTTCACTTTAGGATCCGCATTGATCACGCGGGAAACTGTCGCGATGGATACACCAGCATAACTGGCCACGTCCTTTAAACTGGATGAAATGTTTTTTGGCTTCAATTTGCAAACGTTAAAATGTAAACGTTACCAAAAATAACTATCCCAACTTTATATGCCAAATTTAAATTATAGAAAATATCAAAAGTAAGTCCGCACTTTCAAGTGCGGACTTATAAAACAGTCTTCTATCAGAGATTAATACCCGTTATTTCCAGACTACAAACTTGAAAATACTGTTCTATTATAACTTTGCGGCTCGATTCAAATGCTTTATTTCGCTTCAACAGCATACCAACTTCTGGTTGAGAAGATATATTAATAGGTTTTTGTAAGCCAAATAATGGCTCCGCGATTGGGCAAATCAATATTAACAGTTTTACCACCAGCAATTGATTTTTTAAAATCTCTTTTTTCACCGGTTTTAGGATCAATGAAGTAAAGTGTAAAGTTTCCGGGAAAATCAGTTAAACTTAATGACAGTTTGCTACTTTCATTATCACAATATATGATGATTCCATCTTTGCCTGCCACCGCGTACTTACCCAGTTTTGGCGCGGGGTTCATACCTACTGTTGCTTTTGCAAAATCTCTGTCAATATTCTTTGGTACTACCGGTAAAGAACCTCCTGCCATAAAAACGGCCCAGCCGAATCTATCACTTCCATCTGCCGAGTACATTACAGCCTTATCAGGATACTTATCGCGATATTCCTTTACTGCACGATATACTTGTTCAAACGATGTTGCTTTTGGTTTTAGCAATCTTGCCCATTGGCGAGGCGCTAAATTTTTACCTCCTTCCGGAGCATACACGGAACCATCGGCCTGATAATGCCAGTATTTAATATCGATCACATCAACAACTGAAGCATATTTTGCATTCTTTAAAATACCATCCTGCACATCTTTGGTTGCACTAAGTGCGATAAGCGGATGCTGTTTATTTTTATTTTCCCAGTTGCCAATTGTTTGCAACCAAAACTCCACAAAATGCAAGGGGCCGGTAAATTCTTCACTTGTAAATTGTATTACAGAGCTAATATCTTTAAAGTTATTAAGGCTCTGCTCAATATATTGCTGATGCAATTTTTTTCTTACAGGATTCGAAATATCATAAAATTGCTCGGCATAAAATATGCGTTTGTCGCCTGCATAATTCACCGGTTCTACAAAACCTGTATTGTTAATGTTGTTAGCGGTGCGCCATGGAAAATCCGCATAGTGCGCACCAGCTTCAATAATATTATGCTGAAAATAATTTTGATGTAATAATACCAACCCATTCTGCTCTGCCAGCCTTGCAAATTGCTTCATCCTATTCCAATACCAGGTATTGTACTTTGTAAGATCATACTTACTCAATCCATCCCATGCAGAATCCTTACCACTTCTTGCAAAAGGCAGTTCATAAAACGGCGGCCACACATCACCGTTCATACGTCTTATTCTTTCATGATCATCTCTTCGGCGTTCATACCAAAGACCATAATGTTGATTCAGGGCCACAATATTATTTATCTTCATAGAATCAACTACCTCATTCAAATCATCTGTAAGACCAGGCCCTACTCTGCCGGGCACAAAACGCGTAACTGATATTTTCTGTTTACCCTGTTGCAGATCTTTGCCTTCGACGCCGCCGCTCCACCATGGCACTTCCTGTGTTTTTCCTGTTACAAGGCTTTTGTTTTGTTGATAAACAAGTCGTCCATTTTCTACTTCCATTCCTGAAGGTGCAACAGTTTTCCATACTCCGTTAGGAACAGGCTTAATTGTTACAGCGCCTTTGCTATCAGTATCAATCGTATTGCGCTTAGTTGCCGCTACAATCCATTCTTTCATCTCGACTTTTGGAGAAGATGCTTCTTTGGTGAGTTGCTGCGCCACTTCCACACTTGGACTGCTGGATGCTTCTGAACCAATATCAAGAATTGCCGCTTGTTTACTTACATCTTTTTGTAAACGCTGTTGTAACTGGAGGTAATAAAAACTGCGGGGTGTCATGTGGTTATTCGACTCAGCCCAAAATCCCTTACCCGAAAACTGGCTCCAGGAACCATAAGACCAGTTTTGCGCAGTAGGTGGTTTATCACATTCGATTAAAGCAGCACTACAATTCCATAAAAAGCAATTGGCACCACTCCATCCGGCACCTTTTCCGTCCTGTCCACGATTACCGATTTTTATAGCATTTCCATCAACCTGCATTACATCGAACAACACACCAGAGGCCCACATGCCTACTGGTCCATTAAAACTATAAGGACGTTCTGAGACGCATTGAACAAAAGCATTTGGTCCGGGAGCGGCATGCCCTACACTATAATCATGATAACCATTGACCGAAAAGCAGCGCTGGAACAGCGTTTGCTGGCCACGTGTAAAAAAGTATTGCGTCTTTGTCCACCGATTTCCGAAACAGGTTCTGTAGCAATACAATCTTCAACCGTAACCTGTTTTACTGTTTCATTTATGAATACCGCAGATCCGGCAAAATGTTTAAAAGATACTTGTCGAACCCAGGCATCTTCAATATTATTGAAGGTTACTGCCATCCACCTGTGTTCTTCATCTTTAGGATTCGACTTATCGTAATCTGAAATTAGCATCAGATTTTCTATGCCAATATTGTTGATTCGTCCGGGCCAACTATATTTCGCGATCGTTCCGCCACCATATTTTTCATCCAATGATGTTGTAAGCGGCACATCAATGGTTATTTTATGTCCATCGATGGAAATAATTTTTCTATCAAAATAAAGATCAACATCACCCGGTTTCCAGCCAAGCGCAGAGATACCGCCACCAAAGCTTTCTGTTCCCAATGCTTCAATCCACGCTTGAGTTGAAGGTCTTTTTATTTGAACAACATCTCCTGTTTTAAATCCGGATATATCGCTCACTTCAAAAGAAGTGGCACCTACCGGAACATAGCTTTGTGAAATTGTTTTTTCAGGATTTGTTTGTTTATCATCTTTTCCGAAAACTCTTATTAAGCCATCTCTATCTACGCCTGTTCCTTTAATTGTAGTTTGCCCCTGCGCGCCAAAGCCTCGTAACACAATACCAGACTGTGTTATACGCAATTGACCGTTTACTTCATAAGTTCCTTTTGATAATAATACTGCACCACGAAAACCATTCTTATCTAATGGCATTGCTGCCACCTTATCAATAGCGCTTTGAATTGTTCCGGTAGCATCACCTTTTACCAAAGGCACAACAGCTTTTACGCGTACCATAGGTATTTCTTCGTTAGATGCTTTGTAGCCGCAATAAGAATAGTCGGGAACGCGATCGCCCGTTACAGTATCAGCATTATATATAACCTTTCCTCTTTCAATAACTACCGGAAGTATGGGCTTAGGTGGCTTTGGCTTCTGTGCTGATGCAGATTGAACAAGCAATAAAATATTACACATCGCCATGAGGCGATAGCATAGTGATTTGAGGCGAGGACGCCTCAAATAGCCAATACTTATCTCGCAATATTCTTTGTTATGTCTCAAAGAGAAAAAATTAATATTTACTAATGCCTTTGGAAGGCTTCACCCTTGCAATATCCACTAAACTATTTAAATAATTTTCAATATTACTATATCCGTTCTTAGAAATTTTGCCAGCATCAGATGCATCATTTGCATTCAACTTGTTTTTCTTTTCATAATCATCAGGAATACCATCGTTATCACTATCTGTATACGCTGTTCCTTTGTATTCTGGATAACCACCCACTTGCAGAGGGTTTGTGATGATACCTTTTTATAAGAATCTTCGGGCAACCTGCGTTTTATATAACGACCATAATAAGGTTTGGCATCTTCGCTGTAAATAATTTTACCGGTTCTTGCTTCTTCAACAATTCTTGCGTCAACAGCATCACGCTTTGGAAGTATGGCACCTACATTTTTAAGAACATAACTATAAGCATCTTTTGTTTCAATTACAGTTACCGGGGCCAACTGAAGAGGCTTATCCACGCGGATCTTAGTTAAAAGTGTTGCTACATCTTTTGCTTCCGGCTGAACGCCACCATCCCAGTTATTAGCAGTAACTTTTGCATTGCCTTCTATTATATTTCCTGAAACATATGCTTTACCAAAATTTTCTTTATTGGCCGCATCCCTTCCTGATTCTGGTTTTAGAATGCGGTAACTGATTGGCTCACCCGCCGGTGTTATGGGTCCGGGTTTGTAATAGTTGTTTATAAAATTATACATTGACCTGTGGTCGCCACCATCTGCACTTCTGTTCCACCAATTAAATACAACATTATTTACAAAATTAAAATCACCATACATCCCAACAGAAGGATTACGACTGATATTATTAGCCCAAAGATTTCTTGTAAACAAGCTATTCAAACCACCAATGGTACTACCGAATGCATGATTATAAGTATCTAATGCTTCTGAAAAAATAGAGTTTTGAATAGTAACATTTACGGTAGGAAGTTTTTCATCTTTTCCACCTCTGTCGTATACGTGACGATACATGCTCATGTTCTCATCGAGGCCCCAGCTTGCAGAAACGTGATCGATAATAATATTTCCAACACCATTTCCACCCAGCGCGTCATCACGGCGAGTGACTTCTGTGGCTCCTCTTCTAAATCGCATAAAGCGAATAATAACATCGTGCGTATCGATCAATACTGATTCGCCTGCTATACAAACACCATCGCCCGGAGCCGATTGTCCGGCAATAGTTACATAAGGCGCACGGATATTTACAGGTGTTTTTAATTGTATAATTCCGGCAACATTAAAAACAATAATCCTTGCTCCACCTTGCTCGCAAGCCCAGCGGAAACTACCGGGGCCACTATCGTTGAGGTTTGTAACCACTAATACTTTTCCACCGCGTCCACCAAAACTGAACTTCCCTCCACCTTCCGCTCCCGGAAATGCAGCTATTTTTGCTTGCGGTAAATCAGAAGGTTTGGCCGCCCACGGAATAAATGGTTTGCCATTTTTAGCTTCTGCTTCTACAATAGTTTGTGCATCTAACCAAGCCTTATTAGATAATTCCTTTTGAGCTGCCAGAACGGCTTCTGCAGAATCTTCTACTGATTTAGGTATTACAGGATATTGAGCAGCCACATCTTTAGAAGTGTAGAATAAGGAGCCCAATATTAATGCTCCAGCAATATATTTCTTCATTCTTATATTTTTATATTTTAAGTATTGCGCCGTTTACGGAAGTTGATAGTAGTAATTCAGATGACGCTGTGCGACGCAATACCGATGCCACATATTCATCTGCCGGGTCGATAAAATTAGCTAAGACGATCTATTTCTTTGTAACAGCTGGTACAACGTTATAAACATTTACCAAGCTGTTTAAATACTCTTCGATATTTGTGTAGCCTGAACGAGATTTTGAAAGTTGCGATGCATCTGAAGCATCATTAGGATTCAGGCCTTTCTTTTTTCATAATCATCAGGAATACCATCTTTATCTGCATCCTGGTATGGCGTTCCTTTATATTCAGGATAACCTCCAACCTGTGAAGGGTCTGTAATAATTCCTATTTTATAAGAATCAATCGGCAAGCGTCTGTGCTCAAACTGCGTTTCGGGAAGTTTTACATTTGCCAAAGGCTTAACCACACCGGTTTTAGCCTGATCTACAATTCTTATATCAACTGCGTCACGCTTCGGTAAAGTAGCTCCTGCATTATTAAATACATAGGCTTTTGCCGCTTCTGCATTTAATATAGTAAGCTCGGGCATAATTAGCGGCTTGTTCTGCTTCATATAACCAAGGTGTTCGCCTACACCATTTTCTTCTTCTACCTGAACACCACCATCCCAGTTATCTTTAGTAACATTAGGATAACCTTCCATTACATTTCCATTTACATAAGCGCGGCCATATACATGATAAGGTAATTTACTGCGACCACTTTCAGGTTTTAAAATACGATGCCCAACCGGCGTGTTCTTCGGCGTTGCCGGACCAGGTTTAAAGTAATTATTAATGATATTGAATTGAGCACGATAATCCCCACCGTCTACTGATCGATGTACCCAGTTATAGACTACATTATTTACAAAATTAAAAACACCATTCCAACCTACTGAAGGGTTACGTCCAGCATTGTTAGCCCAAAGGTTACGCATGAAGCTACAATTCTCTCCGCCTAATGTGCTGCCAAATGCATGGTTCCATGTATCCAACGCTTCTGCAAAAATTGAATTTTGAATAGTGATGTTTACTGTTCCAAATTTGTCTTCAATCTTTCCAGTACTGTCATTATACATGTGTCGGTACATGCTCATGTTTTCATCTAAACCCCATGTTGCAGATACGTGATCGATCATAATATTACCGACAGGATTACCGCCAATCGCATCATCCCTACGTCCTACCCATGTTTCACCTCTTCTGAAACGCATATAGCGAATGATGACATCATGTGTATTGATCCATACGGATTCGCCTGCAATACATACACCATCGCCCGGCGCTGATTGTCCGGCAATAGTAATATATGGCGCACGGATAATTAAAGGAGATTTTAATTTGATGATACCTGCAACGTTGAAAACAACTGTTCTAGCTCCACCTTGTTCGCAAGCCCAACGAAAACTTCCTGGCCCGTCATCATTTAAATTAGTAACTACATATACTTTACCACCTCTTCCACCTTGTACATATTTACCGCCACCTTCGGCGCCCGGAAATGCGGGAATAGAAGCATGTGGCAATTCATCATAACGGGAAGCCCAGGGAATATAGGGCTTTCCTTCTGTTGCCTGTTTTTTAATAATAGGATAAGCAAACGCCCACATAGAGTCTGAATGCTTTTCTGTATTCTGCATTAATATTCTTGATTTTTCCTGATCTTCTTTAGGAATTTTTGGATACTGAGCGAAGGCTGTGGAGGAAATAGCTAACAAAGTTATTCCTAAGGCAAGAGACTTTTTCATCTGTCGATTTTTATTTTTTTATTATCCGATGGAATTCATCATTAAAATAATCATCGTGTTTTCAGTATAATTTACGAGATAATTTTTAGGAATCATTTCATCTTACTTTCTAAACATTTAGTAATTAAATATCGAAATATTTGGCAGCTATTTTTGGTTCTGTGAATTAGACGTCATTAGTCAATATAAAATTGCATCAATAATATATTTTTTTTTACAAAAAGCTTATCTGACAACATAAACGTCATTTATACATTTATTTAACATAAAAAAACAAAAGAGAAGTTTGATCTTCTCTTTTGTTAATATAAGTATTAGGCTATTGTCTATAGTTGAAAGTACCCGGTGCGCCTGAGTAATCCAACCAACCTATTGTTTGTGGTAGCCAAGGATTGTTACTTAACGTTGACGCTGATAATCCCGACAAATAATAATTCGGACGAAACAATATTGTAACGGCTGCATTATTAACTCTGTCCCAGGCTTGATCTAATGGCGTCATGACAAACTTATTTTGATAAACGGCCTTTAATTTAGCCAGCTCCGTTTCAAAATTCGCAGCATCAGGATCAATTAATATGCTCCTATCATTAGCTGTTAAAGGATCTGAAGCTATAAAGTTTTTTGCTTGCCAATAATAACCATTACGCGTTGTTCCATTTATTGGACTTAGACCAAGTTTTTGAACAGTGTTTCCACTTTCAGCAATGTTATCATATAGCATCCAGCGTTGTAGATCCCAGAAACGTTTACCTTCATAAGCTAACTCGATACGACGTTCATACAGACATGCTTCTAGCGCAGCATATTTATTGGCAAGTGTTCCTATTCCATAATTGTTAGCCGACGTTATACCCACACGCTCACGAATCTTACTTAGATAAATCACCGTGTTGGCAACATCGCCTTTGGCTGCGTAACACTCAGCAATATTCAACAAAAGTTCAGCATACCTGTATTCGAAAATATCAGTACCAGAAAAAGCTAATGCTGTTGTATCAGCAGCAGGATTAGACATTTTACGCACTACGGCAGGGCTATTTGTTTGATTATTCGCATAGTAACTAACATTTCCAGTTGCACTTGGCCTCCATCTATAAAACCACGTAGATTTATTAGCATTTGTTTTAGTTCCCCATTTTGTTCCTGAAAATGCATAAGTTCTGTAAAAACGGGGGTCTCGATTTTCAAAGAAAAAGGTATCTACATAATTATTTTCGGTAGGGCGAGAGCCGTTGGCAAGTGGAAACAAATCTAACATCTCTTTAGTTGCCGCAAGTCCACCACCGCCATTGTAATCTCTTGGGCGAACAGAGTTTTCCCAGCTATTGTTGTAACCAGCCGAACTAGTTGAGTTAGTGGAAAGTAATACTACCATTAAAGCTTCTTTGTTAAACGCATTATCTTGACTAACGGTCATAGCTCCCCAATCTTTTGCATTTGAACCAAATAAACCATAACCGGCAGCGGTCAAAGCGGTTTCTGCCTGCAGACCTGCATCTAATGCTTTTTGCCAACGCTCATTGCCTGAATTGTCCCAATCTGAATTATACAAGGGACTGGCTGCAGTTAATAATACGCGGCTTTTCATTGCTAAAGCACCTGCAGCAGTAAGTCTTCCATAATTACTCCCCGGCACATCCCATATCATTGGTAGTAAAGTCGCGGCAGAATCCAAATCTTTAATAATTTGGTCAAAGCATTCAGAAGATGTAGCACGAGGTTCACGAATAGTTTCATCTGTAGAACTAGCATTTTGTGCTGCTGTTACAATGGGTACACCACCATAAATCCTCACCAAATCAAAATATTGAAGCGCTCTCAAAAAATACATTTGACCTTTCGCTGTTTTACGAAATGACTCAGGTAAGGTCAGTCCTACTTCATCGATTTTCTGAATTAAAAAATTAGCAAAACGTATACGTGTATAAGGATTATTTTGAACACTACCTCCAACCGAAGCTCCATAATAAGCATCCGCCTCTGAAGCTAACCGTAATGTTTTGTTTGGATTAATATAATCACCTACCGTTCCGCCAATTTCTTCTGTCATTCTAGATCGGTTATCGTTATATAGCCCCACTACAGATTGTAGGGGATTTCTATAACTAACAAAATAGTAGTTATACATACGGTCAATATACCAGCCAGTTTGCACTTCATTAGTAAAAATACTTTCATCATACTTGTCATAGCTTTTCTTTTCCTCAAGGAAGTTTTTGCTACATCCGAAAGCTATAAGTGATATGAAAGCAATCAGATATAATATTTTATTTTTCATATACATTAAAATAATTAGAATTAAAAAATTAAAATCCAAGATTTACCCCAAGCGCCCAAGTACGCAACGTAGGATAACCAACATTTGTAGCATCATACATGTTGCGGTATTTATTAGGATATGGGTTATAAAAATCCCACAGATTGTTTCCGGAAACGAATAATCTGGCATTTTCAACACTGACTTTTTTAACCCATTCCTTAGGCAGTGTGTACCCTACACTTAGATTACGAACGAACATGCGGAAAGTTGGTAAAAGAAAGAAATCCGAGTTAGTACCTTTGAAAGCTTCATAATATGCTACGTTGGGATACTTGCCATCGGTGTTATCATTCTCATCAAACATATCGTTTAAATAAATAGGATGCGCCCACATACTCTGCGAGCTTCCTGTACGTTGCTGCAGATAATCTAGCTTATTAACGCCTCCCCATGAAGTTGAAAGTTGAGCTAATAAAGATATTCCTCTCCAGGAAAAACTTAAATTTGTGTTGACACCATAAGTCATCGTTGACTTCTTCAACTTTACATAATCTTGATTTTCCGTAATAACGCCATCTTGCCCAGCTATAGTTTTATTTTCTGCATTTAATGGGCCACCCACGTCTTCATAAACTAACATTCCTTTTCTCAGGCCCGCCTTCTCAGTGATATCGAAGAACTTTGGAGCGGCTCCCTCAACTCCGGAATTATTTGCAAGATTAGTTAGATAATTCCAATAATTATCTATGTCAGCATCTGTACGCAACATACCATCCCCGCCGGAAGTTTCCTTCCAGGTTCTGAACCCCCAAAAGGGTAGATAGTTGATTGCCCAATTTCTCTGCGAGTGGATACCACTGACGGATAAGCAAATGGTTGATCAAAATAGCGGGTCACTTTATTATCACCTAATCCAAAGTTCATTCCAATAGAATAACTGAAATCATTAATATTTTCTTTCCATGTGGCTGAGATTTCAGTTCCCCATGCTTTAAGCGCGCTGTAATTTTGTTCAGCGAATGCGCCTCCTATTGATATAGGAACATTGATAGCTCCCGACATTTCCGTCAACATATCGCTGGTTGTATTATAATATCCATCAATAGTAAAAGAAAGTCGATTATTAAGAAATGCCATATCTAATCCTAAGTTACGTTGGATGGTACGATCCCATCTAACATCCCTGTTTGGAGTCACTTCAGGAGTAATACCAGTAGTGTAGAGGCCACCATTGGAACCAAAGCCCATGCCTTTATCAGTTTCAGCTTTGTATAACTGCATCCATCTCCATGCCTTAATATTATTATTACCTGTTCGGCCTAATGACGCGCGAATTTTTAAATAATCAACCCAAGGAACGCTGTTCTTAAACCAGTCTTCATCTGAAATTATCCAACCGGCAGATACTCCAGGAAAAAAGCCCCAATAGTTTTCAGGAGCAAATACAGTTGATGCATCGGTGCGAAATACGAACTGAAGTAGATATTTGCTTTTATAGTTGTAGTTCAGTCTACCCAGATAAGACAAACTACCACTTTCTGTTCGATAAGTAATGGTATTAGATGGATTTAAAGTACCTGCAGATACTGAAGTACCATTATATGCACCTGGGATAGGTTTGTCATATATTTGGTACCTGTCTTCCCACTCGTTCTCAGCGCGTTCCATACTTGCCATAGCTGCTACCGTATGATCCCCAAACTTGCGGTCATAATTGGCAAAGAAGTTTATTTGCTCACTTTTCGATGTTGTGTTATCGTATGTAATACGTGAATTTGCGGTATTCAATGCAATCCTCCAATCCGTTGCAGAAGAATATAAATGATTACCGGCACTGTTAATGTTCTGAGCAGACGCTAATGATTGAGGCATCATTATCTGCTCTGTATTGGTAGCTGTTTGCGCTATTCCATAATTTACTTTAAACGACAACCCTTTGATAAAAGGCAATTCATATTGTAAAGAAAAATTGCCATTATAATTGAAATTTTTATTAGTGGTTTTCGATCCATTATTTAATAACGCATAATAGTTCCAACTACTTAGTACATTGTTAGCAGTAGCATTACCTACACGATGCGGACCCAAGGCAGGAGATACATATTGGTCGACACCGTTAATATTGTAAATCCAGGGGATATATTTGGGCATATGCAAAAGTATACCATAATCATTCTGTTCTCCTCCTATTGCATAGGCGTCGTTCATGTTAATTTTTGTAAATGATTTTTCCAGATTCGTATTAGACGCTGCGACTGTAGCACCTAACCGCAAATTATTAACCACTTTTATATCTGTTCCGGCGCGATAGGTCCACCTGTTAAAATCTTGGGACCCTAGATTTGCGTCTTGAGTATAGTAAGATGCTCCTGTAAAATATGTTGCCCGCTCAGAGCCTCCACTTACATCCAATGAATGCTGCATTGCGCCAGCTGATCTCCAGTCATTCCCCAACCAATCATAATTCAAAGAATCCATACGCGCTAATTCAGCATCTGAATACAGCCACTCAGGTCTCCAGTCTTCTGCAACCTTGCCAAAACGATTAGCAAAAGTGCCATATTCTCTTGCGTTCATTACTTTGCCATGGCTAACCGCATCATTAGTTTGAAACTTACCACTATAGGAGATACGCGGAGTGCCCGCTTTACCCCTTTTAGTTTTAACAACAATGACACCTTGCGAAGCGCGTGAACCATAAATCGCAGCACTTGCATCGCGAAGTACAGTAATACTTTCGACTTCTGACATATCCAACATATTGAATCGTTCCAAACTAGACAATCCAGTTTGAGGGTCTACTTGTATTACATCATCAATTATGATTAACGGAATTGTATTACCCCCATCTTTACCCCAGTTGAACTGCTGTCTAATATCTAAGGTAGCCATCGAGCCGGGACGCTGACTCCCACCAGATACATGCAAGCCAGGTATCTGACCTCTCAAGGCTTCAGAGATAGAGGCAACAGGAATATCGGTCAGCTTTTTCAAGTCTACTACAGCCATTGAGCCTGTAACATCTCTTGCCCTTTGCGTACCATATCCCACAACCACTACTTCATCCATATTGACATTAAGTTTAATCATGCGGATCGTTACATCGCCTGATTCAGGAACTTTTATTGTTCCAAATTCATAGCCAACATACGAATACTCCAATGTTGCTCCGGTTGTGGGAACATTTAATGTAAACTGCCCCTGCATATTAGACACTGCAGTTTGGGGGCCTTCTTTGACTTTAATAGTCGCCCCGGAAATGGGCGCTTGTGTGGAATCATCCACGACGGTTCCTGTTAAGGTTCTGGTTTGCGCACTTGCATTGGTTGCTAAACATGCAAGTAGCACGAACAGGCACGAAAATTTTAAAATGTGCTTAAAGTTCATATGACAGTTTGTTTGTTAAGAAATATAAAAGTGTTAGAATATTATTTTTTTGAGCTACCTGTCTTTCTTTCCATCCCTCTCTTTCCTTTTTCAGATCGTATCCACGTGCAGCTAGATAGTTGTTGATCCGTCCTTTGTATTTGCCAAACCAGGCATGTTTGGCATCGCTCGATCCTGCAACCATTGCATGTTCGCGGGCTTCAACCAGCGCCTCGTGTATATAAGTTTTCTCTTCTTCTTTAAGTGAAGGTATCATGTCAAGATGTGCCTTATAAGTAATGGGCAAAACATTATAGGTTAAACCATTTTTCACCTGTTCAATTTGGTTAGCTGTTAATTGCTTTGATAAAGATTTTACAAAACGTTTATTAAGTGCTGCTCTTTCTTCTTCTGTGGTGCTGTTAATCTTTTCAATTTTAGCATCAGTTGCTGCCTTTTCTAATCCTTTAGCCTTTACACCACTGATAGCAGTTGCCTTTTTATCGTCAATTTTTTTAATCGCCACATACTCCTGAGCAATTTTTTCCCTGACGCTGTAAAACTTTGCCGAATCTTTTATTTGAAGAGGTGCCGTGATCTTATACGCTCTTTCTTTTACAACTTGTAAATATTCAGCATCTGCATTGGTTTGAGCATTTGTATTTGTAGTAAATACAATTAATAATATAGGGAAATAGATTTTCTTAGAAAATACACGCATATCGCAATCGTTTAATTAAAGTATAAAATTAGAATGCTAAAACCTGCTTAACAATGCAATGTTTAACTACCAGAATGTAATATTTTACTTTTTGACGCAAACGATTGCGTAAAACTTGCATCAGCGTAAAAAGCGATAACAAATACCCCGAATGAAATAGGGTAACGCAAAAGAAAATATTCGTGCATTAGTATTTTTAAATAAATGAAAGTTGTTTAGCGCTTGCTGTTTAATTGACGCCGCATAGATTGGCCGCTACTACAATGAAGTTTGCCACAAATGCACGAATGGATTTGTAAAAATCAGATAAAATAAATATGCTGTTTTGTACTACTGTTATTACAAAATGATTGCCGCAAGTATTTTGTAGGCATTCAATAAAAAATGCATAAAGATTTATAATTCGACTGTAACAGATATGCGTGTCAAAGTATTATTCGTGCGTTTGTGGCAGTTATAGCAAGGCTATTTAATATCTACAGTAATACTTGCCGACTTGAGACCAGCGGCACAAAATGTATATTAGCTTTACCGGGCTTCAGTCCTTTGATCATTGTTAGTAATAAACCCTTGTAAGCATGATGTTGACTGTCTTTCATGGAATTTAAATCTGCAGGATAGCCGTTATCCATACCCTCTACTATAGCAGGTCCGTCAATATTTACTGTAATCAGATTACCAGCATCAGGAACTAAGTTTCCGTCTCCGTCAACAATCCTGATCGTTATAAAAGCGAGTTCCTTATTCTTACTGTCGATCGTTTTATTTTCAACTGATACTTCTATTCTATTAGCTTCGCTTGCAGTATTGATTATTTTTTGTAAAACCTGTCTGCCGCTTTTATATGATATTGCCTTTACTTGTCCTGGCTGGTATGGTACGCGCCACATTACATGAAACGCAGTGTCAGACTTTCTTTTACGTCCTAATGACTTATCATTTAAAAACAACTCTACTTCATCTGCGTTATTATAATAAGCTTTTAAATCAATCGTATCGCCTGCTTTCCAATTCCAATGCGGATAAAGATGCAACACAGGCTTATTTGTCCATTCGCTTTGATACATATAATAAACATCTTTGGGAAAACCCGCCAAATCTATAATACCATAGTAAGAACTTCTTGCAGGAAATGGATAAGGAACAGGTTCGCCTAAAAAATCAAATCCGCTCCACACAAAAAGACCTGACACATAAGGATACTTTTTTACTTCGCGCCAATTGGCTTCATGCGTGACGCCCCAGTAAGCAGCTACATTATCATAAGCGGATACAGTATAATCGGGGTTTCCATTTTCCACATATTTAAATTTAGAAGATGACGGCCACAAGCGCAAAGAATCAGACGGCATATCATAATGTCCACGACTTGCAAGCCCCGACACATTTTCGGAAGCAATCAATTTAGTGCCGGCAGGGTAGTTCTTTTTGAAATCCTTATAAGAAGCAATCTTATAATTGAAGCCTATAACATCTAATGCACCGGATTGATAAATATAATTTTTTTCAGGTTCGCTTTCGCTTAAAGCACAAGTAACGGGGCGTGTAGTATCCAGATCTTTAACAATGTCAACCAATTCTCTTGTTAAAGAGATTCCTGTAGAATCAAACTGCTCGCGTATTTCATTACCGATACTCCACATGATGATTGATGGATGGTTTCTGTCGCGCAGCACCATATGTCCCAGATCTCTTTTATGCCATTCCGGAAAATCGCTATAATAGTCAAATTTATTTTTCTTTTTTGCCCACATGTCAAAGCTTTCATCCATTACCAAAAAACCCATTTCATCACACAGATCCAATAACTGTGGCGCAGGTGGATTGTGCGCCATACGGATAGCGTTCACTCCCATTTCCTGCAATATTCTTAATTGTCTTTTCGCTGCTGAAATATTAAAGGCTGCTCCCAAAGCGCCCAGATCATGGTGTTGACAAACACCTAATATTTTCAAAGATTTCCCATTAAGCGAAAATCCGTTGTCCGCATCAAAGTTGAAATAACGTACACCAAATTTCACAGTGTATTCATCAACTAATTTTTTATCCTGAAAAACTTTTGTAACTAAACGATACTGATGTGGATTTTCAACCGACCATAATTTTGGTTTGGCTATCTGAAAGGTCTGGTAATATTTATTTAGCTTAAAAATCGAACTTGCATTTTGCTTTACAAGATTTCCTTCTGAATCATAGACAAAAGATTTCACTTGTAGTGCGCCTTGTCCAGTTTTTTTAATGTCATAAGCGGCTACAACAGTTGCTTCTTCATCGCTAACTTTTGGAGTTGTAACAAAAGCGCCCCAATGGTTAATTGCTGTTTGATTAGTGGTAACCAGTCGCACATCCCTGTAAATGCCCGAACCCGTGTACCACCTGGAATTAGGCTGCTGGGAATTATCAACCCGTACAGCGATCGTATTTTTTGATTACCCGGTTTAAGCCAGGTGGTTAATTCATAACGAAAAGAGGTATAGCCATACGGCCATTTTCCCAAATAATGCCCGTTAATCCATACTTCGCTATTTCTGTGTACACCATCAAATTCAACATAAACTTTTTTGTTGGAACTATTAGTCGTAAATGTTTTTCTATACCAGCCAATGCCTCCGGGCAAAGCACCTCCTGCATTTCTGGCAGGATGTATAGAATCGAATTTACCTTCTATGCTCCAATCATGCGGCAGGTCAAGCGTTCGCCAGGAAGCATCATTGAAAGAAATGTTTTTATAGGAAACATGATCACCTAATAAAAATTTCCAGTCACTATTAAAATCGATTATGGATCGTGACGATTGGGCTATTAAACTTGTTGAAATATTTAGCCCGAGCGAAATAAAGAATACAATTTTTCGGATCATCATATATAGGATTCTTAATTAATATCATTATTAAAATCTAATGCCAACGTAAAACAAGGAGACTTCTCCTTACAATCCAAATTGTATGCTGTTAATATGTTGCACATCAATTCACGCTTTGTCGTCGTTCCGACCGACGTTTTGCCATAAGCAAAACGAGTGGAGGAATCTTTTAAACACCATGAAGATTGCTCAACTCCACTTCGTTTCGTTCGCAATGACGATACTATTACTCAATTAAAAATGTGTATTGCTTTTACCTTTATCAACCGAAGTTGCCACCGCAATACCACGATTATCTTTTTCATCTACCGCACAATAAAAATGATACACAACACCATCATGTTTTAAAACAAAAGATTTATGCGCATATTTTTTATCAATGCTGATTGATGAATTAATTAAATCCTCACCGTCCCAATCCGTCCAGTTGATCAAATCGTAAGAGCATGCAAAGCGATTGAAAGTCTCTGTCTCTCTTCCTTTCCAGAAGGCACCGAAATAAAACATCACCCAAACATCACCTATCTTCTGTATCATAGGATCACCTGTGATTCCACGCGAATGATGCACTATTGGTTCACTATGAAAACGTTTCCATTTTTTCATATCGTTAGAAACAGCCATCCCAATTCGCTCGTACCAACGTGTAGGCTTGTTATCAGGCAAGGAGTCTCCTACAGCATTATAATACATGATAAATTTATGGCCAGTTTGTCCCACTTTGTCTTCAATTACATAGCTTTTAAAAAGTTTATTACGATTTTCCCACCAGCGTACATCTTTATCGGATGAAGAAAGAACAGGCTGCAGCAACCTTTTCCATTCAAAAGCAGTAGTCGGTTTTTTCTTTGTATATGCAATACCAATAGAAAGCGGCTCAGGTTCGTAGCCCGAAGATGAGCCTCCGAAATATGACATCCAATATTTGCCTTTATATTTTTTCAATTCATAATTGCCACCCCACTTTGTATTGACTAACGCATTGTATCCTGCTTTTTGGTTGGCATCCCACCCGCTTGATGTAAATGACATTTGCCTACCAAGGTTTTTCCAGTTAAGTAAATCGTTACTGCTTGCCAGCCAGGTTTCATAACCCTTTCCATCAAAAGCAATATAACTCATGTACCATATATTGCCGAACTTATAAATAGTAGGGCAATCTATTTTTTTCCAGTGTCTGGTGGCAATAATACAAGTCCGTATTTATAAGGCGTTTTTACTTCTTCGTATACTTTCTGCATTTCTGCGAGGGGAACAGCTTTAGAAATTTGCGCTACACTTGTAGTATATAAAGAAGATAATAGAAAAAAATAATGAATTGCTTCATTCGTATATCGTTTAACTAATTTTAATGTGAGCGCTGCTAAGATAAAGCAGTAATAAAAATTAGTTATACTTTATTTTTCAAGTTGAACAGTTTTCTCTACTTTTTAGTTCTCAAATAGGAAGCGCTTAACGCTGCAAACCCCGCCACAAGCCCACCAACAAAAGCTGAAATAAAAGCCAGCAATATGGAACTTTGACCAATGCCAAACATGCCGCCAATACGATTGGCTAAAATACTGTCGTTGGCTGCATTAATGAAAAGCGCCAATAATAGCCATAAAATAAAAACACCCAGAAAACCTGACAAGAAAGAACTGAAAGGTTGTTGGTTTATAAATAAGGCTACAACAAAAGCTACAATGGCCAGGCTCCACCACGGAGCATACAGACCAATTATAAAAGATAAAATTCCGATTGTGATTATAGATATAAAAAACTTCATTTTAGCTTATTTAATGTAGGATGGATATTTAATAAGGTCAAAAAACTAAGGGCGTCATGTCGAGTAAAATGAGACACTTCCATGCACTTTATGAGATTTCTCACTACGCTTCGCTACATTCGAAATGACTGTCGTCGTTCTTTTAAACGTTTTGTTATAACGTTAAGAGCCAAAGTTGATATTATTTATCCTTTTAAAAAATTCATGGTCCATTTTACACGTTTGTCATTCCCTTCATTTGCTTTCATCATCCAAAGCTGATAATATTTTCCAGCCACCCAGGTATCAACAGCATTATCATAAAAACGACTGCCCGGATTACCACTTTGTCCGCCCGGGTAAACAGCGTAAGCTTCTGTAACTGCCGTTAATTGAACCACCATGCGCCAGCTTGGCCCATGACTTTTTTAATTGCATTGATAACACTTCCAGCCCCACCAACCGGCAAATGCTCGCGCGCAAAGGATGGCAAATTGCTTTTTAGTAAATGATAAATGGCCGGCTCCTTAAATTTTGCCCACTCCAACTTTCCATCTTTTTCAGATATGGCCAGCATGGCTGCTGCGCTATTTAATGCCTTTGTAACCTGAAAAGTAAGTGTTTCTAATTGTGGTGTGTTTTTATCATCAACAAAATTCAAGAGCGTTGAATCGATTTTGAGTAATTCCATCAGGGTTTGTTCTCCGGGAATTGGAACTTGTGTGCCTGCGGCTTTCAACTCATCAACCCAAATATTACGCTGTAAACTATCTAGCCAAAATTGATAAACAGTTTGTCCAACCGATGTTGGCCCGGCGTCGAAATTCCATTGTTTAATAATTCCTAAATACTTTTTAGCCTCAGTAGTTAACGCTGCTTCATCAGTATGCTCTAAAAAAACCGGCAACATATCGTTAGCGAGAATATTGTAATAATTGTTCTGCAATTGCATCATGTTTTGAACGCTAATGCTATTCATCCTGCTTAAAAAATGCTCTATTGCAATGCCGCGCGGAGTTATATAAGTTCCGGGAATAAAATAGGGATAGGTGCCGTCAACAGGCCGTTGATTAGCACTTTCCAAGAAGCCTCTTTCGGGATTTAAAGCATGAGGGTTTTCATTTTGTGGAATATATCCCTGCCACAAATAACTGCTGTCCTGGCCGGGCATAACATATTGGCCCTGCCCTTGCCAGCGGTCGGGAAACTTCCCTTGCTGCCAGATAGCAATATCACCAGTTTTAGAAGCGAATACAAAATTCTGACCGGGACACTCAAAACTTTTAATAGCATCTACATATTCATTATAGTTCGCAGCTCTGTTTAACTTATAAAAAGTACTTCCATCATCACTTGTGTGATGAGCAGTCCATTTCACAGCTAATGCTGCTTGATGCGCCACTGTATCTGCATAAGCTGCATCATATATAACCGGTCCGAAAATGGTATAAGAGACAGTATCAAATACAGAAGCCTGCCCTTTTATTTTTATTTCCTCCACCCTTTGCTGCGCAGGTTTCCATGCGCTATCAAACCAATATTCTTTTTTTAAATGATCTTTAAATTTAATAGCATAATAATCTTTTACATCCCGTTGCGAATTAGTTACACCCCATGCGATGTTATCATTGAACCCAATGATAACGAACGGGCTTCCAGGTAAGGTTGCGCCATAAGCGTTTGAAGTTGGCGTACTCAATTGCATTTCGTACCAAATAGAAGGCAATGAAAGTTCCAAATGCGGATCATTGCAAAGAATGGGCGCACCACTTGCTGTTTTGTTTCCGGCAACTACCCAGTTATTACTTCCATTGTCTTTGTCTTCAGGATATTTTTCATTAGCGACAACAGCTCGCGGATTGGAAAAGTAAACCGAATCTACATTTGCTGGCAATGTATGCTTACGCATCGGTTCTGTAAATAAAGTGCCTTTTGGTATAATGGGAACCAGCGAATCGTTTACCTGCGGATATAACAACGCTAATTGAGTTGGAGATAAAATAGTACGAAGCGTTGTGTTTTCTAAATCATTTTCTGTACCGGACGAAAGCATTTTGGCCATCATTTTGAGCAATAACATGGTTCTTAAATTAGACCATTGCTCAGGTTTAAAATTCAGGATTTTATATTCCAGCGGTAATGTACTTTGTGTAAGTGTATTAATATAAGCATTGATCCCTTTTGTATAAGAAGTGTATCTGGCCAATGCTTCCTTGTCTTTTTCTATTTCTTTAAGTGTATTTTCTGCGGCGAACTTCATGCCCAGCCTGCGTTGTTCTTTATCATAATTAATAGCAGCAGGGCCGGCAATTTCACTGGCACGCCCTTCTGCCGCTTTTGTTTGAAGGTCCATTTGAAAAAGACGAAAGCGCGCATGCAAATATCCCTGAATAAAATAAAGATCCTCATCATTTTCGGCAAACACATG
This sequence comes from Paraniabella ginsengisoli, assembly GCF_022513635.1. Lineage (GTDB taxonomy): Bacteria > Bacteroidota > Bacteroidia > Chitinophagales > Chitinophagaceae > Niabella > Niabella ginsengisoli. The sequence goes on along the minus strand of NZ_JAKWBL010000001.1, from coordinate 1,344,142 downwards.
TGGTACCAACCTTTCGTCAAAATAAACACGTGCATTTCCTTTTAGATCTGATTGTAGCAGATCCATATTATAATCAAATGCTGTGTCTTCGGCGTTTTGCCAAAAGCCTGTTTGCGGACTTAAAAAATTCCCCAACGGCATAGGCACTTTATTACCAATAGGCCTACTCAAAATAAAAAGTAGTAAAACAGTCACCAATGCGGAAAAACAGAAAGGCAGCAGTCTCATAGATGTAATTTATGGAAAGGTAAATTATTTTTTGTTTGGCAGCATTTGCTGCAAGTCAATTATTCGTCGTTTATGTAAGATGCCATAAGCACCACAAATAACGCTGTGCGACGCAATTTCGATGCTACATATTCTACAGCCGGGTTAATAAAAAGGTTCGTAAACTGAAACTAATCCAGTCCTATTTCAAAATGTCGTTCGGGAATTATTATATCGAAAAAATCTTTCTTCAATAACCTGTTTTTAAAATCCAGCTGTACATTTGGTTCTCCGTGTACTAAAAAAGTTTTCGAACCGCTCTCGGATTTTGACATGCCAGCCATTGGCTCATATCTTCATAATCGCCATGCGCACTCATGCTCCTGATTTGTCCGATCTCTGCATTCACCTGGTGTTCTGTTCCAAAAATCCCTACTTCTTTCGTGCCTGACAAAAGCCGTGCACCTAAAGAACTAGGCTCACAATAGCCCGTCATTACGATAGCATTGCGCGAGTTTTCTATGTTATTGCTGATATGATGTTTTACACGGCCGGCATCCGCCATGCCGCTGGCAGATATAATAACCATTGGACCGTTGCGGAAATTCAGAGCTTTGGAATCTTGCACATCCTTTATATAAGTGAGGCCGGGAAACATAAACGGATCATCATCACTCTTCATCACATTTTGTATACGCTTATTAAAATATTGAGGAAAACGCTTTACCATATTGGTAGCTTCTATGCTCAACGGGCTATCAACAAAAATCAATTTTAGGCAGTGCATTTTCTAACTCCAGCTGGTTCAGAAAATATAAGATCTCTTGCGTGCGGCCCACACTAAAAGCAGGTAATATCAATTTACCTTTTCGTTCTACACAAACCCTTTGGATCCAGTCTCTCAAATGTTCCTGAGTTCCTGTGATATTATCATGCAGACTATTACCATAAGTGGATTCCATTACTATATAATCGGCCTGCGGGAAAACTTCCGGTGAGCGCAAAATAATATCGCGGTAGCGGCCTAAGTCTCCGCTAAAAGTTAGCTGCCTTTCCTGGCCATCTTCTTTTATCTTAAGATGTACGCAAGCACTGCCAATTATATGTCCGGCATCGGTGAACATACATTGCACGCCATCAATTACATCGAACCAGTTTCCATATTCTTTAGGGGCAAATAGCGGCATACTTTTTTTGCATCACCAATCGTGTATAGAGGTTTAAGTAATTCAGGCAAGGCATTGGGTCGCCTCTTTTCCATAAAACGAGCGTCGCTTTCCTGTATTTCTGCGCTGTCTTCTAATAATATTGCCGCCAATTCTTTAGTTGCCGGTGTGCAATAAATATTACCATTAAATCCTTCAGCAACAAGTTTGGGAATTAATCCGGAATGATCGATATGTGCATGCGACAATACCATTGCGTCTACCTCGCTACTGTCAAATCCAAAATCCCGGTTTAGCAAATCGGTTTCATCACCCATTCCCTGAAACATACCACAATCAAGCAATACCTTTTTCCCGTTCTTCAAAGTAATTATATGCTTTGAACCCGTAACCGTTTGCGCTGCGCCATGGAAAGCTATTTTCATGTTTTTTTATTTATGCGAATTTTGACGAATTATTTCGAATTGTCTGAACCTGAATTTTTTGATAATGAAGTTGTTTAAACTTTCAATTTGTTTCGCGAAAAGTATTCCCCGCTGATTTTTAGCAGATTTAAAACATCGCAGATACTCGCAGATGCTTTTTCTGCGCCAATCTGCGTAAAAAATCAGTGAGTATCTGCGGGGAGAAATCCCTTAGGCTCAAAAAGTTTAAACAACTTCAATAAGATTAACGGGATTATGTCCTATTCTCCTCCAAATCCTCAAAAATCAAAAAAATCCAGGTTCAGACATTATCACATTGGCTCATTGGCTAATTAGCTCATTAACCATCAGCCATTGTTTTAAATCGGCCATCCAGTCACCTGCTTCTTTTTTATTATGCATACCGAAGCCGTGTCCACCTTTCTCGAAAAATCTGGTAGCTGCCGGTATTTTATATTTTTTCAAAGCATTATAATAAACAATGCTATTCATTACAGGCACACCTCCATCATCTTTTGCATGAACTAAAAATGCAGGCGGTGTTTTTTTGTTTACCAGCAATTCGTTAGAAAACTTTTTTATTTTGTCACTGGAAGGGTTTTTCCCAATAAGATTATCTCTGCTACCCGTATGTCCAATGCTATCCGTAAAACTGATTACCGGATAAACAAGAACTGAAAAGCTGGGCCTGAAAGATGTTTTTTAGGATTTTCAATCAGCGGTATGCCATATTTTGTAGACAATGATGCCGCCAAATGACCACCGGCTGAAAAGCCCATCACTCCTACTTTTTTAGGGTCAATGTTCCACTGTTTAGCATTTTCCCGAATCAACTGTATGGCTCTTTGTGCATCTTGCAAAGGCCCTATCGATTTATCCATCATCGATCTATCATCAGGCAAGCGATACTTAAGCACAAAAGCAGTTATTCCCCAATCATTTAAAACCTTTGCTACATCATGGCCCTCGTGGCTTATAGCCAATATACGATAACCACCGCCAGGACAAATAAATATAGCTGTTCCATTAGGATTAGCAGGCTTATAAACAAACATTTCAGGATCAGTCACCTCACTTATCCTGGTAATCCCATCAGCACCTGTTTCACTTTTTTCTTTATACTCAACGGGTTTACTATTAGGTACTACATCATATAACTTTATTACTTCCTGAGCATTCAATATATTTCCAATTAAAAGTATGAAAAGAAGAATTATATTTTTTTCATGTGGTCTATTTCATTTAAGCAAATGATTTGAACAACGTTATTAATCTATAAAGATTGAATTGCTTAAAGATATAGAAAAGCTCTTATGATAGTGACTATCGGCAATTTAAATTTCTATTGTAACTATTATTGGCTTTTAACAAGGTGGAATCTTAAACGTAATTTTTGGGCCTTTTAGTTTTCAAACTGAATTTTAACATCATTCCAAAAAAGATCCAGCTTGATAATACGTTCTTTCAAAAAGGAAATGATCATGGGCCAGCTTTCTTTCTTATAAATATTTACTTCTTCTAATTGTGTAAAAATTCTTGACGCCGGGCTACCATCTTCATCATAAAATTGAAGTTGCCAGGTCCATTGCTCTTCTATAATTTGATTGAAATAATTTTTTAAGACTTCAAATTTTTCAAAAATCTTGTTACGATCTTCTGATGAAGGATGTTTTAATTCAATGGCAATTGTGGCATCACGCTTTGTAGCATCCATTCTAAAATAAATATGCCTGATGCCGGTTTTATAGTTAACCCAATTAATGTCGGCTCCTTCGGCATTTTTGATGGGCTTCATGTAAAGACCGAAGGTTGTCCAAAATTCTTTTTTGATATTTGATGCTTCGGATCTGCTGTACATGGGGGAGGGAAAGATGTTAGATAACAGATGATAGACATAGTCGATGGTCGATGGTCTATCGTCCATGGACTATCGACTGTTCTTCCTTACTTTTTTCCGATAATTTTTAAACAGACTTTGCCAACGCAAATTTAATACGCCAAGAATTCCTTCTTTCACAATTCCTTTATTCATCTTTGACTGGCCTTTGGTTCTGTCCTGAAAAATAATCGGCACTTCTTTTACTTTGAAGCCTAGCTTCCAGGCTGCAAATTTCATTTCAATCTGAAACGCATAACCTACGAAAGTAATACTATCAAAATCGATGCTTTCCAGCACTTTTGCAGTATAACACATAAATCCTGCAGTAGGATCTTTTATGGGCATCCAGGTAATAATGCGTGTATATAGTGATCCGCCTTTTGAAAGAGCAATGCGGTTTGCCGGCCAGTTTATAACGCCGCCGCCCTTAACATAGCGGCTACCAATTGCCACATCAGCGCCTTTATTTTTACAAGCGTCGTACAATCTGATCAAATCTTTAGGATTATGGGAAAAGTCCGCATCCATTTCAAAAATATACTCATATCCCCTTGCCAATGCCCATCTAAAGCCGTGTATATAAGCAGTACCAAGGCCTAGCTTTCCTTTTCGCTCTTCTAAAAAAGTTTATTGTTGTAAACTCCCTGTAAATCGCGAACAATATCTGCAGTTCCATCCGAGAACCATCATCTACAATAAGTATATTAAAATCCCCTTCAAGCTCAAAAACAGCTTTTAGAATATTTTCAATATTCTCCTTTTCATTATATGTAGGTATAATAACTAGTTTATCCAAGCCCCAAACCCCAAAGGGGATTTCTTTTTGTGATCGAATATATTTAAAGCAACACTGCTAAGTCATTAAAGTTTTAAACCTTTCAACTTTGTACGGGTAAATATTTCAGTAAGTTTTTGTTTGGTTTGCTGGGGAAAATCACCACGCATCATCCAATCGTAATACTGAGGTTCTTTTGCAAGAATATCTGAAACAGATTGACCCTTATACTTTCCAAAATTGAACACTTCTACACCGTCAGCCATAATAAACCTGCGGGCAAAATCAACGACCACTTCTTCGCCCAGAAATTTATTTATAGAATCAATGGTATTACCTAATTCGGGATAACGCTTTATCTGCGCCACCAACACTTCATGAGTAGCAGATGCATCTGCTTCAGCAGAGTGCGCCGACTCCAATACTTTGCCACAATAAAATTTATACGCCGCAGACAAAGTCCTTTGTTCCATTTTATGAAAAATATTCTGCACGTCAAGCATTCTACGGCCTTTCATATCAAGTTCAACACCGGCACGTAAAAATTCTTCTATCAGCAAAGGAATATCAAATCGATTAGAATTATAACCAGCGAGATCGCAATCATCCAATACTTGTTTCAGCTCCTGTGCTGCCTGTGCAAAAGTCGGTGCATCCTTTACTATTTCATCCGTAATACCATGTATGTCGCTCGATGACTTTGGAATAGGCATTTCGGGATTAATAATTTTTCGCTTTACATTTTTAGTTCCGTCGGTCAGCAATTTCACAATAGCTATTTCCACTATCCTGTCTTTGCCCAAGTTTACACCTGTCGTTTCCAGATCAATAAATGCAATGGGCTTTGTAATTTGTAACATTCTATATTTTTTGGGCGCTAAAGATAATGAATAAGCGATACTTAGCACAATGACAGGAATGTTAATTCAGGCATTTCGCTTTTAACATTTGAATAATTTTTCCCCGCTGATCTCGCTGATCAACTTCGCTGATTACCGCTAATTTTTTTCTGCGTATATCTGCGGCTAAAAATTTGCGCTCATCTGCGGGAAAAATAGATGACAAATTTATTTAAAAGCAAAACCCCTGAATGTTAATCTTTGGGCCATTCTGTTAAAGGATCAACTTTATAATCTAAACTATTTTTATTTTTTGCAGGGCACAGAAATACGTCAAAACTTGCTTGTTCATTAGGAGGCACTTCTGCTTCAAAACCAATTAAGGTTGTACCCGGATTAGCTGCGTCATAATCATTTTCAGGAGTAGTTGGCCATTGTTTAATGGAAATAGGCCGGGAATGCCTGATTTTCATGATTAGTTTTTTACCTCCTTTCGTAAGCGTAACGGTGTTCTGATCATCAATCTTTACAGCAGCCGTTGTCATCATTGTCCACCTTAAAAGGAAAGATTTGTCTTTCGCTTTCACTTCATCTCTTACAATCGCATATTTTCCTTTTATAATAGCCACACCGCGCTTAGCTGATTTTAGTTGGTCTTTATAAACATCGGTCAGATCTGTAACCGCGTTCATAAAATTTTTATCAGATGAGTGAGAACCAGTTCTGCGTTGCTATTTACTAACTGTAGCTGATTGTTAATAGTAAGTGTATTATGTGCAAAATTATTATAGCGAAAAACCGTCCATCGCTGCGAATTTTGACGCATGTTCCAAAGATCAACACCTTTTGATTCCAGTGTAATATAGCTTTGCATCCCAAAATCAGAAGCCCATCTTTCCCCTTCTGCATCCAAAACAAAAGAACCAATATCCATGTGTCCATGACTTATAGAAGGTGAGCCACATTTCAAACCCATATAAATAGCATTAGGATCAGTCCAGGAAGTTCGCATTAAATAAACGGGATTAGGCCCTAAGCCGTACCATGTTAAATTAGTTGGCACAGTAGTTTTAGAAGCAGAAAAGTCTTTCGACCAAATCAGTAAAGCGGGCAAAGTACGCTCTGTCGTTAATTTTGAGAAACTATTTCTTTCAATAAATTTCGCTTCATTCCAAATCAATGATGGGTCTTTAGTCTTCTTGGCGAACCAATACATAGCTGGTTGAATATCCACGCCATTTCCTGCATCGGAATAGTTAAAACTGCTGTTCGATGTACCTTCCATATGAAGCATGTAATATGGAGTCTTTAAAAAGCCATTCAAACCATCTAATGAATAATCAACTCTTTTAAATTTTTCATACGCATCGATAAACAATACATTGAACATGGTTCCATAACCCCAATAATTATATCCTTCGGGATATGCGCCATCTGGATTATAGCCCTTCATAACAGCAGGAAGATTTGTTACCGCACGTTGTAAAATAGCTTCTCCCCTGCTTTTATCATCTTCGTAAAGCGCAAGTGCGCCGTATGATATGCCGGCATGGCAAACCTGGTTCCAATTATTAGTGCCATTAATCCACCAGTTACCTTTTTCTGCAAATGACGGGTTAATACCTTTTTCAAGAATAGCTCTTTTGATCACTATTTTCGATTTTTCCGGCAAAAAGTCATACAACCAATCATAACCAATAGCAATGCCCATGGTCATTTCAGCAACATCTAAAAAATGTGACGGATTCCAATCGCTAAACTCACTCACTGCCATCATTTCTTTTTCTGCTCTTTTTGCATACATTTCGTTTTTCGTCATGCGGTATGCATACGACAAATAAAATACCCGCTTTAAACATTCGCGCGAAATACCGAGTAGTCTTTTTCCTTCCATCTCTCTTTTCAACAAAGGCCGTTCAAGAAATTCGTTACTCGCGCTAATAATAGCTTCATGGACTTTTTTAAGATTTCCGTTCTGTGCTATGGCTTTTTCAATCTGTTTCTCTTCTCCCTTTAATAATAAAATCCGCGGATGGCCTGTTTCTTTAACTGAAATTGCAGACGGATCTAGAGATAATTTATTCAGTGATTCGCCACAAACATCATTTATAAATAAGTGTAGTATTAGCAACAGTATGCAGTATTTTGACATATTCTATGTTTTTGCTCTAAAATACAAGAATATTTTTAGCGTTTTTTCATTTGAATGTATTTTTCTATATATTTGCCGCGCAATGAACATTAATAACATACATATCCATCATCATTTCGCATACTTACAACAGTAAGCCGGTGGTGCTATGTATCAACTTATATAAGGCTTACAGTTTGTAAGCCTTTTTTGTTTGGCCCCCTTCCCTCCCAAAGGGAGGGTTTACATAACAACATAAAAACAATATGATGAATAAAAGAAACTCAAAAAAGAAACGACCTCAACTCCCCTCTCCTCCGGAGAGGGGCTAGGGGTGAGGCCGGAAAAGTTACGAATCGCGGTACAAAAATCTGGAAGACTTAGCGAAGATTCTCTTAAACTATTGAAAGAATGTGGCATTGGCGTACCAAATGGCAACAACCAATTGAAAATAAACGCAGAGAATTTTGATGCAGAAATTCTGTTTTTGCGCGATGATGATATTCCGGAATATGTGCAGGATGGTGTTGCTGATATTGGTTTTGTTGGCGAAAACGTTGTATTGGAAAAAAACAAAGACACAGAAATTGTCGAACGTTTGGGATATGGTAAATGCAGATTATCTATAGCGTTGCCGAAAAATAAAAAAATAAAAAAGTTAAAGACCTTGATGGTATTAAGATCGCCACAAGTTATCCACTCATTCTTACGAAATGGCTCAAACAAAACAAGATCAAAGCAGATATACATGAAATCAGCGGTTCTGTAGAAATTGCGCCGCGCATAGGCTTAGCCGATGCTATTTGCGATTTAGTAAGCAGCGGCAGCACACTTTTTAGTAATGAACTCTATGAATTTGAAACAATTCTAAAATCGGAAGCAGTTTTAATTTCAGGTAATAATCTTTCCAAAAAAGAAAAGAACTTTTAGACAAGCTATTATTCCGCATTCGTTCCGTACGAAAAGCAAAGTATAATAAATATGTTTTATTGAATGCTCCAAACGAAAGCATCAAAAAATATGCTCCTACCTACCAGGTATTAATAGCCCAACCATTGTCCCGTTAGCACAGGAAGGCTGGTCGTCTATACATTCTGTAATTGGCGAAAATGATTTTTGGAATGTAATTGAAAAACTGAAAGCTGCCGGAGCACAGGGAATTTTAATTTTACCAATTGAAAAGATAATTGAATGATTTAGTGAATGGGATCTATTGGATATTATCCATTGACTATTGATAATTTCACTATTAACTATGAATTTGAAAATCTACAAATACCCTTCGACTAAATCCTGGGGGACAATTAGCCAGCGGCCTTTACAAAACAGCAATGCGATTCAAGCATCCGTGAATGCTATTATTTATGATGTTGCCAACAATGGTGATGTTGCGCTAAAAAACTACGCCAGTAAATTCGATGGTGTTGCGCTAAAAGCACTTCAGGTTTCTTCAAAAGAAATAACAGCAGCTACCAAAAATGCAGAGCCTCAATTAAAAAAGCCATACTTCAGGCTAAGAAAAATATTCAAAAATTTCATTCAGCGCAAAAGCAGGCAGTTGTAAGAGTTGAAACTACACCTGGAATTCAGTGCTGGCGCGAATCCAGAGCAATTGAAAAAGTTGGTCTATATATTCCCGGCGGTTCAGCACCTCTGTTTTCAACGGTTTTAATGTTGGGTGTTCCTGCTATGATAGCCGGTTGTAAAGAAATTGTGTTATGTACCCCCTGCGATAAAAGCGGCAAAGTAAATGACGCCATTTTGTTTGCAGCTTCATTATGCGGTATTACAAAAATTTTTAAAGTTGGCGGAGCCCAAGCCATTGCCGCAATGGCTTACGGCACCAAAACAATTCCGGCTGTTTATAAAATCTTCGGACCCGGCAATCAATATGTCACAGCAGCAAAGCAAATATTGCAAACAAAAGTTGCTATTGATATGCCGGCTGGGCCATCAGAAGTATTGGTAATTGCGGACAGCACTTCAGTAGCGGACTATGTAGCCGCCGACCTTTTAGCACAAGCTGAGCATGGACCAGACTCTCAGGTAATATTGGTTTGCACCAATATTGATATTGCTAAAAAGGTTGAAAAAGCTGTAGCTGAACAATTATCACAGCTTCCCAGAAAAGATATAGCCACGAAAGCACTGAAACATGCACGTCTTATTGTATTAAAAAATCTGGGTGAAGCAGTTGCATTCTCCAATCTTTATGCGCCTGAACATTTAATATTGGCTTGTAAAACTACAAGCAGATTATTAAAACAAATAACAACAGCAGGCTCCGTATTTATTGGTAACTATTCTCCTGAAAGCGTGGGTGATTATGCAAGCGGCACTAATCACACCTTGCCTACAAACGGATACGCAACTGCTTACAGCGGTGTATCTTTAGACAGTTTTTATAAAAAAATAACTTTTCAGCAGTTGACAAAAGACGGCCTTCATAACATAGCAAAAACTGTTACTACAATGGCCGAAGCCGAAGGCCTGCAGGCACACAGCAATGCAGTTAAAATAAGAATCCTCTCCAATGATAAATAGACATTTATTATTGTCCCAGCTGAAGAATATATGGAATCGGTCTTCCGCCAGTTGGCGGACTCTTCAACTGATGAATATATCTCAACCTATATAAACGGAAAAAATTATGAACGAGACAGAAGATTTAAAAAACCTCAACGACCCCACTCCCCCTCCTCCTCCGGAGAGGGGGCTGGTGGGAGAGGCTTTTAATTTAGATTATCTGGTAAGAGAAAACATTAGAACACTTGCCCCATACACAACAGCAAGACATGAATTTACCGGAGAAGCAAGCGTAATGTTGGATGCGAATGAAAATGCCATAGGATCTCCTGTGACACTTGATATTGGAGCATCGCATGAGTTATTGAACCGATATCCTGATCCCTTACAGATGGAATTTAAAAAACGTATTGGTGAAATAAAAGGAATACCGGTTGAAAATATATTCGCGGGCAATGGCAGCGATGAGGCTATTGATGTACTGATGCGTATTTTTTGTGAGCCAGGTATCGACAATATTATCACATTGCCACCAACTTACGGAATGTACAGTGTTTGTGCGGCCATCAACAATATCAAAGTAAAAGAAGTACCGCTTAATAAAGAATACCAAATGGATATTCAAGCCATAGCAGACGCGGTAGATGAAAACACAAAGTTAATTTTTATTTGTTCTCCGAATAACCCCACCGGCAACAGCATTACAAGACAAGATATAGAAATCATACTTAATAATTTTGATGGTATTGTGGTAATTGATGAAGCCTATATTAATTACGCCAAACAAAAAACATTCTCACAACAAGTGTCCGAATATCCAAATCTCATTGTAATGCAAACTTTGTCCAAAGCATGGGGATTGGCTGCATTGCGGCTTGGGCTTGCATTTGCAAGTAAGGATATTATCAATTTAATGAACAATGTAAAATACCCTTACAATATTAATGAGGCTACACAACAATTGGCGCTTCAAGGTTTAAAAAATGTGATGCAGGTAAATGAGTGGACTAAAACGACTATTGAACAACGTAACTGGTTAGAAGAAGAACTTAGGCAACTATCATTTGTTGAGCGCATATTTCCATCTGACGCTAATTTTTTATTAGTGAAGATGAATGAAGCGGATGCTATTTTTGTTTATCTGCAAACGAAAGGAATTATTGTTAGAAGCCGGACTAAAACAAAAGGTTGTGAAAGTTGTTTGCGCATTACTGTCGGTACAGAAAAAGAAAATAAAGAATTGATTAAAGCATTAAAAGCCCACCCCAACCCTCCCCAAGGGAGGGCTTAAAGAACCCTAAATTTTAAAATAGCTTTATGGATAATAATATTCAAAATACAAACGACCTTTCTCCCTCTCCTTCGGAGAGGGCCGGGGTGAGGTCTAAACGCGTTTTATTCATTGATAGAGATGGTACACTCATTAACGAAGCTCCTCCTACTTATCAATTAGATTCGATTGAAAAAATAACTTTTTACCCAGGTATGTTTACATGGATGGGAAAGATTGCGAGGATATGAATTTTGAGCGGTGATGATTACCAATCAGGATGGCTTGGGAACCGATGCTTTTCCCGAAGACACTTTCTGGCCTTATCAGGAATTAGTAATGCGCAACTTGGAAAGCGAAGGTATTGTGTTTAGCGAAGTTTTGATTGATAAAACTTATCCCGAAGAAAATGCGCCTACCAGAAAACCAGCAACAGGTTTACTGACAAAATACATCAACAACCCTGATTATGATTTGGTAAATTCCTACGTTATTGGCGACAGGATCACCGACATTCAATTGGCTAAAAACCTTGGCTGCAAAGGCATTTGGTTGAATTTGGATGAACATTTGGGAGCGGCGGAAATATCTGACACGATAAAAGAACTCAATAACACCATCGTACTTAAAACAAAAAGCTGGGAAGATATTTATGGCTTTCTTCAATTAAAAGAAAGAGTAATAAAACACACACGCAATACCAACGAAACAAAAATTGATATTGAAATCAATTTAGATGGAACAGGGCTTTGCGAAATTGAAACCGGCCTCGGCTTTTTCGATCACATGCTGCACCAACTAGGCAGACACAGCGGCATCAATTTAAAAATCATCACAAAAGGCGATTTGCATATTGATGAACACCACACCATCGAAGACACAGCTATTGCTTTGGGCGAAGCATTTCAATTGGCCTTAGGAAACAAAGCAGGAATAGAGCGCTACGGATTTTTATTACCCATGGATGATTGCCTGGCGCAGGTGGCTATTGACTTTGGCGGCCGGCCATGGTTGGTTTGGAATGCTGAATTTAAGAGAGAAAAAATCGGAGAAATGCCGACCGAAATGTTCTACCATTTCTTCAAGTCTTTCAGCGATGGCGCCAAATGCAATTTAAACATCAAAGCCGAAGGCGAAAATGAACATCATAAAATTGAAGCGATTTTTAAAGGTTTGGCTAAAGCTATAAAACTGGCTGTTAAGCGAACTCCTGGTAATGAGCAGTTGCCAAGCACCAAAGGACTTTTATAATTCAAGCCCACCCAACCCTCCCAAAGGGAGGACTTAAGGAACCCTAAATTCTAAAATAGCTTTATGGATAATAATTTTAAAACTATAAACGACCCAACTCCCCTTTCCTTTGGAAAGGGGTCGGGGATAGGCTTGTAATCGTAAAATATAACGCCGGAAATATACAATCCGTACTTTTTGCATTGGAAAGAATTGGAGTATCGGCAATTGTTACAGATGATAAAGAGCAAATTTTATCTGCTGATAAAATCATTTTTCCGGGTGTGGGCGAAGCTAGTACAGCAATGAATTATTTGAAAGAAAGAAAATTAGATGAAGTGATAAAAGCCGCAAAGCAGCCACTATTGGGCATTTGCCTGGGCATGCAATTACTATGCAAACACAGCGAAGAAAATAACACCAATTGCCTGAATATTTTTGACGTAGAAGTGAAACGTTTTATAAGTGATGATTTAAAAATACCACAAATCGGGTGGAATAACATACAGGTAAAAGACAACCCGTTGTTTAGAATATTGAAAGCAACAGCTATTGTTATTTTGTGCATAGCTATTATGCCGCATTAACGCAAAGCACCATTGCAACAGCCAATTACGGTATTGATTTCAGTTGTGCATTGGGTAAGGATAATTTTTACGGCGTTCAATTTCATCCGGAAAAAAGTGCAGATACAGGTGAACAGATATTGAGAAATTTTTTGGAACTTTCATGAACCTAAAACACCTCAATTATGGCCAAAGAAACTATCCACGCTAAAGGACTTGAAATCTCCATCTATACGGAAGATTTCAAAAATGAATATTTATCGCTTACCGATATTGCAAAGTATAAAAGTAATGAACCAAATGATGTTATTCGCAACTGGCTTCGATTAAAAGATACGATCGAATTTCTTGGTTTGTGGGAACAATTACACAATCCGGATTTTAAACCCGTCGAATTCGACGGGTTTAAAAAACAGGCCGGGTTAAATGCTTTTACACTTTCCCCTCAAAAATGGATTGAAAACACCAATGCGATAGGTATCGTTTCCAAATCAGGAAGATATGGCGGAACCTTTGCGCATATTGATATCGCCTTTGAATTTGCCTCCTGGGTTTCGGCCGAATTCAAGTTATATATCATTAAAGATTATAAGCGACTTAAAAATGAAGAAAGCAGCCGGCTTTCATTAAACTGGAATTTAAACCGTACCCTTTCCAAACTTAATTATCGTATTCATACAGATGCCATAAAGGAAAATATCATTCCCCCAAATGTCACTAAGGAACAAGTAGCCGCCATTTATGCCAGCGAAGCAGATATTTTGAATGTGGCATTATTTGGCATAACCGCTAAACAATGGAGGCAACAAAATTCTTCTTCTAAAGGAAATATCAGAGATCATGCGACAATTGAACAATTGTTGGTTTTAGCCAACATTGAAAGTTTGAATGCCGAGTTTATTAAAATGAATGTATCACAAAAAGATCGATTGATTCAATTAAACCAAACGGCCATTAGCCAACTTACTACACTTTTCAAAAACAAAACAACAAAAACTTTAAAATAAAAAATGCAAATCATTCCCGCTATTGATATCATTGACGGAAAATGCGTACGCCTAAGCAAAGGCGATTACCAACAAAAGAAAATTTATAATGAACATCCGCTTGAAGTAGCCAAAGGCTTTGAAGGCGCGGGTTTGCAGCGTTTGCATTTGGTGGATTTGGACGGTGCCAAAGCTGGCGAAGTTAAAAACTGGAAAGTGTTGGAACAGATTGCTGGTAAAACAAATTTGAAAATTGATTTTAGTGGCGGCATCAGCAACAATGAAAGTGTAGCAATCACTTTCAATTCGGGCGCAACATACGCCGCAATAGGAAGTGTTGCTGTGAAAAACGAAGGTTTGTTATTGCAGTGGTTCATGACTTACGGCGTAGAAAAATTTATTTTGGGAGCAGATGTGTTAGACGAAAAGATTCAGATTAAAGGTTGGACGGAAGCTACTGATATTAATATTATCGACTTTATAAAAAACTATTCTCAAAAAGGCGTTCAACAGTTTTTTTGCACAGACATCAGTAAAGACGGACTTTTACAGGGAAGCGCTAATGATTTATATAAAAAATATTAGAAGAGGTTGAAGGCATCAACCTTATTGCCAGCGGCGGCGTAAGTTCGATGAAAGATTTAGAAACATTAAAAACCGTTGGTTGTAGCGGTGCAATAGTTGGTAAAGCGATTTACGAAAATCGAATTTCTTTAGAAGATTTAAAACAGTTTGTATAGTGTTAGCAAAAAGAATCATTCCCTGTTTGGATATAAAAGATGGGCGCACTGTTAAAGGCACCAACTTCGTTGAGTTGCGTGATGCCGGCGACCCTGTTGAATTAGCAATACGTTACAGTAAAGAAGGAGCTGATGAATTAGTGTTTTTAGATATTACGGCAACCGTTGATAAGCGTAAAACCCTTGCTGATTTGGTAAGGAAAATTGCTACACATATCAATATTCCGTTTACCGTTGGCGGTGGCATCAATACTGTTGAAGATGTATCTGTATTATTAGAAAATGGTGCGGATAAAATATCTGTCAATACATCTGCAGTAAAAAGACCTGAATTAATTGCAGAATTGGCAAAAAATTTTGGGAGCCAATGCGTGGTTGTTGCGGTTGATATAAAGTTGTTTGATGGCGTGTGGAAAGTGGTAACGCATGGCGGCCGCACTCCTACTCCACTTATTGCAACTGAGTGGGTAAAACAATGTCGCGATTTGGGTGCTGGTGAAATCCTTTTAACATCGATGGAAAATGACGGAACTAAAGCTGGCTTTGCGGTTGATATTACTGCAGAAATAAGTCGGTCGGTTAATATTCCTGTTATAGCTTCGGGCGGTGCCGGAGCGATGGAACACTTTGATGAAGTTTTCACGAAAGGTTCTGCTGATGCGGCTTTGGCGGCAAGTATTTTTCATTTTAAAGAAATTGAAATAAAAGATTTAAAAGAATATTTACAAAAACAAAACATTGCTGTACGTTTGTAATTGCTCAGTTTTGCACAAAAGTTGAAGAGTGCGACGCAAGGAAGATGATAGTAGTACAACAGCTGATAACATAAAAAATATGACCCCAAATTTTTTGAAATATACCGACGGACTGATGCCTGTAATTGTTCAGGATATAAATACCCTTGAAGTGCTGATGCTGGGTTTTATGAATGAAGCCGCTTTTGCCAAGACCAAGGAAGAAGGCAAAGTAACTTTTTACAGCAGAAGTAAACAACGCTTGTGGACCAAAGGCGAAACCTCAAATAATTTTCTTTTGGTAAAAGAAATTTTGGTGGATTGCGATGAGGATACGATTCTGATAAAAGCCGAACCGCAAGGCCCCACCTGCCATACAGGCGATATTAGTTGCTTTGGAAAAGCCAACGACATTTTTTCGCTGCAACACTTAGAGCAAGTGATTGTCGATAGAAAAAATAATCCATCGGAAAAATCATACACTGCTTCGCTTTTTGCAAAAGGCATTAATAAGATCGCACAAAAAGTTGGCGAAGAAGCAGTTGAAATTGTGATTGAAGCAAAAGACGATAATAAAGAATTATTTTTGGGCGAAGCTGCCGATTTGATGTTTCATTATCTCGTATTGTTACAAGCAAAGGGCTTTTCGCTTGCAGATGTAACAAAGGTTTTGGAAGAGCGGCATAAAAAATAATTGTAACTTCAGCTTAATAAGATTATTTAAACTACAAATAATTCTCATTGTAACATAAGTAAACCTTCGAACTCCGTTATATTAAAGATCGTATTTTAGACGAAAATAATATCTGCCATGAAACGATTATTTACAGCCTTCTTTTTTATTATACTAATACATTCTGTTGAGGTAAGTAATGCACAGCACACTCTTACCAAAACATGGGAAACAACTGATTCCATTCCTGTGCCCGAATCTGTACTTTCTGTCCCTAACAAAAATGAACTTTATGTTTCCCTTATCGATGGCAATGGAAACGAAAAAGATGGCAAGGGCGGTATAGGCATTTTGAATAAAGACAGAAGTGTAAAAAATCTTAGCTGGATCACGGGTCTTAACGCGCCAAAGGGGCTGGGCATTTATAAAAACAAATTATACGTAGCAGATATTACCGACGTCGTAGTGATTGACATTAAGAAGGGGAAAGTACTTAAAAGCATCCCCATAACTGGTGCTGTTTTTCTCAACGACATTACAATTACTGATAAAGGAATAGTGTACGTTTCTGATACCCGTGAGAAAAAATTCATGTTCTTATTAATGATGTCCCTAAGCTATACCTCGACAATGTTGATGGCGCTAACGGTCTTAAAGCAATCAACAACGATTTATATGTACTTGCTGGAAAAGAATTATGGAAGTTGGATAAGAACAAAAATAAAGTGATCGTTGCATCGGGTTTCGAGCAGGGTGGCGATGGCATTGAACCTGTAGGAAATGGTGATTTTATTGTTACCTGTTGGCCAGGAATTATTTACTATGTAAAAGCAAACGGCCAGTTTGAAAAAATGCTGGATGTACAAGGAAAAATGAATACAGCTGACCTTGCTTACGATGCTGCAACTAAAACGCTTTATGTTCCGACCTTCAATAACTTTAGTGTAATAGCATACAAATTAAAATAAGATCAGAAGTTACTCCTCGTTACGGGCGAGCAACGATCATAAAGGATACAAAGTACCCAAAGGTTAATTTCGAAATAATTACCGTTGTTTACTTTGTATTCGTTGCGTTTTTTGCATGAAACTAATGCCATTGAAGTATAAATTGGGCTATGTCCGATTCGCTGTTGGCTTCAAATCTGTTAATGCAGCAATTTTCACCGGCTGGCTTGATTGTATGCTTTTCCTTGCAGCAATACCAATAAGGACAGACATTACGCCATCTCTTAGTCCTGCTGAATGTTTGAGCGGATCAGCCGCATTAGGGTTTACAAAAATTTTATCATGCAGGCGCTTATCTCCGCCTCCGTGCCCGCCACGTTCGCTTGTAACATTGATCGTTTTATAATCTTCCCAATTCTTGAATAGAATGACTGGTTCAACCAGTGTAGCCTCCTTTAGATTTTGATTCATTTCGGCTGCGTGTAAATCCGCCTGATCCATATCTTCATTTTTAAAAAACGGAATATCTGTCCAGGCCTCAATCCTTCCTTTCTGTCCGTTGAATGCAATGCGCCAACCTTCAAAAGGAGAATAAGTAGTTAATGAATAATTGACAATAGCTTTGTTTGCATATTTAATTTGCGCAGACATTTTATCATAAATATCAATTTCAGGCCTATAAAGACAGGCATCTCTTAAATAACCGTCATACTTTTCATTGTCAGCATATAAGCGCATATCATGATCGCTCTTAGTGATATCCCAATAATATTTACATTCTTTTTTATGATTACAGGGCCGGCAATTTGTGGATCTAAAAGGACCATTTTTTCCGTAATGCTCCAAAGCGCCATAAGCAAAAACCTCTTTCGGATCAGAATCCAGCCACCAGTTCAATAAATCAAAATGGTGTGTGGCTTTGTGTACCCACAACGATCCGCCTCCATTCATTAATCCATGCCACCTTCTAAAATAAGATGCGCCATGATGCACATTGAGGTACCAATTGAAGTCAACCGAAGTAATTTCTCCAATGACACCATCATTTAGCAATTCCTTAATTTTCGTCATATATGGCCCCCACCGGTAATTAAAACCTACAATCAGCTTTTTGTTAGAAGCACGTTCTGCGTCCATTATTTGCTGGCATTTATCTTCATCAATCGTCAAAGGTTTTTCAGTTAAAACATCATGCCCTGATCTCAGTCCTTTTATAATATATTCATGATGAACAGCATCTTTTGTGGTCACAATGATCAGATCTGGTTTTTGTTCTTGTAACATTTTGTCAAAGTCGGTATATACCGGACAGCTAACACCCATAAACTTTTTTGCATACTGAAGCCTTCCCGGATTAATATCGCATAAGCCAACAAACTCAAGTTTATCAGGATATTGTTCAACAAGCCTTTTACCCCAGAAAGAAGTTCCTCTTACACCTGTTCCAACTAATACGATCTTAAGTTTTTTGGCAGCACTAAAGCCATACAAAGGACTTGTTAATGCAGCACCGGCAGCAAGCATACTAATAGAATGCAGAAATGTTCTTCGAGATTGATTTTCCATTTTCGACAGCTTTTTGTTATAATATAGTTTTCGACTTGCATTGGCAGTGGCAAAGATTTACCCAAGGCAGATACTTTAAGGCACACAATCGTTAACAATGCTGGTTGAATATATCACAATTTTAGCCCACCATTTAAATTGTAGGCTAAAAAATATACGCAAACGTTCCCGAAATGATAAAACCCACGATGTGAAAATCGCGGGTTTTAATATTTCTTTCCACGATTGAAATCGTGGGCTAAATTAAAATCGTGGCTAAATGTTACGCATACATCTCCTCTCTTAATGCTTTTACTCTGTCGTCTGCAAGGTATTCATCAAATGTTGTTAATCGATCGATGATGCCTTTCGGTGTTAATTCAATAACACGATTGGCTACAGTTTGCATAAATGTATGGTCATGACTGGTCAGCAATACAACACCAGTATAAACAGTACACTGTTCGTTAAAGCTTTGTATACTTTCCAGGTCAAGGTGGTTGGTAGGTTGGTCAAGAACAATACAATTCGGGCTTTGCAACATCATCTTGCTAAGCATACAACGCACTTTCTCGCCTCCGCTCAACACGGTTGTTTTCTTCATCACATCCTCACCGCTGAAAAGCATTTTTCCTAAAAACCCGCGTAAAAAGGTTCGTCAACATCTGTAACATGTGATGGAACATACTGGCGCAACCAATCCATCAGGTTTAAATCTTCCTGAAAATATTCACTATTCTCAACAGGCAAATAAGCCTTCGTAATTGTTGTACCCCATTCAAGGCTACCTGAATCGGCTTTTGCTTCGCCATTAATAATATCAAAAAACTGTGTTACAGCAAGCGGGTCACGGCTAATTAAAGCAATCTTATCATTCTTATTAACGCTGAAGGTAACATCTTTAAAAAGCGTACGATCATCAAGACTCGCTTTAAGTTTATCAACGTTTAAAATCTGGTTACCTACTTCACGCAAAGGTTGAAATATAATACCCGGATACTTACGATAACTCGGCTCAATATCTTCAATAACCAATTTCTCCAAAGCTTTTTACGGCTGGTCGCCTGTTTACTTTTAGAAGCGTTGGCGCTAAATCGCGCGATAAAGTCCAACAGGTCTTTACGCTTTTCTTCCATCTTTTTATTCTTATCAGTAATCTGGCGCGCCATCAGTTGCGAACTTTCATACCAGAAAGAATAGTTACCTGTGAATACTTTGATCTTGGAGCGATCCACATCTGCAACATGCGTACACACCGCATCCAAGAAGTGACGGTCATGGCTCACAACCAAAACGATGTTTTCATAATCTGCCAGGAAGTTTTCTAACCAACCGATTGTTTCAATGTCCAATCCGTTGGTAGGTTCATCAAGCAGCAGAATATCCGGATTTCCAAACAAAGCCTGAGCCAGCAACACACGCACTTTCATGTTAGATGGAATATCTTTCATCAACATCTGGTGCATATCATCTTTTATTCCCAAACCGCTTAAAAAGTTGCCAGCATTACTTTCAGATTCATATCCGCCCATTTCGCCATACTCCGCTTCCAGTTCGCCAGCCTTCATGTAATCATCTTCTGTTGCATCCGGATTAGCATAAATAGCATCTCTTTTATGCACCACGTCCCACATTTTTTGTGGCCCATTAATACCGTATTCAAAACTGTTTCTTCGTCAAACTCAAACTGGTTCTGTTTAAGAACAGCCATGCGCTCTCCAGGCGTGATGCTGATCGTTCCTTTGTTAGGTTCAATCTCTCCGCTTAATATTTTAAGAAAGGTAGATTTGCCCGCTCCGTTAGCACCTATCACACCGTAACAATTCCCTTTGGTAAAACTTACATTTACATCTTCAAATAACACACGCTTACCATAGCCGAGTTTGAGGTCTTTTACACTTATCATTGCTAATTGATTTTTTAAGGCTGCAAAGGTAGTTTAAAGTTGCAAGGTGAAAAAGTTTAGGTTTAGAGCTTAGGTTATATAACATTTTATTGGCCCAGCTGTATTTTATATAGCATCGAAATTGCCACGCTCGGTTCATCGTCCCGATTATAATGGCATCCTATATTAACGTAGCAATCATTGATGCGGCAAACAAGAGAGGAAGCATGAAAAGCAGATTTCAAACGTTTTCGTAGTGTTTTATTTGCTTTAAATCGATCATTTCTAAACTCATTGATAATTTTATTTTATCTTTCGCAAATTATGCATTCAAGTGCTTGTTAGTGAAGAGCTAAACGAATTGTTTTCGCGTCTGCAAGCATCATGCCTTTGCTGTCTATTTGTATAATTATATTTTTAAAAACATATTTTATAATGGATCAAATGAAATCTTCAAGAAGGAAGTTTATAAGAAATACAACTATCGCTACTGCGGGTGTTTTAGCATTGCCCGATCTTTTAATGGCTAGAAACAGCGTTCTTGGCGCAGCAGAGAAGGTAAATCTCGCTTGCGTAGGTATAGGAAATCGTGGTGGAGAAATTATCGCCGAGTTTGCTAAAACTGGTTTAGCTAATATTGTGGCTTTGTGCGATGTTGATATGGGCGCGCCTCATACGCAAAAAATAATGGCTCAATTCCCTAATGCAAAACGCTTTCAGGATTTCAGACAGATGTTTGATAAAATGGGAAATGAAATTGATGCAGTAAGTATTGGCACACCCGATTTCTCGCACTTTCCGATCACGATGACAGCTTTGTCATTAGGAAAACATGTGTATGTTGAAAAACCAATGGGAAGAACCTTTAATGAGGTACAGCTGATGATGGATGCAGCGGCAAAGCATAGCAAAGTGGTTACGCAAATGGGTAACCAGGGCCATTCAGAAGGAAATTATTTTCAATTTAAAAGTTGGGTAGAAGCAGGAGTAATTAAAGATGTAACTAAAGTTGTAGCTCACATGAATTCGGCGCGTCGCTGGCATGGATGGGATACTAATATTAAATCATTCCCTCCGGCAGAACCTGTGCCATCTACACTTGATTGGAATATATGGCAAATGCAAACCTTTGGCCACGATTACAACCATGATTTTGTAAATGGTCAATGGCGCTGCTGGTATGACTTTGGAATGGGGGCTTTAGGTGACTGGGGTGCGCATCTTTTAGATACTGCTCACCAGTTTTTAGATCTTGGTTTACCGAAAGAAGTAAAACCGCTGAAATTAAGCGGCCACAATAATTTCTTTTATCCCATGTCGACTACGCTTTCCTTTAAATTTCCGAAGCGCGGCAATAAACCAAAGCTTGAAATAATGTGGTATGACGGACTTGATAACCTGCCTCCGATTCCAAAAGGTTATGGTGTGCAAGGATTGATCCCAATATTCCGCCGCCCAGCACCGGAAAAATTGAAGCACCTAAGTTGAATCCTGGAAAAATAATTTATAGCAAGGATCTGATTTTTAAAGGGGCGTCTCACGGAAGTACATTGTCGATCATTCCGGAGGAAAAAGCAAAGGAAATGGCGGCCAGGTTACCTGAAGTTCCAAAATCTCCGTCCAATCACTTCAAAAACTTTTTACTTGCCTGTAAAGGTGAGGAAGAAACGCGTTCTCCATTTTCCGTTGCAGGCCCATTAAGCCAGGTATTTTGCCTGGGCGTTATTGCACAATGGACTGGTGACAAGATTAAGTTTGACAGGGAAAGAAAGATCATCACAAATAATAAAAAAGCAAATGAGTTATTAGTTGGCCCTCCGCCAAGAAAGGGTTGGGAGCAATATTATAAAATGTAAGAAGAGATTACGGATGACCGAAAAAGAATCCCGCTTCGAAAGAGGCGGGATTCTTTTTCGGTGCATTTAAAATTGTCGCACTTGCAGCAGTACAACAAAGTATAAATTTTCGGAGTCTGCCTCCCCTCTCCTCTGGAGAGGGGCTGGGGGTGAGGTCTTAATAGCAGGAATATTTTTGCGACAATTTTAAATGCGCTCGTTTTTTTTGCTGAAGATTTATTGCTAAAAAGAATTAATTTTATTCAGTATCCCAAAACTAAAATATGAAAAGACTCATCCTTATTATTTCGGTTTTCCTATTTGCGATTGCATTATCCTGTGGAAATAAAAAAGACGCATTTGACACTTCGAGTTGGTACTTTAAAGTAAAAATTGACGATAAATGGCACAAGTTGAATGATGACTTAGGAGCGTACTTGCGGACTGAAGCCGAATGGAATTGGAATAACAGTATAAATCAAAATGTGGCTTTGGTGCTGGAAACGACAACGCTGGAGAATATATGCTTTTTAACTATGACATATCTATTGTAAAGTATGGCTCGGATAGCCTGCCCATAAAACCAAAAATGGAATATAATTTTAGATACTTTGAATATAAAATGGACGGCAGGATAGTTATTGAAACTCCTCAAAGCGGATGGGATAATGGTAAAGGGAAATTTGCTTTGACCGAATTTAAGGTTGTAGATACAACAGGAAAGTTTGCCGGCTATTTTAAAGGCAATATGTCTTATGTTGATGATCAGGGCAAAACCGTTACAATTACGGAAGGACAATTTAATTTGCCCAGGAATGATTTAAAGTAACTGCACCTGATGTTATTATTATTGCCTTATTTATAACGGATAAATAGGATGCCATATATTCTTCAGATAAAGTGATTGCGACGCAACACAGATGCCATATATTCTTCAGCTGGTATTATCAAAGAAAATCCCGCCTCTTTCGAAGCGGGATTTTTATTTATCGATGAACGTCGGACATTTCTGTCAACTATCATCTGTAATCTGTCAACTAAATTAATAGCCCATTCCACCCATATCGTGGCCACCTGGCATTGCAGGAGCTGCAGATTTAGGCTCTGGTTTGTCAGCAATTACACACTCGGTAGTTAATAACATACCAGCAATTGAAGCAGCATGCTCAAGAGCTACACGAGCAACCTTTGTAGGATCGATAACCCCTGCTTTGAACAGGTTTTCGAATACTTCGGTACGAGCGTTGAAACCGTAATCTTTCTCTCCTTCACGAATGCCCTGAATGATGATAGATCCTTCCAATCCGCAGTTGGCAACAATCTGACGTAATGGCTCTTCCAATGCACGCTTAACGATTACCATACCTGTTTGCTCATCTTCGATCTGACCTTTTACTTTAACACCCAAAGCACTTACCGCGCGGATGTAAGCAACGCCACCACCCGGAACGATACCTTCTTCAACTGCAGCGCGTGTTGCATGTAAAGCATCATCTACGCGGTCTTTTTTCTCTTTCATTTCAACCTCTGTTGCAGCACCTACATAAAGTACAGCTACACCACCGCTTAATTTAGCTAAACGCTCTTGTAATTTTTCTTTATCGTAATCAGATGTTGTTGTTTCGATCTGAGCTTTGATTTGATTTACACGACCAACGATATCGTTTTTCTTTCCCTTGCCACCAACAACAATTGTGTTGTCTTTATCAATAGTGATAGACGAAGCCTGTCCTAAAGCAGAAATATCAGCGCCTTCTAATTTGTGGCCCATGTCTTCGCTGATTACAGTACCACCAGTTAAGATAGCGATATCCTGTAACATTTCTTTTCTTCTGTCACCAAAACCAGGTGCTTTAACAGCAGCCACTTTAAGTGTACCACGCAATTTGTTTACAACCAAAGTTGCCAATGCTTCACCTTCAAGATCTTCAGCGATGATCACTAACGGACGACCGCTTTGTGCTACTTTTTCTAAAATAGAAAGGATATCCTTCATTGCACTGATCTTTTTATCATAGATCAGGATGTAAGGATTCTGTAATTCAGCTTCCATTTTTTCGCTGTTTGTAACGAAATATGGAGAGATATATCCACGGTCGAATTGCATACCTTCTACAACATCAACAGTTGTGTCAGTTCCTTTAGCTTCTTCAACAGTGATCACGCCTTCTTTACCAACTTTAGCGAATGCCTGAGCAATTAATTCACCAATTTGCTCATCATTGTTAGCGGAAATAGAAGCAACCTGCTTTATTTTTTTACCATCGTTACCTACAGTTTGGCTTTGGCTTTTTAAGTTTTCAACAACCAAAGAAACGGCTTTATCAATACCGCGTTTCAAATCCATTGGATTAGAACCTGCAGCTACCATTTTCAAACCTTCGCTGATGATAGACTGAGCCAAAACAGTTGCAGTTGTAGTACCATCACCTGCAATATCAGCAGTTTTAGAAGCTACTTCTTTTACCATTTGAGCACCCATGTTTTCAATAGGGTCTTCAAGTTCGATTTCTTTTGCTACGGTAACACCATCTTTTGTTAAGGAAGGTGCACCAAATTTTTTCTCGATAACCACGTTACGGCCTTTTGGACCCAGGGTTACTTTTACAGCGTTTGCTAAAACATCAACGCCTTTTTTCATTTTATTCCTTGCTTCTATATCGAAGTATAGTTGTTTTGCCATTATTTAGACTTTAGATTTTAGTATTTAGATTTTAGACTATCGCCAATATATCGCTCTCGCGCATGATCAAAAGATCCTGTCCGTCAATTTGAATTTCAGTACCAGAATACTTACCATACAAAACAGTATCGCCAGTTTTAACAGTTACAGGCTCATCTTTTTTACCAGGGCCCGCTGCAATTACAGTACCGCGTTGTGGTTTTTCTTTAGCTGTATCAGGAATAATAATACCGCCTGCAGTTTTTTCTTCGGCGGCAGCTGGTTTTACGATTACCCTGTCATGTAAAGGGGTAACTGTGGATTTTTTAGCCATAATTTCTATCGTTTTATAAATTTTTGATTTTTTACAGAATTCTGTAATCGTTATTTTACGGTCGGCAAATGTACCGTAAATAACATGCCATAACCGATAAACATGAAATTTTTTCAGTTTAGTGAGATATTGACCAGTTAACTGGTTGAAAAGTTGACAGGTTGACAAGGATGTTCATCAACGATCGTTCAACGCAGCAAATCAACCTGTCAACTTTTCAACTATCTGAGTTAGCCGCCAATTGGATTTAGCAGCTCTTCTTATTAAAGCCTTCGGGCTTATAGTCAGATCTACCAACATCCTTATCACCTTGTCAACTTTTCAACTTTTCACAATACGCAACTAATAAAAACCCTATCTTCGCCGCTTCAAAAATAGTTCTTGATTCAATGATTAGTAGAAGAAACATAAGGGTGAAAGTGATGCAAACCCTTTATGCATATAACACCAGTCTGGACACTGACAAACCTCTTGATCCTCAAAAAACCCTCAAACAACATTTTAACCAAACCCGGTCACTCGTTACGTACATAATATTCTTTTTGACCGAAGTAGCACGCTACGCAGAAAAAGACGCGTATAAAAAATCACACAAATACGTTCCTACCGAAAAAGACCTGAACGTTAATACTAAATTAGCTGGTAGTAATCTGTTATGGCAGATACTGGATTTGAACGATGTCAAAATTGCATTTAAGAACGAAAAGCCAGAACAGGTTACAGATGAAGAATTGGTAAAAAAGATATATATACAACTTACGGCTTCTCAGCAGTATGCACATTATATAAACATACACCAGCAAAACCTACAGGAAGACAGAAAAATATTTGAATATATTTTCAATGATCTGATGCTCGATAACGAAATTTTTATTTCTCACATTGAAGAGGTATTTAGCAACTGGAATGATGATGGAGATATGATTGCACAAAGCACAGCTGCTTTTATAAGAAAGCCGCAATCGCTTAATTTTCACCAAATTATTAGCACAGACAAAGAACTGTTCGCTATAAATCTTTTGAAAACAGTTGTAGATAAAGAAGATTATTTGCTTTCGCTTATAAAGCCTAAATTAAAAAACTGGGATTCTGAACGTATTGCATTGCTGGATATGGTGTTGATGAAAATGGGAGTTTGTGAATTTTTGTATTTCGACACTATTCCGCCAAAAGTTACTATTAACGAATATATTGATCTGGCCAAAGATTATAGCACAGCGCAAAGCGGCCATTTTGTTAACGGAATTTTAGATAATATACATAAAGAACTGGTTCAGGACGGAAAACTTAAGAAAAAGGATTTTCGAAAAGCCTGATTTCTAATGAATATTTTTCTTTCGCTTTAAATATTCTTATACTTTCGTGCCATCATTTAAAAATTAGTCAATTATATGAAATGAACATAAAAAGTAATTAAGCTAATTTTCTACCAAAGTAATAATTATTTTCTATGTGATTCCATCTGACCAATAAAACAATAAAAAATAAACAGATGAAGCGTTTAGTACTTATTATTTCCGTAGCTGCAAGCCTGGCGGCGTGTAATAGCAGTGATAGTAACAGCGAAAACAAAATACCGGATGGCCCTTTAACCGATTCTTTAAAACAGGTTGCATTAAAAGATTCTTCCAACTTTACAACAATTGCCTGGGCCGATTCAACTTTTAAAGATCTGGGAGATGTGAAAAAGGGGCAAGTGGTGGAAATTCCATTTGTTGTAAAAAATACGGGTGATAAACCTTTGATCATTTCAAGTGTACAGCCAGGTTGCGGATGTACTGTTGCAGAAAAACCAGAGCAACCTATTCTTCCAGGTAAGGAAGAAAAAATCGTTGCTAAATTCAATAGTGAAGGGCAAAGTGAAGGTTCGCATACAAAAACAGTGATTGTTACCGGAAACACAAAACCTTTTACACAACACACATTAAGTTTTAAAGTAAACGTGACTAAATAGTTTTTAAGCAAAATAAAAATACATAATGACGAATTACATTTTACAAGCATCAGGCGGCGGGAACTCATTCCAATTGATCTTTTTAGTAGGAATGATCTTAGTGTTCTGGCTGTTCTTTATCCGCCCTCAAGCTAAGAAAGCTAAAAACCAAAAGAAATTTATTGAAGATTTACAGAAGGGTGATAAAATTGTTACCATCGCCGGTATTCACGGAAAAATTCAGCAGGTTAATGAAGATGGCACATTAAGCATCGAGGTTAGTCCGGGCAATTATATCAAAATAGAAAAATCTGCAATAAGTATGGATTGGACTGCGCAGATTAATAAACCAGCAGCACCTGCAAAATAGTTGACGGTTTAAAAGACGACAGTTTACAGCTTGAACTTTAAACTTCCAAAATGTTAAGAATAGGCCTCACAGGAGGTATTGGCAGTGGTAAAACAACCATTGCCAATATTTTTTCTACATTAGGCATTCCTGTATACGATGCTGATAATGCTGCCAAAAAGCTGATGAATGAGAATGAAACTATCAGGCAGCAGCTAATAGCGCATTTTGGAAAAGAAACTTATAAGAACGATCAGCTTGACCGCAGTTTTTTGGCTTCGCTTGTTTTTAACAACGAGCAAAAGCTAAAGGAGATCAACGCCATTATACATCCTGCAACTATACAGGATTCAATTGATTGGTTTGCCCAGCAAAACGTTTCATATGCCATTAAAGAGGCTGCCATAATTTTCGAAAGCGGCAGCGAAAAACATCTTGACTACGTGATTGGAGTTTGGGCAGAAGAAAACTTACGCATAGAAAGAGTTATGAAACGCGGGGGCTAACAGAAGAAGAAATAAAAGCCCGTATGAAAAAACAAATGGATGAAAAGCAAAAAATGGACAGGTGTAACTTCATAATTGACAACAACGGAAAAGTATCAGTGTTGGAACAGGTTTTTGAATTACACCAAAAATTGCTAAAATTGGCCGGCCATTGATTCTTAAAAGATTCTATCTTCGTAACACCAATGCCTCTAACTTCAATAATAACCGTTAATTACAACCAGCCTGCTGTAACAATCGATTTTTTAAAATCGGTTAAGCGTTTTACTGATGTTAATGAAGTTGAATTAATCCTGGTAGACAATGCTCCCAATGAAAACCGGATGAAAGATTTCATTACAGCATATCCGGATCTCATTTATATTCATTCTTCAAAAAACCTGGGCTATGCTGGCGGTAACAATCTTGGCATTAGAAATGCAAAAGGGTATTATATTTTGCTTCTTAATAACGACACGGAGATAACGCCCGGTTTTTTATCGGCAATGGTAAATGAAATGGAGCATAACCGTCACATTGGGTTACTTTCTCCGTTAATCAAATATTACGAAAGTAAAAAGACCATTCAGTACGCTGGATTTACTGAGATGAACTACATAACAGCCCGTAACACCGGTATTGGCGCACGGGAAGAAGATAAAGGACAATATAGCAATGACAGCAGAGAAACGGGTTTTTGCCATGGCGCAGCTGTAATGTGCAGAAGAACCGATCTTGACAAGGCGGGGCTAATGGATGAAAATTATTTTTTGTACTATGAAGAGCTTGACTGGTGCGAGAAATTCAAACGAATTGGAAAAAAATATGGTTTACCGGTAAAGCAGTCATCTATCACAAAGAGTCGATCAGCGTTGGGAAAGCAAGCCCGATAAAATCTTTTTCATGACCCGCAACCGGATGCTATACATAAGAAAAAATACAGGGGTCGGGAAAACAGCTTTGTTTTCTGTTTACTACACATTAGTTGCTACACCTAAGCAATTGTTTACGCATTTAAAGAACGGCAGAACAGATTTGGCAGCGCAAACAATCAAGGGCCTTTGGTGGAATTTTACTCACTCATCCAACAGCAGTTCGCTGGGCTATAAAATATTATGATAGCATTATTCTGGATCAGCCTTTTCATTGTTTTTTATGCCTTCGCAGGCTATGGTATTTTTTATATCTCATCATAAAATTAAAAAGGATTGCAGGAAAGAAACGTGAAAGCTTAGAACTAGACACGAACAATTTGCCAACTGTTGCTTTACTTATAGCAGCATACAATGAAGAAGATTATATTGAAGAAAAAATACAAAATTGTCTTGAGTTGGATTATCCAACAGAACGATTCGATATTGTTTTTGTAACTGATGGATCGAACGATACTACACCTCAAAAAATACAAAAGTACACACAAGTAAAGCTATTTCATAAAGATGAACGCTCCGGGAAAATGGCAGCCATTAAACGTGTGTTGCCCGAATTGAGCAATGATATTATAGTTTTTACCGATGCCAATACCTTCCTCAATAAAGAAGCGATCAAAGAACTGGTAAAGCATTATCAAAATCCCAAAGTTGGCGCTGTGGCAGGCGAAAAGAAAATAATGGTAGAAGAAACTGCTGACGCAAGTTCGGCAGGTGAAGGATTTTACTGGAAGTATGAATCAGCTTTGAAGAAATGGGATTATGAATTATACAGTAATGTAGGTGCAGCTGGTGAGTTATTTAGCATAAGAAAAAGTCTTTATCAACCCGTTGAAGCTGACACAATCATTGATGATCACATGATCGCAATGCGCATTGCGGAAAAAGGATATATAATAGCTTACGAGCCCGCTGCATATGCTATGGAAACTGCATCCGCCAACTCAAAAGAAGAGTTAAAGCGAAAAATAAGAATTGCCGCAGGCGGCATTCAGTCCATATTCAGATTGAAAAAGGCTGCCAATCCTTTTCACAACCCGGTTTTGACATTTCAGTATATCAGCCATCGCGTGCTGCGATGGACAGTTACTCCTTTCTTAATGATATTAGTTTTTCTGCTGAATATATTCATTGTTTTAAATTATGATGCTCCTATATATAAGCTTTTACTGGTAGCACAAATCCTGTTTTATGGGCTGAGCATTATGGGGTATTTTTTTGAACAACGCAATGTTAAAATCAAAGCTTTTTTCATCCCTTATTATTTCTGCATGATGAATTACGCAGTAATTGCAGGTATATCCAGGTATTTTAAAAAAGCGCAAAGCGCTGCCTGGGAAAAATCAAAAAGAAAGTAGTCACAAACCATTTACAGCTTCCGCAGGCAGTTCAAACAATACAGCTTGCTTTTCCTCGGTATAGCAAACACTACATAAATAATCTTTTTCAATTTCAAAGCTTTCCAGTTTTAGCTTTAATGGAGAATGCTTACTAACGAAAGCTACATCAACACCTTTGCTTATATCTATTTCTTTCAAATCATCTACCAGCCCCAATCCTAACGCTTTTAACAAGGCTTCTTTTCCTGTCCATAATTTATAAAAAGTAAAAAGCGAATGCTTTGATTCTTTAAAAAGATTTAACTCATTGTCAGAAAAAACTGTTTCAGCTAAATCGGCAACACCAATGTCTTTAACTTCTTCAATGTCTACTCCAATAGGCTCATTGGCAAATGCCACCACTACCCTATTTCCTGAATGACTGATATTGAAATGAGGAAAGTCAATGTTTTTTTCAGTACAAGAAGCAATAGGTTTTTTATTATCTCCAGGCAATATAGAAATATTTGAAATACTTAAATCAAGATACTTAGCCAGCACAAATTTGGCAATTGCTCTACCCATTAAAAACCGTAGCGCATCTTCCTCTTTTCTAAACCGATTCGCCTTTAACCGTTCCTCATCTGTAGCCCATTGGCAATAGCTTGTAACATCCAAGTCGACAATGTTGCAACTATACAGATGCACTTCGCTTTTCAGTGCGTCTAATCGTCCCTTCCAGGGTATGTCTGTTCCGCTACTTATCAAGATTATATATTTTACCCGAGGCAATTTACATTAAACCAAGCAGTAGTTAAAGCGATGGTATTATAAACCTGAACAAAACTTCTGTGCTAATCCTGTAGGGCCTATTTTTGCTTAGATGCTTAACTTGAAACATATATCGTTGTTACAATTTAAAAATTATACTAATAAAATTTTTGAGTTTAACAAAAATGTTATCGGCATTTGCGGTAACAATGGTGTGGGTAAAACTAACATTCTGGATGCGGTGCATTACCTGTGTTTTACGAAAAGTTATTTCAGTAAATCAGATGCAGTCAATGTGCAGCAGGGCGCAATGGGTTTTCGAATTGAGGGCAGATTTTTAAAAAATGAATATGAAGAAACGGCTACATGCATTTTGCGCGAAAACAGCAAAAAGAATTTTTAATAAATGGTGATGCTTATGAAAAATTCTCCC
Source organism: Paraniabella ginsengisoli (assembly GCF_022513635.1). Lineage (GTDB taxonomy): Bacteria > Bacteroidota > Bacteroidia > Chitinophagales > Chitinophagaceae > Niabella > Niabella ginsengisoli. The sequence continues at coordinate 1,312,568 of NZ_JAKWBL010000001.1, read as the reverse complement.
AGCATATAGGCCGATACCCTTGCGTGGTTATTGCGCCGGATGATGCTATTTTAATTACCGGCGGCAGCGAAGAACGTCGCAGCTTTTTAGATGCATTATTGTCACAGATAAATACCGATTATTTGCAAAATCTGATTTTGTACAATAAAATCATACAACAACGTAATTCCCTGTTAAAGGCAGCCGCTGATTCAGGAAAGATAGATGAAGCATTACTTGAGATACTTACCGGCCAGCTTATAAAGCCGGGCAATTTTATTTCTGAAAAAAGAAGCCAGTTTTTAGTATCGTTCTTACCTAAAGTAAAAAGGCTTTATACTGAAATTGCTCAAAAAGAAGAAGACCTTTCCATTTTATATGATAGCCGCTTGCTAGAAACACCTTTTGAGGAGTTATTGGCAGCCAGCCAACAAAAGGATAAGCTGCTACAACGCACAACCACAGGCATTCATCGCGATGATATTGTGTTACAACTCAACAATCAACCATTTAAAAATATAGCATCTCAAGGACAAAGAAAAAGCCTTCTTTTTGCATTAAAACTTACAGAGCTCGAAGTTATTAATGCAGAAAAGAAGATGATACCGCTCTTATTGTTAGATGATGTTTTCGAAAAATTAGATGAAGAAAGGATCAGCAATCTGCTTCAAAAGGTTTGTATTGAAAATAATGGCCAGGTTTTTATCACCGATACCAACAAAGAAAGGCTTGAAACACATCTTAATCAAATAAAAGCTGATTATGAATTGATATCTTTGTGAGCCGGGAAAAGTTTACAGGTTGACAAGGATTTACAAAATTCGTACATCAAATAATTTTATGGCACAATATTCCATCGGAGAAGCGTTACAAGAATTTTTAAAGAAAAGCCGTATCCGTGGCGATATTCAGGCGTTGGAAATTGATGCTGCCTGGGAAAAAATTATGGGTAAGACGGTGGCACGATATACTGACAAACTTCATATCATTGGCGACAAACTGTTTGTTTATACCACGGTTGCTCCTTTAAGGCACGAATTGATTTATCAAAAAGAAAAGATCATTGAAAGGGTTAATGAAGCCTTGGGCGGCAAAGTGATTAAGGAAGTGATTGTGAAGTAGTGAATGGTGAATGGTGAATAGTGATTAAAAGTTCAGCATGCTCATTTCCTAATTCATCATTATCTGCTTGACTATTGACCACTGACTATTGACCACTGACTATTGCCTACCTCCTAACCCGCGGATCAAAAACGCCGTACAACACATCAGCCATAATGTTCATAAAAACAAAGAAAGTAGCTGAAATGAGCACAGAGCCCATCACTACCGGATAGTCTAGTTTTTCCAAAGCATCAACCGTTACTTTTCCTATCCCCTGCCAGCCGAAAATATACTCGACAAAAAAAGCGCCTGCTAATAATTCAGCAAACCATCCTGTAATAGCCGTGATCACAGGGTTCAGCGCATTCTTCAATCCATGGCGCCATATCACTTTATTTTTACTTAATCCTTTTGCATAAGCGGTGCGTATATAATCCTGATCCAGTACGTCCAACATGGCACTTCGCGTAAGTTGTGTGATAATTGCTAACGGCCTTATTCCTAAAGTGATGGCAGGCAATATCAAATTCTTAAAACTAAAGATCCGCTTTCCCGTTACTTCATCAATATCAAACCAGTTACCGCTTATCTGTAACCCTGTGTAATCAGTTAATACAAAACCGAACAAATAAGCGATGATAATACCCATAAAAAAAGACGGTGCAGAGATCCCCACAATACTAGAAAAAATGGCACTCGTATCTAACCAGGTATTTTGTTTTACAGCTGCAATAACACCCAGCGGAATGCCAACAAATACGGCTATAAGCATAGCGGCTATTGTCAACATGATAGTACCGGGTAAGGCTTGCATCAAAATGCTCCCTACTTCTCTTTTGCTTTGATATGATTTTCTCAGATAAGGAACCTTAATGGAAAACTTTGTATCACCTCCAATAAATATTCCTTTCAATTGTTTATCCGCAATATCTTCTTTGGAATGAATAGCAATCGGCGAAACATCATTTACATATAATACAAACTGTTTCCACTTGGGTTGATCCAGATATAGCTCTTTACGTATATTTTCCTGGGTTTTAGCGTCGCCGGTTTGTCCCATTACAAGCCTTGAAGGATCCCCAAAGCCTTGAAATAAAAAAATACTAACACAACAACACCTGCTAAAACAAGTATACTGTAGAAAATTTTATTTATGATGTAGTGAAACATTCAGGTTTCCAATTTCGGGTTTCAAGTTTCCAGTATAGAAATAAACTTAGCATTTACAATTTTAATTGCTACCGGTAACCTATATATCGATTTCATCAAAATTCTTATAACTCCACTTGCCAGCGATCGTTCCTTTCCGTAAAATATACAATGTCGGATTTGTACGTGCTGCCATCCTGATCATCGTATTGTCACCATTTAGCAATTCGATATTCTTAAATGATGTTGTGCCTATTGCTTGTTTCAAAGCTGTGGCAGCACTTGTAACAATATAAACCGGCACATTCTTTTTCCGGGCCTTCTCAACAATTTCAGAAAACTCTTCCTGCCATTTTGTAATAGGCGTATTAGCGTTTTCTGCAAACAATAAAAGCACTTCATCTTTGCTTAGAATTTCTTGTGTCAAATCATTACCCTCCATATCAGTTAGGCCGAAAGCTTTTATAGGCGGCTCGTTATTTATACCTGGTCGTATCACTTTATCATATCTGCTAACAAATTTGTAAGTGCTGTCGTTAAAATCAGTCGGAAAAGTTTCAGCAGTAAACTCTACATTTTTACCGTCTTTTTCATATACAAATGTTATTACAGTGCTGTCGGGTATCGCGTTTGCAGGCATCATCATTTGCTGTGGAATATTGTTCCCTTTTTTAAACGGAAGGCAATCTGCCAAAGGCAAATACTTTAATGTGTACCATTGCGAAGCAAAACTGAATATGGTAATAAGAAGTAATAAAACAGCAACAACACCTTTTGCAAATAGCGGCTTAATATATTTTGTATTAAAGAAGATCAGCAAAATCAGTAATAGCAATACAATATCTTTTATAAAAGAAGTTTTAGCGGTGATAGGTAAACAATCCCCAAAACAACCGCAGTTTTTAAACTTACCGGATAAGTAAGCATAACCCGTTAAGAACGTAAAGAACACAATAAGCAATAATAGCAACCATGCTATTGTTTTTATGCGCCAACCAATAGCAGCGCGGCTCCGGCAATAATTTCAAACGCAATCATCAGTACAGAAAGCGTTAAAGCAATGCCGTCTAACGCGCTCATGCCCCATACCAAAAAGAACTCCTGCATTTTGTAGCTCAATCCAATCGGATCGTTTGCCTTCACCAATCCGGAAAAAATAAAAAGTACTCCTACAATAATACGTGCAATATTTACAATTATTTTCATCCGTACATTTTTTTGTTTGCAGCTTTGCTGCGATTTTTTTGTCGGATGGAACTACGCCTATACATTCTTCTGCTTGAGAAAAACCTACCATGCTTCGTTTCATCCGTTTTTTATTTACCTGCTTCGCTATCTAAAATCAGCGCAAAAACAGAATAGTTAATTATATCATGATAATTTGCATCTATGCCTTCACTTACAATTGTTTTTCCATCATTGTGCAATATCTGGCGAATGCGAAAAAGTTTCATCAATATCAAATCAGTAAGTCCTTCCTGACTCATGCTACGCCAGGCTTCACCATAATCATGGTTTTTATTTTGCATTAATTGTTTGGTTTCCGCAATATGCTTTTCATAAAACGCTTTAACCTCTTCCTCCGGCACATCCCAGGATGCATCAGGCGGCAATTCTAGTTGAATTAACCCGATCACAGCATAATTGATCATTCCTTTAAATTCTCCAACAATATCATCTTCTATCATTTGTTGCTGCTTCTCCTGTATGGTTCTTATTCGCTGCGCTTTTATATAAATCTGATCCACAATCGAAATCGTGCGAAGCACACGCCACGCCGTACCATAATCTTTATTCTTCTTAAAAAAAGCGTTTTGCAGTTATCAATTACTGCATCATATTGTTCATTTGTCTTCATTGTCTGAACCTGGATTTATACGATTTATTTGATTTTAATGATTTTTTGTTTTTCACCAAATGAACATTACTCATCAGTCTTTCCGCCAACTGGCGGATCGCTTGTGCTGTTGTGCATATATCATCCTGCATATTCTTCGCAATTGTCTGAACCATAATTTATATGATTATTAGATTAACAGGATTATATCTATTATATCTATTATATCTATTTTCTCCCTAATCCTCAAATTTCAATAGATCCAGGTTCAGACATTATCACCTTATCACATCAGCTAATTGGCTAATTCCCCTATCTTCATCCTTCAAAAATAACAAACAAATATTTGATGTTTACACTTAATTGCAAAGGACGTTTACTAACAATTGATCAACCCATTGTGATGGGTATTTTAAACATCAATGCCGATTCTTTTTATGCAGCAAGCCGTTATGAAAGCAATGATATGCTGTTAAAAGCAGCCGAACGCACTATGCTTATAGAAGGAGCAACAATCCTGGATATTGGCGGCCAAAGCACAAGACCCGGAAGTGAACTTATAAATGAGGAAACAGAACTATCGCGCGTTATACCTGCGATTGAGATAATCTGCAAAAATTTCCCCGAAGCATTAATATCTCTTGATACTTATTATAGCAATGTTGCCCGCGAAGGAGTAGCTGCAGGCGCATCCATCATTAACGATATAAGCGCTGGCGAAATGGACGACTCTTTTTTGGATACAGTAGCATCGTTAAATGTGCCTTACGTATTAATGCACATGCAAGGAACGCCACAAAACATGCAACAAAATCCCGCTTATGAAAATGTAACAAAAGAAGTGTTGGATTTTTTTATAAAAAAAATCAGCATCCTTCATAGCAAAGGAATAAAAGATATCATAATCGATCCCGGGTTTGGTTTTGGAAAAACACATGCACAAAACTTTACTTTACTTAAAAATCTGAATGCTTTTAAAATACTTGAGCACCCTATTTTGCTGGGTGTTAGCAGAAAAGGGACGATTTATAAAACACTGGGAACTGATGCTAAAAATGCTTTAAATGGCACAACAGTTTTAAATACGATTGGCCTGCAAAATGGTGCATCTATTTTAAGGGTTCATGATGTAAAAGAGGCAATGGAAGCCATTAAGCTGGTTAACGCAGTAAATTAGTTGGCGGATGATCGTTGACAGATGATAGCAATAAACATCCCGTTTGAGTCCTATTCTTTGCAATTCGAATAAATAATTGCAGCTACAAACTGTCAACCGTCATCTCCCAACTGTCATTTATTAATGCTTTAAAACCTCTGGCATAAAGTTTTTACTCTGCTCAATAGCACATTATTTGTTCTGTAATTTCCTGCGCCGATGTATCGAAATCAATATCGAGCGGTTCTTTAAAAGTAACTGTTAATAAAGTTCCTTTCTTTCTAAGCGTTACACCGGTTTTATTAAAGGCTTTAGAAAAACCACTTATAACAACAGGAATTACGATTGGCTTATGATGTTTGATAATTAAAGCTGTTCCTTTGCGAGCCGGGGCATAAGGTGTAGTTGTTCCCTGAGGAAAAGTAATAATCCAGTTATTTTTTAACGATCGTTCAATTTTTCTGGTATCGCTGGGATCCAGGCCTGAACGTTGTTCTTTACTGCTCTCGTTCCAGGTACGGCGAACTGTTAATCCACCTGCTAATAAAAATAAGCGGCTCATCCAACTGCTCTTCATTGTTTGCTCGGCAGCCACATATTTTACCCGGGTATGAGGGTTAAAAAATAATAAGGTATTCCCAACTTATCTTTCTTACCCCACTTTATTGCTGAAAAAATATGAAACAGGGTAATTACATCTAAAAAGTAGGTTTGATGATTGCATACAAAAAGCACATTTGACTTAGGCAGCTTTCTGATATTCTCGGTACCACGTATTCGAAGCTTATTAATAATAGCAATTCCGGGGTAAGTGCATAACCCTACAATAAAGTGCACAAACTTTCTTACAAGATTTGTACTTTTCAGTCTATCTGTCAATCTTCCCATGAATGCTGGCAAAATAATAGTTTAAAATAACTAATTACTATTTTAATGACAATAATTTATTCAATATTTATTTTACGGTTTTTATACATCGCTGATTGCAACTGTTTTAAAATTTTAAGCGATGCTTTTTTTAGAGTAAGTTTATACTAAATGATGTCGTTATTTCATAACTTGGTTACATGAACGAACTGGATATTTTAAATAATAAACCATCTAAAAAAAACTCCTTTACCCTGTTAATTCAGAGTTAGAAGCCTACCTGGTGCGCCAGGGCCGGGAAGTTCGTTTGCCCGTATCGCACCGTGAACTGCTTAATTTTACATGGTCGGTACCCATTAAGGACGAATATGGCAATAGCACTTATTGGGAACAAGCTATTTATGATAAAAGAGAGTGGGATTATTTGCGTGAGGGACTTGTGAAGATTTACGCAGTGCTGAAAACAGAGGGCGATATGACCTTTGCTGATCAATTAGATGTTGCCCGCATCGATTATTGCTCTTTCGGCAATTCTCTTCCTTTTCGTATTCGCATTGTAAATAAATTCAATGCCAATTTTGATCATTATTATATCAAGATCACAGATGCATCGAGAATTTATGGCCTGGAACTAGAACACTTCCTATCACCCAACAGGCTTACATTTTATACCGACCGCGGTACATTGGTTGAAGAACATATACCTGGCCTGGCTGGCGATGTTTTCCTTGAACATTATCTAAACAAAGAAGAAACAAATAAAACCAGGCTGGCAAAAGAATTTGTGAAGTTTAATGAACGTTGCTTTGTACGCCTGCTTGGCATATGCGGGCTTATAACTTTGTAGTAGTAGCCACACCTGATATAGAAAGCTTTCAATATCGCATTCGCGCCATCGACTTTGACCAACAGTCTTACGAAGGCCGCAAGCATCTTTACCTGCCTCAATTTTTCAAAGAAAATAATTCTTTCGTAAAAACGGTAATCAACCAGTTAAATCCTGAATCGATTGAACAATACAAAGCGGAAGAGCGCTCCACGATGGCTTATCGGGTTGCTGTTACCAGGTTTAGATTAATGGAATTGCTGAATATTATGTCAAGAGATACGGTTGCTCCACTCGAAAAACAACAGTTATTAATAAGGCAATTAAATGAACACTTTAAAACCGAAGCATTTAACCGTTGCTATTCAATGGGACAAATTTTGAAACTTCATCTTAAATATATGCTACGTGGAAATTTAAAATTGATTCAGGAAAAAACAAGAAGCCTGGCAAAACGAACCAGCTTGCCCCCGTTAAATCCATAAAACCGCATTATGTTACAACTCAAACTAAGCTTGCTGCTTATCTTATTCATCAATTTAAATTTGCCGGCTCAAAAAGTAAAAGAACTTGATACTTTAGCGATAAAAAAGCTATTGCAGATAGTACATCTGGATCGGGCTATGATGATCTGGTTAAAAAATTTAAAGAAGCACCACAGTATCTATATCCTTATGAAGGAGCTATTATATATTATGGCAAATTGTTTACAAAAAGTTTCAATGCTTTCAAAGGCATATTTGATAGAAATGAGTTTGATAAGCTGGCAGCACAAAAAAGCATGATAAATTGATAATTGAAGGGGAACGATTGCTGAAAGATGATCCAGCTAACTTAAAAATATTGCTCCTACTCTTAGAAAGCTATACTCAAAAGCAAGATGCAGAAAAAACCAGAATTACAAAGGCGAAATTAGATCTTTTGATACAGGCAATTTTAATGCATGGAGACGGCACTTCTGATTCCGCCACTTTAAAGGTGGCTAGTGTTGAGGACGAATATGCCGCACTAAACATGCTGGGTATTATGCCCAAAACAAGGAAATCAAGAACAAACACAAACTCGGTTACAGATGTCTGGAAGATCAAAAAGCAAAATCATTTCCCCGGAGAGGAATTTTTTGTAGAAGTTTTATATCCCTTTTAATGAGATCTTAACGTTAGACAGTAACCTGATCGTGTATTTATCACATATTATTATTATCTTAGCGAGCCTTTCTAAAGGCATTATTCTATTATTAAAAACAATTTAAGGACAAACAATGAGCAAGTACACAGCCGGCGTATTACACGGCAAGGAGCTTGAAGCTCTTTACAACGATGCTAAAGACAATAATTTCGCCCTTCCTGCGGTAAACGTGGTAGGAACTGATAGTGTGAACGCTGTTTTGGAAACAGCTGCGAAAGTAAATTCGCCTGTGATGATTCAGTTTAGTAACGGTGGCGCACAGTTTTTTGCAGGAAAAGGTATGCCGAATAAAAATTTAGAGGCAAACATATATGGTGCCGTAAGCGGTGCGCTTCATGTACACACAGTAGCAAAATATTACGGCGTACCGGTTGTTTTGCATACGGACCATGCTGCAAAAAAATGGTTACCGTGGATTAGTGCCCTGATCGATGAAGGAGAAAAATTCTATAAAGAAAAAGGCCAGCCTTTATTTAGCTCACACATGCTTGATTTAAGCGAAGAACCCATTGAAGAAAACATTGCAACTTCAGTTGAATTTTTCAAACGCATGGCGCCATTGGGTATGAGCATTGAGATTGAACTGGGTGTTACCGGCGGTGAAGAAGATGGCGTTGACAACACCGATGTTGACAATTCTAAATTATATACACAACCTGAAGAGGTAGCTTATGCTTACGAAAAGCTGAAGGAAGTAAGCAACATGTTTACCGTTGCAGCTGCATTTGGTAATGTACATGGTGTTTACAAACCAGGTAATGTTCAATTGACTCCTGTTATTTTGGATAACAGCCAGAAATACATTGCTGAAAAATTCAAAACAGATAGCAATAAGCCTGTTTATTTTGTATTCCATGGTGGTAGCGGCTCTGAGCAAAGCCAGATTCGCGAAGCACTTGGGTATGGAGCTATCAAAATGAACCTTGACACAGATATGCAGTGGGCATTTGCTGAAGGTGTATTTGATTACTATAAAAAGAACGAAGCTTATTTGCAAGGCCAGTTAGGAAATCCTGAAGGAGATGACAAACCCAACAAAAAATACTACGATCCTCGCGTATGGTTACGCAAAGGAGAAGAGACTTTTGTAAAGCGTCTGGAAACAGCTTTTGAAGATCTGAACTGTATTGGCAAAAACGCCTAAGAAATAAAAAACCCCGCAATGCGGGGTTTTTTAATATAATTTTTGCTAAGAAATTTTACAGTGAATTGCTGTCATCTCCTTTGCCTTCCAACACTTTAACCTCAACAGGAACAAGCCCTTTGCTGGTTTTTGCTATTTTGGTAAATGCGGATTTACTTAAATCCACTCTTCCTTTAATATGCGGAGCCATTCTGTCATTTACAACAACTTGAACACTTTTACCTGTTTTCTTATTGGTAACCAGCAGGCGCGTACCTAATTTATAAATATTAGAAGCCGCTGTTAAAAGATAGTCCCTGTAAATATCACCCGTAGCCGTTTTACGACCGTTAAATTTGCTGTGATAATACGATGCTTTTTGCGAAGAATTTGTTTGCGAAAAGCCATCAGTATAAATAAAGAGGAAAGCTAAAAATAAAACTAACCATTTCTTCATGTGAGATATTTTAGTTAAACAATAAACGCAGAAAATCATACTTTATTTTATTGCGCCTTTTATAACGTTATTTTACTTACATGCAAAATACGGCTGCAAAGGTAGGTTGAAACCTCTTTAGCAAATGTTAAAATCAATGACAATATGACCCAGAATATTCATAATTTATTGAAAATCAATATGACGATATAACAATACAATTATTTATGAGCCGAGCTTCAAAATATATAGCATCTTCGTTGCGTCGCACTCGTTATCGTTCCTATCATATTTCATCCTATTTATTCGCGGTAAAAGACACTCTTTAGAACTAGCAGATTCGCCTTACACGATCACTCCTTCTAAATCATAGTCATAAGCCTTTTCAATACGAACATTATAAAATTCGCCGATCTTAAGTTTTTGTTCGCTCGTTATTATCACTTCATTATCTACTTCCACGCTGTCAAATTCGGTTCGCCCAATATAACGTCCGGCTTCTTTTTTATCGATAAGCGTTTTAAAAACTTTTCCTATTTTCTCCTGGTTCAATTCGTAAGAAATCTCTTGCTGATGCTCCATAATTTCCTGCGCCCGGCGTTCTTTTTCTTCTTGCGGAACATCATCTTCAAATTGATAGGCACCCGTATTTTCTTCATGAGAATAAGTGAAAACTCCTACCCTGTCAAAACGATGTTTATCTAAAAACGCTTTCAGTTCATCAATATCATCCTGTGTTTCTCCGGGGAAACCAGCAATTAAAGTTGTGCGCAAACAAATGCCCGGCACTTTCTCGCGAATGGTCGCGATCAATTCATCCATATCCGCCTGAGTAATTTGCCTCTTCATGGCGTTCAACATCCGGTCTGATGCGTGCTGCAAAGGAATATCAAGGTAATTACAAATATTATCGCGCTCGCGTATTACATCTAAAATCTCTAACGGAAATTTAGTTGGGTACGCATAATGCAACCTAATCCATTCCAATCCTTTTACATCAGCCAGGCGATGTAAAAGTTCGGGCAGCATACGTTTTTTGTAAATATCCAAACCATAATAAGTCAGTTCCTGCGCAATCAACATCACTTCTTTAACGCCCATACGCACTAACTTTTCCGCTTCCAAAACAAGTTCGTCAATTGGCTTGCTTACGTGTTTTCCGCGCATTAATGGAATTGCACAAAAAGTGCAGGTACGATTACAACCTTCTGATATTTTTAAATAGGCATAATGTTTTGGCGTAGCCAAAAATCGTTCACCAATCAATTCCGTTTTATAATCCGCTTCAAACTGCTTTAAAATGGAAGGCAGTTCCATTGTTCCAAAAAAGCATCTACCTCCGGTATTTCTTCCTCCAAATTATTTTTATAACGCTCGCTCAAGCAGCCGGTTACATATACTTTGTCCAAACGGCCACGTCTCTTTAACTCCACCTGTTCCAGAATGGTATTAATACTTTCTTCTTTGGCCTTATCAATAAATCCACAGGTGTTTACCACAACAATATTATGATCGCGTTTTGCATTTTCGTGAACAACGTCAATATCGTTTGCACGCAATTGGCCGCTCAGCACTTCGCTGTCCACCATGTTTTTACTACAGCCAAGTGTAATAATGTTAACCTTATCCTTCTTTAGAGTTTTCGCTTTCAATGAGAGTTTTTTTGAAATAAGCTGCAAAGGTACGTTTTGAAAAGTAAACTCAGTTTTATACTCAACAAGGTATAAAATTGTGAGGTGTATTTAAAGGTCGAAGGCCTGATTTATATTGTAACTCCGGAATTTATTCCGGAGAAAAAGATTATCTATGAAAAATGAAGAGCCGTAGGCTCGGGCTATAAAAAATGTTTCGAGCCTACGGCTCTCAACAAACATTATGTTCTATCTCTCCGGAATAAATTCCGAGACTACAAAACCAGATCGAAGCTACGCTTCTTAAACACATTGACCCAACACCAGCTTTACGATATTCCACTCAGCGCAAAATGATTTATTCACGATTTTATCCCCTGCGAAGTATCTATTGAAATATTTTGCCAGCTCAAAACCCTGTATTTACTGCGTTTTTGATTTTCAGCCCCTCCATAAACCAAGGTTTTACTAACATTATTCGGACTTGCTGTTTTCTCAAATTTATCGAGGTTCTTAAATGTTTCCTGAGTAATCGTTTGCGTGGCTTTTATTTCTATCGCAGCAAATCCATCTTCCGTAGCTAAAAGGAGATCAATTTCGTTTGCATTACTATCCTGCCAAAAATAAAATTCTTCATGCAGATACTGATGATTGTTCTTTTTGAAAAACTCAGCAACCACCATGTTTTCAAATATATTTCCTTTAAGCCTGTTCGTCGTCATCGCCTTTGCCGTTTTTATTTTAAGCAGATGACACAACAACCCCGTATCATAAAAGTAAAGTTTCGGTGTTTTTATCAGGCGCTTATTAAAATTTTCATGATAAGGTTGTAATAAAAAAACGATATAACTACTTTCTAAAATAGACAACCAGCTTTTGGCCGTAGGTTGCGAAATATTACAATCATTGGCCAAAGCGCTTAAGTTTAATAGCTGCCCACACTGATGTGCACAAAGCCCAATAAAAGTTCTAAATGTTTTGACATCATGAATATTTAAAAGCTCAGTTACGTCTTTCTCTACATAGGTTTGAATATAATTGCTATAAAAAACTGATGAGTTGATATCACGATCAAAAATAGCGGGGTAAAATCCTTTTACACAAGCGCTGGCAAATTCACTTTCAAGCCATCCTGCTGTTTTCAATTCATCCATATCAAATGGTAATAATTTAAACAAAGCCACTCTGCCGGAAAGGCTTTGAGTAATATTTTGGGCCAAATGAAAATTTTGTGATCCTGATAAAATATATTGCCCCATTTTATTAGCGGCATCAACACGGCTTTGTAAATAAGAAAACAACTCTGGCACACGCTGCACTTCATCTAATATTACTTTATTATCATATTCGTTCAAAAAACTATTCGGATCCGAATCTGCATACGATCTTATATCCGGATTTTCAAGAGAAACATATCGGTAATCCTTGAAAATGCTTTTTAATAAAGTTGTTTTGCCCGACTGCCTGGGGCCTGTAACTGCTACAATAGGATACTTTTTTTATACGCCTTAATAGCCGATATAATATCTCTTTGAATCAAAATTATACATTCTTATGACTCAAAAATACAATATTTGTTTTGAAATTACATAATTTTTATTTTGAAATTACATAAAAAATATTTTGAAATTACACAAAATATGTCTCGATTTTATTGCAGTATTTAATCCAAAAGCCGGAGACAGAAAAGTACTGCTCCGGCTTTGAAAGATATTTTATTAAAGTCTATTTTTCCCAATTAGGATTTTGATCCAGATTTGGATTTAACTGCCTTTCTTGTACCGGTATCGGGTTCAGATAATCGCGGGCTTCGTTAAACTTTTTTGTTATTTGCGGATTTATTAAAATCAGCCCCCACTTGTGTTGCCTTCTAATAAAATTTCACTGCCCAACTTCAGATATTGCGGCCCTTTTTCCGTTGGCTTAGTTCCGGTGTAAATATATACGTCTGTATCGCCATCGCCATCCAGGTCATAAGGCCCAACACCCGCAAAATACATTCCTTTAAACTGCTCGGTATATAAATGCCCTTCTTTCCAGCGCATCAGATCATTTCTTCTAAAACTTTCCATAACCAATTCAATTCTTCTTTCGCGACGAATCTCAAGTATCACACCTTTGTTGGCTCCTGTAACGTTTACATATTGATCTGCAAGATAATCGTCCGGATCAGCATTTGCCGACACAAGGTTCATATTTGGCATAGCTACTCTATCGCGAAGCAATTTGATCGACTTATCTAAATCGGCCTGCGTAAGCGTACCCAACTCTGCTTTTGCCTCAGCAAAATTGAGCAACACTTCGGCATATCTCATAATTGGCATATCGTTGTAAGACCTGTTGTAAGAATCTTCCGTTGTTGAGGTAACAAATTTCACTAACTGATACCCGGTAATTGTTCCGGTAAAATCTGGCGGCAGTTCCGTAGTGCTGCCTATTCGTGTATAGCCCGGCGTGCGAATGGTTTGAGATAAGCGAGGATCTCTGTTTTGCACTTCTTCCACAAAAGGAATGGTATTATAATCCGGCTTATCAGTAAATCTGGATCCGTCTTTTAACAAATAACTATTTACTAATTTTTTCTCAAGACCTGGACGGCCATAAGAAGCGGTAATTGTATAATAGTTTACATTATGCCATATCTGCAAGTCGTTGCTAAATCTTCTAGTCAATATCACTTCCTCTTCTTTTGCACTCATCGATGAAAATAATTCCAAATAAGCCTTATCTGGTGTGCTGGTATAAATTGTATAAGTTTTGCTATCTATCAATTCTTCAGCAGCTTCCGCCGCTTCAGTTAAAAACTTATCAGCGCCAGGCAGATTAAATTCAGTATGATATTTTCTAAAGGCACCTTCAAACAAACATATCCTCGATTTATAAGCGAGCGCCGTCCACTTGGTCATTTTTTCTACACTTTCCAATGTGTTCATATTCTCGATAGCATAATCCAAGTCTGCTAGTATACTATCCATTACTAATGTACGCGGATCCCTCTTTTTATTTAGTAAAGAAGTGTCCTCAAAATCGATTACACTACCATACCACGGAACATCTCCAAAAGAAGAAACTTTATCAAAATAAAATATAGCTCTGAATAATCTGGCTACACCTGCATAATGCGCTGCTCCGGGAATTTCTACCCTTTTATAATTGGTTAAAAAATAATTGATATTTCTCAATGCGTCCCAGTTCCATCCGCCGCCAGACACCGGTACAACCCGATTGCCGGTAAGTAAATCACCTAAGCTGGTTTTTACTACATTGTCATCATCTTCATTATAAATGCCTTCTGCACTTGGCATTACTGAATAAAATGAATTCGTGTATAAGTCCAGATCTTTAGCAGTTCTAAAAAATTATCTGGACTAATTTCTGCAAGAGGTTCTCTATCTAAAAAGCCTTTTTTACAAGAGCTGAAAATAATAACGGCTGTAATTATAGATAATACAATATTTAGCTTCATAATCTAATTTTTTAATGAGTTAGAAAGAAAGGTCAAGGCCAAATGAAAACACTTTACTAATGGGGTAAACTCTTCCATTTACTTCAGCAGCAGCCTGCTCGGGATCGATGTAATCTGTTTCCAGCTTCGTTCTGGTGAAAATATTATCACCACTTACATAGATACGGCAGCGTGTAATTTTTGCTCGTGATAGTAAATTGGCAGGTAACGAATATCCTATTGTAAGATTCTTTAATCTTACATAAGCCAGATCTTGTAAATATTTATCATTGATTACGTTGAGTTCACCACCTCCATTTAGTGCTACATAACCTCTTAATTTAGGAAAGTAAGCATCAGGGTTTTCTTCGCTCCAAACTTTGTCAGGAAAATCTTCCGGAATGAAGGAATAATAAGGCCTTGAGTAAGGCCCCCAGAATTTATCTGAATTATTACCGGGATACCAGTTTTGTTTTCCGATGCCTTGTATAAAAGCTGATAAATCAAAGCCATTCCAATTAGCACCAAGATTAGCCCCATAAGTATAACGAGGTTGCTTGTTTCCAAGTTTTACCAAATCACCATGATCATCAAGTGTATTTTTTCCATTGTTAACAATGCCATCGCCATTTACATCTATGAATTTTATATCACCGGCTTGCAACTTAGACCAGTCGCCAGGCGCAGAAAGCCTTTGCTTATTAACAAAATCTTGGTTTACTGTTTTTTGGTATTCGGTAGCTTCGGCATCTGTCTTAAAATATCCGGCGATTCTGTAACCCCAGATCTCCCCTATTTCCTGTCCGACATAGTAGTTGTTTAATAAACCTTGTGGATTATCAAACCTTGTAATCTTTGCCTTATAGTCTGCTAATCCAATGCTGACACTATATCCAAAAGATTTTCCACCTAACTGACGGGTATCATTCCACCCAACTTGTAATTCCCATCCGCGAGTTTGCAAATCTCCAGCATTAGTTTTAGGCGAAGGAGCTCCATAGACCGCAGGGACTGTTTTTCCAGGAATCAACATACCTAATGTATTTCTGACATACCAATCATAAGTAAGGGTAAGCCTATTCTTCAATAAGCCCAGATCTATACCAATATCTGTCGATTGCGACCGTTCCCAACCAACGCTGCCAGATTCAACGTTTGAGTTAAGATTAGTAGGTATTGGAATTGGAGATGATAAGTATTGCGCACGTGCCCCTTCAAAGATATAACCTAAGGTACCAGTTCTTAGCAATTCCCTATAATAAACTGCAGCTTCCTGTTGGTTACCCAATGAACCGTAAGAAGCGCGAAGTTTAAGTTCGTTGACAACAGGCTTTATGCCTTGCCAAAAGTCTTCTTCACTAACCCGCCATCCACCAGATATAGAAGGGAACAAACCAAAACGGGTATGTTTAGGAAACCTTGATGATCCATCATAACGCCCGTTAAACTCCAACAAGTATTTTCCTTTATAATCGTAATTGAATCTTGCAAAATAGCCCATTAGAGCCCACTCATTTCCGTTGCCGTCTAAGGTAGGCTGCCCGGTACCCAAATTAAAGTCATTCAAATCAACAGAAAGCAAATCCGTATTTCTGCCGGTAATCTGCTTGAAGGTTTGAAGTTCCTGATTATAACCCAGCATCAGCTTAAAGTTGTGATCACTAAAGCTCTTCGCATAACTTCCATAAATATTCAAAGCATGATACTGTCTGTTGCTTACAAACTCATTAAGATAATCGTTCCCTACATAGCTTACAACGCCTGGAAAAATAGACCATGGCGAGGCTACACGCCGTTGCATGGTTGTAGTTGGATTAAACGTATAAGAATAATTAGCATTTATTTCCATTCCTTTCAGCGGCTTATAAGTAGCACCAACCATATTGATCAACTCAAATTCTTTTTCTTCTCCTTTCGACTTGCCGTATAAAAGATCCGCATAAATTCCATCGCCAATTGTATAATTATTTAGCTCTGTTCTGTAAGTAGCGGTACCATCGGGGTTTACCGGTACGTAAGAAGGTAAAGCATGTACTGTGATGGATACAAAATTGCTGTTATAGCCCCAACCTGGATAAGTATATTTATTAGTATTAAAGTAAGTATTGGTGTACAATTCTAACTTATCAGATATTCTTGCATTTATCTTCGCCCTGAAATTATAACTGTTGAAACGGTCCTGATTGATTTGCATCACACCATCCTTACTATACATTCTACCAGATATCAAGAAATCTATTTTTTCAGAACCGCCGTTAATACTGATTGTATGTTCGCGTGAAGGCTGCCAATCTCGAAACATTACATCCCACCAATCTGTGCTTCCGTAGTATACATATTGATCCTTTCCATTTCGATTACTAATAACAACGTCAGGTAAAGATTTATCCGTTTGCCGCTTCTTTAATTCTTCATAATCTTCTTCAGTATAACGTGTGTAAGTGTTTCCTGTAGCTCTTAAAAACGCTTCATCATTAAGCATTGCAGAAGTGTATCCATCTGTTATAAAATCTGTATTCGTTGTAAGTCCGGCCCACCCGTAATTATTAGAATAGTTAATGGTCATTTTTCCTCGTTTAGCCTTTTTGGTAGTAACGAGTATTACACCAAAAGAGCCACGTGCTCCGTAAATAGCAGCTGATGCAGCATCTTTCAGTACAGATATATTTTCAACATCACGAGGATTAATATTATTAAGATTACCGGGCACTCCGTCAATAAGAATAAGAGGACTGCCACCACCATTGATAGATGTATTACCGCGTATATTAATCCCACCTTCCGTTCCCGGCCGCCCGTCTCCAAAGGTGATATTAACATTGGGTACAGCGCCTTGCAAAGCCTGTGTAATATTGGCTACAGGCCTGTCTTCAAGCACTTCACCACTTACCTGTGCAACAGCACCGGTTAAGTTCACCTTACGTTGTGTACCATAACCTACTACAATAACCTCATCCATCGCTTCATTTTTCTTTGTCAACTTTGCATCATAAATGCTTTCTGCTGTTACAATTAGGGTAAAGTCATTATAGCCAATCATAGTTATTAGCAGAGAATCTCCCACGGCAGCATCGATTGCAAATGCACCTTGATTTGTGCTAAGCGCAGATTGGTTTCTGACCATATTAAAAACTGTAGCTCCTGCAATGGGAAGCGACTGATCGTCTTTAATAGTGCCATTAATTTTCTTTAACTCGTTCTGAGCATTTGCAGCGAACGCCGCAAAAAGTAGAATACATAGAATTCCTTTCATCATGGTTTAGTTTTTATGTGAAGAATAGATCACGAAACGGGCGTGATTGCTACATTATCTGTCAGAAGTTTTCCGAAGCGCGGCGAAAATAATAGCAGAAGCCGGAGTTTTTTTGTTGTAAACATGAATTAACCAATCGATAATAAAAGGCTAATAAAAACTTAACGGCAAATGATTGGCAAACACGTAACCCTTGCCAATACTGAGTCGTATAGATTTAGAATTATCTCAATCTATTACAAAAACATATCATCTCATCTTTGTAAGGGCAAACATCTACGTGATCAGTAGGGCTTTATAATTTTTCACTGTACGCCGATGTGCAAGCAACCTATTAAATATGGCTTATAATTTTTTTATTTTCGTGGCTTGACAATAGCAATCTTATTTTTACCGTTAAAACCATGCCAATATTTACCAACCGTTATATGTCTTACTGATGAGTGAATCTTATCAAATAGAATGAAGTAGAAATGATCGACAACCAACAGTCTCCATTCTACTCCAGCAATCTATCCATTAATCAAGAGCTTACTAAAGAAAAAAATCTTAAGCATTCCTGATGTATTAAATAATAATCTTGGAAATACTTTTTATCCAATATCAAAGGAAATATATCAAGTATACATTTAAAGAAGCCGAAGAAATAATCCGAAATAAAGTAAACTTAAGCAAAGCATGTATCGTTTCCTGCGGACTTAGTGCTGAAGGCCATCTTACTTTAAGATACCCTGACAGTTACTTTAATGTAAGTCAATATTGTTTTTATGCTGAACTGGATTTAATTTCCGAAAATTTGGAAACCCAGGTTACTGAATGCATTTTAGATTAGCTACTTAATAATTACGATTGCAAATTAAACAAGCTATCTACAAATTCATGCTTATCAAAAACTAAAAGATCCGTTGCTTTTTCGCCAACGCCAATAAACTTTACAGGAATTTTAAATTGATCGGCAATAGCCAGCACCACGCCGCCTTTAGCCGTTCCGTCTAATTTTGTGATGGCCATGGCGGTAACATCGGTAGCGGCGGTAAAATGTTTGGCTTGTTCCAAAGCATTTTGCCCGGTAGAACCATCAAGCACTAACAAAACTTCATGCGGCGCATCGGGAATGAATTTTTGGATCACTCTTTTAATTTTATTGAGTTCATCCATTAAATGTGCTTTATTGTGCAAGCGTCCGGCGGTGTCAATCAAAACAACATCGCTGTTTCGGCTTACGGCACTTTGAGCCGTATCAAAAGCAACAGCAGCCGGATCGCTGCCCATTGGTTGTTTTACAATTGGAACACCAACGCGCTCGCTCCATATGGTGAGCTGATCAACTGCAGCTGCACGAAAAGTATCCGCAGCGCCCAACAATACTGACTTGCCGGCATTTTTAAAATTATGAGCCAGCTTGCCAATCGTTGTTGTTTTACCAACTCCATTTACACCCACAACCAAAATGATATATGGCTTAGCAGGCATTTCACTGTCAAAAGTATAACTGGTCGATTCTGGCGCATCCACCAAAATTTTCTCCACTTCTTCTTTTAGTATTTGGTTCAGCTCTCCTGTGCCCATGTATTTATCTCTCGCCACTCTTTCCTCAATTCGATTGATAATGCGTACAGTGGTCTCTACGCCTACATCAGCGCTCACTAAGGCTTCTTCCAGGTTATCCAACACTTCCTCATCAACAGTGCTTTTCCCTGCAATCGCTTTACTGATCTTACTTAAAAAACCTTCCTTGGTTTTTTGCAAGCCCTGATCGAGCGTCTCTTTCTCTTTTTTACCAAATATCTTTTTTAAAAACTCATTCTTCTGAATATTGAATGTTGAATATTAAATGCTGAATTTAGTGCTTTGCCGAGGGTAAACTTTGCGTTCTTTGTTTGCGAAGAACAAGCCTCATTCTTTGCGCACTTTGTGTGAAATAAAAGCGGCTTCAAACAACAAAAGCCATCCGCAGTTTACGAATAGCTTTGCTAATATTATTGTGAAGCCAAAATTACTTTTGAGCTAAGAAATCTTTTACTTTCTCTTTGTGAACAATTTGCTCTTTAAAAGTATAAGCACCTGTTTTAGGACTGCGCACCGCACGGATCACTTTAGTCCAGTTCTTACTTTCTGCTGCTGCTTTGGCGTCTTTTACCTTCGCATTTTTTGAAGCTGCTTTTGCCATTGTATTATAATTTGAAATTTTAAATTTGAGATTTCAAATCTCAAATCAATAATTATTTAATTTCTTTATGAACAGTCACTTTCTTTAAGATCGGGTTGAGCTTTTTCAACTCTAATCTTTCAGGATTGTTCTTTTTGTTTTTTACGGTAATATAACGGCTTGTACCAGGCATCCCGCTGGTTTTGTGCTCGGTGCACTCCAATATTACCTGAACTCTGTTGCCTTTCGATTTCTTTGCCATGGTATAATGCTTTTAAAAAATTAGATTTTTTCGCCCTTCGCGCGCAGTTCTTTTACTACAGAGTACAGGCCGTTTTTATTAATGGTGCGGATAGCGTCAGTAGATAATTTCAATGTAATCCATTTATCTTCCTCAACAAGGTAAAACTTCTTCTTCTGTAAATTTGGTAAAAATCTACGCTTAGTTTTAATGTTAGAGTGCGATACCTTATTCCCTCCTATCGGCGTTTTACCTGTAACCTGACATACTCTTGCCATAATAATTTTTTTAGGACTGCAAAGGTAAGTGAATTTTATCATAAACTCCATCACTTTTTTATAGATTTTTTTGACTCAGCTGAACAACATAACTGATCGATCTTGCGACGCTCCGTTCAACAGTAGAATATGTGGCATCGTTGACAGTCCATTGACCATTGACTATTCACTATTCACTACTTATCAACTTTTCAACTTATTTTTATCCATAAAAAATGCAGCCCCAACCTACAGATTATCCTTCCTTTTACCAACCGTATGTGGAGCAGGTAAAAGAAGCCAATACAAAAACAATGCTCAGTAAGTCACTTATCGAACTGACAACATTTCTACAATCCATTCCAGAATCCAAGGCAGACTTTGCATACGATGAAGGTAAATGGACCGTAAAAGAAGTTTTACAACATTGCATTGACACTGAACGCATTTTTGCTTACCGGGCGCTTTGCCATGCCCGCGGCGAACAACAACATTTGCCCGGTTTTGAACAAAATGCATACGCCGACTTGGCAAAAGTGGCAAATAGAAGCCTCGCCAGTTTGATCGAAGAAACCATATTAGTGAGAAGAACAACGGTAATGCTTTTCCAGAGCTTTACAGAAGAAGACCTGCTCAGAATTGGTTTTGTTGGAGAAAACCTCATAAAAACTTTTTGTTGGGCTTATATTGTAGCCGGGCATTTCATGCATCATCAAAATATATTAATCAACAAATACAATATAAATCAAGACTAATGAGATATTTCGTTCTATCAGGATTACTTTTTCTTTTCGCTCATAATGGTATTGCTCAAAAAAAGTCCCTATTCTCGGTGTTTGTGCCAATCTTGACGAAGCGTCGCTGGTTAAAAAAGCCGGTTATGATTTCATACAACCAACAGTATCGGAAATTATAAAACCGTTGCAACCCGACTCTTTATATACAATTGCAAAAAACATCAGCAACCCCGAAGTAAAAATTTCGGCAATTAATGTTTTTATCCCCGGCAGCATAAAAACAACCGGGCCTGAGGTAAATGAACAACGTATTATTAATTATGCTGAAACAGTTTTTAAAAGAGCCCGTGAACTGAAAATTCCATTAGTTGTTTTTGGAAGCGGCGCTTCGCGGATGATACCTGAAGGTTTTAGTAAAGACTCGGCCTTTAAACAATTTGTTTCCATTGGTAAAAAACTGGCACCTCTTGCTGCTAAATACAATATTGTGCTGGCGCTGGAAAGCCAAAATAAACTGGAATGCAATTTCTTAAATACCGTTGCCGAATGTATTGAAGTAGCCCGCGCCGTTAATCATCCTAATTATAAAATATGTGTTGATATTTATCACATGATGAGGGAAAATGAACCAGCCAGCGTTATCATTGACGGTGGTTCATTAGTTTACCATTGCGATATTGGCGAAAAAGAAACACGCTCAGCTCCCGGCGTTGCGGGCGACGATTTTACACCCTATTTTAAAGCCTTTCAAAAAATAGGTTACAAAGGGAAAATTGCTTTGGAATGCAGATTTAAAGACCTGGAAACAGAATTGCCATTGGCTAAAAAAACTATTGAAGAGCAATGGAAAAAAGCATTACATCAGGATTAGTAACAAATAAGGTTCTCACATAAAGCGCAGAATGACACAGAAAATAAAACTTCTGTGTTCATTAGTGCTTTCCGTGAGAAAATTTGTCAGCAAAGTTTGCCTTCGGCAACAATTGAGCATTTCGTATTTGATCATTTTTTAATTTCTAATAAATATTACAACTAATTGCTCCTTTTGCGGTTTAATGTAATTGAGCTAAATTCGCAGGGTTTATTTCACGTCGTTTATGTAGGCTGATATATATTCTAAAGTACAAGCGAGCGTGGCAAGGCAGATGAGTAAGGTTCATTAGCTGGAAAACAAAAATTCTTACTATCAAATTAAAATATAAAATTTATCACAATGGCATATGATGTAGTAGTATTGGGCAGTGGCCCGGGTGGTTATGTTGCGGCTATTCGCGCATCGCAACTGGGTTTGAAAACAGCGATCATTGAAAAGGAAAGCCTGGGCGGTATTTGTTTGAACTGGGGCTGTATTCCTACCAAAGCTTTATTGAAAAGTGCACAGGTTTATAATGATATTAAGCATGCGCAGGATTTTGGAATTGAAGCAAGTGGTAAGCCCAATTTTGAGGCGATCGTAAAACGCAGTCGTGGAGTGGCAGATAAAATGAGCAAAGGTGTTCAGTTTTTGATGCGCAAAAATAAAATTGATGTGGTAATGGGCTTTGGCAGTTTAAAAGCTAAAGGCCAGGTTGAAGTGAAAGGCGCTGACGGAAAAACACAAATTGTAGAAGGCAAACATATTATTATTGCAACGGGCGGCGCAGTCGAGAGTTGCCAGCATTAAAACAAGACGGTAAAAAAATTATTGGCTACCGCGAAGCAATGGTTTTGCCACAGCAACCTAAAAGCTTGATTGTTGTAGGCTGCGGAGCAATTGGTATTGAGTTTGGCTATTTTTATAATAGTATTGGAACAAAAGTTACGGTGATTGAATTTTCGCCCCGCATTGTTCCGGTGGAAGATGAAGATATTTCAAAAGAACTTGAAAAGAGCCTCAAAAAACAAGGCATTGATGTATTAGTGAACAGCGAAGTTACTTCTGTTGATACATCGGGCAATGGCGTAAAAGCGAAAGTAAAAACAGCGAATGGCGAAGTGGTATTAGAAGCTGATGTGGTGTTAAGCGCTGTAGGCGTTGCTGCTAACATTGAAGGTATCGGGCTTGAAGCTGTTGGTGTAAAAACTGAAAAAGGCAAAATCAACGTTGATCAATTTTATAAAACAAATGTCGCCGGCGTTTATGCCATTGGAGATTGTGTTCCTGGCCAGGCATTGGCACACGTTGCCAGCAAAGAAGCGATTATTTGCGTAGAAGCGATTGCTAAAGCTGAAGGAAAATACAAGCACCAGCCTGAACCAATTGATTACAACAATGTACCGGGTTGTACTTATTGCTATCCTGAAGTAGCAAGCGTTGGCTTTACAGAAGCTAAGGCGAAGGAAGCGGGTTATGAAGTGAAAGTGGGTAAATTTCCATTAAGCGCAAGCGGCAAAGCAAGTGCAGCAGGCCATACCGAAGGTTTTGTAAAAGTGATTTTTGATGCTAAATATGGCGAGTGGCTGGGCACGCACATGATTGGTTACAACGTTACCGAAATTATTGCGGAAACCGTTGTAGGCCGCAAGTTAGAAACTACTTATCATGAAGTATTGAACGCTATTCATCCGCATCCAACAATTAGCGAAAGCGTGAAAGACGCCATTGAAGTGGCTTACGGTGAAGCGATTCATTTGTAATACTGAATTACGAGTTACAAATTACGAATTAATAAAAAGGCCGCTGCGAGAGGTTTTCGCAGCGGCCTTTTTGTCTGAACCTGTATTAAAAATTCTCCCTTCGAGTGTCGCAATATATGTCGTGCCCGGCACCATAAAGTACTGTACCGGTTCCGTTCTCCTTCAGTGCCGACAGACAAGCGTGTCAAATGTTGGATAATTTTTTGCTGTAATACAGACTGGGATTGGGATACATGGAAATCCCTCTTTTTTGGGGCGTCTGCAACCCCGCGTGTCATTTGGCTCATGTTCGTGTGTCTTTTGAGTGTCAAAAAATGAGGGTATAAGCGTAAAAAACTGACACAAAAACGACACACACAAAATAAAAAAGCCTTGTAAATCAATTGATTACAAGGCTCTTCTGTGCCCCAGGCGGGACTTGAACCCGCACGGACATTGCTGCCCACAGGATTTTAAGTCCTGCGTGTCTACCAATTCCACCACCAGGGCCGACGGAACTCGTCAAAAAAATCCTCTCTGAAGAGAGGATTTTTTGGAGCGGAAGACCGGGCTCGAACCGGCCACCCCGACCTTGGCAAGGTCGTGCTCTACCAAATGAGCTACTTCCGCTTAAAAGAACTTTTTGTTGTAACCCTTATTCCGAAAGGGGATGCAAAAATAAGGGGATTTGATTTTATCTCAAAATAATTTTCGGAAAAATTATTTGTATTTAGGGGTATATAAAGTACTCTCTTGAATGTGCACTTCCGGCTTTTCAAACTTCTTGGTATAAAGCCTGTAACAACCACCCCATGTCATTAAAAAGAAGCAGGCAATACTTAAATAAAAAATATATGCAGATGCTCTAACCCAACTTTGGCCAAAGTCTTTCTTCTCATAATTCTTTAAGCTTTCCTGATACTCCTGTTCTTTTATTTTTTCTACATCAAGTGGTTCCATGTAATAATATTGTGCTGCAAAAATAAAGGAAACAGCTTAAAAATAATCACATAAAAACATAACATTTTTCGTATGGATTATTGCCGATAAAATGGTGATGCTATTATAATCGGGACGATGAATAGTGCGACGCAATACCGATGCCACTTATTCATCAGCTGGGCCAATAAAAATACTATGGACTGGTTTACTTTCTGTTTTCCTTTTTTGAATTGTAAAGAGGGTTTACTAAATCAGAAAACTTATCCCTTCCTTTCACAAAGTGCGCCCAGGCTACACTTTTACGCCAGAAACCTTCCAGCTGTCCGGTTTTTGTTTCAGGAAAAACACTCTTTTTCTATCCCACACTATCCATTTCATAAAAGATAAGTGAGCACTAAACACCGCTACGAAATATCCGCTGTCTCCTTTCAATAAACTTTTAAAAGCAGAAACCGAATCCAGAAAACCTCTTGCTATTAACACATACAATTTTCGCAAACCATGCATGTTTTTATATATCATGATATTGTTGTTACGAAAATTCAGATAAGTTTTTAAAGAGTTTCCTTTGGGCAAAGTCCCTCCTCCTATATGGTAAACAACCGATGAGGGACAACTATAAATCTTATACCCCAATAATTGTATGCGCCAGCAAAGATCTATTTCCTCCTGGTGCGCAAAAAATAATTATCAAATCCCCCGGCTTTATGAAATACTTCAGACCTGATGAATAGCGCAGCACCAGTTGCCCAAAAGACCGGCCGGGCTACATCATACTGGCCTCTGTCTTCTTCAGAAACATCAAATACACGGCCCATTGCAAATGGATACCCATAATGATCCAGCCACCCGCCAGCCGCACCTGCGTACTCAAAAAATTTCGGATGATTGTAGGATAACATTTTAGGCTGACAAGCCGCAATATTATAATCATTTTCCAGCAATTCAAGCATTGGCTCTATCCAGCCTGGCGTAACTTTCACATCAGAATTAAGCAGTATATAATAATCAGATTGCACCTGCTGTAACGCCAGGTTATAACCTTTAGCAAAACCATAATTTTCATCAAGCCGGATAAGCTCAATCGTCGGATAAGATTGCTGAAGAAAAGATACCGAATCGTCTGTTGAAGCATTATCTGCTACTATAATTTTGTAATTAGAATAAGTAGACAATACCAGATGAGGCAAAAACTCCTCAAGGTATTTTTTACCATTCCAGTTTAAAATAACTATTGCTACTGATGGATGCTCCATTTTTGTAAAGAAGCAAAAATAGGGAACTTGCCAGCTTGCATCACTTACACAGCCTTTTCCTTACTATTTTTTTGTTAAAAAATAAATGATACAACTGGATGATGGCTATTATACCATTACTTATAACGATAGGCCATTTAAGCCCAAGCATAATACCATAAACGACAAAAGCCAGACAGGCGAAAAAATTAATCATCCTTATATACTTTACCTGGCGTGGCAAAAAGGAAATAACCAATAATACAGTCGCTGTGTAGCCAATTGTTTCGGTAATATCAATCATAAAAAATGTTTTAATATTCAATTTAGGCCTGTTATATTAATTTTGGCGCAACGTTTGAAGGATAAAACTAATCTAAGAAGAATAAATAAAAAGATAATGAAAAGCGTATTATTTGCATGTTCCTTTTGGTTGACGATGAGTTTATCAGCTCAAACCGTTAGCACCGTCAATGTTTATAAAGACCCACGCATCGACATCATGCTTAAAAAGCAAGGAGAAGCAAATGATCTTTCCACACGAAATATAGCCAGGCGCAGAACTGCTAAAGGTTACAGACTTTTGGTAATAAGTAGTAATAACCGTGCTGAAGCCATTTCTGCCCGCACTAAAATCTTAAGCAATTTTCCAGAGTTAAAAGCATACATGTGGTACCAGGCGCCTTATTACAAGGTTAAAGCCGGCAATTTCACCTCTCGCAATGATGCGCAATCTTATCAAAAAAGATTGTCGTCCATGTTCCCAGGCAGCATTTTTATTATGAATGATACAGTAGAAGTAAATCCTAATGAAAGCGAATCAGATGATTAATTTATTGGCCCGGCTATAAACATTATTCATCGGTCTTGCGTCGCACTCTTCAACTGTAGAATATAACTCATCCTATATATTCGTCGCCTGCCGGAAGCTTTGCATCCGGTCATTTACATTCGACCCCTTCGGGGTCGCCCTGCTTCGTCCCTGTAACTTCTTAACTTTCTCCCACTCGCTACTCGCCATTTCCCCCACTCGCTTGTCTTGTCAACTTCTCATTCATTATCACATCATCACATTGGCTAATTAGCTAATTTTTTCTACCAATTTTCTGTACGTTTGCCAGATGATTGGAAAGATACAATCCCTTGCAAAAAATACGCGCCGGAATTTATCGAAGTGCGGCGTCATCTTCATGCAAATCCCGAATTAAGTTATCAGGAATTTCAAACATCTGCTTTTGTCCAAAGCAAATTATCTGAATTAAATATTCCATTTGAAATAAAGGCGCAAACAGGTGTTATTGGATTGATAAAGGGCAAAAATCCTGACAAGAAAGTAATAGCCCTTCGCGCTGATATGGATGCTTTACCGATATTGGAAGCCAACGATGTGTCTTATAAATCTTTACATGAAGGCATTATGCATGCATGCGGTCATGATGTGCATACAACTTGCCTGCTGGGTGCGGCAAAAATATTAAATGAACTTAAAGAGGAATGGGAAGGAACAATCAAACTGATCTTTCAACCAGGCGAAGAAAAAAATCCCGGCGGCGCCAGTTTATTAATTAACGAAGGTGTGCTGGAAAACCCTGCACCTGACGCTATTTTCGGGCTACATGTGCATCCGGCACTACCAACCGGAAAAGTAAGTTTCAGGTCGGGTAAAGTAATGGCCAGTGCAGATGAATTATATTTCATTATCAAAGGTAAAGGCGGACATGCCGCAGCGCCCCAATCATGTATAGATCCTATTCTTATCGCATCGCATTTGGTTATAGCATTACAACAGGTAATCAGCCGAAGAAAAAATCCGCTACATCCATCAGTTCTTTCGATAACAGCATTTAATGGCGGAACCACAACCAATGTTATTCCAGGCGAAGTAAAATTGATGGGTACGTTCAGAGCCATGGACGAAGCCTGGCGCTTTGAAGCACATGAAATTATAAAAACCATTTCGAACAATCTGGTAACTTCCATGGGTGGAGAATTGGATTTGCATATTGATGTAGGCTATCCAAACGTTTTTAATAACGAGGAACTTACTAATATAGCCTCTCAAAAAGCTATTGATTTTATGGGTGCGGAAAATGTGGAGGAAACCGAAATACGAATGGGTGCAGAAGATTTTGGATATTACACGCAAAAAATTCCCGGTTGTTTTTATCGTTTAGGTGTAATGAGCAACCCTGACGATATAAGAAATGTACACACGCCTGTTTTCGACATTAATGAAGAGGCTATAGAAATAGGAATGGGCATGATGGCCTGGCTGGGCGCTTCAGTTGAAAAATGGTAGCAAACTAATCAGGATTTATTTCGTCTATTTAAAAAACTAAAATGAAAGCAATACTATTAGCTGTTGTCATACTTTTTTCTGTTAACAATGCAAATGCCCAAACAGATACCACAAAATTTAAATCAGCCAAAGATTATATTAAACATCAGGAAGAAATAGACGCTAACATGACTAAGCATCCAAAAAGAAAAATTGCTCTACAAAAAAATGAATCTGATAGTTTAAAGTCTAAATCAAGATGCTTCTTCAGCTTTTTAAAGAAAGACAAAAAGCGTTAATTTTTAATCATATTATTACGCTTGTTATTTTTCTGCAATTTCTTAACATCCATATTTTTAAATTTGGGTATGGCTCTACGCGCAACTGTTGATGTCGTTACAGGATAGTTACCATCTGTTATAAAAGATATTGCAGCAGCATAACAATCTTCAGCTTCGTCTCCCCAATTTTTTGTTAATCCATCACCAACCTCTTTCTCTGGTGTAATGCCATCGTAATAATCAGTTATACCTTTAGCGTTCAATGTTCTAAAAGAAACAGGATAAATAGTTACTTTATCCATAAAATCTATTCCAAAGAAGCCAACCGGTTTACCATAAGTGGTGCTTCCTATTTGGTGAACGGCAAATCCATCAATTCCTTTTAAATTATTAATAAGCAGTTCGCTGGCCGAAGCAGTATTACCTGTGGTAATAATAAAAACCCTGGAAAGATTTAATGTATTTGTTTTTTCAAAATTCACAACATTATCTTTAAAATAATCGTTAGGAAAACCAAATTTCCCATTTAGCCATGGATATTTCTTACTATCACCTTCTTCAAGTTGGTCGTTGTAATCGTAAGCATACATAGTATTTTTGTTATTTCCTACACTTACAGGCGCAATGAGATTCGTCAACTTGTCTTGAGTAAGCGTTGCCCCACCGCCGTTGTACCTTAAATCTAATATCAGCTCATTAATATTTTGATTTTGCAAATCAGTTATTGCTTGTTCTATTTCTGTTCTCGATGAGAGACCTGAATAAAATCTATTAAAAACAAGATACCCTACTTTCTTACCATTATATTCCCTGACATTTGAAAACAAAATAGGATTGGCGTTGAACTTCTTCAAAGTGATAGTTGTTGTTTGAGAAGTTCCATTGGGTTTCAAGAATTTCACAACAACAGATTTGCCTGGCGAAGATCCATTATAAATTTCATTAAACTTATCCACCTGCGCGTCAAACTGAGCCTGATTTACAGCCTTCATATTTAATCCATCAAACTCAGAGACAGTCCAACCTCTTTTTACGCCTGCCAATCCTGCATCTGATTGTGCATAAGCATATGCAACAAACCACTCTATTTGTGTTCCGCTATTTGTAAAAGCGGGTTGTATTAACATACCAAAATCGATATCCTCTCCTGACTGGTTTAGATTTCCTTGTTCATAAGTTGTTGCATAACTAAAAATATCTTTTGCTTCATACTTATTTAAAGCTTCCATTATATTATTGGCAGTCACTACCTCATCTTTTCCAATATATTGCCTTGGATTAAATGCACCATAATTAGGCATTTTGGTATTCCAATACCACACTTCATTAGTAAAATTATAAATTGAATCTGCTAATTTTTCTAAAGGGTTTACAGTCTCCGGTTCAGGATCCGGTTTTGCTGGTGTCACATCATCCGGCTTACTACAAGACACTATAGTTAGCAGTATCAAAACAGGAAACAACACCCATTTTTTGGTTAACATGTACAGATTTTTTTGAAAGGTAGGATAATATTTTATTATTTTAATAATCCCGTATTGCGCATAAACAAAATCATCTTTCTTTAAAAAATACAAATGCTTTACTTTAGCGCAACTATTTGTAGCACATGATTCATAAAAAAGAAATACTATCACTTTCCCGTTCAAAAAAACAACCTCACATCTTGGTTATTGGCGATATTATGGCCGACCGATATGTGTGTGGGAGCGCCAGCCGCATTTCGCCCGAAGCGCCTGTGCCTGTTGTTGCCGTAAAGAACGAAACTATAACCCTGGGTGGAGCAGCCAACGTTGCCCAAAATCTTTTCAAACTGAATGCACATGTAACTATTTGTGGGGTTACTGGCAACGATGCGATGCGGCCAGTTATTTTACAACAACTTAAAGAAGAAAAAATAGATGCCACATCAGTTATAACTGATAAATCAAGGCCAAGTACGCTCAAAACCCGTATCATGGCAGGTACGCATCAGTTGTTGCGTGTAGACAGAGAAACAACAACTGATGTAGGTGAAGAAATTGAACAACAACTTTTAAAAAAGATCACAGGAAAAATAAACCGTGCCGACATAGTAATGCTTTCGGATTATAACAAAGGGCTTCTTACTAAAAGCTTTACACAACAAGTAATCGGCCTTTGCAATAAAGCAGGCAAAAAAGTGATCGTTGATCCTAAAGGACTCCATTACGAAAAATATGCAGGCGCCTGGATGATAAAGCCTAACAAAAGGGAGCTTACGGAAGCAACAAACCATGAAAAAATAGAAAGCGAAGGAGAACTGATCAAAGCAGCAAAAAAACTGATCACAAAAACAAAGTCGCAATATTTGGTAGTTACCAGGTCAGAAGAAGGCATTTCTTTAATTTCCCAAAAAAAGCAACAACATTTTTCAGTAAAAGCTAAAGAAGTGTTTGACGTTACAGGCGCCGGAGATACTGTATTTGCGTCATTGGGATATTTTATTGCATTAGGTGTCGATTTACCTACCGCCTGCGAGCTGGCCAATTATGCGGCAGCTATTGCGGTAAGCAAAGTAGGCAGCGTTGCTGTAACCATTGATGAAATTTTATCATTAATTGATACGCATGAGCAATAGTGTGCAAAATATACGCAGCAAAATTATGTTGTTGAAAGATGTCGCTATTTTACGTGCGCAGTGGAAAACGCAAGGTCAAAAAGTAGTATTCACAAATGGCGTTTTTGACATATTGCATGCAGGTCACGTACAATCGCTGATGCAGGCGCATGATAACGGCGACCGACTCATTATCGGGCTTAACGCCGATGTGTCCGTAAAAAGATTAAAAGGCGAAAGCCGTCCAATAATTAATGAGCGTGATCGCGCTTTACTTTTAGCCGCGTTACAATTTGTAGATGCCGTTGTGCTTTTTGAAGAAGACACGCCCATCGTTTTAATAGAAAAACTATTGCCAGACGTGTTGATAAAATCTGCCGATTATAATATCGAAAACATTGTTGGCGCAAAAGAAGTAATAGCCAATGGCGGCGAAGTAAAAATAATGCCTTTTGTAAAGGGGCTTTCATCGACAAATATTATTGAAAAAATAAAATCTTCATGAGGTTTTTATGAGCCGGGCATTTGATTATATGGCATCTACGTTGCGTCGCACAGCGTCAGCTTCAGTACTACTATCAACCTGCATAAACGGCGCAAAACGGCAGTACCACTGCCGGATATTTACGTTCAGCCCCTTCGGGGCTGCGCAACTTCTCTTAGTCATCAATCCTATTAACTTGGCTCATCATCCAAAAAAATATTAGTCATCCGCTTTAGCTCTATGGGCGATGTTATTTACACAACGCCAGTCGTTCGCTGCTTAAAACAACAGTTACCGGGTGTTGAGGTACATTTTATTACCAAGCCACAATTCCAATATATTTACGAAGGCAATCCTTATGTTGACAAACTATTGTTGCTTAAAGAATCGCTTAACGACACCATCAAAGAAATAAAAAGCGAAAAATATGATTGCATTATTGATCTGCACAGCAATTTACGAACACGCATTATCAAATTAAGAACCCGCATAAAATCTTACACATATAAAAAGCAAACCATTCGAAAATGGCTAAGTCTTAAACTTAGAAAACAATTAGTTCCGCCCATACATTTGGTAGATCGATATTTAAATGCTGCCGCGCCTTTAGGTATTGTAAACGATAATAAACCGATCGATTATTTTATCAAAAAAGACCATCAGTTATCGAAACTTTTACCAGCATCACATCAAAATGGTTATGTCGCTTTTATCATTGGTGCGGCACATTTCACCAAGCGTATGCCTAATGAAAAAATTATTTCCATTTGTAAAGAGCTAAAGCAGCCTGTTATTTTATTGGGCGGAAACGATGTGAAACCAAACGGAGATTTTGTTGCTGCAGCAGTCGGTGAAAAAGTGTATAACGCTTGCGGAGCAACGAGTTTAGACGAATCGGTATTTCTTGTATCTAAAGCCAATTCTATTATTGGTTTTGATACAGGCCTTACACATATTGCCGAATCCTTTAACAAACCTATTGCATCCATTTGGGGAAGTACAGTACCCGAACTATTGGGTGTTCAGCCTTATAAAATAGACAAATCTTTAACAGCAGGAGTAAATATCAGTTGCAGGCCTTGCTCCAAGTATGGATTACCGAAATGTCCGCTTGGACATTTTAGATGTATGAATGAGATTGATGAAAAAGAGATTGTTCAGTTTGCTAATCAGCAAGTAGGAAGTGGAGAATAGTAAGTGGGACAAATCCTACTAACCACTCGCTATTCCCTACTTGCCAACATTACTTCTCTTCAAAATTCAGATCCTTATGAAAAGTTTCTTTTGAAGTGATCACCGCAATGGTGCATAATATAAACACAATTGCACAGGTATAAATACCGCCGTTTATATAACCAACACCGGGCAAACTTCTTAAAAATTGAAACAACATTAGCATTAAAGGCACAGTTCCTCTAACCATATTGGGAATAGTGGTGGCCGCGGTAGCACGTAAATTTGTACCAAACTGCTCTGCACCAATTGTTACAAAAATGGCCCAAAAGCCAGATGCAAATCCCAACGCGGTACATAATGCATACATTAAAAAAGCACTACCGTTCCACTGAATGGTGAAATACAAAATCATAAACAAAGCCGTAAGCGCATAAAAAACATACAAAGCTTTTTTCCTGCTTTTTAACCACTGACTCACTAAGCCTATGGTTACATCGCCAACAGCCAATCCGGCATAAGAAAACATGATAGCCTTGCCGGGGTCAATGTTTTCAGTAATACCAAATTCTTTACCAAACTCTTTGCTGAACATAATCAATATTCCTATCACCAACCAGGTAGGTACACCAATTAAAATACTTTGTATATAGCGCACAAATCTGTCGCGGTTGTTGAGCAACATAAAAATATTGCCGCGGCTTACCGCTTTTTCTTTCATGGTTTTAAACATGCCCGACTCAAGCACCGACACGCGAAGCGCCAGCAAAGCCAGGCCCAATCCACCTCCAATAAAGTAGCAGGTTCGCCAATGAAAATTTTCCTTAATGAAAAAAGCAGCAACCGCGCCGGTTATGCCAAACCCGGCAACAATCGAAGTGCCGATACCCCGCTTTTCTTTAGGTAACATTTCTGCCACCAATGTAATCCCTGCGCCCAGTTCCCCGGCAAGGCCAATGCCCGCCACAAAACGAATCCATTTATATTGTTCAACTGTTTGTACAAAACCATTAGCAATATTGCCTAATGAATACAATAATATAGAACCAAAAAGCACACTGCTCCTACCCTTCTTATCGCCAACAATGCCCCATAAAATGCCGCCCAGCATTAAACCCGTCATCTGCCAGGAAAGAATACTTTCGCCATCAGTTGTTATCTGATCGGTCGTAAGACCCATTTCCCTTAAACTTGGAATACGTATAATACCAAAAAGCAGCAGATCATAAATATCTACAAAGTAGCCAAGCGCAGCTACAACAACGGTAAGGTTGAAAATGGAAACAGTTTTGTTATTAGCTTGCATTCGTTAGTCTTTAAAAAAGATGACAGTTGATAGTTGACGGATGACAGCCATGTTAATCTTAAAGCATTTTTAAAAAATAGAGTTTTTTAAACGTCGCTTTTCTGTCAACCGGCCTCTGTCAACTTCTATTTAAAAAATACTCCACCGCCAATCTATATCCATCCAGCCCAAGTCCACAAATAGTACCGGCAGATTTCCCACTTACATGAGACAATTTTCTGAATTCTTCTCTTGCGTGTACATTACTGATATGCACTTCTACAACCGGCGCTTTTATAGCAGCGATGCAATCTCCAATGGCAACAGAAGTATGTGTGTAGGCCGCAGGATTCAAAACAATACCATCTACTTCGCTGCCATATTGCTGCAAAGCATTTACCAGTTCACCTTCTACGTTGCTTTGAAAATATTCAAAAGAAATATCAGCATATTGTGCTTTTAGTTTTTCAAAAAAACTTTCAAAACTATCGGAGCCATAAATACCCGGCTCTCTTTGACCAAGCAGGTTTAAATTAGGTCCGTTGATGATTGCAATTTTCATCCGTATATTTTTTTATTTGCAGCTTCGCTGCGATTTTTTTGGTCGGATGGAACGCCATATACATTCCCTGTGTGAGAAAATTTATCGTGGGCGTTTCATGAGTGTGTTTTAATAATTGTCTGAACCTGGACTGAAATGATTTTTTGGATTGTATAGATAGAAACAAAACGCATATTCTCAAAATCTTTTAATCTTATAAATTCAGGTTCAGACATTTATTGCAAAGTATAAAATTATCGCCTGAAAAAAATAGCAATGGTTTAAAATATCCGCACATATCCCAAAACCAACGGTTACTGTCGTGTGCTTTATCACCGCAATCTATACTGCACGCATGTAAAGAAAGCTTTTTGATAATGGCCGGCTCCCCTATTTTACGGATGCCCAGCAATATTTTATAGGCATATGCATGGCCCAATATCTCCGTAACCAAAGAGTTAACAGTTATTCCTAAGCGTTCACCATATATTGCCTTATGATCGCTTAAAGCGTGTTTAGCTAATTCCTCTACATTTTTCAGGCTTTTACGCATTGCCGCTCTTAATGCATAATTGGCCACCAAATGTACCGTGTGTGGTTGAAGATTTGCTTTTAAATTATATCCGCTAATATGATAAATCTTATCCAATAATTATTTTATAAGATTGCTAATTTACAAAGGGCGAACGCAAAAACTAAGAAAATCTCTGCCACGAGTGCCTAAGTGAATCTCTGCCACGAATGCACGAATAGGTGACAAAGCACATTTGTATTATCTTTTAGTGATAAATCATCAATATTAATCGTGTATTTGTATTATCCTTTCAGTATTAAACTATTCATATTATTCGTGCATTCGCGGCAAAAAAATCTTCTTATTATCGCGAAATGTTCTTATCACTAAATTTGCGAAGTGTTACAACATTTATCTATAAATAACTACGCAATCATTGATGCTTTGGAAATTTATTTTTCAAAAGGCATGAATATAATTACCGGCGAAACCGGAGCAGGAAAATCTATTATCATTGGCGCACTAAACCTGATTTTGGGCGAAAGAGCTGATACCACCGCTTTAGTAAACAAAGAAAAAAAATGTGTGATCGAAGGTTTTTTCCAGGCGGAAAAGAACAGTCTTATTCTTCAATTT
Source organism: Paraniabella ginsengisoli (assembly GCF_022513635.1). Classification (GTDB taxonomy): domain Bacteria; phylum Bacteroidota; class Bacteroidia; order Chitinophagales; family Chitinophagaceae; genus Niabella; species Niabella ginsengisoli. Next base: position 1,276,648 of record NZ_JAKWBL010000001.1, on the reverse strand, counting down.
TTAAAAGATAACGACCTTGACGAGTTACCACAATTGGTGGTAAGGCGGGAAATTGCAACATCCGGGAAGAGCCGCGCTTTTATTAACGACACGCCGGTAAACCTTGGGCAATTGCACCAGCTTAGCCAATTGTTGGTAGATCTTCACCAGCAATTTGACACACTTTCTTTAAGTGACAATCAGTTTCAGATAAATGTGATTGATGCCCTGGCCGACACGCAGCAGCTTGTCAACTCTTACCGATCGGGTTATCAACAATGGAAACAAAGCCAGAAAGCACTTGACGAACTTTTACAACAACAGCAACAGTTTGAAAAAGAAAGCGATTATAACGAATTTCAATACGATGAATTAGCTGCGTTACATCTAAAGGAAAATGAGCTGGAAGAAATTGATGCAGAACTAAAAATGCTTTCTAATGCCGAAGACATCAAAAATACACTGAACAGGGTTTACGGTGAACTAGCTGAAGGCGAACAGCCTATAACGCAGCAACTAAAAAGTCTGACCAACCTGCTTAGCAGTTATACCGATTTTCATAAAGATCTTCCAGAAATTAACAACAGGTTGCAAAGCGCTCAAATTGAGTTGAGCGATATTGCTTCTGAGCTGGAACGCATGAGCGATCAAATTAATTATGATGCAGAGAAGATTGATGAACTGAACGGGCGGATGTCGGCTGGCTACAAGCTACAAAAAAACATGGCGTTCAATCTACCAACGAATTGCTCAACATTCAAAATAAGCTTGAAGAAAAATTACAGGCTGTTTTAAATATTGGTGACCAGATTGCTCAACTTGAAAAACAGACCGGCACATTTGAAAAAAACGTAGTAGATCTTGGTGAAAAAATATCACAGGCTCGGAAAAAACAAATCCCTTCTTTTGAGAAAAAGGTAAACCAAATGTTGGCACAAGTGGGAATGCCAAACGCCGTTTTAAAAGTATCTGTTACACCGCAAGCCCCTTCATTATCAGGAATAGATGATATTGAATTCTTATTTGATGCTAACAAAAGCGGGCAGTTCAAACCAGTTCGAAAAGTAGCGAGTGGTGGCGAATTGAGCCGCTTAATGCTTTGCATCAAAAGCCTTGTAGCCGAAAAGATGGATATGCCTACATTAATTTTTGACGAAATAGATACAGGCATTTCTGGCGAAGCAGCCAAACAGGTTGGAGCAATTATGAAGACGCTGGCTGCGAACAGACAGGTCATTTGCATCACTCACCAACCACAGATAGCGGGTAAAGCCGATGCACATTTCTTTGTTTATAAGGAATTGAAAAGCGATAAAGTAAAAACAAATATCAGACAACTGGATATAGATGAACGAATCACAGCAATTGCTAAAATGCTTGGCGGAGAAAAGCCCACCACCGCTGCATTAGAGAATGCAAGGGAAATGGTTCAGCATTAAAATTTATATATAAACTCAACTTTTTACTATTGAATTTTATTCCTTCTATTAAATCCTCTCTCTTACGCAGGCTTTGCTGCTTTTTATTGTTCAGCTACACTACATATATTTCAGCAACAGCACAGACAGATACAATCATTTCCAGTGATAGTTTGCCCATCAGTCAACGCTACGAAACACTGAATAAGGAATTTATTATTGATGGTTTTAAAGATGGATTAGATGTGGTAAAAAAGCCACTTCATTGGCAAAAGCAAGACTGGATCAGGCTTTCAGCAGTTATGGGCGGTGTCGGCACTTTGATGATTTTCGATAAACAAATAAAAAGCGTCTTCCTTCACAATCAAAATAATTTCACAAATAGTGTGGCTAATGTTGTAGAACCTGTTGGAGATTTTTACGGGCTTTTAATATTTCCTGTTGTTTACACATCCGGTTTAATAACCCAAAATAAACATATTGAAAGCATTGGTTTAAGAGGCAGCAAAGCCATGGCAATCACGTCTGTTATTACGCTGGTTTCAAAAAACATCATTCGCCGGCAACGCCCAGATGCCACTAACAATCCTTACAACTATGCGCTTCCATTTAGTAAAAATAAATATACTTCAACTCCTTCGGCACATTCGGCGATAGCCTTTACACTTGCCACCGCGCTGGCAGAGGAGTTTCCAAAAGAAAAATGGCTTGCGCCCGTTGCTTATTCGATAGCATCCCTTACAGCGGTATCGCGCATTTACCACAACCGGCATTGGGCCAGCGATGTCTTGATTGGCGCAGCTTTAGGGCATTTTGTTACCAAAGCTGTGTACGCAGCCGGAAATAAAAAACATCGCATATTGCCTACTTTTCGTTAGATTTTTTATTAAGTCAGCAAATAACATATAGCATCGGTATTGCGACGCTCCCTTCAACTGTAGAATATCACTCATCTTATTTAAACGACGATAAAGAGACCTTCCAGATTTTTAAAACCTGGAAGGTCTTACAGATCAGCTTGAGACTTACTGTTTTTGTCAGACCGCGAACGATCGGGCGATGTGAGGCTTATTGTCGTTTATATAGGATCAGATATGTACTGCTGTTAAAAAGTGCGACGCAACACAGATGACATATATTTACTGTCGACTTAAAAAATGTTATAATCCAAATCACAATTCACAAACCGTAAATCAAAAATCATTCTTACATTTACCACCTAATTTTTTATTATGGCTTACGATCTTTTAAAAGGAAAGAAAGGAATTATATTCGGTGCGCTGGACGAAAAATCCATTGCCTGGAAAACTGCACAAAAATGTTATGCTGAAGGAGCAGAAATAGTACTAACGAATGCACCCGTTGCATTAAGAATGGGCGCAATTAATCAGCTTGCAGCTGAATGCGGCAATGCTCCCGTTATTGGTGCAGATGTTACCAACCTGGATGATCTGAAAAATCTGATCGAAAAATCGATGGAACATTTTGGCGGCAAAATCGATTTCATTTTACATTCTGTAGGTATGGGACTGAACGTAAGAAAAGGTAAACATTATACTGAAATGAATTACGAATGGAATCAAAAAACATTCGACATTTCATCGATGAGCCTGCATAAAATATTAAAAACAGCATGGGAATTGGATGCGTTAAACGAACACGCCAGCGTGGTAGCACTTACGTACATTGCGGCGCAACGTGTGTTTCCGGATTATAACGAAATGGCTGATGCCAAAGCTTTGCTTGAAAGTGTAACAAGAATGTTTGGTTATTACTACGGCGAGAAAAAGAAAGTACGTGTCAATACTATTTCTCAATCTCCTACGCCAACTACTGCAGGCAGCGGCGTTAAAGGCTTTGACAGCTTTATTAACTATGCAGAAAAAATGAGTCCGCTGGGAAATGCACCAGCAGAGGCCTGCGCTGATTACGTAGCCGTAATGTTTAGTGACCTGACCAAGTATGTTACTATGCAAAACCTTTTCCATGACGGCGGCTTTAGCTTTACAGGCGTAACGCCAAAAGTATTGGAAGCAATGGGAGGAGCATAATTAAGTACTATATTTAAAAATACTTTACACAAAAAAACACCCCGCATTTGCGGGGCATTTTTTTATTCCTAACCGATTGCTAACATTAATAATTATCATCAGGAGCAAATACCGGCTTGCGGTACATCCACTCCCCTCCTGTAAAGTCAGGAAATTCAACTGTTTCATTACCCAGCATAATAGATTGTTCGCTTAAAGGTGTTATGGCGCTCCATGCTGCTGCGTCGTACACATCCATTTGTGTAGGCAAGTTTCTTTTTGCAGATTCGATGAAAGAATTAATCACAAACCAATCCATACCACCGTGTCCGGCGCCGGCTGCATCTTCTCCATACTTTTTCCACAGAGGATGGTCGTATTCATCAAGCCATTTTTTGGCATCGTCCCATTGGTGAGGCTTCGATTTTCCTTCTACATATATTCCTTTATTAACATCCATCCAAATACCCTCTGTACCTTGAACGCGGAAGCCAATAGAATAAGGCCTTGGCAGATTCGTATCATGCTGTAGCAAAACGGTTTCACCATTTGCACAAGCAATTTGTGTAGTAACCACATCGCCTAACTTAAAACCAACTTTGGCATTTTTATGATTTTCTCCACCTGTTTTAACGATATAATTATGAAGCCCCCTTGCTTTACTAGAAAAAGAATTCAATGAAATGAAACGGTTTCCGCGGTTAATATTGATGTAATGCGCAACTGGACCTATACCATGTGTTGGATACAGATCTCCGTTTCTATGAACAGAATGATCAGTTCTCCACCTTGATTCGGAATAACCATCTTCATGACCAAACTCAGCTCCTTTTCCATAAGCAGATTTGCCATCATTAAATTTAACCCCTCTCAGATCGTGCTGATAACCTCCTTGCAAGTGAATAATTTCGCCAAACAATCCTTTGCGCACCATATTTAAAACCGCCATCACATCCCTTCGATAGCACACATTCTCTAACATCATTACATGGGCTTTGTGTTTCTCTGCAGCTTTCACAACATCCCAATGATCTTGCAAATTGATACCTAAAATCACTTCTGTGCCAACATATTTAATACCTGCCTCAAGCGATCCAATAATCATCGGCTTATGAAGCTCCCAGGGAGTAGCTATAATAATAGCCTGAATATCCTTCTTTTCCAGCAGCTTCTTCCAGGCATCACTTCCTTCACTGTAATACTGAGGTTGTTTTTTATCCGAATCAGTAAATAACTTCTTAGCACTTGTTATAGTTCTTGGATCAATATCACAAATAGCAACCACTTCCACATCTTTTCTGTGCAGCAATAGTTTCAAATGTTCAATCCCTCTTGCCCCGATACCTATTAATGCAACCTTTAGTTGTTCTGCAGGTTTAACATTTATACTAAAAATATTTTCAGAGGGCATTACAGACAATCCGGCCATTGTCAATCCTGTATTTCTTACAAATTCTTTTCTTTTCATTATACTGAGAAAGTTTGTTCGTTAGACTGTTAATATAAATGCAGACCACACGAATGTATAAAAGATTGGTTGCAAACATCTATACAAACGATTGCGCAAATTGAGATAACACCGTCTTACAACGGCCTTATCCAATAACTATAGCTGTACTCGCCGGGCGTTATCCAATACTTTTTCATTGGCATTGCGCCCCAGCTGTCCATGCCTTGCACACCCATTTGTAATAAGTCGATATGCATATAAATCTTGTCTTTTCCCTCAAGCTCACCTGAATGAAACTGATGCTTTTCAGGCGCGGGATCTAAATCATCAAGGCTATAAGGCAACGCCGATACAGAAAGCATGCTATCTGCAAAATCGATCCTGATGCCTTTTCCACGATGGTTGGTTAATGCCAGCCAACGCACATCTGTTTTATTACCGCTTTCCTGCGGGCGCGCGTACGGAAAATACTGCTCGCTTAGTTTTTGCGTGTACATGTGTACATGCCACTTCGCCTGCATATTTTCTGTCCCAATAATTCTCCCATGGGCCTCGGCCATACCATTGTATTCTGGTAAACTCTTTATTTACTTGTAAATTATTTCCAATACGCATAAGGCTTTTGAAATCGCCTTTGTCAACAGTGAAATTGTTTTCAACTTTTATCGTTCCATCTCCGAAAATAGTAAACGACTGTTGCGTTTTCGCTTTACCGTTCAGAACATTTTTGGTAAATGAAACTTTGTAGCTGCCAGCATTTAACTGCTCTGTTTTCACATCTTCAACAATGTTATTATCATAAGCCTTCCTCCATTCTCGCAAACTTTTATTTAATCCCGCACCAATATCATTATCTGTTGGAGCCCTGTAAAATGAAGGTGCAGGGCCATTTTCAAGTATCTGCATACCACTCATTTTATAAGAAGTAAGCAGTCCCTTTTCTGTATCAAATTCTACAACAGCGTTACCCGCTTTCAATGTCAATTTGTTTCCTTGCTTATCGGCTTTTACATTTCCTCTTGCTGCGGCCATATCAAACGAAATGGCAGCTCCGGCATAAGGCATTTGCTCGTTGGCTATTTCATACTCTTTCTCTAAAAACGGCTCTGCATTTTTAAACCGATAAGAAATATTGAGGAAATATTCTTTGCCCGATTTCGGTTTGGTTTTTATTGGCAAAGTAAAATCAGCACTTGCCTGTGGCTGAATATTTAAATCGGTAACCGTTCCCTTTTCAATTACTTTTCCGTCTTCAATAATATTCCAGTCTAATTTTATATTATTGATATCTCTGAAAAAATAAGTATTAGCAACGCTTATTTTATTATTGCCTTTGTATTTAGTTTTTATAAACTGATGTGTTTTTTTAATTCAACAGCCATCGGTGTCAATTCGCGATAAGCCGTTACCACACCCTTTACACAAAAGTTATTATCGCTGAAATCTTCATTCACCGGGCCTGTTAAAGGAAAATCACCGCCATAAGCCATGATATGTTTCCCGTTTTTAACAGTGTCAAAAGCCTGATCGATCCATTCCCAAACATAGCCACCCTGAACGCCTGGAGTTGATTCAATTGCATCCCAGTATTCTTTAAAGTTACCAAGGCTATTACCCATGATGTGTGCATATTCGCTCATAATAAGCGGGCGCTGCTCCTTGGCTTTTCCCCAACGGCCAACCCAGTCAGGAGATGGGTACTGTGGGCATATCACGTCGGTATTATAGTCTCCTTCTGCACGCTCGTATTGTACCGGGCGGCTATCTTTTTCTTTAAGCCAATCGTATGCTTCATACATATTCACGCCATTGCCTGCTTCATTGCCCAAAGACCATGTAATAATTGAGGGATAATTCTTATCGCGTTCATACATTCTTTTAATACGCTCCAGATGTGGCATCCTCCATTTTTTATCATTGGCAAATGTGTACTCCAAATCATAATAACGGCCATGAGATTCGATATTCGCTTCGTCAATTACATACAATCCATATTCGTCGCAAAGTTCCATCCAGTAAGGACTTGGAGGATAATGAGAATGCCTAACAGCGTTTACGTTCAACTTCTTCATCATCTCCATATCTTTCAACATATCTTCCTTGCTTAACGTATGGCCTGTCTTCGGATTATGTTCATGACGGTTAACCCCTTTAAAAAATACGCGCTTTCCATTCACTAAAAAATCACGGCCTATTATTTCAATACTTCTAAAACCAACACGTACCGGTATCACTTCAAGTACATCTCCCCGTTTATCTTTTAGCGTTATGTACAAGGTATATAGATAAGGAATTTCTGCTGACCATGTATTAACAGCAGGCATTGCTTTTTCAAACGCTACATTTGTTTTGTATCTGCCCAAAACAGATTTAATGCCGGTTGTACTTTCGCTATAAACTTCCTTTCCTTTAGCATCAACAAGTTGAAGTTCCACAGAAAAACTATCCGGCCGGGAATGTAAAGTTTTAGTATCAAGTTTATAACTGTTCACTTCAACATCCACCTGCAATTTTCCGTCTTTATAGTCGTTGGTAAGATTGCTTTGTATCTTAAAATCTCGAATATCCAATTTAGGTGTTGCATATAAATAAACCTCTCTTTCAATACCCGAAACGCGCCACATATCCTGGCACTCCAAATAGCTTCCGTCACTCCAGCGATATACTTCGAGGGCTACGACATTTTCACCTGTTTTTACGTATTCAGTAATATCAAACTCAGCAGCCAGTTTGCTATCTTCACTATAGCCAACTTTTTTCCCATTCACCCATATAAAAAATGCGGATTTTACTGCACCAAGATGAATGAATATTTGTCTTCCATCCCAGTATTCAGGAATAGTAATTTTTTTCGGTATGAGCCCACTGGGTTATTATCTTCAGGAATGTCAAACGGCGGATTCATGCGTGCTCCAGTAAGCTTTCTTCCGGCAAACTCATAAGGCTGATTCACATAAATAGGCAACCCGTAACCGTTAAGTTCCCAGTTTGCCGGAACTGCAAAATTTTTCCATTTGCTATCATCAAAATCCGATTTGAAAAAATCTTTAGGACGATCATTAGGATTCTGAACCCAATTAAATTTCCAGCTTCCATTCAACGACAGAAAGAATTTAGATTTTTCTTTTACTCTCTTTTCAGCCAATGCTTTAGTTTCATAAGCGAAGACGCTTGCGCGCATTGGCATACGATTTACAGATACTATTTCAGGAGTTTGCAGTTCGCTTGGTAAAGACTGTGCCGCGATATGTAATGTAAAGGTTAAAGCAAGCAGCAATGATAATAATTTCATAAACTTTATGGTTGGACAAGTGTTAAAAAACAATGCCCAAAGAAACGCTTAAACTTCGTAATTGCAAAGCATTGCGCAAACGATTGTTTTTTTGAAGGTAGGTGAACAATGACAGATGACAGTTGTAAAAAATATCAAACATCAAGCCCACACGGTTGTAACTCATCAGTTTCCTTTTGGGGAATTGGATATTTTAGTCTTCTTTTAATTGGCGCAGTTCTGACTGAAGATCTTCAATCTTTTTTAGCAAGTGACTAATAGCTTCTATTCCTTCCACATTTATATCAAGATCATAATATAAGTGTACATATTTTTCCAGTACAGAAAGCTGTTCATGGTTTATGAAATAGGATTGGTTGGTGTACTCTAACTCAATTAGTCCCTGATCATTTAATGTTCTTACAAACGAGGTTTCAATGCTGTAGTATTTGCAACAATCCTCTACTAAAATATGGTTCAGGTCTGTCATAACTTATTTTTTAGAGGCTTCATCTGCCAGTTGTTGAAATAATTCTTTTTCCTTCTCGCTTAAATTTTTCGGCAACTCAACCTGCCAAGTAATGTATAGATCGCCAAAACTTCCTTCATTTTTGTACACCGGAAATCCTTTGCCTTTCAGTCTCACCTTTGTTCCATTCTGTGTTTCGGGCTTTACTGTAAGTTTTACTTTGCCATCAAGCGTTTCTATTGTTTCATCACCACCTAACATTGCTTTATATAAATTTATAGGAACATCAATATATAAATCGTTTCCCCGACGAGTAAACGCAGTGTTGTTTACTATGGTAAAAGTTATAAAAAGATCGCCAGTCGGGCCACCATTTATACCTGGTCCGCCATAACTTTTTATTTTTATTTCCTGGCCGTTTTCAATACCCGCCTGCACTGTAATACGAATATTTTTCCCGTTAACGGTAAAAGTTTGTGGATGCGTTTTATATGCGTCAGTCAAATTCAATTTCACTTCTGCCCGATAATCTTGTCCCTTATATTTCACATTGGCCTGCGAACGCCCACTTCCAAACATCTGCGAAAAGAAATCAGAAAAATCGCCTTCATTGCTGTACGCAAAATGCTCCTCGCCACCAAAAGGGCGCTGCCGTCCGCCCTGCTGCTGCCTTTGCTGCCGCCCCTGTTCAAACTGATCCGCATGTTTCCATTCCGCGCCGTACTGGTCATACTTCTTACGTTTCTCAGAATCGCTCAGCACTTCATGCGCCTCATTAATTTGTTGGAATTTCTTAACGGCCTCCTGATCATTGGGATTCAGATCCGGATGATGCTTTCTGGCCAATTTACGATAAGCCTTCTTAATATCATCGCCGGTGGCATTCTTATCAATTCCTAATACTTTATAATAGTCTATATAATCCATCTTCAAAAAATGATAGCAGCAATTTAATATTTTTTTGTTTAACCAGCATTTGAACCATACTCAACAAAATTGCGTCGCACACTTCAACACCTGTGCAGAGGTCATCCTACATATTTCAGCAAATACAAACCAAAGTTGAACTAAATAACCTTACATAAAAAATGTTAAGTTTGATTTTTAATAACTGGTAAATGAATGTACAAATAGATCCTTCCTGGAAAAAGAAATTAAGCGCCGAATTTGACAAACCTTATTTCTCAAATATCGTCGATCATCTTAAAACAGAAAAGCAACTCAATAAGATCATTTATCCTCCCGGGCAGATGATCTTCAACGCTTTTAATTCTACCCCTTTAATAAAGTTAAAGTATTGATACTCGGTCAGGATCCATATCACGGCCCAGGCCAGGCGCATGGGCTATGTTTTTCAGTACAAAAAGGTGTGCCGCCGCCACCGTCTTTGGTAAATATTTTCAAAGAATTACATGCTGACATTGGAATGTCAAAACCTTCAAACGGTGATTTGAGCAAATGGGCTGCAGAAGGCGTTTTTTTATTGAATGCCTCGCTCACGGTTCGCGCAGGAGAACCCATGAGCCACGCAAAAATAGGCTGGTCGCAGTTTACAGACGCAGTGATCAAAACAATTGCCGAAGAAAAAGAGCATGTAGTATTTCTGCTTTGGGGAAAATTTGCACAGGAAAAAGCAGCCTTTATAGATGAGTCTAAACATCTAATTTTAAAAGCTGCACATCCATCTCCCCTTTCAGCTCATAATGGCTTTTTAGGTTGTAAACATTTTTCGAAAACGAATGATTATTTAATGCAGAATGGCATCGAACCAGTTGATTGGAAATTAGATTAACTACGAAATGAAAAATAGTGTCATTTATGTAGGATGCTCAATATTCTTCAGTTGAAGGGAGCGTCGCAATATTGATGCTATATATTTACTGTCGATTTAATAAAATTAAATCCCTGTTGTTACATAAAGAATATAAAGATTTATGCTGCCCAAAAATTTAATACTGGAAACAAATAAAGTATTGCTTCGTGTTATGGATGAAAAAGACTTTGAGGCATTTCATAAACTCACAGTTCAGGATAAAGGTATGTGGGAATTTTTCTCTTTGAATCTGAGCGACGAGAATCAGCTTAACGAATGGATGGAAGATGCGTTTGCATCGAACATTAAAAACAGCAGAATCCCATTTACCATTATTGATAAATCATCTGATGAAATTGCTGGAAGCAGCAGTATTGGCAACATTGCCTGGCACGATAAAAGGCTTGAAATTGGATGGAGTTGGCTGGCTCCAAAATTCAGAGGTACCGAGGTTAATCGTCATGCAAAGTATGTGATGATGCGTTATGCATTTGAGCAAATGAATTTTGAAAGAGTAGAATTCAAAACGGGGGTATTAAATATCCGTGCCAGGAAAGGATTAGAAAAGATCGGTGGTATTGAAGAAGGCACGTTAAGAAGCCATTCACTTTTATGGAATGGCGTGAGGCGGACATCTGTTTTTTACAGCGTATTGAAAGATGAATGGCCGAAACTGAAATCAACTATTTTTGCGGATATAGGCTAAACGCTTCAGATGAAGAAAAACAGCACCATAAAAGATAGGCAGCTTTATGATGAAATCTCAACCTTAATTGAGAAAAGCAAAGCTAGTGTTGCACAAACAGTGAATAGTGCGCTTACGCTGCTTTACTGGAAAATAGGGCAGAGAATCAATTCGGATATTCTTAACGATAAACGAGCGGTATATGGCCAGCAAATTGTCGTATCGCTGTCGCGACAATTGACCCAATATTATGGTAATAGTTTTTCTGAAAAGAATTTGCGTAGAATGATGCAATTTGCTGAAATTTTCCCTAAGCAAAAGATTGTCGTATCGGCGATACGACAATTAAGCTGGACACATTTTATTGCCCTGATACCTATCAAAGACAAATTACAGAGAGACTTTTATACTGAAATGTGTCGCGTTGAAAAATGGAGTGTTAAAACATTAAGAGAAAAGATTGATGGGATGTTGTATGAACGCAGCGCTATTAGTAAAAACTCAAAAAATATCATCCAAAAAGAAATATCCAATCTTAGAGATAACGACAATATTACACCAGATATAGTTTTCAAAAACCCTTACTTCCTCAATTTTCTGGGGCTAAAAGATACTTACTCTGAAAAGGATTTAGAAGATGCCATTTTGCAGGAGTTAGAATATTTTATTTTGGAATTAGGGCAAGGATTTTCTTTTGTAGAAAGACAAAAGCGAATGGTTATTGATGGCGAAGATTTCAAACTCGATCTGCTGTTTTTTCATCGAAAACTTCAAAGATTAATTGCTGTTGAATTGAAATTAGGAAAATTCAAAGCAGCCTACAAAGGCCAAATGGAATTATATCTGCGATGGCTGGAAAAAAATGAGATGATTAAAAACGAATTGCCTCCATTGGGATTAATACTTTGTGCTGAAGGAAGTGCTGAACAGATAGAGCTCTTGCAATTAGACAAATCCGGAATTAAAGTAGCTGAATATTTAACTGAACTTCCAGAACGAAAACTACTTAAAAGGAAACTGCAAGAAGCTATTAAAAGTTCTCAAAAACTGATTGAAAACAAATGAACATTTTAAAAGAAATAGCTGGCAGAGTTTGGGCTACATGGGGTTTAATATCTTTTATCGCTACTTTTTTAATTGTACTGCCGATTTCGTTGATCTCATATCTGATACCAGAGCCTGGTGGAACAGGCTATTTAATACGTGTTTCAAGAGTATGGATGCGTGTATGGATGTTTCTGATCGCATGCCCGATAAAAATCAAAGGCGCTGAAAATTTTGAAAAAGGTAAAAGTTATGTTGTAACCTGCAATCATAATTCTTTATTAGATATTCCGCTTTCTTCTCCTTTTATTCCTGGCGCTAACAAAACAATTGCCAAAATGAGTTTCGCAAAAATACCTTTGTTTGGATTGTATTATGCGAAAGGATCAGTTCTTGTTGATCGCAGAAGTGAAAGAAGCCGCAAGGAAAGTTTTGATAAAATGAAATGGGTATTAAAGATGGGCATGCACATGTGCATATACCCGGAAGGCACACGAAATAGAACAAGGGAACCCCTGAAACCTTTCTACAACGGGGCTTTCAAGCTGGCTCACGAAACAAAGACCGCCGTTATACCCACCGTCATTTCAGGAACAAAGGAAGCTGTGCCTTTACATAAAACTTTCTTTTTTTACCACGCACCTTAGAGATACGCTTTCTCGAACCAATATCATCGGAAGGTATTTCGGCAGTTGAATTAAAAGCGAGCGTTTACAATACGATGGAAAATTTTATTATAAACAGGAAAAAGAAATAATCGTTTTAATTGGGGTTAGTAACAAAAGATCTGGTACGATTAATCTTCAGATCCTGCAAAAGGCTTGCTTTAGGACTAATGGTAAAATTGAAGAAGCGGTATAATCCGATAGGTGTTACGTTGATTGACATCTGCCAGCAATGCAGATCTCGGGAAATTGCCATTGAAAAAGTTTGTATTTGGCTGGTTGTAAAATCATAATAACCGTTCACACTAAAATTCCATTTGGGAGTAAGGTTAAAACTGCCATTGAAGTTTACGCTGGATGTAACCGGATTTGTAGTACTTCGAAGCGTGTTTAAATTACGGCCCCGGCGCGCATAACTAAGAGAATAAGATAAGCTAACAGACCACGGTGTGTTAAAATCTACAAACTCTGCCGGGTTCTGGCGTGCATATTCCAACAGCCTTTGTTGCTCATCCATCAGCATCGGGTCGTTGAGCCTTTCATTGATAGCTTTTTCTCTTACTTTAGCTTTTTCCGGGTCTTTTGGTTTACTTTGAAAACTGGTACTCATGGAAACATTAGCATTGGTTACCGTTCCTATTTTTCCACCACCATTGGCCCATGCGTAAGTAGATGTGGCATAACCGTAATCATTCAGCTGGTATGGCACCAGCGTTGCCGATGCATTAATATTGATCTTTTCAAAAAGATTAGTTCTGAAGTACATACTTATCGGTGACAGCCTCATGCTATCTGCGAGGAAATTATAGGAGCCGTTGAATCCAAAGCCATCAATCAGCTTTATCTTTTTTATACCATCTTCCGCATCTTCCTTTGATGTGTTTGCATACGTATCCAAAGTGGCGTCTGTTCCGTCATCTTCTTCACCTTCTTTTTTCTTTTTAGGTTTGGCTTTCACTTTCATTTCAAGGTTATTATCTATTCCGAAATTGATACCGCCCGATCGCCTGCTTGTAAACTGATTTATGTTCCTTGAAAATAATCCATCTAACTGATTGTATACGGCTTGTGTTCCAAGGCTATCAATCTGTACGGTTTTCCAAAATTGCCGCGTCAGGTCGGGTGTATAACTCAATCCGAATGTTGGCCGGATCACATGCCTGATGGCTTTTATTTTTTCACCTTTAAACTGATAATTACCATACAGTGCCGTATTGAATGATATGCCAAACGACATCTGCTGTTTTATTTTAAATGCACGTTCGAGGGCAAGATTAATAGTGTCTTTTACGTAAGAACTATCTCCCCTCCAACCTTACCAGTGTAAAATGTTTTAGGTCCCCAGGAAAGTGTACTTATCCCATCTACCCACTCTTGCGAGTAAGAAACTGATGGTGCAATAACCAGCGCTCCGCCTGCAATAGCAGGTAAAGACAAAGTAATAGGTATATTATGATTAGCACTCCAACGTGCAGTATCTAATAAAAACTCGTAAATTCTTCTATTATCTATAAGGTCATTTTTTTGGAGTAGGCTACCGTATCATAAAAGTTAAAATCGTTTCTGAAACTACCAGTATAACCAATACCCAATTGTTCATACCATTTTTTGGATGAACCAACGCTTTCTTTTTCTGGAAAGGATAAACAGTCGTTACAGCAAAGTTTGCTGTAGGAAAGTTAATCGTCATTAACCTGGTATTATTGTTTTGGCTATGGTTCATTGCCAAAGTCAGGTTATAAGGTTTATCCTGCCATTGCTTTGAATAGGTAATAGAAGAGTTAAGTACGTTATTGTACGGAGCCATAGGGATATTAGATAAATTCCGGTTATATCCTGTCGAGCTCCAGTTTACATTAGCTCCAAAATTGACGCCTGGCCGGGATCGGTTGTCTGAACTATGCGACCATCCGAGAGAATAGGTATTGCTTTTGTAAAAATCCGGGTCACCTTTCGCGTTCCTTCTTGTACTTTGAATACCAAAATTCAAATTTCCCTGGTATTTATATAATTTTCTGTAAGTTGGATTTGCGTTCAACCTCCAGGTACCCCATGAATAGATATCTCCATAAAACTGAACATCCCAATAATCGCTAATACCCAAATAGTAACCTAAACCAGACAAACCAACACCTTCCTGATCGTTTGTTTCAAAACTTGGCGCCATAACACCAGAATGTCGACCCTGGTAAAGCGGATAAAAGCCAAACGGTAAATAGATCGGAACGGGAACAGAGTCAAATTCTGGACGTACTGCTCCTGTAACCGCTAATTTTTTATTTACAATTTTAGCGCGGTTGGCCCGGAATCCAAAATGCGGATGATCCAAATTACAAGTCGTAAAAAAATTCCCGCTGGCATAAACAGTGTTCTCATTTACTTTTTTAGATAACTGGGAATGGACGAACATCTCACCCTGTTGAGAAATGGTACCCGTAATAATTCCCCGCTGATTCTTAAAGTTATACTTCAGGCTATCAGACTGGTATTCACTTTGGCCATCGTTCATTTTTACATAATCGCTGACAGCTCCGGTGCTGTCTTTACCAGATACAGCGGTTACAATACCTGTAGCCTGGTTCAATCTCATGTAAGGAGCTTCTAATGAACTTGTTTCATACTCCGTTTTTGCTTTTCCATACAGTTCAATAGTTTTTCCCTGAACCAATCCTATAACAGAATCCTGTGCAGAATATACAACCGGAGCAGATAAGGTATCCTTTGATATTTTTAACGTAAATGTGTCTATCCTTGGTTTTTGACTGGTGTCGATAAATGTACTATCGCCAACAAGTGTAGTGTCTTTTTGACCAGGTATTGTATCGCTAATTGCTGGAATGGTGTCTTTTAAAATAGTATCCCGAAGGAAAGAAAAGCCTTGCTTTTTGGTTAAACCTTGTTCCGTAACAGCAGCAGTTCTTTGTCCCCAAAAATTGATAGCGCCAATTTGTTTACTGACCGTTAAAAGGAAGATAACAGTAAGTAGAAGTACGGCATGGTAAATTCTTTTAAATTTGCGCATTGGTTCTCAAAGTTCGCAAACGTACAGTAATTTTTTCATTCTAATTTAATGAGCGCCGATGAAAAAATGTGTACATAGTTGCTTCGGTCAATTTTAACAAAAAATATGTCGCGGTAGCACTTTGCAAATATGGGGACAACAAGTCATATAGTCAAAGCATTTGTCTTAAATTAACAATGTCCTAAACTATGATTGTTAAAGGCTTTTATAAATTTTATATCAATTGATGATCCGATCCGTATTTCTTTCTGCTTATTTGGTGAGTTTATGTTTAATTACAAATAGCCAACAAGCTGTTCCGCCAGTAAAAACAATTATAGTTGATGCCGGCCATGGGGGTTCAGATATTGGTGCACGCGGCACCGAAACCAATGAAGCTACTATTACGCTTGCAGTTGCTAAAAAACTGGCAGTAGCTTTAAGGGAAACATTTCCAACCATCAAAACACTTGAAACACGACCTAATTACCCATTGCCGGGAAATCATACCAATGCAAATGCCGCAAATCGTTACAGGGCAGAGTTTGCCAACGAAAATCATGGAGAACTTTTTATTTCATTGCATTGTAATGCGGCAGGAAGGCATCCTGGTGGCTGGTATACAAAAAAGGTAGTAGGAAGAACAGCCAAAACCAGATACGTTAAAAAGGGCAAAAAAAGGTAAAGCAAACCTATTATGTGAACAGGTATGAAAATGTTTGGGTGGAGAACAAAGCAAAAGGCACCGAAACTTATATATGGGCCGTTGGTAAAAATGATCAGAAGCTCTCCTCTTTACGTGATAACATGCCTGAAGAAGATGAAGATTATTACAATGAAGAAACAGAAGGCAATGATGCTGACAGTTTAAAGCTGCCCGACTTAAATGATCCTGCCGAAAAAGCCAGGATGTTGATCTATGCGCAGCATTACTTCAGAAAAAGTTATGCACTGGCAACGCTTGTAGAAAAAGAATTCGTTTCAAGTGGCCGCACAAGCCGTGGTGTGCAGCAGCGAAACCATAAAGGCATTTGGGTATTACAAGCTACGGGCATGCCAAGTATACTTGTAGAAATGGGCTTTATTAGTAATAATGATGACCAGGCTTACCTAATGAGTGAGAATGGGCAGAAGACAATTGTAGAAAATATTGTTAATGCTGTGAAGGTTTATCTGGAAAAATATGGATAACATAAGTTATTTGAACTATTTTCCTGAATTTTGACCGTTGACTAACAAAAGAAATCAGGCATATAATTTGTCTAATGACCTATATTGCAATACTTATCAATCTGACTATCAAAAATATGTCAAGACGCGACTACAAAACCTTATGTAAATTTATAAAGGAAATGAACCATAAGCGCTTTGAATACCGAAAGTTATGATGTATTTTGACGAATCCGAAAACTAGTAGACAGGCTCATAAGGCAGGGCATGTGGCAAAAAATGAGAAATAAAATTAACGTATGAAACGAAGCATGATTTATTTTCTGAAAACCCAGAAATGTATAGTCAGCGTTTCATCAGACCAAATTAAAGTATAAAAAATATCCGGATGAAAATTTCAAATGAAGTAAAAGTTGGAGCGCTGGCGATAGTATCTATAGCGATACTTATCATTGGATTCAGGTTTTTAAAAGCAAAAGACATCTTCAATCATACACCAAAACTCTACGCTATTTTCAAATCAGTGGGTGGCCTCGAAAAGTCAAACTTTGTAAAAATAAACGGTTTAACGGTAGGTAACGTTTATTCTTTGGAACCAGCAGATGAAAATGTTACCGCAGTAAAAGTTACAATAAGTATAACTGAAGATGTTAATATACCATCCAATTCTGTTGCCTTCATAGAAGGAAGTCTGCTTGGATCAGCCAACATAGTTATTGAGAGAGGGGATTCTAAAACTTTGTTGAAAGATGGAGACAGGCTTGCAACAAAAGAAGAGGCTGGGCTTTTGGGCAATCTTACTTCGGAAGCGAAACCTTTAATGGGTAAAATTAAAACAGTTGCTGATTCTGTAACATTGCTGCTTTCCAACTTCAATCACATTTTAAATGCCGGTACGCAAAGAGATGTGCAGAACGCGATCGCCAATTTAAATTATTCAACTGCATCGCTTAATGCTTTGCTAAACGGAATAAATAAGCCTTTAGCACAAACACTTGACAATGTAAGTGCCATAACAGGTAATCTTAAAAATCAGAATGAAGCTATTGAGGGCATTTTAAATAATGCCAATACATTTACAGGCAATCTTAAACAATTACAGTTTCAAAATACGGTTGATAGCTTAAACGCTACGATCGCAAATCTTAATTCAGCTGTTAACAATATCAGCAATCCCAACGGAAGCCTTGGCGCTCTTATGAATGACAGGCAACTTTATAATAAGATGAATGATGTATTATTAAGCATGGAAATTTTACTGGATGATCTTCGCGTACATCCAAAACGCTACGTTAATATTTCTGTGTTTGGTAAAAAAATAAAGCAGGTGAATTGACCGCCCCTGCTATAAAAGATTCTGTTCCCAAGTGATAAGAAAAAATTCAAGACCCCATTTTCTACTATTTCCCGTTGCAGTGTTGCTACTTGGTTGCTTCGTTGCATATAGTGCTTCTGTCAATAATGTAAAAAGAGTTTTTTACGATGTGGCAGAAACCACAGTATTTTTTAGGATACCATTAAGCTTATAAATGCCAAAACGCTTACCATACAACCTGATAGTAAGCTAACATTATTGGAAGGAGATGTGATCTTGCAGCAGGGTAATACTATTTTCAAAGCAGACAAAGCAGTTAAAAATGACAGCCTGAATGTTTTTGAAGCATGGGGGCATGTTCATATTAATGACGCCGACACCACTAATATTTATGCTGATCATTTAAAATATTTCGGAGAACCTCAATTAGCTAAACTTGATGGTAATGTAAAACTCTCTGACGGGCAAGCTACGCTTACTGCGCCCAGCCTCGATTATGACATGTCGACTAACATGGGTATTTATAAAGAAGGCGGAAAAGTAGTTAACCAAAAAACAGTAATTACCAGCAAGGAAGGTGAATATTATTCTGACATAAAAGATGTATACTTTAAAAAGAATGTGGTGGTTAATGACCCCGCATATCACATAACCACCGACTCTTTACAGTATAATACAACCAGCCAGGTTGCCACTTTTATTACGATGACCCATATTAAGGATAGCTCTAACAGAAGCATCGATACCAAAGAGGGTTATTACAATCTTAAAACCAAACAGGCTGAGTTTGGCCAAAGACCCTTTATTAACGACAATAATAAATCTACGTTGGTAGCTGACAATGTGTATCTCGATGACAATATAGCAACAGCAGAAGGCAATGCTATAGCCGTAGATTCTGTTCGTGGAACAATAATTATTGGCGGTCGTATTTTTCAAAATAGATTGAATGAAGCTATCCTGGCTACACAAAAGCCGGTGATGATCATCAAACAGGATAATGATTCCATTTACGTTGCAGCTGATACTTTATTTAGTGCAAAGCTTTCTGATCTTTTTGAGCAAGTTCCGGTAACATCCGACACATTAGCTAATCTGAATGAAAGTGATGAAACGATACCTCCTATCGAAAAAGCATTAGTACAAGATAGTATGTCTGCTGAAGTGAAAAACCAATTAGCACAAAACGATACCGTTCCAAACATTACGGAAAAAGATATTTTACAAAATGACAGTAGCATTGACAGGGTAAAAAAAGAAGTATTAGAAAACGACAGTACTTTCGATATTGCCCAAAAGAATGTGGTAAAGAACGATAGCATTATTAACCTGGTCAATAAAAACAAATCTAAAATCGAAGATGTTGTTGAGCAGACACAGAATAACCTGCCGAATAAAGACAGCGCTGTGAGCATTGTAAAAAAAGATGCCCGGATGATTGCGCAGGATACAATAAAAATAAACACTAAATCAACCAGCGATAGTACTGACCGTTATTTTGAAGCTTTTCATAATGTTAGAATATATTCCGATTCGATGCAAGCCGTTTCAGACAGTTTATTCTATTCTTTCAAAGACTCAACCTTCAGATTATATAAAGACCCGGTTGTTTGGGGAAAAGAAAGCCAGATAACCGGAGACACAATTTTGTTGCATACAAAAAATAAGCAGCCACATTGGATGGAAGCTTTTAAAAATGGTTTCATGGTTAATTATGTTGGTAACGAGGCATATAATCAAATTAAGTCAACCAGGATAGATGCTTACTTTATTGATGGAGGTCTTGATTCTGTTCGTGCTAAAGGCTCTGCAGAATCTATTTACTATTTACAAGATGATGATAGCGCATTTACAGGCATTAATCAGTCAACCAGCGATATTATCGATTCCTATTTCGAAAACAAGCAATTACATAAAGTAGCATTCCGAAATAATGTAGAGGGAACTATTTATCCTATCAAGCAAAAATCACCCTCCGAAATGAAGCTTGAAGGTTTCATCTGGCGCGAAGGGGTAAGGCCGAAAAGCAAGTATGAGTTGTTTCAGTAGGTGAATGGATAATAGTGAATAGTTAATTAGCCAATGTGATAATTAGCTAATGTGATGATGATGGTTTCAGGTTTTCAGGTTTGACGTACATCGTAATTCGTACATCGTACATTTCCTGTTAATCTTAATAATCCAATAAATCATGGTTCAGACAATTGCGAATAATATGTAGGATTCCATATATTCCACAGTTGAACGGAGCGACGCAAGATTGATCCCACATATTTATTGCCCGGCTAATAAAAAACAATATTTATCTTTCCATTGTTTTTATCGAAAGACCAAACAAAAATATATTTCTAACAACCGTCATCTATCAACTGATTAAAACTTGCTACGCCGCACATTAGAAATAATAGGAAATAGTTTTAAAATGGCTCTTCAGGAGTTACTGAAAAACAAGCTGCGAACTTTTTTAAGTTTGTTTGGGGTTACTATTGGCATATTCTGTATCATTGGCGTATTAGCTACTGTTAATAGTTTACAACGCAATATTCAGAACGAAATAAAATCGATGGGCAATAATATTATTTTCATCGACAAATGGGTTTGGAGTGGCGGCCCTGATTATCCCTGGTGGAAATTTGTGAACCGCCCCTACCCTAAATTCTACGAATTAAAAGAAATTAAAGAACGATCGCCCAGTACACAATATGCTGCTTTTTTTATGATATTTCAGATAATATAGAATTTGCAGGTTCTGTTTTAAGTGGTGTAAAAATATACGGAGCCAGCGAAGAATATAATGATATACAAAAACTTACTTTTTCCAATGGCCGGTATATTTCTGATGCAGAATTCAACTACGGCACCAACGTTGCTGTTATTGGTGATGAAGTGGCCACCAAGCTTTTTGTATTGCCGGAAGCCGCGTTAAATAAACAACTAAAGCTTAAAGGACGGTTAGTAAAAGTAATTGGCATTATCAAAAAGCAAGGGAAGCAAATAACGGGTGGTTGGGATTATGATAAAAGCATTATCATTCCTTATAATTTTGCCAAAACCATTTACCTGGAGCGCTATTCAGATCCCAAAATAATGGTGAAAGGCTACGAAAATATAACCAGCACCGCTTTGAAAGACGAGCTTGAAGGCGCCATGCGCAGCATTCATCGCCTTAGCCCTACTAAAGAATCAGACTTTGCCTTAAACGATCTTAATGATATAAGCAAAGAAGTTGAAGCAGCTTTTGTGGGATTGAATATTGGTGGCGCCATTATTGGCGGTATTAGTTTGATCGTTGGCCTTTTTGGTGTGGCAAATATCATGTTTGTTACTGTTAAAGAGCGCACGCCGCAAATTGGTTTAAAAAAGCGATTGGCGCTAAACGCCATATCATACTTACAGAGTTCTTATTGGAAGCTGCCTTTCTTTGCATCATTGGCGGGCTTGTTGGCCTTGGGCTTGTTGCCGGCTTAGCACTCATTCTTACCAAAGCTCTTGAATTTCCTATATATGTCTCCATTTCCAATATGGTGTGGACCTTCATCATTTGCATCCTTGTTGGAATTATTGCTGGCATCATTCCAGCAATGCAAGCCGCAAAAATGGATCCGGTGGTGGCGATAAGGAGTTGACAGATGACGGCTGACAGATGTTAGATGTAATTTCGTTCATCATACATCATAACTCGTACATCGTAATTCGTTCATCGTGCATAAAACGCAATTGATTGATTGTGTCACCGTCAACTGTCATCTATCATCTGTCAACTCTTCTACAATCTGCAAATTACTTTTTACATTTGCCCCATGCCTACTATTTTAGCAATAGAATCCAGTTGTGATGAAACATCCGCCGCCATTTGCGTCGACGGAGAAATATTATCAAACAATATAGCAACGCAGGCCATGCATGCGCAATATGGCGGTGTCATTCCCGAACTGGCGTCGCGCGCACACCTGCAAAATATTGTACCGGTTGTAGATGTAGCATTACAAAAAGCGGGTAAAGGTTTGCAAGATCTGGACGCCATCGCATTTACCCAATCTCCAGGGTTGATCGGTTCATTACTTGTTGGAGCTGAATTTGCAAAATCGCTTTCGCTTGCCTTACATAAACCATTGATCGCTGTAAATCATATGCAGGCACATGTTTTAGCCAATCTCATTCCCGAAAGAAAACCTTCATTTCCTTTTTTGTGCCTCACCGTAAGTGGCGGGCACACACAAATTGTGCTGTGTAAAGCACCTTTACAAATGGAAATAATTGGAGAAACGATTGATGATGCAGCAGGCGAAGCTTTCGACAAATGTGCGAAGTTACTGGGGCTTCCTTATCCTGGCGGGCCATTGATTGATAAATATGCCAAGGAAGGTAATCCGGATCGATTTCAGTTTCCTGAGCCAAAAGCGCAGGGGTACAATTTTAGTTTTAGTGGATTAAAAACAGCCATCCTTTACTTTTTGATGAACGCCGGTAAAAGCCAGGTTTATAAAGAAGATTTTGCTACGACAGACGAGGAACGAAAACAATTTATAGATAGTAATCTTGCTGATATATGCGCTTCCGTTCAAAAGAGAATTATCACAATACTATTAAACAAGTTTAGCAAGGCAGCAAAAGATCTGGATGTAAAAGACATCTGTATTGCCGGTGGTGTTTCGGCCAATAGTGGACTGCGAAAGGCTTTTACAGAATTAGGTGAAAAAAATAATTGGAACACATTTATTCCGGAATTTCAGTATTGTACCGACAATGCAGGTATGATAGCTATTACCGCATATTATAAATTGCTTGATCAAAAATTCGCATCGTTAGACATACAACCTGCCGCAAGAGGATTTGAGTAAACTTGTCAATAGTGAATAGTCAAAACTCATGATTTAAATATTCAACATTTAATAT
Source organism: Paraniabella ginsengisoli (assembly GCF_022513635.1). Lineage (GTDB taxonomy): Bacteria > Bacteroidota > Bacteroidia > Chitinophagales > Chitinophagaceae > Niabella > Niabella ginsengisoli. The sequence goes on along the minus strand of NZ_JAKWBL010000001.1, from coordinate 1,253,442 downwards.
TTATCATTCTTATGCCTAACCCTTATTTTAAGTTTAAACAGTTCACTATTCATCATGATCGTTGCAGCATGAAGGTAACTACTGACTCCTGCTTATTTGGGGCTTGGGTTGCTCATAAAACAAATGGTTTAGGTTCAGATAAAAATATACTTGATATTGGCAGCGGTAGCGGATTATTAAGTGTAATGCTTGCTCAACAAAGCTCCGCAAGTATTGATGGTATTGAGTTGCAGCAAAACGATTATATACAAAGCCTGGAAAATATTTCCGCTGCAAATCGCAAACATCAAATTCATGTTTCCAGTCTGACGCAAGAACTTTTGCCTATCAAAAGAAATACGACGTAATTATTTGCAATCCGCCTTTTTATGAGAGCGATCTAAAAGGAAATATTGAAAGCAAAAATATAGCGCATCACGACACCGGCTTAAAATTGCAAGAGCTTGTTGCTGTAATAAAAATGCAATTAATGCAGGACGGCGATTTTTATCTATTACTCCCCGCAAAACGCATTGATGAAATTGAGAAAATAACCGAAGCCCAAGGTTTATATATTAACGAAATAATATTTGTACATCAAACTGAAAAACATAAGCCTTTTAGAATTATAGTTAGAGGCTCTTTCAAAAAGGAGAATAAACAAATAAGAGAACTGACAATAAAAGTTAATAATGTGTATACACCAGATTTTATAAAACTTTTAAAAGATTATTATTTGAATTTTTAATCTTATGAAAACAGTAAAATATTTGTCAGGCTGAGCTTGCCGAAGCCCCTCCAACAGCCCTTCGACAGGCTCAGGGTGACATTGGGTATGATAGTAATTCAACTGCTGAACGGAGCGTCGCAATATCGCTCAATAGCAGCACTGTCGCCGGTTTCAAAAGATCACAACGATACTTTCTTGCCCGTAGCAACAGCTTTATAAATAGCTTCTATAATCTTCAGATCTTTTAAACCCTCTTCGCCATCAACAGGAACAACAGGTTTTTTACCATCGAATAGTATACCCGCCATTTGGTCCATTTGTTCTGTTTGATGCACTACAACCGGTGCATTTATTTCGCCTTTATTTGTTTTGCCTTTTATAGGCCCATACCCCGTGGAAGGCAGCATTTCAGCAAACCCCTTTTCACCGTTCAGGAAAAATCTGTCCAGGTTATTCATGTTATAAGTAGATAAACAAGACGCTACCGCACCGCTTTTAAAACCAAACTGGAACTGTATGGTCTCATCAACGCCTTCTTTAAACTTCACAGGATCCGTCTTTGTTTCCTGCGCTGTTACCCAAATAGGCTCTTCGCCAACCATATAACGGCAGCCATTGATAGCGTAAATACCAATATCCATCAAAGATCCCCCACCTGCAAGCGCTTTGCTTAATCGCCATTGCGCAGGATCGCCAATGCGAAAACCACATAGACCCTGAAAGAATTTTATTTGACCAAAGTCGCCTTCATTCCGCATGCGGATCACCTCTAAAGTGTGGGGTTCAAAATGCATCCTGTAGCCAATCAACAATTTCACATTTGCTTTTTTACAAGCGGCAATCATTTCTTCACCTTCCTTTACATTAATAGCCATTGGCTTTTCGCAGATCACATGCTTGCCCGCTTTAGCCGCTCTTATGGTAAATTCACGATGCAAAGAATTAGGTGTAATAACATACACCGCATCTACTTCCGGATTATCTTTTATGCTATCAAAGTTCTGGTAATTATAACAACTCTTTTCAGGTACATTATATTTAGCGCTCCAGGTTTTAAGTTTATCGGGCGTTCCACTTATTAAACCTGTTATTTTTACACGCTTACAACTTTGAATAGATTCGGCAACTCTTTGAGCATACCCACCAAGTCCCAGTAATGCTACGCGCAACACTTTATCATCACTTTTATATATATTTCCTAAGCTTGAGGCATTAATAGTTAAAAATGGTAATCCGGCGGAAGCCATAGTGATGTTTTGTAAAAAAGCCCTTCTGGTTTTCATTCGTAATATTTTAGGTTTTTAATGGTCGAATGCCCACCCGGATGACCGGTCGGACGGGGTACGCCTCAATACATAACCTCGCGTGAGAATATCTATCGTAAGCGTTTCATTAGTTATATTTATTGCTAAAATCAGAAACTAGATACATACATTTTAAACCATAGATCACATGTCAGGCTGAGCTTGCCAAAGCTCATTCAACAGGCGCTGAGTGACGATATACCCAACACATTATTATCGACTTGACACTATATCAACTCAAAACGCTATTGGCTAAATTTAATACTTTTTGTAATTGTTCGTCGGGCGTAAGGTTCGTATTATCTATTTCAATGGCATCTTTTGCCTTACGCAAAGGGCTTATTTCACGATTGGCATCAATATAATCGCGCATTTCAATATTGTGCGCCACTTCTTCAATAGTTATATTCGGGTTCTTCTGATACAATTCTTTAAACCGGCGCTCAACCCTAATGGCGTTATCGGCTACCATAAACAGCTTTAATTCGGCATGTGGAAATACAACGGTACCAATATCCCTTCCATCCATAATTACGCCTTTCTTTCCACCCATTTTTTGCTGCTGGCTTACAGCATAAGCTCTAACATCAGCTAAAGCAGCAACTTCGCTTACTTTTTCAGCAACGATCATTTCACGAATCAAATATTCAACATTCTCATCGTTCAAAAATATTTCTACTTGTTCGCTTTGCTCGTTAAACCTGAAATCAAGTTCAATTTCCTGCAGCGCATCTTTAACCTGTGTTGTGTTAGCAATATCAATATTGTTTCTCAAAAAATATAAAGTAATAGCACGATACATGGCACCGCTATCAACATAAATATAGTTGAGTTGCTGTGCCAGCTGCTTGGCAATGGTGCTTTTACCGCAACTTGACATTCCATCTATCGCTATTATAATTTTTTTGCTGCTCATTAGGGCGCCGGAAACTTTTTCCTAAAGATAAAATTTATATTCTTAATCAGTAGTTTTGTTATTTGTAAAAGGAAAACAAATAAAATATTTATTATAAACCAAAAACTTTGTTCCTTTTGTATTCCTTGCGCTCTTTGTGCGAAAGTTCATTAAGCTAAATAAGCACCGGTGATCTCATTTCCATTAACTTCAACAATGATGTGTTCCTGCAAAGTAGTGGCTAATGAAAAACCTTTATAATTGGCGTTGATAGGGAATTGTGTATGCGAGCGCTCTACCAATACCAGGGTCTGAATTTTTTTGGATGATAATTCAGGAAAGGCTTTAATGCATAAAGCAGCGTTTTTCCACTATTTGTTACATCGTCAATAACAATGATCACTTTTCCATCAAAATTCATTTCAGTATTAAGTTGAATATCTTTCGGCTTAGCCTTGTCAAAATTCATAGTCAGCAATTCAATCTTAACATCTGCAGCAGCCTTTACAATTTTCTGAAGCTTTTTTGCCAGAATCACGCCGCTGGGCTCTATTCCAACAAATACTAACTCTTTCTCTTCAATATTGTTTTCAATTATCTCCAACGCAAGCCTCTTTAACTTTTTTTCAATCACATCACTTTTTAAAATATATCGTTTTTCCTTACTCATGTCTAAAATATTGTTTTTATTATAAATGAATCTTCGTATTGACCTTCGAGGTTTTAAAAACCTCGAAGGTCTTAAAACAATTGGTCAGACGGAGACCGTCATACTGGATCAACTTCCGTCAACAAAAATATAAATACTCGTTAACATCGTGTAAATTAGCACATCTAACGGATCAGGTATGCAAATAGTACAACAAATTTTATTCGCCTTGCTAACAGCGGCGGCTATTTTTCTTTTTTCAAAGAATATGCTTCGCATACGCCGAAACATAAATCTTGGGCGCAACGAGGAAATAAACGACAATAAATCATTACGCTGGAACAATGTATTTTTATTGGCCTTCGGCCAGAAAAAATGTTTAGAAACCCATTGGTTGGTGTTCTTCATTTTTTCGTGTATGCAGGTTTTATTATTATCAATATTGAAGTACTTGAAATTGTTTTAGACGGATTGTTTGGAACACATCGCTTATTTTCCGTACCGCTTGGCAGCTTCTACATTTTCTTAATAAACGCTTTTGAAGTGCTGGCCTTGCTTGTTATTATCTCCTGCGCAGTATTCCTTATAAGAAGAAATATTATTAAAATAAAACGCTTCATCAGTAAAGACCTTGCCGGATGGCCATATAGTGATGCTAATTATATTTTAATTACTGAAATCATTTTAATGTGCCTTTTCTTAACAATGAATGCATCAGATACTTTGTTACAATCGCGTGGTGCTGCGCATTACGCTGAAGCTAATACAGGTGCTTTCATTATTTCTCAATACATTCAGCCACTTATAGGCGGCATGAGTGATGCTACTTTGATCATCATTGAAAGAACTTGCTGGTGGTTACATATCGCTGGCATTTTTGCTTTTTTAAACTATCTTCCTTACTCCAAGCATTTGCATATTATATTGGCTTTTCCTAATGCCTATTATAACAAGCTTGTTTCAATGGGAAAGATGGAAAATATGCAGTCTGTACAGAACGAGGTTCTATATGCCATGCAACCTGAAGTTGCTCCTGCCGACGCAGCGCCGCCAACCAAGTTCGGAGCAAAAGATGTGATGGATTTAAGCTGGAAGAATATACTGGATGCTTATTCATGCACCGAATGTGGCAGATGTTCTGCAGCCTGTCCCGCTAACATGACGGGTAAGAAATTGTCTCCCAGAAAAATCATGATGGATACGCGTGACCGCGCGGAAGAAGTAGGCAAAAATATAGATGCGAATAAAGAATTTACTGATGATGGTAAAAGTTTGTTGCATGATTATATTTCTGTTGAAGAACTTCGGGCCTGCACCACTTGCAACGCCTGTGTACAGGAATGTCCGGTAAGTATCAATCCGCTGGATATTATATTACAACTAAGACGTCAATTAGTAATGGAAGAAAGCAATGCGCCACAGGAATGGAATGCCATGTTCAGCAATGTTGAAAATAATTTTGCACCCTGGAAGTTTAGTCCTGATGATAGGGATAAGTGGGTGGAGGAAATGAATTAGTCAATGTGATGATGGTTTCAGGTTTCGAGTTTCAGGTTCAACGTTTGTGCAGTCTACATCTGCGTTTTTGACACGTACATCATAATTCGTACATCATAGATTGATTGGCGAAGAATATATAGGCTGGGATATATTCCACAAAAAAGTGTGCGACGCAAGATCGATGAGATATGTTCATCAGCTGGGACAATAAAATTCTCATCTCTTCTCCGCTTCATCAATCTTATCTGACACATTTTTTTCTGTACAAACATGCGCCACGCTTGTATAAGTGCGGTTACAAAAAATATGCCTGCAATAACATAATTGACTACCGATTGGTTGTTTTGAATTTTTGAAGCAATCAGTCTGCCTCCAAAAATAAACAGACTGAAACCTATCAACGTCCCAAGTCCAATGCCGGCGGTGTAAAAATTATAATGATGCTTATTAGGCAGCAAGATCTTTTTGGTAAATAAAACCGTACTCCAGCCAAACCAAAAAGGTATTTGCATCGGGTTTATAGCGCCCATTACAAGACCCAAAACATAAGAAGGCAAATTGTTATTAAGAATAACATTTTTGCTTACGTGCGGATTAGAAGCAGCAATAAAGCTGGCTACGGCAAGGGCAAGGATGATCAAAAGCGTAAACCATTCCAGAAATTTAAAGATCTTTTGCTGCTTCCTCACCCAATCCATTGCCACTAAAGAAATACGCACATATACCATTTCAGCGGTTAAAGCTCCCAAAGAGAAAAGTACGGCATTGCGAACGGATTCTGCAATGGCTATTTGCATTGCCGCAATGTTCAGCGTACCGAGTGGCAGCGTGCCCAAAAAGCTCACCAGCATTCCAGTAAAAAAATTCGGATCGTTCCTTTCATTAGTAATTAGAGCTTATGCATTTTTTCCTTGTAACATAGGAACAAAAGAAAAATTATCAAAGTATTCTATATCAAGTCCATCCTCTAGTTTAGTAACCCTTCGCATTTGCTGCACATTACCAATATCCACCGGTATTACCATCTTTGCGCCCACCTTCATTTGGTCGATCAATTTCGGAGGAATCTCGGGCGCAGCGGCCGTTACGATCACTTTATCAAAAGGCCCGTAAGTAGGTAAGCCCTGAAATCCATCACCATAAAAAAACTTGATAGACTGATATTGCTTTAGGTAGGCAAACAATTTATTTTCATCAAATAGTTTTTTTGCCTTTCAATAGTAAATACTTTAGCGCCAAGTGCAGCTAAAACTACCGCCTGATAAGCGCTTCCCGTACCAATTTCCAGTACCTTGTCGCCTTTTTTTATTTCCAGCAACTCCGATTGATACGCTACGGTATAAGGTTGTGAAATGGTTTGCCCTTCTCCAATAGGAAAAGCTTTATCAACATAAGCAACATCACCAAATGCCGAGTCAAGAAAAAAATGCCTGGGCACATTGTTAATGGCTTCCAATACTGTTTCATCTTTAATGCCTTTTGCACGCACAGTCTCTACCAACTTCTTTCTAAGTCCTTTATGTCGGTAAGTATCTTCTAAGCTACGCCTCATGGCGCAAATGTAATATTATAGTTGACAAGTTGAAAGATTTACAAGTTGACAAAAAATTTTTATTGTCCCAACTAATGAATACAACTCATCTTCGTTGCCACGCTCGCTTGTACTGTAGAATATAACTCAACTTACATATTCTTCGCTATTGTCTGAACCATGATTTGTTGGATTAAAAGATTAACAGAATGATGTCCGTTTCCATCTAATCCTCAAAATCAATAAAAATCCAGGTTCAGACATTATCACATCATCACATTGGCTAATTAGCTAATTTATCTACTACATTTGCTACCTGATATGGCCAAAGTAATCATCATCGGTCCTGCACATCCACTTCGTGGAGGATTAGCTACATTTAATCACAGGCTTGCAAAGGAATTTATTGCAATGGGACACGAATGTTCTATTTGCTCCTTCAGCCTTCAATATCCATCGGCACTTTTTCCTGGAAAAACACAATATACAGATGAACCGGCGCCCGAAAATATCAAAATCAAATCTGAAATTAATTCAGTAAATCCGCTTAACTGGTTAAAGGTTGGCACAAAATTGAAAAACCAAAAGCCTGATATTATTGTAGTTCGCTACTGGCTACCTTTTATGGGGCCAGCGCTGGGTACTATTTTAAGGCAAGTGAGAAAAAACAAGCACACTAAAATTATATGTATTGCCGATAATATCATTCCTCATGAAAAAAGGCCGGGTGATATGCAGTTCACCAAATACTTTGTTAAAGCATGCGATGGTTTTGTTACTATGAGCGACAAAGTCTTATCAGATTTAAGAACGTTTACCACTTCAAAACCTGCCACATTAGTGCAGCATCCTTTGTACGATAATTTTGGCAGCATTATTTCGAAAGAAGAAGCCAGGCAATATTTGGGCATTTCGAAAACTGATAAAATCGTTTTATTTTTTGGTTTTATTAGAAAATATAAAGGATTAGACCTTTTATTAAAAGGAATGAAAAATCTTAAATCTGAAATATCAAATATTAAATTATTAATCGCTGGTGAGTTTTATGAAGATGAAAAAAATTATCAAGAAATGATTGATGAATTGGGGATAAGAGATCAGTTAATATTAAAAACAAACTTTATCGCTGATAGTGAAGTGAAATATTATTTATGCGCTGCAGATGTTTTGGTTCAGCCCTATAAAAATGCCACGCAAAGTGGCGTAACACCACTTGCTTATTATTTTGAGAAACCAATGATCGTAACCAATGTTGGAGGGTTACCAGACCTGGTTCCACATGGGAAGTGCGGCCTTGTTGCAGAACCCACACCAGCGGATATTGCAAACGCGATCGAACAATTTTACGAATTAGGAGAAAAACATTTTATTCCACATCTTCGCAGCGAAAAAGAAAAATACAGTTGGGCTAATATTGTAAACGCGATTATGTCTGAACTATGATTTATGTGATTCCAATGATTAAATAAAGACAAATGATCCATAGAAGTAAAGCACCTTTAAGAATTGGTTTAGCAGGCGGAGGCACCGACGTAAGCCCTTACTGCGACGAATATGGTGGCGCTATATTAAATGCTACCATTTCGCTAAGTGCAAATGCCACAATCGAAAATATTGAAGCCGATAAAATTATTCTTGAAGCGTTTGATCGTACAGAAACAGAAACCTTCGACTGGAACAATGCACTTCCTATCAATGGCCATTTGGATCTATTAAAAGGTGTTTATAATCGTATTCAGAAAGACTATCCGTTTGAAAAGAGAGGTTTTAAATTAAGCACATTTGTTGATGCTCCAGCTGGCTCTGGACTTGGCACTTCTTCAACTTTGGTAGTAGCAATTGTTGGAGCTTTTACCGAAATGTTGCAACTTCCTTTGGGCGAATACGACATTGCACATTATGCTTATGATATTGAAAGGCAGGATCTGAAACTTGCTGGCGGCAGGCAAGACCAATATGCAGCAACTTTTGGTGGCGTAAATTTTATGGAATTTTATAATGATGATAAAGTAATCGTTAATCCGTTACGCATCAGGCAGCGTTATTTAGATGAACTGGAAAACAACCTGCTTTTATATTATACATCTACCAGCAGAGAATCGGCCAAAATTATTGAAGAGCAAAGCAAAAATGTTACTGACAAAAAGCAAACTTCTATTGAGGCAATGCATCATCTAAAACAGCAGGCCCAGATGATGAAAGAAGCTTTGCTAAAAGGACAGCTACATGAAATAGGCCATATACTTGACATTGGCTTTGAACAAAAAAGGAAAATGGCGCAAGGCATCAATAATCAATTGATTGATGACATTTATACAGCAGCTAAACAAGCTGGCGCAACAGGCGGAAAAATAAGCGGCGCCGGTGGTGGTGGATTTATGATCTTCTACTGTCCTGGCAACACAAAATATAAAGTTCAGCAAACACTTGACAATTTCGGCGGTGTTAATCGCAATTATCAATTCACCAAACATGGCTTAAAAACCTGGAGTGTATAAAAGTTATCGAGTAATTTATACCTAAAATGATGACAATTTTATGCAGAATTCTATCTAAGTAATCGCGATAAAATAACTTCTCAATTTCATAATAAATACAAAACACATAGATATAAAATTAAAAAAGGAAACATAAAGACACATAATCGTTTGATTCGCGAAGAGACTATGTTCCGCCTACGGCGGATACTATACATCCTTAACAAGAGATAAATCTATATGCCTATGTGGTTAAATTATTTCGTCGAAGTTCCTGAAAAATAAAACTCAATAAAAAATGATGACTAATCAAATAAAAGAATTAATACAGGCATCTATATCAACTAAGCAACAGGTGCTTGAAAATGAAAAATTATTACAGCTAGTGAATACTGTTACAGACATTATTGTTACAGCATTTAAAAATGGAAACAGCGTTTACTTTTGTGGCAATGGCGGAAGCGCTGCCGATGCACAACATCTGGCAGCAGAATTTAGCGGCCGTTTTTACAAAGATCGAAAAGCCTTACCAGCAGAGGCTTTACACTGCAACACATCTTACCTCACTGCAGTTGCCAATGATTATAGTTTCGATCTCATTTACGCGCGTCTTATTCAAGGCCTTGGCAAACCCGGCGACATTTTAATTGGTTTAAGCACATCTGGTAATTCTAAAAATATTGTACAAGCTTTTGAAATGGCCCGTGAAAAAAACATGGTAACCGTTGGGTTTACTGGTGAAACAGGCGGAAATATGAAAGCATCCAGCGATCATTTAATCAATATTCCGTCAACCGACACGCCGCGCATACAGGAATCTCACATGCTTTTGGGACATATCATTTGCCAGTTAGTAGAAGAAAGGTATTTCAGTCTCCAAACCTCCGAAGGGGGCTTATAAAGCTCAAAATAAAACAATATTTCTTATGTATAAGTAGAACGGGAGTAGCAAAAAACATTAAGTTAGAAATACAAAATACCGGGTTAAAAAAATGAACATCCAACAAGAACTATCAGGGTCTAAAAGCCCTTTCCCTTTGGGGAAGGGTTGGGATGGGGCTTCTTCTTTTGGGTCTGGGGTTCAGGCCATCATTCTTGCTGGCGGACTCGGAACGCGACTCCGTTCTGCTGTTCCTGATCTGCCGAAATGTATGGCACCAGTTGCGGGGCAGCCTTTTCTTTATTATGTAATCAACTACCTGCGTATGCAGGGCATCGAAAAGATCATTTTCAGTTTGGGATACATGCATGAGGTTATTCTAGATTGGTTGCAAAAAGAGTTTCCAACACTTAACTATGATTATGTAATTGAGGAAGAACCTTTGGGAACTGGCGGAGCTATACAATTTGCATTACAAAAAGCAGATACAGAAAATGTGTTTATTGCCAATGGAGACACACTTTTTAAATTTGATGCCGAGGCTCAATTAAAACAACACCTCCAAACTAATGTTGAGTGTACATTAGCTTTGAAGCCTATGCAAAACTTTGATCGGTATGGCGTTGTTGAACTCAATGATAATAATATCATAACCAGCTTTAAAGAAAAACAACATTATGACGAAGGCTTTATCAATGCCGGGTTGTATCTGGTAAACAAGGCGTCTTTCCTGAAAAAAGATTTCACACAAAAATTTTCTTTTGAAAAAGATTATTTAGAAAAATATGTCAGCGACGGTTTGTTTTCAGGCATAGTAACCGACAGTTATTTCATTGATATTGGAATACCGGAAGATTACAATCGGGCTCAAACTGAATTTGCAAGACAAGAGCTTGATCTTAACATAATCGATAAGGATTGGACCTTATTTCTCGATCGCGATGGAGTTATTAATCATGATAATCCTGGAGGTTATATAACCACACCGGATGAGTTTCAGTTTACAGAAGATGTACCGGCACTTTTTACAAAGCTCAACCAAAAATTCAAAAGGATCATTGTTGTTACTAATCAACGTGGCGTAGGACGTGGCATTATCAGGCATGATGATTTAATTGCCATGAACGAAAAAATGCTTGAAGGCGTTAAAAATGCCGGAGGCGATATCGAAAAAATTTATTTCTGTACAGATATACAAGATAATGCTTTCTACAGGAAACCTAATCCAGGTATGGCTTTTCAAGCATTAAAAGATTTTCCTGATACAGATTTAAGTAAATCAATCATTGTAGGTAACAGTCTGAGCGATATGAGGTTTGGCCGTTATGCTGGTATGTACACCGTTTTTATTGCATCAACCAATAAAAGTATAAGGTTGCCGCATGCTGATATTGATTTAATTTTTGATAGTTTGAAGAGTTTTAGTGATGCTTTGAAGTAAAACTAAAATCTAAGTACTAAAGTCTAAATACTAACATCTACATTCCTAATTCTAAATTTAAAATTCCTCATGGTCATTCTTCTTCAATGTAGCGACAGAGTGGGTTTGGTAGCTGACATAGCAGCAGTTATGGCAGCAGCCAATCTTAACATCATTTCCATGAAGGAGTTTGTGAATGTGGATGAAAACCGTTTTTATATCCGGCTTGAAGTACAAGGTGATACTGATCTTGAAAAACTGCAATTACAAATTAAAGCCAATTTGCCTAAAGACACAGAGATCAACATAAGACCATACGAAAAAAGAAAGTAGCCTTACTAGTAACGAAGGAACATCATTGTTTAGGAGATATATTACTTCGCAATTATTTCAACACCCTGGGCGCAGACGTTCAATGTGTAATTGGCAACTACGACACATTACAACCGCTTACTGAAAAATTCGATATTCCTTTTCATCATATTGCGCACGAAGAAAAAGAAAAGCATTTATTTGAACTGGAAATATTAGAAACACTTGCTCAATATGAATTCGACTATATTATACTAGCTAAATTCATGCGCATTCTTTCGCCAGAATTTATGTCAAAGTATCCTGCTCGGATCGTCAATATTCATCATTCCTTCTTACCTGCTTTTGTTGGCGCAAACCCTTACAAGCAAGCATATGAACGTGGTGTAAAAGTAATCGGCGCAACGGCACATTTTGTTACCAACGTGTTAGATGACGGGCCTATCATTGCGCAACAAACCATTTCAGTAAATCATACGCACTCTGTAAAAGATATGATACGCCTGGGTAGAGAAATAGAAAAATCAGTATTGGCCAATGCTTTACAATTAGTATTGCAGGATAAGGTGTTGGTATATCATAACAAGACGATTGTTTTTGAAAATTAATTTACACTATTTGCTTTCCAAGTCTCGCTGCAATAACGCTGATAATAAATATCTGTAGTGCATGAAAAATCATAAGTGGTAAAAGTATAATACCCACAGGCATGGATGCCGGAAATAATACTTTTGAAAAAACAGTACCGTGTATCAGCGATTTCTTGGTACCACAAAATTGAGCGGTTATCTTGTCTTCTCTGTCAAATTTCATAAACCTGGCAGCAAAACCAACACACCAGTAAACAACATAAAAAAGAATAGTAGCGCCTGCTAAAATAATCAACAGATCTGATGTACTAACGGTGCTGAATACCTTCTTTTCAAAGGACTCAGCAAAGCTTTTGTATATTATTAGCAGCACAACAGATTTATCAAACAAAGAAAGATAGCTGCTAAAGCGAATGATAAAACGATGAAAATATTTCTGAAGCAACAAACCAATAACAACTGGTAATAAAATTTCTGTCAACAGTTTTAAATAGATGTTGCCTAAACTAAAATCCGTTGTTTCGCGATGCAAAAAAGTCCCATCCATAAAGGCGTAACAGCAATACCAATCAACCCTGATATACTCGCGTTAAAGATAGCAGCCGGAACGTTTCCTTTAGCAATAGAAACCATTACCACCGATGAAGAAACCGTTGACGGTAGTGCTGCCAGAAATAAAAACGCCAACCACAAAGACTCATCTTCAGACCTTGTAAATGGATAGATGCAAATAATAAGGAGCGGGAATAATAAATAGGTTGAAGCCTGAATAAGTGCATGTAGTTTCCAATTCTTAAGTCCAGACTTTATCTTGTCAGGACTAAGTTTCAGCCCATAAAAAAAGAAGATAAGGGAAACACCAATACTGCTAATAGTGTCAAGTGGTATTTGACTGTTATCTGCACCAGGAGCGGGATACAGTCAGGCTAAAGTTATAGTGGCTATGATAGCTAATACGAAATAGTCGATTTTAAATTTCACACATCGCTATCATTAAATTTTTTGAATGGCTTCTTTTACTTTGCCCAATACATCTGTGTTGACCATCTTCACCGCCACATCTACCATATTACTGAAGGCAGTCGCATGTGAAATGCCGTGACCGATAATTACAGGTTTTTCAACACCTAAAACCGGCGTACCACCATATATTTCAAAATTAAAACGGTTCAGGTATGGATTGTCCACTTTCTGATTTTGCGCAATATCATATACTGATTCTGCCAATTTTAAAATTACATTGCCGGTAAACCCTTCACATACCATTACATCGGCTTTATCATTAAACACATCGCGTCCTTCTACATTTCCTACAAAGTTAATAGCACTATTTTCTTTCAAAAGCGGGTATGCAGCTTGCGCCAGAATATTACCTTTGCCTTCCTCCTCTCCCACATTTATCAATCCAACTTTTGGATCATCTACACCAAAAATATACTTGCTGAATACAGATCCCATTACCGCAAATTGATTTAGTTGCTCTGGCTTGCAATCAGCATTCAAACCAACATCAAGCAATAAACCTGTGCTGCCATCCTGCTTTGGGATAACAGATGAAATAGTTGGCCTTAAAACGCCTTCAACTGTTTTCAGGCTGAACATAGCGCCAACCAACATTGCGCCAGTGTTTCCTGCGCTTATAAAAGCATCTATCTTTCCTGTTGCTAAATATTGAAAACCTACGGATATAGATGAATTGGTTTTTTCCTTTAAAGCTTTGGTAGGATGCTCGTTCATATCTATGATCTGTGTAGTCGCAACTACCTTGTATTTGTCCTTAGGTACATCATATTCGATCAGTAATGCGGTAAGCTGCGGTTCATCACCAAACAGGATCAGCGACAATCCCTCAAAATTCTGTTCAAGAAGATATTGCTTTACACCCTTCACCGCTTCAATTGGTGCGAAGTCCCCACCCATCATGTCTAATCCAATATTCATTCGTATAGTTTTTATTTGTTCACCTGCGGTGAACTAAAAGTTAGCCGAATGCCCGCCTGACCGGGGGCAGGGAACGCCTTTTCTGTATTCTTTACCACAAGCCGCTTTCTAATTGCGTTTCATATCAGCTAAAATAAAAAAATTCCAGATACATTAGCCAACAAAGGCCAATATGTACTTGGAATTTCGAAAAAATAATATAGAACTAAAGATACTTAAGCCTTCGCAGGTGCTTTTTCAGCCACCACTTTACCTTTATAGATCAATTTTCCTTCACTTACGTGTGCACGATGGCGTACATGCGTTTCGCCAGTTGATGCGTCAGTAGTTAAAGTTTGACCAGTAGCTTTATAGTGCGTTCTACGTTTTGCGCTTCTTTGCTGGCTGTGCCTGCGTTTAGGATTTGGCATAACTCTTTATTTAAATGCGTTAAAAATTCTGTTATTAAAAAATCTTCCTTTATTTCAATTTTACTATCTATCGAGTCTCTTACAAAGACTTTACTTTATCCCCTCTCCTCCGGAGAGGGTTAGGAGAGGCTTCTTTAATCTTTCTTATTCTTAAACTGTTCCAGGCCTTTCCAAATAGGATTTACATCTGGTTGTGGCGGCTTTTCAGTTTCTAATTTGTCTAACATTTTCAGCGCTTCCTTATTACATTGCGGACCATCAGCATTGTCGAAGCCACAAGTTTTATGCATAGGGATGCTCAGGTTTATAAACTCGTATATCCAGTTCTCCACGTTTACATGGCTTTCGCCGCGACTGATGTAATAAACGTCAGGATCTTCTTCCTGGTCATTCATCAACTCCGGCTCTTCCACCATTTTAACAGTAATGTTGAACTCATCCCACAAGTCGAGTTTTAAATCGTTGTTGCATCTGTCACAGGTTACCATCAAACTGCCGCCAATCTCAAACTTTAACATCATAAAACTGCTCTTTTTATCTAAAAGCAATTTTACCTGAGCATGGCAGTCAGTAAAATCCTGCTGCTGAAATGCCTCAAAGAACTTATCCGAAATATTGTAATTATACTCATGAATACCAGGCTTCAACCCCACAAATGCTATATCGTATTCTCTCCCTTTAGTCATGATACAACTTACCCCGAAATTAGAGCGTGCAAATGTACGGACAATTTTTCGAAAAAAGCAGGTTTACCCCATATTATTTTGGGCTCTCAGCTTTTTGAACATATATCAGCAGCAGTTCCGGCTGTGCGCTACAAGTCCGCCACACCCCTGCGCACAAATCTTCAGCGGGCTTTCCGCTTCCATCCGGCAGCCCTTCCGCTATTTAACAAAACTGATCGAAGATGATTGATAGTCGCTGAACTGTGTTCAAAACTCACTTTCAATATTTAGTCAGGCCATGTCGCAGCCGCTTCCATCTTTTTAACATATCAACTCTTCAAACTCTTCTGCCATCCTGTCAGAAGCTATCCAAAATCGCCTATCTTTGCACGCTTGAAACTCTTAAATAGAAATTAATGCTTGATTTAGTAGCCAATAAAACACATGATGAAGCGCGTCAGGGAGAAAGCTATGCGCCGTTTACATTGGATCCGAACGAATATAAAAAGAAGTTTTATATCGAAAGCTATGGTTGCGCAATGAATTTTGCAGACAGCGAAGTAGTGGCATCTATTTTAAATAAAGAAGGTTTTGGTGCTACACGAAATGTAGAAGAAGCAGATATTATTTTTTAAATACCTGCTCTATTCGCGAAAAGGCAGAGCTGACGGTTCGCAAGCGACTTACAGAATTTAAAAAACTAAAAGTACAAAACCCGGGGACTTTGGTTGGTGTGTTGGGCTGCATGGCCGAACGCCTTAAGTCAAAGTTTCTGGAAGAAGAAAAATTAGTAGATATTGTTGTTGGACCAGATGCTTACAGAAGTTTACCGCAATTGGTAGACGAAGCAGCAGACGGGCAAAAAGGTGTAAATGTTTTATTGAGCCGTGAAGAAACCTATGCCGACATCGCTCCGGTTCGGTTAAACACAAATGGCGTTTCGGCCTTTGTAAGCATTATGCGCGGATGTAATAATATGTGTTCTTTTTGTGTAGTTCCATTCACGCGTGGCCGCGAACGAAGCCGTGACGCAGAAAGCATTATTAATGAATGTCTTGATCTATTCAACAATGGATATCGCGAAGTGACTTTGTTAGGACAGAACGTGGATAGTTATTATTATATAGCTACAGCCCCCCGCCCCCCGGAGGGGGAGCAAGGACGTACCCGACAATAACGGAACCGCTTCTGCTATCGCAGGTTCTAAAGCCCCTCCTCCGGAGGGGTTTGGGGAGGCAGTAACTTTCGCCCAGCTTCTGGAAAAGGTGGCTCAAATATCACCTTTATTGCGGGTACGTTTTTCCACTTCGCACCCTAAAGATATCACCAGCGATGTGCTGCATACAATGATGGCTTATGAAAACATTTGTAAATGCATTCATTTACCTGTACAAAGTGGTTCAACTCGTGTGTTACAATTAATGAACCGCACTTACACCCGCGAGTGGTATATGCATAAAGTAGATGAAATAAGGAAAATCATTCCCGATTGCAGTATTACTACCGATATCATTGCTGGCTTTTGCACGGAAACGGAGGAAGATCATCAGGAAACTATTTCGATTATGGATCACAGTCAATACGATTTTGGCTATATGTTTTTCTACAGCGAAAGGCCCGGTACATTGGCGCAGCGGCGCTATAAAGATGACATTCCTTTAGATGTTAAAAAACGCCGTTTACAGGAAGTTATCGAAAAACAAAACGAACTTTCTTTAAACAATTACACTAAAGATATTGGCAAAACCTTCAAGGTTTTGATAGATGGTGATAGCAAGCGAAGTAATGATGATTGGGTGGGTCGCACTTCGCAAAACAAAGTCGTAATATTTCCTAAAAACGAAATCCTTTATAAAAAAGGCGATTATGTAAACGTGGAAATTAAAAAATGTACACAGGCCACGCTGTTTGGAGAGATCGTTAATTAATATTTTAGATTGATCATTTGCTTTTATGGATTTACAATCAATAAAAAACCGTTTTGGTATCATCGGTAACTCTCCGGAGTTAAACTACGCTTTGCAGGTTGCTGCTCAGGTTTCCAGTACCGATCTTACTGTTTTAATTATAGGTGACAGCGGCGTGGGTAAAGAAGCCTTCTCTTCTATCATACATTCTTTGTCATCACGCAAACACAACCCTTTTATCGCGGTTAACTGCGGTGCTATTCCCGAAGGAACAATCGATTCAGAATTATTCGGTCATGAAAAAGGTTCATTCACCGGTGCCGTAGATGCCCGTAAAGGTTACTTTGAAACAGTGAATGGCGGTACTATTTTTTTAGATGAGATTGGTGAAATGCCACTAGGTACTCAGGCTCGTCTATTACGTGTTTTAGAAGCTGGTGAATATATTCGTGTGGGATCGAGTAAAGTGCAGAAAACAGATGTTCGGGTTATTGCTGCCACCAATAAAGATCTGTTGCAATTAGTTCAGCAAAACAGGTTTAGAGAAGATCTTTATTACCGTCTAAGTACTGTCCCAATCAGAGTTCCATCCTTAGCAAACCGCAAAGAAGATATCGTTTTATTGTTTAGAAAATTCGCAGCAGATTTTGCTGATAAATACAGAACATCGTCTGTACAATTAGAAGATGATGCCAAAAATCTATTGCTTACCTACCCCTGGCCGGGCAATATCAGGGAGCTTAAAAATATTGCAGAACAGGTTTCTGTTTTATCGCCGGAAAAAACTATTAGTGCCAAAGAATTGAGCCGTTATTTGCAACCCTATTCTAATAACAGGTTGCCAATGATTGTCAATAATCCCAACCAACAGGAATTTCAAAACGAACGGGAAATCTTATACAAACTCTTTTTCGACATGAAAAAAGATGTTAATGAACTCAAAAAAATGTTTCTTGAAGTATTGCAAAACCCTTCTGTTGTTGAGCAAAATCCGGCTTTCATTAACAACCTGAAAGATTTAAAAACTAACCAGGAAAGTTTTCAACAATTATCGGCACCTTTACAAATTGAGATGACGGGAAATGTTCCTGTACCATCGCAGCCATCTTATCCTGTGCATATTGGTATGGATAATGGTATACATGAACATGAAGAAGTTGAAGAGAGCCTTAATATCATGGATAAGGAAAAAGAGCTGATCATTAAAGCTTTAAAAAAGCACAAAAGCAAAAGAAAAGATGCGGCTCTTGACCTCGGTATCAGCGAACGAACACTTTATAGAAAATTAAAAGAATATGACATTGAAGAGTTATAATGGAGTTTTTGTTTTTTCTCTCATTATTGCTATTTTTTTTATTGCCTTTACGCAAAGCAGCTGTAAAGTATCTTACGGCTTTCAGGATGCTAAATCCATCCCTGATTCTTTGAAAATAGTTAAGATAAACCAGATCACTAATAAGGCATCGTATGTAAACCCCAGCCTTGCACCAGCACTCACTGATCGGTTAATACAAAAAGTGTTAAGGCAGACGAGGCTGCAACAAACAAGGGGCGATGACGCACAATGGGTAATAGATTGCGCCATAACAAGCTATACTATTTCTACGGCCGGAATCTCGAACCAACAGGTAAATGCCAATCGTTTAAATGTGGGCGTCAACATTGTAATAAGGGACAATATGACTCAAAAAATTATTGGTAAATATGATGTAAGTACCCCATTTGATTATGCAGGTTCATTAAGCCTTCAACAAGCGGAACAAAGCTTATTAGATCAAATGCTAAGGGATATTCCTGACGCAATCTTTAACCGTATTTTTTCAAACTGGTAATCTTAAGGTATGAATCATTTTACAGATATGCTGTCGGATGCCGTGCTATCGAAAAAATTAGAAGTATGCAGTTTAGAAGAATTACAATCGCTTTCGGAAAAGCATCCTTACGCCTCTGCGTTACAACTGCTTTATGCTAAAAAACTGAAAGAAGCCAACGATGAACGCTACGCAAAGCAATTTCAACAAACATTACTTTACTATAAAAATCCTTTGCTGATCAATCATTTGATTGAAACAGATGGACAAAACAATACTATCCTAAGCAGTACTCTAAAAGAGAGCAAAACACTTTCGTTGCGAAAGATTTTTCATCGCAAAAAGAAGATGTTATCAATTTAGATGCACCTACTTCTCAGATGAGTTCATCCTTAAACAGTGATGTTAAACTGGAAAACAAGGCTCTCAATGATGAAAAGCCTGATAACATTCAACAAAGCGAAGAAGAAAATACAGAACAGAATTTTAACTCACAAGTTGAAGTAAATATTCCCGAAGAATTGAGTGAAACCGAAGTAATAGAGGATGAAGAACCGCTTCCCGATTTACCCCAATTTAAAATAGAAGCGATAGATCCTGCAAGGGCCGAATTGTCTTTCACACCTTACTATACTGTTGATTATTTTGCGGCACAAGGCATAAAACTGGGCGATCAAAACGCGAATGACCGTTTTGGTACTCAGTTAAAAAGCTTTACAGACTGGCTGAAGTACATGAAACGTTTACCTGGCGTTAATGTTAAGGCCGGTATTACTGCAACAGAAGAAAAAATATCGAAAAAATGGCTCAACATTCTCTTACCGGAGAAAATGCCAATACCGAAGCCATGGCTGAAGTATGGATTAAACAAGGCGACCTAAAAAAGCTATCGATATTTACAAGAAATTAAGTTTGCAAATTCCCCGTAAAAGCGCTTATTTTGCAGCGAAAATTGACCATTTAAAAAAATAGACATGACCATTTTATTTGTTATACTTATCATATTAGCATCCGTTGTCTTGGGATTTTTTGTTTTAATTCAAAACCCTAAAGGCGGTGGTCTATCAGGCAGCTTTGCCGGTGTTAGCAGCCAATTTATGGGCGTAAAACAAACCAACGATGTTTTAGAAAGAGGCACCTGGATATTTGCAGTAATTATCGCTGTGCTTAGCTTATTGTCGACTTTCTTTATTTCAGGTTCAGATGCAGGCAATAACGGAAGATTGCAGGATGTTGGTACAGCACCTGTTCAGGCACCAGCAGGACAGCCAATCAATCCGAGTAACACTGCTCCTTTGCCGCACCTCCAGCTGATTCAGGTAAGTAATACATTACCCCAAAAGAACAAGCTTGTAAATATTTTGTAAACCTGTAAAGATCTAAGGTCTTTACAGGTTTTTCATTTCAGGTATAACCTTTTTTGTTTTACTTTCACTCCTTATCCTTATTTATCCGTGATGAAAAAAATCTTCAAATTCTTCCTTTTAATAGCTCTGGCAATAGGGGCATTTGCAATATTCAAGCTAATTGGTCCCGCAGCAAAAAAGCCTGCTGACGGTTTTTTGTACATAAAAACAGGAACCAATATGCCTCAATTAAAACAACAATTGGTTGATGAAAAAATCCTTCCCGGTCTTACCTGGTTCAATGTTGCAGAAAAGTTTTTGAGCTTCGAAAATGTAAAACCAGGTAAATACAAAGTAGATGGAGGAATGAGTGTTTTAAATCTTTTACGGATGCTTAGAAATGGCAGCCAGACGCCTGTAAAATTTGTCGTTACCAAAATAAGAACAAAAGAACAATTAGCAGGAAAAATGGGGAAGGCATTTGAATTTGATTCTACCGCAGCGATAAGTTTCTTAAATAATAACGATTCTTTAAAAAATACGAATTGGATTCCAATACAGTAATGTCTGTTGTTTTACCTCTTACTTATGAAAATAATTGGAACACGACAATAGATGTTTTTTTCAAAAAATTCAACGATGCGTATCAAAAATTCTGGACAGCAGAACGAAAACTAAAGGCAGATGAAAAAGGCTTGTCTGTAATACAAAGCATTACAATGGCATCCATCGTAGATGAAGAAACCAATGCCAGTAAAGAAAAAGGAACCATTGCCAGTGTTTATATGAATCGCATTAAAAGGGAATGCCTTTGCAGGCTGACCCGACTGTGAAGTTTGCCTTGAAAGATTTTACTATTAAAAGAGTTCTGTTCAAACATCTTTCAACGCCTTCACCATACAATACCTATCAAAATAAAGGTTTACCGCCCGGCCCCATATGTACACCGCAGGAGGAAACGATCGACGCCGTTTTAAATGCACCCGAAACCGAATATATTTATTTTGTGGCAAGCCCTTCGTTCGATGGAACACATGTTTTTTCAACCAATTATCAGGATCATCTTAAGTTGGCAAAAGAATACCAACAAGCTTTAAACGAAAGATTTGGTAAAATACCAGACACAAGCAAATGAGCATAGGAAAAAAATAAAGGATCGAATTGGCGCCTCCCTATTCTGGAAAAGATTAGTAATTCAAAGCCACAAAGAGAACTTGCCCGGCTTTAAAAGCATTTCCTTAGCCAACACTACAAAAAAATTTAAGGAACATGTTGATTGGGACGATCTGATAGAAAGAGCGTCTGCTATATCTTTCAATTCTGCAATGGCACTGCCCCCACTTTTGCTGTTTTTATGTGCTTTAATACCTATTATTGCTAGGTTTACGTTTATTATAAGATTAAATTTAGAAGATCAATTATATGGCCTCATAAGAAATGTGATTCCTGCTAAAAATAATTATGACCCTATCATAGATTTCATTAAGTCCATCATTGAGAAACCACAAAGTGCTTTACTATTTTTAGGTGCGTTTCTTTCTTTATTCTTTGCCTCCAATGCCATAATGGGTATAATGAGGTCTTTTGATAAAGATTACTTAGGCTTTACAAAGAGAAAAGGTATTAAAAAAGATTAACCGCAATGCGCATTACATTGATGCTGGTTTTTGTTTTTATTCTTTGTCTGGCATTACTTATAGCACAGGAGTCGGTACTAAAATGGTTAGGTATAAAAAATGAAATATTAGCTGCTGCACTTGGAAAAGTCAGATGGATATTGATTTTTGCATTGGTCTTTACCAGCATCTCTTACATCTATCGCCACGCTCCATCTGTAGATAAAAAATGGAAAATCATAACACCAGGCTCCGTAATAGCAACCTGCCTTGTTGTGATTTGTTCTTTAGCTTTTTCGTGGTATGTAAGCCAGTTTGGAACTTATAATAAATTGTATGGTTCCATAGGAAGTATCATTGTTGTATTGGTTTTAATTTTCTTAAATTCACTTATCCTGCTGATTGGGTTCGAACTTAATGCAAGCATTTATGCACTAGCCAAAACAAAGGAAGATAAAGATGCATTGAAAGAATAGTCGATGGTCAATAGTCAATGGACGATCAGCTATATTTACTATACTGAAAACCTGTTTGTAGATGAATATAGACGTTCAAACAATAACTGCCACAGCGTTAGGTATAGCACTGGCTGCCTGTTGTGGTTTCCGTGTATTTGTACCCATGTTAATTGCGGGTTTAGCAGGCAAGTTTGAATTATTTCATTTTGCTGAAAGTTTTCACTGGTTGTCAACAACACCCGCCCTTATTTGCTTAGCCGCTGCCACGCTGTTTGAAATCGTTGCTTACTATATTCCATTTATTGATAACATTCTAGATACTATCGCTGCGCCAATGGCAGCTATAGCAGGCACTTTGCTGGCCACTTCTGTATTACCTATAGAAAGTGAATGGCTTAAATGGGTTACTGGTATAATCGCTGGCGGTGGCGGGGCTGGATTAGTGGCTTCAGGTACGGGATTGTTGCGCTTATTAAGTAGCAAAACAACATTAGGTACAGGCAACGCCGTTGTAGCAACCGGAGAGAACACAGCCGCTATAGGCGGCAGCATACTTAGTTTTGTTATTCCGATTATAATGGCTTTGGGGTTTATTGTTCTGTTTTTTGGACAATAAGAAAGATTTTAAAGAGGTTTAGAAAGAAACCGATCCAACAATCGTCCATCGACAATTGACGATGGACTGGGCTACTTTACCGCCCGTACAATCTCTCTTTTACCTCTTGGCCCTTGTAGCTTTTCTACTGCAAAACCCGCCTGCTGCAAAGCTTTTCGTACAACACTTTTAGAACAATAGGTCATCAGGATACCTTCATTATTTAATACATTAAACATCTTTTCATAAATAGTGTCGCTCCATATTTCACTCTGATCTTCGGGTGCAAACGGGTCGAAATAAATAATGTCAATCCGATCCGTAAATAGATATTTCAAAAGATCATCATTAATCTTTTTCAATTTGAAAAAAGGACTTATGAAAAGCATTTGCTCCCAACCTGTTTGCATAATCGCCTTATACAATTCTGGCTGTTTGAGTATTTGCGAATAGTTTAATTTGGAGTAAACTTCAGCTGGCAACGGATTTAATTCAATTGCATGATACAATACGTTTTTGCTAAACCTTGCTGCAGTTGTTGCGGTGAGCAATGCATTCAATCCAGTGCCAAAGCCTATTTCCAGGATGGAAACAGCTTTTTTGAAGGATGCTGTTGTATAAAATGCTCGAAACCCGATTTGATGAAAACATGATCAGATTCCTGTATAGCACCTTTTGTCGAATGAAAGGTTATATCTGTACCAGCTACCTTTAAAGTATGGCTACCATCTTCGGTATTAATTATCTGATATTTTATACTCATTTGTTCTACTTCAATTATTTGAATATATTGCGTTTCTGTTTAGGTAGCGAGAATTGTAAATCGTCGTTTATATAGGTTGAACAATGTTCTTTCAGCTCAGGTAAACTGCCACGATTGTGACGATTTATAATCGGGACGATAAACCGAGCGTGGCAACGAAGATGCCATATATTCCTCTGCCGGGTCAATAAAAATAATTAATTTACTCGTTTCAAAATATCGTCACAAATCATATTAAAAAACATACGAATGAAAAAGTACTTTTTCTCTTTGCAACAGTAGTGTCGGTTGCTGTTGTTTCATGTAACTCACAACCCAAAAGCGAAGCTGACAAAGATGGAAGTGGCGCTGATAGCAGCGCGGTAAAATTAGTTGATAATGATGCTTTCGCCGATACCATAGATGAAAAAATGGTTAGCGTATTTTATTTACGTAATAACGGACTTGAAGCTGCTATAACCAATTATGGTGGCCGCCTGGTAAACCTATTAGTTCCAGATAAGAATAATAAAATCGTTGATGTATTAAGAGGATCTGAGGATCTAAAAGGTATGCGTTCGGGAACTAATTTCGGTGCATTAATTGGACGTTACGGTAATCGTATTGCTAAAGGTAAATTTAGCCTGGATGGCGTTGAATATAATCTTCCCATAAATAATGGCCCCAACACTTTACATGGTGGCCCCAAAGGATTTCACGAACAGGTTTGGGACCCTGTTCAGGTAAATGACAGCACGCTTCAATTGAGCTATCTTTCAAAAGATGGCGAAATGGGCTTTCCAGGCAATCTCAATGTTAAAGTGCTATACACGCTTACTTCAGACAAGGGATTGAAAATAGATTACGAAGCAACTACTGATAAGACGACAGTTTGCAACCTTACCAATCATGCTTATTTTAACCTGAATGGTGGTGGTACCATCAACAATCATAAGCTTTATATTAATGCTGACGAATACACTCCTGTTGATTCTACTTTAATACCATTTGGCAAAAATGAAGCAGTAAAAGGCACTCCTTTTGATTTTACACAAGCTACGGAAATTGGCGCCAGGGTTAATGATGATAACCAGCAATTAGTTTACGGTAAAGGATATGATCACAATTTTGTAACGAAAGGATCAGGCCTTAGAAAAGTAGCAGAAGTTACAGGCGACAAAAGTGGAATTGTAATGGAAGTGATTTCGACAGAGCCAGGATTACAGTTTTATGGAGGTAATTTCATGAATAGTGAAAAGACTTTAAAATACGGTACTAAGGACGATCATCGCACGGCACTTTGCCTGGAAACGCAGCACTACCTAATTCTCCAAACGTACCGTCTTTCCCAACAACTACATTAAAACCTGGAGACGTTTATAAAACAACTACTATTTATAAGTTTAAATAAATTCTTTATTATAGTTAGCCACGAATGCACGAATGTTATAAAAATGTATTTATTCGTGCATTCGTGGCTAATATTTATGATGCAGTTATAAATGATATTTTAAGAATCGATTTGGTATTGTCTGTTATTTTAAACCGGTCATCAATTCTTAAACCCACCACCCATATTATTTTCTTGTTCATTTCAATTACCCAAACCTTCTCCTTATCCGTCAATGACAATTTCTTATCAATAAGAAATCTTGACAATTTCTTTTTCTTTGTCATTCCCAGCGGATAAAAATAATCGCCCATTTTCCAGGGCCTTAGTAATAAAGGATACTGAATACGGGCTGCATCTAAAACAGCGGTGTATTCACTTTTTTCAACAACATTACTTTCTTCCTTTATTAATTTTATCATTCCATTTGCAAAGGCAAACGAACCTTCATTTTCTATAACAATTACAGCATTATCAATAGTTTTTAAAGAAGAAATAATAAGGTGCTTTCGATCTTTCAAAATACGATGCGAAGCCGATAACATATATTTACCTGAATCGCTGTCGAGCATGCGAATCAGATCTGGCAATTGTGGGGCATTAAACCCAAAAGGTTTTAGCAATTCCAACAAAACGGTTCGAAGGCCTGGAGTCTTTTTAAGCAACATCACAGGAATCAAAATATCGTTTCCGCTCCTTGTCATTATTTTTTTTCAAGGCGCTGAACCTCTTTCCTATAAAGGGTTTCAACCTCCTTAAACTTTTCAATATTGTTCAATATATTCTGTTGTGCTTCCGGGTAAACTTTAGTTATTAATGGAAGAATCGTATTCCTAAAATAATTCCTGGTGTAATCATCATGCAGGTTACTTTCGTCTTGCACAAATAACAGCTGGTTATCTTGTAAATAAGTTTCCAATTCTGTTTTTTTGGCAAATAGCAAAGGTCTGCGAATATGCCCGTTTGTTACTTTTATTCCCGTTAGTCCATTAATTCCTGTACCCCGAAAAAATTCATCAACACTGTTTCAATATTATCATCAGCATGATGTGCTGTTAATATAAAATCAAAGCCATTCTCTGATCTGATTTTTTCGAACCACTCATAACGTAAGTCACGAGCCGCTACTTGTGTTGACAACTTATTTTCCTGAGCATACTGTTTAGTATCGAACCTTACGGAGTAAAAAGCAACCTGTAATTGATTTGCAAAATTCTGAACAAATTTTTCGTCCCGTTCACTAGCATCCCCTCGTAATTGAAAATTGCAATGCGCTATAGCAAAATCAAAACCGGCATTCTTGCACAAATGGCACAACACCACAGAATCCACGCCACCACTCGTTGCAACAAGTAATTTATCTTTTTTGGTAAAAAGATTATTTTGATGGATATAAGAAATAAATCGGTCTAACAAAATGTTTAAAATTTAATAAATCAAATATTCATACGCACTTTTCAGTTCGTTGTAAGCGTGTTGTTCATTCAGATTTTTCGCCACATCCATTCCTCGCTCATATATTTTAATGGCCTCCTGCTCCTCCCCCAACCTTTCGTATAATTTGGCCAAATGATAATAGCTGCCCACATAGTCAGGATTATCCAACAACAATTTTTCAAAAATATTTTTTGCCTCATCATCCAGATTTGTTTTTATATACTCCAACGCCAACGCATGTTGCAAAAAACTGTCAGCAGGATTCTCCTTTAGTAACTCACTTATTTGATCAATTCTTGACATTCTTTTTTATTTAATCATCAGTAAATAAATAGCATCGATATTGCCACGCTCGCTTGTGCTTTGGAATATGCCTCATCTGTTTGTATCCGATGTATGTTGTACGCTGTACGCATATCAGTTTTCATACATCGTACATTGTACATCGTTTGCTTTTTCTATCAATATCCATTATCTTTGTTTTAGTTGCATAAACAACCTTTTTTATATTATTGTCAAATGAAATATGGTATACAAACTCTTTACTAATTAGTTTACAAAGCCACTTCCATCTGACTAACAAACCTAAATATTAACACGGATGAAAATACTGGTATGTATTAGCAAAACGCCGGATACAACGGCAAAAATAGCCTTCACCGATAACAACACGAAATTTGACGCAAGCAGTGTACAATGGATCATCAATCCAAATGATGAATACTATGCATTGGTAAGAGCTATTGAGTTAAAAGAAGCAGATGCTTCTACAGTTATTCATTTAATAACTGTTGGTACGCCTGATGCAGATGCCATCATTAGAAAAGCGCTAGCGTTGGGTGGCGACGAAGCAATCAGGGTAAATACAGAAAGCGCAGATAGCTTTTCAATTGCCTCACAAATTGCAGCGGTAGCCAAAGATGGCGCTTATGATCTGATCTTCACAGGCAAAGAAACCATTGATTACAACGGAAGTTCTGTTGGCGGTATGGTGGCCGAATTAATAGACTTACCTTATGTTTCGCTAGCTACAAAATTCGAATTAAACGGCACCACAGCTACTGTAACCCGGGAGATAGAAGGTGGTGAAGAGGTTTGCGAAGTAAGTCTGCCGGTTGTTGTAAGTTGCAATAAAGGAATGGCCGAACAACGCATTCCCAACATGAGGGGCATAATGGCCGCACGCACAAAACCATTAAAAGTGGTTGAGCCGGTTGCTGTTGATGCGCTAACCAGTATAACTGAGTTTAGTTTACCGCCAGCTAAAGCAGGCGTAAAGCTTATTGATGCTGACAACGTTGCTGAACTTGCAAAGCTTTTGAGAGAAGAAGCGAAAGTAATTTGAAGAAGTTGACAGATGAAAGTTGACCGTTGACTGCTAAACGCCAATCGGTAACTTCTATTTAAATTTCTGACTTAGAATTTATAGTTTATCATTTAGAAATTCAAACATTATGGTATTAATATTTATAGATATAGCCGAAGACGGCAGCGTAAAAAAAACTTCGCTTGAATCGCTTACTTATGGTACACAAGTTGCAAAACAATTAGGTGTGGAAGCACACGGCATAGTATTAGCACCCACAACAGAGGATTTAGTAGCACTTGGTAAATATGGAATTACCAAAGTTCATCAAGCTAAAAATGAATCTCTGAAACATTTTGATGCCCAGGTTTATACCAATGCCATCGCACAAGTTGCTGAACAAACAAATGCCAGCGTTATTGTCTTTTCTAACAATACAGATGGAAAAGCAGTTGCACCCAGACTTTCAGCAAGTTTGAAAGCAGGTTTGGTTGCCGGTGCTGTATCCCTTCCCGAAACCAGCGATGGATTTGTAGTTAAAAAAGTGTTTTTTCAGGAAAAGCATTTGCAAGTGTAAATATTGCAACGCCTGTAAAAATCATTTCACTAAATCCAAATGCATTTAAAATAGAAACTGGTGAAGGGACAGCTGAAGTAGTTGAATTGAATATTTCTGTAGATCAACCAAAAATAAAAGTAACCAATGTCACCAAACAAAGTGGTGAAGTGCCTTTAGCTGAAGCAGAGGTTGTAGTTAGTGGCGGACGTGGTATGAAAGGACCTGAAAATTGGGGGATATTGGAAGATCTTGCTAAAGAGTTACACGCCGCTCTTGCTTGTAGCCGACCTGTCGCCGATGCACACTGGCGTCCGCACAATGAACACGTGGGACAAACAGGTGGTGCTATTGCTCCCAATCTTTACATTGCCGTTGGTATCTCCGGCGCTATTCAGCATCTGGCCGGCGTAAACCGGAGTAAAGTGATCGTTGTTATTAATAAAGACGCGGAAGCACCTTTCTTTAAAGCAGCCGATTACGGTATCGTAGGCGATCTGTTCGATGTAGTTCCAAAGTTAACAGAGGCTATAAAACAACTTTAATAAATCACATTAAAATAAATGAGATTATGTTAAGCTAATGATGATTCATTAGCTTTTTTAATGCCTAAAAATCCTTAGTTTCGTGACTTATTTTTATGAAAAAAATAGAACTGGAAGTTGTTGCATTATCTCATAGCATCACGCAAACACATTCTTATGCTGTTGTGTTGGGAGAAGTAAATGGTTTACGCAGATTGCCGATCGTAATTGGCGGTTTTGAAGCACAGGCCATTGCTGTGGCTTTAGAAAAAATGAATCCCAGTCGGCCACTTACGCACGACCTGATGAAAAATTTTATGACGGCTTTTTCTATTGACCTGCATGAAATTATTATTTCAGATTTACAGGAAGGCATCTTTTTCAGTAAACTTGTGTGCTCCTCAGATAGTGACACAATTGAAATTGACAGCAGGACTTCTGACGCTATAGCATTAGCAGTTCGCTTTGGTTGCCCTATTTACACATACGAAAACATTCTTAGTAATGCAGGTATTATTATGGATGATAAAGGGCAGACAACAACCGAGGAACCAGCAGAAGTTCTTGGAAGTATTACAACTGAAGGCTCAAAAGATGACTTAAAAACCATGAGTATTGACGAACTGAACAAGCTGTTAAACGATGTATTGGAAAGTGAAGATTATATCAAAGCCATAGCAATCAGAGACGAACTTAACAGCCGGAAAAAGAAATAGAAATTATGTCGGATGTAGGATGTAGGACTTCTGATATATCATAAATTCTACATCATAAATTGGATATCTATTTTGATTCGTTTTTCTAATTGCAAAATAAACATTGGCTTATACATTACAGGCAAGCGCCCTGATGGTTATCACAGTATAGAAACTATTTTCTATCCCCTTCCTGTTTATGATGTTTTAGAGTTGACCGAATCCAACGAAAATAATATCTCTGTTTTAGGCCTGCCAATTCCGGGTGGTTCTGAAAATAATATCGTATTAAAAGCATGGCAACTTTTAAAGAAAGATTTTAATAACCTGCCGCCAGTACACTTTCATCTACTAAAAAATATACCGGCAGGCGCAGGACTTGGTGCAGGCAGCGCTAATGGAGCTTACGCTTTGAAAGCCTTAAATGAAAAATACCACCTTAACATATCAACTAACGAACTTATCAATTATGCTTTACAACTTGGCAGTGATTGCCCTTTTTCATTGTAAATATGCCCGTAATTGCAAGAGGGCGCGGTGAAATTTTTGAAAAAGTACCGGTCGATTTATCGGGTTATCAAATTATCATTATTAATCCTGGCATTCATATTTCTACACCATGGGCATTTGGCCAGTTAAAGCCAGCTCACCCAACACACGATTTACAAACAAGCATACAGAAACCGATAATAGAATGGAAGGAGTTTATTTTCAACGACTTTGAGCCTGTCGTTTTTAATGCTTATCCTGAAATTGCTGCTGTCAAAAATCAACTATATCAGGCTGGAGCTGTATTTGCGGCACTCAGTGGTAGTGGAAGTACAGTTTATGGATTATTTGAGAAAGATACAAATGTTAACCTTAATCTTTCCAGTAACTATTTTACTAAGAGGATTATTCCATAATTTTGGTACTTCTAAAACCCAAACTGTTTACTTCTAAATCTGTTGGCCCCTAATGGTATCTGCAAAATGTGACCTTCTGGAAAAAATTGATACTTCTATAAATAAGGGCATCAATTACCTTTATCACCACCAGTTTCCCAATGGAGAATTTGTATGTTATATTGCACCTGACGAAGCCATGCAGGAATGGTGTGTACCCGATAGTGTTACGTGTATTACCGCAATAATCGGCAGCTGTTTATTACCCTTTCAGAACAGGCCTGAAGTTGAACACATGCTTACCAAAGCAACAGGGTTCTTAACTTATCAAATGATGAGAGGAGGCGTTTGGCAATATTTTACAAGATGGCATCATTTATATAAATATTTGCCGCCTGATACAGACGACACAGCTTTAATTTCTGCGTTCTTAAAAGCAAGAAAAGTCACATTCCCCGATAATACGCCTATGTTACTGATGAATCGTGCAAAGAATGGCTTATTCTATACATGGTTTACCCTTCATGGCAACTTTTTAAAATATTCGCGTACTTACTGGCGTTTGATAGCCAGAGAACTTAAAAGCCCAATTAAGACTTTACTATATTGGACTCAGAGAGATCATAGAAGAAATGATATCGACCTTATTGTCAACAGCAACATTACATGCTACTTAGGATATAATAAAATAACTCAGCCGGTTGTTAAATACATTATTGATATTATTAAACAAAATCAAGAACTGGAATCCGAAAAATGGTACATAAATCGGCTGGTATATTATTACTTTTTATCAAGGCTGTTTAAATTAAATATTCCTGACTTAAATGAAACTCGAGACATATTACAAGATAGAATATTCGAAGAAATTAGTAAAAGAAAAACTTTTCATGAGTGCGATGTTGAAATTGGATTAGCTATTTCAGCCTTACTTAATATAGGTAGTACATCTGAAAAAATTGGACAATATGCGGAACGCCTGGTTGAACTGCAAGCGCATACCGGAGAATGGCGGCGGCATGAATTGGCATCGGGCCCTGCCAGGATACTAGTTTGGGGTTCTGAAGAAGCCACTACCGGCTTATGTATAGAAGCTCTGCATTTATATCAAAAACATTTACTAAAAAATTAAAGAATATCCTTAAGCATTCCTATTTTTAACAATATATTTGCCTATTCCAAATATCGTTAAAACGATAACCCTAATAAGCTCATGAGCCCTCTATGACGTCTATTCAGAGAAAAATATCTCACATTAAAAGTAAATTAGGTTTATCAAGGATTATAGCGTTGGTAAAACAAGCAGCGGCAGGATGGCTTTACTTGTCAATTACTCTAATTATTATTGAAACAATAGTTTTTTTTGGCTCTTTATATTTCATGAAATTGCTGATAGATGTTGTAGCTTCAGCTCAATCCAATCCAGCAGCCCAAAATGAGATAATTAAGTATGTTGTATTGGGTGGCGTTGCCGGTATTTTATATTTTGTGCTTCGTTCTTTTTCGGTTTATTCTGTTGAAGTACTATCCACTAAAACAACTGAATATGTATTAGAAAAAGTTCACAACCAGGCAGTGGACCTTGAACTCTCATTTTATGAAAGCCCTTCTTATTACGATAC
Organism: Paraniabella ginsengisoli; assembly: GCF_022513635.1. Taxonomy (GTDB): domain Bacteria; phylum Bacteroidota; class Bacteroidia; order Chitinophagales; family Chitinophagaceae; genus Niabella; species Niabella ginsengisoli. The sequence continues at coordinate 1,221,270 of NZ_JAKWBL010000001.1, read as the reverse complement.
ATTAAAACGAGCTTTAGACTCAGGGGCTGATAAACCCGGTCTGATCATTACTAGTCTGATAGAGATAGCAAAAAACTGTTTGTCTCTTGCAGCAGTTGCTTCTGCTCTGATATTAATAAACTGGATATTGCTCCCATTGTTGGCATTATTTATAATCCCTACTCTTCTGGTCAGACTTATCTTTTCAAAAAAACTTAATGTATTGCGAATTGCTCAGACTCCTCAGGAACGTAAGTCTTCTTACTATAGCAACTTAATAACTACAGACACTGCAGCAAAGGAAATACGCACCTATTCATTAGGTAAATATTTTAAAGACAAGTTTACTTCAATAAGAAGAGTTTTAGTAAAAGACAAACTTTCTATAAATCTAAAAAGGACCCAACTAGAAATAGTAACAACAACCTTATCCTATATTGGTGTTTTCCTTTGCATAGGATTTATTTCTTTAAAAGCTATTTCGGGCGAAACAAGTACCGGAGACATTACACTCTTTCTCGTCGCATTTCCACAAGCATTTACGTTGCTGCAAAATCTTGCCGGTGGCATTTCAATCGTTTATCAAAACAGCATTTACATTGACAGTATTTTTGAATTGCTTAGTCTGAAAAGTAAACTTCCTGAATCGGACAAAAACATTCCTATTCCTACACACAATGAAGTAAGTATTGAACTGCACAATATTCATTTTTCTTATCCCCATGCTGATAAAAAAACTATTAACGGAATCAATCTTAAAATACCGGCAAAATGATAGGGCTTGTTGGATTGAATGGCGCGGGAAAATCTACGCTAATAAAGCTTTTATGCCGCTTGTACGATCCTACAGAAGGATCTATTTCATATGGTGGCACAGATATCAGGGAATTTGATGCTACTGATTATAGAAAACAATTAGGCATTGTGTTTCAGGATTTCAATAAATATAATTTTACAGCCGGAGAAAATATTTACTTTGGTAATATAGGCAATGGTTATGATGAAGAACGCGTACGCGATGCCGCTACAAAATCGGCGCAGCAGCCTTTATCGAAAAGTTTCCTAAACAATACGACAGTATGATGGGCCGGATACTTGAAGAGGGAGAAGAAGTAAGTATTGGGCAATGGCAAAAGCTTGCATTGGCAAGATGCTTTTATTCTGACGCACGCTTTCTTATTTTTGATGAAGCATCAAGTGCGCTCGACGCCGTTTCTGAAAAAGAGTTATTCGACTCCATAAGAGAGCGGATAGATAACCGAGGCGCTATCATTATTAGTCACAGGCGTTCTGCTATTTTACATGCAGATTATATTTATGTGTTAGCTAACGGACAGATTGTTGAAGAAGGAACGGATGCACAACTCATAAAAAATAATGGCGCTTACGCGGCGTTATTTAGCGAGAACATTAAAGCAGAGGCAGATTTATAGTGAAAGAAAGTACTAAACATATCGCGATAGTAACCTGCTGCATGGATGATTGGGGTGGAAGCGAAGAATTATGGGCAAGAGCGATCCCCTTCTTAAGAGAACATGATATTAGCTTTACACTTTATAAGGACAGGATTAATTTTTCTCATCCGGAAATTCAGAATTTGCGAAAGCAACATGTTGCCTGTGTGGAATTAGATAAACCTCAGTCTTTATTAAAAAGAACCAGAAAAAAATATATAGAAAAATATTTCAACGGAAGCGCTCTCCTTTTTACACCAATAGCCCGCATGCATTAGCTTTTAGAAAAGAGCTTGAAAACAACAAACCTGCGCTGGCTATCATCGCCCAAGGAATAAATTTTGATGGATTAGGATATGCTTATCAGTGCTTACAATTAAACATTCCTTATTGTATCATCGCACAAAAGGCCGTTGATTTTTTTGGCCGGTAATAGCCGAAAGATCTTTCATGATTGAAACATTTAAAAAAGCAAAAAAATGCTATTTTGTTTCCAATCATAATAAACAATTAACAGAAGAACAATTTGGCTTTAGATTTTCCAATGCTGAAGTTGTATGGAACCCGGTTAAAATTACCAAGAACCCTATCCCCTATCCTGATACAAAAAGTGGTTTCAGACTGGCATGTGTAGGCCGTCTATTTATAATTGACAAAGGACAGGATATATTATTAAGGATTCTATCTAAAGAACCATGGAGCTCAAGGCCTGTAAAAATATCATTTGTAGGCACAGGCCACGATGAAGAAGGTATCAAAGCGCTTACACAACTGTTAAATATCACTAATGTAGAATATCTTGGACATCAAAAAAACATTGAAGATATTTGGAAAAAACATCATGCATTGGTTTTACCTTCGAGAAGTGAAGGAATGGCCCTCTCGGTGCTTGAAGCAATGGCTGCCGCCCGAACCGTTATAACAACTATTGCCGGCGGACATGCTGATATAATTGAACATGGGAAAACCGGTTTTATTGCTGATGCTACTGAAAAGATTTTGCTAAAGCAATGGAAGACGCCTGGAACGCCCGCGATAAGTGGGAACAAATTGGCTTAAACGCTAATCAATTTATTAGAGAGGCATTACCTGCTTCTCCGGAAAAAGAATTCGCTGAATCGTTACTAAATATTATTTTAAATGATGAATAGCCCTCTCGTTTCTGTTATTATACCCACTTACAACCGGGCTAAAACATTGCCGAAAGCAATTGTGAGTGTACTGTCACAAACATACCAGAACTATGAGATTATAGTTGTGGATGATGGTTCCGCTGATAATACGAAAGAAGTTGTTGAGCAATATAACAGCGTTCAATATATATACAAAGAAAATGGAGGGCAGGCCAGTGCCAGAAATACAGGTTTAACATTGGCAAAAGGTAGTTTTATTGCATCTCTGGATTCTGACGACGAGTGGTACCCTGAGTTCCTACAAAAGTCTGTTGAGAAAATGGTTGCAGAAGATCTTGATTTTGTTTTTGCCAATTGGGATCAGCAAAATTCAAACGGCCAGTTTTGTGATTTTCTATCTACTAATATTTTCTTAGCACCTTATTTCCCCCATATGAAAGATGGCTGGGTCACATTAGATTCGGATGAGTTACGACATATTTATATACAGGGCTGTCCTTCACCGTCTTCGTCTTTACTCATGACAAAAGAATTTGTATCGCCAGGATGGAATACAGATATAAAAATCGGCGACGACTGGTATCTTTTGGTAAGATCTATTTATAAGACAAAAAGAAAAGCTGCATTTACCTTAGATAAACTATGGAAAAAATGTATTGATGATATTAATATTTATGATGGTAGAAAACGAAGCGAAGTTTTGGAATACCTCTACATATCTGATATGGAGAAAATGCTCAGGGATTTTAAAGACCAAATGACCCGGAGCGAATTTAAGTTGATGCAAAAAAGCATGTTTACAGTTTGGTAGAATTAGCTAAACATAACCTGATACGCGAGTTCAATTTTATTGAAACGTCCAAGCTATTGGGCAGGTCATTTCAATTAGATACGATCCACACTTTTAAAAGCATTCCCGCAGTTATAAGCAGCGGCTATAAAAGAGTAAGAGATGAACAAAAGGCAAAAAGAAATACAGCTAAGGCTTTATACATCAAATGTCGTTTTTAAAAATATTAAGACATGCAGAATGGTGGGAGTATAAATTACCACCCTGTTAAGCATTGCTTATGCTACGCTTATTTTAAACGATCAAAACATATTCGACCACGCAACAACTATACTGCTCATTCTTCTGTCTTTAGTCGTTGGAGCTGGCTATGTTAGTATCATAAATGATATTACTGATATTGATGATGACTTGGCTGCAGGGAAAACGAATAGAATGGCTTCCGCATCAAAAACCTTAAGGTTTGTTCTTCCTTTTATTTGTATTTTAATAGGTGTAAGTTTCATTGTTTTTTTTTACTGGCCGGATTATCTTTCCTGTATCTTTTATCTAATACCTTGGATACTTTTTAGTATGTATAGCTTCAGGCCGATACGCCTGAAAAACAGAGGTATATTGGGCGTGTTTGCCGACGCCGGTGGCTCTCATATTTTCACCAGCCTTTTAATGGTTAGTAGCATGTACTTTGCAGCTGGCAAAAAAGTTGATTACTTCTGGCTGCTTCTTGTCAGTATATGGGCTTTGTGTTATGGAATGAGAGGCATATTATGGCATCAGTTTCATGATCGGAATAACGATATCAGGTCTGGCATTCAAACATTTGCTACCAAAAGGCAACCAGCAAATTTCCGGAGCGCGGAACGCATCATTTTCACTTTTGAATTATTAGCAACAATAGGCATCCTTTTAAAACTCAATAATCTCATCTGCTATTTGGGCGGCCTAATATATGTAATATTGATTTTACTTCGTTATAAGCGATTGAATCTATATCCATTGATCATTATTGAACCCAACCGGCCTTATCAAATAATGATGCTTGATTTTATGCAGGCCATTTTTCCCTTATCATTATTATTATTTGCAGCTTTCACCCAACCCAAAGGATGGATCGTATTGGTAGTGCATTTTGTTTTATTTCCATTTAAAACAATACAGATCTTGAAAGATCTTAAACATGCTATTCTAAAATAGCATTATGCTGCATCTTACTATTTAACTATATTCTGCATAAGCTGATCCAAAGTATCATCCAAATTATTTAATAATACCAGGATGAACTTTAGAACATTGAATAATGGTACTTCTGGTGGCAGTAAGCCAGCGAAAACGAGATGCAGCATCCAGTTTAGCTATAGCAGAGATAAACTATTTTTATCGCCCAAAGCAATCAGTTCGAATGCTTTCAAATTTTCATTAACAACATCGATATCTATTTCTTCATCAAAACACTTTAATTTCTTATCATGGAGAAAAATGCTGCAACCAATAAAAGCCTTTTTCTTGCAAAACATGACAATGCCTACATTAAAAAATTCCTCCCGTTCAACGCGCGGCACCACGCGAATTACGGCATACTCATATAACTGCAGCTCTTGCATTAATTGCTTGGTTTAAGTAGATATCGCTGTTTTGCAATCTGTAAATTAAAAATTCTTTATACACTTTTCTTGCGTCTTCGGCATTGCCGTTTGTTTCGTCATAAGCAAGCCATTCATCCGGAAGTGTATTTATAATATCAGTAATGTCTTCTTCTGTAATAGCATTTTTGCAAAAATGATCAGCTTGCTCCAAAAATGCAGCATCTTTCAGTAATACATGATCTTTGATCAAAGGAAAAGTACTCTTCATTTGCGCTGACCAGTTTTCCCAGTTATGATGAAAATAAAGACAAGCACCATGATCAATCAGCCATAATTCTTTATGCCAGATCAACATATTGGTGTTGCGTGGTGTACGATCCATATTAGTTAAAAAAGCATCTAACCAAACTATCTTTGAAGCAAGTAGCGGGTCAACGGTATTGACAGCCGGATCAAAAGTAATTGAACCGCTTAAATAATGAAGGGCGATATTTAATCCCTGACTGCTTTTCAACAAATCCTGAATTTCTTCGTCCGGTTCGGTTCGCCCAAAAGCCTCATCAAGATTCGCAAAAACAATTTCAGGTGTTTTTAATCCTATTAATTTAGCTATCGCACCGCCTATAAATTCTGCAACAAGCGCTTTAATTCCCTGCCCAGCTCCTTTAAACTTTAGCGTACAGAAAGCCATCATCGCCTTCGGCAATAGCAGGCAATGAACCACCTTCACGCAAAGGCGTAACATATCTGGTAACATTTATGGTTCTTATATCGGGCAAAATAATGTTTCAAATTTTGAAGTGAAGATTTGCTTTATTGTTTTTTTACATCAAAAGGTTATGGAAAATACTTATAGATTTCGCCACGAGCAAGTACTCTTATTAAAATCACATCAGGGTGTTTGAGCTCAATTCCAATTCGATAATCACCAATTCTAATACGATAATAATTTTCATCGTTAGCAGCTCCCTTCATTTTTTTATAATCTAAATTGGACTCTTCTAAAGAATTTGTGGTTTCTAAAACTTTTATGATTTCAAAAACTCTTTTAAGAACAAATGCAGGAAGCTTTTTTAGATCTTTCGCAAAACTTTTAACGGAACTAACCTTCATAACCCAATTCTCTTTTTAGCTCATCTATAGAAATCAACGGTTCATCTTTCCGTGCCCGCATTGCTTCCAGCAAGTAGGCATCCTCCGTATCTTCATTCTCAATTAAGGTAAGTAAATTTAAAAGTTCCTCCTTCGTCCAACTTCCACTTTGCTTTTTTGCTGAAAAGGTTTGAGGTTTGATACCAATTTTCCCTGCTAGATAATCATTTCTATAACCTGACGCATCTATCAAAGCCGGCATCTTTTCTATTAGTGTATAAAAGTCTTTGGCCACTTCTATTAACATACTTTTTGTTTTTAATCAAAATTACGAAACTTTTAAATCAAAAATAAGTGTATTACAGTCTTTGTTAACGTTCTACTAGATAACACATAAAAAAATGCTCCCATTGGTAGCTTCGCTAATTTAAAATCGGCTCCATTTATCTGATCCTTATTCTGTAACCTATTGAGAAACCAACGGGTAGCAACTCCCTGTCAAAATCTGCAATCCCATTTTGATCCAGCTCATCCTGATAAGCCTGCGCATCACTAATTTTCGTAGGTACAATTAGGGCAAAGGATAAATAATTCTTTTTAGATGCTCCTACTTGCCAGTCAATTCCTGCGCCAAAGCTTGGACCATAAAACAATTTATCATATTCCGAAGATCCTAAAACTTTTACAGCTGCGTTGTAACCATACATACCCAACACAAAAGGTGTAACGGATGCCCCATCCTTTAAAAAGAAACGTCCTTTTATACCCACATTATAACCGAAACCAGCAAAGGCATACCCGCCTCCGGCAAACAGGCCAATGTTTTTTTGAGGATAAAAAATAAGGTTGCCTCCAATAATGCCGCCGTATTCATGGCCTATACCAAAACCTATATTAAATTTCTCTGCTTTTGGATCAAAGATTTGATTTTGCGCGTTTGAGTAAAAAGATAAAGAACACAGGCAGGCCAGATAGAATAGTTTTCTCATAAAATTAGCTTTAGTAAATAAGAAGTTGCTTTTAGCGATGCTAATATACATTTAAGTTGTTTAAACTTTTAATTTGGCGCGATAACACAATAATATTCCCGCTGATTATCAGCAGATTTAGACATCGCAGATTAGCGCAGATACGTTTTTTGCGAAAATTTGCGCAAAAAAATCAGCGATTATCTGCGGGAAAATGCCTTTATGCTCAAATAGTTTAAACAACTTCATTGCTAAATACAAAAAATAGACCTCATTAAAAATCAGAACCTGCCATAAAAAAAGCCCCCTTTCGGAGGCTTACTATTTTAATTTTGCGGCGCTTCGTCTTCAGGTTTTCTTTCAGGCCTTGGAATTAAAGCCTTTCTTGAAAGCTTAAATTTACCGGATTTAGGGTCTGTTCCAATTAATTTCACTTTCATAGCATCACCTTCTTTCACCAGCCCTTCTAAGGTTTCAAGGCGCTTCCAGCTTACTTCGCTAATATGAACTAATCCTTGTTTTCCAGGTAAGAATTCTACGAAAGCTCCAAAAGGCACAACTGATTTTACAGTAGCTTCGTAAACATCACCCACAACAGGTACAGAAACAATGCCTTTGATCCAATCTTCGGCTCTGGATACTGCTTCTTTTTCAACACCAAAAATGCTGATCTCACCCATGTTATTTACTTCCTCGATATTTACGGTAGCTCCGGTTTCACGCTGAATCTCTTGTATCACTTTACCGCCTGGCCCGATTACTGCACCAATAAATTCTTTATCAATAAACATTTTCACAACTCTCGGAGCGTGAGGTTTCACTTCAGTTCTTGGTTCAGGGATGGCTTTATACATCGATTCAAGAATATGCAATCTGCCAGCCTTCGCCTGATCTAGTGCTTGTTTCATTACTTCCATTGACAAGCCATCAACCTTAATGTCCATTTGCACGCCACAAATACCATCGCGGGTACCGGTTACTTTAAAGTCCATATCGCCTAAATGATCTTCATCACCTAAAATATCACTTAATATAGAAAACTGTTCACCCTTAGAAATCAATCCCATAGCTATTCCTGATACGTGCTTAGGGAAAGGTACACCTGCATCCATTAATGCGAGTGAACCAGCACAAACTGTAGCCATTGAAGAAGAACCGTTCGACTCTAAAATATCACTCACTACACGAACTGTATAACCGAAATCGCCATCGCTTGGCATCATTTGTTTTAAGGAGCGCATAGCCAGATTTCCATGTCCAACTTCTCTTCGACCCGGACCACGCATCATTTTTACCTCACCTGTAGAAAAAGGCGGGAAGTTGTAATGCAGGATAAATTTAGAATATTTTGAAGAAGCTGCGGTTTCGATCAACAATTCATCTAAACCTGTGCCTAATGTAACGGTTGTAAGAGACTGAGTTTCACCTCGTGTAAACAAAGCAGATCCGTGCGGAGAAGGTAAAACATCTACTTCCATATCAAGCGGGCGAATTTCATCTAAAGCACGTCCATCAAGGCGGATTCTGTCATTAAGTACCATATCACGTACTACATCATACTGTACATCATGATAGTATTTTATAGCCAGCTTTTTATCTACATCAGTAAAAGGATTTTCTTCAGTTGATTCTTCTGCAAGCCTGGCAATCAATTCTTCTTCAATAGCCTTAAATTGACCGGTGCGGTCGTGCTTAGCAGATTTGCTTTTCGCAATTTCATATACTTTATCACTGGTATATGCATACACTCTCTCTTTTACAGCTTCGTTTATTGCCGGAAGCGTGTACTCTCTTTTAGTAGTAACACCTTTAAGATCTCTAAGCTCTTGCTGTGCCTTAATCTGAATCCTGATAGCGTCGTGAGCTATTCCTAAAGCAGTTATTAATTCCGCTTCAGAACATTCTTGCGACTCACCTTCCACCATCATCAGGTTCTTTTCTGTAGCGGCAACAAGGAAATCCATATCAGCCTTTTCCAATTCACTGCGCGTAGGATTCACTTTAAAAGCTCCATCTATACGGGCAACACGCACTTCACTCAAAATCTCTTTAATGGGCACATCAGACACAGCAAGGGCTGCCGAAGCAGCTAAGCAAGCTAATGCATCTGGTAATATTTCAGGGTCGCTGCTGATCAATGTCACCAGCACCTGTACTTCACAAAAATAATCGTCTGGAAAAAGCGGTCTTAAAGCGCGGTCAATTAAACGTGAAATCAATACTTCGTAATCGTTTAATCTTCCTTCACGTTTAAAAAATGATCCGGGGATTTTTCCGGCAGAAGCAAATTTCTCCTGGTAATCCACAGTCAATGGAAAAAAACTTTGCCCTTCTTTGGGTTCTTTGTTGGCAACTACAGTTGCAAGCAGCATAGCTTTACCCATGCTTACTGTAACCGAGCCATCTGCCTGACGAGCCAGGCGACCCGTTTCTATTGTCACTTCGCGGCCATCGCCTAAATCGAAGGTCTTTCTTAGTGGTTGTTGTAACATAAAATCGTTTTTGATTTTTTTTAGAATGGTTGATCAAGCACCAGTGCTACTATCATCAAAATTGCGTCGCACTCTTCATTTGTAGGAATAAATCTGAACAAAAAATCCCGGGTATAAAAACACGTATTCCCAACATTTGTAAATGTTGGGAATACGATAATATTATAAGTCTGAAATTATCTAATCAAACCCAGGATATAAAACAGTTTCCCCAACGATAAACGAAGGAGAGCGACTATTTTCTTAATCCCAGTTTTTCAATTAAAGCACGGTAACCCGCAAGATTGTGCTTTTGCAGGTAGCTTAGCAAGCTTTTACGCTTACCTACCAATTGCATAAGGCCGCGGTGAGTAGAAAAATCTTTTTGTTTTGCTTTAAGTGTGCGCTAATTTGGCTGATACGCTCAGTTAACTGCGCGATCTGGCCCTCAATAGAACCCGTATTAGCGGCGCTTCCACCAAATTCTTCAAAAATCTTTACGTTTCTTTCTTTTGTAAGTGGCATACTGTCTTTTTTAAAAGGTCATCCTGTTTTTGTATCCTATAATTTAAGGCGGCAAAGGTAAGAAATAAATTTAGAATTCAAACTTTTGATAATGAGATTTTTACACCCAGTCTTATACCTATTTCTTTATATGCAAAATCTCCCCTCCAGGCCCGATCAACTCCTGATCTGATTTAACTTCAAACTCGTACGTATCATCCCTATGCTCCAAACTTACTTTCACTTTTCGATGGGTGATTTTATATGTTCCACTCCAAACTATATCTCCTGAACCCGGATATAAACCAGCCCATCCACTGGTTTTTAACTCTAAATGCATCGGCGCTACTCCGGCAATAGGATCCCGCTCTCCAGGAGGTTCCTCCCAATTAACCTGTTCAAAATACATATCTTCTTCAACATCCAACGCTTTACTGCATCCTGAAAAGAAAATACAGAATACTAATAACCAATAAATCTTTCTCATAGTTTTTTAATTGATTAATTTTCAAACGATAAAAATCACAAAGGTGCAACAGTTTAGACAATTTAATATTGCATTATCAGCATTTGGGCGATTGCTTACTCAAAAAATTTAACTCCTATTTTTGCAGTATGCAATACGATCAGCACACCACCAAAAATATTCTAGGCCTTCAGTTACCCACTGATCCGCGCTGGGTAAATCTTGCGGAAATTTCTTTAGAAGCGATTCTTACTGATCATGCGTATTGCGAACAAAAAGCGGCTACCACCTGCATTACCCTGATACAAAAGTACAGCGACAAAGAAAAACTGGTTATGGGCCTCGCTCCTATTGTAACCGAAGAATGGGGACATTTCAGACTTGTCCTTCAGGAATTGCACAAACGAGGATTAAAATTAGGCAAACAAAGAAAGGATGAATATGTAAATGCCCTGATCGACTTTCAGCAAAAAGGCGGATCGCCGGACGAACGTTTTTTAGATAAGTTATTAACGATGGCAATGATCGAAGCGCGCAGTTGCGAACGGTTTAAACGATTAAGTGAAGGTTTGAATGATGCTTATCTTGCAAAATTTTACCGTCGCTTTATGGAAAGCGAAGCCGGCCACTACACCTTATTTATAGAATTGGCAGAAACCTATTTGCCTAAAGACCAGGTACGTGCACGTTGGGCCCAATGGCTGGCTCATGAATCTGAAATTATGAAAGATATCGAAGTTCGTGGCGATAGAATACATTAAGAGTTAGCCTTACTTTCTTCAAAATCAGGTTCCTATTCAATACTCTTTTCCTGCCATCTATTCTTGATGGTTTACCGCACATGAAGGTTCCTAAACGCACTTTTATAGGAATCATATTACATATACATTTATTGTTGTTAATAAAATGTTTAGTAAAATTTTTAAAAAGTTTTCTTAATTATTAATAAACTTTCTATATTTATACAAGAATTCGAAATATAAACTGCCAAAAAGAAAATTGAATGATTGCCAATATTATTTCAAAAAAGCAGAAATTTTACAAGGAGATTTTAAAGCATTTGTTTTTTAACAAACAGCTATCCTGTGCTGATCTAAGTAATCTTATTGGAAAAAGCATTCCGCTTACCACCCAATATCTAAGTGAACTGATCAGTCTTAAAATGGTTGTAGAAAAAGGTTATGCAGTTTCTACTGGCGGAAGACGGCCTCAAACATATAGTATTAAAAATGGAGTATTATATGTAGTGGCAGTAGCGATGGATCAGTTAGTTACCCGCGTAGCACTTATTTCTAACGACAATACGATTGTGGGAGAAGTTGAAAAATTTGACCTTGTATTAGCCAACAATCCAAACAGCCTTAAAGAGTTGATCAAACATCTGGAAGCTTTCATCGAAAGATCTAATATTCCCCATTCAAAAATTGCCGGTATTGGAATTGGAATGCCTGGATTTGTAGATGTTGCAAAGGGCATCAATCATACTTTTTTGCCTTGCAAAAATGGCTCTATCACCAGTAATATTGAAGCTGCTTTAAAAATACCAACTTTAATAGATAACGATTCAAGTCTCGTTGGCTTAGCCGAGTTAAAGTGGGGAGCCGCTAAAAACAAACGCCATGTAATGGTTATTAATATAGGTTGGGGAATTGGTCTGGGAATTATTTCTGACGGGAAGCTTTTTAGAGGCACAGACGGATTTGCAGGTGAGTTTAGCCATATTCCTTTATTTGATAATAATAAAATTTGTAGCTGCGGTAAACATGGGTGTCTTGAGACAGAAACTTCTTTATTAGTGGTGGCGCAAAAGGGTATTAAGACGCTTAAAAAACAATCTCAACCTTCACTTTTAAAGGAGTTAAATATTGACAGGATCGAAGAATCTGCTAAAAGTATCATCGAAGCAGCGCAAAAAGGAGACAAATTTTCTATAGAATTAATTTCGGACGCAGCGTACAATATTGGCCGGGGTGTTGCCATTCTTATTCATCTCATGAATCCCGAGCTTATTGTTATAAGTGGAATAGGATCTTTGGCTGGAAAAGTGTGGATAGCCCCCATACAACAAGCAGTGAACGAACATTGTATTCCAAAAATATCAGAACACACGGAAATTAAAATTTCTCAACTGGGTTATAATGCCGAGCTGATAGGTGCAACGTCGCTGATAATGGACAATTACGAAAAGTTGCCAAAACTTCTAAACGAAAAAGCGATGGCGTTGTAAGGTCTGCTGCTGTGCTCTAAATATGAATAGAACATAACATTTTTCACAATTAAATCCCGAATATGTATGAAAAGCCATGCAAATTAGATACAGTAATTATATCGTAAACTAAAAATCAGGTTTCAAGCTCTCGAATTTTATCGCCCATCTATAACCGAAGCCGTATGCCCTTAGAACAATTGATACCGGCCAGATAGAAGTAATATAATTTCAATCATTAACCCGATGATTGAAGTGCAACTAAACTAATTACCGCTCGGCGAAATAGATGGTATTAAAACAGCTTAACGAAATCTCTATTAATTAACTAAACCAACATGGCTGCAAATTTTTGCGCTAAAAGAATCTATTTTTTAAAATCAAATCTTGAACAAGTATGAAGAAAACAATGCAAAAAGTTCTGTTAGTATTGGTGATGGGCTGCTGCACGCTCCTATCACATGCCCAGCAACGAACAGTAACAGGTACTGTTGCTGACGAAACAGGAAAACCCATTGCAGGAGCAACTATTACAGTCAAGGGCACATTAACAGCTACCGCTTCGGATGAAGCAGGCTCCTACACTATTCAAATAGCAGACAATGCTGCTATACTTGTAGCATCCTCTCTTGGCTTTGATAATAAAGAAGCTGCTGTTGGCAATAACAACGTAATCAATTTTATATTGCAGACTGGTATTAAGTCTGAAGAAGAAGTAATAGTAACAGCATTAGGTATAAAAAGAGAGGCCAGGTCTCTGGGATATTCAGCACAAAAAATTTCCACCTCCGATATTATGAAGGCGGCGCCACCTGACCTGGGTTCCGGCCTGATGGGAAAAGCAGCCGGCCTGAATGTTACGAGCTCCAATGGTATTCAAGGGGGTTCACAGAGGGTTGTAATACGAGGAAATAATAGCATTCTTGGAAACAACCAGGCATTAATTGTAGTGGATGGTATCCAGATTGATAATGGTGCCCTGGGTGGCCGACAAGCCAAAATGAACAGCAATGAACCCGGTTCGGAAAATCAGTTAGAAAACACTAAAGAGTGGGGATCTTTTTTAAATACCTTAAACCCGGATGATATCCAGGAAATTACTGTATTGAAAGGGGCTACAGCCGCAGCCCTTTATGGCTCAAGAGGCGCCAATGGTGTTTTATTAATTACAACTAAAAAGGGAGAAAATAGAAAAGGGCTTGGAATAGACTATAATTTCAGCACCTTATTTTCTAACCCTTATCGTTATTCAGATGTACAAAACTCCTACGGTATGGGATTGGCAAGTGCTATGTGGAAAGCTAACAATACATTTAGAAAAGATGCGAATGGTCAAGATCGTTTCCCTGATCCCTGGGTAGATATGTATGCTGATATTCCCGGAGGCTATCAGGCCTATGAGCTTTTCAGCTGGTTTGGCCGGGGTGCTTCCTGGGGGCCAAAACTGGATGGCACGGAAATAATATGGTGGGATGGCGAAAAAGGAAATGGGAAGCTCAACCCGATAATAGGAAGGCTTTTTACCAAACTGGAAATACGTCTACACATAATGTCTCCATTAATAAGTCTGGCGATTGGGGAAGTTTAAGAATGGCATATACAAGGTTAGACAATACTGCGATCATTAAGAACACTAACTATAGTCAAAATAATTTTAACCTGGGCTCCAATATCAATATCTCCAAAAAGCTGAAATCTGAGATCACAGCGAGCTACAATAATTATTATAGACGAAATTCTCCAGACCTCGGACAGGATTTTGGCTGGAGCACTTTCACCACATACAACATGTCAAGAGATTATAAGCCTATAGAATTTGATATTTATAAAAAAGACGACGGTAGCAAAGCAGACCTGGCTGGCCTGTCGGCTATTGGCGCCTACCCTTATCAAAACAATTATAACAACCATCTTTTTTGGCATTTAATGGAACAAAACCAGTTCATGACCAGAAATCAATTATTAAGTACCGTAAAATTAACTGCGGAATTAACTCCTTGGTTTAACTTAACGGGCAGGGCTTCAATAGTAAATGCCAATACAACCGTAGAAAGCAGGTATACTCCGGTAGATGTTGCTGGTTTACAAGGTCAGTATGGTATTGAAACAGTAAAAAATCAGGATATGAATCTTGAGGGATTTGGGATTTTTCATAAAGACGAATTATTCGGTGGTAACTTTTCAGGAAGCTTAATGCTGGGAGCCAGTTCATTAAAAAGCAGAATGTATGGCAACAGTGCATGGAATAGTGGTGAAAAAGATGCCACATATGGTCAATCCAGCATTTATCCATGGATTATTCCTAACAAATATTATTTAGCAAATACTTCCTACAACGGACTATTTTCTTTACCGGTTGAAACTTGGGCTAATTATAATATTAACTCAGTTTACGGTATTATGGATCTATCCTATAAGAACTACTTGTTTTTACAGGTAACAGGAAGAAATGATTGGTCATCTACACTACCCATTCAAAATGCATCTTATTTTTATCCATCTACCAGCTTAAGCTTTGTGTTTACCGATGCAATTCAGGGATTAAAAAACTCGAATTGGCTTAACTATGGTAAACTGAAACTTTCATATGCAGGTAGTGCAAATGGCACTGATCCTTATCTTGCATATTACACCTATAGTCCATTCGTTATTTCCAACTATTTAAATGCACAAGCACCGTCTACATTTGGAGGAGTGCCTGTAAGAAGTTATAAGGCAAGCCTCCCGCCGGCTGATGCATTGAAGCCACAAAGGAATACAAGCCAGGAAATTGGTTTAGAGTTGGGCTTTCTTCAAAATAGATTAGGACTGGAGTTTACTTATTATGCTACAAAAAGCCGCGATCAGATTTTATCCAGCTCATTAGCGGGATCGTCTGGGGCTACATCTGTAACTTTTAATACCGGTGAATTATCCAATAAAGGCTTCGAATTTATTATAAGGGCAACACCAGTAAGAACACAGGATTTTAATTGGAATATTGTGGTAAATGGAGCACATAATAAAAATAAGGTGATTGCATTGGCAGATGGTATCGACGTTTACCCATTGCAAGATCTGTGGGGCAACAATGGTGTGAGAATGTATGTTAAAGCCGGTGAAGACTACGGAACCATTTACGGGTACGACTATACCTATAAAAACGGGCAAAAAATTGTAGCGCCTATATATGATAAAACTGATCCTACAAAAGTGGTAGGTTCACGATATGTAACAACCCCCGATTTAGTGCCTATTGGCAATGCCATGCCTAAATTAACCGGGGGCATTTCAAATAGTTTCCGCTACAAAAGGGTGAGTCTCTCCTTTTTAACAGACTTCAGAATCGGCGGGCAGATATACTCTGCCGATTACGCAGCATCAATGGCTAATGGTACTGCGCCTGAAACATTACTGGAGCGCGATGGCGGCGGTCTTTCATACACCTATCCAGATGGTAGTACAGCTAATCATGGAATTGTATTTGATGGAGTATATGCAGACGGTACACCTAATAAAGACGTAGTACATTATCTATATAAGTATGCGGGCCAGTATGGCGCCTGGTCTGGCGTGCCCATGCCCAGAAGTAATGCCATATTTAATAATTCCTGGGGTAAATTAAGAGAACTTACTTTAACCTATTCAGTACCAGGAAAGATTTTGGAAGGCACTGGTTTTATTCAGGGATTGGATGTTTCACTTATCGGAAGAAATCTTTTTACCTATTCACGACCTTGCCTAATCGGTTAAACCCTGAAGCATTAAATGGAATTGGAAATGCACAGGGAATTCAGTGGGCCCAATTGCCTGGCACCAGAGAGTACGGCGTATCTGTTAAAGTGAAATTTTAAATTTTTACACAAATGAAGAAACTAATATATCTGACATTAATTAGTACAGCTTTTTTTCCTGTACGAAAAACTTTGAAGAAATAAACACTCCTCCCAAAGATCCCGTTACGGCATCTACTGACGAATTATTCAACGGTGTTATAAGTTCGTTACCTATAACTGCCGGTGAGTACTCGGTCATGAATTCATGGATCTACCCTATAACCCAGCAAGGTGTTGTAGCAGGTAGCAATAGTTACAATTTCGATGGCGCCCGCGGGTCCTTGTGGACTACTTATTACCAGGCTTTGGCCAATTACAGGCTGATTCAATCAAGAATAGAAACCTCTGCAACACCTGCTAATATGAATAATTTGTATGCAATGCTTAAAACACTTATAGCGTACAAAACTTTTAAAACAACCAATAATTTTGGCAATATCCCCTATTCAAAAGCTGGCTACGCTCCTATTAATGGAGCTGTAGCTTACAATGTACCTTATGATAAACAGGAAGATATTTACTCTTCCCTTTTAACAGATTTGAAATGGGCTGTAGATAATTTTTCTACTGATGCTACTCAATACAGCCCAGGCAGTTATGATACCTTTTTGAAAGGTGATATAGCCAAATGGATCAAATTTGCCAACAGCCTGCGCCTTTATGTAGCAATCACTATGTACAATAAAAACAGTTCCCTGGCAGGGACTCATATTGCAGAAGCTCTATCCAAACCATTATTAACTGACGGCGAAGATATTGGTCTTTGGCCAACGGCTATTACTGGTTTAGAGTTTCAATGGCGCCAATGGTCGTTTACCCAAGATTGCAATTTAAGAATGGGCAGTACCATGTGGAACTTGTTTTCGGACAATAACGATACAGATGGAAGTGGTATTTTTGATATCCGCGCTAAAATATTCTTCGAAACAAATGGAGCTAACAACTGGGTGGCTATTCCTCAAAACCAGGCTACAATTACAGAAACCGGTTCACCCTACAACATTGCCAACCGCGATGTTAATTGGAGCAATAAAGGTAATTCTAATTATTCTGCATTTAATTTCTACTTCGTAAAAGACGTTAAATATATCCCAGAACTGATCCTTACAGCGGCCCAGGTTTATTTCTTAAAAGCAGAAGCGTATAACCGTGGACTGGGAGTTACCGCCAACCAAGCTACAGCAAAAGCAGCGTATGATGCTGGTGTAACAGCATCTTTAACTATGTGGAAGAAAATTGCGTTTAATACCCCTTCATGGGTAGTGAATAAACCTGCTCAGGAAGCATTAACAGCAGTCGAGCTTAATCAGGTACTCACTAATACTAAAGTAGCTTATAATACAGGAGATGCAAGCTCTTCTTTGCTGAAAATATATGCGCAAACATGGATTGACCAATACAGGCAACCTTACGATGCCTGGACGCTGTTAAGAAGAACGGGTGGCAAAACACCGATGTCTTCAATTGGTACCGGTAACTATACAGGTAAATATGGTACTTTGTATAAATTCAAGTATCCTGATGAAGAGCAAAGCTTTAACAATGCCAACTGGAAGACTGAAACCGATGGCTCCGATGTAACCAATAAAAAGATCTGGATACAGCCATAATTTGATTTAAGAGCTTGCGAAACTGCAAGCTCTTTGATGATGTTTACATTTTATCAACACTAAGTTTTATGACTGGTGGTAATGCATACGATAACATATTGACGTATCGATAAATTAATAATTGAGAGGTTACTAACATATAAGATTTTTCAAATCAAAAACTAAGTATGAAAAAAGCAATGCAAAAACTGCTGTTCGCAAGTGTGATGAGTTGCCTCACGCTACTCTCCTATTCGCAGCAAAGAACTGTTACTGGTACGGTTTCGGATAACAAGGGCACACCGATCGCCAATGTGTCTTATATAGTAAAAGGAACGACTGCTGGTGGTGTTACAGACGAAAATGGTAACTTTTCTGTTTCCATAGATGGTAATGATACTGTTCTCGAATTCACATCCGTTGGATATACCAAAAAGAAGTTGCTATTGGTAGCAATACCGTACTTTCGATTTCGCTTGAAGAATCGGATGCTACTGGAATGGAAGAAGTAGTAGTAACTGCGCTTGGCATATCAAAACAAAAAAAACAATTAGGGTTTTCGGTTACAGAGGTAAAAGGTAGCGATATAGCCAAAACAAATGAGATTAATCCGATTAATGCGTTGCAGGGGCGTGTAGCCGGTGTGCAAATTGATCAGGGTGCAGGCGGGCTCTTTGGAAACTCAAAAATTGTTATTCGTGGCAATTCCACCTTGGGTACCAATAACCAGCCTATTTTTGTTGTAGATGGTGTAATTATGGATAACGGCGTGTTTGGAGGAACAGGGCGTGATTTTGGAAACGACTTTAAAAACCTCAACCCTGACGATTTCGAAACTGTTTCCGTTTTAAAAGGTTCTGCAGCTGCTGCTTTATATGGTAGTCGGGCGATGAACGGAGTAATACTCATCACTACCAAAAAAGGAAAAGCCAGAAAAGGAATCGGAGTAACAATTAATCAATCCATCAATACGACTAATCCATACGCCGGGCCTGAATTTCAAAACGAATTTGGAGGAGGTACTGTAGGCGCTTTTTATACCGATGCGCGCGACCCGAATTATAAATCTAATGAGCGCTGGACAACCAAGACATTTCCTACTGATCCTGTAACAGGACAACCTTACATTGATCGCCAGATTAATCGGGAATTGGAAAACTGGGGACCTCGCATGACAGGCCAGGATGTAATCAATTATGACGGTACGCCTACAAAATATTTACCTCAACCTAATAATTTTTTAGATGCTTTTCAAAACGGTTTTGGAAGCAATACTAACATTTCATTAGACGGAGGTACTGACAAATCTACTTTTCGTGCTTCTTATAATCACAACGCAGCAGAAGGCATTGTACCCAATAATAAATTTGCTAAAGATGCCTTCGATATAAGAGCAACACACAAACTAACTGATTTTTTAAGTATTGATGCGGGTGTGGCATACAGTAATTTTCGCGGAGAAAACCCACCGCGCCTTGGCGGGTTAGATGCTTTTGCTTCAGACAATTTTGGAAAACTTTTTAGCTGGATACTTCCCCGGAATTATGATTCTAAATACTGGATGCAGCGCGAACACTACGTAAGCCAATTTGGTGGTGTACCTGATTTTGCGAACCCAGATGAAACCAACCGTGTTCCTGAAGCAAGATTCTGGTATATGTTATATGAAAATAAATATCTTCAAAATGAAGAGTTGCTCCGTGGTCGGTTAACACTTACTGCAGATATTACATCATGGGCTAAAGTAGTTTTAGAAGGCAATATTAACAATGTAGCGGTAAAAAAGAAGACCGTGTGGCCGGACAGTTACAAGGCTTTAAAGGTGGTTCGTATGGTACCGGGACAGAAACCCGAAAAAGCAAATTTTTAAAGGCAATGCTTTTAGTAAATAAATCATTGAGTAAAGACATTGACTTTTCAGGATTTGTAGGCAGTGAAATACAGAGCTTTAATAATGAAAATACTTTTTCTGAAACCAGAGGTGGTTTAATATATCCCAATCAATATTTTATCGCCAACTCTATCAATCCAGTTGTTACTACACAAACTTTTAACCGTAAAAATTTTAAATCGGCCTATATAAGCATTGATCTTTCTTATAAAAACATGTTGTATTGGCAATCTACTTATCGCAGGGATTGGTCTTCAAGTTTAACTTATGCTGATGGCACAGGTAATAACTCCTACGGTTATCCAGCAACAAGCTTATCCTGGATTTTCACAGAAACATTTAAAGGCCTGCCATCCTGGATCAGTTTTGGTAAACTGAGGGCCAATATTTCAGAGCTCGGTAAGGATACTGACCCATATTTACTAAATCAAGGGTTTGCTTTTAATGGATATATATTCCCCAATGGTGGTTCTAATGGTATACCTACATCAACACATTCCAGCAGCAGTACCTTACAAGCAGACATTAAGCCTTTAAAAAAATTAGCAAGAGAAGTAGGCGGAGAAGTGAGATTTTTAAAAAACAGGATAGGGTTTGACATTACCTATTACAAAGAAAATTCTAAAAACCAATTGTTGCCAATATCTACCCCGGGGGTTACAGGAGTTACATCCATATTGTTAAATGCCGGAAACATTCAAAACAGCGGTATTGAAATTGCTATAGACGGAACTCCTGTTAAGAGTAAAAATTTTACCTGGAGCAGCAGTTTAAATTATTCCCGAAACCGCAATAAGATCATTGAACTGTACCCAGGTATTAAGGAATTTAACCTTGGCGCTGATATTGGAGAAATAAGCACATGGGCTGTGGAAGGGCAATCGTATGGAGTTTTAAGAAGCTCTATTCACGCTGCAAGATTTCAGGCGACAGATGCCAACGGAAACAATATTGATGATTCCAGAAATGGCTTGCCTATACTATCATGGAGAAGTGACGGGCGCACAGCATTTCCTGCCAGAAGCAATGTATTACAAGATGTGGGCGATATAAATGCAAAGTTCAGAGCAGGATGGGATAACACGTTTACATACAAAAATTTCAATCTTAATGTACTTATGGATGCCAAAATAGGCGGAGATTTTGTCGCCTTAAGTTACAGGTTTGGCACGCACACAGGTGTATTTCCAAATACTTTGTTGGGACGAGATGCTCAAACGGGAGGCATTAGCTGGACAAGTAAGTATACTGATGACGGCGGAACTTATGACGATGGTATGATTGTAGAAGGAGTTTTTGCTCCTGGCCAAATAGTAACCACCCCGCTGGTAATAATGTTGATGTTGGAGGAATGACATTTAACGAGGCTTATGAAAAGGGGTATATAGAACCAACTCATGCTCCCCAGTTTTATTATCGCTATGGCTCATCGTCAACAGGCGTATCAGATTTCTGGATTTTAGAAAACTCTTGGATCGCCCTGCGTCAAGTAGCATTATCTTATAATTTCACTCCCAAGATATATGAAAAATTAAAATTAAATGGACTTTCACTATCAGTTATTGGCCGGGACCTGGGCTTTATATATCAAACCCTACCGTATAATTTTAATCCTGCTTCTAATAATTCAAACAATACAGCCTTTTCTGGTGAACAGGGTTTTTTACCTAAAACAAGAAATATAACCTTTTCGCTTAGGGCATCTTTCTAAATACATGGCATTAACCATCAATATATTATAATGAAATATATCTACTCTTCTACAATAATCATTGCAAGTATCTGCCTGTGTTGCAGTAGTTGTAAAAGAAATTTTGGGGAAATAAATACAAATCCACAAGTAGTTACAACACCTGATTTAAACTTACTACTTCCTTATACCCAAGACAAAATTGTTACTTATCAGAAAACTGAATGGGTATGGGAGGGATTTGAGCAGTTACTTCGTTTCACTCAACACATATCGACAGACCCGTACGAAATAACATCCAACGTAAACAGCCGTTATTTAACTTATTATCAGCAAATATTGCCTAATCTTTTTGAAATCAGGAGGCAGATAGATATGAAAACAGATAAGGACAGTTATCAGAAAATGGCTGCTATAACTTATGTGTTGCAAATATTACATGGTATAAAAGTAACTGATATGAACGGTTCGATTGTTTACAAAGATGCCAACCTTGGGAGGTACGAACAAAATTTTAATCCTACTTATGATAAGCAGGAAGATTTGTTTAATACCTGGTTACAGGAACTTAATAATGCAATTGCCATTTTGACTAATACCACTCTACCCGATCAAAATACTTACGGGTCGGGAGATGTAATGTATGCTAATGACTGGATAAAATGGGCAAAACTTGCTAATTCGCTAAAACTCCGTATAGCCGCCCGTTTGGAAAATCAGGATGTAAATAAAACTAAAGCAATATTTCAGGAGATAATGCAAAGCGCGGCCGGTGCTATCACAACGGACGACGAGCAATTATCTTATCAAAACAATGATTATATAGGCGCAGGTGATGATATTAACTACCGAAGCACAAGATACGGAACTACGTCAATCATCAATTTTCTAAAACGCACCAACGATCCTCGTTTACTCATATATTTTGAAAAAAACGGGTTAGCAGGAAATTATCGCGATACGCTTACAAAATATAATACCGCACTTCCTGCATTTATTAATCCTAACGATCCTTTAATTAACTATCAAGGAGGTCCCGCGGATTTTACTACTAACTCCGCTGTGGCGGCTTATATCAAGAACCCTTTTCTTGTAGGAAATACTAATGCCGGAAACTCTGTAAGCAGATACTTCTTAATTTCTCCAATCAATAGAAAATTTTTCTCGCCGCGCTACCAAACGCCTACATCCACAGCGCAGTACAAAGAAGTAATTTTTTCGGCCGCAGAAGTATGCTTTTTAATCGCCGAGTTTATACAGAAAGGATATGCAGGAAGTGCAAACACCAGTGGCACTGCCGAAGATTGGTATAATAAGGGAATAGCTTCGTCTATTAAAACAATGAATGCCATTGCCGTCTCGGCCGAGTCGACTACCGCCTATACCAGCAATGATGCGGGCAATGCGTTGATAACTGCATATCAAAACAATGTAAATGTAAAATTCAACGGTGTAAACAACCTTGAAAGAATTTACATTCAGCAATATTTAAATTTTTATAGAAACGCAAATGAGGCTTTTGTGTTTTGTCGCCGTACGGGATATCCAAAAACACATCCACGTACTACGCCCGTGAGCCATTCAATGAACCTATACCCCGAAGGTTTTGGACAATCGACCCCGGCGAATTAAATAGAGTAAATTGGACTGCTGCCATGCAGGAACAGGGTTTCACCCCGAATGCACAAGACTTGCCAACGTTAAGTACACAACGGATATGGTACGATAAAAATGCACCAGTTTTTGGTCAAGGAAACTGATTAAGAAATATGTGTTCTCTAAAAAAGCCGCCTCCGGGCGGTTTTTTTATACATCTATTTTTAACCTTTCATCAGCACGCTAAACCACTTAACAAAAGTTATAAAAAAATTTAAAAAGTATTTTATTTTTTGATTTAAGATGTTTACATTTACTTAACATTTAAACCAAAGCCTGTACGCCATTAAAAACGATACGATTGGTACAGGCCCAAAACTGTGTAAAAGTTCAATTATTCCATAATTGAAGTGTACAGAGATGTATTAATAAGAAGAAAAAGTAACAGCTTTTAGTAAAGCATATTGTCGTGTACTGCTATTTTTTAACTGAACCAAAATAATTACCACCTCTATACAATTCCATTTTTATTTCAAAATCAAAAACAACAAGTATGAAGAAAACAATGCAAAAAATGCTGCTTGCTTTGCTTATGAGTTGCGCCTCTTTTCTCTCCTGGGCTCAGCAAAGAACGGTTACCGGCGCAGTTACAGATGATCAGGGAGTTCCGCTAAGCGGAGTGTCTTATATTGTTAAAGGCACATCGACCGGAGGCATAACTGATGAAAAAGGAAATTTCTCTGTCTCAGTGACCAGCAATGATGCTGTAATAGAATTTACTTTTGTAGGTTATATTACACAGTCCTTAACTGTTGGCGAATCCGCAACTTTGTCCATCACACTTCTGAAAGGTGAAAATCAGATGGAGGGCGTGGTTGTGACTGCGTTAGGAATAAAGCGCCAGCAAAAATCGTTGGGCTATGCAGTTACAAAAATAAGTACGGACAAGCTCGAAAATATTGGTTCCCCGATTAACACCTTTACAGCTTTGTACGGTCAGGTACCTGGCTTACAAGTAAACACTACGGCAATGGGTCCGGCTGGAGGAATTAATATCAAGATTAGAAACGCTGTCGCCCTGCAACAAGGTACTAATACAAGACCTTTGATTGTTATTGATGGTATACCGATGCTTGATGGAAATATCGATAACCTTGATAGAAGTACCGGCAATGGACTTAATGATCTAAATATTGATAATATTGAATCGTTTGAGGTTTTGAAGGGAGCTAAAGCCTCAGTGATGTACGGTGCAAAAGGAGGTTCGGGTGTCATACTAATAACAACAAAGAGCGGAACCAAAAAACCGGGTCTAGGCGTTGATCTTAATATTAGCAGCTCAGTGGATGAAGTTTGGGTACAGCAGGAATTTCAAAATGAGTTTGGCCGGGATTCCCGGCCGCATGGAACAATCCGGGTTTCCAAAACGAGGACGGTTTTTATTTGCGTAACGGCCAGGAAGCCTATTACCCAAGCCAACCTTATAATTTTGGACCAAGGCTTGACGGTAGAATGATACTTTGGTATGATAGTGTAATGCGCCCATATGTAGCGCAACCTAACAATATAAAGGACCTTTATAGAAACGGTCATACAAGTACAGCCAACATTGCTATTCAGGGAGGCGGAGATATTGGCAATTACAGATTCTCTTATACACATGGAGATTACAAAGGTGTTTTTGAAGGTTTCAAAATACGTAGTGACAATTTCAATTTCAATGGTGGTATGAAAATCACAGATCGGGTGAACCTTAAATTTGTAAGCACGTTTAGCACTCAATTTAACCACAATTCACCACGAACTATTCAGGACGCATTTGTTACCTATGGACAACCCCGACAATTAGACGTTAACCTTCTTAAAACACAGATATTAGATCCTGAAACCGATTATTTCTGGTGGTATCTAGATAACCGGGCCACCAGGTTTCCAGTTGGGCGGGTTGCAAGGGAAGAATTAGCAGGTAATTATTTCTTCAATCAAACTCAAAACTCCTACGATAACTATCGAACACACTATATTAATTCAATGACGATCAGCACCAAAATTGCTGACGGTATTTCATTAGATATACTTGGTGGTTTTGATCGTATCGACAATAAAAACGAGACTAAAGAAAAAGTACGCCAACCTTTAAACGTTGCCGCCGGAGGATCGTATTCGTTGTCTACCAGTACTGATATTGCTTACAACGCCCAGGCCATTCTGACTGTAGACAAAAAATTGGGTGAAAATTTTGGACTTTATACTTATGCTGGTACTGTTTTTCAAAGAAACACCAGCGAATACATGAGGAGGTTTACAAACGGAGGCTTTATAACCAGGGATTGGTTTTCTCTTAGAAATTCAAGAAATGACCCTTTCAGTGAATCAAACAGGGGAAATGACCGGCTATATGCAGTATTGGCTTCTGCGCAGATTGCTTATAAGAACTGGTTATTTTTTGAAATTCAGGGACGTAATGACTGGTCTTCAATACAACCTCCGGCTAACAACTCCTACTTTTACCCCGGCGCAAGCATCTCCTGGATTGCGTCAGATGCTCTTGAATTGCCAAAATGGGTGAATTATCTCAAACTCAGGACCTCACTTGCAGACCTCGGACTTCCTGGTCCTCGTTATTTCGGCGGAACAATTTATGATATTGGCAATTATGGCGGTACTATTTTCTACACTCCTCCAGGTGATTTGCCCGCCAGCAATCTGACGCCGGAAAGGAGAAGAGAATTCGAAATGGGAGTTGAGTCTAAATTTTTCAAAAACAGGTTAGGTTTCGAATTCAACTACTACTATGGCAACTGGTATGATCAAATTACACCGTTAAGCGTTGCTCCTTCAAGCGGTGTAAATGCAGTAAGAGTAAATGCTGGAAAAATTACGCATAGTGGTTTAGAATTGATGTTGACAGGAACACCAGTACAAACGACCAATTTTCAATGGATCACGACATTAAACGCCAGTCGGGATAAACCTGTTGTTAAGGAATTAGCCCCTGGAATCGAACAACAGAATTTATGGGGTGCTCAGGGAGCAGCTGTAGTAGCCAAAAAAGGGCGTCCTTGGGGCGAAGTAATTATTAATGACTTTACAAGAGACCCGAATGGTAACAAAGTAGTGGGTGGTGACGGTTTCTATACCAATGATGCAACCAAACCAATCACCGTAGGAAAGGTATTACCCGATTTAGGTGGTGGGTTTAATAATACCCTTAGCTATAAAAGTCTATCCCTAAACTTTAATATTGATTGGCAATTTGGAAGCACATTGATTTCTCAAACTAATCTTTATATGATAGGTAACGGTTCAGCTAAAAACACGGTAGCTGGACGTGATGAGCAGAGCGGAGGGTTACCCTATTATGTTAGGGCAAGCGATGGCGCATTTATTGGATTACCAAGTCATGACAGCCCTGTTCCCGGGGATTCAAGATATACTTTCATCATGCATGACGGAGTAATTTTAGATGGCGTAAAATCCGATGGAAACGGTGGTTTTGTAAAAAATGACATTATTGTCACTGCCGCCGATAAATATTCATACTATTGGAGAAGCTTTCTGGATATACAGCCAGATGTAATCTATAAAAATGATTACATTAAAATGAGAAATGTAGTGCTGGCATATAGCTTGCCAAAAAACATTACCTCAAAAATGCATTTTAGTAAATTACAAGTTTCATTATTTGCTAACAATCTTTTCTATATCCATAAAACAATGCCAAACGTAGATGCAGAAGCGATTAACGGAACCAATGCATTTTACGAAAACAATGCATGGCCAACTGCCAGAAGTTATGGAATTTCATTACGAGCAAGTTTTTAAAAAATACATCATGAAATATATACATGTAAAAATGAAGTGTTGGGCCTTGATGCTTTTTGCTGCAACAATGCTCATCGGATTAAATTCCTGCAAAAAGAAATTAGATGCAGAATTTTTAAACCCAGATGGATTTACCGATCCTAATATAGAAGGCTTTCTAACTCAACTTCAGCAAACGCTGGGAATTTTCAGATACGATTATGGTGAGATGTATCATACCTTTGCAGCCTTTAATCCTCGTCTGGGTTCTGGCGGTTTTGCAAATGCCGGCGACATCACCGATCCAAGTTGGGGAACCAATCCTTACAGTAATCTGTATGGTCGGCTCCGTGTAATTCATTACATGGAAGATGCGTACGCTGCATTACCAGAAGATCAAAAACAAGATTATCAAATCTTCATGCTGTCAAGTAGGATAATAAAAAATTATCTTTTCTATCATCTGGCAGATATATATAATAGCGTGCCGTACAAAGATGCATTACAGGCTTTCGACGGAAATTTCTTTCCCAAATTTGATCCGCAGCAGGAAATTTACACAGGAATGCTGGCCGATTTAAAGGAAGTGGCAACCTCTTTAAGCGGCTATCAATTGAGCACCAGTGTTGCTCATCAGGCCTTCCGTACACAAGATGTTTGGTTCGGGGGAAACGTTACTACATGGAGGACCTTTGCAAATAGCTTGCGCATGAGGCTGGCTATGCGGTTATCCGTGGCTCAACCTGACGCGGCAAAGGCAGCGATACAAGAGTTACTTGCAGATGGACAGTATGCTAAGGATAGGGAAAGTTCAATTACACATGTTGATCGGCAACCTGACCGCGCTTTGGAATATTTAGTATTTCGCAGTATGGTAGAACAAAGAGGTGTAATGTGGATGCCGGAAAATATGTATAAAATTCTTAAACCAACCGGTATGCCTGAAGATCCAAGATTAAAGGTTCTGTTTCAACCCGACAGAAATGGTAATTATTCGCCAATGCCCACAGAAGGTAATGATGTGGACGCCATTCGGTCACAAATAACCAATACTGATTTGACAGCTACATTCCCATCGCTTTATAATAGAACAACGTTCGAAACAAACTACAAATTCCCATACCAGATCATTACATCCTCAGAAATCAGCCTGATTCTTGCCGAATCTGCATTACGCTGGCCAGATATCAATATAAGTGCAGTTGATGAATACAAAAAAGCCATACAGCATTCAATAGATATATACTATGAAGCAAATGCTTTAAATACTTCCAACTATGCAGGTAAAATACCAGCGTCTTCAGTAACAAAGCCTTCGCAAGCAACAATAGATATTTTCCTCGCTGCAAAAGCAACCGAGTTTACTGCTGCCAATGCTGATGGCAAAAAGGCCTTAATTTATGATCAGAAGTATGTTCATTTTAACATGATGAAGCCGTATGAACTATGGGCCGACACAAGGCGATTGTATAAAGAATTAGGCACCCGAGTAAAAAAGTCACCCTCCAATTATGTTTTTATGGAACGTATGATTTACCCAGGAAGTGAAGAACTGAACAATAGAGAGAATTACAACGCGGTAAGATCTCAAAACAATTTTACTTCACCGATTTGGTGGACGGGAAGGTAACATATATAAACTTTTTAAAAAACCGCCTCCGGGCGGTTTTTTAATATCTGTTCGTGTAAATTTAGCTCCTCAGAATATTTATATTTACTTAATCCAGTAAGCTCACGAATAAATTATTATGAAAAAAATCTCTTTTTGATTTGTATGGCATGGAGCATCACCGCCTCCGCCCAGCAACAAGGTATCCACCCCGCATCCACTCAATATGAAGCACCGACAGATCCGCTGGTTAAACAAAAATTAGATAAATGGCAGGATCAGAAGTTCGGGATGATTATACATTGGGGGCTTTACGCAGTACCAGGTATGATCGAGTCATGGTCTTTATGTTCAGAAGATTGGATAACGCGCGACAGCAATTCTTACTACGGCGATTATAAAAAATGGTATTGGGGATTGAAAGAGGATTTCAACCCGGTAAACTTCAATCCCGATCAGTGGGCCAAAGCCGCTAAAACAGCGGGTATGAAATACCTGGTGTTTACTACAAAACATCACGATGGTTTTTGTATGTTCGACACTAAAGAAACAGATTTTAAAATAACAGATGGCCCTTTTAAAAACAATCCCAAAGCCAATGTGGCGAAATATGTGTTTGACGCCTTCAGAAAAGAAGGCATGATGATTGGCGCCTATTTCTCAAAGCCCGATTGGCATAGCCCAAATTATTGGTGGCCGGTATATGCTACTCCTAATCGAAACAATAATTATGACATCAGAAAATATCCGTGGCGATGGAATGCTTTTAAACAATATACTTACAATCAGATCAGCGAACTGATGCACGATTACGGCAGCATGGATATACTTTGGCTGGATGGCGGCTGGGTAAGGCCGCGCGAAACAGTAAACGCGGAAGTGCTAAGCTGGGGAGCACCAATCCCGGAGTGGAGCCAGGATATTGATATGCCTAAAATTGCTACAATGGCGCGCAAAGCCCAGCCTGGACTACTTATCGTTGACAGGACGGTTCATGGCGCTTATGAAAATTATCAGACTCCGGAACAACGGATTCCAGATCATAAAATAGACAATCCATGGGAAAGCTGCATGACGTTGGGCGGTGCCTGGGGTTATGTACCCAACGAAAAATTTAAATCAGCGTCGAGAGTTATTGGTAGCTTAATTGAAATTGTTGCCAAAGGCGGTAGCTTATTGCTTGGAGTAGGGCCCAGTGCCGACGGTACGTTGCAGCAACCCATCATTGATCGGCTTGCAGAAGTAGGAAAATGGATGGACGTTAACGGCGAAGCGATTTACAATACACGGACTACAGAAGTTTATAAAGACGGAAACACTTTCTTCACTCAATCTAAAGACGGAAAAACCATGTATGCCTTACTTCCTTTAAAAGATGGCGAAGCGTTGCCAACCTCTATTGAATGGAGCGGCAACATGCCGGCCAAAGGATCGAAAATGATATTGCTTCAAACAAAGCAAAAGCTAAAGTGGTCTGCAAAAGATGGAAAGATCACCATACAATTGCCAAAGGGTTTGCAGACTGCTGCGGTTGCAATATCATTTACACCGGCATAATATTTTGAACTTCTAACTCCCTCTCCTTTAGGAGAGGGTCGGGGGTGAGGTGTGCATTCGTGGCAATTTATACCGGTATCAGCGGCACGTCCAAATAACGCCATAAGTGCTTACAGGCATAGCTTCGATAAGGGCTCCACTTGTTAGAAATAGCAATCATCTGCTCGATCAAATCTTTTTGATTTGTATATTGAATATGATACAATTGAATCATTGCTTTTTGGATACCGAAATCCCCGGTAGAAAACACGTCTTCCCGGCCAAGCGCAAACATCAATATCATTTCCACCGTCCACTTCCCCACTCCTTTTATCTGCGTTAGCAATTCAATCAGCTCCTCGTTGCTCAATTTGTAAAGCTTCGCATC
The DNA here is from genome assembly GCF_022513635.1 of Paraniabella ginsengisoli. Lineage (GTDB taxonomy): Bacteria > Bacteroidota > Bacteroidia > Chitinophagales > Chitinophagaceae > Niabella > Niabella ginsengisoli. The sequence goes on along the minus strand of NZ_JAKWBL010000001.1, from coordinate 1,190,706 downwards.
TGTTAGTTTATGCTCGATAAAGAACTGGCAGACATTTTTTATGTAAACAGCTTTTGAGTTAGACAAACCAATACTTCTTAACTGTTCATGAGAAACATCAAGTATAACAGCCGGTTTAGGATTTTTGGATTTAAAAAGATTTAAAAATCTGGCATAAATCACAGCAGCCACTTTGGTACTTAATTGCTGACTCATAATAGAAGCGCAAATATGCAGGCACATATTTTTTCTAACTTCCAGCGTATGCGATTCCTGCTGTTTGATAACTGCTTTTAAAATTTTGTCCTTATTTAAATGTTTGCGATAAGGCATAGCAATGTACGATGTATAATGTACGAACGCGCTGTCATCTATCCTCTGTCATCTCTCTCACACCTTCAATTCTCCCAACTTAATCAACGCATATAACATGCAGGTTACGTGCATCGATTGTATAAATTCATTATTTCTAAATTTTTCTTTAAATGCTTCCAGGTCCATCAGCTCCACATGTATTTCTTCATTCGCATCAAGGTTTTGATCTGATGTTTTTTTACCTCCCCTTGCTAAAAACATGTGCATCCAATTATTATTGGTAGATGGGTTGGCGCAGGTTTTGCCAAGGTATTCAAAGCTTTCAAATTCATATCCTGTTTCTTCGAGTAGCTCTCTCTTTATGGCGGTTTCAAAATCGGCATCTTCATCGTCCACACACCCCCCGGAATTTCCCAGCAGGTTTCGCCAATGGCGTGCCTGTACTGCATTTCCATCACCACTTTATTATCTTCAGTCAAAGCAAAGCATGTAACCCATGTTGGAAATTCATACACATAGTAAGGATCGACAATTTTCCCCTGCGGCGTTTCGCATGTATCCTTGCGCACCTTAAACCACAGATCGTTAAATAACTGCTCCGATTTTAATGTCTTCCATTTTAAATCTATCATAAGTATTTTTTATTGAGCCAGCTAAAGAATATAACTCTTCGATCTTGCCACGCTCGCTTGTGCTGCAGAATATAGCTCAGCCTATTTAAACGAAACCAACGAATGTTAACAAATTCCCATGCTGGGTTTCGACAAGCTCAACCTGACAAATGCTGCGATGCTGTCATCCTGAACTTGCCGAAGGGTCTTCTTATCAACCTTTCAACTTATCAACTATTCTCAACTTCGTCACCATCTCCTCTTTTCCCGCAAACCATTTATCTGCGCTACATGATGCCTTCCATGCCATGCATAAGATTGTAGAAAATACCAAAGCGAAAGTTCTTTCTTCATTTCGGGATGGTATGCAGCACGTTGCCAATCCTCATCTTTTAAGTTTTTTATTGCTTCATCCCAACGCATGTGTAAAGCATACAACAACGTGATAGACATATTTACGGGCAAAGCTTTTACATCATCTAACTGCACCCATAAGTTTTCATCATAAGTTTTTATAGTTGGTAGGTTTTCTGTCATACAAAGTTTAAACCTTGTGTAAGCATTGATATGGCTATCCGCCACATGATGCACCAACTGGTGTACCGTCCAACCACCTTCTCTATAAGGTGTGTGCAATTGCGCTTCACCAGGTTGGTAATAGCCGCTTCCAGCGCATTGGGCAGAAAACGAATATCGCCCAATGCTCTTTCTTTAACGGCCGAAGAAAAATCCTGCAACTCCAGTTTACCAATCGGATACTGGTTTTCGATCTCCATTGTTAACGGTTTACTTTCAGCAATTCTACTTCAAACAACAATGTTGCACCTCCCGGAATATCGCCACCCGCTCCCCTGTCGCCATAAGCCAGATCTGATGGTATCCAAAGTCTCCAATGGCTTCCCTCTTTCATCAACGGTATGGCTATTTGCCAACCTTGTATCAATTGTGTGAGGCGCGCAGTAAATGGTTGGTTTCTTTTAAATGAGCTGTCAAATTCTTTACCATCTAATAAAGCACCTTTATAATGCGCTGTAATTGAATCAGCCAATACGGGCTGAGTACCAGTGCCCTCTTTTATTACCTCATACTGTATGCCGCCTTCTAACTCTTTTACACCTTCTTTACTTTTATTGGCTTCCAAAAATATCGCGGCCTGATTGTTTTTGTTTTTCGATTTTTTCATTCATAGCTGAACGTAATTTGTGTTGTAAATTCAAATCCATATTAATATTTTTTATTGATTATAATTATTCAAAAATGATTAGTCATCCCGTAAAGTTTTTCCTGTAAGTTGTATAAAAACATCTTCCAGGTTTGCTTTCTTTACTTCCCTTGGCCTTTCAAAGCCAGAAGCCACCAAATGATCAATCAAGTTATCCGGCGTGTCTAAAGCTACAATTTTGCCCGAATCGATAATCGCGATCCTGTCGCATAGATATTCGGCTTCATCCATATAATGTGTTGTAATAATAACAGTTGTTCCCTGCGATTTAATTTCCTTTATCAACTCCCACAAATTACGCCTGGCCTGCGGATCGAGGCCAGTTGTTGGTTCATCCAAAAAAATAACTTTGGGCTTGTTAATAAGTGTTGTTGCTACAGAAAACCTTTGCTTCTGTCCACCACTCAATTCCTTAAATTTGGCTTTTGCCTTTTCCTCTAAATTTACCGAACGCAGCAACTCCATTCCGTCCACATCCTGATTGTACAATCCGCCAAACAGATCGATTAATTGCAACAGATTTAAACCGGGATAATAACTGCTGGCCTGTAACTGAACACCAATAAGACTTTTGATGGTATTTGGTTTTTTATCTAAATCGTATCCGGCTACTTCAATTTTTCCGCTGGTTTTTTTGCGAAGCGTTTCAATAATTTCCAGCGTGGTGGATTTGCCCGCTCCGTTTGGGCCCAGCAATCCGAAGATTTCATTTTCATACACCTCAAAGGAAATGCCTTTTACAGCATTAAAATTACCATAATTCTTCACCAGGTCGTTTACAGAAATCATCACATTTTCCATGCGATAAAACTACAATATAGTTGTGATATGTGGGGAGTTGAAAGTTTAAATATTGATAATTACTAAATCGGCAATGGACATTTGTCGTTTAAATAGGATGCCATTTGCACATCAGTAAAAGTGAGTGACACAAGATCGACGATCTATATTCTACAGCTGATTCAAAAAAATATATTGGAGCAAGAAGGCTACAGCACAGAATCTAAAGAGACGGCGCTTAGTATAGCAGGAATATTGCCTTTCAACTTATAAACTTTTCAACATTCTAACTTTCCATTCAACCAAACCACGACATTTGCAATTCAAAAAATATAAATGGTGAAGGTTTTTAAATTTGGTGGAGCGTCGGTTAATAGCGTGGAGCGTATCAAGAATGTGGCTGATATTTTGCAATCTTATAAAGGCAAACCATTGTTGATTGTTATTTCTGCAATGGGAAAAACCACCAATGCGCTGGAGAAAGTGGCCGAGGCGTTCTATGCGAAAAAGCAAGATGAGGCGCTACAATTTTTTGACCAGATAAAGCAGCAGCATTTAACCACAGCTAAATATTTACTAGTAACCAATTACCTTGCCTGCGAAGCACAACTAAAAGATTTTTTTACCGAAGTAGAATGGTTATTACATGACAACCCAGTTAGGGAATATGATTATTATTATGATCAGATTGTTTGTGCAGGTGAATTATTATCGACCGCCATTGTAAGCCATTATTTAAATGAAGTAAATATTACGAATGAATGGATCGATGTACGTGACATTATCAGGACTGATGATAATTTCAGAGACGCCAATATTGACTGGGATTTTACTCAAAAAAAGTCGACGAAGTCATAAAGCCCATATTAGAAGCGGGTTCCATAGTACTAACACAAGGTTTTATTGGCGCCACTGATGAAAATGAAAGTACAACGTTGGGGCGTGAAGGAAGCGATTATAGTGCTGCGGTATTTTCGAATATGCTGGATGCTGAAAGCCAAACCATATGGAAAGATGTGGAAAGCGTTATGAATGCCGATCCTAAAGAAATTGAAGATGCTAAGCCAATTGCAGAACTTAACTATACCGAAGTTATTGAAATGGCTTATTACGGTGCGCAAGTTATTCATCCAAAAACTATAAAGCCGCTGCAAAACAAAAGTATTCCATTGTATGTAAAATGCTTTCTGAATGCAGATTTACCAGGAACACATATACATAATAATGTCGTCAAAAACCTACCACCAATTATCGTAATTAAAAGAAATCAGGTAATGATTGAGTTAAAATCAAAAGACTTTTCTTTTATTGGCGAACATAATACAGAAATGCTTTACGAGCTTTTTGAAAAACTATTTATTACGCCAACGCTTACGCAAAACGGTGCTATCAACATCATTTACGCTTTCGATTATAAAGAAGAGAAGATCAATCAGTTTGCTGCCGAAGCTGCTCAAAACTTTAATGTGCAGGTTACGCCAGGCTTAACCCTTTTAACCATTCGGCATTATGATGAAACTTCGATAAAACAATATGCGGAAGGCAAAGCATTTTTAGTACGTCAACAAACCGTGCATAATATGCGGTTGCTATATAAATAGGTCTATAGAAAGGTTTGCCATATCATAGGGCTAATATATCTTGTTGCATTTTTATACTCTTTAGCACGCGATTTACCGAACTCTGTCAATATCTGTAGCAGCTCTGCTTCATTTTTCTTTTTACCTTTTGTGGGTTCCTTAATCGGTTGTTCATCAAGCGAAACAGAGGTAGCGATCCAACTTGTATATAGGCGAGGAATCGTTACGCCGAGAATCATCCCAGGCAATCCGTTTAAGCTCATTGGGCCGCCGCTTATGGTTATTTCGTCAGTATAATATGCAAATACATATACGCTATCATATAAAACTGTGCTGGCTCTTCTACAATTAAAACCAGCAATTATAGTATTATCATTTGGATATAACTTCCACTGTATATTTTTCAGATCACCTGAAATAATATAATTATCGTCTATTGCTTTCTGATTTACAAATTTTTTATCAGCATAATCATTATACCAAAAATCATCTTCGTTTACAAAACTTAACCACGGAGAAACTTTTTTTGTATCAGCATTTCTATCAAACTGAAAAGTAGATTTATTATTATTGAATTTATACTTATAATAATTAACCGTAAACTGAGGCTGCGAAGCTATAAGCTTCTTAAAAAATCATCCTCATCAAGATCAACACCCCAGCGATACCCAAGATACTTCTGTATATTAGTCTTTACTTCAAATTCAATAACTCCGCCACTTATGAATTTCTGACCTTGCACAAATACTACGGCGCAAAGTGTAAATACTATTAATAAAACTTGCTTCATTCTTTAATTTTTACAACTGTGATGTTATTAGCATAATCTACAAATGATTGATCTAAAAATATTCATACACTATTTTGCAGGCGTAGGAACAGCGCCGTTTTTCGTAATATTCCACACAAACGAAATCAGCCAAAATCTTTGTAGTGTTGTACGATAACTTTCAGTAAACCTAAAGCTATCAAAGTTTCGATTATAACCTCTATTTTGGTTAAGGATATCATATACAGACAACCTGGCTTCGAACTGATTTTTATAAATCTTCTTTGTAAGGAACCCATTCCAGATAGTAAAGTTATTACCAGATGGATATCCAGGTAATTTTTGCGTATAATTTCCATCAACATCCATCCTGATCTCAAATTTTAATGGCAACTGCACATTCCCCCATATATTAAAGCCGCCACTCCAGTATTTAGCATTTGCGATAGTGCTGACAGTACCTTTCGTGTTATTGTAGCTTACATTAGGAAACAGACCAAAGTCGTACTTATCATCCACACTTTTGTAAATGTTAAGTCTAATACTATAACTATTTGTTGTGCTAATATTTTTTAGGCTTTGCCCGGCATTCGAACTGAAATTACTTACAAAATCCACACTCCTATTAAAGTTATAACCGCCTCCAGCGCCTAAGCGCATACCTATGCTTTTGAGTTTAAACCCGTAGTTAATGTTCGAACTGAAATTAGCAACTCCATTAGTATTTACTGTATAATATCGACGAACGCCTTCATTAAACTCACTGAATTGTGTGAACGCATCCTGTGTGAAATTGTACCTGATGTTCGCCCAAATATTCCTTTCCGTCAACATTTTAAACATGTTATAGTACACATTAAAGCTATGATTAAAGGAAGGTTTCAATGAAGGATTACCAACATAAATATTAAGCGGGTCGGTATTTACGGGTATTGGTTGTAACTGATCTAAAGATGGAGCCCGGCCATATCCGTTATAGTAAAAATTCAATGTCTCGCTGGGTTTTATTTTGTAAGTCAAGTTAGCCCTGGGACTATGGTTCACAAAGCTATAATCTCTTGTAATGTCTCTTGTCAGGTCAATTTGCTCGTAACTAGTAAATGCTGCAGAAGTTCCTACAGAGAAGTTTAATTTCTTTTTATTAAATCTAAAATTGACGCCCGGAGCATTACTCATTAAATTAAGTTCATAGTTATTACTTAACGAGTCAATAAGATTATCGTATATGCCAGTTCCGCTATTAGCATACACATTTCTATCGTTGGTGTTATTAGTAAGTCCGAAGGCATAGCTCAATTCAAGATAAACATCTTTCATCAACGGCTCTGTATAAGCAATTCGTGTATTGTAGTTATTCGATAAGTTATCAGACAATGTATTTTGATCTATTATAGCCGTACTATCAATCACTCCATTTTCAAAAAATCCAACTTGGAATATAGCATATCACTTCCAGCAGATTTAGTATAATTAAAGCCGCCATTTATTGAAATAGTACGATACAGTTTTTTAAATTTATGCATCCAAAGAAGGTTCGCATTAATATTGGTATTATCTGCAGCCCTCTCTCCATGCCTGTTATTTGCGTTAATAAATGAGCTGTCAACATTCCTGTTCTCGCTGTAATAATTATAACTCGACTCATTATTATTCTTATTACCACTTGCTGTCAACTTTAAAGTGTTCATAGAATCAAGCTTGGTTTCAAAAATAATGTTACCGCCTTGTTTTAAATTTGAGCTATATGAATTATTATCGTTGTAACTAAGCCAGGTAGAATCCGGCAAAAAGTTTCTAGTATAGGTTTGCGATTGTGTTGGCGCATTTATTTTCGTCACCCTGTAACCGGCATTAATACTTTGCTTGTCCTGGTTAAATTTATTACTATAATGTAAACCTCCATTCCAGTTCGTAGGTATGCCATCGCTAGAATTGTAATCGCCTCCTCCTGAAAAATAAATATTTCCATCATCTGTTGTCTGCACGTCATCCCCTCCACCAAATTTGCTTCTATCATCCCAATCTAAATTAAGCTTACCTGTGTTGCTCATTATGCCGTATGCTGATATTTTTCTTTTAGCTTTAAATGCATTAAACATAATTGCATTATTAAACTTATTTTGATCGCCAGGTTGATTATCATTTTTCAACCCGCCGCCTGCTTCAACCTTTCCAAAATATCCTTTTTTCTTATCCTCTTTCAACACAAGGTTCATCGTTTGTTTACTTTGGCCATCGTCGATACCTGTAAATGCAGCCTGATCGCTTTTCCCTTTATAAACCTGAACATCTTTAACGATATCTGCTCTTAAATTTTTAGTGGCAATTCCCGGGTCACTTCCAAAAACTCTTCTCCATCAACTAAAAACCTTTCCACCTTCTCACCCAAAGCAGTTATTTCTCCATTTCGGTCTACCTGTACGCCAGGCAGCTTTCTCAATAACTCTTCTACATTTGCACCTTCCCTAACCTTAAAACTATCAGCTGTATAAATGGTGGTATCTCCTTTTATCCTTATGGGTGCACCTGTTTTCACGATCACCTCGTCCATCAACTTAGCCTTCGATATCATATTAATAAAGCCCATGTTGATGGGCTTTCCGGGTTGCATGTTAAACTTTTCGCTAAAATCAGCAAAGTAGGGATGCGTTACTAAAAGTATATAACTTCCTGTGTCAGCAACGGTAAATTCAAAGTCTCCATTTGAACCAGCGCGGGCAAAATCTATCAACACAGAATCCTTACTGTTCATTAGCGCTATCACTGTGTTTTGTAAACTTCTTTGGTCAGCAGAATCTATTAAAGCACCTTTTATACTTGTGGTTTGGGCAAAGGTTGTTGAACAAAGGCAGCTTAGGAGAGCAATTGTTAAATAAAATCTCATAGTTTGTTTCGATAGTTATAAGCAATTAAGATGCATAAAAGACAAAAATGCATAAACTTAGCGCTAAAAAAATTCAAGTTACTCAAACTTTTGTTAAAATACGATAAAACCAAATATCTACGAACATAACGTAAATATCTACTTTTCTTATTTTGATAGCCAAAAATAAAAATCCCCGTTCGGTTAAGTTAGATAGTTCCGGTAAACAACATGTTTTTACCGGTGAAGCGACCTGTTTAAAACGTGAAAGATTTTATGACTATCATAATTATCGTAAATTGCTTCAAACATTATACATGCCAGCCAACATTAAAATCTTTCAGGAAAAATTTGAGAAAGATAATTTTATAGATACATCAAAACCAGTTTGGAATTATTCTATTTTAACTGAGGAAGATATTGCGAATTTTCAGACAGGTACCAATTATACACTTTATGAGAAGTTTGGATCGCATTTATTACAGGTGAACGGCGTTTGGGGCATGTATTTTTGTGTATGGGCGCCCAGTGCTAAGTTTGTTCTTGTCACAGGCAATTTTAATGATTGGAACAAGCTCTCGCATCCGCTTACAGCCCGATGGGATAATAGCGGTATTTGGGAAGGTTTTATTCCCGGATTTAATTATGGCGAAGTGTATAAATATCATATTGTGGGGCCTAATAACAAAGTGATGGACAAAGGTGACCCCTTTGCTAATTTTTGGGAAGTGAAACCGCTTACCGCATCCATCACATGGGATTTGCACTACGATTGGAATGATAATGACTGGATGCAGAAAAGAGAAAAGCATAACTCGTTAAGTGCGCCCTGGAGTGTATATGAAGTGCATTTGGCAAGCTGGTTAAGACCTGACGCAAACGACGAGCACAAATATCTTACTTATGATGAAATACGTGAAAAACTGGTTCCTTATGTAAAGGAAATGGGGTTTACACATGTTGAATTTATGCCAGTTGCTGAGCATCCTTTTGATGGAAGCTGGGGTTACCAGATAACTGGCTATTATGCACCAACTTCCCGATTTGGAGATCCGCAAGGTCTGATGCGGCTGATAGATGCTTTTCACGAGGAAGGAATTGGTGTTCTTTTAGATTGGGTGCCTTCGCATTTTCCTTATGATGCGCACGGGCTATTCATGTTTGATGGCAATCACACTTATGAATATGGCGATATGCGCAAGGGCTTTCATCCAGACTGGAACAGTTATATTTTTAATTATAAAAGAGGTGAAGTAAAATCTTTTTTAATAAGTAATGCGCGGTTTTGGTTCGACTATTTTCATATTGACGGCATAAGAGTAGATGCAGTGAGTTCTATGTTAAAACTGAATTATTCGCGAAAAGAAGGTGAATGGGAACCTAACGAACATGGCGGCGATGGAAACCTGGAGGCAATTGAGTTTATAAAAAATTTAAACGAAATGGTCTATCGTGATTTCAATGGCGTACAAACTATTGCTGAAGAAGCGACTGACTGGCCGGGCGTTTCAAGGCCTACATTTGGCGGCGGGCTCGGCTTTGGTATGAAATGGATGATGGGTTGGATGCACGATTCGCTTGATTATTTCAAGCTCGATCCGATACACCGCACCAATCATCAAAACCAGTTCACTTTTAGCATGATGTATTATTATGACGAAAACTTCATGCTGCCAATCAGCCATGATGAAGTGGTGCATGGTAAAAGCCCGCTACTTTATAAAATGCCTGGCGACCTTTGGCAAAAATTTGCAAACCTGCGATTATTCTTTACATATATGTGGACACATCCTGGTGGCAAACTGTTATTTATGGGTAGCGAATTTGGACAAACGACCGAGTGGAATTATAAGTCGCAATTAGACTGGCATTTGCTGGAATATGATAGCCACAAAGGCGCACAGGCTTGCCTTAAAACCCTGAATAAAACGTTGAAAGATGAACCTGCTTTACATGTAAAACAATTTAGCCAGGATGGGTTTGAATGGATCGATTTAAACCATCGTAACGAAAGTGTGATGGTATATAAAAGAAACGGATCGCAACCTGAAGACGATGTATTAATTATTTTAAATGCAACGCCAGAACCACGCTACAACTGGGTTATAGAAAGCTACGGCAAAGAATATACACAGGAAATCTTCAACTCTGACATTAAGGAATTTGGCGGCACCGGCGATTTTTTCAATAAAGAAATACGCAGCGAATGTTTGGAAGATGATAATAAAAAATACCGCATCACTATTAATCTTCCGCCCTTGGGCGCTTTGATATTGAAGTAGCAGCTATTAATCAAAATAATTCAGAGTTTGTCAATACTTGGAAATGTTATGTAGTTAATTTATAAAACTTTATTGCATTACCTCCATAAAAAGCATTCTTTTCCGTTTCAGAAAAGGTGGCGAAGTAATGATCAACTATTGATTTCATTTTTTTGTAAGAAGCTGCCACCAGGCATACCGGCCAATCGCTGCCGTACATGATACGTTTGGTTCCAAATGCTTCAACAACTGTATCCAGGTATGGCGTAAAATCTGCAGGCTTCCACTTTTTCCAATCGGCTTCGGTTACCATGCCGCTTATCTTGCAAGATACATTCGGTAATGTAGCAATAGCCTGTATATCCTGCTTCCAGCCATCGATCTTGCCATCTTTAATATAAGGTTTAGCTATATGATCGATTACAAATTTTTGATTAGGGAATGCCTCTACTAGTTGTTTAGCATATTTCAACTGATCAGGGAAAATAAGAATATCGTAAGTGAATTTATATTTTTCTAAAAGGCTGATACCTTTCATGAAGTTTTTCTTTAGCATCAATGCCCGGTCTTTCTCACCTTGTAAAACATGGCGAAAGCCCTTCATCTTTTTATAATAACTGTAGTGCGATAATTTATCTTCAATGTTTTTTGCACGCAGATCAACCCAGCCAACAACGCCTTTTACAAAATCATGCTGCATGGCATTGGTAAGCTGAAAAAGATTTTCAGTTTCGGTTTGATCGCTTTGTACAACCACACAACCGTCGATGCCATTATCATCCAAAACAGGTTTCAGATTTTTGGGTAAGAAATCTCTTTGAATGACTTTCATCGAATCATCGATCCAGCTGTCTCTTACGGGATCGAATACCCAAAAATGTTGGTGTGCGTCTATTGTTTGAACCATAATCAAGTTGTTAGTTGACAGTTGACCGATGACAGACTGTGAACAAACAACTGTCATCCGTCAACTCACTTCCTACTTACTCCACGCAACGCAGGTTTGTGAAGACGTTCCTAATCCATCAATACCCAATTCAATTACATCGCCGGGTTTGAGATAAACCGAAGGACTAAAACCCATACCAACTCCCGCCGGAGTACCTGTAGATATTACATCTCCGGGCAATAGCGTCATAAACTGGCTTACGTAAGAGATGACATAAGGCAATTTAAAAATGAAGTTTGCCGTTGTTCCATCCTGCATGGTTTGTCCGTTTACTTTTAACCACAAACGCAGGTTATCTGGATCAGCAATTTCGTCTTTAGTAGCCAGGAATGGGCCTAGCGGCGCAAAAGTATCGCAACCTTTTCCTTTATCCCAAGTGCCTGCACGCTCTAACTGAAACTCGCGTTCACTAACATCGTTGTGCAATACATATCCGGCTACATAATCCATTGCTTCAGCTTCTTCAACATAGCTGGCTTTTTTACCGATAACTATAGCAAGCTCAACTTCCCAATCGGTTTTAACAGAATTTCTTGGTATAATAACATTATCGTTTGGGCCGCAAAGCGAAGTGCTCGACTTCATAAAAATAACCGGCTCTGGTGGAACAGCAGCTCCTGTTTCTTTAGCATGATCGGCATAGTTTAACCCTATACAAAGTATTTTGGAAGGACGCGCGACCGGGCTATCTAATCTTTCATTATCGTTAACTTTTGGTAGCGTGTCTTTATTATCTCTTACAAATTTTTCAAGACGGGCAAGTCCATCTGTTTCGAAAAATTTTTCGTTGTAATCTTCGCCGAAGGCAGACGTATCATATTTTACGTCGTCAATAATAACGCCTGTTCCTGTTTCGCCAACCTGCCCGAATCTGATCAATTTCATATTTCTAATTTATTATTTGAAATTTTATATTTAATATTCCTTATGGTCTCAATTATTTAGTTTTATAAATCCGCCGTCGATCGGGTAATCGCAACCGGTAATAAACGAAGCTTCATCACTACACAAATATAAAATCAGCGCAGCAATTTCATCCGGCTTCGCCATACGACCGATGGGTTGCGTTTGTGATAGTTTTTCAAACATTTCAGCTTCCTTGCCTGGATAATTTTTTGCAAGGAATCCATCAACAAACGGAGTATGCACACGCGCTGGAGAAATGCAATTACAACGAATATTATCTTTTATGTAATCTTTCGCAGTAGATAACGTCATGGCTAAAACAGCACCTTTGCTCATGCTATATGCAAACCTGTCCGGGATGCCTACGCTTGAGGCAATTGAAGCCAGGTTTAAAACAACCCCTCCTCCATTTTGCTTCATTAGTGGAATAGCGGCGTAAAGGCAATTGTAAACACCTTTTACATTTACGTTATACACTTTGTCAAAATCCGACTCAGAGGTAGTTTCTAATTTGCCGATATGCGAAACACCTGCACTGTTCACCAATACATCAACAGCACCTGCTTCTTTAAAAGCATCAATTACTTCTTTCTGATCCGCTACATTTACAACTACTGCACTAGCTTTTCCACCAGCAGCAATTATTTCTTCAACTGTTTTATCAGCAGCTTCTTTATTGAGGTCGGTAACAAATACCTGTGCTCCTGATTTACCAAACAACAGGGAGACCGCTTTACCGATGCCGCTTCCGCCTCCGGTTACAATCGCTTTTTTATTATTTAACTGAAACATTTAAAGTTTTTTAAAGAAATGGCAAGATACTAAAATGGAGTAAAAACATATCAACAAAAAAAGCTGCTGCAAATATGCAACAGCTTTAACTAATTTGTATCAGCGGCTTAATTAAACAAATCTTTGATCTTATCAAAAAAACCTTTTTCTGACTTTTCGGGTTGAGGCTTCATATTAGGAGAATCAGAAAGCTTTTCCAAAGAAGCTTTTTCTTCATCACTCAAATTTTGAGGGGTCCAAACACTTACGTGAATAAGCTGATCGCCCTTTTCGTAGCTGGAGTGAACGTTAGGAAAACCTTTTCCTTTGAGCCTGAAAATTTTTCCACTTTGCGTTCCTTGCGGAATTTTTATTTTAGCCCTGCCATCAATAGTTGGAACTTCTGCGTTGATACCAAATACAGCATCAGTAAAAGATATGTGTAGGTCGAAAACCACATTTAAACCTTCGCGTTGCAGTTCAGGATGTGTATCTTCTTCTATCAATACAATCAGATCGCCTGGAGCTCCGCCGCGCTCACCTGCATTCCCCCTGCCTCCAACACTTAGCTGCATACCTGCTTGCACACCTGCGGGAACGTCAATCGAAATGGTTTCCTCTCCATAAATTCTTCCGCTGCCTTTACAATTAGAACATTTAGCTGTAATAGTACTGCCTTCTCCATTACATTCAGGACAAGTTGTAACGGTCTGCATTTGTCCTAAAAATGTATTCTGAACTTTCCTCACTTGTCCGCTTCCCTGGCAAGTGCGGCAAGTTTCTATACTTCCTTTATCTTTTGCTCCGTTACCACCACATGTGGTACAACCAGTATATTTTTTTACTTTGATGTTTTTAGTAACGCCTTTTGCAATTTCTTCATAAGTAAGTTTAAGTTTTACACGAAGATTACTTCCTCGCACCCCACGCGCTCTTTGTCCACCACCTCTTCCTCTGCCGCCACCGAAAAAGCTGCCAAAAATGTCATCACCAAATACGTCGCCAAATTGGCTAAAAATGTCATCCATGTTCATGCCGCCACCAAATCCACCACGACCCGCACCACTTAAACCAGCGTGACCAAAACGATCATATTGCGACCTTTTGTCTGTATCGCTTAAAACCTCATATGCTTCTGCAGCTTCTTTAAATTTTTCTTCTGCAGACTTATCGCCAGGATTTCGATCCGGGTGATATTGCATTGCCACTTTGCGGTAAGATTTTTTTATCTCTTCAGCCGATGCAGTTTTGGATACGCCTAATATTTCGTAAAAATCTCTTTTTGACATCTATTATAATTTGAAATAAGATCTCTTTAAAAATTTAAAATCAATTAATTAAATAAAGAAATGAACGATTTTAAATTTAAAAACTATTTACCAACAACAACTTTAGCATGACGTATAATCTTGTCATTCAGGTAATAACCCTTAATTACCTCATCAACTATTTTACCTACAAACTCTTCCGAAGGTGCTGGTATCTCGGTGATCGCTTCATGAAGATCGGGATCAAAGTCAGCGCCTTTTGCTTCCATCACTTTCAAACCTTTTGCTTGAAGTAAATTCCTCAATTTATTAAAAACCAAGGAAATGCCTTCTTTCAATTTTTTATCTTCACTAGCTTCTATTTGTGGAGTAGCACGATCTGCATCATCTAATACCTCCAACAACGCCAGCACAATATCCTTATTGGCTATTTGCGAAAACTCTTCTCTTTCCTTTTTAGTTCTTCTTCGGAAATTATCAAACTCTGCAGCAAGCCTAAGATATTTATCCTTGCTTTCATTCAATTCAGTTTCTAATGCATCTAACTGTGTTTCCTCAACAGGATCAGTAAGGTGCTCTGTTCCACTTAAATTTTCATCAGCATTGATATTCAATCCTTCCTGTTCTGTCAACTTATCATTGTTTTGATTCATCCGTATAATTTTTATCTTTTTATTTTGGCGGAGCCATGCTTTCACATTGGATCCTAATTCGTGGCAAAGCTAAGCATGACAAGAATATTGCCAATGAAAAAATGAGGACAAAATGTCGGTTTATCAATAAAATATTTTGGTTAAAAAATAAACTTGTGTGATTTTGTTTAGTCATTTGTTTTATTTTCATGTGTTTGCTTTCATTAACTCATTATAATCTGTATGAAAAAATCCTGCTGCTGCTTTTATTTGGAATAACTGTATGTATCACGTCCATAAGTCAGAGCCTCGAAAACAAACTAACCGAATGGGCAAAGACTAATTCCGTAGAAAAAGTATACCTCCACCTTGACCGAGAAAATTACTTTGCAGGCCAAACGATATGGTTCAAAGGATATTTTATGTCGGGACTTGTTCCATCAGCAAAGAATTCCACACTCTATGCAGAGTTGATTAACAATCAGTCAGAAATAGTTTTAAGAGCTGTTTTTCCCGCCAGTCTTGGTGCAACATGGGGACAATTAGAGCTACCCGAATCTATACCTGCTGGTTTTTATCAATTGAGGGCCTATTCTCCGCTGATGCTTAATCAGCCTGGCTTTGTTTTTCATAAACGTATTTCAATTTTTGGCAAGGAAAGCAAGAAAAAGAAAAGGATCCTGCTGAAAATAAAAGCCAGGTATCTTTTTTCCCGAAGGTGGAAATATGATTACAGGCTTGTTGAATATCGTTGCCTTCAAAGCAATTGATAAATATGGGATGCCATTGGATATTGAAGGGGAAATAAAAAGCGATAAGGGAGAAGTTATAACAAATTTTAAAACTTTGCACGACGGGATGGGTACTTTTCCTATCATTCCCCAACCCGGAAGCAATTATTTCGCCACCATTAACGGTTCGGCAGAACAATACCCGCTCCCACAGCAAACTACTAATGGCATCGCTTTTACAGTAAGGAGTACATCCCGCGGTAAACAATTTAAAATTCAGTATAACAATGAAAATGAAACATTCAAACCAGCTTATCTGATTGGGCAAATGGAAAACGAGGTCATATTCACACATGAATTACCTTCAGATAAAAAAGAGATTAGTGGGATAATTCCTACAGCTGATTCTTATTCCGGCATATTACATCTTACTATTTTCAATAAGGATAATATGCCATTAGCCGAGCGACTTACTTTTATTGATAATAAAGAATATTTACTTCCGGCAGAATTTAAGATTGACACATTGAATACGGACCAGCATAAACGCAACAGGTTTTCCATAGCATTGCAAGACACTATCATTGGCAATTTTTCTGTATCAATAACCGATGCAGATTATGATGACGGTGGAATGAGGCCTCAAAATATTTACTCATGGTTTTTGCTTAATAGTGACATCAAAGGCTACGTACATAATCCTGCATACTATTTTAATTCGCCTGCTGATTCTATTAAAAACGCTTTGGATTTAGTAATGATGACCCATGGTTGGACGAGATTTAAATGGTCGGATGTCAGTCAAAATAAATTACCTGCAGCTCAATTTAAGGACCCCGCCTATATTAACCTAAGTGGACTTATTACTATTGAGGGAACAAAAAAACCACTCGTCAACCAGGATATTATTGCATTCAAATCTCCGCTGGATACATCCAGCAAGCAAAGAGGAATACCCCTTATGCTTAAAACCGATTCTGAAGGACGCTTCAAATTAGATTCGCAGGTTTTATATGATAAGTACAAAATTCTTTTCTCTGAAGTAAGAGGTAAAAAAGCAAATTCATACGAGTTAAATTACTCTCCGACTCCATCAGGCGTACATATCCCTTACAACCCATACTTTTTCCGTTAGACAATGCAGCCTTAACCAATAATCAGAAAATGCTGGATGCCCGTGATGAATATATTAAGGCCGAAGGTATCACCCTGGAAAACGTTATAGTAAGAGGGAGACAGAAATCGGAAATTGAGAAACTTGATGAAGAATACGCCAGTGGTTTGTTTTCAGGTGGTATAAACAGCCGTACTTATGATTTGAGAAATGAACTCTTTTCAGGTGATATTTTTCAATATCTACAAGGACGAATAGCCGGTTTGCAAGTATCTGGAACACCAGGCAACTATGTATTATCTTATCGGGGCGGAGCCGGTTTAAGCGGAGGAAATAACGTTACGATTTATTTAGATGAAATGCAAACTGACGCAGATATGGTGAGCTCCGTGTCTGTTAACCAGATCGCAATGATAAAACTACTCCCTAATTCTGTTGCCGTCCCAGGAAATGGCACTGCCCTTGCTATATATACTAAAAGAGGAGCCGACTTTTCCGCTTCTATAGAATCCGCAACAGATATTATTACTTACAATGGATACAATGTTTTGAAAGAGTTTTATAGTCCAAATTATGACCAGCAACCTAATCCGGAAAAAGCGGATAACAGGCTCACATTGAGCTGGCAACCGTCTTTTTTGTAAGTAATGTGAATCCTGAAATACCAATAATTTTTTATAATAACGATAGGACCAAACGCTTTAAGATTGTTGCAGAGGGCATTACCGAAGATGGCCGTATGTTAATGATAGAGAAAATAGTGGAACCAGGTTCTAACTAATTTTATTTATACAATTTGTGCAAACGCGTTGTTAAATGCATCATTAATTTGTTGCAATGAGAAATCATTAGCAGCAAATTTTTCGTAACTTAACAAGGTATCATGAATTTGTATAAAAAATATTATCTCCTCTTTTCTGTTTCATTACATTAAGTGTCTTTTCCCAAACGCCAGATATAAGCCTCAAAAACTGGCACAAGCAAAGTCCCATTGAAAAAGTATACCTACATCTTGACAGGAAAGATTATTTTGCCGGTCAAACGAGTTGGTTTAAGGGATATTTTTTATCAGACTTTTTACCATCTCAACGCAACTCTACCTTATTTGTAGAACTCATTAATAGCAATGGAGGAATAACAGCTAAAAAGTTTTACCTGTATTTAATGGTATTACTTATGGCCAGATAGAACTTCCGGACACTTTAAGCACAGGTACATACAGGTTTAGAGCCTATACGCCATTAATGTTGAACCATGATAAAGATTATCTGTACAGCACCGCTATCAGAGTTTATGGAAGAAATCCCAAAAATAAACAAGAAGCCTCTGTTGCCGAAAAGCGTTTATCCTTTTATCCCGAAGGCGGTACTTTATTGGCAGGCGTTGAAAACAATGTGGCTTTCAAGGCCACCGATAGCAAAGGCTTACCAGAAAATATTACAGCAATCGTAAAAGATGGATCAGGTACAAAAGTTGCTGAATTAAAAAGCTTCCACGACGGTATGGGTGCTTTTAATTTCACTCCAACTGCAGGACAAACCTATACTGTTGATGTTGCAGAACAAACTTTTATCTTACCGCAAGTGGCAACAACAGGTTTAGCTATTAATGTAATAACTGCTCCTGGTTCTGTTAATTTCTCTTTTACTTCAGCAGGAGGTTCAACATTTGAACCGGTTTATTTGATTGGACAAATGCAGAACCTGATATCATTTAAACAGCCCCTAAATACATCTTCCGGAACGATAAATACTAGTGATCTTCATTCAGGTATTTTGCAACTTACTTTTTTAATAAAGACGGAATGCCACTTGCAGAGCGTTTAATATTTATTGACAATAAAGAATATTTTATTGACGCAGCCTTAAATGCACAAACTCTAAATACAAAAGCAAGAGGCAAAAATCACTTATCGATCGATTTTAAAGAAGTCATTGAAGGGAATTTTTCAGTATCTGTTACGGATGATAATTACAACGAACCTGGTTTAAGAAAAGACAATATTTTATCTTCCTTCTTATTAACCAGCGATATACCAGGATATGTTCACAACCCTGCATTTTATTTCACAGAAAACAGCAGCTCTAAAGAAGCGCTGGATTTAGTGATGCTCACAAATGGCTGGCGTCGGTTTAACTGGAAAGATTTAACACAAAAAACAAAACCTCTGTATAAAGATCCAGGCTATATCTCACTTTCAGGACAGGTAAATGTTCGAGGTTCTAAAAAGAACTTTGCCGAAAGAGAGCTTTTGGTATGGGTGGCCACTTCCGATTCGGGACGCGCTTTGGAAATGGTAAAAACAGATGCTGAAGGGCGCTTTAAAATGGATTCGGTAGTTTTCTTTGATAAGGCCAAGGTTTTATTTAGTGACGTAATGGGTGATAAAAGTAAATTCCTTACAGTTAAACTTGATACAGATTCTTTGTATCAAACTTTTGACCTGCCAGCTTTGCAGTTACCTAATGCAGTAAACACAAACACGTCGCTTATCAATAATATGCAAACTGCTTATAGCACCTACAACAGAAGCAGTGGTGTGTTACTGGATAATGTAAATATTGCTGGCCGCCGCCTTACGCTCGAAGAATTGGAAAAGAAATATACGAGCGGTATGTTTACCGGCAATATTAACGCACGCACGATTAATTTAACGGGCCAATTTGTACCACAGATAAATATTTTTGAATGGCTGATTGGCCGCGTTCCCAGTTTACAGGTTCGTCGTAGCAGCCAATTTTTTGACGACTATCGTTTATATTTCAGACAACAACCTGTGCAATTGTTTCTTGATGAAATGCGAATGGATGATGCTAGTTTTATATCTTCCATACCTCCTAATCAAATTGCTTTAATTAAAATATATCCTCAATTTATAGGCGCCCGTGGTAATAATGCCGCCATCGCAATTTATACCAAACGCGGAGATGATCTAAATGAGGAAATGGAAAGCTCTGGCGATATTGTAGATTACGATGGATATAGCATTATCAAAGAGTTTTACAGTCCGGATTATTCAACACCTCCTGATGTTGATTACAGAGATAATCGTCTCACATTAAACTGGCAACCGGAAATGATTGTTGATTCAACAACTCAGAAAATCCCTATCAATTTTTACAATACTGATCGAACCAAGAAGTTTAAAATTATTGCAGAGGGTGTAAGTAAGGATGGTAAACTTTTAATGATTGAAGAAACGGTAGACTAATCATCTGATAATAGTTCAGTTTTCCAATTAAGGTAAAAGACATCCGGGGTTTTAGAAAAATCTCGGATGTCTTTTGTATAGTATCGTTTATATTGGATGCCATTTGCTCCACAGATCAAGTGTGCGACGCAACGAAGCTGAGTTTTGTTCTTCAGCTGGGACAAAAAAATTTATGTAATTCAATTGCTGTTTGCATCATGCTTAAAAATACTGGCATGAAAATCCTTTTTAGCACATTATTGATCAGCTTTGCGATGCTTGCTGCTGCTCAAAATCGCATTCTTCTTAAATCGGAAAAGAAAATTCCAGATCTTATCGATACCACAAATATGTACTCTAGCAAATACGGCAATGTTGCGAGGCTAACCTATGATAATATGCCATGCATTATGCCATACAATAATAGTGTATCCATTCCTAACACCGCGCATGGAAAACGTACGCCTGCTGACATACCGAACGCATGGAAGTGGAAACCGAAGCAACGAAAGTTTGAAGCCGATGGGAATACTCCGAATGTGTTTCCGAAAAAGTATAACCCCAACAACACACCCAATCTATGGAAGAGAGACTCGATGACGCTTCGGATGATTCCGGAAAAGAAACATTAAAGCCCAAACATTTTTTTTAATTGAACCGTTAATTCTTTTATGCCTTCGGTTGCTGGCTTTTCAATTACTGTAAGATTATGCATAGGTTTTAAATAAGGTACTTTTTTGTCAATTACAAATTTGGGATTGTAAAGCGGCACCATGTCTACTAATCCGGCGGCAGGATAAACAACTAACGAAGTCCCTACTACTACAAAAACATCAGCATCCATCGCTATTTCAGCGGCTTTTTCTATCATCGGCACAGCTTCGCCAAACCATACAATATCGGGTCGCAACTGATTTCCATCGGGCGCTGTATCGCCCAATTGTATGTCGCCTTTTATTTCGTAAGATGGAATAAGCAACTTTTCGCTACGCATCTTAAATATTTCGCCATGCAAATGCGCAACTTTTGTAGAACCCGCTCTTTCGTGCAAATCATCAATATTTTGAGTTATAATCTCTACATTGAAATATTTTTCCAACTCAGCCAGTCCTGTGTGAGCCTTATTAGGACTAGCCTCCACCGTTTGTTTACGACGCATATTATAAAAATCAAGCACCAGCGCAGGGTTGCGTTTCCAACCTTCTGGCGATGCTACTTCTGTAACATCATATCCTTCCCAAAGTCCGTCACCATCCCGAAAGGTTTTCAAGCCACTTTCTGCGCTGATGCCAGCACCTGTAAGTACTGCTAATTTTTTCTTCATGCCGTAAACTTATAAATTCCTTTTTATAACTGCCCGATTACGTCTGTATCTTTTTACGATATATAGAAATACGCTCAGCACTAACCACAAAGGCCAAATTGTAAGTAATCCTATAAATATATCTGCAAAGAATTTACCGCCATCCGCAAATGCAGTAATTAGCCGGGTTCCAAATCCGGGCTTGTCGTTATCTGCATTATAACCAGCTAAAGGTTCAAAATATGTAAGATTGATAGTACTATACCGGGCTTCGCCTGAAAGCTGTGCCAGGCGCGATTCTGCAGATTCAATATCCTCTTGTATATCATTAATTTCCTGCTGCACCTTTAATACATCTTCCACTTTATTGCTTTGTTTCAAAAACTCAAGATATTTAGAGCGGGTGGCTTTCCTGGTTTCAAGCCGGGCTTTGGTATCAATTATACCTCCGGTTACATCTTCCGATGTTATATTTCTTTCCAGTTGGTTCGCATCCTCTGTTTTCAATTCATTAACCAGGCTTTCAAATTGCAACACAGGTACTTTAATAGACATAACCGTTTGTCTTTTATAATCTGTAGCATCACTGTTTTCTTTTGAAATATAAGCACCATATTTTTTAACAGCATTTCTTATAAAAGAAGAATAATTATCGTGCTTCTTAACTTCCAATGTAACATTGGCCGTTTTAATAATTTTTTTATCCCAATCAACAGCGACAGGATTTTGCATCTCCTGTGGGGCGGATATATCAGCACCTGTCGTGTCTTCCATTGCGATGGTCGCGACTTCTTCTAATTTTCCAGAAGACGGTTCATTTAATGTGACATCATTTACGACAGCATCTTCGCTCTTGTTTGTAGAACAGGCAATTAGTATCCAGGGCAATATTGCTATTGCAAAAATTAAGCGTCTCATTATGTAGTTTTTTAAATGATTAAATGGAAGCAGCTTCATTAGCAGCAAGCATCTTTATAAACTCCGGATGTTTATGCAACACTTTCAGCTATTTATTTTTTTGTTAGATACTATTTAATACCAATTCCATAAAAATAGTAACCCAAAAAAATTTGTTAATGCATTGTATAATAACAAAGGTTGATAAAGATCACCGCGCGGTAATCCTTATCAACCTTTCAAATTCAATCCGGACGCTACGCATCCGCCTATTTCAGTTTAACTCCTTCAGAGTTTCCCCTTATCACCCTTCAACAATCTTCAACCACATTCAACTTTTCAAATTGTTAACTTAACCCAACTACTCTTCCGCCATCTTCAATACCATTTCCCACTCGTCGGGTTTTACTGATTGCGTGGAAAGCCGACCCAAACGAACCAGATCCATATCGGCCAGTTTTTTTCAGCTTTAATTTGTGCTAGTGTAACAGGGTTTTTGAGTTTTTTATGTGGTGCCACTTCCACTGCCACCCAACGATCATCATCAGTTGTAGGATCCTGAAACGCCTCTTTTACGATTTTAGCAATACCGACGATTTCAGTGCCTTCGTTACTGTGGTAAAAAAATGCAAGATCACCCTTTTTCATAGCACGAAGATTAAGACGAGCTGCATAATTGCGTACGCCATCCCAAACTGTTTTCTTATCCTTTACCAGTTGATCCCAACTATATTTAAAAGGTTCTGATTTAATAAGCCAATATGCCATAATAAATAATAAATATTGAATGAAAAATATTAAATGATAAATTTACTATCATCTGATTATTTTTATTGAAATTTAGTTGTCAGATGGAATTCCGCAGAAAAATTATTATCGTTTGGTTACAACTTACTCGATAATTTTTATGCTTCATTTCATAAAAATAAATATCAATTGCAACAAATTAGCATTTGGGAATCAGAAACATTTTACGCTCCGCAAGATATAATTATTGTTGGAGCTGGTTTCGCGGGCTTATGGACAGCGCTGCATTTAAAAGAAAAATATCCCTCAAAAAAATAACTATAATTGAGCGTAGTGCAACACCCTCCGGCGCTTCAGGCCGAAATGCAGGCTTCGCATGCTTTGGCAGCCTTACTGAAATTCTATCTGATATTGAGACCATTGGCGTTGAAAAAGCAGTACAAATGCTTAATTGGCGATTTGAAGGTTTAAAATTAATTCGTCATTACTTTAACGATATCACCATCGACTATCAAAATACAGGTAGCTATGAGCTATTAACAACCGATGAACCGCTTGGTCAACTAAGCTATGTCAATGGTTTGCTGTATAATATTACCGGAGCAACAGAAACTTTCGTTCAAAAAGATGAACTTATAGAGAACTTTGGCTTTTCGAATATCTCACATTTGCTGGAAAACAGGTTTGAAGGCGCTTTACACCCTGGCAAATTGCTGACAGTCTTGATCCAAAAAGCTATAGCTATAGATATACAAATAATGTTCGGCACAGAATTGAAGAGCTTTGAAGAAACTAAAGCTGAAGTAAAATTATTAACAGCAGACAAACGGACCCTTACCACGCAGCAAATCGTATTTTGCACCAATGCCTTTTCTAAATCATTATTGCCTGATATACCTATTGTACCAGCCCGCGGACAAATATTACTTACGGAACCAATTGCTGAATTAAAGCTGAACGGCGTCTTTCATTTCGATGAGGGTTATTATTATTTCAGAAATTTGAATGGCCGCATTCTGCTTGGTGGTGCGCGTAATACATCAGTAGCCACAGAATACACATTAGATTCAATTACTACATTGCCCATTCAACAGGCATTGGAAGATTTCTTAAATAAGATAATTCTTCCCGGACAAAAACCGGCCATTGACAGCAGATGGGCAGGTATAATGGCAATGGGGCCAGAAAAGATGCCTATTGTTAAAGCGTTATCTGAAAAAACATTTTGTGCAGTAAGGCTTGGAGGAATGGGTGTTGCACTAGCACCAATGATGGGAAAGATGTTATCTGAAATGATATAATTTTTGTACCAGCATACAATATAAAGCATCAAAATTGCGTCGCACACTTCAACAATTATGCTACTATCAACCTATATAAACGAAAAAAAAATCAAAGCATGAACCAGCGCCTGTTCATATTAAGTATTATGACATTTCTCTTTGTTTCCTGCAACGAAAACAAACAAGAAACTCAGGGCAAACCTTTATACGCAAAAATAAAAACTGCCGGTTGGCTTTCAGGTAACTGGCATCATTCATCCGAAGAGGGAAACGCTACGGAACAATGGAGACGTGTAAACGATTCTACTTATGCAGCAGAAAGTTTTATAATCGTAAAAAATGATACTGTTTTTTATGAAACTATGCATCTCGAACAAAGAGCCGGCTCCGTGTATTGCATTATAAACGCAAAAGAACAGAACAAAAACGAAGCAGTTTCCTTTAAACTCACATCCAGCGAACCTGACATACTTGTTTTCGAAAACCCACAGCACGATTTTCCAACAAAAATTGTGTATAACAAAATAGGAGAAGATTCATTGTTCGCTGAAATATCAGGCACCATAAATGGCAAAGAAAGAAAAGAAGGTTTTCCTTTTAAAAAATTATCTAGCCTGTAATTTATTTGATTTTGAGGATAGAATCTCACACAACCGTCCTTACCCCTTCTGCAATTACAGAAGAAAATACACCAGGCTTATAACCTATTTTTTCGTTATAATAATTAGTAATTTTTTCTTTAAAATCATCAAAGCTATCTTTCTTAACCAACGCAATAGCACAGCCACCAAATCCGGCGCCGGTCATGCGCGCGCCGATGCAATCTTCATAAGTTTTAGAAAATTCAACAATAGTATCTAATTCTTTACCCGAAACTTCGTAAAGACTTTGCAGAGAATCGTGCGATGCGTACATCAGTTCACCAAAGGTTTTAATATCTCCAGACACTAACGCATCTTTAGCTTTTTTAACTCTTTCATCCTCTGAAACTACATGCAATGCACGGTTTTCAATAACCGGATCATTTATTAACGATCGGTTTTTAGTAAAATCTTCTATACTTATTTCACAAAGATGTGTTACTTCTAAGTTTTGCTGCAACAATTTTAATGCGGTGCGGCACTCGTTAAAGCGTTCATTATACTTTGATTCTACCAGCTTTCGTGGCTTATTTGTATTTACAATTGCCAGCACATAATCGCCTATTTCAAAAGGCAGGTATTCGTAGTCGAGCGTGTCACAATTTAAAAGCACGGCATTTGAATCTTTGCCCATAGCAACAGCAAACTGGTCCATAATACCGCTATTCAATCCCATAAAATCGTTCTCCACACGTTTTCCCAATAGTGCCAATTCTACTTTATCCATTCCGCCATTAAACATTTCATTCAGCGCATGACCCGTTAACACTTCAATGGAAGCAGAAGAAGACAATCCAGAACCAATAGGAAGGTTACCGGAGAACAACATATCAAGGCCAGTCACATCAATGCCGGCTTTTGTAAATTCATGGATCACGCCAATTGGATAATTAAACCATTCATCGCCAGTTTTACTATATGTGCTTTGCTTCGATACATCTGTTGTTTCCGGAAAATCAACTGCCCTAAACCTGAAAATATGCTCGTCGTTTTTTGCTACCAGTAAGGTCGTTCCCATTGTAATGGCGCAAGGCATTACCATACCTCCATTGTAATCAATATGCTCCCCAATAAGGTTTACACGCCCCGGGCAAAAGAACACATGCTCAGCCTTTTTGTTAAATTTCTTTTCAAATTCAATTTTCAGATTATCGATAGTCATGTCAATTTTATATTTTTATCAAAAATAACTTTATGGTTGATATATCAGAGCAACAACATGGCACCCATCCTAACGGCAAAGCAATTTTTGTTTACACATTAAAAAATCAGCCGGGAACCATCGTCCAAATCACCAACTACGGCGCCATCATCATGGCGATAAAAATAAAGAAATCCAACAACACTTACAATGATATTGTGCTGGGCTTTGACGAACCATCTCAATATTGGAGCGATGAATATCTTACCAACTACCCCTATTATGGGGCTTCTATTGGGAGATATGGCAACCGGATCGATAAGGCTTCAATTAATATTGACGGAACAGAATATAAACTAAACAGTCACAATCCAGGCTTTCAGTTGCATGGCGGCGTTGAAGGATTCGATAAAAAGGTCTGGGAAAGGATTCCTTCCTCTGAACAAGAATTGATATTGCAATATATAAGCCCGGATGGTGAAGAAGGCTTTCCTGGCGATCTTACAGTTCAAATCGTTTTTAAACTAAATAATGAGAACGAGTTGAGCTACGAATACAAAGCAACCACCACAAAACCAACAGCCGTTAATATTACACATCACAGTTATTTTAACTTGAATAATGGCGAAGGCAATATCCATAATCATTTATTGAAAGTCAATGCCAGTAATTATTTAGAGCAGGATGACAATTACTGCACTACGGGAAAAGAGATCCCAGTTGAAGGAACACGCAATGATTTTAAAAATTTCAATAAAACCGGAACTATAGAAAATCCGGAAGAAGGCATTGATATTAGCTTCCCGTTAGATGATTCGGGATTGAACCATGTGGCAGCAGAAGCTTACGTTGACGGGCAGGATATAAAGTTGCAGGTATTTACAACAGAGCCATTGGTTCATTTGTACAACTCTCGCTGGTCGCCTGCTATTGTTGGTAAAAACGGAACACAGTATGCTGCATTTTCGGGTTTTTGTTTTGAAACACAAAAACATCCTAATGCGATCAGAATTGATAGCTTTCCGAACACTATTTTAAGGCCAGGTGAAACTTACCAAACTAAAACGGTTTATAAGTTGACATCAAAATAAGCTGCGATGACAGTAGAAACTTTAATAACGACTTACAATAATTACACAAATGAACAGTTGCTTGAAGTACACGCCAAGTTGAATGATTATTCTTTTGAAGCAAAACAAGCCTTAACGACCATTATAAAAAACAGAGGCGGTTTAGATGTCTTATTAAATGAAGATATTGAAAGAAAAGAAGCCCAAAAAGAGATTGCTCGAATTAAGGATGAAGTCAGACAATCAAAAAATGTGAATTTTGATGAAGACTTTTTGGTGAAAGCAATTTCCTCCAATCGACTTGATAAAAACCAAGTAAGGCAAATCATACAAGACACTCGGATTGAAATCCATCAAGATCTAGATGATAGAAAAATCAAGCCTCGAACTATTGTTGCCGGTATTCCTGCAGCCATATTGGCTAGCTTATTGTCTGGCGTAATGTGGGGATTGCAGATAATGTGGTCAGGAAGAATGTTCCTCATTTTTTTCATTGGCGTTATCCTAATTTGCTATGGAATGATTAAAGGCTTAACTAAGCAATCTTATAAAAATTTAGCAGTAATTATTTTAACAATCTTATCAATTATTTGCGCATTACTTATTGGTCAGCTAATGTATGAGTTATTCGGCAGACAATAGATCATTGGCTGAATTATCATCAATTTCATGCCAATATAAATAATATTCTGTCATCTCTCAACCGTCAACTCTTTAAAATACTTCATCTCTTCCTCAAAATTCAAAAAGGGATACTTCGCTATCAACTCTTTTGCTTTTTCAAAATGCGCCTTTAAAAATTGCTGGTGCGCGTTAGTTTTAGGTTGGAAAGCTTTATGCTTTCTTGCAATAGCAATTTGACGAACCTGTTTCATCAATTGCTGCGAAGGCTCATCAATACAGGCTTTTGTAAAATGCTCTAACACAAATTCTGTTGCCTGATAATTAGGATGCGCTAAATCTACATCGTAAAAACGATAATCACGGAGCACATCAATCACTAATTCATAAGCCGGAAAATAATATACATCAGGAAATTTATCTACCAAATGATGCACCACTTCTATCAACCTGGCTTTACTTCGGTTATTGTCAATCACTCCGTCCCGTAAATGCCTTACCGGACTTACAGTAAATAATATTTTTATCTTAGGATTAAAGGTTCTTAAACGGTGATAAGTATTATCCATCGCTGCAATAATTTCTTCAATGCCTAATAATTTTTTATAAAACCATTGTCCAGGTGCGCGATGGCAATTGGCTACATGCAAATCGTGTCGCTCCTGTTCGGGAACATTAGAAGAAAGAATATAGGAAAATGCAGAACCTAAAGTAATAATTACCCAATCCGTTTCTTTTAAAAAATGATGCGCGTTCTCAACAGCATCATTAATGCCTTGTAACACTTGTTCTTTATCCATTCCTGAAAATCGCGAATGATGATGCCAGGAATTCCATACTTCGTTGAGATAAAATAAATCGGCTTCGGTATATTTTCGATTCTCCACATATGAAACAAGACTATGCCTTACACTGGCTGGTTCAAATAAAATACCATGTGGGTTTTGAAGCACGTCAAATTTATGTTCGGCCAAAGCATTGCCAATATGCTCTGTAAAGCAAGAGCCAATCAGCAAAATCTTATTGCCATAAGCAATAGGCTGCGGCAAATGCGGAACATTTATGGGAGACATGAAATCCATTGGGAAATGTAAAATGTAGAATTTAGAATTTAGAATTTAGAATATTCCCTCGCTGTTGCAGTACTTCATACAATATCATTCCCGTTGCAACAGAAACATTAAGGCTTTCAAAATTATTCTTCATTGGTATGCTAATGCGCTCATCACAAACTTTCAATAAAGCAGGATAAATACCTTTTTCTTCACTGCCCATCACAATTGCAGCAGGAACAGAAAAATCGCAATCGGATATTTTTTTGAAGCAGTCATTTCAGATGCAAATACCAAAACCCCGTTTAGATGCAGTTCATCAACGGCTTTCATCAAACTATTGACACGGCAAACAGGTATTTTTTCGAGCGCACCGGCAGAAGTAAGAATAGCGTCGTCATTTAAAGCGCCGATACCTTTATCTGGAATAATGATAGCATTAACGCCGCAACACCAGGCTGTTCGGGCGATACCGCCGATATTTCTTATATCCGTTATACCATCTAAAATTAAAAATAAAGGAGTCTCTCCTTTTTCTACTACAAAAGAAATAACATCTTGTAGATTTTGATATTGAACTTTTGCTATTTGTGCAATACAACCGCCATGTTCGCCCACATTAAAACTATTGAGCTTTTGTTGAGGAACATAATTTACCGGTACACCAAATTGCGTAGCAAGCATTTTTAATTCGGATGCATCTTTGCCTACATATTTGGTATCAATATAAATTCTGTCCAGGCCTTTGCCAGACTTTAGTGCTTCGATAATACGTTCCGCACCAATTACTAAGGAACTCTTTTTGGGCCTTTGTGGCGATCTGAAATTTTTCACAAAGCAAAGAAAGGAAAAGTTGAGGGAAGTTGAAAAGTTAAAATGTTGATAAGGGCTTTGCAGATGATTTAAAACCTTCGAGATTTTAAAAACCTCGAAGGTTGGCCATCGTCGTTTATATAGGCTGAGGTATGTTCCACAAAAAAGTGTGCGACGCAATTTCGATGCCAGGTGTTTATTGCTGGGGCGATAAAAATATCACCAACCTAAAGCGCTTTCTGTCCATTGCAGCACGCTGATAATTAAATAAACGATTAGCGCAAGAACAATAAACATTGTAATAATTATCCCCACAATGACTGGCCGGGCGCTACCGCGATGCTTACCTTCGGTATAATGTTCTGATAATAATTTTAGGTTGCGCGTATTGGCCTTGTAGGTGAAATCGAAGACCCAGCCTAACACGGGAATGGCTCCGATAAGTGCATCAAGTGTAGCATTGACAAGCATTTTAGCGGCAAGGCGTCCAGATGCGCCGTGTTTTACCATAGTTATAATCAATGAAATGGATATGATGTATCCGCTAATATCTCCTGCAACGGGAATCAAATTTAGGATTGGATCTAATCCAAATTTGAACCCGCCAATGGAAAACTGCTCGTCCATAAGACGTGTTATCCGCCGCACCATATTAAGACGCCGATCGTTACTGGGCTGTACTGTTATTTGTTGTGTCTTTTCCAAATAGTAATTATTAATATTCGTTGAGCAACATCATCAATTGCACTTTTTGTATGGCCATTATAGAAATAGCATCCGTAATGACTCCATCGCGTATCATATCTATTGCTTCATTAAATGTAATCTTTTTCGATCTTAAATCCTGCTCAGTTTCTTCGGGAGATGCTATTCCATATTTTAATTTCCTGGCCAAAAAATGATACTGTATTCGTCGCTTACCGAATTAGACAGATGGCTTCTTACAATTACATTCCAGTCTTCGGCTATTAATCCGGCTTCTTCTAAAAGTTCACGTTTCGCTGCCTCAAGATAAGTCTCCTCTCCTTCCGGGCAACCACCTTCTGGTATTTCCCAACTAAACGCATCTAGCACAAACCTATGCTGGCCTACAAGGTAGGTGTTCCTATCGTCATCCAAAGCAATAACACCAATTGCTGCATTTTTAAAATGTACTTTTCCATAAATCCCTTTTCCGCCGCCAGGATTAATCACGTCGAACTCCGTTACATTTATCCAGGGATTGTCGTAAACCTCCTTCTTTCCTTCAATTTTCCATGGGTTATTTATATCACTCATAAATTGGTTCAATGTTTGTATAAATTTGAATAGCTATTGATTTTTACCATAATACAACAGTGGTAAAAGTAAACTTTTATATATTTTTATTCGCTAAACCTCATTAATTAAAATTTAAAAAAGCATTATGAAACGTTCTCATTTATTATTAAGTAGTATGATTGCCATTACAGCCCTGGCGTCATGCGGAGGCGCATCTACAAACAGTGACGAGACAACAGGAGGAGATTCTGCAACAGTTGTTACAGATTCAATGTCTTTACCTGAAGCAACAGGTACTTTAGTTGCAACAGCAAATCTTATGTCAACAGCAGATTCTACACAGCAAATAGGTACTGCTAAATTTTACCAGCTGGACAGCACACAAATTAGAATGGATCTTGTAATTGATGACAAGGCAAGAGCAGATAGCAATGTAGCTGTTCATTTTCACGAACACGGTGATTGTGGCGATAAAGGGAACAATACACATGGCCACTGGAACCCAACTAAAGAGAATCATGGTGAATGGGGTTCTGCTGCGTATCATTCGGGCGATATAGGTAATATTCAATTAGATAATAGTGGGCATGCTACTAAATCAGTTACAACTGACAGATGGAGTATTACAGACGGCGCAACTAATAACATTATTGGTAAAGGAATAATTGTACATGGTGGAACTGATGATTATAAAACTCAGCCAACAGGCAATTCAGGTCCTCGCTCTGGTTGTGGTGTTATTATGAAACAATAAACAAACTCCAATAAAACAGGGGCTTCGATTGAAGCCCCTGTTTATTTTTTTATTTGAGTAATTTTTTTAGAAGAATACACCTAATCTAATAGCCCATCTGTTTAAGCCTACTTTCCCGTCCTTCCAATCTTTATTTGACGTGATGTCTGTAAAGCCATTTTCTAAACCAAGCCCAAAGAAAAGATCGGTTTTTTCAGCAAGTTTATACTCACCGCCTGCACCAATCAATAATCCCATGTTTACCTTATTCGTATTTTTCATAACATTTACGTTATCACCAGAAGCAGATCCGTGTGAATATTCAAGCCTTGATCTTAACAAAGCGCCCATATAAGTACCAAATTGTCCCCAAAAACGAAAATTATTCATTTCATTAGTTCTTAATTTTACACTTACTGGAATTTGTAAATACTGCAGCTTCAATTTGTAGTTCTGATCATCGCCAGCGGCGTCTGCACGGTATAAACCTCGATCAGATGTATTGTACATCAATTCAGAAGAACCATGTGCTACTTCAAGTCCGGTAGCAAAAGCACCCCGACCATCGGCGAACATAATATCAGCCATCAATCCGTAGTTCACACCAAAGCCGCTGCCAGTACGCTCGATATCGTTTTCGGCTGGTGTTAAAGAGTTAGCAAATACCGGATCGATTTTGAATCCAAACCTTACTTTTCTTCCATAGATTTCGCTTTGTGCGTTCAGCCCGGAATACATTGAAATGGAAAGCAGGCTAAACATGATAATTTTCTTCATCATTTGAATTTTAAGTTAACAACTGTAGTTTTGTAAAAATAGTTCGCGAAGATAGGAGTTTTCAAGCTCTTTTCAGGTTATAGAATATTCACTTCGGGAAGAAGTTCAACACTGAAGCGTTGCAAAACCGCATCCTGGACTAGCTTACAGACTTCTAAAATATCAGAACCCCTGGCATCGCCATAATTCACCAAAACCAATGCCTGCTTGGCATGTACACCGGCATCACCTTTTCTATATCCCTTTAACCCGCATTGTTCAATAAGCCAGCCAGCAGCCAGCTTCATTGTATGATCAGGATTTTCGTAGGCAACAATCTCCGGAAACGCTTCTTTTAAATTTTGAAACTTTTCTTTTGATACAGAAGGATTTTTAAAAAAACTTCCTGCATTTCCAATCTGTTTGGGATCTGGGAGTTTAGACGTACGTATAGCTATAACCGCGTTAGCAATGGCTTGTATAGACAACTCGTTAACATTTGCTTTTTCAAGTTCCTGTTTTATAGCTCCATATTCAATATGATACTGAGGTTCTTTTCTAAGTTTGTAAGTAACATCTGTTATTACAAACTGATTTTTGAACTTATGCTTAAAAACACTTTCCCTATACCCGAATTCACATGCTGCATTTGAAAAAGTAATCTCTTCTAATGTTTTTCTGTGAACTGTAGTCAATTCATGAAAAACCTCTTTAATTTCTACGCCGTAGGCACCAATATTTTGCATAGGTGATGCCCCAACCAGACCTGGAATCAACGCCAGGTTTTCGATGCCTGCATAATTATGCTCTAAACAATACAGCACCAGCTGATGCCAGACTACCCCGGCGCCCACTTTTAAATAAATAAAATCCTCATCTTCCGCTATTTTTTCAATACCCTTTAAACCATTTTGTATTACAAGCCCTTGCACATCATTTGTAAAAAGCATATTGCTGCCACCGCCTACAATAAGTACGTTGGCGTCTTGCTTTAAAGCCCACGCCATCCCTTCTCTTAAGACATCAACCGAGTCGGCAACTGTAAAATATTGTGCATACGCACTAATACCAAAGGTATTGCGTGACTTTAGGGACACATTACTTTCAATTAGTACACTCATAATACAAGTGTACAATGTTACATTAAAATTAAATAGCTTGATTATTTTGTAACTTAAAAGCATATAATATATGCTTAGCACAATATCGATTTTATAGTTTAGAGATGTCTAAGAATTCAATATATCATTTTTTTATTTGGGATATAATGTTTGTGCAGAGTAAAAAGTATCTATTGAAGTTTTAGGCTTATATAATGTTTTATATATAAAGCTCGTATCACTATTCATGTTTGGTAATTTAATAATTCTTTCTTCAATACTTGTAACTAACGTATCGAATGGAATATTTTGTTTATTCATATAAGAAAATCTTGTACCAATTGAAGTTGAATCAATAGAAAGTACAGAAATAAATGCGGTATCCTGTGTTTTGGTAATTTTAGTTATAACCCTATTATTTAAGAGGCTTTCATACAATACCCCGTAAGAAATACCAATGCTCTCAACAGAAACGGATTTATTATTTTCGTTATCTAAAGTATATATCTGAAACACATACGTACCTTCAGCCAGATTATTAATGATCACCGAAGTTGTGTCAGTAGACATTGAAGTCTGGATCTGAACATCAACAGAATCAGCTTTATTATTCCAATAAATACGCGCGATTTTAGCTTTGGGATCTTTGGTAACCCAACTCAGTTTTATGCGCTCGTTTCCTGCATTGGTATAAAGATTCTCTACCTTTCCTATGTAAGTTAATCCATTAGGTACAACGAATTTTTTGTAGCTATCATCCATTTTACTGCATGATAAAATTGACACAACAATTCCGATGCTAAACAAAAAAACACTACTTCTTAAATTATTCATGTTTTGCATTTTTATTTTTTTGTCGAATGAATACCACCAAAATTTAAACAGTTATTTTGCTTTCCACTCTTTAGAGCATTCATAAATGTTATTTATTATTATAAAAAACTAAAGCATAAAATATTGCCCCCTTATTCACTCGGCGCTCCCCAAAAGGTATATTCTCTAATGTAGAAGTAGGATACGCCGCCCCATATTTCTAATATTTTGACCCGCAGATAACGATACGGAGGTATACCGATGGGCATATCAAAGTCTTCCCCATCCTCAACTGCAAACTTCAGATCTTCCGCAGAGGCCTGCCCCAATGGCAACCCTGATGGTTTAAACGAATTGAATCTCCCGATCGAATCCCAGCTCGCCCAGTTGCCATCTAAAGAAGGGTTATTACTACCCCAGAATTCGAACACTTTTGGATCGCCTGAATTGTAAGCATTAGCAACACCTTCTCTATGAAAAAACTTAAATCGACTTAATACTACAGGTTCCCCCATATCAAAAGTAAAAGAGGCCGGAATGCCTTGGCTTGGAGCAGTATGAAATATCTGGGTGCCGTTATCCCATAAAAAACGCATATATCTTGTAGCGCCTCCAAAAGTATGTGGGCCGGCATTATCATTTGGCAAACTGAGTTCTTGGAATTTTGACTTATCTATTTGAACCTCAGCCAAAGGAATAAAATTCCTTAAAAGGGTATCCGATTTATTATTCCACCTATCCCTTATATATACTGCAAACTTAGTAG
Source organism: Paraniabella ginsengisoli (assembly GCF_022513635.1). Classification (GTDB taxonomy): domain Bacteria; phylum Bacteroidota; class Bacteroidia; order Chitinophagales; family Chitinophagaceae; genus Niabella; species Niabella ginsengisoli. The sequence continues at coordinate 1,155,769 of NZ_JAKWBL010000001.1, read as the reverse complement.
TAACAGGATCAAATCCTCTGACAGCATACGCACCCGAATCAGCTTTACTATAAAAAGTATTTACTGTGTACCATGCACCATTTCCCGTTGAGTCTGCTAAAACAACAAATGCCAGATTAGCTCTTGAGAGGTTTTTGAACTTAATTGCGGCACCTCCAAAAGTCTCTTTTAATGTAAGCTCTTCAAAAGTAGTTAACAATGGAGGCTGAAGCGGCGTGACATCCACAATCTGCGGATCAGACTCTTTTCCATTTCTCCCTATAGATTTAATTGTTATTTGCCTGGGTTGAGTGTCACCAAAACCTTCAACAAACAAAGAGTCTTTAAAGTATGATACTTTAGTTTCCTGCTTTACACCTGGGCGAATTTCATATTCGGCTTTTACATACAACAAGTTGTAATCACTCGGAACAGAGTATGTAATAAATGCTCCTCCTGGCATTCCTCCTGTTTTAATATTAGTTACCATTGTAGGAGCTGGGGCATTGTCGTTTGTATAAGTCAACATATCCTGTCTCTTACAAAAAAATCCTCCTGCTATTATAAAAAGCAACAATGCTATTGCGTATATATTTTTATGCTTGCTCATGATGTAATGATTTATAGTATGCAAACTAATTTACCAGCCCAGGTTTTGTACCAGGTTTCGGTTGATTTCAATTGCCGAACTTCTTATCGGCCAGAAATAATCTTTATTAGTAAATCTTTGTATAAACACATTCTGAATTTGATAATACCCCTGAGCAGATGACTGAGGCAAAGTCCAGCCTGTTATTGGCTTATTTAACTCCGTGATCGCGGTTTTCCAACGCTTAAGATCCCAATATCTTGACCCTTCTAAAGCCAACTCTATTGTTCTTTCCCGATGAATAATATCACGCAAACCAATCTTTGTGGTATAAGCCGATGGATTTGTCGAATGCTGGCTCCAGGCTTCCTGAACAGAAGGAATTCCGGCCCTTTCTCTTATTAGGTTAAGATAAGTTAACGCCTCTTCAACAGGGCCCTGGTTTTCATTTATAGCTTCTGCATATAATAAATAAAGATCAGACAAGCGCATTTCGGGCCACGGATAATTTTGAATAGAAAGTACATTGCTAGCACTTATTACATCTTCATAATGCACGTATTTTTTAGGATAGTATCCCGTTACAGAAATAATGTTAGCGAATACACCAGCGGCAGATTGTCCGTATTTAGATTGCAAAACCAATGGAGATGATTCTGGCTTTCCCTGTCCCAGCCACACACCACCATCAAAGGCCAGGCTTGCATAAAATCGGGGTTCCCGATCAAAATTAATTGCCGAGGTTACGTAATTATTACTTATGTAAAATTTTTCAGAACTTGTACCAGCGCGCAAGTTATAACGGTTATTATAATTCCATGTTTTATCCTCGTTTATAGGAACTCCATTTTGACTATAAAAGAGTTCTACAAGTTTTAGTGGAATTCCATAACGCCCTGAGGTTTGAGTATTATCGTCTCGACGGGCGGGATCCAGACCGCGTGGAATAGATTGTTGCTGTAATGTAGTTGTTGTACTATTCGTATTTCCCCAAATGATTTCTGAGTTCCATCGCGCATTTACAGAATTACGAATATTTAATTGCAATTTGGTTGTATCTGAGAAACCTTCTTCATTACGCGTCGGTTCAAATTCATAAAGTTTCATATCGATAGAATGGCAAATATCAACGGCCTCCTTGCATGCCGTTTCTGCTGTTTTCCATTTTACAGGATCAAATGTAGTATTGAACAAGACCGTCCCTCTATTATCTTTTAAATTAGTGTAATCCGTATTACCGTTGAATAACGGACTAGCCGCAGTAACTAAAACTCTTGCTTTTAATGTATAAGCAATCGGCTGTGTTATACGCCCCAATTCATTTACAGGATCTGAGATAATGAGTGGTAAGTCATTTTTTGCTTCATCAATCAACTGTACAATATAATTAAAACACGTATCTACCGGGTCTCTATACACTTTAGCTAACTGGGGGTCTCCATCTACAGGTAAATTTTCTTTAATAATCGGGATTGGACCATACATTCTTAATAAATAAAAATGGTAATAGGCTTTTAAAAACTTTACCTCTGCAATCCAACGGTTTCGTTCCTCTATCGAAAGGTCAGGTACTCTTCCAACGTTTTCCAGGAAAATATTACAGTCCCTTATTCCACCATATAAGTCCTTTCCTCCCAACCTTCCTTCCCAGTAATTCAAATAAGGATCCGTTACATTTTGATTTCCCCTTGCAATTTCATATCCATTAGAGGTACTAAGCGGATAAACAAGGTGGAGCTCATCTCCGGCAGACAAGCCAGGATTATTTCCTACGTTTCCGCTCGCAGGCAGATAGGAATAACATGTAAATAAATACTTTTCCGCTTCTTTTCTTAAAGCAAAGGCGTTTTCTATGGTAGCTATATTGTCCGGAATTATATCCAGAAATTTTTTGCACGATGCGCTAACTATTGTCAACATACTCAACGCTATTAGATATTTAAGCTTTATCATTATTAAAAGTTTCTCTTAAAAATTAGTTTACTCAAAGTTTATTCTAAAACCGACGTTAAATACACGTTGTATAGGATAGTTAAAAGCATTTCCAGCCTGTTCTATATCCCATAGTTTAAACTTTGAAAAGGTAAGAAGGTTAGAACCGTTTATGTAGAATCTTAAATTGGAACAATGATATTTAGTAAGCAATCTTTCAGGAATAGCAAAACCGACTTCCATTTGCTTTAGTCGCAAAAATGCACCGTCACGCATAAACCAGGTATTTCGTTGCGCGTTATTTGGTATTACTGTTGCGCTTAGCCGGGGCCAAAGGGCGTAAACATTTTGATTGGCATCCGACCAATGATCGTTAGCATACGCTTGTAATAAGGCTCCTTCCGAAACAAAGGGCAAGGTGGAGCCTTTATTATTTGTCGAGTTATATGCCTGCGTATTAATCCAAAAAGACTCCTGAGCTAGTCCCTGGAAAAAGGCAGACAGATCAAGCCCCTTCCAACCTACCGAAAAACCAAAACCATATACAATCTCAGGAGTTGTAGGAAATCCGATCGGCACCTGGTCAGCTTGTGTGATTTGCCCGTCGCGATTAACGTCTAAATATTTGATATCACCACCGCCATATACACCTCCAAAACTTTGCACTGGTGAGTTTGCAGCTTCGTAATCATCAACAAAGAGACGTTCAGCGATATACCCCCACTGTTGGCCAATTGAATAACCAACTCTGGACCGGTATTCCTCAACATAATCCGGTTCTTCATAATCAATAAATCGACTTCTGGCATAAGTAAAATTGGCTCTTCCAGATGCCCAAAAATGTTTGCCAAAATTTTCGGTGTAGTCTAAAGAGAGATCAACACCACTGCTTTTAGCCCTACCTACATTGGCTCTAACCTCAGCCGAAAGTCCCATGGTCGCAATGTCAGGGCGTGTCATCAAAATATTTTGTTTGTCGATAGTATAGTATTCGCCAATAAAATTTAGTTTATTAAATAATCCGATCTCAAGTCCTAAATTCATCTGATAAGACTTTTCCCATGTAATGGCTGCGTTTGAGTAGCGCGAAACATCATACCCCGGTCGAGAATACAAGTTATTTTCACCAAATACTGCACCCCTGTCGGTACTGTTAGGATTAGTCTCCGAGAGATAAAAAAATCGATCCCCAGGTGCACCAATTGCATCATTTCCAACCAAACCATACGTACCACGTAGTTTTAGCGCACTAATGGTTTTAGCTACTCCCTCCATAAAATTTTCATTGGATACCTGCCATGCTACCCCAACAGATGGGAAAAAGCCAAATCTTTGATCTTTATGAAATCTCTCTGCACCGTTATATCCGAAATTAAACTCGAAAAAGTAGGTGTTATCATAATTGTATGTTGTTCGTCCGGATAAGCCCAGGTTTCTAAATGGCAGCGACTGTTGTAACGTTGTATTCTGGTCATTCTGTTCAATCCTATTTCTTAAAACATATATCAACATTTGCCCCAGATTATGCTTACTTCCCAATTTAGTATTGTAGTTAAGTGCTGATTCCATATAGAACGAAGCTGCCAAATCTCTAGGCCCCTGAACATAATCGAGATATTCTGTACCTGTTTCAGGATTAAGAGATATCAACTGATAAGTATCTGTTTCTCTATCGTAGCCGCTTGTTTGATACCAAAATGGTCGAAATTGTCTTGACACACTAAAATTCGACGTGCGGTTGACATTTCCTAATATTCTAAAATTAAGTCCGGGGGCAATAAAGTTTAAGTTTTGCTTTAGTTCCATTGAAGCCTGCATAAACGAGCGCGACTGATCTTTGTAACCCTTTACCATATCAGCATAAGGATTATTATAAAAATTATTATCCTCAAGATCGGCCAGATAATTACCAAAGAGTGTATGTTTTAGAAAAGACAACTCAGGTGGTGCATCATAATATGCCGGAAAGCGAACCGGGTTAGAATGCATAATATCTTCATAAACAGCAGTTCCTCCGTCAATAGGACCATTATAATCATCAAAATTACCTGCAAGCTTAACAAACAACACAGTGCTTTTTGTAATATTCACATCAACATTTGATCGTAGTGTATAACTCTTTAAGTTGATGTTATTATTGAAGTTGTTAAGCTTATCTACTTTCAATATTCCGTTATCCTGAGTAAAAGAAGACACATAATAACGGGCTACAGTACCGCCACCGCTTACATTCAGATTTGCACGTTGGTTTGTAGTCTGCTTCTTGAAGAGCATATTCAGCCAGTCGTTGGCTGGATAGACAAATGGATTTCCACCAGCTTCAGTATTTGCAATTTTATCGTCGTTGTAAATGGTGGGATCTCCAAGTGGATTTCTGGTATATACGGCTTCGTTGTAGAGTTTCATATAATCTACCGGACTAGCAAGCTGAATATTTTCTGTCGGTTGCGAAACAGATACTTCGTAGTTACCACCAATTTTTGCTGAACCAACTTTACCCTGTTTCGTTGTAACTAATATCACACCATTGGCACCCCGAGCCCCGTAAAGTGATGTTGATGCGGCATCTTTCATAATGGAAAAACTTGCGATGTCGTCTGGTCGTAACCGGGCAAGGTCCGTTGTTGTTAATTCTATTCCATCAATAAGTATTAAGGGATCTTGCTTATATCCAAACGTTGTTACACCGCGTATAAAGAAGTCGGCATTATCCTGCCCTGGTTCGCCGCTTCGCTGATAAGCAATCAAGCCAGCTACACGTCCGGCCAAAGCTGTAGTAAGATTACTTGTAGGTGTTTGTTTGAGTTCATCTACATTTACTGAAACTACAGAGCCGACTAGTTCTCTTTTTTCTGCGTTCCATACGCAACCGTTACAACTTCGTCCATTTCGGCTCCTTTAGAAAATAAAACAACGTTAATAACTAATGCCGAGTCTGTAACATCAACGGTTCTTTCTTCATCTCCGTACCCTACAAAAGAATACACTAACACGGAGCCTCTAGGAGCTTCAAGGATGTATTGTCCATCAGTATTAGTTTGGGTTCCTGAGGCGATGTTATTTTTTATTGAAACGGAAACGCCCGCTAATGCAGCACCGCTGGAATCAGAAATGGTTCCGGTCACTTTAATCTTATTATCTGCCTGGCCGCTGGAGCACAAAAAAGAAACAAAAAGGAAAGCGTAAAAAAGCATTTAAGTTTCATCATTATAAGCAATTATTTAACAGTTAAATTTTATACACAGTCGTCCACAAAAAAATAGCTTACGGCATATTTTTCCTCATTCTATTGGATCTGATTCCGATAGACATAATAATGCCATCAATACCTGGAATAATCGTGTAATAGCAAAGCAAAAAAATTAGAAGGTCAAAAAAAACAGTTTAGTGAGTCTTTCAAAACCAAGATAAATATTCTATTGAAGAAAAAAAGGAAGTACATGAATGAACTGTAAAAACCCAGTATTACAACGATTGAAACAGTTTTTATATAAAATGTATTAGCGCTCATTTCAGAAAAAAACGCTAACATTGAGCAATGAAAAAGGCGTTACCATCGTAGATATTGCGCACAGGCTAAATATGTCTGCGTCAACGGTGTCTAAAGCCCTGAAAGATGACAAAACGATCAGCGCCATTACAAGAGAAAGAGTAAAAGCGTTGGCTAAGGAATGGAATTATATCCCCAATCAGGCAGCCAGAAATTTTCAACAAAACAAATCGTTTACGCTCGCAATTGTTATACCCGATTTGCTCGATCAGTTTTACGCCTTGGCGATAAATGGCATAGAAGAAGTAGCTATACAAAATAATTATAATGTAATTATATGTCAGAGTTATGATAACTCGGAAAGGGAGATAAACATTCTAAACCATCTTGTCAGTTCGAGAATTGATGGCATTATCATAGTAGTTTCAAAGAATACAAAAGATCTTACCATTTTCGACAATATGGAGAAACAGGGAATTCCAATTGTATTCTTCGCCCGATCTATACAGCAGCCCTCGTTCAGTTCAGTTTCTTCTGATCATAACGATGGTGCGTTGAAAGCAATCAACTTATTAATAAAACGCGGACATAAAAGAATAGCGCATCTGGCTGGACCAAACGCTTTATTAACAAGCCACCTTCGACATACAGCTTACAAAAAAGCATTGGAACAAAATAATATTCCGTACGATGCTGCACTGGTAAAAGCTACAGACTTTTCTTATGAAAGCACTTCAACTGCCTTAACCGAGTTGTACAAAGACAAACACCCTCCTACTGCATTTTTTGTATTCAAAAGCTATGTCGGTTTGGATATAAAACGTTTTCTCCAATCCTCTCATCCAAAAAAACTAAAACATACTGATATTATTGGTTTTGGAAACCTACCGCTAATTAAGCAACTAGAAACTAAACCCACGGCATCATTAGACGAGAATTCTCAAATGATGGGCCGCCAAGCTGCAGAACTTTTATTTGAAAAAATAAAAGATACGGAAGCAGAAAAATTTCACCTCCGAAAAATATTATTATCCCTTGCGACCTTATTATACATGAATAAACAATAGCCACTATTGTTTATTTCGGTCCCAGCAAGTATTCCTTCGGAGGTTCCGCTCCTAATAAATGTTTTACAAAATAATCCCAGCGGCGACGAGTCATATAATAAGTATAAGGGCCGTAACCATGCCTGCTATTAGGAAAAAGAACCAGGTCAAAATCCTTGTTTTCTTTTTGAAGCGCCTCCACAACTAACAATGTATTATATGGTGGAACATTATCATCCATCATACCATGCACTATCATTAATTTGCCTTTCAGATTTTTAGCATAAGCCTGATTGGCTTGTGCTGCATAGTCACTGTTTTCTACAAGGCCGTTATAACGCTCACCCCAATCGTCTTCGTAATTCCGATTATCGTGATTGCCCGATTGCGATACACCAACTTTAAAAAATCGGGATATCTTAATAAGGCTGCCGCTGTTGCAAAACCACCGCCACTATGCCCCCAAATGCCAACACGGTTTGTATCTATCGGATAAGTTTGAGATAATTGCCGAATAGCTGCAATCTGGTCTGGCAACGTATTTTCAGCCATGTTACCATAGCTCATGTCATGAAAACTTTTGGAACGATAAGGATTGCTCGTACCTTCAATAACTACTACAATAAACCCTAATTCCGCTAAAGCCTGGTGATCACCTCTGGACGCAGAAAAGCTCCAACCACCAACGCTGCCACCTTGCGGCCCGGGATATATATAATCAACAACCGGATATTTTTTTGAAGCATCCATTTTTGTAGGTGTAAACACAAGGCCATAAATATCAGTAACGCCATCGGCCGCTTTCGTCATTACAGGAACCGGAGGCTTCCAACCTGTAGCTTTTAAACGAGACACATCAGCTTTTTCCAGATTGACAATCAGCTTACCGTCCATACTTCTATAATCTGCTATAGGTGGTACATCCAGTTGAGAATAGGTGTCAATAAAATAATTACCCGAAGGAGAAAGTGTAATGTTATGATTTCCCAGCTCAGGTGTTAACAACGTAAGCCCCTTGCCATCAAATCCTATTTTATAAAAATAACTGAAATAAGGATTACCCTTTTCCCGGCCATGCCCCGTAAAATAGAGCACACGCTCTTTCTCATCAACTCTCATAAGTTTTCCTACCAGCCAATCGCCTTTTGTAATTTGATGTTTTAGCTTTCCGGTTTCGCTATCATATAAATATAAATGTCCCCAATTGTCGCGTTCAGAATACCAGATTATTTCTTTTGAAGAAGGTAAATATCTCCAGTTAATCGCATTTCTGCCTGATTCAAATTGTGTTTTTACAGTCTCTTCAAAAATCTCTTTAACGGCACCGGTTGAAGCATTTGCTATACGTACCTTCTCATTCTTATGATCTCTTGAAGTAGATACAAAAGCCATTTCAGATGCATCCGGAGACCAGTCGATATCATCGAAAGTTCCACTACTTGCAATATCATCGCTCATTGTAGCGCGGTGCGGGTCGGGAGGAATATTAAGTGAAATTACTTTAGCGTTCTCTACATCGATAATTACTCTTCTAATTGTAGGAATATATTTATCGCCTGGCAGTGGATATTTCCATTGCTCTAATTTAGGCGCACCAACATTAGTTGTTACCAGATACATATCATTCACGTTGCGCTGATCCTGCTGAAAAGTTGCGACTTTTTTAGAATCGGGCGACCAGCTCACAATAGCTGCATCACTATGTTTCCAACCTGCATTATCTGTTGCGTACCCATAATTCTCAACCCCGTCAGTTGTTAATTGCGTTTCCCTTTTTGTTTCCAGATCTTTTACCCAAAGGTTCCAATCTTTAATAAAGACTGCTTTCTTCCCATCTGGAGAAACTACTTCATTTGGATTTTGCCTTCTGCGCCGCGTTTCATCACCACTTTTTTTGTTGCCGTAAAGATTAGTTCCCTTTTTACTTTTTTTACTGGGTCTACAAAAAAAACATCCTTTTCACTTTTATACCAAAATTTGTCCCCATCTAACCATTGCGGATAAGGGTTGGTCCAATCTACATATTTAGCTGTATTATAACTTAAAAACTGTTCTGCTCTTTTATAATCATCTGCAGTTAGTTGTGGTGTTTGAGCACCAAGGAGGTTGGCTAATAAAAGAAATGTAATGATTGCGCTATATCTCTTCATACACAAAATAAGTTTGCGTTAAAATTATCAGTTTTTACTAAACGGCAGTTAATAAATTACAAAAGAGGAAAACTTAAAGGATGAATGATTTTATTGCATAAAGCATAAAAACAACAAAGCCGCTGTTGAAGCGGCTGTTGTATAAGCAATTAGTTCGTCTAAAATCTTTCGTTAAAGTACTTAAAAATAATCTTTTATAAATAAGAAAAAATATTTTTTCGACGAACACCCCTTATTTTTCCATGAATGGGTCAATTTCATCCATAAATTAGTTCAAAAAGATGAAAACCTAATTTCTTTTCTTCTTCATACCATCTACCTGTTGTTGTAGATTGGCCACAATATTTACCAGTTGACCAACATCCCAATTCTGAGAAGTATTTGTTTTAGATATTATATATTGTGCTTCCCACATTTCCAAAACTTCGTCTGAACTTATGGTATATGGTTGAAAAGTAGGGTTGTCACTCATTAATGTCAACTTGTTCTTTGCCTTGGTATTCTTTTGTATACGTTTATAAACAATACCATCATTTCGGGAAACTAATATGCATGCAGTATTGTTTTTTAGAGTGTCCAACGCCTCAATCTTTTCACCAACAATAACGGAACCACTAGGTGTTGGTAACATTGAGTCGCCTAAGATCTCGAACGCCCGGTAGTTTCCTCCACTAAGCATCGGCAATGTAAATGTATTTAACTCATCAATAAATTCATGATCAGCATAACCAGTTAAATAACCTGCTGCCGCCTTCACCGGTACAAAAGGAATTTGAGTAACTACAGGTGCGAGTTTCAATGCGCGTCTTTTAGCAAGATAATTTCCTGAGCCGGTTTCAACGCTAAGGTCTTTACGTAGCAACTCGTCCAGCGTAAGTTTAAACATATCGCAAACGATTTCAAGCACATCGATACGGGGTTCAGCGCGCTCTTCTTCATCACGCGCCTAATAGCGATCTTTTAATATTAAGCTTAGTTGCAAATTCATCCTGCGTCCACCCGCGAAGCTTTCTTAAATACTTCAGATTTTTGTTGGCTACTGACATGACTAATTATTTTAGTGCAAAATACTAATTTTTTTATCATTATAAAAAATTTTATTTATGCATCAATTAGCCAGATAAAAATAAATACCGATTTGTTTAACTTTAAATCCCTTTTACATCTTTTACATCATAGCCTTCAATATCCTGTATATAATTATTAATGACCAAAAAATCGAACAGAGGTTTGGCTTCTGGAGATACAGGCATATTCTTAACTGTGATCACCTCATTAGTTTTTTTATTTAGGTATGGATAAGCATACAGCTTAACATTTCGGCTGAAAAGGTCACTGATGTAGGTCAATAATTCCTGAGTGTAAGTTTCGCTATAGTTTTTCGCATTAAAAATAGTTCGCAGATTTGATATGTTGGTTGAAATACCAACGTTGCGTGGTTTACAGCGAGCAAGGTATTGCGCAAGTTTATTATTACGTTTAAAATTAGATACAATAACATTATTACCCGTATCACATAACTCTTCTGCTCGGGTGGCAAATATTTCAAGATCGTTATCGTTCGATGTATCGTCATCCAGCAAATTGCTCATCAACACTTCTATCATCACAACAAGATTGTCATTTTTCACATTTTGCGACCGCTTAAACTGTTCAACCGCTTTATTGAAAAGATCAAAATTAGGTTTTGACTTTTGAAGGAATTTGGTACGAAGAATCATAATATCTTTCTTATATAAAAGATCTTTAGCCTGCATAACATTTCGTTGCGGATTGAAAATAGCCGCACTCGAAAAACCCTTGGCAATAAGGTATAAATTCACCAACCTGTCGCTGGTATGTTTGAACACAGGGCCGCGCAAGCTTATCATGTCAATCTCAACAGAACCAAAAGAAAGATTGTCTACCAGCGATTCAACCATCAATTGTACATCATGATTATAATAGAAGGCAGCATATACAAGATTAACACCCAATATGCCCAGTACATTATGCTGCAAACTGGTGTCGTTGTCCAATAATTTTACGTGAAAAATGATATCGTTGTGTTCGCCGCCGGGCGCCACCTGAAACCTAAGGCCAAGCCAGCCATGCGGTTCATTGGTACGACTGAAATTAAGCGTAGTAACTGTATCTGCAAAAGCAAAAAAGTTTTGCCCTCATGTTTCTCGCCGTAAAGTCGTTCTGTTAACAAGTCGTACTCGTGCGAAAGCATTTGCTTTACCCTGGAACGGCTTACGTAACGGCCAGTTTCTTCAATTCCATAAATGGCATTACTGAAAGACATGTCGTACGCCGACATTGTTTTGGCCACTGTGCCGGAAGCGGCGCCAGCTGTAAAAAATTTCGGGCGACCTCCTGTCCAGCGCCAATCTCTGCAAAAGTGCCATAAACCGAAGCATCAAGGTTTATTTTTAAAGCTTTCCGTTTTGTTTCGAGTATTTCTCTTGCCATATTCTTTTCAAAGCTACAATTTTTAAGTTCTTAGAAAACTGTATCACATTAAATTATGATTAGAAATAAGAATAAGATAGTTGTTTCAACCTTTTTTAATAACATAAGTGAAGAATTTTATTAGCCAACACTAAACAAATAGCATCAGCCTTGCGTCGCACCATTTTTTGTGGAATATAGCTCAACCAACATATACGACAGCTACCCGACGTCTACTCCAAAACGCCCTGGATCGTGTAACAAAAGTGTCAGATCCAATAAATCACTATGATATCAACAACAAGTACAATTTCTTTATTGAAAAGAAGATATAAAAATAATTGATAGTTTTGCAATACTTATAGATGAAAATGATATAGAAATGACTTTGCAACAATTGGAATATTTACTAGCAGTACATCAACATCGAAATTTTTTAAAGGCGGCGGAAGCTTGTTTTGTTACTCAGCCCACATTGAGTATGCAAATTCAAAAGCTGGAAGAAGAATTTGAAATAAAAATTTTCGACAGAAGCAAACAACCTATTTCCACAACAACTGCGGGAATTGAAGTTATTGAACATGCCAGGCAAGTTGTAACCGCAGCACATGAATTATCGTCTTTGGTAGAATCTCAAAAAGGAAAAATGAAGGGCCTGTTAAGGATCGGTATCATCCCTACTCTCGCTCCCTATCTCTTACCCTTATTCATTCCTACGTTTACTAAAAAATATCCGGATGTAAAGTTGCAGGTAAAGGAGCAGACAACAGATATCATTATCAATATGCTAAAAAAGGCAGCATCGATGTAGGCATCCTTGTTACACCCATTAATGAAAACGGAATAACCGAACATGCGCTTTTTTACGAAGAACTTATGGTGTATGCATCTAAAAATAACAGGCTATATCAAAAGCAATATTTATTACAAAAAGACATTGACGTAAGCAAACTATGGTTATTGGAAGAAAGTCATTGCTTTCGGTCTCAAATCCTTTCCCTGTGCGAACTACAGAAGCAGAGCAAAGAATTTATCAATTTCGAATATGAAGCGGGCAGCATTGAAACGCTAAAAAGAATGGTTGATGTAAATGATGGATTAACGATCATTCCGGAACTTGTAACTATACAGATGCCAAAAAATGAACTGCGCGCAGTACGCCATTTTAAAAGTCCGGCTCCTGTACGAGAAGTAAGTCTGATCGTTCACGGCAATTTTATCAAAAAAGATTGATCGATTCATTGAAGAAAGAAATATTAGCTGCGATACCTGAAAAACTTAAAAAAATAAAAAAGAAATGTAGTTCCTATACAATGAACTTGCTTAGACTTTTTAATAAAACACATAGAGACATAGCATTTGCCTCTTTTGAGGTGATATAGTATCCGCCGTAGGCGGACATAGCCTCTGGTAAAGGAACGATTATGTGTATTTATGTTTCCTGTTTATCATAAAAACTTATGTTTCTATGTGGTTAAAAATAAATTTAAACAACTTCAGTAACTACTTAGCATAGATATTATTTTTCAGCAACACATCTATTCTTTTTTTGCCAATAGGTCGGTTAGCAAAACTCCTTTTTGTTTGTCCAGATCAAGCAAAGTAACATCATGGTCGTAGCCAAGTTTAAAAAAAACACGATCGTCAATGATCCAGCCCTGTACACCAAAAGAATAGCCTTTAAATGAAAGTCCATAATTCGAGGTTTGCAAATCGTCATCTAATACAATCGTTACCATATCTCCATCCTGAAAGTTTTTTATTTTACCTTCTACATGCGCTAATACATATTGCTCTTCGTTTATAACCGGCGCTTTCTTGTCTTTATTTTTTTCTATTTCCTTTTCTATAACGCCAATGATATCTTCATCATTTTCAACTTTCAGATCTGATTGTTTAGGCTTCTTTTTAGGACCGGCGGTTGTGCTAAAAATATTATATCCAAATTTTGAATTGTACAATTCAGGATACTCGAACAATTCTTTTACGGCAATGATCTTATATACATATAAACCTGTTTCGGCATTTAACCTCATGGTAAAATAGTTATTTCCCTGCGCCTTGATAGCATTTAAAATATTTCCAATACCAAAATTATACGCCGCAATTGCCAATGGCCAGTTAACTGTTCCTGCCATTTTACGCAACCCGGTGTAGTTATCGCGAATTAGCTGACAAGCAACACGCGTTGCCTTATCAAAATTCTCTCTTTCATCTATCCCACTTCCTACCTGCATACCATAACCTCGAGCGGTAGCTGGCATGATTTGCCAAATACCTTTGGCGCCAACACCCGATTCTGCTTTAGTTAAAAAACCACTTTCCACAATTGGCAGATACTTAAGATCCGGATGAAGGCCATATGCCTTCAGATATTTTTCAACCAGCGGAAAATAACTGTTAGCACGCTGCCTTAAAGATGGGAGGTTCACAACATTCACTTGCTTTTTGATTACATTCACAAGCTTATCCTGAACAAATTGCTGATTCATCGGTACTGCTTCGCCACAAAAACTAATGATGTGCTGTGCCTCGGCAATCACTGAAATTGCACATATAAAAATTAAGAATAAATATTTTCTGGATTTTATCATTATATAGAAGTTGCTTAAACTTATTTTTCACCACATAGAAACATAGGTTTTTATGATAAACAGGAAAAATTAACAAACATAATCGTTCATTTTCCAGAGGCTATGTTCCGTCTACGGCGGATACTACATATCCTCAAATGAAGCAATTCTATGTATCTATGTATTTTATAAAAAAGTCTAAATAAGTTCATAATACCGTAGCTTATTTATTCTTCTTTCTTCTTGATTTTTTATTGGGCTTCTCATCCTCTTGTGGCTTTGTTTGTTTCACTGCTTTGCTATCAACTGAGCTTCTCACGGATGTTTGCACTTTAGCCAATTCATCAATATAATTTTTCCCACCAATAACAATCCCGGCTACGCCTTTTTCTTTTCGCCTCTCTTCTATAAATAAAACAAGACTTTCACTTTCTATAACATTAGGCGAGCGTGTTGCAAAAACAATGTACTGCGAAGTTCCTGGCTTTATAATCGGATAAAAATTTATATAAGTGAGATAACTACATTTAATAATCATCTTGGCTTGATCCTGTTTGTCATACCAATACATATAAGTCTTTCCAAGTAAAAAATCTTCTTTGGTATTGTTTTCAATTTTCACTTTGTAATAAGTATGCACATCTTTAAACGCAATATTCTCAAGCGTCACCTTAACGCCGCCATTTAAAATTTTGTCCGCGGTGATATTCAGTATATCGGAACTGCTGGTATTTATAAGCGAATCAGCTATCTTGAAATTGCGCAGCGTATCCGCAGCTATAAAAAAATCAGCGTTAACCATCGCCATTTGCCCAGCTGGTATGTTATATACATCAATACCTTTTTTACCGTAACGTTGCCAAATCCCTACTTCGGAATATGCCTTTTCCGCTTCTTTTTGTTTTTGCTCCGCTTCCAGTTGAGCTAACTTTTCCGCAGCGGCCTTCCTTTCGGCTTCTTTTTTTGCAAACGCTTCGGCATCCTTTTTTGGTTTTCTTCTTCAATCGCTTTCTGCTTTAGCAAAGCCTGCTCCTGCAAACGTTTTTTTCAGTTGCTTCTGCTTGGGCTTTAGCTAATGCTTCTTCATCTTGCTTAGCTTTTAACTCTTTTATACGCAGTTCGTCTAGCGCCTTCTGTTTTGCAAGAGCTGTGGCTTCTTTAGCGGCTTTTACCTCTGCCGCTATTTTGATTTCTTCGTCTTTTTGCTTTGCAATCTGTAGCTGGCTTTCTTTTTCGTCAGCTTCTTTTTTAGCTTTAGCAAGTGCTATTGCGTCTTCCTTTTGCCTGGCTTCTTCCTGCTTTCTTTGCTTTTCAACTCCTTTACTTTTTTGAGCAGCATCTTCCTCTTTTTGTTTTTGGGCTACAAGCGCTTCGGCCTTACGCGTTTCCATTTCCTTTTTACGTTGCTCTTCCTGCTCTTTATCCTGCTTTGCAATGCTGGCTTCATCAATACCTTCGGCCATGATTTCCTTTTGCTTTTGCACAAAGGACCGAAGTTCTTTAACACTTGAATGATCATACCATAAAGGTGGACGGCTGTCATCATTAATATTGTATGCAGAATCAAAAACTAAGCGAAACATATGGCTACGGCCACCTTCATTTACTAGCAAACCTGTATTAGGCCCGGTTTTCTGCTCCTTATTAAATTGTAGCGAGATGGATTTTTCTTCTCTACGTTTGGGGATATAATAATCATAAGCATCGTCATCAGAGAAGTTAATATTTAATACCTTATCCGGGAAATTAATAACCGTTATACTTTCCCGTCCAACAAGGATTTTTTCACCATTAATATTTTGAGCAAATGTGTTTAGCTGAAATAGAATAAATAGCAATGATAATACTGAAAACTTCTTCATGCTTTTTGTTTTGAATTGAAAACTATTGTTGGTCGTAACTCGTATCCCAGCTGGCACCTTCATCATCTTTTTTCCTTCCATTTTTATCATAAAATTCTTTGAGGGGAAGTACGGTTTAAGATGAATATCCAGATGTATTTTGTCCTTTTGTTCTGCATCTTGCTCAAACCGCCTGATGCTAAAACCCTCTATTAATCGGCCGGTACCTGTAATGCTATTCATGAATTTAACAACCTTTCCCATCAAGTCTTTACGCATGTTAGCATTGAAGTTTTCAAAAGTTTTCCGGTTTAAAAAATCCATTAAGACCTTAGTCACATAATCAAATACCCTCACCACAGAATAAATTTGCAACCCCAGATTATTACCGTCAAAAAGGGTTTTAGCAGAAAATGCCATTATCTTTTCCTGCGCCTTTACCATTGGTATCAATCCCATTTTATCGAGATAGGCAATTTCATTTTTTCTAAGCTCGAACCGGACACCATCAACATTATTTAGTATACCATATTCCACCCCGCGGCTACCTGGCTCATAACATTACTATATATTCTCCCGGCAAGAGCCCCTGAAGGAGGTAGGTATAGATCTTCTGTTTCGAGCCCGTAATATTTTCCACGCCCTACCAACCAGTTACAACCCATTATTATTGCCGACTTATACACATCGCCACCCGAAAGGCCGGCAGCTACAAACAGCTCCATCACATCGTCTACATCACTAAAATTTTCAAAGTCAGTAATTATAAGAACTTTATTTTCATACCCTATTTTCGCCCATTTTTCTATTACTTTATTAGAACCCAGATATCCCGGAATTACCAATAAGCTATAGTTATTCCGAAGATCAATTCGGTCGAAGTTCTTTTTTAATTCTTCGGAGATATAGTCGACATAATTTGAAAAATTCAGATCTTTTAATTGGGCTAACTCACAATTAATGAACGAAACATTTGGCAGGTTGTCACTTCCACTATTCTTAAAGAAAACAGAAATATTTCTGTAACTACACTCGATTTCTTTTATTTCCTGAATAATTTTCAAGAGATTGTTTTCAAAAAACTGTTGACATTGCTCAGATTTAAGCTCGCTTTGTGCAATCATGCCCGAAATTTCGTTTGAGGATGTCAGCACATCAGACCATAATTTTAAAATATCAAGCAATTCCTTTCGCTCAGATTTTTTTCGGGTTCGGATAAAAAATTAGTACGGCAGTTTTTCGAATCAGGGTTTAGATTTATTACTCCCTCAATAGCAGATGTTAACAAATCGAAGCCTCCATGTTTTACTAATTTGTCAACCTCGCGCTTTATAATTTCTAAGGGACGTGCCTGCTCTTCAGTTTCGTCAGAGAGTTCATGTATATTAATATTTTCGTTCAAAACATATTAGGGTTTTATAGTGACATCAATAGCTAATCGAAATCAAGCTTGTTGCTTATTGGCGCGCTGCTTTTACTTTCAATTTGAGCAGGAGGAACGCCTGGCCATTCGTTAACCAATTTCTCATCGCTTGCAAGAAATACAATAGTTTGAGCAGAAATTGTAAGATGTATTAAACACGGAGATGAACCGTCCGAAGCATTATATACAGAATCGTACGTTTGCCGGTACCTTATACAAAACGCGTTATAAAACAATAACCCAAAATCAAATGTATTGATATGGCTATCCGGATCCGGAGCAATAGTCCCTGATTTCATGTAGCCAGCAGCAACAATCCATTGTTCAACTAATTGAAGATCGTTTTCTGTACCCATATACAAAACCAGATGTATAGTTCCGGCTCTTGGATTTCCATTGGGAAGTCCACTTTGATCGATGGGCTGATACACTTCAACATCATAGGATTTGATCCAAAAAAACTTCCCTTTTTCGTCTTCCTCCAAACTCCCATCTGCTGTCAATGCAAACATCATTAATGATTGAGACATGGTATACAATTATTGGTGATTATTTAATTCGTTTATCATGGCATTTATAATTTTGGCAATTGCCTGCCGGTCCGTTGAATCAGAGAGCGCTTGCTGCAAAAGCTGATTATTTTTTAATTGCTTTGTAATATTCAAATAGCTTTCTTTTTTGTAGCAATATTTTTTAACACTGAACTTTGGCTAATTATGTTTGTCAAATCAAAATCCGTAAGATTTTTAAACTTTAATATTTCTTTACTAATACCTCTGTTTGCACTCTCCAGCTCCACACTTATTTCAGGTTTGTAATATTCAAATAACTGGTTCATGTTTTGTAAGCCGTGTACTGCCTGAGGTTTGAGGGGCGCCTCAACCGTAAATTTTCCGGCTATCAGCGTCCTGTTTTGTTGAATATTGGAGAAGGTTTCAGATGTAGCTGTCCTTATTCCATTATCGTGATTATTGCTTTCCATAACTGTTTATCTTTTGTTTGAATCAATAGCATAAAATAACCGAGGAAAATATGTCTTTAACTTTGTTACGATATTTTAGCATGTATTGATGGGATATATTACTTTATACTTTTTCATTTGCGAAAGTGGCATAATGCTGTATACTTTTATGTTTGTTTAGAAATAATCATTACCTGGTCTGTGTATTTCATGCTCTCTTCCTTCCGGTGGTAAAAATTCATATAACTGTCCTTTCCATTTCTCCATATAAATCATTTTTGTCTTATTGGACCACCCATTTTTTAAAACTGGCCATTGCAGCATATTTGCACCTATGGTTACCGTGTTTAACTTTTTAGAAACTGTTTTCATAAACTGGAATGTTGGCAAAATCATAGATGAGTCAAGGCTATATGTTAAACCATTCAAGCGGTCATACGCCGTTAATCCATCATGTATATGGCATTCAGTCTCCTTTTGAGCAGTTTTCTCGCTGTCTTCAATATAGTCTATACTTCCGTCATTTTTCGAACCAGTAATCATAGGCATCCCGCCAGCAATACCACATGAATAAAAAATAATTTTACCAACCCTGTCTTTCAATTTTAAAAAATTAGGAATTTTATCCATTGAGCTTATTGTTAAATTATCAGCTCCTAATTGCACACCTATGCCACCATGAAATGCGCCACATCTTTCTGGCGTTGCTGTTGGTTTACCATCTTTATTTAAGTGTAAGCTGTCGTATCTCCAGATCATCTTCTGCTCATACATTCCATGAGCAATAACATAAATATTTATTATTTTCTTCTCTGGTAAGCTATCTGCTATCTTTAGTGCTTCTCCAAATATCCAATCAAGAGAAGCGCCGCCATCTATTTGCCAATAATTTTTGGCCAAATAATTGGGAGCCTTTCCTTCTACCCGTACATCGTGAATTAAAACGTTATTGTCAAATGTTGCTGCTTTTACCATAATATTTAAACAATTTGATTATACAGTTCTTTTATCCGCTCTTGCCCTTCCTGTATTATTTTTTGCATTTCCAATACTTTTTGCTTATCGCCATCGTTAGCGTTTTGCCATTTTATTTTTGCCTTTTCTATAGTTTTGTTCATTTTTTCATTAGCTCGTTCATTGGTCATTTTAGGATGTACTTTGTCACCGACAAAAACACATTCTATTTCCATTTTACACAACGCTTTAGCATATAAAAGCAATGCAGTTTCGCGGCTAAACCTTTTTAATGCTACCGCCATTTCCTTTGCAACATCCGTTGCCTGCTCTGCCAATATCTTTGTTGTTGCCTCGTTCATAGTTTTTATTAACCAATTAATACAGTAGGCGCGCCTGCAACAATAGCGCCACCATGTGCTGTAAGGCTACCCATTTGCGCTGCGGGCATGCCACCAATTAATACAGTGGCAGAACCAGAAGCCACCACATCTGGACCACCAGCACACACCAACATATCGCCTACCCTTGCTGCTGGTTGTCCGCATATTAATACGGTGGGGCAGCCTGGCGGCAATATTGGTCCGCCTACATGCGGCACCAATGCGGTTACCATGGCACATACATGCATATCCCCTACTCTTGCTGCTGGTTGTGGCATAATTTTTATTTTTATTCTCTTTAGAAAATGGCTTAATTAATTTTTATAGGTAACCCTGAAATAACATTCGGACCTGTAGATTTTAGTTGAAGGGAAGCTTCTCCTTCAATGGTTGTATTTACACCACCTATTTCCATATTCATATCCCCCGAAATTTTTACATCTACACCTTCCATTTTTATTTTATTATCCGAATCTATATTTATGGTCTCCGCACCTGTTAATTGTAACTTTTTAGAAGCTTTAATACTAATATTACCCGCGCTCATATTTATTTCCTGATCAGCCGAAATGCCGACGGAACCTTTAGAATGAATTTTTATTTTCTTCTTTTTTGTGTCCAGCACAATTTCTAAAATAGCTTCGCCATTATCTTTTACGGCTAAAAAATTCCGTTTTCACCGTTTACTCTCACAATCGAAAAATTATTATCATCTGCGCCTGATACGATCTTTGTTTCATAATCCTCTTCGTTTTTTTGAAGCAAAATATAATTCCCCTTCTCATCTCCTTTATAGTCCTGAAGCCTAAGCTCTCCTTTGTCATCATCAATCTCCAGTCTCCTTCCCGTTTTAGTTCCAATAACTTTTTTATGATTATTTGTATGATCATTTTCATGTTTCCCATCATCAGTATAAAAAGCGCCAACCACAAAAGGGCGTTCGGCATTGCCTCCAATAAAATCAACCATAACTTGTTCATCAATTTCAGGTAAAAAAGAAACCCTTTGCCTTTTCCGGCATGTGGTACCATTACGCTTAACCATGGCTTATCATCCTTCGATTCGGCCTGCCAGGGAAATTTAACCTGTAGCCGCCCCATTCCTTTATCATCTTCATTATTGAGCACAATAGCAGGTTGTGGTTTGCACACAGGGTATAAGTGCGCATTGGTGTATGGAGGCCTCTTTACATCTTGCGGTATAGCCGAAAAACTGTTTTGATAGTGATGTTGATCGCTACAAAAATGGTTAATCAGTATAATAATGTAATTTCCTGCCGATGCATCGCTTTTATCTTTTAAATAGATTTTTGTGCCAAGCGCTAATGTGCTTTTCTCTGACCGGGCAGAAAGATAAGTGGTGTTGGCTATATTGCCGTGTTGCAATCTTTCAGCAACAGCATCCATACTATTGGCGGAAGAAGGATTGCTGGTAAACACAGTATTTGCATAAGTATATTGTTGCTGACCTTCGTAGGTTTTTTGGCCTGCCTCCAAACCTGCTTTAATAAACGGATCAGACATTCCGTGCGCCTCATTCACATCTTTTAATACTTCTTTTCCATCATGAGTATTAAAGCCTGCATGTTTTTCGGATGGTTTTAATGTTTTGGCAGATACGCCAACGTCGGTAACATCTGTGCCTATTTTTAAGGTAATTTCTTTTCCTTCTGGATTGCCAAATATCATTTGTGTACCATTGTAAAACAACCATTCGCCATAACGAGCAGCAAGCATGCGTAAAAAATCGAATCTTGTTTGGTTGTATTGTACCGTATAGTATAACTCTTCTTTTGTATTCAGTTCATTTTTTTTAGCGGAAAACCGGTACTTATTTTGTCAATAATGCCTTGAATAGATTCACGATAATAGCTGCTGCATTCAGAAATTTCGTCCAGTTTTGCAAATATCCCTTTACCAGAAATATCGTATGATGTTGCCATATCATCATTTCCCGTGCAAGTGATTGCATAAATAAAACCAATAAAAGTAAACTGAATTGCGCCCCCGTCGCCTTCTGTAATATTGATGACGACTTGCTTTGAAAGGCACTTTTTATAAAAATCAAGATAGCTCTGAAAAGAAGGCTCGTCGTTGTCTTTAGGATGTCGCAGTGTAAAATTGAATGAATTTACATCGGCCAGATATTGATTAATGCTAAGGTTAAAAAAAATAACCGGATCCTTAAATTCTTCTATGGTTATTTGTGTATGATTAAGTAAAAATGGCATATTAATTCAATGTTTAGCTGCATTCTTCTTTAAATTAAAATTGTTTTGCCAGGTAAATGTAGAATATAAAAGAGGCTCTCAGTATCACTATTTTTAGTGATGTGCCTTATTAGTAGTTTGATCTAATTTTGACTGAAACTAAATCATGAAGCACTTTTTATCTTTAAAAAAGATCAGCATTAAATCGTCATGAGCCGCCCTATAAATAATGCTATTTCGAAATTGTCATATACGGCTGAAGCAATATTTGCTTCACTTGTAGAAGCCGGTCATGCTACAAGTAACCTTAAAACTTATAATAAAGGTGGCTTCAAAAAAGGATATAGCAATGATGTTGACAGCGTAATAATTGAAGAGTATGATAATAACCTGACGTTTGAAATAACACTGAACAGAGATAGTATTTATGATCGCCTTCCAGAAGGACTATTTCATCAAACAAAAGGAAGTAGCAAAATCAATTCAGTAACAGAAGCAATTGAAGAACATAAACAATTTAAAGAAGAAGAAAAGCAGGCCCGAAAATTTTTTGCACCTCTTGAACAATTATTATTTCAGTACAAAGCTGCCGCAGAAACAGCCGAACGCGATACACTTTATGATATCCAGAACGGCAAACTGAACAGTTCTTTTTACAAATTTTGGAATATAAGTACGGATCTGCCAGAAACAAATGCTGGAAGATTGTTACAGTTAATGCCCTATTGTGATTCTATAAAAGGTAATATGGCAGCAACAGAATTAGCTTTAAGTAATGTGTTAAACAGAAAGATCATACTGAAGTCAGTTCAGGATATTGATAGGTCTTTTTTGACCAAAGAACATTGAGCCAACAGCGACTAGGCATTGACTCTATTGCCGGCAATCATGGCTTAGAGCTGATTATTTTCTGGAAATGCACAGTCTGCGATATTCCTGATACAGAATTAGCGTTATATGTTGATCAAGCTCCAATGAAAAATATGATTGATCGCTTTGTTGAAATTTTTGTGCCTCTTGATGTTGATATCATATTTGATTTTATACCAGCAGCTAACCTTGTAAAAGAAACACATGAAAATATATTAGGAATAGGCACTTATCTATAGCAACTATTCAAAACTCAATAAAAAATGGCCTTAAAATACTTTTTAATTTTTGCAGGAGCATTCCTGGCTTCATCATTGCTGATCATGGCATTTATAAAACCATTGAGCAGCAGTTTTGGAAACTATGGTAAAAAGCCGTGGATATTTAATATTGCTTCATCAGCTATTGTATCTGGCATTGCATTTGCCACAACCTATATAACTAAAAATCTATTTTTTACTTTCTGGATATTGTCAGCTGTGTTCCTGTTGTTCGGAATGTTCATTGTCTTAATGGTTCATAAAAAATATTTTAAGATAAGGCACGACAACTGGACCAAACAATTCTTTGCTGAATTTCTTTTCTGCATCTCTATCATCCTACTATCAGTAGCTATCTTTTCATCATTACAATATTTTATCAAGGCCAAAGATTTCATGCATTTTCCAATGCTATTATGCATGCTTTTTCTCTTAATTCCTTTTTTGCTGCTACACGTATTTGATGCAGCAATCTCCATTCCACAGCCATTATATAATTATTGGAAATATCCCCTAGACAATACTATTGAGCTCCCGGACGAAGATGAAAAAGAAAGATTGTACGTTATAGGGTTAGAAATACCTAAAACTGAAACAGACAAGGAAAGCACTTATTTTACCGTAAAAGCGCCAGAGAATATGAAATTAGGAGACCTATTCTATCATTTCATCAATGATTACAACGACGTACAAGTTGAAACACCCATAAAATATGCAAACGGAGAAAGCATTGATGAATGGACTTTCAGAACCAAACCGAAATGGAATACATTCTCAAAATTTTAGACGCTGCGCTAACCATTAAATATAATAAGCTCAAAGAAAACTCAGTTGTGATTTGTGAAAGAGTGATTTAAACAAACAAAAGCAAAACGACAACATGGAAAAGCAAACTACATATCCGCATGTAAACTGGACCGATGGAATGAAACTAAACAAAGACATTTTCATTGCACAGGATAATGCACAAACATTTGAACTTTACAACCTATTGTCTTCTACTCTTTCACCCATCAGATATGGCATATTTCCCGGTGAGAATAACTTCAATATACAACTCGCTATAGACAATCAAAACACATTACGTATCAATCTTATTTCTTGCAAAGCAGTATCGATTGGTGGCGTATTTATGAACATTAATGCAACAGACAAAAGCGATCATCAGGATGGAAACCCATTTGTATCACTCACGCTTCCGGCTTCAGCGAATGATGTGTGTTGGGTAGTTCTGACCACACAGCCGTACGATAAGGAACCTTTTGGCAATATTAATCCAGCTGAGAACCCGCCAAGATTCCCTTATGCAAAACCATCACATCAATTTCAGATTATCGCCGCTCATGAATTTAATCAATACGCTCACAATCCTTACGCATTGGTGATCGGCAAACTTGAACCTACTGGCGGAACACTTAAAGTTGCCGAAGATTATTTACCTCCATTTTTAACAGTGAATGCTTCGCAAGACCTTTTAGGCCTGCATTCTGAGCTTGACAGTTTTTTGGCAAATCTAGAGCAGGCTTCTTCACAAATAGTTCAAAAGATCTATAAAAAAGCCAGCAAAACGAATTGGCAGAGTTAGCACAATTTTGCTGTGATCGCATAATGATTTATCTAAGCAAAGCTATTACAGATTTCAGGTGGCTTTACATTTACGAGCCGCCAGTCAAAATGATCAGTGCCATTGTTGGTTTGGCAAGAATACTCAAAAACACGATCGATTTGCGTACAGGTTCGGGAAAAGAGGAGCTAATGAATTACCTGAGTGAATGGAGTGAATTGAAGCAAGGCGAACTGGAATCACTGCTGACCAACATGGCAACGTTACGCTACAATCATAATGATATCAATGAAAATATTACTGCGATCATACAATTCGCAAAGGTCACCGGCAAACTATTCAACACATTAAGTAATCTGGAATTTATTGGTAAGAAAAAAGAATCCGGCATTTTCGTTAAGGAAGGATATATAAATGATACATCTGAGCACAACAATACTAAACCCAAAAGAAGATTTTTTGGATAACATTTAAGACATAAAAACGCTACCAAGCATCCCACTAAATTTTTCAAAAGCATATGAAACCATTAAACGCTCACGATAGACAAAAAGCCTTCAGCAGGTTCCTGCTTTTTTTATACTGACAATCGCAGTAATCATAACTGCCATTTTTTTCGGCATCAAAATTCCTTATGCAGAAAATGAAAAACTTCAGGAGCAATTGGCAATTGTCGACAAGGAAAACCTTTTCCGTAATGATTTTACGTCAACCATGGCAGAAGCTCAATCCTTGCTGGATACAGTGAATATCGATCCCCAAAAATCTGGCTTACTCGATGGACGCATCACCCAAAAAATACAAGAAATGGATGCTATACTCTCCAAAAACGAAGTAACGTCGAAAGGTTTGTACAGCCAGGTTATTAAAGCGCTGAACAATATGCAATCCGACAAAAGAGGTTTACGGGCTGCTGGTAACAAAGATTCTGTTGTTGCCATGTATAACGCTCAAATACTAGAGCTCAAGAATTCTCTTGTAAAGTGGCAGGAATCATACAACCAATTGCAAACTCAAAACCTAATTCTCAGACAAAAATAATTGGCAACGGAAAAATCTTTTATATGCATCGTTCGCTTACAAAAAAATGGGCAGGTATAGATTTCAAAGTGTGGCTATCACTTATTGTACTCGCTTTTTTATCGACAGGATTACTAGCCTACAAGGTTGCGACAAATGTGCCATGTCCCAACTTTAGCATATCCGCCGCCGGCAAACTGAATCACATTGAAAATGATAGTAAACAAACTTTTTATATAAATGAGCAGATAACTTTTTCAGCTTCTAACACATCAAAAAGCATAAATATTTTGTGGGAGTTTGATGACGGATCAGAAAAAGATCAGGCAATGTAGTTACACATACTTATTTAAAAGAAGGTTATTATCTGGTGAAAGCTATTTTAAATGGCAAGTGTTTACAATCATTCAACATTCGGGTTACACAAGGCAATACCACGCTTAATATCAATGCACCTGTTATTAGCCCAATTATTTCAGCAGATATATTATCAGTTGGAGACGAGGCAATATTTAACACAAGTGCAGTTGGCGCCAATTATGAATGGAGTGTTGAAGAAATGCCAGAGTTGTCTGCACAAACCAGTAACTCGGCTAAGATCATTTTTACAAAGGCAGGAAATTTTACTATTATCTTAAAAGTTGATAACAACAAGACTTATAAAAAGATCATTCAGGTTGTTGATTCGGGTGCACAGTTGGAGCAAGCTGCGAACCTACCACCCGTCTCGCCTTTAG
Source organism: Paraniabella ginsengisoli (assembly GCF_022513635.1). Taxonomy (GTDB): domain Bacteria; phylum Bacteroidota; class Bacteroidia; order Chitinophagales; family Chitinophagaceae; genus Niabella; species Niabella ginsengisoli. The sequence continues at coordinate 1,129,355 of NZ_JAKWBL010000001.1, read as the reverse complement.
ATGTACCACCCATTCCTGAAGAGCCTTTGCCTTTAGACGATAAAAAAACAGACGAAGCAGTTCAACTTCAAAACGAAGCACCTAAGCAAGAACCTGCTGCACCGCCTGCAAAAGTTTATGATCAATTACCTGAGCCTGCAATAAAATCAATGATACAAGGCGTGATAGATGGCAAGAAAAACGTGGAAGACTTCACTAATATTTTATGCAATGGAGCCGGAACTAAAGTGATGGCCAACAATGAGTCTACAACATTCGCAGCACTCTGTAATGAATTAAAGGAAAAGAAAGGCGTATTAATATTAAAAAAGAAGAGAAAGATCGAATCTTTTAAAGTTGTTCGTGACGAAGCAAACGGCAACTGTGTTAAAATTATTTACATCGAATACAAATAATATTCATGCCCGATTATTTAAAATTACCGCTACGGTTTCAGCATTGTTTTGAAAATAAAAAATTACCCGCTTGCACCTTACTTGATTCGGTGTATAGAAACTTGCACCTGATCATTACTACTGTTCCTGGCGAAAATAAAACAGATGAACATTACGGTTCTTCTTTTTGGGAAAGCGATTACGATATTCATTTAAATAATGACGTGAGAAAAGAACTTATTATTAACAGTCTGAAACAACAAATAACCAGGTACGAAAAAAGGATAACAGATGTTGCGTTGGATGTCAATGTCAGATTGGCCAGCGCCTTTGTAAATAACATAGAAGTACAAAAGAAAAAAATTGAAATTGTTGTAAAAGGAAAAACAAGGAGAAATATGGAACCCTTTACTTTTCAAACCGGATTTTTTATAAGTCCCTATACGTTAGATTAAAAAAGATGAGCAATAATCTGGAAGATGAAGGGAGTGACACAATTTCGATGCTACATGCACCTGCGCTCGTGCAATAATTTTAATTTATAAAACGCTTGATATGGAAGTTCAGAGCAGAGAACAAATAAAAGACCGGATGATCAGGCTTGCAGCTGAACACTGGAATCTTGAGGAAAATGAAATTGAAGCAAACTTTGATCCGTTAGCCGTATTACTTTTTGATGCGGTAGCTGGAGAGATTGAATCGCTGGGCTATAGAATTAAAGACATTCAGGGAACTTTATTGAACGAGCTGGCATCACTAATGTTGCCACATTCGCTATTAAGAGCTAAACCCGCTTCCTGCATTGTAACTGCAAAACCTTTAGATGAAACCTGCATTTTAAAGAGCGATCTAAACTTCAGCACTGTTGCAAAAATTTCGAAGGCTGATGAAGCCAGTAAAGAGATTGAACTCAACTTCACACCCATTGGTGAAACCAAACTCATAAAAGCAAACCTTGGTTATTTAAGAACTGGCAATAGCGTTTTTAAGTATCAGAATGATGGTAAAAAAACATAGTTCATCAGGATAAGGGTGCAGGCATGATTCAGCAGATACATTTTACAATAAGCAGCAAGACACCTATTAAATCGCTCGCAGGGCTGCAAATATTTTTTGATCTAAAAGGCCACTCTGAAGCTAATAATTTTTATTTTTCTCTGCAGGATGCAACACTATCATTAAATGGAATCAAAACAAATCTTAAAAATGGATTTTTTAAGAACGCACAATATGAAGCATCTATTAAAGATGCATTCAATAACAACAACGATTATTCCCGCAAAATACAAAGAGAAACCTCAGGCATTTATAATAACCAGTTTTTTACTATTGATGAAAACGCCTCACCAATAGAAGGCTTGCCGGAACAGCATTTATTGATGCAGGGGCTTCCTGAAAAACTGGCACAGGAAATAAAAAACAATAATGCAATATTTTGTACCATTATGCTTCGAAGACCTTTTAGCGCTGAAGTTATGGAGCGTTTGCAAATGGCCATTAATGCATTTCCTGTTATAAACCGTCGATTAGAAAAGATATTCCATAAAACAGAGCAATGGATCAATATTATTCCTTTACAGGTAAATGGTACTTTTCTCGACATTCACTCTATTGAAGGTTTGAATGGATTAAAATACCGGCTTCAGGCGGCTAACTACGATAGCCCCGTTGAAGAAGGACAGGCCATTATAAGAGCAGCAAGGGTTAGCAAAAACAGCAGTAACGATATACGAAATGCATTAAAAAGCTTGCTTGAAGCGATCAGAGATGAAAGTGCCTATTTTAGCAGGACCAGCAACGATTTCATCAGCTCACGTCTTAATGAAATATCTAAAATACTTACCAGGCTTGAAGACCAGGTACAAATGTCGAAAGATGAAAAACCTACATTTAGGTATGCTTTGTTAAAAGCTAAAAATCCGGGAGAAACAGTACAGGTTTCATATTGGAATACATTTCCTTCCGAAGCCAGTTTTGTTAAGGCCAACGCCAGCTTTAAAGCAGTACAGCACAGTATTGTAGAAGCAGGAAGTTGCTTCTCTATTACACCAGCATTAGGCGGTATGGAGATCCTTAACGATTATGCTCAAAAACAAATGCTTGTAAGACAACTATCATCGAAAGGAAAAATCATTTCAGTTGAAGATGTAAAACTTTTATGTTATGAACTCTTTGGGCAAAAAATTAAAAACGTTGAAGTAAAAAAAAAAAGCATGCATATTTTGAAAGGAAGCTGTTCAGGAATTGCCAGGTTCATAGACATTCAAATAACGGTTTTTAAAGACAGTTACACAGAAGATGCAAGAGCTCATCTCGAAAAACAATTATCTTATCAACTGGAAACAAGTGCTTCTTTTATGTTTCCTTTTGAAATAAATGTTGCTGAGGAAAGAAGCGGAGCATAATGAATGTCTCACAATTTCACTTTCTTTCCTGTTTTTGCTGATTCTTTTGCTGCTGCAAGAATTTTTACTACGATCATGTTAACATTAAAAGAAGAAAGGTCATTTTCATCTTTTATTTCTCCCTTCAAAGCAGCAGACAAATAAGCAAGATTATCTTTATAGATAACAGGTTGCAAGCTCAATTTTTCCGATACTTTATTATCTCTGTGTTCAAGAGTTTGCGCATCTTTAGCATGCAAATAGCCTTTCACGCCAAAAACCTCCCAGTCTTTTATACTGAACGGCCAGTTCCATGATGCTTCGATAATACCTGTTGCATTTGGATACTCAAGCAAAATTGTTGCATCATCATCAACATTTGGATATATCTCAGGTTTTATTTGATGAGTAATCGCGCTTACCGCAACAGGAGCTTCACCTTTCATCAACCATGTCATAATATTAGCCCCATAACAACCAAAGTCAGTGATGGCGCCTCCCCCATTCTTTACGGGATCAGTTAACCAAGCTAAAAAATCTTTACTGCAGCCGATTTCAACCGGTCCCTGGTGGCCGTCATGAACGATCATCTTTCTCACTTCGCCAACTGTGCCGCTATTTACCAAGGAATAAATTTGTTGATTAGAAGGATACCAGGTCGTTTCATAATTTACAAGTATTTGTATCTTATGTTTATCTTTTAAGACCTTCATTTTCTCCGCCTGTTCAACAGTAGTTGCAAGCGGCTTTTCTACCATTACCGATATACCTTTTGGTGCACATGCTTCTACCACAGCTAAGTGATCAGAAATAGCATTGTAAGCCAGCACCGCATCAGGTTTTGTATGAGCCAACATCTCATTTATTGATGAATAAAATATTGACTCAGGAAGATTATAAGCTTTTTTATAACGCTCTTTTAAACCGTTATCCGGCTCTGCAATAGCGATAATATTTACTTCTCCGGATTTATATTGATTCATTATTACATGTGCATGGTCATGACTCAAGCCCACCACACCTACATTTAGTTTTTGACTGTAAGCAAAGCCAACAGTAAATATCAAGACCACAATCAAAACTATTCTCGCTATAAAATTCTTTTCCATATAAAAAATTGATAATGGGATATTTTCAAGATTTGAGAATACACTACTTAGTCATCATTATTATTCAACAGTGTCGATTAACTTAGGTAATCGTATTCGCATTTATATAATTAACGGATAAAACAAATTTAAGAATTAGTATGTTAGAAAGTGGCGGCACTATTCAACTTATCTTTTGCCAACATTTTAATCTACTTAAGTATTAACAGTTTTATTTACAGTATTGTAGAGTCGGTGCATGTAAAAAATATTTTATACTTTGCGGCTCAATTTGGTATGCATGAACTATCTTTTTCGTCGCTGTGTGTGTAACATCTCTGTTTTTCTACTTTTCTCTCTCGAATATATTTGGGCAGGTAAATGACTCGATCGATAGTCCCGAAATTACGAAATTGTCATCTGATACTTTAGTAAAAACGGACAGTGCCTCAACTGCATCTCCATCTTACAAATTAAATAAAGAATATCTGAAGAGCTTTATACCAGCGCTTACCTATACTGTCTCCCGCCCGGCAGCGTGGAATAAAAAAGACTGGACGCGGTTCTCAATAGCAATAGCTGGCACGGGTGCCGTTCTATTAGCCGATTGGGAAATCAGGAATGCAGTGCAACATAATAAAACCAATTTTGCAGATGGCGTTGCCAAAGTTGTTGAGCCTTTTGGAAATACCTATGGCACCTACTTATTTCCTGCCATGTATGCAATTGGCGCTATAACCAAACAACCCAGGTTTGAGTCTGCTGGTCTTACTGGAATGAAGTCTCTTGTTATTTCTACTATTGTTTACACAGCATCTAAAAAACTCATCCGACGCAACAGGCCTGATGCAGCCGCTTCATCCTGGGACTATGCCGCACCTTTTGCAAAACCGCGTTATACCTCGTCTCCAAGCGGGCATAGTAACACCATCTTTACTGTTGCTACGGCTTTAGCCTTGGAATTCCAGGATCACAAATGGGTTCCTCCGCTGGTATATTCACTGGCTTCTGTTACCGCAATTTCCAGAATCTATCACAATCGGCATTGGGCAAGTGATGTGGTGCTGGGTTCTCTGATGGGGCACTTTGTAACTAAGGCGGTTTGGAAGGCCAGTCAAAAGAAAATAAAAAATGTGTGCTGCCTTAAATGTCCTCGATTGTTACCCGCAGCGCTTTTAAACCGGTAATGCCTTGCAGTTCTTCAAGCTCCAGATATTCCAGGTTTGAAAACATTCCTTTTTCTTTAAGTTCTTGTAGCTGGGTTCTATAATCTGCAACATCAGATTCATTAAAATAAACGATAGCTATTTTTCCGGGTTGGGTAAGGCGTTCACTGGAATCAAGAAGGTGTATTTTATCAATCCGTTTTTTAATCATCTGGTAACGGATATTGTAAGCACCCTCAACATCAAAGCGTTTTTCATCTTCGCGGAATGTGATGTCAATTACATCCGTATTAACGAAAATAAGCTGAGTAGATTGTAACGGCACCAAAAGCGCATGTTGCTGTGCCGCATTAGACAGCGCAACCTTTCTCATATATTCTAACTGAAGAGCGTGGAGCATGTGTAACTGTTCTGTATTGAAATCCATTTGCGGGTTGATGGATTTGCCTACATATAAATCGTACTCTATACCATCTGTGCGAAACTTGTTGTAATAGGCAGGAAAAATTTGTTGCATTTTTTTATTCATCTCATCCAACAGCAGATCTATACCCGATATTACCTGCTGCATAGAAACGTCAAGATTACGCCGGTTGATACTACATGAACCGGTATTAATATCTATAGCTTCAATATAAGCTTGGCAAATTGGAACTATTTCTGGCTTCTCTTGCATGGCGACCTTTACTAGCTTTTGCATTGTTCGATCAAGCGTGTTCCAAATCGATATAGTTTCGCTACTGATAGGCCTGTCGATATTATTTTTATTAAAAAAATCAATTTGTCGTTGAATCAGCTTTTGTATTTCCAGTAAATTAAAAGGTGCTAATTCTTTGGTCATCTTTTGTAACCACTGCAATTGCAATTGCCAGTCTGCACGAATAGCATTATTTCTTATTAAAGATGAGTTTCGAATATCAACTGCTCCATATAGGGGAAATACGGATTCAAAAACAATGGGAACCGTTTCTATTACTTTTCCGTGAGTCATTTGTTGCTGAAAATATTTAAACGCTACTTCGTTAAACTTCCATGCAACCGATGGTTGAATAACTGTAAACCGATTGGAAATAACTTCATGGATGCTATGTTGAAATATCTCATGGCCCATTTTCATTAACTGAGCCAGTTCGGCATACAGACTTTCGAGAGGCTTAATTTTTTCAGCACTAATTATATCGGGCTCTGATGCGTACAATTCCAGAATACCCAGTATCTTCTGTTGATACATTATCGGGATAGCCGCGTAAGAAAGATAAGGTGTTGATTTCAACAACTTCGAAACAAACAAAGACAAATCCGATTCTTTTCTAATATCACTTATAATAACAGGTTTACCGCTGGCTTCGATCTTTTTAAAAAAAGTGCAGATTTCAGTTTCGTCAATCTTCGAATTACATAAAAGCCCATGATCATCATCCAGCTTGCGTACCATTTTATCATTTAATAAAAGAAATGGCATTGCACCGATTTCTATCTTATTAGAATTCAGCAAAGATTTTACGGCAATATGAAGATCTTCAAACAAAGATTTATCGTGTCGCTCATCGGCTCTTAACTTCCACAACCGTTCTTTTATATATGCAAGGCTTTGTTGCTGGGTAACATCCGTTAAAGTGAGTACAACAAATCCTCTAAACTTAAAGCTGGTGAGAGGCAGTGTTTTTAGCGCATATTTTAAAAATATATCATCATCAGTAGTTCCGTTTATTATTTGTTCATCTATCTCCGGCATTTCTGCGTTCGACATGATTTCGATAAAATCATGATTAAAATTTATTTTGAAAAATTTGTATAATCCTGTGTTATGATCCACGTACCTGTACACAAATTCATCCATAGGTGAATGAGCCATTCCATACAACCGATGCAGTATTATTTTGTAAATACTCCTCAGGGCTATTGTTCCTATTTCTTTAAAATTGGATATAAATTCAGGTTTTAACCAGCCTGTTTTTTGATCAATAAAAAACTGATATAATAAAGGCGTGCCATAAGCAAACGTAGATGTGAATGGAGCTGTAACCCCCAAATGTCTTTACTGCCATCTATCATAATATTAGTAAGACTAACATACAAAATATCGAGCAGCTCTTTATACTGGGGAAGCTCATCTGCCGATATATCTTTTTCCTGCACACCAGCTTCTTCAATACGCGTTGCAAAATATTGCAGCATTTTTCGCTTTACATCATCCTCATTTTCTGTTCGTTTTTGGAGAAATTGGTAAAACGGCGCAAAAGAAAAGCTGGTGTTGATTTTCGTTAAATCAAAATATTTCTGTAAAAAAGTTCCCATCGCTGCTTAAATTAAAATCTGAATCCCATGGTAAAATGAGGGTTCCATCCTTCCTTAGAATATCCTGCCAATAATTGAAAAACTGCAATATTTGCAGGCGCAAAATAAATACCGCCACCCATACCCTGATGTATAGATCTGTTGTCAGTGCCCGCTGCCCACACTTTTCCTGCATCATAAAAAATGTTACGCCTAATTGTCCTGGCAAAATGTAACTGCCAATTTGCGCTAAACGCATCCGTAATTCAAGATTGTTATATAACATATGATTGCCGGCGAAACGATAATTTCTGAAACCTCGTAAGTTATCATGCCCACCCAAAAAAACCGATTGATAGAAGGCTGCCTGACCAAAAGTAATACCACCGCCCAGACGGTTAGCCAAAATAATAGATGATTGTTTATTTAGTGATAAATAAATGGACAATGAGGGAATTGCCTGTACAAAAGATTTACTGTAACCATTCAAACCCGTATAACCTCTTAAGTCAACAGAAAAAAGACCGCCGCCAGATGGAAAAACTTTATTGTTTCTACTATCTTTTTCATAAGAAAAAACCACTCCGGCAAAAGCTTTTGGCTGGTTGAAAGTAACGCTATCGTAGGTTTTTAAGCGATGGTTCATAATAAAACGACCTTCATTATCCTCTTCTTCCAAACTATAGTATTGAAACGCAGGGCCCAATCGCATTGTAACGTTTTTGTCCATGCGCCAGCGCAGCAACGGATCTATTTGCACCAATGTGTAGCGGCTTCGGTAATAGCTGATCGACTTATCCTTGTCGTAAACGGAATTGTTTCCAACCCCGAAAAAATTATGTGTATTATGCGGTGCATAGGTTGTTGCATTCACTTCAACATCTGCTTTCCCCAAAACATTGATCCAGTCCGCTTTGGCTTTTACTTTGAATGCGCCAGTAGCAAATGCCCCTGAAAAGACCAGTTGTTGTGAACTACTATACGGTACTTTACGGAACCCTTTTTGTTGAACATGCCTAAAACCGGCGCCTAAAATAAATCCGTCATCCCTGTTAAAACCAACAGTAGTCAAAGGCATTGTTTTAGAGTACAAATTAACCGGCACAAATGCTGTCTGCGCAGAGTCGTTGCTTATTCTTTTCCTGATACGATTTTCAATACCCTCATAAGTCACACTGTCAGCATGAGTATAAAATGGAATCCTTTTACCTGGTTTTGTTACAACGATATGCTTCTTATTTACACCACCAATCAACCTAACACGAACAGGCGAAGTTGTATAATCTATACGCACCGTATCATTTCCATCACCTGTGTAAACTCTCAACTCTTTAGTTATAGCTGGATCATAAACTCTGTCTACTAATTTACCTTTAATCTCTCCGTCTTTATTTATTTTTCTTACAGTAACATGTAGCCCACCTGCTGGTCCATCTTCAAGTTGTATCATTTCATTTTTATTACTTAGCCGCAGGTCTACGATCTCATTATAAAAATCATAATATTTATCTAAGGCAGCAGGGATATGGTCTCTGCGCTTTTTCATCTTCGTGGCTAACTGTTGACCACGTATCTGCTGCGCCGACATGGGTAATTTGCCGATAGCTTCGTCAATCACAGAATCTGATATTGTATTAACGAAGTCATCAGTCATTTCTTTCCATTCGTCTTTCGAAAACTGAAAGGCTGGAAATGAATGTACAAACCGATGCTTGTATAAAGAATATTTAACGGATGCTATGATGCTGTCAAAACCCTGGAAAGTCGGCATCAACCACGGCCGTGTAATCATTTTCGGAACAATACCTGTATTGATTTTTAGCACCTGATCCCGATCTCTGGGCACCGGAGCATAGTCTTTATCTTTAGTATCACTAATGTTTTGCCAGCGCCATTGATCCTCATGCCTGTCCCAGTCCGAAACCAACAAATCCAGCGCCATTGCTCTGAAAAATGTTTTTGCTTTAAATGTGTTATCATTATCCTTCATCAAAGATTTGATGAATTTTTCAGAGTTATCAGAATTACCACCAGGTTCTCTTTCTTCTAACAAAGCCATACTACCTGCCATCAAATTATTATACACTCCCAAGTTATCGTCTGGTGCAACTACTCCAATAATCGGCGATGCATGCTGTACTTTCAGCGCTTCAGCCAAAGGCGGTATCATTAAAGCCGAGTAAGGATGCTGGCCGCTAACATAATCATCCACCAGATCTTTGGCGAAAGTGGAACGAAGTTCTTCGGGCAGTACGCCATCGGGATTTTTGTTAACACTACGTAAAACCCATTCCTTACCAGAACTGTCTGCCAAACGTAAAGAAACAGTTTGCATGCCTCCGCCGCGCTGTAAAGGCTTCAAACCTCCATATAGCTTGCTTAAATGAAGCACCGGAAGTTTGGTTGGCGCCGCCATTCCTTTCGGTAGTTCTCACCAAAAATCTTTCGATGTAATTTATTAACCTTGTCGTACTTTGGATTAGCCGAAGTAATCACACTGTCTTTTTCTAACAACTCCGCATAAGTGTCATTACCGGCACTATCCAAAATATCATAAGAAGTTCTATGCTTGTAAACTGCATTTATCTCTCCATCGGAATAGGCATAGTATTGAATATCGGCAGTTTTATCCTCATAAATATCTACTACAACAAAACCCTGCCGCGCATCTGCAAAAAGAGACTTTGATCCTTTTTTAGCATAGGTACTTTTAGCACCGGCACCACTTACAATTTGCAAACCTTCATCTTCTATCAACTGCAAGCCATGCTCGTGCCCAGCAACCTTGATAATATTTGGAAAACCTTCTGCAGCAGTTTCTACGCTTCTGATCAAATGCTGGTATTGTGGATGAGCAATGTCTTCTGCGTTTAAAAAACACTTTTTCTGAGCAATGGATATAATGAACCAAGACCAGGCAACGGCACGTATGCATTTTTGTTAATGGCTGTGAAAGGAAAAAGATGGTCTTTCCAAGTGTACTTACCTCCATGTACGCCATAAGAACGAAAAGGATGATGGCTTGCCAGGAAGATCAATTTATCCTTATTCTGCAAAAATAATGCAGCCAGTTTATCTAATATGTCTGATTCTGTATCGCAATCACAATCAGTATCTTTATTTTCTTTATTGTGCTGAAAGAGCCACCATTCAGAATCATAGGCAATCACAACAGCCTCCCTCCCTATTGGAATAGCGATTGGATCTGGGCAACCATCAGCAGGAATCATTTTTAGTCCCGGATCATTACGTCCATTAATAAAAGCACTTTGAGCTTTTATCTTTTCAAGTCCTCGTTTTCCCATTCTGTCCCAATCATGATTACCAGGTAAAAAATAGACAGGAGTTTCTTTAGCACGAAATGGTTCAAATTGAGACTGCAAAATATCCCTTCCTTTTATGGCATCTTCTGTACCAGGAAGGCCCATCCCTCTTGGGTAAATATTGTCGCCTAAGTAAAATACGGTCGTAATATTTGGCAAAACCTTACCTGCCGCATCCGGCACAACTGTTGTTTGTTGATGATTAATTTCTCCGGCGTCACCAATAAGAATAATTCGCTGCGCTACTTTTGGTTGAGCCCAGGCAGCAATGGAACATATCATCCCTAATATAACTATTGCTGTTTTGTCAGCTATCATCAGTTTTTAGGCTTATAAGCAAATTTTAAAATTCTCCCAGCTTGCAGTTCATCGCCTTCGCTGCTAATGTACATATTACCATTACCGTCAAACGCCAGTCCTTCTGGTTGCAACAAGTATCGCCTTTCTAATGGATAAATATCTTTTATCTGCCACTGACCATCCAAAACCACAAGCATTTTATTTATTGAAGAAATAATGTAAAAATCTTTAGTAAGGGGATGCCGTGCTAATGCAGACGGTTGAAAAGCTGCTTTTTTCTTTTCCGATTGTTCTACAATTTTAGATACATCTATATTATAGTTATTCGTAACGGTTAGTGAATCTTTCAACAAACCTATTTGATACACTGTAATATGATTGCTCTTCTTATCGCCTTTACATGATTTACAAAGTACATAATAGCTGTTGGTTAGTGGGTCTGCGAAAAGGCCTTCATATTCACCTTTGGGCAATATTTTTTCCCAGCTTGCAAATGGTATAGTTTCCTTGCCATTTATACTATCCAACAAAAGCCCATTAAAAGAACCTTTGGATTCAAGCATCAATATCGTATCAGATTTGATAGCAATATCTTCAAAATCACCAGCGCCGCCGAAGTCTATCCTTTTATATTTACCGGAGGGAATGCCTACTTTAAACAAGGCAGCTTCCTCATCCTGGTGCGCATACAATGTGTCAAATTTACCTGGAGCAAAGGCGATTCCGGAAATTTCTAACAGGTCATCTCCTATTAATATTTTTTCGAAAACAGACAAATCATAACCAGGAGGAGACAAATGCTGCTCCTCCCTTTTTTGTCCACAAGCTAATAACGTAATAGACAATACTACAAAGCTTATACATGCAATTTTATACCTCATTTGTTGTAGCGTTTTATACATGCAATTGTTCTTTTACCCACTGATACATTTCTGCCTGAGCTCGCCTGGCTTTTCCTTTCGTTACAGGAATATTATTACGTCCTGCTGTACTTGATATTTCTTTGGTTGTATCGTTTAAATAAATTTCAAGCACATGCTTTAAAGATGTTTTGGCCGAAGGGTCTAAAACAGGAAAACAAACTTCTATTCGTCGATATAAATTTCTGGTCATCCAATCAGCCGAGCCCAGATACACTTCGTCTTCTCCATTATTATAAAACCAGAAAATACGCCCGTGTTCAAGATAACGATCAACAACTCTGATTACTTTAATATTTTCACTTTGCGCTTTAACACCAGGCATTAATCTACAAATGCCCCGAACAATTAATTGTATTTCGACTCCTTCATTAGAAGCTTCATACAATTTCATTATCATTTTTTCATCTTCGAGATTATTGATCTTGATAATCATTTTTGCTTTGCTACCTGATTTAGCATAACCGATTTCTCTGTCAATTAAAGCTTCAAAACGACTCTGCAAATTGAACGGAGCAATCAATAAATATTTTGGAAGGAGCGCATCTGCGGCTAAAGCCTTATTTTTCTTCTTTAATAATTCAAATAATTGGTCTAAGTCTTTCAACAAATCAGTATTACTCGTCATCAACATTTGATCTGTATAAAATCTTGCAGTCACTTCATTAAAATTACCTGTGCCCAACAATCCAATATATTGCAACTTTCCTTTATCCTTTCTTTTGATCAGTACAACTTTAGCATGTACTTTCATTTGAGGTATGCTGTAAATAATACGCACACCAGCTTTCTTCATTTTCTTAGCCCAGCTAATGTTATTAGCTTCATCAAACCGCGCCTTCAATTCTACAAAAACAGTAACTTTCTTTCCGCTCATCGCAGCTGTGATCAACGCTTCAGCAATGCGTGAAGTACCCGATATACGATACATAGTCATACTGATCTCTTCAACGTTTGCGTCAAGAGCAGCTTCATTGAAAAATCTTAACACAATATCATAATTATGGAAAGGCAAATGCAGTAATATATCGCGTTGCAATATATTCTGTAATAAGCGATCTTTCGCTAATGGATAAGATATAGCAGGCCAGGGTTCATCTTTCAAAGAAGGATCAGCAATTGAAATTGCTGAAAGATCTTTCAGATTGTGGTAAGTGCCTCCCGGTGTTACCATTGCGTTTTGCAGATTAAAACTATGCACCAATTGTTCGAGCAATTCTGTAGGCATTTCTTTATCATACAACAATCTTGTTACCAAACCAAAATCTCTCTTTGCGATCTGCGTAGCAATTTTTTGCGCCAGATTACCTTTAAATTCATCTTCAAGATCTAATTCTGCATCACGGGTTACTTTAAAACTATACGCTTTTTGAGCAATAATATCAGGCCATAAAAAAGCAAGTTTCAATTTGATAATGTCTTCGATGGGAATAGCATATTGCACTCCGTTTTCATTTACAGAAAGAAAACGAGGTAAGAAATCCGATGGAATCGTTATTACTGCTAACTGCTTGGCATTGTTCTTTTGCAAATGAACCGCCAAATAAATATGATTGTTCTCAGGAAAAAAATCATCTTCGGACTTTGGATAATAAATCCTTAAAAATGCAGCTATCTGTGCGAAAAAATAATCATCTGTTTGCCGGGCTACCTCCTTCGGAATAGGTTCATTATATACAATATGAACGTTGCGTTCCTTTAAACCATTGATAACATTTTTAATAATGCTTCCGAACCGTTCCAGTTGACGATTGATAATGTCTGTTATTTTCTTTGCCGACTCAACTTTTGTTTGCTTTTGAACTTTTCCCAACGCAATAATAGTAGGAATACGCACTCGCGAAAATTCATCCAGGTTAGAAGAGTAAATAGACAGAAACTTTAAACGTTCTGCTAATGGAACTGTTTCGTCGGACGCTTCATCTAATAAGCGTTCATTAAACTCCAGCCAACTAATATCCCTTCCTTTTAGTTGCATCCTAAATTATTTAAACTACTGAAAAAATTGCAATAACAAAAGCCAGTATGGATGCTATTAATCCAAACATGAATACATTATATGCAACACGCAATAGCTTATACTTACGGCCCAACACAATACCTTGCGAATACACATCTCTTACCAACGAGCCGTACAAAAAGTCTCTATCCTCCATTACTTTCCACATACCATCTCTATATTCTTCAAAATTCATTTTATAAAAATTTCCAAAAAAAGCAAGTTCACATTTTTGTCTTCAACATCCTGCTTACTAAATACGCCATTTGGTATTTTAGGTCTCGTCGCAAGGATTGCGTAAATCAAAGTAATAGCCGAAACGATTAAAATAAGAATGGTTGGAATAATCAAATGAGTATTGCTTTCCAGTCTTCGAATCAATAAACTTAATATGGCCGATAACAAAATAGAATTAACCGTAATAAGAATATCTGCTTTTTTATCAGCCATATCACTTAAGCGCTGGTTATTGGTAGATGTAATGCGAAACATTGTTTCTATGCCTTTTTCAGGACGCTCACCATTTCCCTTTTTGTTTTTCTTGCCACCAGTGGGTTCATTTGTATCAGGGAAATAATCTTTAGTCTTTTGATCCTTTTTTTGCTGATCTAATAAATTTTCCATTTTTTTACATTCCAATTATCGCGTGCATAATCTGTATGATACTTGTGTACTTCAAGGAGGCAAATTGTTTGATGCCGCCATGCATCTTTGCTGATCGCCAGGCCACATCTGGATTGAAGTTCTTTTCGCAATCGCTTGCTTTTATCAGAGAAAGAATTTGTGGAGAAATGTGACATGTCTGCATCACAAACAATCTGCTCCAGCAGGTTCTTTGGCTTCTGGGGCATTTTCGTTGCCTTTATACAACTTTTGACTTCCTCTATTGTCACCCCATCCACATTTTTTTCCCGTAAGAAATTCGCTGCCATTATCATGCTCTCCGCTTCGTGATTGTCAGCATCAACGAAATAACCTAAATCATGAAACCAGGCTGCCGCCTGAGCAATAAACTTTTCCCGTTCAGACAAGTTGTAGTGATCGCTCAATTCTGCTGTTGCTGCCACCACGCCAGTTGTATGTTCTAAATTATGGTACGAAAAATCTTCGGAATGCTGCTCGTCAAAATAGTTGGATACGTACTCGCCAATAGCCTGCTGTATTGATTTTAGGTCCATAAATAGATATGTTTTATAACAAAGAAAATTCATTTTTCCATGATCTCATCGCTCGTCAATTTCGTCCAAAATTATAAATAAATATCAGTATCTGTTAAATACAGATCTAAAGTGAAGGGAATGACGTCCTGTAAGCAGCAGTTCTATTCTTTATCATTTTCGCCTGCTGTTACTACAAACATAGAATTTAAGAGTAGCTATTTTAAAAACTGAAACTCTTTCCCTTTCAGCTGTCCATCTTTCCATTTCTTTAGAAACTTTCGCATATTATTTTTTTGTACGCAAATTGAACTACTCTAACAGCCAAATGAAATAATTATCCATAATGTTTCGAAGCAATATGTTATTGGCCCAGTTAATATAAACTCTAAATATCTATTATAAAAATCTTAACCCTTAAACCCATTTTTTATGGCAAAAGCACAGAATCTTAAAAAAGTGGCTCCTAAAAAGGCGCCTGCAAAAAAATCAACCTCTAAAAAAGTAGCTCCTAAAAAAGATGCAGCAACGCAATTGGCAGATCTTTTAGAACATGGTTTACAAGACATTTATTGGGCAGAAAAAGCCTTAGTTAAAGCATTGACTAAACTATCCAAAAACACCTCTTCACCTGATCTGAAAGTAGCGGTAGATAAACACCAGAAGGAAACTCAGGGGCATGTAGCAATATTAGAAGACGTTTTCAAATCTTTAGGCAAAAAAGCAAAAGCGAAAAAATGCGACGCCATGCAGGGGCTTATAGAGGAGGCCGATGGTATTCTTGAAGAAACAACACCAGGTGCCGTTAGAGATGCGGCTATTATTGGCGCAGCTCAAAAGGTAGAACATTATGAAATTGCCACTTATGGCACTTTAGCCACTTATGCAAAGGCGCTCAATGAAAAAAACGCGTTGAACAATCTTCTTAAAATACTTCAGCAGGAGAAGGCCTGCGACGAAACGCTCACTGAACTGGCAAAAGCTGATATAAATATCAGTGCTATATAGAATTTTTAGATTAAAGAAGGTCATACTCCAGCTATGGCCTTCATTTTAGATCTATTTCTGTTAACCTAATTGCAAAAGAGTGACGAAAGTTTGACCTTAATACAGATTTTAGGTTGGCCAGGCTTCACACTAAAGAAAACTTTCCACTAGTGATCGGAAACTTTTAATATTAAAGGGTTTGGCAATAAATGCGTCAGCGCCGCTTTCCAAAGTAGATTCATTTTTATGAGCGGACATTAGCAAAATAGGTACATGTTTAGATAGCGGGTCACTTTTTATCCTTTGGCACAAATCAACTCCATTTCCATCAGGAAGCATAATATCAAGTACGATTACATCAGGTAACGCTTTAGATATCTCAGCATTCAAAGCACGGGCGCTTGAACACATCGTCAATTGGTAATCGCCAGTAAGAACAAGTGAAATAACTTCTCTAATATCTATATCATCTTCAACTATCAGAACATTTTTATACTTCATCATTATTGTTTTATATTTCCTCAACTTTCGATACAGGAAGCATGAACTCAAATGTAGAACCTTTAGATATCTCGCTTTTCACATTAATCGTTCCATTATGCCGCTCAATAATTTGCTTGCTTATATATAATCCCATTCCCAGCCCTGGTATATTATAATTTGGTTCGACAGCTCTATAAAACTGGCTAAATAAATTATCTATAAGTTCCTGGCTAATCCCAATACCATAATCTTTAACTGAAGCAAAAACGTTGCCTTCTTTTTCCCAAATGGAAATTTCTATATTTCCTCCTGCCGGAGAGTACTTGATAGCATTAATTACTAAGTTTACAACAACCTGTTCAATTCTAAGAGGATCGGCATGTATGAGAATTTGTCCTTTTGTGTTCACTACAAAATGATGGCATTCCGACTCTTTGTAAGCTTCCAACACCTCTGTAACTAACTGAACCATATCAAAAGTTTCATAGCGCAGCCTAAGTTTGCCAGCCCTCATTTTTGAAAACTCCAAAAGGTCATTAATGAGAAGAGATAATTTATCCGTCTGTTTAATACATCGACGTACGATGCTGGCATTTTTAGTATCGCTGCTATAATACATTTCAAGTAGCTGTAGAAAACCACTTAATGATGTAATAGGCGTTTTTAGTTCATGGGTTGTCATAGCAATGAATTCGTCTTTCTTTTCGCTTAGCAATTTCACCTCATTATAAAGTCGTTCTTTTTCTTCCTGAATAGCGATCTTTTCTGAAATGTCTCTGGCAATTTTTGACGCACCTATTATCTTTCCATCCTGGCTGATAATTGGTGAAATAGTTAGCGATATAGGAATTCGAAGACCATCCTTGGTCATTCTGATGGTTTCAAAATGAGCCACACTATTACCCATGCTTATTTCATTAATGATGTATTCCTCTTCAGCCAGCCTATCTTCCGGAATTATCAATGAAATATGGCGATTCAAGGCGTCTGCCTCTGAAAACCCAAATAATCTTTCAGCCGCTTTATTCCAACTTGTAATAATTCCATTTAAAGTTTTACTAATGATAGCATCATCAGAATTATTGACGATTGCGGCTAACCTATCTTGTTTTTCGGCAGTCTTCTTATACACGCTAATATCACGGGCAATTTTAGAAGCTCCAATAATTTGTCCGTCTTTATTTTTAACAGGCGATATAGATAATGAAAGAGCAATTTCGTTGCCTGATTTACTTTTCCTTATCGTTTCAAAATGCTCAATACGACGGCCATTGCTAACTTCTCCAATAATAAATTCTTCTTCATGCAGCCGATCAACAGGTATGATACATGAGATATGTTGCCCAATGATTTCAGCTTCTTTATATCCAAACATTCTTTCAGCAGCGGGATTCCAACTGGTAATAATACCCTGCAACGTCTTGCTTATAATAGCATCTTCGGAAGAATCAACAATAGAAGCAAGTAAAGCCTGCTTTTCTTCTAACAATATAATCTCCGGATACCTCATAAAATAAAGCTAGTTAAAATTTGTAACTAAATATATATTTATCATTAGGGTTTAACTGCGTATTTAGCCGGGCCAACTTATTAAATGAATTTACAATAGTATAATAAAGTATCATTTATACGACAATTAAAGTTCAGATCTTTTTAGATATACAAAAATGGCTAATTTAAATACTTCAAAGTAGCTTTGGAATAATGCTTCAGTTTGTCTTTAAAATCGATAACAGGATCTTTTGCTGGAACAAAAAACAGTCTATGAAGCTTAATACAAACCTGTCTACAACAAAATCCTGGCTAAATGAACGCAGAAAAGATATCTTGAAAAAATAACGCACGATGACACTTCTATGAAAATAGCAACATACAATATCAATGGCATTAACGGCCGCTTACCTGTTTTACTTAAATGGCTTAAAGAAGCAAAGCCTGATATTGTTTGCTTGCAGGAACTTAAAAGCGTACAGGAAAAGTTTCCAATTAAAGAAATTGAGCGACTTGGATATGAAGCAGTTTGGAATGGACAGAAAAGCTGGAATGGTGTAGCCATTCTTTCTAAAGGACTACCAATGCAAATAGTTCGCGATCGTTTACCAGGCGACAGAAAAGATATTCATAGCCGGTATATTGAAGTGATCGTTGCTCAAATGCTTGTGGGGAATCTTTACCTGCCTAATGGGAACCCGGCTCCAGGCGAAAAATTTGACTATAAAATGAAATGGTTCCAACGCCTGAAAAAACATGCAAAATATCTTCTTTCAGAAAACGTTCCGGTTATTCTTGCAGGAGATTACAATGTTATTCCTACAGAACTGGATGTGTACAAGCCCGAACGCTGGCGCACCAATGCCCTCTTCAGACAAGAACCCAGGCGTGCTTACAAAGCTTTGATCGCCCAAGGCTGGTTAGATGCCATTCGACATTTACATCCTGAACAGCGTGTTTATACATTTTGGGATTATTTCTATAAATCTTATGAGCGTAACGCTAGCTTGAGGCTTGATCATTTTTTGTTAAGCCCGCAACTATCTTACAGACTTTCAGCAGCAGGAGTTGACTCGCATGTTAGAGGTTGGAAGAAAACAAGCGACCATGCACCGGTTTGGCTGTTGCTTGATGATTAATATCAATTGGATGGAGCGGTATTTGCATGATTGTACTTAAATAGTACCGATACTAAAATGGATGGAAGGAAATCATTATATACAGGAACAAGCGGGCTGGTTCTGCCTTATAAAAATAAACTGGCCTACCCGCCTGACCTGGCAGGGAAAAGCCGCCTTAATGTATATGGTACATTATTCAACTCCATTGAAATTAATTCCATCTTTTACAAGCTTCCCCGCGCTTCAACAATCGCTCAATGGGCAGAAATGGTAGGTGACGACTTTCAATTTACGTTCAAACTTTGGAAAGAAATTACACATAGTCCATCGTTAAATTTTAAACGTGAGGATTTAAAAAAGTTCTTTGAGGTGATTGCACCGGCCAGAAAAAAGGAGGTCTCGTACTTCTGCAATTTCCGCCTTCGATAAATTATTTAATGTTAAAGAAACTGAAATCGTTACTGTCTCAATTAAAAATTGTAAATCGTGATAAATGGCCGATAGCATTAGAGTTCCGAAATAAATCATGGTATAACGAAGCAACTTATGAATTGCTGAATGCACATAATGCAACCATGGTTTTTCATGATAAAACAGGAAGCGAGCCACCGCAGCCTGATCTGGATTCCAATTACATATATTTAAGGTTTCACGGGCCTGCCGGAGATTACAAAGGCAGCTATGACGAAGGGTTTTTATATGAATATGCAGGATATATTTCCGAATGGCTTGAATCGGGCAAGGTTGTGTATGTTTACTTTAATAATACAATGGGAAATGCATTAGAAAATTTAAAGATGCTTAAAAAATTTATAAAGAAATAAAAATGAATGTTAATTACTGTGAACTGTTGTGTTGTGGTACAGTACTTGATTTACCATTATCAATAAAATTATTTTTAACCATTAAAATATTAAATTATGAGTAAGTTTAATGATCAAGTAAAAGGTAACTGGAATATAGTAAAAGGTAATTTGAAGCAGAAATGGGCTGACCTTACAGATGATGATTTATTGTACGAAGAAGGTAAGGAAGATGAAGTTATTGGCCGTATTCAGAAACGTACTGGCGAAACAAAAGAAAATGTTAATCGCTTCATTGATGACCTCAAATTTGATTAAAGATCAGATTACAATAAACACCTATTATAAACAAACCCCTTTTTAAAAGGGGTTTGTTGTGTATTATCAAAGTATCATTAAATAGACTAATGATTTCAGACAGTTGAGATAAATAAAGCAATCCCTCTCGCTTACATTTATCTAAAACCTATTGTTCATCCATTAGTTCAGGCTTCGTCTTTTGTATTTTTAACCAACCCTATACCCGAGAAAAAAAGATTAATGCAATAACACCTATTACAGTAAGTGAGGTATAACTGGTATTTTTATTGATTAATTCATATCCCGTATAAATTAAGCCAATAGTACCTAAAATGGTGAGCACAGTTCCGAAAATACGTTTCACGTTCATGATCTTAGTTTTTAATCTATTAACAATATCTGTGCCTTAAAATTCGTTGGATTCAATTTATTCTGAATATGCTATTCATCAATTGCCTTGGTTTTATCGTTTATGTCCTTAATTGTGTTGTCTAAGTCGTGCGATACATTTAAGATATGTTGCAATGTTTCAACATTATTGATGTCAGAAATATCTTCAAGATTTAAAACCTCAACAAGTCCCATAATTGCAGCTACATGACTACGAACTTTATGTGATTGAATCCAGGCTATTTCTCGCAGGCGCTCATTCTGTTGCTCTATTTTTAATAAATGAGTTGTTCGCTCTGTTATGTCACGGCTAAAGCAACTTACTCCAATAATATCACTCCTATCATTATAGACAGGATTAAATCTCGTTTCACCAATTTTTTGTTCACCATTCATTTCGTATTTTTGAATAACGTTAAAAGCTTCTCCGTTTAGAGCACGCTTATATTGTTGTTCCCACGCTTCTACCTGTTTTGTCCTTGCTATCTTTCCCATTACACTTTCTCCAATATGAGGGTACACTCCTGTGAACTGATGTTTCGCATGTATATAAGCTCGGTTGGCTGCGGTAAGTATCAGGTCTCTATTCACAGACCATATCAGGTCGCTGGTATTATCAATCAATGCCCTAAGTCTACGTTCATTTTCTTCAACCATCTCTTTTAGCGACCTTTCTTCTGTACGATCTGAAAAATATAAGACCAGCTCATTCTCTGTAGGGTAAACAGAAACTGAAAGCCATTTTTGAGAAGCAAGTGGATAACCTTCGGAATGAGCAGCTATTCGACTGTTCATTGCCCTCATTAAATCTTTATAAAAAACGGAATCCTTTAAATGTGGAAACACTTTCCAAATATTTTTGTAAAGAGAATTTGATCTTTCGATTGAGAACATTTTTTCAAATGCTTTATTCACATAGGTTAAACGCCAATCCCTATCAATGGTGCAAAAACCATCCGTAATGCTTTCCAGAATATTTTCAAGTTCCCTCGATTTAGCCAATAGGGCATTTTGAGATAACACCATATCTGTAATATCAATAGTCAATCCACTTAATGTATCAGGGATACAGCCATTGCCCTTCTTCAACACAGCATTCCCGCTCAAATACTTGATGGATCCATCTCTATGACGTATACTGAATTCGGATTTTGTTTTACCTTCAGTCAGTACCTGTTTAATCGATGCCTCAAATCTTTCCTTATCCTCATCAACAATAGAGTTTATAAATATATTGGGGTCGGCCATCATTTCCTGCGGTGTATAGCCATAAACTCTGACACACGCAGGATTGGTGTATAGCAGTTGGAAGTTGTCAGCTCTTGTTTGCCAGACTACTTCATTCATATTAGTGAGTAGTTCATCCAGCTGCTCCTTTTGATTATTGACAGTCTGTAACAGTTGTTCGTTTTTAGCAGCAGCAAGAACCTTTTCGTTAATATCAATTACAGTAACCAGGGCTATATCTCTTTGCTTATAGTTAAGATCGCAGGCTAAGACATCCACATAAAACACATCACCTGATTTGTTTCTGTGCCGCCAACGTCTTTGACCAAGTTTATTTCGGATATTTGAAACTAGCATGTCAACATCTTCTTCTGGCCGTATATCCTTTATAGTCATGCTTTCAAATTCAGCAGCTGTATAACCATACATATTGATGGCAGCCTGATTAACGTAAAGAAATTGATAGGTATGTCGGTCATATATCCACATTGGAATGGGATTATGAAAAACTATTTCCCAAAAGTCGAATACTTCCGTATTTAATTTATCCTTTTTAACATAATGTTCGTTCATTTCCCTTATTTGCTTAAGAAGTACTTTCGCCGGCGCGACTGTAACTCCCTTAGCTGGAGACAATTCCATCCTTTTGCTTCAAGTAAGTCTGGCATCAACGCATCAGATAAGATGATTAATCGCGGACGTATTTCCGGCGCTGATTGAATCACTTCAAACTCCATCTCGGTATGAATACAAATAATAGTCAAGCCCCAATCTCCGCCTTCCACTTCTACACTATCCAATTTCGATTTCCTATCAATAACATCTTCATTAAAACCAGCATTCAGCAGGGCTGCCAATACCTGTTCAAATATTTGAACATCTTGCTCAATAACCAATATCCTGCGCTTCATATATTGTAGTTTCTCAATGGTCTAAAAAACAGTAAAATCAATACTAAAAACGATATATCCAAAAATATCCATTGCACGACAAATTTACTCATGTACGATGCCGAAAAATGTCAATTTTACATAACAAACCAATGTTAGCTAATATAGTTCTATTGAAAAGATTATATGCACTTTTTATTATGAAGGCCAACTGATGTAATCTTTGCAATCTTGAATGTATCCCATATTTTTCTTGCCAAATGATTTTCTTCTTCACAAAAAATAACCAAAAATCCGTTTTATCAAATTCTTAGTTTTAAAGTTTATTAGGAATATACCTTGAAAGGTGTAAGGTTTCATGTCTTTGACAAGGCGACCGTGAAGTTTTTTGAAAACGTAATGACCAACCAGATATGTACACTTAGTAAACCGTTATATCGCAATCAGGAAAATGATCTTTTAATTTTTGAAGTTCATCAGCAAATTCGATTTCCGATTTATCAGTCGATATAAAAAGTTGTTTCAATTTATGCAGATCGGTTAATACAAAAAGGTCTTCTGGTAACATACTATTTTTTGAAATATCCAAATATTCCAAATCGGTTAGCTTATTAATATTAGGTAAGCAAGCCTTTGTAATATGCCTGTGATCTTTTAACGTTAGTTCTTTCAGATCTTTCAATTTGCTGATATACTTCACCCCGTAATCTGTTACATTCGTACATCGCAAATGGATTTCTCCAACGCTTGCAATCCGTGAACTGAGATAGAAAAAAAATCGTCGTCATGTTCGGAGTCTATTCCGGTAACACCGTCTATTTCAGAAGGAATAGCAGCCACATTTTTAATACCGAAATTTCTTTCCCAAAAAATTTTTCTTTTCCTTTGAGTTTCATAAAATTGAATACATTTTATTGCATCCGACAGCAATTCCATACAAAATTCATAATAGAGTTCACGCCAATAAATATACATATAAAACTCAGGGGAAAAATAGATACATCAGATTCTAATGTATGGATAATTGTTTTTTCTTACTACGATTAAGGTATTTTTTTGGCAATAAGAAGTATTTAAAAAGAAGTAGCTTATTATTTTAAATAATCTTTACTTGACAACTATTTTCTTGGTTCATACAGGGCCTCATATTATTTTTTAATCCAGTAAACTAGTTCCGCTTTTTCAGAACCTGAATTATTAATAATACCGTGTTTGCCTTGTCTTCATCACCTCCCAACTGTCTTGTTTAACATAAGGCCGGTATGGGCGTCTATTTATTAACTGAATAGGTGCATCACGCCCAGCATTGATCACACTATAGGTTTATGGTCTGACTTTTGAAGTCTGATAGATATGAAGCATCCTAAAAAATCATTATCGCTCCGAAATAAAACAGTTGTAATTACAGGCGCCTCTAGCGGTATTGGAAAAGCTACAGCTGAAGCATTTGCGAAACAAGGTGCGAATTTAATTCTTGCTGCACGTGGCCAACAAGCCCTGGAAGCAACGGCAGCAACATGCCGTTTGTTCGGAGTGAAGGCAAAAGCGGTTCCAACTGATGTTTCTGTTGCAGCACAAGTACACCACCTTGTAACAGAAGCTTTAACGTTTAACAATCGCATCGACTACTGGATCAACAATGCCGGTGTTTTATCCTTCGGCAAATTTGAAGAAACGCCAATTGAAGTCGTCGATCAGATCGTCAAAACCAACCTGTTGGGCTATATGCATGCTGCGCATGCAGTTCTGCCGGTTTTTAAAAAGCAGGAAGAAGGTGTATTAATCAATAATATTTCTATTGGTGGCTGGATGCCAGCGCCGTATGGAACAGCTTATACGGCTTCGAAATTTGGTATTCGTGGATTGGTTGAAGGATTACAAGGCGAGGTTTCTGACTATTCCAATATTCATATATGTGCCATGTATCCGGGCTTTCAGAAATCTGCCGGCATAGAACATGCCGCTAATTTTTCAGGCATAAAATTAAGCACACCACCTCCGGCATTTGATCCAAATGAACTTGCTGCCGCCATGGTTAAAGTAGCACAGCGGCCAGGCGAGGCCAATTATCCTGATTGGTTTTCTATAATATTTAAAAATTTATATCAGATTTTTCCCCGAGTTATTCGCAATTCATCATCAGCCCTTATGAGGCAGGTTATGAAAATTAGCAATAAGGATACTAATACATCCGGAAATGTATTGCAATCTTCAACCGGGAATATGGGAATACATGGTAAAACACTATTACCATCAGCACCTAAAGTTCTAAAGCTGACGTTAGCAGGAATAGTTTGTCTGGCTGCTGTCAAAATGTTTGCAAGCCGGGTCAACTAAATAGATTTATTATACTATAAGAATAGAGGGAAACTAAAAAAGGAAATAGGTAGTGACCCATTTTGCACCGAGATAAGTATGATAATTCCAGGCCGTTAATTTTATTATATTCAAATAGAAAAATGCCTGAAGGACCTTCAATTGTAATTCTCAAGGAACTGACAGAGCAATTCTCTGGAAAGAAAGTACTGTCAGTATTGGGAAACAGCAAAATGCCTATCGACCGTGCTAAAGGTAAAGTAGTCGTCTCTTTTCAAAGTTGGGGTAAGCATTTTCTGATTTGTTTCCGGGGCTTTACTATACGTATTCATTTTCTCTTGTTTGGTTCCTATCGCATCAACGAACAAAAAGATACTGCTTCACGCTTGACGTTGCAGTTCAAAAACGGAGTTATTTATTTTTATTCCTGTTCAGTTCAGATTATTGATGAGCCATTAGATGAGATTTACGACTGGAGTGCCGATGTAATGTCTGACTATTGGGATCCAAAAGCGGCAAGAAAAAAACTTAAAGCAAAGCCTAATATGTTTTGTTGTGATGCGCTTCTTGATCAGAACGTATTTGCAGGATCAGGCAACATAATAAAAAACGAAATATTGTATCGTATCAAGGTGGATCCTTTAAGCAAGGTGGGATCATTACCAGCTAAAAAGCTGACAGCAATGATCAATGAAACGCGCACATACAGCTTTGACTTTTTAAAATGGAAAAAAGATTTCGTTCTGAAAAAGCATTGGCTAGCCCACACAAAAAAAACCTGTATTCGCTGCCATGGTCCAATTGTTAAGGAATATCTTGGCTTTACAAACCGGCGAACTTTTTTTGTCCTCAATGCCAGAAACGTTATGACTAAGATTATTTCGAAATCTCCGTCTATGAATTTGAACGATAAAGGACCTCTCGCCTTCCTGAATAAATAATCACATCCACTTTTTCATTAAAACTCGTAATCGCATCGGCACAATCCTTTGCCTCTTCAAAGGAATTAAATACAGTAAACACTACATGATCATCTTTTAATGCTAAATCAAAATCTTCATTGACTATATTACCGTTCTTTTTATCCACCCGCATTAGTGCAACTTGATTATATGTGAGATCAGGAAATTGTTGCATATAAATAAATTTATTACCAACTAGTTAATCCGATTTTAACCTTAAGTAAATTTGTGATTGGCCTACAATAGAAATGCCTCTTAAAGAAATATAAGTTAAAATTATTTAGCGACTTTTTACTTAAAATCAGATTATTGATCTAAATGTATGGAATAGTTATTGCTCTTATCAATAAGTAGTTATCAAGTAATCGAACTTTAAAATTTGAAAGCCATAACAAAGCCAGACCTACCACAGTTCCTCGTTTATCAGCCCGATCCTAAGATATTCCATATTTGCCTGGAAGTGGGGAATACTTATTATGTATGGTGGAGCAATTATCCGCCTAGCCAGGATAACCGCTTCGCGCGAAAAATAGCCCGGCTAAAGGCGATCATTCCGGAAAAAATTCCCCTAAAACAAATTTATGATAAGGGCTCCTATACAGTTAACAAAGCTGACGATAAAGCCGCTGTCGAAAAGAAAGTGAAGGAAGGCTTAAAGAAAAAATCATTCTCATTCATCCTGAATGGAAAACTCTTGAAAGGGAGGTTTATCATCAAGCAAACTTCAGGAGGAACAATGCTTCAAAAATTCAAAGATAAATTTGCAAAAGAAGAAGACATTTTTGGTACAGACCTCAGCAGAACAATCGGCCTTATGGTGCCAAATTATGATCCCAAATCTATTAAGCTTAATTATCCGAAAAAAAGAACTTGATACAGGGTGCCCAAAAAACATCTACCCAAAAAATCAAAGATGAACCGACTAAAATAACGGCTGATATGAAGGTTGGTAATAGAAAATATCATTTTGCCTTTTATACATCGGATAGCGGACCTGACCTCTGTATCATATCTAATGAAAAAAATGAAGTCCTCGCTTTACAAAAGGAAAATAATAAATGGATTTTCTTAAAAGCAGCCAGGAGTTCCGTCCTGAAAAAGGAATTGATAGCTCATGCAACAGCACTTTACCATCTTCAGGAGAAGTAACCAGTAGTTTATATTTTTAATTCAGTCTAAATTCAATTTCATTAAAAAAATTAGTATCAGATTTAAACATCTTTGGGTTTAACTGTATAATATTGTTTATGGATGCAGAATCAATTATGAGATATGGAGGATTTGCGCTGATATGCATACTGGTGTTTTGTTCGGTAGGTTTATTCTTTTGTTTCTTTATACCAATTGGAGGCTTGTTATTTGCAGTTGGCCTGTTAGCTGCAACGGATGATGCGCTACCTTCCATATCTGTTATTTGCTTACTTCTGACGCTTTCTGGCATACTGGGAAGTTTGGCGGGTTACGGCATTGGCAGAAGCACAGGAAATTTTTTTATACTCGTACAGAATCGCGTTTTTTTCGCCGAAGTTATTTAAGCTCTGCTGAAAGTTTTTATAAACAGTATGGCCCCATAGCTATAGTAGCAGGTTATTTTTTACCAATTCTCCGAACATTTGCTCCAGTATTAGCAGGAATCATTAAGATGAAGTTTCAGCGATTTATTCTTTTAAGTGTCATCGGATCGGCAATGTTTGTTTCAGTATATGTACTTATTGGTTACCTCATAGGCAGCCTTCCCATATTACGGCCCTGGTTAAAATATATTATTTCAGTTTTTGTATTGGTGGTGACAATACCTGTAGTAGTAAAAATTATTAAGACGATGAAAAAACAGCCAAATTCTATTGATTAAAGCGAAAATCATTTTGGTGACATTATTAAGAAAATCAGTACCATACTGTTAACCTAAATAAAAATCCGATTCACTAAATCCTCACCAAAGCGTTGATGTTTTTATTCATTTCAAGTAACAATTGATTTTCGTCAGGCAGGTTGAAGCAAAACTCAGCGATAAATTTTCAGTTGAACTTTTAGTAATAAATTCGACTTTTTGCGCCAGGCCTGCCCGAACCGCGATCAAATAAACCACATTGTGAAAGAATGATACAATGAAACAAATACGACAATACTTCGAAAAGACGGTGAATCTTACTGACAAAGACTGGCAGTTTTTTTCTTCAAAACTCATACGACAAGAATTTCCTAAAAATCATTTGCTCTTAAAAACAGGGCAAACGGAAAATTACCTTTCCTTTATCGAAACGGGCATGATTCGTTTTTACATACCAAAAGATGAAAACGACCTTACATTTGCTTTTGCATTTGATAACAACTTTGTTAGTGGTTATGACTCATTCTTAACCAAAACACAATCAACTTATAACATAGAAACCCTGACAAAGAGTATCCTTTGGAGACTAACATATAATGACCTGCAAGACATTTATAACCAAACTGAAATTGGCAATATAATCGGGCGACAAGCAAGTGAAGAGTTGTTTCTGAAAAAATCTAAAAGAGAAATTTCTCTTCTGAAAGACACCGCCGAACAACGTTATCGAAATTTATTTATAGAACAGCCTCATCTACTCCAACATATCCCATTAAAATACATTGCATCTTATATTGGAGTTACACCACAAGCGTTGAGCAGAATAAGGAATCGAATTTATTAACCCAGGTTCATTGTTTTGCTATGCGGTTATCTTGACCTTTGTCGCAAAAAAATGAAACCTTTAATAATATTATTAAGTGTATTTAGCATTTCATTGTTAGTAATGAAAATTTTTCGTGGAAGCATCGATCTTACTTTATGTGGCAGCATTGCAATGGCGGCAATGCTTATGTTTACTGCAATAGGACATTTTGCATTTACTAAAGGAATGTCAATGATGTTGCCTCATTTTGTTCCTTTTAAAATCGAAACTGTTTACCTGACAGGTATCATAGAAATTTCACTAGCGATTGGACTACTTATTCCAAATTTCAGGATTGTTACGGGGTGGCTTTTGATCGCATTTTTCATATTGATACTTCCTGCAAATATATACGCAGCAATTAAACACATTGACTATCAAAAAGGAACTTTTGAAGGACCTGGTTTAGCCTATTTATGGTTTAGAATACCCTTACAAATTCTGTTCCTTATTTGGACATATCTTTCGACAATCAAAGGCTGACAGATGTACTGAACCTTCCATCACTGAACGCAGTATAGTCCATGTTTTCATATTATACTCCATTGTCAAAGTTGGAACGACAACGTATTTTTACAGATATCTTCAGCTCATTCACTATCTACAGTATCACTACATTAAACAAAAAAATGAAACAAGTATTTCGTTTAATCCTGATTATTCTTTTTCTTGGGTACACGTCTTCTATTAACGCTCAAATCTCACAACAAAATAAAAAAGACATAGAAGAAAAAGAGCAAGGTATTAACCCCGAAACAGGAGTGTTAAATCTCAACAAGAAAGAACGGGAGCAATGGTTTACCTCACTTGGTTTTGGTATGTTTATTCACTTTAGTGTAGACGCACAATTAGGTTCTGTTATCAGCCACAGCTTGGTTGGCGCATCAGATGATTATTTCAACCGTTATGTTAACGAGTTACCTAAAACATTCAACCCGGATAAATTTGATGCAGAACAATGGGCTCAGGATGCAAAGATGGCCGGAATGAAATATGCAGTATTTACAACAAAACACCACAACGGGTTTTGCATGTTCGATACTAAAACAACCGCTTTCAATATAATGAACACACCGTATGGTAAAGATATAACCAAATTGTTCGTGGATGCTTTCCGTAAAGTCGGCATTGCCATTGGATTTTATTTTTCTCCGGAAGATTTTTATTTTCTTAAGAGCCAGGGCAATCTGGTTTCCCGTGTGAGGCCTGAAACCGCGGCTTCTAAAAACCCGGCATTGAATGAATATGCAAAAAAACAGATGAAAGAGTTAATGAGCAATTATGGTAAAATTGACATTATCTTTTTAGATGGAATAGATCAGTACGGAATGACTG
Organism: Paraniabella ginsengisoli; assembly: GCF_022513635.1. Lineage (GTDB taxonomy): Bacteria > Bacteroidota > Bacteroidia > Chitinophagales > Chitinophagaceae > Niabella > Niabella ginsengisoli. The sequence continues at coordinate 1,099,366 of NZ_JAKWBL010000001.1, read as the reverse complement.
AGCTGGCAAAAATCTGCTGGTCTTCTAATCCGGATGCTGTGGTTACCCGTGGTGCTATGAAGACGCCGGAACAAGCGACACCTAAAGAGCCTTTGCCATCGCCATGGGAGGCTTGTTATACCCTAGGCCATGCCTGGCAATACCAACCCACCAACGAAAACTACAAATCAGCAAATACGGTTATTAAAAAGCTGATTGAGATTCGTGCTAAAGGAGGAAACTTATTATTAAATTTTGGACCCGATAGACGTGGCTCCTTTCCGCCTGAACAATGGGCTGTTTTAAATGAGATTTCTTTATGGATGTTTATAAATAAGGAAGCCATGACTAATACGACCTCATGCCCGGTTGTACGCGATGATAATGTTTGGTATTTGCAAAATAAAAAAGCGGGTGTTGTTTATGCATTTATTTGCGAAGATGGATGGAAGCTTGGAGAAAGAAAACAAATTGCGTTGCCATCAATCCGATCTACTGATAAAACTAAGGTCTCGGTATTAGGCCATAATGGGAAGGTGTTGGAATACAAACCGCAAGTAGACCCATCTCCTTCGATAAAATCAGTTGCAGGAGGCGGCTCTGAAATGTCGGTGATGAGGGCACAACGCATTTATGACGATAGAGCATGGCCCAATCCAATAGTAGTAAAAATGGAAGGTGTTTCCATCGGGAAAAACGAGAAGTGAGCTATATATCTTGTATAAGATCTAATTCATTTTATTTCTATACGGGCTGTTTATTTATCAGAAAGAAAAAACATACGTTCAGTAATAAAGTCGCCGTCGTTTTGCTGAGGCTTTCCCGGAGTACTTCTTCCTTCTTTTATATATTTTGTCATAAGCGTTGTTAGTTCTTTTACAATATCGGGATGCTGCGCTTCAACGTTGTTTTTTTCTTCGATATCATTTGCTAAATCGTATAATTGTATAACTGGAAGATTGGGGTTCTTTTCATTGCTTTTGGGCGGACTCCAGCCACCGGATCCCGGACAAAATTCTAATTTCCAGTTGCCTTTTCTTATGGAAAAGCTGCCATCTATGGAATGCATTACAATATCATTTCTTACAGCAGCGGTAAATTTAGGATTAGTAATAGCAGCGTACATATCATAGCTATCTTCGGCTTCGTTATCTTTAATATCATACCCTGTAATGCGGGCGAATGTGGCAAAAAAATCCACCATCGAAATGGGTTGTTTTATTTTGCGGCCGGGTTTAATTACCGCAGGCCATTGCATAAGACAGGCCACCCGATGACCACCTTCAAATATGTCCGCCTTTGTTCCTCTGAATATATAACTGGGATCATGGCCTTTGGCTTCCAACTCGCTGAAATTAGCTACTGGAGAACATCCATTGTCGCTTGTAAATACTACGATTGTGTTCTCTGATATTTTGGCTTGTTGAAGTGCATCCAGCACCGCGCCCACATAACCATCCATCTGCATTACAAAATCGGCATAAATGTTGAGTCCAGACTTACCCTTAAATTCCGGCGTGGGCAAAATGGGAGTATGCGGGCCCGTTAAAGGCAGATAAAGGAAAAATGGTTTTTTGCTTTTGGCCGCTTTTTGAATATAGCTAACCGTTTTTTGTTGCAACTTTGGCATAACCGCTTCCAAATTCCAGTTTTTTCTCCGGTACCAGCCCGGCTCTCCAGCAACTTGCCAACAAATGTTAAGAACTGATCAGGCTTTCCTGTCAAACTGCGGTTATGTATAAAAGTGTAAGGTGGATAATTGGGCGCATCCACTCCAAAAAATAATCAAACCCAATATCAACCGGGCCGCCTGTGATCGAAGCTTTATAATCGAGGTTATTCTTACTTTCCGTGTCAACAGGTTTTGCGCCGTCCTTCGTTTTCCAGTTAAAGCCTAAATGCCATTTTCCAATGCAGGCTGTCTGATACCCTTTTTGTTTTAGCATAGATGCCATTGTTGTTCTGTCGGGCCTTATCAAAGGCGCCTCGTAAGGCCTTAATACACCGCTTTTCAGGGTTCCGCGCCAATTGTATCGTCCTGTTAAAATTCCGTAGCGCGATGGTGTACAAACCGAAGAACTTGTATGAGCATCTGTAAACCTTATTCCTGCATGGGCGATGCGATCAACGTTTGGAGTTTTAATCTTACCCTCTTCATTCAGCGAGCTTATATCTCCATAACCCAAATCATCGGCAAGAATAAAAATAATATTGGGGTGATCCGTTTGTGCCGCCGCTGATACGACATAAAAAGATATAATAAGAAAAAGAGAGAATCTAAACATGTTTCGATATTTATATTGAATGATCTTTTTTAATTGTACTTTGCATACTATCACTTTGATACCGAAAAATTAATAACCGATTTTACAAGTTTATCCTCCGCAAGTTTTCTTTGTTTCAACACACTGTCTAATCGTTTATTCTTGTAGTTCAAACATAATATGCGCCCATTTTTTATAGTCTCCGGTTTTAAACCATGCAGACAAATCTTTGTCTCCTTTTCAAAATAACCTGTATCAGCCGCTTTATCTTCGTTGCCACATAGGGGCTGCAGTTTCTGCAAGGCATCAATTTTTACATACGCCGATTTCAGATTAGCTTATTATCTTCAGGAACGGCATTGATATATAGTGTACCTTCTTCTTCCTTGAAGATGAGTATCGTCAAAAAGTGAGAAATGAGGCGGTAAGTTCATAGCCTCATTTCTTTCACTTTTAACGATTGAATTTTCATTTTAAAGGTGAGACCATTGTACAGTCTGAAAATGGACTCTTATTCTATTTACTGGATTTCTATGCCTGTCTATTTTTGTTGCTCTGTAGTTATTAAAAGAAAAAGCTCCGTTAAATATTATTTGCAATATTGCTAATATTTAATGGGTCATCCATCTGCTGTTGCTTTTTAAGCAGCGCTTCAAATAATTCGCTGACTTTTGATTTATACTTTTTAATCCCTGCCAAATCATGCATTTCTTCGGGATCATTATTTAAATCGAATAACAGTACTTTATTTAGCTTGGGAAATACAATAAGCTTGTATTGACCTTTTCGAATGCTTCGCTGAACATTCATATATGCGCCATAAATTGCATCATGAATCTTTTTTGAGAACTTCCCTTTGCTAATGATAAAAATGATTCAAACCCTACATAAGCAGGTTTCTTTACTTGCGCCAGTTCAATGCTTGTTGCCACAATATCTTGTATGTAAACAGGGGTATTGCAAATAGTGTTCTTCGGAATACCAGGCCCAATTACAATAAGTGGTGGCTTCATGCTGTGTTCAAATAATGTTTGCTTACCCATGAAACCGTGCCGCCCCATAGCAAGGCCATGATCGGCGGTAAAAAATATATAGGTATTATTCATTTTTCCTGTGGTTTCGAGCGCGTCTAAAATGTCTCCAATTTGTTTATCTAAAAAAGTGATCGCTGCATAATATTCTCTTGTATGCATTTTTATGGCAAGCTCAGTTCTGGGAAACGGTGCCAATGCTTCATCTCGAAGCCCAGCGCTATTACCGATGGAATCTTTATAAGGATTGACAGGAAGAAAACTTTTTGGCATTGAAATCTTATCCAAAGGATACCGGTCTACATAATCTTTGGGAGATTGACGCGGATCGTGTGGCGCATTAGACGCCAGATAAAGAAAAAACGGTTTATCTTGTTTTGCTGCAGCATGTATGTGTTCTAAGGAATGATTCTTGAAAACAACGGACCAATGCACCCCTCCTTCCCAATAGCCGCCAAAGGATGTATCGTACGGCGACCATGTATCATCATTTACATTCAAAGGCCTGTTATAACCTGGAATATTTAGGTTTTTATTTGTGACATTACCCGGTAATGCAGCCTTAGCAGGGGTTTTATATTCCGGCATGCCTGGTCGTATGTCAGTTACTACATTAAAAACCTTTTCGGCCGGCACCTCAACATGCCATTTACCCGTCATAAAAGTAGCATACCCGCCCTCTTCCATTATCTTACCCCAGGTTTGATTTATTGCCTGGCCCTGATGCCACTTATTGTCCAACTCTTTGGCGTGCCAAATGGTTCTACCCGAAATAAACATAGCCCGGGAGGCAACACAAACAGCTCCTCCCCAGGCACCCATATTATAAGCATTGGTAAAGCTTTTTCCCATACGTACCAGCCTGTCCAAATTAGGTGTTTCTATTTCATTATTACCCAATGCATGTATAGTATACCATGCCTGATCATCGGCTAAAATAAAGACAATATTAGGTTTGGAATTACTTTGAGCTTTTAATGTACTGGTGAATACTAAAGTGGGAATGATAGCGCAAAAAATAAAAATCAACCGCTTAATGAATTTGATTTGCATGATATAAATTTAAAAAAGACGTAAGCAATAAGCCGGTCATTTCCAGGAAGCTTCTATAACAGCCCTTTCCCCTTCAATTTCTTTTAACCAGTTGTTCAACTCTTTTATCATTTTTGCCGCTACCTCCGAATGGTTTTCAATTATATTTTTTTGTTCAGAAGGATCTTTAATCAAGTCGTATAGTTCATAGGTTTTACCATTATCAACTGAAATCAGTTTATACGTATCCGTTACCCAAGAACGTCTTTGTAAATAAACAAACCCGATAGGTTTATTTCGATACTGCTGTTTACCGGAAATCAATTCCCATACATTCATCCCGTCATATTTTTTGGTTTGGGGTAATGGGATGTTTAACAGGTTTAGAATAGTTGGAAAATAATCAAAGTAACCATTGGTGCATCAATAGACCGACCACCTTTTAATTGATCTTTCCATACCACAAATGCTGGTACCCTTACACCGCCTTCATACAAATCTCGTTTATCGGCTCTGAATTTACCAGCGCTACCAGGTGTTTTTTCTTCCGGGCCATTGTCGCTACAATAAAAAATAATTGTATTATCGGCCTCGCCAATACTTTTTAAATAAGACCATAACCTGCCCATCTGTTCATCCATTGCGCTGATAGATCCAAAATAATTTTGCTCGAACAAGCTCATACCCGAATACAAATTGCGCCAGGCTTCGTTAGTTGCAACCGGTAAATGTGGTGTATGAAACCAAACAGTTGAAAAGAAAGGTTTTTTTGCTGCTTTGATTGATCAATAAACTTGATGACTCTATCCATAATGATTTTAGAGTCATCGCCGTCAAGTGCTTTACTTACTTTTTGATTATTGAGGGTCCAATAAAATGTGCCGTAGGCTTCTGTTTCCTGCTCATCGGTTCTGGCATTCCAGCCATCACGCAAGCTTTCTCCTTGTTCAAATTTTTTCGGTTTGGCCATTGGGTTATAAGTAGGTACTTTAGATTCGGTAGCTAAATAATCCTGATAACCATGATCTGATGGCACTGTGAAATGCTTGTCATTCTGAGGGGTTCCGCCGCGGTTGGCATCTTTTTCTGTTGTAGTAAATGTTCCCAAATGCCATTTACCAAAATGCCCGGTTGTATAGCCTTTATCTTTTAATACTTCGGCCAAAGTAATTTCGTTCTTATCTAAATGGCCTTCATTAGCGTTTGGAATTCCAATTCTGTTGGGGTTTCTGCCCGTCATCACGCTTCCTCGTGTGGGAGAACAAACTGCCGAAGCCGAATAAAACCTACTTAAAACAACACCTTGAGCAGCCAAACCATCCAGGTTCGGAGTCTTTACAATCTTATTACCATTAAAGCCCACATCAAACCAACCAAATCATCAGCCATAACAAGTATGATATTAGGGCTGTTTTATTTTAGTTACATTATTGGATTTTGCAACATTACAACCTAAAATAAACACCAATAATAAAACACTATAAATTCTTTTTGCCAGCATAACCGTTTTGAGTTTTTTTGACTTTAACTACAAGCCTCACATATTTATCGACGTAAATAAAATCGTTTCCAATTCTTTTGTTCTTTCTTTCATTTCATCAGCCAGGTTTTTTGTTTCGTACGGATCTTTTTTCAGATCGTATAATTCATAAGACCAAGAGCCGTCTTTGCCCGATCGGTTAGGAATGAATTTCCAGTTACCATATCGCAATGCATAATCGCCGGAGTAAGTATGATGCACCATTTGTGTTCTTTTAGATGCGGCATTGGGATCTTTTAAAATTTGTAAAAAACTAATGCCATCGCCTTCGGGTTTTTTCTTGCCCAAAATATCAGCAACTGTTGCATAAATATCCATAATACTTACCAGCTCATTTGTTTTCGTATTTGGCTTCACTACGTTTGGCCATCTTACTATAAACGGCACACGATGTCCGCCTTCGTGCAGCGCACTTTTATAGCCATGCAAATTTCCGCAGCTTTTATGTCCATAATCTTTACCGTCATCACTAACTTTTGTAGCTCCATTGTCGCTCGATATAATTAAAAGCGTATTTTTTCTATCCCCAATTCTTTTAATTTTTTCATCACCTGCCCTACTGTCCAATCAAATTCAGCTACCATATCGCCACGTTCGCCAGCCAGGCTTTTGCCCTTTACGAAATCGGGCGGAGTGCAGGGTCTGTGCGGCGCCGTTGTTGGAAGATATAGAAAAAATGATTTATTTGCCTGCGCATTTTTTCAATAAAGTCCAGCGATTTTTCTGTAAAGGATGAGCCAATTTTAGTATCGTCCCATCCTTCTACCATCCAGCCTTCATGCACTTCTGACGCAGATGTTCCTTTTACGGTTGGTTCTCCTTTTTCACGCCAAACAGTGGGCAAACCCAATGTAAATCTGTTTTCAATAAAAGCAAAAGGTTCCATATTATTACCTCCGCCCAAAATAAAAGAATAGTCAAACCCAAGATCGTTGGGGCCTCCGTAAGATGGGTTTATAAAGTTGACATCTTTTGTACCCTTTACCCCGCTTTCATGCCACTTTTTAGCTTGCGCATACCCAAACCCCTTATTTTGTAAAAAATGAATGCCTAAATGCCACTTGCCAATAACTGCTGTTTTGTATTGCATTGATTGAAACATATCGGCAATAGTTACTTCTGATTTATCAATTAAAGGATCATCAAAAGTTGACCACAACACTTCTCTTTTTAAATCGGAACGCCAGGCATATTTGCCAGTAATAAAGCTGTACCGCGAAGGACTGCATACTGATGACGCCGCATGAGCATCGGTAAACATCATACCTTCCCTGGCCAGCTGGTTCATATTGGGAGTTGGAATTTTTGACTCGGAGTTATAACATGCTACATCGCCATAACCCATATCATCAGCCATAATAAAAATAACATTGGGCTTGCCGCTTTGTCCATTAATAAGTAGCGTTAAAAAAAATGTGGCCAGAAAAAATAACAGGCGGCGCTTACACTTCATAATATTATACTATTTTAAAACCAGGGAACATCGTTTATTTATATTTTAAATATTTACCGGCACATCATTGGGGAAAAGAAAATTCTGAACATATCGTTAGATTTATTAATTTTTAAAGATCTCTAATTTCATCGAGACGCTTGCCAATACTGTACCTTATGACTATAACTCTTAGTTAAGGCCCGACAAAACCATGTCTGTAGCTACATATTAAAAAATAAACAGTTATTAATATTACTCCATTCAAAGTGACTAATACTTAATCTACTTCTTTGCCAGATTTTCGGTTCATCAACACCACCTTTCCAACTTCGCGCAGGCGTTTCAAATAATCGCCGCTAATCAACCCTTCTCTGTCTGGCTGTACGTTAAGCAAATAATTTGTGCTTCGCTCGTTGCAAAAATTTAACCGTTCGGTTATTGTTTTTGCGCTTTGCAATTTCAGCGGCACTTCATTATTCCAAAGCCAGTTTGTAGTGGCTATGCAATCACTCACTTCGCCCGGATTATTTTCGTCTTCACCAGGCAAAGCCCTTGGACCCGGCTTTGAATTTTTCGCCAGATAAGGATATTCGTAGCTATAAATATCGGTTGTCTTGTAATCGCGAGAGTTATTAGCAATCAAAACACATTTAGGTTGAAGCCTGTGCACTAAGCCTTTTAATTGCAGCCAGTGTTTACCTGTGTATTTGTTGGTATATTGATCAAACCATATCATGTCTATTGGGCCATAATTAGTAAGCAACTCGGCCACCTGCTTCTCAACAAAACCGGCATAATCGCCTCTAGCCTCCGGCGGAAGTCCGTGCAGATCGTCTTGCTGTGCAGTGATTTTATATCCCACCGTCTGATCTCTTTTGCTTCCTAATTTTTGAGAATAATCCCCAGGCAGACAATAATAAAGACCTACTTTAAGTCCATATTTTCTGGCAGCATCAACAAAGTCACGGACAATGTCTCCTTTTCCATTTTTATAATTTTTAAAGACCGTAATGTCATGCTTGGTTGTATATTTACTATCCCAAAGACACCAGCCACCTGTATGTTTGGTGGTAAGTACTATATACTTCATACCGGCATTTTTAGCCTCTTTTGCCCATTGCTCGCAACTTAGTTTTGCAGGACTAAAAAGCAGCGGATCCTCATAACCTGTAGCCCACTCCCGATTCACAAAAGTACCCATATTAAAATGAACAAACATGCCGAACTTCCAACTTGTAAACTCATTTTGTCTTTTCCTCATCGCCGCCTCATCAGACTGGGCCATTGACATTCGCGGCCACCCGACGCAGATTAAAACAAAAGAAAAAGCAGAATAGAAGTGTTGTTTTTTTCAATCTTCATACTAACGGTAGATTATTGAATATACCCCGGATTTTGTTCTAACAAAGCTCCTGTGTTACGTTCTATTTCAGAATATGGAATGGGCCAAAGATTATGATAAGGCTCTATCGTAAGCCCTGATTTTTCATTGTATCGTTTAGTACGATCGTATAGCAAGCCCATTCTGCAAAGCGTTACCATTCTTAATTCCTCTACATACAATTCGCGTAGGCGTTCATCCAGTAAGAAATCAAGATTCATCTGTCCTGTGTTTACCAGATGAGCGTTCGCCCTCTCCCTTATTACATTGACATCATCTGCAGCCTTTGAGGGGTCTCCTTTTTTATGTAGGCTTCCGCCCGTAGCAGATAAGTTTCGGCAAGCCTCATCAGATAGACATCTTTCTGATAAACATCACCACTCGAATTCAGCAGCATAATGCCACCAAACGGTGCCATCACTGGGTTTCCGGCAGCATTCTTTTCTAAAACTTCTTGTGGAAAATCGCCTTCAGAAAGCGTTGCTTTTTTAAGAATTGGAAACCAGTTTCTTGTTGTATCAGCAAAGCCGGTGGATTTAGCTTTGTACCCATCTGCTACATAGTATTTTCCATAAGCATCCGAGTTTGCCGGAGGGCCGTCAAGACGTATATCTCGTACAATGTTGTATTCAGAGTTACGCATATCATTCGCGTCATCCCAAACCTCGTAAAGAAAAAAAATGGAAGGACGCATCCAGCCTACTCCCCTGCCTGCAAGCTTATCATTAAACCCTTTTATCGCTGGTTGCGAGGTGGGCGCTTTTCCTCCAACAGACGTAGAAACACGAAGGCTTGCAAGTTGAGGTATGATGGCCCACTGAATAACATCTCTGGTAATGGTTGCGGCGTTTTGATAATCAGCCTGAATGATAAAAATCCCTTCGGTATTACCACTGGTACGGTTCTGGTTATTCAATTCAAAAAGATCTTTGTACACATCACCCGGCCTGGTAGCATGCCGGCCAAACCTTGTCTTCATCAGGCTAAGGCCAGGATAGGATATTACCGAAGAGGCTGCCGTTATGGCTCCATCATAATCTTTTAATGAGATCAGTACTTCTGTCAAAAGATGCTGCGCAGCTTGCTTATTGACGGCACCAGCCTCAACCGCATCTACATTGCCCAAAGTTGTAATAGCCTCTGTAAGATCATTTTTGCATTGCATATATACTTCATCCCGCGTAGCCCTTGTATAATCTTTACGAGGTGTTACGGTTTCTTCCAGCACCAAGGGTACGCCGCCATATAAATTGGCAAGGAAGTTATAGGCCCATGCGCGAAAGAACAGCGCCTGTGTTCTGAACTTTATCCGGTCTGCTTCAGGAATCGCTGTAGAAGTTCTGCTACGGGTAATCACTACGTTGGCATTACTTACTATAAGGTACAAACCCTGCCAAATTTTTTCCGGTACAATAAAGGTTGGTACCATCGTATTTTTATAGTCATTTAATTTGGCGGGAGGGCTATAATCGGTTGCGTTTACTGCAAAATCTGTAGCATACCGCAAAGGAAAATAGGACTCCAGGTGATAACCACCAAATAAGATACTACGCATCTGGTTGTGCAGGTAATTAATGGAAGCCTGATAACCGGCTACGTTGTTAAAGGCGTTGTCCGGCGTATAGAAATCAAGCGGCTCTTCTTCTAAAAATCTATCGCGGTTACAGGAAATGCCAAGAATTGCGATTCCTATTAAAACAATAATAATCTTTTGCATATCTGAATAATTTAAAAATCAAAACTTAAGCCAACCGAATAACTTTTCATCAGCGGATAGGCACCTGTTGCCAGGCCGGTACCGGTTTCGGGGTCCCAACCATCCCAATCCGTTAGTGTAAACAGGTTTTTGCCATTCAGGAAAAGGCGGGCTCTTTTCATTCCTGCTTTTTTAGCGATTGTTTGTGGCAGATCGTAAGACATTGTTAGATCCTGTAACCTGATGAAGTTGCGCTGAATATAAGGTGAAAACTCCTGCCCAATAGAAGTAGTATAAAATCCTAATTGCCGGTAGCGGGCATTAGGATTTTCCGGCGTCCAGTAATCAAAATCAAAGAAATTATTCGTTTGCATATTATCCGGGTTGGGTACCGTTGCAGCCGGCTGCCCGTAGTAATACTTCTTTCCTCCCTGTATGGAATTAATAAAAGCTTTTAACTCAAAGTTTTTATACCTCACCGTATTTAGCCAACTGATACGGTAGGATGGATCTGTATAACCCAGGATTTTCCGGTCTGCGCCAGCAGTAAACGCATTATCGCCGTTCATATCCTCTACCTTGTATGTACCATAGGTAAAGCCAGCAGGGATGATATTTGCACGATAATCTGCTACCTGCCACATACCTATAATATTGTAATCATAAACAACACCAAAAGGTTCATTCATAAATATTTTCGATGCAATGAGGTCATCTTCTTTTCCGTCACCGTTAGCATCAATACCCAAAATGCTGACCACTTTATTCCGATTTAGTGAGAAGTTTACAGAAGTAGACCAGTTAAAGTTTTCTCCCTGAACAGGATCTGCATTCAACGCAAGCTCAATACCTTTATTACTCAGCTTGCCGATATTCATTGGAATAGTAGTAAGACCGTTAACGGACGGTATATTCACGGTGTACAAAAGGTCTGAAGTATTAGCGCTGTAAAGATTCAGTTCACCAGAAATTCGATGTTTTAAGAACGCGAAATCTACTCCCACATTAAAAGTTCTTGTGGTTTCCCAGCGCAGGCTTTTATTAGACAATTGAGTAATGTTCTGCCCTTGTTGTGCCAGGCCACCATCTCCATACAAATAACCATTATTAAATGATGTAGTAAGGGTTGAAAGCGTCTGATAGCGACCCACAGTACGGTTGCCATTAGCACCATAGGAAAGCCGCAACCGCAGTTCATCCAAAGCAGTCAGATGGTCGTCCATAAAAGATTCCTTGCGGATATTCCAGGCAAAAGCTGCTGAAGGGAAACTGGCAATCTTATTATCCGGAGCAAACCCTGAAAAGCCATCATTACGCAGCGTTCCGGTAAATACATAGCGATCTTTAAAACCATAAATAAGCCTATACATTTGGTATAAACTAGTTTCTTTCCATGCAGCGGAACCCACCTTTTGCAACACCGCACTGCCAAATTCAAGACCATTGTATCCTAACGCAGGATTATCAAAACCAGCAGCGCTGGCGCCAGTACTATCGAACTTATTAATTTCATAACCATATACAAAAGTTGCATTGATATCATGATCTCCAAAGCTTCTTTTATAATTCAGAATATTATCAAGCGTCTGGTTGTATCGCGAGCTATTTGATTTAGAAGCGGTGCCGGTAAAATTTTGTCCGAAAGGATTGAAATTATACGCCCTTTCCTGAATGTAGTTGTTACCAAAATTAACCCGATAATTCAGTCCCTTTACAAAGGGAATGTTCAGATCTGCATACACGAGCCCGAAAAGGTTATTACGTTTATCAAAATTGTCCTGAGTTACCTCTAATAAAGGATTTAATGCCGCGCGATTAGGTAAGCGTATAAGCTCCCCTGCCGAGTCCTTATACGCCATTTGGGGTGCCAACGTAAATATGTTTGCTAAGTTGGGAGAAACTCCGGAGTAGTCGTTGATACTGTACGAAGACTGAATCCCCATTTTCAGCCAGTCAGTTATTTTACTTTCCAGATTTAACCGCATACTATACCGCTTATAGGTGTCGTTGATTACAACATTCTCCTGATCGGTATAACCCAGGCTAAAGTAATAAGAAGATTGCTCTGTTCTGCCGCTCACTCCAACGTCATAGTTCTGAATCATCGGCGTTTGGTTGGTAAGTAAATCCCACCAATTCGTATTGGTTCCGTTCTGAATTCCGGTTGCTACTTCTGCCGGCACCACCTTCAATACATCCCATGACGGGTTAGGGCTTAGCAGATCATCGCCTGTTCGGCTTTGCGTCAGGAAGCGGTCAGCCCTCAGCCGCAGGTAACCTTCGGCATCCAACGGCAACATATCATCATTCCCTATCTTTTGAAAAGTGAGTGATGTATTTAATGAAACAGTTGGCCGCTTACCTGCCGTTCCTGTTTTAGTAGTCAGTAACAATACACCATTTGAAGCTTGCGAACCATAAATAGCAGCAGCGCTTGCATCTTTAAGTATATCTACAGTAGCAATATCAGCCGGATTAATGTCGCTTAAGTTTCCCCTGTAAATAATTCCGTCTAGAACAATTAACGGAGCGCTGGTACCGGATAGAGAAACCCTTCCTCTAATAGAAATAGACGGTGTAGCGCCAGCCCTGTTTACTGCTCCAACATTTAAACCAGCTACCGAACCTTGCAGAGATTGAAGAATATTAGTATTTGGTGACTCCTTAAACGCTTTCAGATTAGCTCTGGAAACGGCACCCGTTACATCTTTTTTCTGGGCTGTTCCATAACCAATTACCACCACTTCCTCCAGATCGCTGGCTTGTCCTGTAAGTGTTACGGATACTGACTCCCGGCCGCTCAACGTCTCTTCTATAGTTGAAAAACCAACACCGCTAAATACGAGTACCGCTTCTGCCGATGCAACATCAATAGAATAATTTCCCTTATTATCCGTAGTAGTTCCGCCAGGCGCGCCTTTTACTGTTACGCTAATGCCTGCGAGAGCTGTACCGTTGTTGTCTGTTACTGTTCCTGTAATGCGTTTGGTCTGGCCTTGTCCTTCAACATAAAAAGTTGAAAGCAAAAAAGTAAAAAGAAAAGTATCGTTTTACCTGACAAATGTAGGCGTCCCTCTAATGAAGGATTTTCTTTTTCCATGCAGCAATTGTTTTATTTTATAAAATTTTATTGATAATTATTCTTGAATGATGAGAGAGCTACTATGAACAATACAACCGTTTTATAAGCAATGTAAAGGTAGACGTGTAAAACATCGAAAAAATGGATTATAATATAAAAAAATGGATTATACTATGGGCGTAAAGTATCAATTATTCGCTTCTAAACTGGAAGACAAACATCAGCGTGCTTTGCACCTTCACGAAAACGAACCCCGTTATTACTTTTTATATAATAAGATCTCATCCCCTGCTTTAACATCAATATGATATTCATAAAATTTTGGAACAAGCAGATCAGGAAAAGATGTTTTTTATGATCGAGAAATGCACCGGGATTCATTGGAGACAATAAAATGTTTGGTTCTTTTTCGCTCCTTATTTTTCCCCCTTTTATACGTAATGGAACCGCGCTGCGAACAGGAAGCACACCATCTTTACCCACTATTATTTTTGCCTGCTTTAAAGTATGCTTATTCCATTCGATATCTACTTCAAAATCTCCCCGAGCTTTAAGCCCTGAAACCTTACCACTATTCCATCTTTCGGGCAGGGCAGGAAGAATATGCACAAAGCCATCGTGCGATTGTAACAGCATTTCGGCTATGCCTGCAGTTGCGCCAAAATTGCCATCGATCTGAAAAGGCGGACAAGCATCAAACATATTAGGATAAGATCCGGAACCTTTCAGTTTCGGATCGTTTTCTTTACAAGGCGAATAAGTTTTTCTAAAATACCTAACGCATGATTGCCATCATACATGCGCGCCCACATGTTCACCTTCCAGCCTAACGACCAGCCGGTGGCCTCATCTCCCCTTCTTATTAAAACCTGCTTTACGGCTTTAGCAAGTTCGGGTGTAGTTGTAGGCGTTATCTGGTTGCCGGGATGAAACGGGTACAAATGCGAAATGTGGCGATGGCGTATATCTCCATCTTTAAAATCAAACTGCCATTCCTGTAGCTGGGCATGTTCGCCAATTTGATAAGGTAACAGCTTGGCTTTCTTTTCTGTAATTTCTTTTCGCAGTTCGGCATCTTCAATTCCTAAAATATCAAGCGCCTGAAGATAGCGGTCAAAACTTTCTCTGATAAGCGCCATATCCATTGTTGGCCCGGGGCTTTGTGTTGATTGTCCGCCGGTATACTTAAAATTCTGCTCGGGTGAATGGCCTACAGGTGTTACCAAATACCCGTCTTTATTGGGTTTCAGCCAGTCTTTATAAAACACCACCGCACCCCGAAGCAGCGGATAAGCTTCTTCTCTTAAAAATTTTTGATCGCCGGTAAAAAGATAACGTTCCCAAAAATGACTTACCAGCCAGCCCGACGCTACCGGCCAGAAAGAACACGCACAATTATCAACCGGGCCGGCATGACGCCAAATGGAAGTGTTGTGATTGGCCATCCATCCGTCAAGGCCATACATAGATCTGGCCAGTTTAGCACCGTTAACAGATAACTCTTTGATCGCTTTAAAGTAAGGTTCGTGGCACTCGGAAAGATTGGTAACCTCGGCAGGCCAATAATTCATTTCTAAATTGATGTTAATGGTGTAAGCCGCTGTCCATGGTGGAAGCAATTTATCATTCCAAATACCTTGCAGGTTTAATGGCTGCCCGCCCGGCCTTGAACCGGCTATCATTAAATAGCGTCCAAATTTAAAAAACAATGCAGCCAGGTTTTCATCGCCCCCTTCTTTGTAGCGCATAATCCGCTGATCAGTTGGCAAGCCGGCATATTTTGTTTCGTTGTTGATGGATAAATCAGCACGATTGAAAAGCTTGGTATAGTCTGCAATGTGTCGGTTTTTAATCGTTGCATAATCGGCGTTTTCTATCTTCTGTAAATAAGAAATAGTGCGTTGTTCCGGCAAATCTTTATCCAACGGGCTTTCATCAACTGTTGTAAAGCTGGTAGCAGCGGTAAGTAAAATGGTCATTTCTGATACATCAGAAAATATCAATTTTCCGTTTTCATAACTTATTTTTCCATCTGTATTCTTTACTTTAATACGCGATTGAAAATACATACCTAAATTATCGGCCTCTTCATTATATAATAATTGTGCTGCCTTCGGTTTTCTGCTGCGATCTAAGTTGAAGATTTCAGGATATTTATGTTGATCTCCAAATTTTTCTATCTGATCTATTCCTCTTAGAACTCCAAAGCCCGGAGCGCGCGCATTAAGATATAACGTGTGGCCTTTACCACCAAGCTTCATTGCCGGCTCGTGAGGTGTTGAAAAGGAAATAGAGCCGCTCATGGCATCAGAGCCATTTGCGGTAAACTTAATGGCAAAAATATGATCGGGATAACTGGCAATAGTTTCGCGCTCATACTTTGTATTGCCAATGGTGTAGGATACTTTGTGAATGGATTTGGAAAGATCAAGCACACGTTTGTAATCAGACACTTTGCCTTTATGATCCATTTCAATCCAAAGGTCGCTCATGGGCTGGTACATGCTTTGCGAGCGGCCCAGCCAGTTTTTTGAATAAGTAATTGGGCTTCGGCGTACTTGCCTTCGTCTAATAACGCCATCACTTCGTTATAATCTTTTCTTATGCTAAAGCTCTCATACTTTTGGGTTGGGTCGCCGCTATAAAGCGTGGATTCGTTTAACTGAATATGCTCTTTAAACGGATCGCCAAAAATCATTCCGCCCATGTAGGTATTACCAATGGGCAGGGCTTCCGTCCATACTTCTGCGGGTTTGTCATAATACAAGTTGCTGTTTGTTTGACTAAACATTGTTGTTGCCAACAACAAAAGGATCAGATTAAGGCAGGCTTTTATCATCATTTTAAAAGTTCTTGGTTGTAAAAAATTCTTAAAAAAACATCTCAACGATGCTTATAGTCATCTTCATAATGAATGCTTCACGACAAATATTGTTTAATTATTTTTCGTCTGTTCGGTTCAAAAAATAGCAATTAATCGATCTGAAAATCTTACCTGAATAACAATCAATTCGCGCTCTCAAAGATACTTGACCGAGATTCAGATAAAATGGACTTTAGATTAAAAAAATGGATTATTCTATGGTCTTATCTCTTATTATTCTCCTAAGAGATATAAGGTATAATATCACCGAATAATATATAGCATGTTATTCCATGTTTTTCGACTTTATAAGTACAAAAATGCATAAAGTGATCAAGAGTTAAAATAAGGATTATAGATTTTCGTGATGAGATTCAAAAGCAAGTTTATCGCGGAGATATAATCAAGCGGCCAAGCAAAATGACAAATCGGAAAATTATTTACTATTTATCGTAGCATAATCCATTATTTACACATATAATCCATTCTTTTTGTGATTGCTCTATAATAACCTTTGTTCAAGAATTAGTTTGCCCAATTCCTTTTAAGAAGAATCACATTATTGAAAGCAAATTCAGCATTTTTTATATAACAACTACTAACATATATGAAAATCAAATTAATGTTACTTGCTATTGTTTTTGGATGGTCCGTATCCTCCTGTATAGCGCAAAAAGGAATGGAAGAGATGTGGGGAAATACAGCAGCTCAGGAACCTACCAATGTTCAGTGGTTTAAAGATGCCAAATTCGGCATGTTCATACATTGGGGACTGTATTCAGATTATGCAGGGAACTGGAAAGGTAAAAATTATTATGGATCTGGTGAATGGATTATGCAAAGAGGCAAAATTCCTATAAAAGAATATCGTAAGATAACAAAAACCTTTAACCCTGTTGATTTTAATGCAGATGAATGGACTCAGATTGCTGCTGATGCGGGCATGAAATATATGGTTATCACGGCTAAGCACCATGATGGCTTTGCGATGTACGATTCAAAAGTATCAGATTTTAATATTGTCAAAGCAACGCCTTATAAAAAAGACCCGATGAAAGCCCTTTCAGCTGCTGCAAGAAAAAAGGTATTCAGTTCGGATTTTATTATTCGCAGTTTCAGGATTGGAACGAGCCTAACGGAGGAAATAACAGTTGGGACTTTGACGAATCCAAAAAGATTATCAACAATATTATCGTCAAAAAGCAATACCCCAGCTAAAAGAATTACTTACCAATTATGGGCCACTCGGCATCATTTGGTTTGATACGCCGGGTGGTATGACGAAGCAGCAAACACAGAATTTTATTAATGAACTGCGGGTATTACAACCAAAAAGTTTATTCAGTAGCCGGGTAGGTCATGGTTTAGGAGATTATGTAGATTTTGGTGACTCAGAAATACCGGCGGCACCGGTTAACGGCGCTTGGGAATCTATCTTTACACATAATGATTCCTGGGGTTATATTCAGCACGATTTTAATTTTAAATCTTCAGAACAAATTATTCACATATTATCAGAAGTGGCATCAAAAGGCGGCAACCTTATGTTAAATGTTGGCCCTGACGGAAAAGGTAATTTCCCTTACTATTCTGTAAAATATTTGAAAGAAACCGGAGCATGGCTGAAGAAGAACGGAGAAAGTATTTATGGCTCTACTTACGGCTTTATACCAAAGCAGACCTGGGGCGTTACAACAGCCAAACCTGGCAAATTATTTTTACACGTTTGGAACAGGCCGTTTAATGAAAAAGTATTGGTTCCCGGATTTAGCAACCAGGTAAGCAAAGTATATACCCTGGTTGGCAAGAAAGCATTACCGTTTTCCAAAAAATCGAAAGATTTGGATGTTGATATGTCTTCGATAATAGATAACAAAAGTCCCAACACCGTTATAGTTGTGGAATACAGCGGAAAGCCACAGGCGCTTAATTCGACTCAACCCATAACCGTTTCGTCACAATACGCGGAAAATATAATTGATGCCGTATTTGCAAAAACCACAGGCAAAGCAAACGTGAAAAAGTTCACACACAGTAGCTACTTTGGTGTATGGCATCATACCACCTGTGTTGCGGATATGAAATCACCAGAGGATAGCACCTCTTTTGCAATCCGGATTACCGAACCAGGAGATTATAAACTGACTTTGGAATACTCCTGTGCAGATGAAGATTCCAAACAGGAAGGTGTTCTGACAATTGGTGGAAAAAAATTTATGTTCGAAACGCTAAGAACAGCAAAACACGAGACATGGAAACCAATGCTTTTTATTAAGCATGCGGTGGCAATTTTCTCAACAGATAAGCCCGGTTTATTTAATGTCACAATACGGCCTTATCAAAAAGGTAAAGAATTATTCAAATTAAAATCAATAATTGTTGAGCCGATCAAATAGTTGATTCTCATTCTTTGTGCGAAGCAGGTTTTGTCTGCATATAAGAATATAATACAATTTCGAAAACGAATGTACCACATTGTTGAAATACCGGCTACTATTTAGGTCAGCTAGCCTGCGTTTAAAAGTAGTCAGAGCTCGTTCATAAATTCTCATTTAAAATCATAATGCCGATTTTCTGATACTGTTGATTTTAAAAAATTGAAAATGTATAAAGATGCGTTGGATTAAGATTATAATTTATAGTTATATTATCATTATTTTGTATAAATATTTTGCTATATGAGTTGCCGCCTTTTTATATTAATAGTTGGCACAGCGTTTTTGTATTCCTGTGCGCCAAGTTTACCAGATGATGTAGAGACCGCTTATAATATGCTGCCCAAAAAAGTTGAGTTTAATAAACACGTTAAACCCATTCTTTCCGATAAATGTTTTGCATGTCACGGGCCAGATAAAGCCAGTCAGAAAGCGGGTTTGAGGCTCGATATTGCCGATGCCGCTTATGCCGAACTGCCCGAAACACCAGGTAAGCGCGCAATTGTACCTGGCAGCTTAAGAAAAAGTGAATTGTTTAAAAGAATTATTACCGACGATCCGGATTTAATAATGCCCGATCCTTCTTCGCACCTTACGCTTAGCGCACACGAAAAAGCGGTTTTGGTTAAATGGATTGAAGACGGTGCCGAATACAAGCCACATTGGGCATTTATTAAACCCGAAGAACATGAGATTCCGGATGTGGCTGATGAAGATCGTGTTGTAAATCCGATTGACAATTTTATAATAAACAGGCTTGAGCAAGAAAATTTAAGTCTTTCGCCCGAAGCCGACAAAGCCATTTTGCTACGTCGCGTAAGTTTGGATCTTACCGGCCTGCCGCCCACCATTGCAGAAACAGAAGATTTTTTAAAAGATAAAAGTGCCAACGCTTACGAAAAGCAAGTGGATAGGTTGATGGCTTCGCCTCATTATGGCGAACGCATTGCTGTTGACTGGTTAGATGCAGCCGCTACGCCGATTCGCACGGGTATTCCGTCGATCAGATTAGAGACATGTCGCCCTGGCGCGATTGGGTGATTCAATCTTTCAATCAAAATCTTCCTTATAACGATTTTATTATTTGGCAATTAGCAGGAGATTTATTGCCCAATCCCACACGCGAACAGCTTATTGCTACTGCGTTTAACCGCAATCACCAACAAAATATGGAAGGCGGTATTGTGGATGAAGAATTCAGAATAGAATATGTAGCCGATCGTATCAATACAACATCGCAGGCATTTATGGCCTTAACGGCCGAATGTGCGCGCTGTCACGATCATAAGTTTGATCCTATATCGCAAAAAGAATATTTTCAAATGTTCAGCTTCTTTAATAATGTAAAAGAAGCCGGACAAATATCCTGGGATAATGCCATGCCGGTGCCAACCCTTTTGCTTACCACAAAAGAAGAGGATAAAATAATTGCTTATCTAAATAATCAAACTGCTCAAAAAGAAAATCAGCTAAAGCAGGTTCAACAACAGGAGGCAAGCAAAGCCGAAGCATGGATTAACACCGGTGGCTATAAAAACGGATTGCGTAAAACATTTCCGAACGACATGGTGGCGCATTTTTCTTTAAAAGGAAATTTAAACAATAGCGTCAAAAAAGGCGAACCCGGTAGCATGAGGCGCGGCTTGGGAGGCCCCATAATTGAAAAGCCCGTGTTTACTAATACGGAAAAAGGGAAGTCGGTTTTGTTAAATGGAGACACATGGGTTGATTGTGGAAAAACGGCTACTTATAGCAAGTCCGAACCGTTTAGTGTTGGCATTTGGGTCAACATTCCTAAAGCTTTAAAAGACGGCGTAATATTTCATCGTTGCTCTTCTTCGCAACTGTATAATTATCGCGGGTTCAGCTTGGGCGTAACCAATCATTTGTTAGAGTTAAAAATGGCACATACCGCGCCGTACAATGCCATCATCGAATTTTCTAAACAGCCCGTGCCTAAAGACAAATGGATACAACTTACCGTTACTTACGACGGGTCGGGTAAAGCAGCCGGTTACAAAGTATTTTTAAACGGCGCTGAAATAGCAACCACCGTTGATCAGGATAATTTGTATAAAGATATAATGCTCAACGAAACGCTGGGATTGCAAATAGGTGCGTGGGACAGAGGCAAAGGACTTACCAACGGAAAAGTGAACGACGTGGTTGTGTTTGACAGAGCCTTAACGGGTATTGAAGTAAAGCAGCTTTCTGATGCGGGTACATTTGAAACAATTATTCGTAAAGAGCCTTCAACGCTTACGGCGCAGGAGCGCACGGCATTAAAAGAATATTTTTTATCCAATACTTCCGATACGATACAAAAATTAAAAGAAGAACTGAAAGAAATAAGAATGGCCAAGGCCGATACCGTAGAGCCTATACGTGAGCTGATGATTATGCAGGAAATGGAAAAGCCCCGCCCCGCTTATATTTTAGACCGTGGTGTATATGATTCGCCTACGGAAAAAGTAACGCCGGATGTACCCGAAGCTATTTTCCCAATGCAGGCCAACTTACCGCGCAACAGACTGGGTTTTGCAAAATGGTTGACACACCCCGATCATCCGTTAACAGCAAGAGTGGCCGTAAACCGTTATTGGCAGCTGTTTTTCGGCAAAGGGCTTGTAAAAACTACAGAAGATTTCGGCAACCAGGGCGAGCTACCTTCACATCCCGAATTGCTTGATTGGCTTTCGGTACAATTTGTAAAAAGTGGATGGAATGTAAAAGCGCTTTTGAAAATGATGGTAATGTCGGCCACCTATCGCCAAAGTTCGGTTATCGATAAAAAGCTATTAGAAAAAGATCCGGAAAATATATTGTTAGCAAGATCTTCACCATCAAGATTAACGGCTGAAATGATAAGAGACAATGCATTGTTTGCATCCCAATTATTGAATGATACAATTGGCGGAAGAAGCGTGTATCCATACCAGCCACCGGATTTGTGGCGCATGACGGGCACATATTACCCGCAGGATAAAGGTCGCGATGTGTATAGACGTGGATTATACACAGTTTGGAGAAGATCATCGCCCAACCCCACACAGGCAACTTTTGATGTAGGCATCAGAACCAGTTGTATGGTAAGAAGGCAAAAAACCAACACGCCATTACAGGCTTTGATAACGCTGAACGATCCCACTTTTGTGGAAGCCGCCAAAGTTTTGGGCGAAAAGATGACCCGCATGAATAATGATAAAGCCGGCATCAGCTATGCTTTCAGAAGCCTTACCGGCAGAAAGCCAACCAATAAAGAACTGGCTTTGCTGGTACAGCTTCAGCAAGTACAATATCAAAAGTTTAAAACCCATCCTGCAAAAATGAGCGGCTGGCTTAATGCAGGTATGTACAAAATAGATTCTACGCTGCCTAAAGAAAAATTAGCTGCCAACGCAGTAGTAGCCAGCAGTATTATTAATACCGATGCAAGCATCACTAAAAGATAAATGGTATGTGTAATCATCATCACGATACGCCTTTTGACCCGCTCAATAAAGATTTAGATCAGGTTAAAAAACAATTAGACCGACGAACTTTTCTTACCAAAACCTCCATGGGTCTTGGAGCCTTAGCCTTAGGGTCTTTGTTAGGAAAATCCTGTGGCAACAAGCCATCGGCAATAACCGCAGCGGCTGCGCCTTTAGAAGAAGGAGTTACGCAAACGGTATTTCCTAATTATTTACCAAAGGCCAAAAGAATTGTTTACTTGTTTCAAAGTGGCGGGCCTTCTCAATTTGAGTTATTCGATTACAAACCTGGGTTGCATAAATACCAGGGGCAGGATTTACCGCCGTCCATCAGAGGAGATCAGCGGCTTACCGGTATGAGTGCCGACCAGTCGGAGTTTCCCGTTGCTTCTTCAATATTTAATTTTCAACAATACGGTCAATCTAAAGCATGGGTTAGCGAGCTAATGCCTCACACCGCAGGCGTGGTGGATGATTTATGTTTTATTAAATCGATGCATACAGATGCCATCAATCACGATCCGGCTACCACTTTTTTCAAACAGGAAATCAAATTGCAGGCCGCCCGTCAATTGGGGCCTGGATGAGTTACGGCTTAGGGTCTGACAATGAAAATCTGCCCACTTTTATTGTGCTGGTATCTAAAAATGGAAGCGGACAGCCTTTAATGGCGCGGCTTTGGAGCAATGGGTTTCTGCCATCGCGCCACCAGGGCGTGGAGTTTAGAGGCGGAAAAGACCCGGTATTATTTTTAAGTGATCCTGAAGGATATGATGGTAAAGATAGAGGCGAAATGCTTGAATATCTTAAAAAGCTGAATAAGCTGCAGGCAGATAGTTATGGTGATCCGGAAATTAATACGCGCATTGCGCAATATGAAATGGCGTATCGTATGCAAACTTCGGTTCCGGAAGTTACTGACATGAGCAAGGAGCCGGATTGGGTGTACGATATGTATGGCGAAGATAGCCGCGACCCCGGCACTTACGCTGATTGCCTGCTGGCGCGAAAGCTGTTGGAAAAAGATGTAAAGTTTGTGCAGCTTTATCATCAAGGATGGGATCAGCATGGCAACTTACCCGGCGGCATAAAATCGCAATGCCAAAAAACAGATCAGGGAACAGCCGCACTGATTAAAGATTTAAAACAAAGAGGTTTGCTGGAAGATACTTTGGTGGTTTGGGGCGGAGAATTTGGCAGAACTGTTTACTCGCAAGGCAAGTTAACAGCAGATGATTATGGGCGAGACCACCACCCACGTTGCTTTACCATGTGGATGGCCGGTGCCGGCGTTAAACCCGGATTTACTTACGGAGAAACGGATGATTTTGGTTACAATATTGTAAAAGATCCGGTACATGTACACGATTTTCATGCTACATTATTACATCTTTTTGGAATTAATCATGAAGAGCTTGTATATAAATATCAGGGTAGAAGATTTAGATTGACAGATGTATCGGGCCATGTGGTAAAAGGGATTCTTAGTTAACAATAATTAATGTTGTTCGAGGCGTCTTCGCCTCGAACGATTATGCTATCGCCTCCAGGCGATTAAAAAAGATCTCCAAAACTCCTATTATTTCACTCGAACTATTTTGACATAACTATTCAACAACATTTTTTTCAAACTTATTCAACTAATGAATAAAAGAAACTTTTTAAAAACAGCAACCATTCTAACTACAGCCATTGCTGCAAAACCTGCCGCTGCATTTGGCATCAACAAAAAATTAAAACTGGAAGATGATGTACTTATTGGACATGGAGGCTTTAAATATAAAGTGCATAAGAACTGGGCTAAAATCAGTCCGGCTCATAATCCGCTTTTTAACTGCCACGAAATGGTAATGGACAGCAAAGGCAGATTGATTATGATTGGAGACCATACCAATAATAATATTTTAGTGTTTGATAAATCGGGCAAACTACTTGATTTTTGGGGCACACAATATCCCGGCGGGCACGGCCTTTCAATAGGTAAAGAAGGCGAAGCAGATTTTTTAGTGATAACCGATTGCGGATATTTTCAGGATAAAAACGGCGGCTGGCAACGCCAATCGGGGCAAGTATTTAAAACAACGATTGACGGAAAACTGATCTTTAATTTTGGACACCCGCACGCAATAGGCGTGTATAAAGCCGATGAAAGATTTCAACCAACAGAAACTGCTGTAGCACCCAATGGCGATATCTATGTAGCCGACGGTTATGGATCGGATTATATTATTCAATATGATGCGCGCGGTAAATACATCCGGCATTTTGGTGGACACAATAACTCCAATCCCGATCATAATTTGAAAAATGCGCACGGTGTTGCCATTGATAACAGAGACAAAAACAATCCGGTACTTGTTTGTACTTCCCGATCAGAACAATGTTTTAAGTTTTTTACACTTGATGGAAAATATATTAAAACAATTGCCATGCCTGGCTTGTACGTTTGTCGTGCCGTTATTGATGATAAAAATATTTACGCTGGTGTTTGTTGGTCTGACAAAAAAGACGGGCAAAAGCAGGCAAAAGATTCGGGCTTTGTTACCATACTTGATAATGCAAATAAAGTAGTTTCTAACCCGGGCGGCACCGAGCCTCAATATGTAAATGGCCAGTTACAGCAAATGTTTCAAACATCTGAAAAGATATTCAATCACGGACATGATGTATGCGTTGACGATGACAAGAACGTTTATGTATGTCAGTGGAATGCTAATCAAACTGCTCCCATAAAATTAGAAAGAGTATAAAATGATTTTATTGAGCATCGATATTTTTTTGGGAAGATTTCATCCATTGCTGGTGCATTTACCCATCGGTTTTTTGTTGCTGGCTGCAGTGTTGCAGTTTACTGGAGCTTTACCAAAATTTCGGCGTGTGCGTACCGCCGTTCCACTTACGCTGCTTGCTGGCTGCCTTAGCGCAATAATAGCTTGCGTTACAGGATACCTACTTTCGCTTAGCGGCGATTACAATATGGAAACGCTTGATTGGCACATGTGGATGGGAATTATCACAGCGATTATTTCATTTTTAGCATGGCTATTTAGTATTAAAGTGATCCGCATTAAATGGGTGCATAGCGCAAAACTATTGAACTTATTAATGGTGCTGATGATGTTTTTCATCAGCGTTGCCGGGCATTACGGAGGAAGCCTTACACACGGCAGCGATTATCTTTCTACAGATATTCTATTTAAAAAAGAAAAAAAAAAAAAGAAAATAACCAATGTAAATGAAGCATTGGTTTTTGAAGATATCGTGCATCCTATTTTGATTGATAAATGCGGTGCCTGCCACAATGCAGATAAAAAGAAAGGAAAACTTTCGATAGAATCATTGGAATTAATAAAAAAGGTGGAAAAGGTGGTGCGGTAATAATTGCAGGCAAACCTTTGGAAAGTGAATTAATAAAGCGCGTGTTGCTTGATCCTGCAGATGAAAAATTTATGCCAACGGATGGAAAAACACCGCTTACCAAAGAGGAAACTGCTATTATAAAATGGTGGATTGAAACCCAGGCAGCAGCGCCCGACATGAAATTGGCCGCTGCCAAACCGCCTGCCGAAATATTAGCAGGCATACAAAAAGTGGTGGGGCTTTCGGGTGCTGGCGAGCAGGCGCAAAGCAGCGAGCAGCCTGCTGTTGTATTAAACACGCCTGCGCCAAAGTTGCAAAACAACGCACTTGATCCATTTAAAAAAGCAGGCTTTGTAATCAAACAAATCAGCTACAATCCCGATTTGTTGGACGTTACATTGCCATCAAAAAAGACGTGTCGGGAAATGATAAAATAAAATTGTTGAACGGTATTAAAAACAATATTTACTGGCTCAATATTTCCGGTAATCAAATTACCGACGATCAGTTAAGCATTGTAAACAGTTTTGCCAATTTGCAAAGGCTTCGGTTAGACGAAAACCCTATTACCGATAAAGGCATTCAACAACTAAAAAAATTGCCCGCGCTGGAAAGTATCAATTTGAAGAATACAAAAATTACCGCAGCCAGCGTACCCATTTTAAAAGAAATAAAAAGTTTAAAAACGGTGTATGTTTGGGGAACTGCTATAAGCGGAGAAGCGCCAAAAGATAGTACAGGCCTGCATATTGTTAGCGGCTTTGAGAAATCGGTTGGAGAAACAGCAGCAGTTAGCGAGCCTTGATATTTAGCGTACGCTTATAAAGTCTCTCACTTATTGGCATAAGAGTGCCACTAAAATAAGCTTTTATCATTCAGTATGTATTCAATGTGACTAAGAAGCAAGCCATTCAAAAAAACATCATCCGTTTTTTAAGTCAGACTTTTCTTTCTCTTTGAGGAAAAAAGTATTTGAACTGTGTTTTATCTTATAAATACTTCTTGATCTTTCACCAGTTCAATTTTTGCAATATTCGTTTGCTTTTCTACTTCAATATTTATTTTTTTCTATCTCGATTATAAATACCTTTTCCTTTGGGTATTTGCACATTACACCAACCACCAGATAAAGCTTTAATAGTAGCTGTAGTTAACAAATGATTTTGCCAGTCAAATTCCACTTCAAAATTTCCACGAGCTTTCAAACCCTTTACAGATCCGGATTTCCAGGCGTCATCTTTTGGCAATGCAGGTAAAAATCTTATTACATTATTTTTACCATGACTTTGCAACAACATTTCTGCCATTCCTGCTACGCCGCCAAAATTACCATCAATCTGAAACGGAGGATGTGCATCAAATAAGTTGGCATACGAGCCTGCACCACTACTCATCTTTATTACGCCATCGTTAGAAACAGGCGTTAAAAGACCCTTCAACATTTTGAATGCGTGATTGCCATCTCCTATGCGTGCCCAAAAGCTTACCTTCCATGCTTTCGACCATCCGGTGCCATCATCGCCACGCAACTCCAAAGTTTTAACAGCTGCATTGAGTAAGTCTGGTGAATCCCAAGGGTTGATTTCATCGTACGGATGCAAACCGTACAAGTGAGAAACGTGCCTGTGATGCGGATCAACGGCCTCCCAATCATCCAGCCATTCTTGTATGCCACCGTTGGTTGGGCTTATTTGATTAGGTGCTAAGTGGTTTATTATTGTTTTTAGTCTATTGGCTAACACTTCATCTTTATGAAGAATGGCAGCCGCTTTAATCGTTGCTTCAAAAATATTTCGGCTTATCTGCATATCCATTGTAGGCCCCATGCAGGTACTTCCTTTAAACCCGTTGGGCTTTATGTATTGGTTTTCGGGAGAATTGGAAGGAGCCGTTACTAACCAGCCATGCTTTGGTTCTTTAATAAGAATCGATTCTAAAAAAACGGCAGCTTCTTTTATAACCGGATAATATTTCGCAAGAAACTGCTTATCTTTTGTATAATTATAATGTTCCCATATATGCGTTGCCATCCATGCGCCGCCAGTAAGTGTGGAACCCCATCTTGCACCTTCGCCCGGCGAAGTAAAAAACCAAGGGTTGGCAATCACATGCGCCACCCAGCCTTTTGCCCTATAGTATTTCCAAGCTGTTTTGCGCCCATTTTCAACAAGATTGTTTGTAAACTGAAACAAAGGCTGGGCAAGGGCCGAAAGGTTGGTAGTTTCTGCAAGCCAGTAATTCATTTGTACATTAATGTTCATGTGGTAATCGCCATTCCACGGCGTTTGATACTCTACTGCCCAAAGCCCCTGCAAATTAGCCGGAAGCAAGCCAGGACGCGAAGAACTGATTAAAAGATACCTGCCATAATTGAAATATAAAACCGGCAACTGCACATCCATTTTTCCTTCCGAAAAATGGATTAGTCGTTCCATTGTTGTAAGCCTATTTATAGTCAACTCATTTTTTGCAGGCATTGTTAAACGGCAACGGTTAAAATAAGACTGATAAATGGTTGTAGAGTTTTCTTTTGAACTGTTATAATCTTTTTTTGAACAACGATTCAAATCATTCTGTACTGTTTTTTCAACATCAACAGTCAAAAGTCCGCCAGCAGTATAGTTATAATTGGTACGCATAGCAATGGCGATAACGCAGGAGCTTGCATTGCTGATGGTAATGGCTTTTCCGGAGGCGCTAATTTCGCCATCACATTTTACTATCTGCGCTGCTATAGCATATTTCATTCCTTTATCTTTTCCCGAAGACAGCTGGCCCAATAAAAGCATCTCTTTACCGTTCGCCTCGTTTGAGGTAACACTTTCTTTTCTATCTAAATAGCAATCAAAGTTTAACTTACCTGGCTTTGCGCTGGTCATCTTTATCCAGATTACATCATTTTTAAAATCAGCAAAAGCTTCCTGAAAAATGGCATTACCATCGCGTCTGTAGCTTGTTTGAGCTACCGCGGTAGCTACATTAAGCGTTCTTTTGTAATCAGAAACGTTTGGTGTTGCATCTTTCCATTTTATAATAAGATCGCCTGCTGTTTGATAACATCCAAATTTTTCATCAGCGCCTTTACCTCTTCCAGAACCTGGACCATTTGCTACAAAATGTTTCATTAACAGCTGCTGTGCCTTTCCATTTTCGCCTTGCAATAAATAATTCTGAATAGGTTTCAGATACATGTAAGCGCTGTCTTTGTCCCCATTTTGTGGCCCACCCGACCATATAGAAATTTCGTTTAAAGCAATACAATCATTTACCGGATGGCCAAACAACATAGCACCCACACGCCCGTTTCCAATGGGTTGTGATTCGGTAAAATCGGTTGCTGGTTTGTTAAACAAAATTTCTACATCGCCTTTTTGCGCTTGCAAATGCAATACAGAAATTGTTGTGGTTAATGCTAAAAAGAATGATTTGGAAATTATCATTTTTCTCTTTTTTAATTTTTGGCTTAAAGTTTCACGATTATTTTTTTGAAAGGAAGATAGTTTTTGAATAACCGGGGGTCTGTTCAACATGACATTCATTGGCACCTTCGATTTTTGCCAGTATTAACCAATACCATTCCAGCAGCTAAATTACTATTTTATGAGTTCCAAACCCTATCACAATTTTATCCCATTCATTTTAATTTCCCTGCTTGTAAGGCAAGTTTATCCCATTTTACTCCCGGAAAAAATGGATCTTAAGATTGACAAAAGAAAATCATTAGGTATTGAAGTCTGGTCTATCCTAATATTTTCAGGAACACCTTTAACAACACTGTGATTACCATACAAACCAAATAGAAACAATACCCAAATTTTATTTAAAGCATCTTCATTGAGCGGTTCTAATGTTATTGCGGTTTCTTTTGTTTCGATGGTTTTAATTAAGCGGCTGCCAAACTCTTCAAACAATTGCTGTGCATTAAGCGGTAGCGTTTCTGCTATATTTTCGTTCTTTCCTTCCGGCCCCACTCTTTCTATTGTTTTTGTATTGCCATAGTGAAAAATATAAGTTTCTTCAAATGCTACAGATACCTTTTCATCTATATATTGCTCCACTCCAAATGTCACTTTGATGGATGCCTGGTTGGTGGGTTCTATTTTTTTCACTTGGTAAGTCATGGCGCATCCGCTGCCACAGCTCACTACAAAGCCCCCACACTGTTCACCGTTGTTTTTTATTGGCTTGGTTGGTTATCTGGCTTGTCGTATAAGGATTATCTAGCGCAGTATCGGCCTTGTTTGCCGTTGAGCTGGTGCAAGCCGCCAGTAAATACAATGCTATTAATAGCTAATGGTGTATTTCATATTTCGAATTAATTGGTGCTGCTGTTTTCCACTACAGGCCATAAGTAGCAAAAGCATTGGAAGCACTACACTATGTTTGGTTTTATTAAAATCGTTCTGTTCATTTATTAGCCAGGCTTATTTTTTCTTTAGGAATATTAATTACGCCACAGCCATCCACCAGCCAAATATCTCCTACACGTTTTACTTTTGTTACTAACAAATAATTATCGATTTCTGACGAGCTGAATGTGAAATAATAATCCGTTAAACCGATAGATTCTAATTCTATTTTTTGCGGACAATCCTGTGCGGTAAGTACGGGGTCAAAATCCGGTTCGGGATTTTCCGTATAAAACTTTCGGTATGCCGATTTAAAACCGTCGGTAACATCGACGCTTGTCAATACCCAATTGATGGTTGCTTGCTGGCTCGTTTGTTGTTCGCACATTTTTATATAACCGTTCAAAAATTGCATCAGATGTTGTTGATTTCTTTCTGAGGTTAAATCATCTTTATCGTTCATGAAATTTTCCCATTCCGCATCCGAATTAAAAATCATCCACTCGTTCCATTCTTTCTTTTCTTTAGGATATTCCTTACGGTTTCCGTCAACCAATAAGCTTCCGTCATCCAAAACCACATAAGTGCCCATAGGCTCCATCTTTAACATATTTTCTACGCTACCGGCAGTAGGATCGCAGCGGGGCAGCCCACCACAGTGCCATCATTAAAGTAGCCCACCAATCCTCCATTGGAATAAAAGAAATAGCTCAATCTGCGTGTCTCCTGTTTTACATTGAAGTTAACAAATGGTTTGATGTTTAAAGGTTTGAAGGACTTCATAAAAGCTTGCTTGTATTTGATTTCGCTATCTCCACCAGAAGTAACTTCTTTTTCTTCCCATTCGCAATAGAACATAGCTCCGTTGCGCAGATTTGAAGAAGGTTTATTCCATACAATCGCAATCGTATCGGTTGTTTTAGTGATAAAAAGCGAGTATTGATTGTCCTCATTTTCTCCATCTGCCAAATACTGTAAAGTATCTCTTTGAATATTTGCTACAGCTTCACTTGTATGTTGAACTGTTGTTGTCGGCTTCTCTTGTTGCTGTGTTCCGTTACAGGCCGTAAATAACGAGAGTATTGAGAGCAGCGCTGTTATGTTTTGTATGTTTAAAATCATTGCTTTGTTTATTGAGTGTTGTCGGGTTTCGTTCATAAAAAGACCATACAGAAACAAGTTCAAATATTGTAAACTTTATGATTAGTCTATTGAGGGATCGCTTTTTTCTTGATTAATTTAACAGGCTCATCGCTTACATCTGTTTCATAATAATACACCTGACTGTTTTCAGAAAACACGAGTTTTTGTAAATCCGAATCTTCTAAATCATCGCAAGCGGTTGGCACAAAAAAGGTTTTACGATTTGCTTCCAGCTTTTGTTGCTGTAAGAATAAGTGGTCATTGTATAAGTGCAGCCATTCATGGGTGCTTGAAATATGGAAAATTCATTGCTGCCGTCGTTGTTCAAGTCGCCTTCGTTGACTAAACGGATGTCGCAACAACCTGCTTTTATCGGTTTAAGTTTATGGTTTGAGAATTGGATCTCATACTCATCAGGTGTTCCGTCTTCAACCGGATTCCCCTGTCCTTCTTTAACTTTTACGGCTTTTGCAAATTCCAGTTTCCCATCGCCGTCAAAATCGCCTTGAATTTCTTCGCCTATTGCCCGAAGCTGTTTTTGTACGACAAGCAGGCTGTCCAGCTTTTTCACTTCCGCATCAAATTGCTGGCGCCAGTCTTTACCAAATTTTGCTTCCAGCTGGCGAAAGTATTTTTCGTTACCAGCCTCGTGTTGTTGCTTTTCGGATGGGGTGGCTTCGCAACCGCCTTCTGTTCTTTGATAACGGATGTTCCATTTTCGGATGATGCTATCGAAAGCGTCGTAATAACCTTCCGGTGGTAATTCGCCAATACGGTAATCGACCCAAAGTGAGGTGGTGTCCGTTGGGGGCGATGCCGCTGCATCCATTGCAGGTTTCGACTGTTTTTGTCCGCAGGAAACTACTATTTGAAAAAGCAACAATGATAAAAGGATTTTTTCATAATCTTCTATTTTACTCATTTTCAACCCTCTTTCCGGCATTCAGTTTTCGCCAGGCTTCTACAGACATATATTCGCCCGATTCTATATCCATAATTTTGAGTACACAATCCTTTTTATCCGCTTTGAAGTGATAGAAAGGTTCCCAGCGAAGCGGGCCATTATAGCCTACCACTATTTCGTAGAGCCTGTCTGTTTCATCTATCATAAAAGAAAGGTTTTGCTTCTTTTGGGTTAACAAATCTAACAGTTTGCTCCTTTCTTTAACTTCGGGTAGCGCTAAAATTTTCTGCAACAAATGTTCGCTGGTACAAGTTTTTTGTTGAACATTTGAACGGTCTGTTTTTGATTTTATAATCGGGGGCTTGGGTGGCTCTGAACCGGGTACCCCACTTAACTCTTTCCCTAAATGATATTCATACCCAATCACAAAAGTTTCGCCGTCATTGCCAATAGTCAAGCTTGGAACAGTAATTTTTTGCGAATGATAAGTACCATCTCGCTTTAGGTAAGCTTTGTTTAGTTTGCTGTATTTATAACCGTTTGCTTTGATGCCTGATACAAATTTTTTATAGTCCACCTCATTTTTAAGATAGTACAAAATCTGTGCGTGCCGACCACCTTCTTTTTCATAGCTTAGAATATAATTCAACCGCATCCATTCTTTGGTTGTAGGGTTGGTAAATACAAATTTGCCATCGGCATCTTCGTTGTTAGGGGTAGATAATACAAAATCTTTGCCAACCAAATAATCATGTTCTTTTTTGTTGAAATCCAGCACCTTGCCAATCGTTTTGGCAGAAAAGGTTTGGGCGCTTAAGCCTGTGCCAAAAAGGATAAGCAATAGTAAAAGTGATATTTTCATAAGCCTGATATTTAGCTTGTTCTGTATAATGACATTAATGACAAGGTTTATTCAAATTCACTGCCAATTTCATCCAGCTTGAGTAATGTTTCAATACCTATATCTTCCATATAAATGGATTCTATTTTTTTATTTCCTTTAAATGTTTCGGTAGCTATTTTTGGAACTAATTTTTGAAGTTTAACAACGTAATCACCAGTTAATAAATTGAAAGATTTGTCGAGGCGTTCCGACCCTGCGCCACCCTTTTTATACCCCGTATCGTAACCAATTAGTTTCATTTTCTTTTTCGTTTCATCAAATCTCAATTTCAAAAATCGGCCAAAACCAGCCGTTCCGTCCAAAAAATACCCCACTTCCAAAACATTCTTTTTTACGGCAAGCTGAACCGGATACATATTCATTTCATTTTCATTGAAGAATCGCATCTGAAAGGTTTCATCCTGACCGGATAGATATACAAGCAACAAATAATTGGCGAAATCGGCTGTATTTTCAACTATCAAAGCCGTGTCCGTCAGTTTATCATCATCTAAATCCGCTAATATCCTTTCCATTTTTCTTCCATTGGATGGACTTTCTTTTAATTCACTATAATTTTCAGGAATAGTTAAATGATTTTTTTCGTCTGAATTTTTGGGTGATGTATCAATGGATTCGTTAGAAGTTTGGGATTTTAGGGTGTCATTTCCACTGTTTGCTGTAGCGTTGTTTTTGTTAGTCTTGTTATTTGTCTGTCCGCAAGCAGCCAGCAAAGTGAATATTACTATGTAAAAATATTTTTTCATTGCTATAATCGATTTCTATTGGTTATTTTCATGTGTTTATTTTTTATTGTTATTCATTTGCCACATGGAACTCGCCAATAATCATTTTGCTGTGTGATAAAAGTATTATCATGGCTCGTTTCATTCTTGCTGAATCCATTCAAATTTCCCATTTTTCAAATAAATGATCCCGCCACCGCCAGTTTCTTTTTGATGAATAAAAATGCCGTCATTGGGAAGTTTGATTTTGTCGGTTTCTTTTACTTGCTCTTCGGTTATAATTTCCCCATCATCATTTACATTGTTATAGTAAATTTCATTTTTCGGTGCAACTTCAAAAACTCCAACCCACTCTAAATCATCAAAGCCTTGCCCTAAAATTTCTTTTCCCATTCCTAAATATTTCCACACGCATGTTGCCAAAAATAATTTTCAATCCATATTTTTCATTTTTCGTGTTTTGAACAATTTTTATCGTGTCGGGTAAATGATCTCCATCCAAGTCACAGGAAATTGAATTGGGGTGGTGTTTATGGGATATTGCTATGGTGTCATTAATTGTTTGATGGGTTGTTTTGAATTTCTTCTTTTGATTGCACCACATTTGTCCTAACATTTTTTTGAGGTTCTTTTTTTCGCTTTGACAACTCAAAATGATAAAGGCTAATAAAATCGATAGGATTAAGGTTGTATTCTTTTTCATGTGTTTATTTTTATTGTTTTTAGTGGTCACATGGAATCTTTGATGATTAAAATAATCATTACTTTGTGTGATTAAAGATTATTTTAATCATGTCGGTTCATCGATTTACTTTTTAAACTTCATTTCAGGAAATCCGCCCATAATCACTATGCTGTCTTTTTGAATAGTGCCGTTTTCTCGGTTAAATTCGTAAACAACCGAACTGGCAATGGGTTCCGCACAATCAATATCTTTAGGTTGATTGGATAAGGTTTCATCATAAAAAGTCCAATTGGGCGTAATCACGATGAGCCTTTTAAATTGGGGGTACATACCGGGCAATACATCCAGCGGTACTTGGTCTTGAACAAACAAAACAGGTGTTTCTGTTGATTTAGGAATAACTGCTTTGAAAATGTATTTGCCATTGTTGATTTCTATATGCTTTTCCGTAATTTCAATTACATCTTTAAAAACGGTATCTCTGATGCGTTCTGAATGAAACGTATTGGCTTCAACGTTTTCTTCAGGCACTGCTTTTAGACTTATTTTTCCATTGGTTTTATTAAAGGTTATTATTTTATTTGGTCTGCCATAAAATAGGGTAAGTGTTAATGTAGAGTCGGTTTCGTTATTAAAAATAATGTCTTTGGTTTCACTAATCCTTACATCGTGGCGCAATTGTGCGTCGTATTTTACATCTATACTTCGGCCTGCAAGGCTCTCCAAATTAATTTCGGTACACATAAATACCTTTCGTTCAAATATTCCCATTTTCTCTATTACCTCAAGCCAAGGATGCATTATTGGGCTATAATCCACAATTTGAGCACGGTAATTTTCATTCAGATTTTTGTCCTGTTTTAATCCCAAAGAGGTCATCGAAAAAATAAAGGAAGAAAATGGTAATGCCATGGGCAAAATGCTTACCACCAAAGCCAACAGGATGCCAGCAATAAAGAGCTTTGCCATCTTATTTTTCCAGAAGAGGACAATAACTGCAATGCTTGTAAAAAACCAAAGCCAAAATAAAATCACATCGCTGTAATATCCTGCAAAACTTATCTGAAAATAATAATACAGCAGACAATTTGCCAAAAGCAGTAAGGATAGTACAATGAACAAATAGGTAATTATTGGTCTTATTTTTAGCATTGTTGGTTTTAATTTGTTAATCTCCTTAATCCTTTACCTTTTCTCCAAAGGCATCATACCATACATCATCTACGCGTATATAGCGGTTGCGCTCGTCGCCATTGCATTGTAAGGACTCAAAGCTGCTATTGAATTTTTTCTTCCATTTTACTTGCATTGTTGCAGGCAATCAGTATTATCGTAGAAGTGATTAGGGTAAGCAATTTTTTCATTTTTCAAATAGATTGTAAGCAGTTACCAACACAGATAAATTTATCTATAAATTCAAAATTTATGGCTTTATTCTATAAATTTATTTTTCTTTTGATATTCCCAAAGCTCCCTGTTTTTATCGATGTAATGCGTTGGCGAATCAATGTAATTGGCATTGGCTTCAAAACCATTATCGAGTTTTAATTTTATACTGTCCTCCAAATTTTCGAAACGTTTTTTGATGTATTCTTCTTTTGATAATCGCATTTCGTAATAGATTTCATCGCTTTGTGGTTCTTTGGCGGTTAGCTTTTTCTTTAGGATTAATTGCTCCAAAAAACACCTCGCAACCAGACCGCAACGTTACCATCATTCGCGATTCCGACTAAAAAAGTGAGCCCTTTTACATCAGTTGGATAGCTGTGTAATTCTTTTGCTTGCTTGTTTCGCAATGCGGATTCAAAAATTTGCTTAATTTCTTTTTCGGGCAGGTTTAAAGTATCGCTGTAAAACTTTTTATCACGATAAGAAACGTATTGCAAAACCAATTTTACGGGTAAACGCTCTCTTTGACTGCTTTCAGTGTAATAATATTCTTCACCCCATTTTGAGGTGAAATTATCTACATCTTCATCTTTTATATGGCCCAAGTCGCCATCGGCCAAAATAAAATAGGAATTATGAATAGCAATAGGATAACTTTCTGGTGCGCAAACGCTTGAAAAATAATAATACTGTTCCCAGCTTTTATAGTTAAAAAATTTAATTCCGATAGCCATAACCAAAATCGAAGTCATGGCGATGTATAATTTGTTGATGAAATTCAGCTTCATAATATTAATGTTGAAATGCCTTAGCCAAGCCTGCGGCATACAACAGTAAACCCAACAATGCTAAACTGATAATCAGCGAAATAGCGAAAAGCCATTTGGCTATGCGATAACCTTTTCCGTGATAACTGAATGCGTAACAACCCATCAAAACCGTTGCTCCGAAAGATAAATAACAATAATTTATTATCTCCTGATCACCTTCATTGTCTCCTATATTTGCAAAAATTAAAAGCAAAATCAAATTGACAACGATAAACAGAATAGAAAGGTTGCTGTTTTTCTGTTTGTTAATTTCTGTTGTGTTTTGTTGCATTTCTACCATTTTTTGTGTTGACTAAACTATCCAATTTATTAGTGTAAGAAGATTTTTCATCTGGCTTCTACTTTTTAGTTTTTACCATTCACTATCTGTCTGTTTATATGCTTCGCTTATGATATCATCCGGCGAAGCATCTTCAAACAAATGTTTTTCCTTTTTCAGCTTAAATGTTTTCGTTTCAGACGGCATATCTTCTTCCATTGTATGGACTATTTCCTCAGTCAGTTCACCTTTTTCCAAATCGTAATTAAGCCCTTGATGACTGCCTGCACCCATATTGTAGGTTTCTATGTGGATCAACAGTAAATCATTACCAAAATAACGAAACGTACTGAAAAGATTGCCGCTCGGTCCGGTTCCATAGGATTTAATAGTAAGTCCCCGTTTTCAATACCAAGGCTTTCCGTGTCATAGATTTTGTAATCACTTTCGGTGTATTCTATCGGCATTGCAGTATTTGAAACCTTGTCCAACCAATACGATTTGTCTTTGTTTTGCAATAGTATCAGCATTGGCCTTACGGCTGTTTTTAGATTTTTGTGAACCAAAACAACGGCAATATCCGCTAAACCGTCATTGTTCAAATCGCCTTCGGCTTCGTACTGAATGTCATAAATATTTAGCTTCGGAAGAAAATCAGAAGCCTTGTTTCCTGTTGTTGGAAAGGTAATATCGGGTTCTTCGGGATTGTTTTCTTCGGGGTTTTCATAGTGAATATATTCATCGCTGTCCCCCGTTTGGGTATATCCCTGTCTGTTTATGGTATCTGAAGCTGTGTTTGATGCTGCACCTGTTTTGGGTGTGTTATTGCACGCAATCAACATTATTGCAGCAATGATTAGGGGAATTATTTTTTTCATTTGATTCTCTTAAGCGTTAATTTGTTTACAGCTTTTGCAATTTGAAAGAAAAAAGAAAGGATAACTTTCATCGTTTAATAGCGGCTAAATTCATTAGCCTTATTTTCCATAGCATTTTGAAATTTGGTCATTTCTTCTTTTGTTGCGGCTATTTGCGTCAGCTTAAACGCATATATTTTACTTTGATTGGCACTTGTCCATTTTCCCGTGATTTGCTTTTTATCCATTGTTCCTAAAAAACACCTGAAAAATTAGCGGTAGCTTGTTCCACCAACACGATATTGCCATCCTTATTCCGGTAGCCATTTAGCAAAATATATTCATTTTGATTCTCGTAAATATATGCCCCCAAAATCCGGTCGGCATTTGTTCCTTCGTCCAATCCTTCCAGATATAAGGTTACTTTAAGTGTGCCGTTGATGGTGCCTTTGTACAATCTTTGGTTCTGTGCGTATGTTTGCGTTGCAGCCGCCAAAAGGAAGATTATGAATAGTGTGCGCATAGTAATTTGTTTTCTTATTTTCTTTAAAAAGATAATCCAATATCTGTTTTTTCTATCATTCCGGGTGTGTTCAAGGTTGCAAATGCAGCCCTGTATGGTTTCGGGCATTCCGTTTATCCGTATTTCTTTTCCTTTGCTGTCTGTAATGATGATTCCTGCCGCATTTTTTTCACCTTCCGCAAAATAAGTCCTGTAAACAAGATAAGTATAGCCGTTGTTGCTAAACTGCAGATTGTCGATTTCCATTCCCGAATTTTCTACGCCGCCGCCTCGCCAATACGAATTGTATTCAAATTTTTGCCAGCTTTCTTTTGTTTTTTCTGTCGGAAATTCCAATTCGATTTTGTTTTGACTGCCGAAACGGTATTGCATATAGGCATTGTTTTTATCTTTTACCAAGACCATCTTTTTGCCGCTTTTTGTTTCGAAAGAATAGATGATTTCTTCATTGCTCAAAACGAAGTCTGTTTGTTTTTGTGCTTGTAGGTTGTTGCAATTTGAAAACAGCGTCAATACAGTGAAAAGTAAAATCAGGTTTTTCATAAGATATTTTTTAATTTTCTTGCATTTCAAAACTGCTGTGCTTTATCGGCGAAACTTCTTTATCAACCAAGGTTAATTCGTTTTCTTTAAATCCGAACCGAAGCTTTTCTGTCCATTCCCAGAATTTTTCCTCTCTTAAATTTACGCCGCTTGCTTTGAAAAAAACTGTAATTTGATTGTTTTTTACTTCCAAATTAATTTCATCAAACGTATCTTGAATGGTTGCGCCATCGGGCGTTGTGGGGCAATTTTCTAGTTCTTTCAGAACCTCTTTGTCATTTCTGAACCATTGCCGAAGAAAACCTAAATGCTGATTTGAACATTGATAACCCAAGTTCAAAGCCGAAAGGATTTTACATTTCAGATTGCTTCTGTCGTCGTTTGCGCTTCCGTCCCAACTGCATTCATTGCCGATAAAAGTGGCTACATACGCCAATGCCGCTTTTTCGGGCTCGGAAATGGTTTTGATGAAATCCTCATTAAGAACAATGACGTTAATATTTGTTTCATATTTTTCTTCATATTCTTCGTTGTATAGGTTTTCCTGCCAAAGGAATTTCACTTTTTATCGGTTAAGGAAAGGGGTTTTACGGTTTTTGCGGAAATTAAAAATTCGGTAAAGTTCAGAAATTCCGAATCGCCTGCATAACGGATGCTATCCTTTTTCCAGGTGATTGCTATTGCATCGCCTCTTATAAAATGATATTCGTTGTCATAAATTAATCCAATTGTGTCTTTGTTTTTTTCAACAAAAAGCAGCCAATTATCGCCGCCATCATTGAACTCAACAAAATTTACGGTGTCGGTATAAATTTTTCCGAGTTCGATTTTTTCATTGGGTCGTAACCTGCTTTTCAGCGTATCGTTAACTGTTTCGGTAATTTCGGTTTGTGGGCTTTGGCTTGCGCCTTGTGCTTTATCTTTGCAAGAATGCAACGCAAAGGCAAGTGCGAGCATAGGCCATAATACGAGGTGGTTGGTTGATTTTTTCTTCATCATTTGCTCATAAGAAGGTTAAACAATAGTATGAAAATAATAAATACGAGTATCAGGTTGCACCAAAATTTATCCCGCTGTTTTTTCTGTAACGATAAATGGCTTCTATAATCAATAGTAAAGTGATTAGTGGAGCGGCTATCAATATAGCGTAAAGTGCGCCGTATCCCATCGGGTCTGACTTACCGTTTAATACAATGAAATATATAAGGAACGATAATGCGACAATAAAAATGATTCTTAGCAAGAGGTACAAGAACCAACCTTTGTATTATGGGAATGCGTTGCTTTTCATTTGTACTTTTTTAAAAACTTATTGAACACAAAACATATTACACAAGTAAATACGAACGAAAAAAACGATGATTTTATAATATTACCAAACGGCACATAAGGATGTCCGTCCATTGTAATTGAGGGTGTTATCCACTCAAAAAAATAATATAGAAACAAAAACAGTAGTATAAAAGATGTTAAGCCAAGAGCAAATAGGATGAGATATTTTTTCATTTTCGCATTCTTTTTCTTTTTCTTGATAATACAACTTGGCACATCTTTCCTCAAAATCATAATAAACGGCATCACTAAATGCTTCCAAATAAATTTTTCCAAAATACATTTTGGTTTTGATGGTGGGTATTTTTATCAATTCACCCGCTTCATTATTCGCTAAAGGGTCGTAATAATTCCAATCGCCTATATAATCTCCGGTAAGTAAATTTACGCTTGATTCGCCGCTACCGTTTAGTGTGGCATCGCCAAGTTCATAACGATCCATTCCAATAAGGCGCACACGCTTTGCGTTTTTATCAAATCGAAATTGACAACGATATCCTGATCGCATCCAATTGCAAGCAAACTCAAATCCGTTTCGGGTAGCGGTTATTCCGCATTGTTCCTTGAGCCCTTTTATGGGTTTACTTTTTACTTTTTTAAAATTTTGTGTTGAAAGTTGACAAACAATGGCAGCAACATTACCTTAAAAATGGATATAAAATCTTGCTATTTCATTTCTTACACAATCGTTAATATATTCGCACGTGTATTTTTTACTCTTCCATCGCTTCCTGAAAATAGCTTTTATATTTCTGCAATTTTTTGTTGTACATAATGGCCAACTTTACATCTTCGCCGTTTAATATCAAT
Organism: Paraniabella ginsengisoli; assembly: GCF_022513635.1. Classification (GTDB taxonomy): domain Bacteria; phylum Bacteroidota; class Bacteroidia; order Chitinophagales; family Chitinophagaceae; genus Niabella; species Niabella ginsengisoli. The sequence continues at coordinate 1,058,542 of NZ_JAKWBL010000001.1, read as the reverse complement.
CCGTCTATTGGCGCTGCCACCAAGGTTGGGCTATTCATAAAAACGCGACTGCCTACGTTGTACGAGTTGATCCTTATTTTATCATTATAATTTTCGGCAAAAGCTAAGTAAGGTTGTTTGGTAGCTTTATTAGTACAAGCAATTAGCAACCGAGAAATTTGTTTTTCGTTATTGTCTAAAATAATAGCTACGTCTTTGATGCCGTCGGCGTCGTAATCGCCATAAGCCACTACCGTTCGGGAGCGTTCCTCATTTTGTGTGGGGCTGTAATCATTTCCATTATTATAATCATTATCAAGAATTAGTTTTTTAACGCCGGGTTGTAAGGCAGTAAATGCAGCGAGCGAAAATTTTGTCTGGTATTCTTCCAAGTCAGATGCACGGATAAAATAATCCGCACGGGCGTTGTATGATTTGGATAACTTTACTTTTTCTGGATTTTGCAGATAAAAAACGGTGGTGTTTTCGTCAGAATTTTCGCTGTCATAATACACTTTATCACCAAATTTTAAACCCGGAAAGCCCGTGGTGGTGTTTGCTGGCAGGCTTTTGCCAATAACAATATTTTCTGGATAATAACTTCCTTCACTACCTTCATCGCCTTCTTCTATTTCGGGTACTTCACTGATCGAATCTTGCGCAATCGGTTTAACCAAAACAGTACTATCCGTTTTGTTTGTAGCCGAATCGGTATCCCTATTTTTACACATAACCAGTAATAGGGCAAGCAGAAAAAGGCTGGCTTTGGATAAAATATTTATAAAATAAGGGGGTTTCATGCGTATGTTTTTTTAGTTTATATCTATTTATCACGCAGTTCAAAAATAATCATGTTGATAAATTTATCTTTATATGCAGCTTCAAAATTTTTCTCAAATAATGCGTTCATGAGTTGTCTTCTGTCGGCATCTGTTTTTTTCCTTTTTCAAAAAGGTCGTAAACCGCAGCTAACAAAGGCACTTCAATGGCTTTGTTGCCGCCTTCTACCATTGCTTTATCAATATTGGTGATGTTGCCCAACGTATGACTGAATAAATCGGTAACCGTATGCCAACGCTCATCTTGTAGTGTTGCTTTTCCTGCTTTCCAATCCACCAAAAACTGGTTATAATCAATTCTAAAGCGATAGATATGAAACAAAGGTTTCTTTTTCTCGGCTACATCGCTTTCGTTACATTTAACCAAAGCAGCAGCGTCATAGTCGTTGATAGCAGACAATATCCCTATCTTTTCCAGGCAATATTGCTGCGGCAAACTATTGGCAAGTTGTAGATAAATGGGGTTATATACTTTTGTATGTTTATTGACGCTAGTTATTTGCTTAATTGTACCATCTATTATGCTGTTGATGCCATCATATTCTATTAGTTTTTGAAACCAGCGAACCATTTTTACGCTATCTGCCTTTATGAGTGGTTGCTCAAAATTTTGTATAGATAAAGGATAGGTAAGTGCATACCATGCCCACTCGTACATATCTCCCATAGAAATATTTGCCAATTCGCTTTTTACATATTCACAGTTGGTAAAGAATAGCTCAAACATCGCTATGCTTTTATCATAGTAGCCCATTTTATAATAGAGTAGTCCATAAAGTCCGTCAAACTCCGGGCCTTTTACTATATTGGCGTTGTTTAAAAGCTTCAAGCCCTCTTCAAATTTGTTGTTATCATTCAAGGCGCTTACTGCATTCCAAAGCGAGAAAGGCGTTTCATGAGCTTGATAAGCTTTTAGCGAATATTCCATTTCCTTTTCAGGCATATTAAGTCGGGCATATACGGCAACAAGGTTGGCGTAGTCGCTGGCCAATAGCGTTGCATCATTGGCATCCCGATACAAAGCAGACAGCGTATATTTTTCCCTCGCCTTTGGATAATTCTCTAAAAAGAAATAACAAAAACCTGCTTTCTCCAAAAAGTAAGAATTCGTAGGTTCTTTTTTTATTAGCGCTTCATATAGCGTTACAGCAGCCTCATATTGCTTTTCATCTTTTAAGCTATCAGCCTTTTCTTTCATTACTTTCGTGTCGGGTACTTGCGCATGAATAGTAGTGCTAAACAGCAGCAGACAAAAGGATATGAAGAATAAGATCCTTTTTATATATTTATTTTTTCCTTGTTTTATTTTCTTCATCATTTACCCATAAAATGTTAAGCACTAAAATAATATAATAAATAGAAGTATCAGGTTGCACAAAAATTTATCTTGCTATAATTCTGTAGAGATAAATGGCTTCGATAATCAATATTAAAGCAATCAGTAGAATGGTTATTAATATGGCGTAAAGAATGCCGTATCCCATTGAGTCTAACTTGCCATTTAATACAACAAAATATATAACGAACGATAAAGCGGCAATGAAGATGATTAGCAAGGACCAGCTTTTGTTTTTTTGGGATGTTCTGTTTTTCATTAGTTGCGGTTTGTTTTGTTTAACCTTTGGCATGTACTGGGTTAAAACGATGTTCTATAGGTTGATATTCTTTTCTTAAAGATAGATACAAAAGCCCTCTTCATCATTGCCAACAACAGCCAGTTCAAAAAATAAAGCATCTCCCCAGACAATATTAATGTCGCTAATTCTAAATATTTGTCTTTTGACTGTCTATTATTCTTTTGCAAAAGAACAATTTTTTAGAATCACCCAGAAATTTGGATTCATCTATATTCTCTTTAATCAATTCGCGTACGAAAAGAACACCTTACCTCGAACGGGAAAGACTGAATGAAATGTATAAAAACAGAAAAGGCACCATAAAATAGTGCCTTTGTGATTCCGCTGGGGCTCGAACCCAGGGCCCCATCATTAAAAGTGATGTGCTCTACCAACTGAGCTACGAAATCAACCGCGTTCCCGTTTGGGAGTGCAAATATAGAAGTATCAAATTATTGCACCAAACTTTTTGCAAGAAAAAAAATGAATTTTTTCTTGCTATGGCAATCTTTCAATTGAATAACCTGACTGATGTAACCTCTCAATTATATAACCCAGTTCATTGTATAACTTCTCTTTTCTTCTTTCATCCGTTCCTATGTGTATTAAAATCAAATTACCATTTAAGCCTTCTTTTCTTTCGGCCTCAAATAACCGCGTTAAAATAGTATCATTATTTCTATAATTGCTGAGTTGTGGCCATGTATAATCTGCATTGGTTCCGGTACCCGTAGTAAAGTTGATAACTGCCAATCCATTTTCATTACACCATTGAACAGTCTGTTTGTTGTACCACTCATATGGCGATAAGTACCATTTCCCCGTTGTTGCTTTCGCTGCTTTTAATTCCTGCAATGACTGACTTAGATCTCTCTGAAATGAATCCTTAGTAACAAGCAAGGATTCTCTTTTAGACCAGTCAGCATATAACAAATGCTTGTCTGAATGTGATCCAATATAATGTCCTTCATCAACCACTCTTTTTACAATTTCTCGAAATGCTTTGTTTCTTAAAAAATCTCCGGTAAAGAAAAAGTTGCCTTTAATATTATGTTTCTTTAAAGTGTTCAGGATGCTAATACCTCCCTCGCCCAGATCATGACCAGAAAATAAAAGATATACCTTTTTTTGATGACTGTTTAGTTTGATGATGGCGCCTTCTGAGTCTTTGATAATTGTGTTGCGATCTGATTGCTTTTGCATAGCAGCGAAATAATAGCTCAGGCTTGCTGTACCGTCCATCGTTGGCTCGTTGGTTGAGTAATCTCCAAAGTCATCATGGTAAACCGCTTTATCTGACTGGAATTCCTGAAACTCATCTTCAGCATATAGTTTGATCCCTATTAATTTATTCCATATACCGCCATATACAGGACCATCTACAAGCCCCCGGAAATTTTATACTTATATAAATGAGTAAAAGCGGAATGCGGATCCTTTGGTGAAATGGCATTTTCAGGTAAATCACAAATCATGCTTGTCCCCCAACTATTACACCCCAGCAGCCAATCTCTTAACGCAGCTTCCTGCTCATCATACTGATGATCGTCTGTTAATTGTTTATATAAACTCATTTGTGTAAGCATGCCAACAACCAGGTTATTAGAACACCAAATAAATGGCACACCTATAAGAAATGGATTATTTGCACCACGAGCCACCACTCTGTCTATACCTCGCTTCATAAAAGAAATATATTCTGAACTATGCTTTTTATCCAGCTTAGCGCCCAGGTAATGACCAAGGTTTACAAAAGGATACCATTGATAATGGTTGGCAGAATCCGCGCCCATCCAGGGAGTTACAGGCTCTATGCGCGCATAAATTAATCCATCTGTTAGATACCTTTTCTCACCTGATAATTGGTAAAGCGATAAAGCTGCCAGCTCCATATCATCAGCATAATTATCTTCTGCGTATATGTATGGCGCTTTTACAGAAAGCGTTTGTGTATTGCCCGGGTATGTTCTTCCGTATTCGTATGCTGCAACGGCTTTAGAAACAAGACTATCCGCAAAAGTAGGATAAAACCGCTTCATCACAACTGCGCCTAAAGCAAACGCTGAAGCAAACTTTCCCACAGAAGAAGCGACGCCTTTTGTTTTGTTTTTATATTTTTCTCCCTGCGATTGACCGGTAATAAAATATACAGGACGCGCCAAACCCTTATTACTACTATATTTCACACTATCCTTTGTGGGCAAACGCAGACCCGAGTGATCGCGATCATCTCCCAACTGATTATAATACTCACCCTTGCGCGGATTCATTTTTACCAACCAGTCAAGCCCCCACTTTGCCTCATCAATAACATCCGGAATATTGTTGGCCCCTTCATTTCCCCATGCATCATAACGATCAGAAAAACTTTCAGGATGCTGCGTGTAAGCAAACATCATCTGGTAAGTAGCGTTGGCAGAAGTGGGGAGATATTGAAGATAATCAGATGCATCATGCCATCCTCCAGAGACATCAGTAAAAGTAGAATCTTTCGATTTATTTTTATGATATACAATAAATCCATCCTGCCGGTGGCAGCTATCTTTTAAAAACGGATTATAGCCGCTACGTTGCTGACGCATATACTTTAAAATAAAATCAGCGCTTCCTTCGTAAATATTATTTGCTATTTTGAAAACGGGCGATATTACATTCCCTACTTTCAAATAGTAAGAGCCGCTTTTATTAAAGTCAGAAAAATTAAGCCTCCAACAATTCTCGAAAGGCCCATAAGCATTATATATTTTACAAGTTCCTTTATACACCTCCTGATTATTTCCAGCATCCAGTAAAGAAAAATGTTCAGCCCCAAGCATCTCCTTTGTAACAAGTACAGCTACTTTTACATCATCAGGTAAATAGCCCAATTGATTAATCCGGATCCATGTTGGCTGGGCATTAACAAAAACAGAGAACGATAAAAAAGTAATAAAGAAGAGGACTCTAAACATGATGCAGTATTATCAGCCTTCAATTTACGAAAATCGTAGCGCTTGCCTATATTGGATTTTGCTGTTTTATAAGTAGGTTTGCCAAAATCAACTTATTCGTTTAAATGAATGCCCATTTTAAAGATAAAGTAGCTGTTGTAACCGGCGGCACCGATGGTATTGGAAGGGCGCTTGTAAATGCCTTACTCTCCTACGGTGCAAGGGTGGCCACTTGTGGGCGCAGCCATGATAAATTATATGAATTGCAGGCGCAGCATGCATCGCTGCCATTACATACTTTGGTTGCCGATGTTAGTAACGAAGCCGAATGCAAAAGATTTATCGATTCCACACTTGGCGTTTTTGGAAAGATTGATTTATTGATCAACAATGCGGGCATTAGCATGCGTGGCCTTTTTAAAGATCTTGAACTGGATGTTATAAAGAAGGTAATGGATGTTAATTTTTTTGGCGCTGTCTATTGCACCAAATTTGCCATGCCGGCTCTTATAGAAAGTAAAGGAACAATAGTAGGTATTTCTTCAATCGCTGGCTATAGAGGATTACCGGGCAGAACGGGTTACTCCGCGAGCAAGTTTGCTTTGCAGGGTTTTTTGGAATCTTTAAAAACAGAATTGAAGGATGATGGTGTACATGTAATGTGGGTGAGTCCTGGCTTCACATCTTCTAAAATAAGAGATCATGCATTAAATGACAAAGGCGAAACGCAAAAAGAAAATCCGATGGATGAAGAAAAAATGATGAGCGCGGAAGAATGCGCACGTCATCTGTTAAGCGGCATCATGAAAAAGAAAAGAACGTTGGTGCTCACGCTAACAGGTAAAGAGACTGTTTTTCTAAATAAATTTTTTCCTTCGTTGGCCGATAAGCTGGTTCATAAATTTTATTTTAAGAATAAACAGCTCATTAAATAAGAGCGGCCCAATTTATGTTATTATAGAAATTCTGAATAAATCAAACAACAAAATTCATCACATTATAAAAATAAATAAATTGCACCACGCAATGTGAACGCTGCAGGCAGTAACTTATAAATGAACTTTATAACATTAACATCAGATATTGGGCATAACGACTATCTTGTCGGGGCTATAAAAGCTCAACTGCTGCAAGCCAATCCTGACCTGCAATTAATAGATATTTCTCACAATATTGCTCCTTTTAACTTTCCGCAAGCATCGTACGTTTGCCGCGGAGCTTTTAAAAACTTTCCTGAGTTTACCTACCATATTATATTGGTTAACCTTTTCGATAAAAAACCTAAAAACCTCTTGCTGGCTTTTCATAAAAACCAATATATTTTTTGTGCAGATAATGGCCTGTTGAATATGATATTAGAAGAAAAGCCAGACATTGTACTGGGCATTGAACTCGATAAGGAAGCCAATAAAAATACTTTGTATTGCACTAAAGTAATAGCTGATACTATTACTCGTTTAGCTAACGGCGAATCTATTCAGAAAATAGGCACCCCTGATATAAGTTTTGAAGAAAAAAATCCTTTGCTACCGCTTGAAAGCAAGAATTTCATAGAAGGTCAGATCATCTTCATTGACAACTTCGAAAATGTTATTGTAAACATTACCAAAAACCAGTTTGAGGAACAACGCCAGGGACGTGCGTTTAAGATTATCTTTCTGCGAGACGAGGTAATCAATAAGATAAGTGAATCTTACGCTGATGTTCCCGACGGTGAAAAGCTCGCGCTTTTTAATAGTGCTGATTATCTTGAAATAGCGATCAATAAAGGGAATGCCGCGGGATTGTTTGGTTTAAAAGGTTATTCAGATAAAGCCAGCCGATCTTCTGTGATTATGCAGAACCAATTGCTATATCAAACCGTGAAGGTTTATTTTGAATAAATTTCCAGCCCTAAAGGGAGTTTTGAAACAACTCATTTACTGATGGCTAGCACTTTCATTGTTTAGCGTTGGAAGCTCCTGAATTACACAAATTTTATTCGTAATGCCCTTTAAGCGAATAAACGTACAATTTGTTTTGTTGAATAAGATAAATGTAACGATGTTCTTTGGTGATTCTTCTCGACCATTTTGGGGCAAGATCGTATTTAAGCGCTTCAGGTTTACCAATTCCTGTGTAAGGATTTTCGATGATTGACTCCGTTAATTCTGATATTTTTTCAGAATGGCTTTGTTTCCAGTTTTTATCCAATATGCAAGGTCGTCATTAGCTTGTGGAAGCAATATTATTTCCATAAGCTGTCAAGTTCTTCAAGCGTTACAGTTCGGCCGTTTCCGTTTTTTATGTCTGCATCTCCCTGTTGTATTTTTTTACAAATTCAGAATTGTAAGGACTTTTCTCTTTAGAAACTTCAAATTTTATCTTTAACGCTTTCATAAAAGCCTTTATAGCCTCTATTTGAGAAGATTCGCTTGTATGAACTTTTATGTTAATTGTTTTCATTTTAGATCTATTTAGAACGCAACGAAGTTAACAATTTTAATTGTTCAGATTAAAAGGGTCTAAAACGCAGCCGGCTTCAGCCTTAAAGCAAGTGTTTCTTCCAATCCAAATATAAGGTTCATATTATGTACCGCCTGTCCGCTGGCGCCTTTTAATAAATTATCCAAAGCGGAATGAACCACCAATTTATTTCCTGCCTTTTCTAAATGAACAACAGCTTTGTTGGTGTTAACAACCTGCTTTAAAAAACAGGCATTTTACTAACCTGCGTAAACGGATGATCTTTATAGAACTCATCAAACAAAGGATATAATTCTTCTAAAGCAAGGTCGGTCGTAATAGTAGAGCTTACAAAAATACCCCGTGTAAAATCTCCACGCCAGGGTACAAAACTTAAATCGAAATCTGTTTCGCCCTGTAACTGATGCAGCGATTCACCAATCTCGCCCAAATGCTGATGGGTTAAGGTTTTGTAAGCCTGAATGTTATTAGCACGCCAGCTAAAATGCGATGTAGCGCTTAGCGACTGGCCAGCTCCTGTGCTTCCGGTAATGCCGGTTGTATAAATATCTTTTAATAGCCCAGCCTTTGCTAAAGGTAAAAGTCCTAATTGTATGGTTGTAGCAAAGCAACCGGGGTTGGCTATATTTTTTGCATTGATAATTTCTTCTTTATTCAACTCGGGCAGACCGTAAACAAAACTGCGGCCTAATACATCCTGTACTTTATCTTTTTGTAAACGAAAATCGTTAGCCAGATCAATGATTTTGATAGCACTGTCCAACTTATTTTCCTGTAAAAACTTTGTCGACTCACCGTGGCCCAAGCAAAGGAACAAACAATCGATATCCTGTAATACATCTGCGCTAAATTGCAGGTCTGTATCGCCGAGCAAATCTTTATGAACTTCATAAACAAACTTACCTGCATTGCTGCGGCTATGGATATATGATATGTTTACCTGCGGATGATTGATGAGTAATCTTATCAATTCTCCGCCTGTATAACCTGCTCCTCCTATAATTCCTACGTTTATCATATTTGTTACCCCCAACCCCTAAAGGGGAGTTTAATTTTTATCGTCGTTTATATCGCTCATTATTATTCTACAGTTGAAGAGTCCGCCAACTGGCGGAAGACCGATGCCATATATTCATCAGCCGGGTCAATAAATACCATCAACTATGAACCATGAACTATTTGCTCTTCAATTAAAATTCACTTGCGTTCTTTTGATTAACGCTTTCTTTAACCAGATGATAGATCGCAGTTTGATTACCAAATATACGGGTAAAGCCTTTAACGTCTTCACCGGTAAAGCCTGCATTCATTTCACCATAACTACCAAATGCAATGTTCATCAGGTCGAAGTCACTTTCAATACCTATTACCTGATAACGATAAGGGTGTAACTGAATGAACACTTTTCCCGTTACATTTCTCTGGCTGCTTTCCAAATAAGCTTCCATATCGCGCATCACCGGATCCAATATTTGCCCTTCGTGTAACCAGCTTCCGTAAAACTGCGATATCTGATCTTTCCATTGCAATTGCCATTTGCTTAGAACATGTTTTTCTAAAGCATGGTGGCCTTTCAATATAAGTATGGGCGCTGCCGCTTCAAAACCTACACGGCCTTTAATGCCAATGATGGTATCACCAACATGTATATCGCGGCCAATGCCATAAGGACCAGCAATGGATTGTAAATGTTGAATAGCCTCTGTAGGATGATCAAAACTTTTGTCGTTTACAGCGACCAATTCACCTCTTTCAAACTCAAGCGTAACTTCTTCACTTGCTGTTTTTGTAACTTGTGTAGGCCATGCATCTTCTGGTAAAATACCTTTTGAGTTTAACGTTTCCTTACCTCCGACACTTGTTCCCCAGAGGCCTTTATTGATGGAATAAACAGCCTTTTCAAAATTCATCTCAACGCCTTTGCTTTTCAGGTATTCTATTTCCGATTCGCGGCTCAATTGCAAATCACGGATGGGTGTAATAATTTCTGTTCCTGGTGCTATGATGTTCAACACCATATCAAACCGAACCTGGTCGTTTCCTGCACCTGTGCTGCCATGCGCTACTGCATCTGCATTGATCTGCTTGGCATATTCAGCAATATGTAAAGCCTGGCTTAACCTTTCAGCAGAAACACTTAAAGGATAAGTATTGTTTTTAAGGATGTTTCCATATACCAGGTATTTAACGATCGAATCATAATAATTCTTAACTGCATCAACTGTTTTATGCGATTTTACTCCCAGTTTTTTTGCATGGGCTTCTATATTGTCAAGCTCGCTATCGCTAAAACCACCGGTATTTACGATAATGCTGTGAACTTCATAACCTTTTTCTTCGGTTAAATATTTTACACAAAAAGTAGTGTCTAAACCACCACTAAAACCTAAAACAACCTTTTTAGCCATGTTAATTATTTACTGAAATTGATCACGCCTTCATGCAATATTTTATACATGAAATAATGAATGAAAAAACATTTTTATACCAGAACTCGAACCGCCATTCTTTTCTTTTCTACGGAAGGGTTTTAAAAACTTCCATTGTTTAAGGCGTAAAAGCCTTTCAAGACCCGATTGATTTTCTTCAAAAAAGCTTTTGTTTCTTCGGGTTCATAATGATCTTTAGGATCGTACAACATAGCCGTACACATACAGTTTTTACGTTCCTTTGCCATTAAAATATCATAATTCACGCAGCTTTTACATCCTGCCCAAAACTGTTCATCCTGCGTAAGTTCTGAATATGTTACCGGCTCATAACCCAAATCGCTGTTTATTTTCATTACAGCCAGGCCTGTTGTAAGTCCAAATATTTTAGCCTGAGGATAAAGCTTCCTGCTTAAATTAAAAATTGTCTGCTTTATTTGTTTCGCAACACCACTTTTACGAAAATTGGGGGAAACGATAAGACCTGAATTGGCAACATATTCGCCATGACTCCAGGTTTCAATATAACAAAAACCTACCCAATCGCCCTTTTTAGTCAATGCTATTACCGCCTTGCCTTCGTCGATCTTCTTTTCGATATACTCCGGGCTGCGTTTGGCAATACCGGTACCACGTGCCGCTGCAGATGAGGCCATCTCATCGGTGATGATAATTGAAAATTTTTTATCTTCAGAGACCGCTTCTCTAACTATAATTTCCTGATTGTCCACTCTTTGTATTTGTAAATTTTTAGGTGCCTGTCCTATAATGTTGTTATATCCGTTTTTTTTTCACTGACAGGTGCCTCTGGCGTTAGGTATGTCCTGTCAGCATATAGGACATCGGCGTTGTGGACGCGGAGAAAATATGAACACATCAAACCCAACAGCATAAACCCCCGTTGTGATACCGGGGTGAAATACAAAATATTTGGTATGACTAAGAAGATTGTTCATACAAAAAACAAATACTACTTTTAGAGCCGCAAATTTAGTGCAATAAATTAATATTGTATTATTAAAATTAAATTAAGATAAACCTTTTTTATGCCTATAGAAACAATGCCAGAACAAACACTGAAACCTAAGAAACGTGGAGGCTGCGCCAAGTTTTTTTAATGGCTTTTTTAGTGATCCTTTTGATAGCCGCAGGATACGTTTATTGGAAGTTTTACTATCCCTATACTTCCGATGGTGTAAAATCGGGCTATTTAAACTTTGCTGTAGAAAAAGGCCAGTTTTTTAAAACCTATGAAGGTAAATTGATACAGGAAGGTATTCGCGGAGTTGTAGGCGGAGGCGTACAATCCAACGAATTCGAGTTCTCCATAAAAGACAAAAAAGTATTTGATGTATTGAAGATGAATTCGGGCAAGCGTTTCGATCTTCATTATAAAGAATACAATGGCGCATTACCCTGGCGAGGTAACACCCGATATATTGTGGACAGTATTATTTCAATGAAAGATGCTGCACCTACATCAGGCTTTTAAAAGAAATATGGCTGGCTTTTTATGAAGGTCGATATTTTGTTGCTTCCATTGCTCAACGGTTTTGGTCTTGATCAACTCATCTGGGCCCGTAATGTTTACAGCCACGCATAACCTGGTTGATGGCTGACAGGTTTTAAGCAATGTTTCCAGCATCTGATTATTGCGGTATGGCGTTTCAATAAAGATCTGTGTACAATCCTTCTTTTTAGATTCCGTTTCAAGATCGCGAATAGCCTTTGCCCTTTGTGTATTATCAATGGGCAAATATCCTGCAAAGGCAAACTGCTGTCCGTTCATACCGCTGGCCATTAAGGCCAATAAAATAGAACTGGGGCCAACCAACGGTACTACTCTTACATTCAATGCCTGCGCAGCAGCAACCAACAACTGCCCGGGGTCCGCTACGCCAGGACAACCTGCTTCACTAATAATTCCGACAACCTTGTTTTCTTTTACTTTTTCCCGAAAAGCCTGTATCACTTCATTTTCTGCTTTATCAATAGTAAACCATTCATAATTATCAATTACGATCTCTCTTTTAAGTTGCTTTAAATAACGCCTTGCGGAGCGTTCGTTCTCTACAAAAAAAACATCACATTTTTCAACAGCCTCTAAAATGTAAGCCGGTAAAACCTGCAACACGTTTTCGTAAAGGAAAGTAGGAATTAGATAAACAGATCCAGCCATAAACTTTTATTCGCACAATAATACGATTTTCAAATTTTTCAAAAAAAGGCGGTATACTTTTTTAATTTTTTAAAAACATATATAAGATATTTATTTTACCTAATCTATTGATATTTCATATAAATACCTTATCTTAGAAACGCTGAACCTATTGTAAAATAGCTAACCACTATTACCTAACCCATTTAAAAAATAACCCGTGAAAGCGAATTTCACCTCAAAACTATCTATCATGAAAAACACATACAAAATCCTCTAAATTCTTTCAGGACGAATACTTCCTCTTGTAAAGTATTATACTATTTCTACTACTGCCTACTATGCATGCTATAAAGGAGTTGCACATTTAAAGCCTCAAGGCTGAATGTATTCCTTTATATAAAATCCTCCTCTAAGCCAGTATTTTTTAACTTGAAAACAATTATTATGAAAACACAGACCTTAAAACTGGCCATTCAAACCTTTTTCGTATCCTTCATTTTTTTAGTATCTAATGCCTTGTATGGCCAATCACCTGGCGGTGTTAGTTCAGGCTTATACTTATGGACCAAAGCTGACGCTGGCGTTACCGCTACCGGATCACAAGTTTCTCAATGGGCTAATCAGGCTATCACAACAACAATGACTACGCAAGCATCAAGGACAGCATCAGCGAATGTTACACTGGAAAACAACACCTTCAACTATAACCCAACCTTGGTTTTTGATGGCGTTTCTAATCAAATGTTACAAGGCCAATTTGCTTCACCATCTTCTAACCCTGCGCTAATTTTCGCAGTCGTGCAACATTCTTCTACAACGGAAAATAGCTTGGGTGGGGTGTATTCCCTCGGAGGTGAAGGCGCATCAGGAATTGTTTATGACCCTAACGCTAACGGATACTCAGTCGATGCTGCCGGTGGCAACTGCTCTCCTACCTCTGATGTACGAGGTACACCAGGTATTATCAGAGTAGACTATAATTCCGCCAGCACAACGGCTGGAGCTTTTAGTGCTTTTAACGGCAAAGAAAGTGGTGCCTGTGGAGGCCTTAGTCTCAATGCGCCAGATGGCAGTTTTCAAATCGGCGGTAGAACCTGGGGAAACACAAGCCTGAACTCCAGAATTCATGCAGGCCGACTGGCAGAAGTAGCACATTATGACATCAATAGCTTACCAAATGGAGCTGTAGATGTAAAGAAAATAGAATCTTACTTAGCCATTAAATATGGAATTACGCTGGATAAGAGTGGCGGAGGAAGCAACGGAGATTACCTTTCTTCCGACGGTAACACGATTTGGGATGCCTCGGACGACGCCGGTGCTTATCATAACCAGGTTATTGGTATTGGCAGGGATATTGGCAGCGGCCTCAACCAAAAGCAATCTCATCAGGTGGATGATAAAACACGTTTATACATTGGTCCAACTTTAGCTGCAAGTAACGATGCCAATACTGGTACAATTCCTCTAAATAATTTCGTAGTAATCGGTAACAACGGTGGGCAAATGAAGAGTACAGGCAGCACCGAATACCCATCCGGATTAAACATCTTTAGCCGGATAGACAGAGAATGGAAAATAACTAAAAGTGGTACTCCGGCAGGAGTGTTTATGGATATTACACTTGGTGCCTCACCCATTAATGCTGCTGATTTGGTATTATTAGTTGATGATAATGGCAATTTTAGTGATGGTGGAACGACCTCATTTGCCAATGCAACCGGATTAGAAGACGTTATGTCTGTTTCGGGATCAACAGTTACAATTAAAGTAATTTCAACTATTACTACAGCAGGTGGTGCGAACTACATTACGTTAGCATCAACGTCTTCAAATACTCCTTTACCCATTGAGTTAGGCGATCTAACCGCCTTTTTCAATGGAGACCAACTTATGGTTGATTGGAAAACCATTTCAGAAACTAATAATGATCATTTCATTATTGAAGCCTCGAAAGACGGAAAGCTTTTTCTTTGAAATCGGAAAAATGGATTCAAAGGCAAATGAAGGTAATTCATCATTGCCAATCAGCTATACATTCTCAATTGCTACAGCAGCAACAGCATTTATGGGCATCGCCTTATTTGGTTTAATGGGCTTTTTCTATAAAAGACGCAGCAAGTTCTATTTCATATTTGTTGCACTTGGTATTGCCGCTACACTTTATGCATGTACCAAGTCTTCAGATGTTTCACACTTAGAAAATGAAGATTTATTTATACGAATTGTTCAGGTTGACAAAGATGGCAGTAAAACCTACTCCAAGTCTGTTAGGGCTATAAGGTAGCCCTCGTTAAAGGGAAGAGGATTGTTCAAATTTTGAACGTCCTCTTTTTTATTTAATACTGCGACTTACTCCCATAAGCCAGGTCGCCGGCATCGCCCAGGCCAGGCACAATGTAACCTTTGGCGGTTAGCTCTTCATCAATATCGCCACACCATATTTTAGCTTCGGGTACTTCGCGTGTTACATATTCCAGTCCATCCACACAGGCGATGGCCGCAGCAATATGAATTTCTTTTGGTTTGCCTTCGCTCTTTAAATATTGAATGGTTTTAACTAAAGATGCACCAGTAGCCAACATCGGATCAGCAATGATCAGTATCCTGTTTTCAAGATCAGGACTGCTCACATATTCTACTTCAATATCAAAAGTGCCGTCTTTATGATGCTTGCGATAAGCCGATACAAACGCATTATCTGCTTTATCAAAGTAATTCAGCAATCCCTGATGCAGCGCCAAACCCGCCCGAAGAATCGTGGCCAGCACAGGTTGCTCTTGCAACACCTTACTTTCCGAAATACCCAAAGGAGTCTGCGTTTCCCTGGTCACAAAAGATAGCTCCTTACTTATTTCGTAAGCCAGCACTTCGCCAATACGCTCCAGGTTACGCCTAAACCGCATGCGGTCAACTTGCACATCAACATCTCGCAACTCACTTACCCAATTACTCAGGAGGCTATGGTTTTTACTTAAGTTTTTGATCATGCTGTTATTGATTTTAAGTAAACGGCGCTATTTTTTATCAGTATAAAGTATCGAATAAAAAATTTAATGTACGTTTGGCAAACTTACAGCATTATATTTCTTTATGAGCCAAACAGCAGAATATATAGCGTCGAAATTGCGTCGCACTCTTCATCGTTCCGATTATAAATCGACAATTATGTACGATGTGCGAATCACGATGTACAATTACCTGAAACTTGAAACTGGTAACTTGTAAACTTTTCAACCTTCAACTTTTTCAACCTTCAACTTTTTCAACTCCTCAAAATGATTTATCGCGCAATAGGATTAATGAGTGGCAGCTCGCTCGACGGATTAGATATTGTTTTTACAGAAATTTTGGAAAACGGCGGAAAATGGAATTATGAAATAATACACGCCGAGTGTTTACCCTACAGCGAAGTGTGGACCGAAAAACTAAAAAATGCCACTTTGCTTTCTGCTTTAGATTATCAACTATTGCATACAGAATATGGCCATTATATTGGCGGGTGTGTTAATGACTTTATCAATAAGCACAATCTACAATTCAAGGTAGCTGTAATTGCTTCACACGGACATACAACTTTTCATATTCCCTCAAAAAAATGACGGCGC
Source organism: Paraniabella ginsengisoli (assembly GCF_022513635.1). Lineage (GTDB taxonomy): Bacteria > Bacteroidota > Bacteroidia > Chitinophagales > Chitinophagaceae > Niabella > Niabella ginsengisoli. Next base: position 1,042,514 of record NZ_JAKWBL010000001.1, on the reverse strand, counting down.
AACTCGGCGATGGTGCTGCTATTGCAGCAACAACACAATTACCGGTGGTAAGCGACCTGCGCGCTATGGACGTGGCTTTTAGCGGGCAGGGTGCACCTATTGTTCCTATTGGCGAACAACTATTATTTTCCGGCTATCATTATTTTTTGAACATTGGCGGTATTGCTAATATTTCTATCAATGCAGGCAACCAATACAAAGCTTTTGACATTTGTGCGGCTAATCGTGTATTGAATTTGCTGGCAAACGAAGCCGGTCAAGAGTTTGACAAAGATGGAGCCATAGCCAGAAGTGGCAATATTAATCAGGCGTTGCTAAACGAATTGAACGGCCTTACTTATTATAGTTTGCCTACGCCTAAATCGTTGGCCAATAGCTTTGGAACAGATACGGTTTATCCAATAATTAAAAAACACGCACTTCCCATCGCCGATGCATTGCACACTTACGTGGCACATATTGTTAGACAAATAAAAAATTCTATTATTAATAACCGCTTAGAATCAGTAGAAGGCTCACAATTGTTGGTTACCGGCGGTGGCGCACTTAATACCTATTTAATCGAACGCTTGCAAGAGGCCTTAGACTATATAAAAGTAATTGTGCCGGAAGAACAGTTGGTACAATATAAAGAAGCGCTCATCATGGCACTAATCGGCGTTTTGCGTTGGCGCGAAGAATATAATGTGCTTAGTTCTGTTACCGGTGCTACACGCAATAGCGTGGGCGGTGCCATGTGGATGGGAGGCGAGGAATAGTCCATGGTCTATGGTCGATAGACCATGGACTGCAGGCTACATCATCACTTTCACCACCAATTCCTTCATGAGTTCTGCGTCCTCAATACGTGCTGCGCCTATGCCCAGGCTTTTCAAATTATAATTATGTAATAGCAATAAAATCTTTTCTACATCGCTGAAACTATACGTTTTGGTAGCCTGTAAATAACTTTTAACAAAGTAAGGCCCTACTCCTATTTGCTTAGCAATTCCATCTTCACCACCCGAAGCGCCAAAAACCATATATACTTTGTTAAAAAACGAATAAAGTGAGGGCAACACTAATTGTATGGGCGCCACTTTTGGATTAGCTTCGAAATACTGTATAATGCGTATAGCTTTAGCCAGATTTCGCGTAGCAATTGCATTTTGTAATTCAAAAACATTGAATTCTTTACTGATACCAACATAGTTTTCAACGTCTTCTTCCGTTATAGCTTTCCTCGAACCAAGATTGATGAGTATCTTATCTAATTCATTCTTAATTCGGCTGAGATCATTGCCAATATGATCTACAAGAAGGCTGTTCGCTTTGGGTGAAATGGAATATCCCATTGTTGAAACAACAGTATTGACCCATTCTGGTAATGCATTTTCGTACAGTTTCTTGGTAAGAATATATTCCGCTTTATCCTTTACTAATTTGGCAAATTTGGTACGGGAATCAAGCTTTTTATCTTTAAATGCTACAAGTAAAATAGTAGAACTCAGCGGACTTTGGATATAAGATTCCAGTTTGTCTACATCCCTCATTTGCTGCGCCTCTTTTATTATAACTACTTGTCTGTCAGAGAACATAGGGTATTTCTTACATGCATTCAACACATCTGGCCAGGCGGCATCTTTTCCATAAAAAACGGTTAAATTAAACGAAGCTTCACTTTCCGACAGGATGTTTTGTTCAGCATAATTTACTAACTGATCTACATAAAAATCCTCATCACCTTCTATCCAATATACTGGTTTATAAGCTTTTTTCCTCCAATCAGATATAACCTTATCTACAGACATGGTCGCAAGATAATTTTAAATCTTAAATATTATCAAAATAACGGCCCACGTAAGATACCACCTTCTATTTGGCATAATTTGTGTTTCGTCTGAAAAGACATTTTAAATAATATTCGAAAAAATCAACCTTCTGCACTTTGTTGCAGTTTTTTAATGCAGTTTTAAATTAAACAAATTATTATGGCAAACACGAATTATCCCTCTGCATCACAGCAGCCATCTAATAATACTCCTTCTAATCCGAATGGGAACAGAAATCTGGTTATTGGTTTGTTGATTGTAGCACTGTTGGGAACATGGGGTTATATGCTTTGGAGCAAAAATTCCACCGCAGATAATGAAAATGTTTTTGCGGGCAATGATGCTCAAACAGAAACAGTAATGTCTGAATCAGATTCACTCAGGCAAATGTTCAACCTTGCAGAAATGCGACTGGATTCTATTACCGGTGCTAATAACAGTCTCCAAGGTGAAAAAACAGCGCTTCAGAAAGAGATAGATTCCAGAAAATCTGAAATAAACAAAATATTAGGCGATAAAAACGCTTCGGCTGCCGATTTAAAAAGAGCCCGCCAAATGATTGGTGAACTAAACGGGCAAATCGGAAGGCTGGAAGCACAAGTTACACAGCTTAAAGGCGAAAACCAGGAGTTAACAGCACGTAACGCTCATTTGAATACAGAAAAAACTGTATTAACTCAAAATCTTGATTCTCGCACTGCTGAAAATGATGAGCTTGCTAATACTGTAGACGTAGCGAGCACACTTTCGGCATCAGGTATGTCAATAACTCCATTGAAAGAAAAACGTAATGGTAAAGAAAAAGAAACAAGTTTTGCAAAAAGGGTTGACAAACTTCAGGTAGCTTTTAATATTGAAAATCGCATTACCACTTCTGGCCCTGCTGATCTTTATGTGATTGTAACTGATCCTAAAGGAACAATCGTTCAGAACGTAGAATTAGGTTCTGGTGCAATGACTACACGCCAGGACGGTGACCGTAATTTCACAGCTAAAGTTCCCGTAGAGTATGAAACAGGTACAAGAAAAGGCGTTACATTCCCAATAAAAAATGCTGAAGGTTTTAAACCCGGCGATTATAAAATAGAGGTTTATCACAATGGTTTTAAAATTGGCGAAGGCATCAGAAGCCTGAGAAAAGGAATTTTTGGATAATTATCAAAAACCCACATATAAATGGAGCTGTCCTGTAATAAGGGGCAGCTTTTTTTATGCAACATTTATTGTGCTAACTTGTTAAGCAATAACTAAATGAACCAATGACTTTTTTGATAAAAAATATGGTGTGCAGCCGTTGCAAAATGGTAGTAACGGAAGTGTTTGAAAAAAACGGCATGAAACCTAATGCTGTAAACCTTGGAGAAGTGATTGTTGATAACGTTAAATTGCCCCCTGCTGCTTTTGATCAATTACATACTGATTTAAAAAAATTAGGATTTGAAATAATTGATGATCGCAAGCGCCGCGTTATTGAAAAAATAAAGAATGCTATTGTAGAACTTGTTCATCATAGTGATGAAAACCTGCAAAACAATCTATCAGCGTTTATTTCTGATAAACTAGACTACGATTATAACTACCTGAGCAATATTTTTTCAGAATCAGAAGGCATCACAATCGAGAAATATTATATAGCACAGAAAATTGAAAAAATCAAAGAACTGTTGATGTACGATGAACTCACATTATCTCAAATTGCGGATCGCTTAGGATATAGTAGTGTAGCTTACTTATCTAATCAATTCAAAAAAGAAACAGGACTTTCTCCTACTTTCTTCAAAAATCTGAAATCGAAAAACAGGCGAAACCTGGAAGACCTGTAAATGTTATAAATCAAACAAAGAATACTGCAATAGCTCTACCGATCGTTGCTTCTACTTTTGTGTTGTTGATATTTTCAACCTAAAAAAAGAAGCAAAATGACACATACCTACCAAATATCCGGCATGACTTGTAAGAGTTGTGTAGCGAAAGTAAAAAACGAGTTACTGAAAATCGGCGAGATTACTGAAGCCGAAGTGCAATTAGATCAGCCACAAGCAACAATTAGCATGCAACAGCATGTTTCTGTGAACACGCTGCAAAACGCTATTTCAAAAGCCGGGCCTTATACGATTAGCGAATTGGGCCATACAGCGAATAATAATACTGGCAATAATAATATCGAAACCGAAGAACCAAAAAGCTGGCTGGCTACTTACAAGCCATTGTTACTAATTGTAGCATATATTACATTACTGTCCTTTTTGCTTAGCACAACGTTATCCGGTATCAATTGGATGTTATGGATGAGGGTTTTTATGAGTGGCTTTTTTATAACTTTTTCATTTTTTAAGTTACTTAACTTAAAAGGATTTGCAGAAAGTTATAGTATGTATGATATTATCGCTAAGCATTTTCCTACATGGGGGTATATATATGCTTTCATTGAATTGATGCTTGGCCTTTCTTATGCTATGCATTTTCAGCCAGCTTTAACAAATAGCATAACATTTGTTGTAATGTCAGTAAGCCTTATCGGCGTTCTTCAAAGTGTACTCAATAGAAGAAAAATAAAATGTGCTTGTCTTGGCGCCGTATTCAACCTGCCAATGAGCACAGTCACAATCATTGAAGATGCTGCTATGATCCTGATGAGCGGTATAATGTTAGCAAAATATTTGTAATCCATCAACCCGAAAAAATGAAACGTCAATATCAATTTTTAGATATATGGAATTTATAAGCACGTTCCATTTGGCAAAACAATCGCAGCGTAGCTGCAACTAAAAAATATACGAATGAAAACTTACATCATATCATTATTATTAATTGGTTATTCAACCATTTCACTGGCACAGCATGAACATCATCAAAATGCCGAAAAGGATACTATTAAACAAGCTCATCATCATGAGATGCCATCCATGGATACTACCAAACAGCACGATCATCATGAGATGCAAATGTCACACGCATTTTCACGAAATCTGCCAATGACACGCAATGGCTCTGGAACATCCTGGCTACCTGATAACTCGCCAATGTATGCTTATATGTTTCATTCAAAAAAATGGATGTATATGATTCACGGCAATGTATTCCTGAGATATAATAAGCAAGACCTTTTCAATAAAGGAGAACGTGGAGGTCAAAAATTTGATGCACCTAATATGGTTATGTTGATGGGGCAACGACAAGTAGGTAAAAAAGGATTGTTTCACTTTAATAGTATGTTTTCTTTGGATCCGCTAACGGTTGGGGAGGCTGGCTATCCCTTGCTATTTCAAACCGGAGAAACCTATAAGGGACAACCATTAATCGACAAACAGCATCCGCATGACTTAATTTCTGAATTGTCAGTAAGCTATGCCCACGCTATTAATAAAAAGTCAGATGTTTTTTTGTACCTCGCTTATCCGGGAGAACCTGCATTGGGGCCAGCAGCCTTTGTGCACAGGCCATCAGGATTTTTCAATCCAGACGCGCCGCTTAGCCACCATTGGGTTGACGCTACACATATAACTTTTGGTGTAGCTACTCTTGGATATCGGTATGGTAACTGGAAGATAGAGGGTTCTTCTTTTACAGGCCGTGAGCCAAATGAGAACAGATACAATTTTGACAAGCCGCGTTTCGATAGCTGGAGCGGAAGGCTCTCTTTCAATCCAAGCCCTAAATGGGCGCTTCAGGCTTCACATGGTTTCATAAAGCAGCCGGAAATTTTGCATCTAAACGAAGACGTTCATCGCACAACAGCATCAGCAATTTATAGTCTACAAAATAAAAATGAAAGTTATACCAACGTCACCGCCTTGTGGGGTTTAAATAAAACAAAAGGACATACTGGCGAAAATGCGATCTTAGTAGAGGGTGCTCATTCCTTCAAGAAAACTACTATTTACGGACGTTACGAATGGGTTCAAAAATCATCTGAAGAGTTGGGCCTTGACGAGGATGTTTTCGACCATAATGCATTGTTTCCTGTTCATGCTTTAACTACAGGTACTTCTTACGATCTTTTCAAAACAGGTAATACAAGAATTGCTGTAGGCGGCCAGTTAAGCATTTATGTACCCGATCAAAAGTTAGCGCCTTTGTATGGTAAATCTCCAATAGCGGGACAGATTTACCTGAGGATATATCCTGGAACCATCAACAGTAAATAACCATTAATTCACAAAACCCCAGAATACACCGAATCGAATATTGAATCCCGGATAAAGATAATCAGGCGCAGCATAGTTGCTGTTGGTGAAGCCGTAATTAGTACTTCCATCTACACTTTTCAAAGACCTGAAAGTATTTAGATTTTCAGCTCGTAAAAATGCTCTGAAGGAATTTATCCGAAAATGAATAAAGGCAGCAATATCCGGTAGTTTATATGCTACGTTGGTGGCATCCTGATAAAAAAATTGACCTAATAATGGAGAATAATTATTGCCATTATAATCAGTCCGATATCGTGTATCGAAACCCATTGCTATTCTCAAATTATTAAACCCAAGCGTCCCTTCGTATAAGAAGCGGTTGCGGGTGAATATAGTAGGTACATTTACCGGGCCATTACCTATCACCTGCTGAAAATAAACATCAGCAATCCATTTGAACTGATCTTTTTTCCGGCAGCAAATACTTTATGTGCAGCGATCTGCAATAAATTAAAAAGTGGTGCTTGATTTATCTTGTAATAATCTGTGTAATAAACATAATTATTTACAAGATAATAATGCCCGCTTAATTGCAGTTTTAATAATGGCTGAAATAAATCAGCATATAAATGTGTACTGTTTTCTTTATTTAAGTCAACAGTACCAGGCATTAAATAAAATGAACTATTGGAATTTGTTATGTAAGATGGTGTGCGGTTCACATTTTCAAAACCGAGCCTAAGCGAACCAATTTTTTCACCAAAAGAGCTTTGAATGCTGGCGCCCGCTTCATAATCTCCGGCATTCATACCAACGAAATACAAATTACCTCTAGCCATCAGGTCCCAGCGTTGATTTTTCGTGCGATTACGATACTCTCCATGTCCAAGAATATTATACCCGGTTGTAACTCTGTCATCCGAATAATTAATGCTATCAGAAGTTTCAGTAATTCCGTCTCTAAAAATACCTTTGAGGTTTTGCATAGCAACGCCTACTTTCAGGAATTGTTGTGTATTCTTCTCATCAGGAAAAGTGTAAATGGAAAAATCATTCATCAGTTCTCTCCAATAATCTTCTCTCTTAAATGGAGTTTGTAAGTTTTCCAGTCCGTAAGCAGCTGAATAGAATTTTGTTGCTCTTTCCGTTGTAGGATTTTCATCTGAAAACAAATACTTGTAAGCACTGTAACGAACGGTATGTTCCAGTCGCACACGAGGAAAAAATAAAGGAACTACAGAACTATCGTTAACAATGGAATCTTTTCGACCAAAGTCGAATTGCTGACGCATTACAGCATTAAAATCATCATACTTGTTACCTGTTGGAACATCAGTGTTAAATAATCCTGTATTGAATCCCGTATTATCTCCAAGCCTAACGGGCATACGACTTCTTTCTGCATAATCGGGGTCGTCAATATACTTTGCCGCAGTATCTATACCGCCACTTTCACCGCCTTTTATTTTGTTGGCGACGATCATGAAAAAGTTAGCATATCTCTTATCTTTTGACTGAACCCAATTTGTTATCAGGTAATTATTATGGCTTGTCTTTTGACTTCGATAAATACCTGGCGCGCTGATGAGTCTGTATTGAGCTGATGCATTCCAGTTAGGCCGGATATTCTGTGTATGCATCAGCTCAATAAATTGCTCGCTACGTTTGCCCAGCATATAGCTGATTTCAGAATAAGGTCTTGTTGCAGTAAAAAACCGGGCTTTATCACCAGTGAATTTATAAATGTCATATGCATGAAAACCCGCATCCCATCCAGCTTTCATGTTTGGGGCAAATAAAAATGATTGCGCTGCACTACCAGTATTTCCCAAAAAATAATAATCTGCAGGAATAGGATATTTTACCGTAAAATCATTGATTGAAGAGTCTAATCTGTACGTACGTGTAGTATCCAGGTAACGATAGCTGATAGTGATAGAGTCTTCAAATTTATTTCTTTTACCCAGAGTATCAGAACCGCTTCCTGCATTGTTTATACCCCGAAACCTGTCGCCAACACTTCTTACAGGGTTTTGGGCAAAAACTCCAAAACCAATTGCAATAAGTATAAATAGAAAAATGCCCCTCATTAAATTGTTATAATTCTTTTATCAATTCGGTAAACAAATGCGCTAGCTTGGGTTCAGCTGCATTAGCCGCTTCCAATACTTCTTCGTGAGTTATAATATTATCATCTTCACGAATACCCAGGTCAGTTATAATACTTACTGCGAATACGTCAATACCCATGTGATTAGCAACAATACATTCCTGCACCGTACTCATACCAACTGCATCAGCTCCTACAATTTTTATCAACCGGTATTCAGCACGCGTTTCAAACGTAGGGCCTGTTACTACAAAATAAACACCTTCATGCAATTTAATATCAGATTTTACGCCGATTGCTTTTGCCTTTGCCACGAGATTTTTTTTATATGGCTCACTCATATCAGGAAAACGTGTACCCCATTCTTCAATATTTTTTCCGATTAATGGATTAGGTGTGCTAAAACTGATATGATCGTTAATGATCATAATATCGCCCACATTAAAGTCCTCATTTACGCCACCCGCGGCATTACTTAACAGCAAAGTTTTTATACCCAGCATTTTCAACACACGGATTGGAAAAATTACTTCCTGCGGAGTATATCCTTCATAATAGTGAAAGCGCCCGCTCATGGCTACCACTTTTTCCCTGAAAGTTCACCAAATATCATTTTACCTGAATGCCCTTTTACGGTTGAAACGGGAAAATGCGGAATGTCTGAATAAGCGACTTCTTTTTCTACATTGATCTTTTGTACGAAATTACCCAGGCCGCTTCCTAATATGATAGCTACCTGCGGCTCTTCTGCATATTGCTTCTTTAAAAATGCCGCAGTTTCATTTACTTTTTCTACAATATCCTCACCCATAGGGATTATACATTTAAGTGAGCAAATATAGCGAAAGGTTTATAGGTTGAGAGTAGTTGAAAAGTTAACGAGTTGAAAAGTTAACAAGTTGCGGAGGCAAGTTTCAGGTACTCGCACATCGTAGTTTTTACATTGTACGTCAATTGTTGAATTATAATCGGGACGATAAAGAGTGCGACGCAATATCGATGATAGTAGTACAAAAGCCGGGCTCATAAAAAATACATGAATGAAACTTTCTCTTATCTTCGTGGCAAAAGTTTTTAGTATGAACCTTCATGAATATCAAGCAAAAGAGTTATTGAAAAAATACAATGTGCCCGTGCAGGAAGGCTACGCATGTAGCTCTGTTCAGGAAGCTGAAGAAGCTTATCGTAAAATCAAAACGGATTCAGGAAGTAAATTTGCGGTTGTAAAAGCGCAAATACACGCTGGTGGCCGCGGAAAAGGAACGGTAAAAGAAACGGGGATTAACGGTGTAAAAGTAGCTAAGTCTTTAGAAGATATACAGGAGTTTGCCAAAGGCATTTTAGGCGGTACATTGGTAACTGTGCAAACGGGCCCAAGTGGTAAAGTAGTTAATAAAATTTTTGTTGGGCAAGACATGTATTATGACGGACCCAGCGAGAGACAGGAATTTTATTTGTCTATACTGCTTGATCGCTCGAGTGGCAAAAACGTAATTATGTACAGCACCGAAGGCGGTATGAATATAGAAGACGTAGCGCATGATACACCTGAAAAAATATTTAAAGAATTAGTTCATCCATCAGGTGGGTTACAAGGTTTTCAGGCAAGAAAGATTGCTTTTAATCTTGGATTGAAAGGTGAAGCATTTAAAAATTGCGTAAAGTTTGTTACCAATTTATACAATGCATATGTGGGACTTGATTGCAGTATGGTAGAGATCAATCCACTATTCAAGGCGGCCGATGACAAGATCATTGCAGTTGATTGTAAAATGAATTTGGATGATAATGCAATGATGCGTCATGCTGATCTGGCAACTTTAAGAGATATCACAGAAGAAGATCCTACTGAAGTAGAAGCAGGTAAATATAACCTCAACTTTGTTAAGCTTGATGGGAACGTTGGATGTATGGTAAATGGTGCGGGCCTTGCAATGGCAACAATGGACATGATCAAATTAAGTGGTGGTGAACCAGCAAATTTCCTTGATGTTGGTGGTACTGCTAATGCACAAACAGTAGAAGCTGGCTTTAAAATTATTATGAAAGACCCGGCAGTAAAAGCTATTTTGATCAACATATTTGGCGGTATTGTACGTTGCGATCGTGTGGCTGCCGGTGTCATTGATGCGTACAAAAACATGGGTAATATTGAGATCCCTATTATCGTTAGATTGCAGGGAACCAATGCCGAAGAAGCTAAAAAATTGATCGACGAAAGCGGACTTAAGGTTCAATCAGCAATTTTGTTGAGTGAAGCTGCAGATTTAGTAAAAAAGCCGTAGCCTAACATTTTATACGTAAACGCTTAGTTTACAATAAAAAAGCCTGCAAGAAATTTCTTGCAGGCTTTTTTATTTTTCTTTTTAACGATTTACTAAAAGCCATCGTTAAGCTTTGGCTAAGTTATTGTTATGGGTTATGCTGAATATAAAAAATCTAAACCTACCCAAAAGAAATCATGACATGTAAGCTTAACCGCTTTGTACTTATGATTGTAGTATTAATCGCTGCGTCAAATTTTGTACAAGCCCAAACCATTAATGGAAAAGTTGTTGGTAAAACGGGTATCGGCATAACTGATACCTATCTCTTTAAAGCTGGAACTGCGGACTCTGCAAAAACCGATGCAGAAGGTATTTTCAGCTTGAAAGCCAACAAAGGAGATTCCATCCACATCAAAAATAATGTACTTAATCTAAACCTTTTATTCGTAGCGCCTGCATCAGACAGCATCCTGGTCAACGTAAAAGACAACAGCGAAATTGAAGTAGGCGAATGGAAAATGGGTACAAGCTTAAAAGATACAATAACTGGCCGGGCACAAACGGTTGTTGATACTACCAAAAAGCAAATTGCTGCTGTTAGCGACAGCGCTGCTGCAACAGCAACTGGCGGCACAGACAGCACTGCAGGTGCAGTACAAACCACACCTACAGGCGATACAGTTCTTATAAAGGGCAAAGTGGTTAACAATGCAGGCGAGCCTATTGCTTCTGCAAGCATTGAATATCCTAACGGAACACTATATACCGCTGATTCGAGTGGAAATTTTTCTATTCCCTTTATAAAAAATACAAAAGTTAGGTTTTCAAGTGTGGGTGTTGCAGCACAGGAAATAACACTGGCAGATTCAAGCCAGGTATTGAATGTGCAACTACAAAAAACTTCTGCTGAACAGTTGGAAGAAGTAACAGTAACCGCTCTTGGAATATCAAAGAAAAGCAGGTCTGTGGGTTATGCTATATCAGAAGTTAAGGGAAGTGAGATCCAAACTGCGAAAGAAACGAACTTTGTAAATAATCTTGCTGGCCGTGTGGCAGGGGTTCAAATCTCTACGAATAGTGGATCTATGGGAGGTTCTACCAAAGTTAATATCCGTGGGCCTAAATCAATTCAAGGAGACAACAATGCATTGTTTATTGTTGATGGGATTCCTTTTAGTAATTTAAATACAAATTCAATTAACCAACAAATTGGTGGTGGTGGTTTTGATTACGGTAATCCAATACAAGATATTAATCCCGATGATATAGATCAGATATCAGTATTGAAAGGTGCTGCCGCAACAGCGCTTTACGGTAGCCGTGGTCAGAACGGTGTAGTCTTAGTCACCACAAAGAAATCAGCTGGAGCTAAAAAGTTTGGTGTAAATTATAGCCTAAACGTGCAGTCTGATAAGATATACATTTTACCAGATTACCAAAATCTTTACGGTGGTGGTAGCGATGGTCAATTTGATACTTTATGGTATAATGACAATCCAGATTATTTTTTATCAGAAGGTGCAGCAACTTATGATGATCCAACTAGGGGGCCTTATGACCTGATGCCAGAATTTAGTGTAGATGAATCCTGGGGGCCGAAACTGGATGGAAGTCTTGTAAGACACTATTGGTCTTTTGATAAAAACAAAGGCAATCCAGATTTTGGAGTAACGGCCCCTTGGGCACCTCAACCAAATAATGTAAGAGATTTTTTTCAGCCAGGATTTACTATGACTAATAGTATTAGTATGGGTGGCAGTAATGATAGGGGATCAATCAGAATTGCATTTGCTGATACGCGTCAGCGCTTTGTATTGCCTAACTCCAAATTATCACGTACCAATGCTGGCATCAACGGCACTTATAAAATAACAGATGATCTCATTGTATCGTCTGGAGTAAGATACGCTTATACAGAAGCAAAAGGCCGACCTGGAACAGGTTTCACAGGACAAAATATGATGATGTTATTTAGTGAGTATGGCCAGCGCCAGTGGGATATGGATCGGATGTCAAATTATAAGCGACCTGATGGTAGCCAGATCAGCTGGAACAGACGCTCTTTCTCAAATGATACATTAGCCTTTTCTAATAATCCATACTGGACAAGATATGAAGAATTCCAAACAGATAATAGAAGCCGTGTATTTGGATCTTTAGGATTGGATTATACGGCCACAGATTGGCTGACCCTTAGTACAAAAGTATTTATGGACGCCTATAATACACTTCAAGAAGAACGTTCGGCGAAAGACTATTTACCTGGTGGTTATATTCGAAATACCATTGATTTTAGAGAAATGAACTACTTAGGTACAGCTAACATAAGAAAAGATCTGAGCGAAAAATTCAATATAAATGTAACTGTCGGTGGCAATATTATGAGGCAAGAGGCCAAGCTATTTACAGGTAGCACAACAACAGGATTAGGATCTGTAGGTGTTTATACATTAGCAAATAGCCTTGGCCCTGTACTTATTACAGAATTAAATCCTAGAAAGCAGATTAACTCCCTATTTGGTACCGCCACTATTGGTTTTACTAATAGCGTCTTTCTGGAATTAAGCGGTAGAAATGACTGGTCTTCATCATTATTAAAAAATGGTAAGCCACGCCCCTACTTCTATCCTTCAGCTTCTACATCTATTATTTTTTCCGATTGGATAAAAGATGCTAAGTGGCTTTCATTTGGTAAGATAAGAGCTGGTATAGCTCAGGTGGGTAATGATACTGATCCTTATAATTTATTTACGGTGTACCAAGCTCCAACACAATTCAATGGGCAATCAATGACTGGTATCGACCCTACGAAAAGAAACCCTGACCTGTTACCTGAAATGAGTACTGAAAAGGAAGGTGGTATTGAATTGAAGATGTTCGATAATCGATTTGGCCTTGATTTTACTTATTATGATCGTATTACTAAAAACCAGATTATCTCTATCCCAGTATCACAGACTACAGGTTACACTAACTCAATTATTAATTTAGGTAAGATCAGCAATAAAGGTATTGAACTTCGTGTAGAGGGTACACCACTTAGAACTAAGAGCGGCTTCACCTGGAACATTGCTGTTAACTTATCAAAGAATAAAAATAAAGTGTTAGATCTGGCGCAGAATGGACAGGAAATCACAGACCGTATCGTTATTGGACAAGAAAGGAGATTAACCCCACCAGTTGCACTTGTAGCAGTTAAAGGACAACCTTTGGGAAGCTTATATGGATTTGACTATGCGTATGATAATCAAGGCCGCAAAATCATTGATTCCGCAGGCTTATATCAACTTACCGGTACAACCGTACCCCTTGGAAGCGTTTACCCCGATCTGGTTGGAGGTATTACCAACTCGTTCACATTTAAAAATATTTCTTTAAGAACATTAGTAGATTTCAGCAAAGGAGGCAAATTCTTTTCATATACAAACATGTATGGAAAATACTCCGGTTTGTTAGCTGAAACAGCGGAAAGTGGAATCAGAGAAAATGGTGTTCCTGTGTCTGGCGTAGTGGAGCAGCCGGATGGAAGTTATGCGCCGTATTCGGTTGATGTTCCTGCTAAAACCTATTATCAGGCCAACTTTGGGCGAAATAACAATATACACAGTGCTAACGTATATGATGCGAGTTATGTTTATTTAAGGGAAGTAACATTGGGGTATCAGTTACCGCAGAGCTGGTCAGAAAAAATAAATTCAGATAATATTACATTGTCTCTTTATGGACGTAATCTTTGGCTGATTAAATCAAATGCACCGAATGTGGATCCATCAAATATTACAAATGGCTCTGGCAATATACAAGGTCTTGAAGGCGGTGCACTTCCTTCAGTGCGTTCATATGGCTTGAATCTGAATATTGCTTTTTAATTAAGCAAAAGGCTGTCTATAAAATTTGACCAACAAAAATTAAAAATAAACGGATGAAAAAATCATATATACAACTTTTATTTTTTGCTTCAATATCTATCTTTTCTTGTAGCAAGTTTGAAGATCTTAATACAGATCCTACTAAACCTTCAACTGCAACGACATCACAACTGATATTGTTTGCTGAAAAAGAGCGTCAGATATTTTGTACAACACAGTTACAAATAACCGTATAGGCATGCACTATGCTCAATACTGGTGCGGCACAGATGCAAAAGGTGATAGCCAGTACAGCTCATCTGATGGAGGATCTACCAATTTATGGACAATGTATTCTGTAGTACTTCCTGCGCTGAAAGAAATTCAAACACTTAACGAAACTGCTACAGACGAAGTAGCTGCGGCTAATCAAAATGCCATAGCAGGTGTGTTTCAGATTTGGGTTTATCACATGTTGACAGATGCGTTTGGTAATATCCCTTATAGTAATGCAATTACAGAGGAACTATTACCAACGTATGATGATGCAAAAACGGTCTACACAGATCTTTTAAGTAAACTGGACACCTATCAATCGCAGCTAAATCCAGCGAATCCTTCTTTTACAACTGGGGATGTTATTTATAATGGGGATGTTACAAAATGGAAAAAATTTGCCAATTCGCTTATGCTGCGTATTGCCATGCGAATGAGTAATAAAGATGAAACTACAGCCAAGCCCTATATTGAGAAGGCAATACAGGCTGGTATAATAGAAACTAATGATGACAATGCATTGTTCCCATATAATGGAAACGCCACAGAAGCATTTCCATTTAACAATATTGACAGAGACCCTGTACAGTTTGTTGTCAGTGCCACACTTATCGACTACATGAAAGAAGTAAATGATCCTCGGTTGCCTCAATTTGCAAGAACAGTTGGCAATGTATATAAAGGTTCACCATATGCTTCAGGAGAAAATAATGCCTCTGATGCTCAAATTTTTTCTTTACCCTCGATAAAAGTTTATAATCCCGATTTCCCTGGTATCATCTTTACTGCATCTGAAGCACAGTTCTTAAAAGCAGAAGCAGCTGCCAGAAATATGAGCGCAGGTGGTACAGCAGTTACTTTTTATAATAGCGGTATTGAAGAAAGTATGACGTTCTGGGGAGTGTCAGCAGATAGTACTACAGCATATTCGGCTCGTGTTCCTTTTATTGCGGCCAACTGGAAAGATTGTATCGGCACACAGAAGTGGCTTGCATTTTATATGCAAGGTATGCAGTCATGGCACGAACGTGTACGTTTGGACTTCAACAAACCGGATGGCACACCTTTATTCATTGCACCAGTAGAAGGATCACTAGATCCGTCTGTAACAATGGTTCCCAATCGTATTACTTATCCCACCTCTGAGAATAATACAAATAAAGCCAATAAAGACGCTGCTTCGCAAGCTATAGGTGGCGATACAAAAGGCACTAAACTTTGGTGGCAGAACTAAATATATTGAACTCTCAAAAACTCAAGCCCGGATCTGACGATCCGGGCTTCTTTATTATCTACTAAAATCAGTTTTGTGCTAATGCAGGTTGTACAAATTTCAGCTCTACTCTCCGGTTAAGGATTTGCCCAGAGGTAGTGCTATTGTTTGCAAAGGGCATTTTTTCTCCAAAACTGTTTACATATAATTGATCGATGTTTACATTTTGCTGAAGCAGATAATTTTTTACAGCATTAGCCCGCAAAAGTGAAAGTCTCTGATTCGTTGCTATTGCACCAGTTTTGTCTGTATATCCATCAATTTGTAAACCGAGCGTAGGGTGGCTATTCAGGCTTCTCGCAACAAACTGCAAAGTTTTATGATATACAGGTTTCACAGTTACTTCATTAACATTGAAAAATATTTTTTCTAATTGCATTGATAACAAATTGTTAACTACCGAATTGTTTGACAGCTCAGGTTCTGTAATAGATTTCGTTGGCACTTCCCTCGCTATAGGGTCATTATCATTTTTATAAGTATCTAAATCTTGCCTTAGCTGTGCAATCTCTGCTTCAAGGGAGCTTATACCACCAATACTGTCTATTGAAGTTGGCTGTTGAGCAGCTAACTCTGCTTTTAATCTCTGTATTTCCTGCTGCAATACATAGTTGCTATCACTGCCCGATGCGATTCCAACTTCATTATACCTGGCCATATCAGTCCTCATACGTTCCATTTCCTCTTCCAGATTTTTGGCTTGCTTTTTTGAAACTAATGCATTAGTGCCAGCAACTCCGACAGCAGATATGGCCTGATAAGCCAATATCGATTTTCTCAGATCCCTTATTTCATCTTCCAGATCTTTAGCATATCTTCTATCAAAATCATCATTGTTTGATGAGCGCGTAAGAGCTGCGTTTCCGCAGCCCCGTTTATGTAAAAATTATTTGCCTCCTCTCTAGCTGCCTCAGGCTCTTCATCTTTCTTTTTAAAAACATTAAAAAAGATTTCTTCTTGTCCTTCACTTTGGCTTCAGGCTTAGCTTCTTCAATTGTTATAGAATCTTCGACTTCCATTTTCTTCTTCAATTGCTTTAATTGAATTTCGCGTTCTGCAAGCCTTCTTACAAGAGTATCCATTTGAGCTTGTTTCTTTTTATTAAGCTCTTTTACGTTAATTGTGTCAACATCAGTGCTCACCTCTTTTGCTGGCTGAATCTGCCTTACAGACCTGATGGTATCAATTCTTACAGATGGATTTCCACCTCCTGTATAATTATTAATAGTTATGCTAACTGGTGATATCTGGCCATGATTGGCTAACCTTATTGAATCGAGAACTCTTTGCTTTTCCAGCTCAAACAAACGTGCTTCTAAAGCTTTCACTTCAAGTTCTTTTTTGATTATTGTTGAATCGATCTGAACTTCATCTCTTCTCATATTTCCTGCTAAAAGAACATTCGTTTTTTCTGCAGCAGGATTATAAACGTCTTTATCTTTTGCGTGAGTTGCAGCACTGAATGTTTTGGCTAAACGTGATGGACTTCCGTATGTGATAGGAATTCTAAGACCGGCGTGAATATCGGCAGTTCTTGTTTTATCATTAAACACAAGCGATCCAAGATTAGCAGAGCCAAAGTAAACAGGGCCTACGCGTACTGTTGCGCCAACATTCCAGTCATCAAATTCGTTATACGAAACAGGGAAATATAAACCAAACACACGCGACTCAAATCTTGGTGTTACAGCATACGCAGCTTCAACATGCATTTTTTTATCGGCATCGAATAAATTAAAGGGCTGATAAGTCATCGCATTTACATAAAATCCTCTGCCTAAATGCAAGTCAAACTGGGCGCTATATGCTGTAGGCAATGCAACAGTATAACCGTCAGCGTTTGCTTCGTATATAACTCTTGAGGAAAGCATTGTGTCTATATCATTGATGCTTCTAATATTATATTCCTTTAGATTCCAGTCAGTAATATTAGCAGAGAAGTCGTTATTGAGTTGGTTTTTCTTGAAAGTAAGTTTGCCTGCATCCATTATTGAAAAGCCAAACTTAAAGGTGTATTTATTTTTGTCTCTTCTTAATTTTTCCTCCGATTCAGGGTTCAAATATTTGAACCTGTCAATTTTACCACGATACTCATAAACAATGCCTGCATTCCACCCAAATCCTTCAGCCTCGGGCCGTAAAGATTTTAAAGACGCTGCTTTAAACATATCAAAACCCAACTTTTCTCCATGCCCATATCTTGCGTATGAAGTGCTTGCATCCACATTATTCTTATCATTAAATTTCAGCGACAAATCGTCTGATTGGAAGTAACCAGAAGCAACGCCTCCAATATACTTAGCAGTAAAAGCTGCTTTTATAAAATGTTCGTCCTGGTCTAATAAAACGCGGCCATAAGTAAAGCCAACATCAAGCCAGTTAAGCACGTTCATATCAATGCCGTTCATATCCATAGTCTTGCCATAAAATGCAGCGTCATCAAATCTTCTGTAAGCAAGACGTGCAAAATCCTGATTCAAATTATTTACTGTAACACCTGTTCTGTTAGCAATATTTAATGCGATAGCTGATTTTTTACCAGTAGTAAGCATAAAAGACAAAGGTGCTATGACACGATTGTTAAGTCGTAAATTTACTCGTTCGTTTGCTGCCAGTTTATTTTCATGCAACAAGTCTTTTTGCACCAATGACCAATCCTTATACTTATCCTTGAAAAAGAACCTTTAATTAATGCATCTCTTTTCACTGAAAGATAATTATTAGAGTAATAATTACTTACACCTATTAAATTCAGATCAAACTTTAATCGGCTATCAACTATGCTTGCCGGGTTAAGGTTCATTCCCGTAATACCAGCATAATTTCCTGTGCTTAATCCCAATAAATCCTGACTAAAACCCATAATTGAGCTTCCTATAGAAAGCGACAATAAAAAAACATACTTCTTCATTAGTTTATCATTTAAGTGATGTCATCAACACATTTGTTCCGTAAAAATTGCGTGTCTTGTAATTGATTCCTGATTCTGTTCTGGTAAAATTGATGTTGTTTTATGCCGTTAAAAAAGCAGGTTGTATATCTTCAGAGGTATTAATACTGGTTTTGATAGAACCATGATATTCTCACTATTAATCTCATATCAGAGAGCCTGGTTTTTATAAGCTGAATTACTCGATAACAGAATTATTACGAAAATAATAGGAATAAAACCGCAGTATTTCGATATTAGACAGAACAGTATATTTCTTCGATGAACTGCTTAAAAAATTCTATAAATATATTGGGGTAAGGTGTTTTTTACTGCCATTATAATGACAAAGCCAGATATATTAACGAACGCTGATCTGCTTACAAATTTCTTTTTGAGTAATGTTGTGACGTGAATGATGTAAGCACTTCTAGATGATACATCTATATTAAAAAAATGGTTGCCCTTGTAAATAATTTAATTAATCAGATAAAAGTGAAATTGGTGGTAGTTCGTTATCCAGTCTCTTAAGATCAAGAGATGCTTGAATTGTTTGATGTTTTGCTGGTTTTGTACAATTTTCATAGTCGCTAAAGAAAAAGCATTTAGGATGGAGCAGCACCATTCTTCCGCCAGCTGGCGGATCAACTTCTAGTTTGTGAAAGAGATGAACATCTTATCTCATATACACGCACAAAAAAGCCTCAACAATAATTGTTGAGGCTTTTAAATAAGAATGGCAGCTACCTACTCTCCCGCATTGTTGTGCAGTACCATCGGCCTTAAGGGGCTTAACTTCTCTGTTCGGTATGGGAAGAGGTGAACACCCTTGGTATAACCACCATAAAAAATTAAGAATGTAGAATTTAAAACTTTAGAATTTCAATTATACTACTATACTTCGTACATCGTAACTCTTAATTCGTACATCAATAAATTAACATATTGGAAAATAAAAAAATTAGAAGGAGTACCTAACAATTAATAAAATTAAAGCGTACGGGCAATTAGTACTACTCGGCTTTGATGTTACCACCTTTACACCTGTAGCCTATCAACGTAATAGTCTCTTACGGCCCTTAAAAGTAAACTCATCTTGAGATAGGTTTCACGCTTAGATGCTTTCAGCGTTTATCCTGTCCGTACTTAGCTACTCAGCATTGCACCTGGCGGCACAACTGATACACCAGCGGTACGTACGACCCGGTCCTCTCGTACTAAGGTCATGTTCTCTCAATTTACTAACGCCCACCACAGATAGGGACCGAACTGTCTTGCGACGTTCTGAACCCAGTTCACGTGCCACTTTAATCGGCGAACAGCCGAACCCTTGGGACCTTCTCCAGCCCCAGGATGTGACGAACCGACATCGAGGTGCCAAACCTCCCCGTCGATATGAGCTCTTGGGGAGATCAGCCTGTTATCCCCGGAGTACCTTTTATCCTTTGAGCGACGGCCCTTCCATACAGAACCGCCGGATCACTTTAGCCGACTTTCGTCCCTGCTCGGCCTGTTTGCCTCACAGTCAAGCTCCCTTATACTAATGCGCTCTGCGTACGATTACCAACCGTACTGAGGGAACCTTTGCAAGCCTCCGTTACTCTTTAGGAGGCGACCACCCCAGTCAAACTACCCACCATGCACTGTTTCCCGCTAGGGATTAGATTCTAAATCAAAGAAGGTTGGTATTTCAACGACCGCTCCACAATGGCTGGCGCCACCGCTTCATAGCGTCCCAACTATTCTACACATCCGTAATTCAAAATCAATGCAAAGCTATAGTGAAGGTTCACGGGGTCTTTCCGTCCCGTGGCGGGTAACCGGCATCTTCACCGATACTACAATTTCACCGGGCTCGTGGAGGAGACAGCGTTCAACTCATTAGACCATTCGTGCAGGTCGGAACTTACCCGACAAGGAATTTCGCTACCTTAGGACCGTTATAGTTACGGCCGCCGTTTACTGGGGCTTCAGTCAGGAGCTTTGTCTTGCGACGAACACCCTTCCTTAACCTTCCAGCACCGGGCAGGTATCAGGCTCTATACGTCATCTTTCGATTTTGCAGGGCCCTATGTTTTTGTTAAACAGTTGGTTGAACCATTTTACTGAGACCTACCGAAGTAGGTATGCTTTATCCCGAAGTTACAGCATCAATTTGCCTAGTTCCTTCTCCACGGCTCACCCGAGCGCCTTAGAATACTCATCCCGTCTACCTGTGTCGGTTTGCGGTACCGGCTGCTATGCTCGCTTTTCTTGGAAGCACATTCACACTTACGCTTCACCCGAAGGATCCACTCAGCTAATCCGTCAGCTTATAGTGCTACCTTGCTCCGTCACTTTTAATGCATAGCAGGCGCAGGAATATTAACCTGCTTTCCATCGTCTACCCCTTCGGGTTTGACTAAGGACCGGGCTAACCCTGATCCGATTAACGTTGATCAGGAACCCTTAGACTTTCGGCGATAAGGTTTTTCACCTTATTTATCGTTACTTATGCCTACATTTTCTTTTGAAACCGCTCCAGCATACGTCGCCGTACACCTTCGATGCAGTTTCAATGCTCCCCTACCGATATACCACCTAGTGGCAATCATAGAGCTTCGGTTCATAGTTTATACCCGATTATTTTCCGCGCAGAGCCTCTCGACCAGTGAGCTGTTACGCACTCTTTAAATGAATTGCTGCTTCCAAGCAAACATCCTGGCTGTTATAGAAACTCTACCTCGTTTGATTAACTTAACTATGCATTGGGGACCTTAGCTGCTATTCTGGGTTATTTCCCTCTCGGCCATGGACCTTAGCGCCCACAGCCTCACTCCCGGTAAACATCTGTTAGCATTCGGAGTTTGTCAGGGTTTGGTAGGCGGTGAAGCCCCTAGCCCAATCAGTAGCTCTACCTCTAACAGACTTTATAAACCGAGGCTGTTCCTAAAAACATTTCGGGGAGAACGAGCTATCTCTCAGTTTGATTGGCCTTTCACCCCTATCCACAGGTCATCCCAAGACTTTTCAACGTCAACGGGTTCGGTCCTCCAGTTAGTTTTACCTAACCTTCAACCTGCCCATGGATAGATCACAAAGTTTCGCGTCTACCCCCACTGACTAAGCGCCCTGTTAGGACTCGCTTTCGCTACGGCTCCGTTGTTTAAAACTTAACCTCGCCAGTGAGGAGTAACTCGTAGGCTCATTATGCAAAAGGCACGCCGTCACACCATAAAGATGCTCCGACCGCTTGTAGGCGTACGGTTTCAGGTACTATTTCACTCCCTTATTTAGGGTGCTTTTCACCTTTCCCTTACGGTACTGGTTCACTATCGGTGTCTGAGGAGTATTTAGCCTTACCAGATGGTGCTGGCAGATTCAAGCAGGATTCCTCCGGTCCCGCCCTACTCAGGATACCGCTCGTCCAGGTCAATTTACGCTTACGCGGCTTTCACGCCCTATGGCTTAATTTTCCAAAAATTCAGCTTGATGACCCTTTCTAAATGCGGTCCTACAACCCCGGTGCAGCACGCCACACCGGTTTAGGCTCTTCCCCGTTCGCTCGCCACTACTTAGGGAATCATTTGTTATTTTCTTTTCCTCCGCCTACTTAGATGTTTCAGTTCAGCGGGTTGGCTCTCATTACTGAGTGATACGTCTTCAACGTAACAGGTTGTCCCATTCGGAGATCCGGGGATGTAATACTCGTGTGCAGTTCCCCCGGCTTTTCGCAGCTTACCACGTCCTTCATCGCCTCTCAGACCCAAGGCATCCACCATACGCCCTTAATTGCTTTAAAAAAGTTTATAAAACTTAATTAATATGAGGCCAGCATCTCTGCTGGACTTTTTTATTTAGTTTGTTGTAGTTGTTACCCGACCACATTGCTTCAGACCAACCAAAAAAATGGTGATTTATACAATTATGATCGATAAACTTTGTTAGGTACTCTCCTAACAATATTTTTTCCAATATGTCAAAGAACTTTGACCCCCATCCCCTAAAGGGGAGTGTGAATCTTAGTTGATAATATGGTTATGAACCATCAGGCCTAAAAGCCATTACCATTACTCTAAAAGAACTGCTTTGTTGAAGTGTCATCTCTTCTCTACCTCACCTTCAACTTTGTGGAGGATATCGGAGTCGAACCGATGACCCTCTGCGTGCAAGGCAGATGCTCTAGCCAACTGAGCTAACCCCCAAGATTTTTTGTAGACCCGACCAGATTTGAACTGGTGCCCCTACATTATCAGTGTAGTGCTCTAACCAGGCTGAGCTACGGATCTATTTCTATAGCCCACTTACCAGCGGGTTTACATTAAAAAATTTAAAAGAGCTTTTTAAAAATCAATGAAAAATAAGGAAACAATAGCAGGTAAGTACTTGCTCTAAAAAGGAGGTATTCCAGCCGCACCTTCCGATACGGCTACCTTGTTACGACTTAGCCCCAATTACCAGTTTTACCCTAGGCAGCTCCTTACGGTTACCGACTTTAGGTACACCCGGCTTTCATGGCTTGACGGGCGGTGTGTGCAAGGTCCGGGAACGTATTCACCGTATCATTGCTGATATACGATTACTAGCGATTCCAGCTTCACGTAGTCGAGTTGCAGACTACGATCTGAACTGAGAGAAGGTTTTTGAGATTAGCTTCATATCACTATGTTGCAACTCTTTGTCCTCCCCATTGTAGCACGTGTGTAGCCCTGGGCATAAAGGCCATGATGACTTGACATCATCCCCTCCTTCCTCACGTCTTACGACGGCAGTTTCACTAGAGTTCCCAGCGTTACCTGATGGCAACTAGTGATGGGGGTTGCGCTCGTTGCGGGACTTAACCCAACACCTCACGGCACGAGCTGACGACAGCCATGCAGCACCTTGCTTTGTGTCTATTGCTAGAAATACCACTTTCATGGTACGGCACTCGCATTCTAGCCCAGGTAAGGTTCCTCGCGTATCATCGAATTAAACCACATGCTCCACCGCTTGTGCGGACCCCCGCCAATTCCTTTGAGTTTCAACCTTGCGGTCGTACTTCCCAGGTGGGATACTTAATGCTTTCGCTCAGACACACACAGTTTATCGCGTATGTCGAGTATCCATAGTTTAGGGCGTGGACTACCAGGGTATCTAATCCTGTTTGATCCCCACGCTTTCGAGCCTCAGTGTCAATATATGTGTAGCCAGCTGCCTTCGCAATTGGTGTTCTATGTCATATCTAAGCATTTCACCGCTACATGACATATTCCGCTAACCTCCACAATATTCAAGACTACCAGTATCCAAGGCAGTTTCCGAGTTAAGCTCGGAGATTTCACCTCGGACTTGGCAACCCACCTACGCTCCCTTTAAACCCAGTGAATCCGGATAACGCTTGCACCCTCCGTATTACCGCGGCTGCTGGCACGGAGTTAGCCGGTGCTTATTCATAGGGTACCGTCAGTCGACCTAGAAAGGCCTTTTTTCGTCCCCTATAAAAGAAGTTTACAATCCAGAGGACCTTCATCCTCCACGCGGCATGGCTGGTTCAGAGTTTCCTCCATTGACCAATATTCCTTACTGCTGCCTCCCGTAGGAGTCGGGCCCGTGTCTCAGTGCCCGTGTGACTGGTCGTGCTCTCACACCAGTTAATGATCGAAGGCTTGGTGGGCCGTTACCCCGCCAACTACCTAATCATACGCACACCCGTCTTCTAGCGTGTTGCCACTATAATATTAATGTGATGCCACATCAACATGTTACGGGGTATTAATCCAAATTTCTCTGGGCTATCCCCCACTAAAAGGAAGGTTGTGTACGTGTTCCGCACCCGTTTGCCGGTCTCAAGAAGAGCAAGCTCCTCTCTACCCCTCGACTTGCATGTATTAAGCCTGCCGCTAGCGTTCATCCTGAGCCAGGATCAAACTCTCCGTTGTAAATGAGTTTGATTACTGACTATTAAAAATTCTCAAAAAGAAAAAAATTAACGTGTCAAAAATCGAATAATTATTCTTGCTTTTGACTTACCTTTTGTTCGTGTTCACCTCTTCAGGTGAATCGATTGTGCTATTGCTTCCAAATTTTCAAAGAACTTAAAACCAATTCGCTAATTAGCTGATGCGCTAATATGCTAATGATTAAAGCTGATGTCAAAGATTATGAATCTTAAGGTCTAAAACCACATCAATATTTTAAGAACTATTCCCAATTTACTTCCCTTTAGGAGCTGGGGATATCATCTGATACTGTTGATATCAGCGGGTTTGAACCACTCTGGCGCCTCTCACGCCATATCATCTTTTGTAACTATTTTCTGAAGAACTTAAACAACTTGACTCGTTGTTTTTCGATTGGGATTGCAAAGGTAAACTCTTTTTCCAATCTGCCAAATTTTTTCGAAAGTTTTTTTGAAAATTTAGTCTTTTCAAAACCTCCCTAAAACCTCTCTAAGAACTACTTCCGCTTCCTTAAAAACGGACGGCAAAGATAAGGAGTTTTTTCGAAACTTTTACCAGTATCCAAAAACTTTTTTTGAACCGTAGCTACCTGCTACTCACCAGTTAATACAACTAATGTACCCTCGAAACCTTTTGTACTTTATCCCCTTTTTAAAGAAGATTTTTTCAGAGAACTTATCCGCTATTCGCTAACGGGGTGCAAATATAGAACTCTTTACGACATCACAAAACTTTTAATGAAATTTTATTTAAAAAAATTGAGAGTGATGCTGTTTCACACACAAAGAGCTACGAATACAGGAAAATTTTCGCTTCGTTTTGAAACTCGAAGAGATTTAAAAGAACAAGATTTTATCTCATAAGAACATACTATAAAAGTCATTTAGGATGCTAGTACTCTCTTCTTTTTTCATTCTTATATCGTTGATGATGAATGATTGCATGACTCATTTTTCAAACCTCAAGTACTATTCAGTTTATTTAAAGGCAATATTTTGCCATTTTCATCGAAAAAAAAACCCGCCATTTGGAATTATACAACGAGTCGTATTTATTACATTCCAAATGGCGAGTAATCGTTATTCTCTATTACCAACCGGGGTTTTGTACCAATAGCTGGCCTTTACTTTTTTGAACCTCTGCCAATGGAATCGGGTATAAATACATAGATCTATAAAACGCTCTATTTTCAAATGCAGTTCTTGTATAGTAACCTCCTATTGTCTGACTGGGAGATTGCATGTTCATGCCTGTAAAAGGTCCACCCTGATGTCCACCACCTTCGTCATTGCTTCTTTCGGCAATCATCCATCTTCTAACATCAAAATATCGTTGCCCCTCAGTACACAATTCAACTCTTCTTTCTGCAATTATTGCCTCTCTTTGCAGCTCTTTATTTCCTTTTATCTCTGGTTTAATATCCGCCAACTTAGGGATACCGGCTCTTTCACGTACTTTATCAATATACTCCAACACCTTTGGGTCGCCTGGGTTAACTTCATTAAGCGCTTCTGCATAAAGCAAATAAAAATCAGCTAACCGAAAAATAACCGAAGGTCTATATACCGATTTGGGATTAGTTCCGGAATTATATACGTTCCTTGCGGCTCTTTTATACATTATATAGCCGGTGTAAGGGTTATTGGTACTGGATTGGTCATTAGGACTGCCTGCGTGGAATTGAACAGGGTTATTACTGATTTGCCAGGGCCTGTTTTGATAAAAAACCGCTTGATAAAATCTTGGCTCCCTTTTCAGGTACATATTATATATGTTTCCGGTAAAACCCGTTTCATCATAAAGCGGAGATTCTTTAATAGATAATCCATCGTTCATAAAAAACGCGTCGACCAACTCCTGCAATACACCAATGCAAGCAAAACCGCCACCTTCATTTCTTGGAGAAAGCCTCCTTTCCGTTCCATCCGCAGAACCAACAGCACCCCATGAACTTACCGGACTCGCCCATATTACTTCTCTTTGCGTAGCCATATCTGTATCAAAGAAAAGCTGGTATAAACTTTCGCTTGCATTATAAGAACCGTCGGTGTTAAACCGTTTGTATAACTGATAACGGCCATTTGCAAAATCTATAAATTGCTGAACCGCAGCCAATGCTTCTGTCCATTTAGTTGCATTAGCCGCAGGAAAGATCTGTTTGCCATCAGGATTTCTTAGCTGCAAAGCTTCTGCAAAACCCCCATTAAATAAAGGGCTTGCGGCATAAACCAATAATTTAGCTTTTACAGCAAGTACAACACCTTTAGTAGGTACAATTCTTCCGTCAGGAAAATCTGGATTGGGCATGTCGGCAAGATTAGGTAAAACAGCGTCTAAATCATTTTTAATAAATTCCACTACCTCGTCAACGCTGTTTCTTGGAAAGTTAAACTCCTTACTTTCGGGATCAATTGCCTGATCGACGATTGGTATGGGTCCATATTGCTCAAATAGCATATAATGATAATAAGCTCTGAAGAAACGAGCGGCATTAATCATTTGTTTGATTTCCGACTCATCAATATAATCAGCATCTCCTAATTTTGGAATGGCGTGTGCGTATTGAATAAATAGATTTGCCTGTCTTATTAATTGATACAAAGCTGTCCATCGGCCAAACGTAGCATTGCCGGCATTGTAACCGTTTGTAACAACAGTCTTTACTGGACCCTGAGCAATTTTCAATTCGTCCGTGAGTCCAGCCCAGGGATTATCTAAAGCAGTAAGCCTTCCACCAGACGTTGCATTAAAAATCACAGCTGATGAATTGGGAATGCCGCTATAAATATTTGCGTAAAAGTTCCGTACACTTGCAGGCACGGAAAAAACCGAATCTATTTTTACTTCAGAAGCCAGTTGATTGGCTACGCCTAAATAATCTTTTTTGCAAGAAGCAAATAAGAACAATAAAGCTATATTAAGCAGAATTGCATTTTTATGTATAAATGATTTCATTTGATTTTTTTTCGTTTAATAATCAGATGTCCGCATTTAAAAAATTGAACATCATCCGTGGGAGCGATCTTTTTAATCTATTACACTAAATTTATTTAAGTGTGAGTTCCACTCAAGGGTAAATGTTCTGGATTGAGGATAAGTCATACCTGAATTACCTGCACCTTGTTCCGGATCCCATATTTTTAACTTATCCCAGGTTACTAAATTGAAGCCCATCAGATATACTCTCGCATTAGACATACTAATCCGCTCCAAGATCGTTTGCGGCAATTCATAACCTAATTCTACATTTTTTAATCTTAAGAATGACATATCACGTAACCACCAGGTGCTGGCAGTTTCATTGTTAGTGTTTGTCCCTGTTCTTAATCGTGGAAATAGTACGTCCTGAGACGGATTTGCTTCTGTCCATCTGTCGCGCGCTATTGTTCTTACACCGGTTTCATCTACATTAAATCTAAATGGGAAAAAGCCTTGAGGAACACTTGACCCCAAAACCGCCTGAGTATTAGCAACCCCTGCGAAGAATACATTTATACTAAATCCTTTATAACCATAACTTGCGCCGAAACCATATACAACTTCCGGAGTTGTGGGCTTACTCAAATGTCTGGATTGGTCAAACTGATCGATAATACCATCACTATTAAGATCTACATATTTTATATCTCCAGGGCGCAACATTGCATCCGGTCCAAAAAACTGTTGTGAAGCAATGCTGGGTTTTAATTCATATTGCTGAATCCCGTTTCCATCTGTAGTTATTGTAAAATCATCTTGGGTGAATAGGCGATCTGCTTGATAAATATAAGGTGTGTTCAAGCTTACACCGGTTTCATTCATGTAAGGATACAATTGAGGCACCTCATCTCTTTCCAGAGTTTTATTTCTGGCAAAAGTGTAATTTACCCGCGCACCGAAATTATGATCCCCAACCTGGTGATTGGCAGTAATAGAAGCATCAAATCCTTTATTACTTACCTTTCCATAGTTTTGCCATGGCATCTGACGAAAACCCGCCACTTCGGATACGGTAGCTCTTTGTAATAAAATATCTGACCTCAAATTATCAAAATAATCAACTGTCACATTAATTTTATTTTTGAAAAACCCTAAATCTACCCCATAGTTTTGTTTAAGTTCCGACTCCCATGATAATCCTGGCGCTGCAAACTTATCCTCAACATAACCACCGAATGTCCCCAAAGGGCCGCCAGAATTATATCCCAAAGAAAAACCTGTACCGCTGATAAAACCACCACGGTATAAAAATCTTGCAGCACCGGTTGCGTCATTTCCTGTTAAACCTACTGACGCGCGCAATTTAAAATTCGATAATACGTCTTTCAACTGTTGAGGGTAATAAGGCTCATTACTAACGATCCACGCCAAACCCGCAGCAGGGAACGTGCCATATCTGTTGCCTTTTACAAATTGCTCAGAACCAGTAATACCTACATTAATCTCAGCTGAATATCGTCTGTCATAAGCATAGGTAAATCTTCCTACATAAGCCATTTTTCTGTAAGGAAGTCTGGTAACAAGAGAAATACCGGCTTGTTGTAATACGCTTTCCTTTCTGTACACAAGTCCCATCGCAGTTACATCATGCTTATTGGAAAAGAGTCGAGCATAATTGATTGAACCCTCCATGTAAATATTTCTATTGGTGCTAAAACTGGTGCCTCCATCAGTTAATTCGCCGGTGCCGTTTGCGGTTTTATTGTATACAATTGCTCCTGTAGCAGGATCTCTTCCCGTTGCAAAATAAGTACTTACCGACTTACCAGTGCGGGCAGTAAATGTTCCTGAGAAATCATAACTAACACCAACCTTAGCTCGCAAACCTTTTGTGAATGCATCAAGTTTTTGCTCAAGTCCTATATAACTTTGAAGTGCCGTTCTATACTCATTCGTATAACCCGAATTATTTAGAAGGTTGTATGGATTGGATCTGTTTGCGCTTGGAACCGGATGGCTTGCCGATTTCCCATCGCTATAAAACATTGGATATAGATACGGCGGCGCAAAACTTGATACGTTAAAGATATCATCGGTACCGGATCCTGGATAATTAGTAGTAAGATATTGTCCACTTAAGTCTATCCGTAACAAGGTTGTATTTGTTACGTTCAAATCGACATTACTTCGAAGGTTATAGCGCTTTAAATTAATATTGCTACTGTACTGTGATAAAGAGTTATTTTGAAATATGCCCGATTCTGAATAGTAAGCTGTAGATACAAAATAACGAGCATTCTCCGTACCTCCTCTAAAACTTAGATTGTGTCTCGTATTTGAGGTTCTATTTTTAATTAACGCTCCAAGCCAGTTAACATCTGGATAAAGATCAGGATCTAATTGTTGACGTGTAGAGTCTATTCTTCCCTGAGTAAAAAAATCGGTCAATCCCTCATTGCGCCTTGTTTCATTATATAGTTCCATAAATTCAGGTGCACCAACAAATTCAGGCATTCTGAAAGGAGTAAGCGTACTTGCTTCACCTCTATAAGTTATTCTTGTTTTTTGCGATTTCCCTCTTTTTGTGGTAACCAGAATTACGCCATTTGCACCCTCTGCACCAAATACAGCAGTTGCAGCAGCATCTTTCAACACGCTAAAGGTTTCTATTTCGTTAGGATCGATGTCATTAAATGTTCTGGGTACACCATCTACTAAAATAAGCGGGTTTTGTACGCCATTATAAGTGCTTACACCCCTAATCCAGAATGTTGCATTATCATAACCCGGTTCGCCACTTCTTTGAAATGAAATAATACCCGAAACCTGGCCCTGCAAATTGTTAGAAAGATTTCTACCTCCAAACCTAAGATCTTCACCATCAATTGTGCTTACAGCACTTACAACAGTCGACTTTTTTGCTCTCCAAACCCCACTACCACAACTTCACTCATTTTTTGTGCTTCAGCGTCTGGTTCCAATTGAAAAGTAACTTCCTTACTATTACCAGCAGCAATTCTTAAGGTTTTATAGCCAAGATAGGAAATGATGATAGAATCTTCTGCAGACTCGATTTCCAATAGAAATTGTCCGGTAATATCCGTGGAGGTGGTTTTAGATGTGCCCTTAACCGCTACCGTGGCGCCAATGATTGGCTCATCTTTCTCGTTCAAAACAATACCACGTAATACCCATGAAGGAGGAAAATCTATTTTTCCTGTCTTTTCAATAATGGTTATTAAATTGGCTGCTGTTTTTTTATATTCCAACTTTGTACCTGCTAATATTTTCTCCATGACATAGTCTATATCAGCATCTTTTGTTAATACATTTAATTTTATGCTGTTTGGTAAAATATCATCTTTATAAACAAAATTGTAATTGCTTTTACTGGCGATTTTATTCAGTACGGTCTCAATAGTAGCATTTTTGAGGTCAATGCTGATCCTGTCTTGTGCAAGGCCATTATTGGCAACACATTGAAAAGTAGTAAGCAAAACTATAAATACGGATAATTTCATCAATAGCAGATATTGGATGAGCTTAGACGTCGTACTTTTTTTAGGGCGCGACGATATATCTTCATAACTTTATGAATAATTTTGGTGAGGTAATATGCCGTGCAAGGCGTTATTTCAATCATTTTAAGGCGGCGGGTGGTGCAAACACTCTCCGCTTTTTTATCTATACTTTACGTTTCTATTTGTTTCATTTTTGCAATTATTTCGTTAGTAAATTTTTTATGGCGTAATCAAAATTGTTTTATTATTAATCGAATAGTGAAAATGGCCGGTCAGCATTAGTGACTCCATTACCTCTTCCAATGTAACATTGTCAAACTCGGCACTGTATGTTTGTGACTTCAAGGACTCGTCTGTTATTTTTATTTCTACATTGTACCAACGAGACAGTTGTTGAGCAATTTCCTCAAGCGTATTATTTTTAAATACAAGTTTATTTTTTGCCCATTTTGCTTCGTCCGTGTCAAAACCACTTTTCTCCCTTTTAATTTCACTTAAAGAAAAAATTTCAGACGAAAGCTCGTTTTTCAAAGTGTCTCCCTTTATTTCAATTTTATTCTGAACTGATATCTTTTCGAATGGCTTCAATAGGATCTTTTTATTCGGGTCTTTTTTTAAAGTGACCTGAACCGATCCATTTATCAAGGTTGCTTCTGAGCTTTCACTATTTTCATAAGCATTTACATTAAATTCGGTTCCCAATGCAGTTACGTCCATAACAGCCGTATGTACAATAAAGGGCTTCGCCGGATTTTTAACAACATCGAAGTAGGCTTCGCCAGAAAGCGTTACTTCGCGGGTTCGTTCCCCAAATGATTCGGCATACGATATTTCTGTAGCATTATTTAGCCAAACTTGCGTGCCATCTGGTAATCGCAGATAAGACTTCGACCCTTTTTTGGTGACAACAATATTTTTTTCGTCATTGTTAATCGGCTTTTTATTTAATAATATCGTATATCCTATTAGGATAATAGCTAATAAAGACGCCGCTACCATTACTGTTTTGATATAGAACCGCTGCTTTTTAGTTTTACCAACTTCTTGCGTAACTGGTTCAAGTTTCTCTTTTAAAGAAAACCAGCGGTGCTCAAAGTCTGAATGTACATTATGTTTAAAACCGGAATGTTGACTATTGAAAATATCAAAAGCCTCTGCTATACGAGCCAATTCTTCGTTCCCTTTAACTAGATCGGATAATTCCTTTTGTTCTAAAAGGGTAATCTCGCGGGAATCACGCTTAGCCAATAGTTCAATAAACCTGGTTTTACTCATTTAACAAACTCCTATACTGTATATAGACAACGGGTGAGTGCAAAAACCCTTAGAACAAATAAAAATAATTTGGAAAAAATTAAGTCAGCAACCTGAGGCTTTCTTAATATTAGAAAACTCTTCTAACAATCCTTCCAGTCGCTCACTAATACGATGATAAGCCAGTGTCATATGGGCTTCTACAGTTTTAGGGGAAAGAGAAAGCAAGTCTGCTACTTCTTTATAGCGAAGCCCTTCTTCTTTAATGAGCCTGAATACCAGCTTGCATTTTTCCGGCAAAGCATTAATAGCGGCTTCTATTTGTTGAAGATTTTCTTTTTGTATAGAATTAGTTTCAGGACATTGTATGCTAAAAATTTCTCCTGTACCTTCCAGAGCAAGGTAATTATACTTTTTCTGACTACTTAAATAATTAAGCGCTGTATGTTTAGTAGCGGTGTATAAATAGTAAGACAAATTGTTTATAGTAGGAAGCATTTTTCGATTTGCCCATACTTTTACAAACACATCGGCCACCGCTTCTTCCGACAATTGCGTGTTGCGAAGTAGTGTATTAGCGTAGGAAATGAGACCGGAAGAAAAATGCTGATACAGATTTTTAAATGCTAACTGGTTATCATTTATCGAAATTTCGGTTATATAGAGAGCAATCAATTTCTTCATAAAAGCAAGTTGCAAATAGTTAATAGTTCATGGAGCTATTAACTATATGGTTAAATAAATGATGTAGACATTAGCGGCCTTTGAATCAACTCTCAGAGGCATGCTATATGATGCAAGTTAAATACGATTGATATCAAAAATAATAGACTAAACTTCAATTTTTATGGATTATCCCACGAGTGAAATTTAAATTTCGAGTGGCAATAGGATTATTGATATCTTACTTCTTTTAAAGTCAATCCATGCGCGGGAGTGTCGAAATAAGCTTTGGTACAGTCTTTCGATTCAAGAATATCATGGAAAGATTCGATGGATATTATGCCTCTTCCCACTTTTAGCATAGTTGCAGTAAGCGCCCTTACCATGCCTCTTAAAAAGCGATTGGCAGAAACAATATAAATCAGTTGCTCATCTTTCTCAATCCATTCACTTTCTAAGATGTTACAATTAAAGGTTTTTACCTGTGTGTTGCGTTTGGAAAATGAAGTAAAATCTGTATAACCTTTTATAAGAGATGCCGCTTCGCTGAGCTTTGCAAAATCCAAGGTGTAAGGATAGTGATAGGCTCTGTCCGCAATAAAGGGATTTTTATATTGATAGATGTGATAGTGATATGTACGGTTTAATGCATCAAACCTGCAATGCGCGTGATCGCTTACTTCAATAACATTTTTGATTACAATATCACCTGGTAGAATGGCGTTTAAGTTGTAGATCCATTTCTGTTGAAAAACATCTGGCCAGTCAAAATGAAAAAAATTTTGGCAGGCATGAACACCCGAATCTGTTCTAGATGATCCTGTCAACTTCACTCCCTCTGAAGGAGAGGACGAAGAAAACAATATTTGAAATGCTTTTTCTATTTCGCCCTGAACTGTAAGCGCATTTTGCTGTACCTGAAACCCTCTGTACCCGGTACCCTTATAAGCAACTTCTAAAAAATAACGCAATACATTTAGAATTTAGAATTTCGGATAGTTATTGAATCAGGCTTTGGAATTTGCTTTTGTAACCTGCATCTTTAATTTCTGATTCAAGAGAAGCAAAATTTTCCTTATCGGAAATATGGGCATAAGCAGCCGCAAAAAAATTGTACTTGCCTGCATTAGACAAAAACATACTACTTAAATATTTTATTTGTGCGGTAGTGTAACATTTGGATTTAAATGCCTTTGCGGCTTCTGAAATCATCTCATCATCATTACCTTCGGAAGCCATTGCTCTGCGCAATTGCAAAAAGTCAGTCTCCCCTGCTACACTTTTGCAAGCTTCGTTCGAATTTTTTACCGGCTCTTTTGCAGGTTCAGTTGCCTCTTCTTTTTGAGGCAAAGGTGCTTTTTCTTCGACTGTAAAACCGGCTTCTCCATTACTCTCTTTTGCAGCTGGCTCTTCTACAGTCGCAGGTGCCGGTTCAGGTTTCTGTTCCACAACTTGCGGCGGCGTTTCTTTAACCGCTTCGGTTTTTGCAGCAGCACCATTTGGAGCAGGGATAAAAATGGTTATTGGATCAACCTGACCTGATTCATTCCTATCATCATAAACTATAGTAACACCGTTACCGGATTGGGCTGTCGGGCGATTCTGCGCAGCCTGATTTGCTATGTTTTCGTCTACTTGCTGAGATGCCCCAGTTTGTTGGGAAGGCGGCTCAGCTGAAGGTGAAGGTTCAACAGCAACCGGTGTTTGTTCTACTGGCTTTTCTTCAACTGGTGCGGGCTTAGGTTTTTCAAGTAAACTTGGATCCTTTGCCGCCTGAGATAATACTTTTGTAAAATCAGATACACCATCGGCTGGAACTGTTTCCGGCTTAGGCTCTTCTTTTGGCAGCGGTGCCTGCTTTATTGCCACAGCCTCGTTGTCATTGCCTTTGATGGCTTTTTGCACAACCATCGTTTGTAAATCAAACAAACCCCAACCTTCATCACCATAATCTTTTATCAGGTATCCTTTATCCTTCGAATCGATTCGAAAATCGAAACGCTGTTCTTCTGTTTTACTTTGAGGGAAACCGACAATCAATTTATAATCTCCGTCCTTTAATTGTGGAAGGATTAGATAACCAGAAGCATTGGCACTAATTTGTTGCCCGTTAATTTTTATATAGAAAGGCTGGGCTGGTTCTGTCTGGAGGTAAACGAAATATTTCGATTGCACCTGATAGCCCTGACCAAAACTCCAAAAAGAAACAAGTGTAAATAAAGCCAAAAAAAGGAAATGCCTATTCATGAACGTATGTAATTTTTCTTGCAGGCAAATTTATACTAAAAGTATGAGTAGTTGAAAAGTTTAAAAGTTAAAAAGGTTTTTACCAACTTCCGCCGGCTCCGCCGCCGCCAAATCCACCGCCTCCGAATCCACCAAAACCGCCTCCACCGGACCAGCCACCGCCACCACTGTTGCCACCGCCGCCCCAGCCTCCTGGAAATATAACGGGACCATTCCAACCTCCGCGGTAACCGCGGCGCGAGACATAGCCTCCACCTCCGCCGCCACCTCTGCGACTGATTATGATGATAATGATTATGATGATAAACCCTGCAAGTAGCAACCCTGAAACTTTTCCACCTTTGCGGCTTTGGCCATAACCTTCGGGAGCGCTATATCTTCCCGAAGCCGCATCCATAATATCTGTTGTAGCCTGGTCAAGTCCGCGGTAATTATTGCCCTGCCTGAAATTGGAAAGCAAAGCATGTTGTACTATCTGATCAGCGACCAAATCAGTTATTACACCTTCGAGCCCATAACCAGTAGCGATAAATACGCCACGCTGATCGCCTTTTTCACCAGTATTTACGAGTATCACAACACCATTACTAAATTCTTTCTGTCCACCCACACCCCACTTTCGACCTAAAGCTATTGCATACTCATCGCGTGAATATCCTTTTAACTCATCCACTATTACCACTGCGATTTGGTTAGATGTGCTATCATCATATGCCACCAGTTTCTTTTCCAAAGCATCCTGCTGTTCGTGAGTTAAAAATCCGCCGGTAAAATCATTTACAAGTTTCGGGGGATTGGAAGGAGCTGGAACAGCATTTTCAATTTGCGCATTTGCGAAAACTGAAACGAATAGTAGAAAAAGTAAAATGAGTTTTTTCATTAAATAGATATAGTCGATGGACAATGGACAATAGACAATGGACTATCATCATTTATATAGGATGCCATATATTCTTCTGTACAAGGGAGTGACACAACGAAGATGCCATATATTTACTGTTGGTATCCTTATTACTTTCCGAAAATAATGTCATCGGGCAATTCATTATGATCCGTTGCCCTGTCGTAAGGAAAATATGCATGGAGGCCTTCTCCGATTTCATAAACGTACTGACAAATGCCGGCTGCGAAATGTTCTTGATTGAACTCCCGTAATACATGACTTACCAACTCATGCCAGTATTCTTTCCCGGTTTTATTATAAATGCCTTCATCACCAAAAATGGCCAGCTGATGATCTTTAACTGCTATGTAAAGCAATACACCGTTGCGCTCACTGGTCTGATCCATTTTTAAATTATAGAAGATCTCAGAAGCCCGATCCACGGGATTCACATATTTGCAATGGCTTTCCATATATATGCGAATCTCACCACTGGTACGGCTTTCCGCATCCCTGATGGCTTGCACCACCTGCTCTTTCTCTTCGTTAGAAAGAAAATCGGGTTTATTTTTGCTAAATAGTGAAAATGCCACTTGATTTAAAATTTTATTTCAACATTTTTTTCGGCTCCTTCAGTTGCCGTAAATCCTTCTTTAATATCGAAACCAAAAGCCTTTGCTACCAGGTTTTTCGGAAAACCACGAACGGCTCCATTGTAATCTTTAACAGCTGCATTAAAATCAACACGGGCCACTTTGATCCGGCGTTCATTTCCTTCTAACTGTGTTTGCAATCCGCGAAAAGCTTCGGTACCTCTTAATACCGGATACTTTTCAATAACTGCAATAATACGATTGGACGCGGCAGCCAAAGTGTCTTGCAAGCCTGCTTGCTTATTGTAGTTTTCAGCGTTGATCTCGGATGAACTGCCAGATAACGCATTGCTTCTGGCTTCCGAAATTTTAGTGAGGGTTTCCTGTTCAAAGCTGGCCATTCCTTTTACGGTATTAACAAGGCTCGGTGTAAGATCGAGCCTGCGCTGGTATGTGTTTTGAACATCACCCCAGGTTTGTTGCATCTTCTCTTCTTTTTTACCAAAGAGTTGTACGCTACAATTACGTAAAGTCCAAGCAACACAAAGAAAGCACCGATCAAATATCCGGAGAACCGTTTCTTCTGCATTAGAAAATGATGAATGATGAATGATGAATATTTAAAGTTCAATGTTTAATATTCATCATTCAAGTATTTAATATTTTTTAAAATTCAACTTTAGGAGCTGTTTCTGCACCGGGATCAGCTTTAAATGGTTCTTTGGCTTTAAAACCAAACATACCACCTAACATATTCATCGGGAATGACCGCACCTTAGTGTTGTAACTGTTAACAGCACTATTGTAGGCATTACGTGAAGAACGAATTTCATTTTCAATACCTTCTAACTGGCCTTGCAATTGTAAAAAGTTTTGATTTGCTTTTAGATCAGGATAACTTTCTACTACAGCTAAGAGGCGGCTTAACGCGCTGCTCACCTGTCCCTGAGCGGCCTGAAATTGCGCCATGTTTTCAGGTGTTAATTGATCAGCTGAAATATTTACAGATGTAGCTTTTGACCTTGCTTCAATTACTTGTGTAAGTGTTTCCTGTTCAAATTTAGCGGCTCCTTTTACTGTACTCACCAAATTCCCAACAAGGTCATTACGCTTTTGATAATCGGTTTGTACATTAGCCCAGGCGTTCTTTACAACTTCATCTTCTTTAACAAGGCTGTTATATCCTTTACACCCCATGAAGCCAACGATAACCAGTGCAATCAACAGAATCAGACCAATTCCTTTCATTTGTTTAATTTTTAATGCCCTTCCGGATGAAACTCGGTTGGACGGGTTTTTAATGACCAGCTATCCCGGTATTTACCGGAGACCCTACAAATATTTGTTTATTTAAAATATACTGAAGGGTAATTAAGCCGTATTTTATTTTAAAGTTCGTAAAACAAATTTATACAATTAATCATGGGAAAGAAATATATAAACAACATATTCGGTAAACTTCTGTCAGACGTCGGTAAATATTTCAAGTGCGAAATGTACGGCATTAAAGTTTTAGTATGTAAAACGCCAGAAAAAGGTTAAATTAGTAGTGCAAAAAGCAACTGCTATTCTTAGCAAGCTTTTACGCAACGATACTGAGAAGGAATGGAAAGTTTGTTCACCAATTAAACTTAACATTATGTACCAGTCATTTTACACACCGATTGTCTATGCTTCGCCAAACTATGTTTCTACGAAAGAAAAAATCCACCATTTTAAGAAGCTGAAGCCTCAATATTATTTATTTCTTTTACTGCTTTGCTTACCTATCGTTTTTACAGGATGCAAACAATCGAATGCTAATACGCAAAAAGAAAATATTCAGGCAGATAAAGATGCCATTTTAGCAACGATTGAAAAAGAAACAGTTTCCTTTTTTGCGAGAGATTATGAAGCATGGAAATCAACGTACGCCCAAACTGATTATGCTTTTCAGGCCTGGAGTAACCGGGATGGTACGTTTGATGCCAGCGTTGGCTGGAATGGAATCGACAATACTGTAGGTAAGTACATTCACGACAATCCGGAGCCACAATCCAGCAGCCACCCAACAGTAGAAAGAAAAAATATAAAGTATAAATTTTATGGGCCCGATGCATGCTATCTAACCTGGGATCAATTTAATAGTAATAAGGCAGGCGACAATTTCCATCATAGTAAAGAGGTAAGGATGATGGAAAAAATAGACGGGGAATGGAAAATTGTTTGTGTTGCAGCATTTTGGGATTATGTAAATCCAATTGCCGGGGACAAGTTAAAAGACATTCAAAGGATGGACAAAGAGTCGAGGGGAACTGAAAAGATTTAGCGATTTAAAGTGCTTGTGGAAGTCACCAAACAGGCCGTTATGGGGGAACGCAGGCACAAGTCGCACCCTTTATCTATGAAATAATTATACACCCCAAAAGGTCGTTAATGTATTAGCGGCCTTTTTTCTTTTTACTAGATTTTTGTTTATTGCCTGCAACCGATTTATCTAAAAGTGGGTTTGATACAATTATAGGCTTGGGCTTGGTAGTGGTTTCATTCTTTTCAATTTCAATTTCATTGATGATTATGCTTTCCGGAGCGATGATGCTAAAATCTGCCATATTCTCCAGCCTCATTTTGTCAGATGCAGTTACAAACCGTCTTAACGATTTTAGATTTAATGGCGTTATTTTACATTCATTAACCATTTCTATGTTGCCAGTAGCTACATCAATTTTATAAATCTCCGGAGCATTAAAAGAAAAATCTTTTACAATATAAGCCGTAGGCAGGCCTTCCTCCTTCGCAAGCTGAAGCAGCCTGCTTTTCATTGAATCTATAGCTGTTGTTTTGGCAGCACTTAGCTGCAATACACCA
The DNA here is from genome assembly GCF_022513635.1 of Paraniabella ginsengisoli. Lineage (GTDB taxonomy): Bacteria > Bacteroidota > Bacteroidia > Chitinophagales > Chitinophagaceae > Niabella > Niabella ginsengisoli. The sequence continues at coordinate 1,003,022 of NZ_JAKWBL010000001.1, read as the reverse complement.
GCGCTATAATTTCTGCCCATAAAAGATTGTGCAAAACCTTGCGACTTTGGAAATTTTTTAGTAGGCGTTCTTCCATTCAAAAGTGCTTTTAGTATGCCGTCCCCTATCAATACTAATGAGTCTTCAGGCATTACACCTTCGTCATCAATCTTATAGTATCCGGTTGTTTTTTTTCCATTAAAAGTTTTTAAAGTAGGCGTTGCGGTAATCGTAAGATCAGCCGACACCAGTTTTTGCCCCAGCTTTTCTTCATAATTCGTTTCTCCTGAGTTATAACCCAGAATTGATTTACGCTTTGCCTGCAAAGTAGTAGCAAAACATTGATGAACGACATCGGTTACAGCATTGCCCACAAATAAAACAGGCCCCATGTAAGATCCCTCAAATGGTTTTGCCTGTTCTTTCATCTTTATTTTTTCTATCAATTCTTTGACATGGTTCTGAAGTGTTTCAAAAGATGGAAGTTCATCTATACTTTTTACAGTTATACTATAATTGCTGTTGTAATTATTACCTTCTTCGTCAGATGTAGCGCCAAACGCATTGAATGTTATATACCCGCCTGGTTTTCTAATTACAGCACCTTCGCTGCTTACTATATAATCTTCATAACTGTACACAATAAGGCGACAGTAAGACGTAGTAATTTTGGAATGTGTATTAAATAATGCAGATAAGTTACGTAGCTTTTTTCCCATTCGCTTGTATTAACATTGATGGGTTGAGCAACACCAAAATCTTTTGTTACAACCGGAATTTTTGCGAAGTCATCCAGGGCCAGCTCCTTCTCGTCGACAGTAACTCTTTTTAAAGAGGATACAAAACTGCTGTATTGCCTTGCGTTATTTTTATATGCCCGATCCGTTTCCAACCATAATAAACGCCGGTATTCATCTGCGTCATCCTCATCAGGAAGCCCAACAAAATAACCGTCGTACATCATATAATCGAAATTCCGATGATAATCACCCACTCTTAACTTTACTGATACCGATTTATTATTAACAGGCGTTTTAACGCTGCTGGTAATTTCGCCACGCTCACTGTTCAAACTATAAGAATATTGATTACGCAAATTGTATGCAATAAAGAAAGGTTTTTCAAGATCTGGTAAATGCAGACGCTTGATATTCCGTTGTAATTCCTGGTTAAGAACCTTTACATAGAAATTATCTGTTAAATCTTGCGCAATAATTGTTGAGCTGCCAAATGCCGCTACCAACAACAGAAATAATATTTTTCTTTTCATCTCAGACGACTATTTATGATTTATGATGTCGGATGTACAAATTTTCAACTTATAATCTTACTTAACCGCCAATTGCATTGGCGGCTATTGCATTGAAGCCCTTCAGGCTTCCTCAAAAAGTCAGCCTTACGAACTTATCGACCTACTTGTCCAAATCCGGTCTTGGTAATACCGGCATACGTTCTGACGATTTACTTTTTTCTGTGTTTCAATAACGTCAACAAAAATAGCTGGCGAAGAGGCTGAAACCGGCACCCAGCCTGAACCAGAGCCACACATGCCATTAAAGGTTTCCATTTGGTTACTGCAAGCTGCAATATGTTTGAACATCGAAAGCGGAGTACCAATAAGATCTACACCACGAACCAGTTCATCCGGCTTACCATCAGCATAAATCTTATATACTTCTGTTGGCAGAACATTGAATGCATTGGGTGTTGTACGGCCGACAGTGGTGAAGCCGCCTTGCACATCCTGAAAAAGGTAGCCATAAGGTTTGCCTTGTTTTTTACATTCATCGATCAGCATTTTTCGTAACTCTTCAAAAGACTTATCACTCTTGCCGGTTACAATAAGATTACTTTGCCGGCTTTCAGGCACGCCACCAGGAGCAGTTCTCGCATGACCATTACTTCCACTAACACCATTGATCGGTGTTCTAGTCATTAAAAAATTTCTAAGAATTCCATTTTCAACAACGTCGACTTTTTGTGCCGCTACACCTTCATCATCAAATCGATAAAAGCCATTTATTTCTGCGCCCGCCACATTCTTTCTGGTTGGATCCATAGTGATGCTTAAAAACGGAGGTAATACTTCAGTGCCTATTTTATTTTTAAACGTTTGCCCATCAAACTCGTTTTTCATTCTTTTACCTTCAAGCCGATGCCCAAATATTTCGTGAAAAAAACACCGGCAGCGCGGCCCGAAAGTATGGCTGGGCCTACGAAAGGATCTGCCAAAGGTGATTTTCTTAATTGACTGAGTTTAGTACTCATTGTCTTAACATCTAAAATAACACTATCGCTTGAAGGCAGTTCGGCAGGATTATAAGCGAAATAAAGTTTATACAAAGGAAGCTCCATGCCATCATCTGCTTTGCTATTTCCATAAATACTTTGCCATGTTTCAGTTGCATTTTCAGCAATGTCAGATCCATCTGTATCGACGAAATATTTACGGGTAATTTTAAACTCAAAATTTGCTCCACCCATTAGCAGATCCGGATTCTGTTTGAAAATAACTGTGTAGGATTTAAGCCTATTAGCTATTTCCTGCAAATCGGGTTTTAACTGAGCATAATTAAGCGGCTCATCAAAATAGACCTCTTTTTTTGCGTGCGAAAAATCAGCGGCTGTATCCTCTTCTGCTACTCTTACTTTTTTATTAGTGAGTAATTGCTCATACATCTGCGCTGCGTTTTTATACGCCATATCCGTGCTTTTCCAAATAGAAAGCCTTAAAAGGTCTTCGCTATTTACAATGGGCAAGCTACCTGATGCTCCATCAAATTGAATGTTATGTGTATTGTCAAACTGATAAGTACCCACCCTTATAGTAGGCGTGAAGATCCTTACACGACTGGAGTCAATTGAATTGATAACACCAAAGCTTGCATTTACTCGGTACGACATGATATCATCTACTCGATAACTCATGTAATACACATTTTTATCAGCAACTTTTAGTTGTGCATATTCTCGGTGCAGTTCCTCTTTTAAAACTTTTGAAAGGGGATCTTGTGCGTTGACATCCACCAAAAGAAGGTGGGCACAAATAAGCAGCAAAGCGCGGGTAGCGTTTATCATATAATAAAGATAGTGAATGGTAAATAGCCAATAGTCAACACCCTATCCACCACTCACTTTTTCACTATCGACCATTGCTCCTTTTTATCAAGATGCAATTATTTGGGATTTGCATAACTTTTAACGTCATCTTCCCCAATTGTTTTTCCGCTTAGAATAACAAGGCGTTCAACAACGTTTCTCAACTCACGTATATTACCCGTCCAATTGTATTGCTGAAGTAATTTTAAGGCGTCGGCATCAATTCCTTTTTTGCGATACCATAATCTGTACAAATACTTTCCAGAAACGTATCAATAAGGTGAGGAATATCATCACGGCGTTCGTTCAGGGACGGAACATGAATTAATATCACGCTCAGACGGTGATAGAGATCCAGCCTGAAATTTTTTTGCTCAACTTCCTGTAAGAGATCTTTATTAGTAGCGGCAATAACCCTTACATCTACATTAATATCTTTGTCTGCGCCTACTCTGGTAATTTTCCCTTCCTGCAAAGCACGCAACACTTTGGCTTGGGCGCTAAGACTCATATCACCAATTTCATCCAAAAACAAAGTACCTCCGTTAGCTTGTTCAAATTTTCCAATTCTTTGTTTAACCGCTGATGTAAAAGATCCTTTTTCGTGGCCAAACAACTCCGATTCGATCAGCTCTGTCGGGATTGCCGCACAGTTTACTTCTACCAACGGACTGTTATTTCTTGTGCTTTTTTCGTGCAACCAACGTGCAACCAACTCCTTGCCAACTCCATTTTCACCGGTTACTAAAACCCTCGCTTCCGTTGGGGCTACTTTATCGATCGTTTCTTTAATTTTTAGGATGGGCTCCGAATCACCAACAATGTCCTGAACTTTCGAGATCCTTTTCTTAAGCACTTTAGTTTCTGTAACAAGAGTACCTTTATCAAGTGCATTTTTGATAGTGATCAGCAATCTGTTCAAATCAGGTGGCTTGGAAATAAAATCATACGCCCCCGTCTTCACAGCTTCTACTGCTGTTTCAATAGTGCCATGACCCGAAATCATAATAATAGGAATATCAGGATGAATTTCTAATGCCTTACTTAAAAACTCCATGCCATCCATCTTAGGCATTTTTATATCGCACAGAACGGCGTCGCATTTGTTTTCCGAAAAAATCTTAAGACCCTGTTCTCCATCCGCTGCCTCAAGAGTTTTATATCCCTCAAAAGAAAGAATCTCAATCAGCGTTTTTCTGATAGAAACTTCATCATCTATTACAAGAATAAGCGAAGCGTTATCGTTTGTTGTTTTATTTCTATTAGGCACTTATAAATTTTTGTATTTTGAATATTACGCTAAAAGTCCACAAGCATATAAATATAGCTCATGGACTTTTAAAGATAAGATATACAGTGTATTATTTCTTCTGATACATTACTTCTTTAACAAGCTTTACAGTACGTGCTACATCTGGCAACGCAGCAGCAACCAAGTTTGGAGCATAATGTAAAGGAGCGTCGGCGGCAGTGATGCGGCGTACAGGAGCATCTAAATAATCAAATGCATCTTTCTGCACGTTATAAGCAATTTCAGAAGATACTGAAGCGAATGGCCACTGCTCTTCTACAATTACCAACCTGTTTGTTTTTTTGATACTATTCACAATTGTAGGAACATCTAAAGGACGAATGGTGCGTAAATCGATCACTTCTGCACTGATTCCTTCCTTCTCCAGCTCGGCAGCAGCACCCAAAGCCACTTTCATCATTTTATTATAAGAAACAATTGTAACATCTGTTCCTTCTTTTTCACATCTGCTTTGCCTAATTCAATATAATATTCTTCTTCAGGTACTTCCATTTTTTCGCCATACATCACCTCGCTTTCCATAAACATCACAGGATCTTCTTCGTAACGGATTGCTTGTTTCAACAAACCTTTTGCATCGTAAGGATTACTTGGAGATACGACTTTAATACCAGGAATGTTGGCATACATGGCTTCAAAAGCTGTGCTGTGCTGTGCACCTAACTGGCCGGCAGAACCATTACCACCTCTGAACACAATGGGACAAGAAATTTGTCCCCCGCTCATTGCCAACATTTTAGAAGCAGTATTCAAAATCTGATCTAAAGCTAATACCGCAAAATTCCAGGTCATAAACTCTACAATCGGCCTCAAACCTCTTTGTGCAGCGCCCACGCCAACCGCAGTAAATCCAAGTTCGGCAATAGGTGTATCTAAAATTCTTTTAGGGCCAAATTCTGCCAGCATTCCCTGGCTTACTTTATAGGCTCCATTATATTCTGCTACTTCTTCTCCCATCAAAAACACCCTGTCATCCCTTCTCATCTCCTCGTTCATGGCTTCTCTTAAAGCCTCTCTAAATGCAATTATTCTTGCCATATTTTTTTGTTGATACTTTTAAAGTGGGGCAAATTTAAACGTAAAATGTAGAATATTCAATTTAAAATGTAAAATACTCAATGCAAAATATAAAATGAGGAATATTCAATATAAACAATAGGTGATTTCAGACTGTATCTTTGTGCAATGCAATCACATTTTCCCCTGATTATCATTGGCGGTGGCCCGATAGGCATGGCCTGCGCACTCGAAGCGCAGAAGAACAATATTGAATATGTTGTTATTGAAAAAGGATGCCTGGTTAATTCATTGTATAACTATCCGGTAAATATGACTTTTTTTCTACTTCAGACAGACTGGAGATAGGAAATGTACCATTTGTATCCAATAATCCAAAGCCAACACGAAATGAAGCGCTTGAATATTACCGAAGGGTTGCGCAAAGCTTTAATTTGAATATTAATTTGTTTGAAGAAGTCATTCAAGTTGACAGAGGACAGTTGACAGATGACAGTAGGACGTCGTTTACAGTTAAAACTTCAAAATCAACATATAGTTGTAATAACATCATTATTGCAACAGGCTTTTATGATATCCCTTATCTGCTCAATATTCCCGGTGAAGAGCTGCCTAAAGTTACACATTATTACAGCGACCCTCATTTCTATGCTTTCCAGGATGTTGTAGTTGTTGGTGCTATGAACTCTGCTGTTGACGCAGCCTTGGAAACCTATAGAAAAGGAGCAAATGTAACCATGATCGTTAAAGGCGATTCAATCGGTTCACGGGTAAAATATTGGGTAAAACCCGATATTGAAAACCGCATCAAAGAAGGCTCTATCAAAGCTTATTTTAATGCATCCTTAAAAGAAATAAGGCCTGAAGACGTTGATATTGAAACGCCTGACGATTTGATTACACTAAAAAATGACTGGGTAATAGCAGCTACGGGTTATCAGCCCAATCTTCGGTTTTTAGAACAGGTTGGGATAGAGCTTAGCAGCGATGAAGTACGTTGCCCAACAATCAATCAAGACACACATGAAACAAATATTCCCGGCATTTATCTTGCAGGAGTTATTTGCGGAGGCATGAATACGCATCGTTTGTTTATAGAAAATTCAAGAGAACATGCGGTGAAGATTATGAAAGATATAGCCCCCTAACCCCGAAGGGAAAAATCAAGAAGCCGACACGGTCTGACAGTCTCCGTCTGACCGATTTGGCGATTGATAACAATCGAATATGTAGGCTTAGCTATGTACAACTGTACAAGCGAGTCCCGTGAGCGGGATAAACTGTGGCAAGATGGATGAGTTATATTCATCAGCCGGGGACAAAAAATAAAAATTACAAATGAACGAACCAGGTGATTATATAAAAGCCCGGCAACTAAAAAAGCATAAAAGTATTGCAACAGGTCTGTTTTTGTTGATGGCAATCATTTACATCGGCACAACCTGGCTGTTAAAAACGCATCATTATGTTTGGCTGGGTTATATCAACGCATTTGCAGAAGCCGCTATGGTAGGCGCTTTAGCGGATTGGTTTGCCGTAACTGCATTATTTCATCATCCTTTGGGCATTCCTATTCCGCACACCAATTTAATTGAAAACCGAAAAAAAGTATTGGTAATAATCTTGGAGGGTTTGTGGTATCTAATTTTTTAAATGCCGCGACTATCAGGCCGTATGTTGCTAAAATAAATGTGAGTACACTGCTTACACAGTGGATGGATAACCCCAAAAATATTGAACTGCTGTCTGCCGAGATCTCCAAAATTTTAAAGGATGTTATTCAAAAAGCCGATGACAAAGCGGTAACCAGTTTTATTGCCAACAAATCGAAAGAGCTTCTGAAAGAAATAAAATTAAATGAAGTGCTGGCATCAGGGCTGGATATTATTGTGGAAAGAGGTGACCAGGTTCGCATACTTAATTATATTGTTTTAAAGCTTCGAGGCTATATTATGGAGAACGAGGCGATGGTTCGCCAACGTGTAAAAAAGGAAAGCCATATTTTGATACCCGGCTTTGTTGACAATATGATTGCATCGAAAATCACAAATGGATTGGCTAAATATTTATTGGAAATTGAAGACGATCCCAATCATAAAATAAGGAAGGAACTAAATGAGCAGTTGGAGCAATTTATTAATGATATCAGAAGCAGCCCCAAATGGCAGCAGGAGTTGCAGGAAGTGAAACAAATGTTATTAGACGGCAATAGGATAGAACAATATGCTGCTGCTGTTTGGAAGCATCTGCAACTAAGCATTATCAACGATCTGAGTCAGAAGAATCTGCGATTCAGTTATATTTAAAAAAGACGATGCAGGAACTAACCGATAATTTAAAACATGATCAGGCTTTACAACAAAAGTTAGATAGATGGATCAGGCACACAGCGTACAGATATATTTTAAGAAACACAGCAAAAGCTGGCGAGCTCATTAGCAATACCGTTGGCGACTGGGAAGGTAAAGAACTCAGCAATAAACTGGAGCTGGAAGTGGGCAAAGACCTTCAGTTTATACGCATCAATGGAACGATTGTAGGCGGCCTTGTTGGGTTGATTATATATACAATTACCCGTTTTATTGAGAATAGTTAATATAATTTTACCAGCTTTTGCATTACTATCATCGATATTGTGTCACTCCCTTCATCGTCCCGATTAATTATTAACAATCACCATTAAAGAATGTACACACAAATAATATTCAGCAATATTGCTGAAGAAATAAAAGACATCGTCATTGCCAGCCTGCAGGATAAGGCAGAAGGTTTTGAAGAAACAGATCATGAATTAAAAGCCATCTTTTTAACAGAACAATTTGATGAAGCGAGCATCAACGAAATAGCATCAGCACATCATATTTTATATCAAAAAGAAAAAATAGAAACTCAGAACTGGAATGCTTTATGGGAATCCAATTTCAGTCCCGTTGTAGTTGATGGTTTTGTTGGCATAAGGGCTTCATTTCATGAACCGATGAAGGGTGTTGAGCATGAGATCGTAATCACACCAAAAATGAGTTTTGGTACAGGCCATCATGCTACAACACATTTGATGATGCAACAAATGCAAAAAATCGACTTCACTAATAAAGCTGTTTTTGATTTTGGAACCGGAACCGGCGTTTTAGCAATATTGGCTCACAAGTTAGGCGCTTCGTCTGTTGTTGCCAATGATATAGATGATTGGAGCATTGCTAACGCAAAAGAAAACTTTGAAAAAAATGACACAGCAGGTATTAGTTTAATACAATCAGATTCGGGTTTGCTCGATCAGAAATTTGATATCATTCTGGCAAATATCAATCGCAATGTTCTGATCAATAATATTCCGGTACTATCTAATCAGCTTAAAGAAAAAGGCGTTATTATACTAAGCGGCATATTGGAGGAAGATGAGGAAATAATTACAAACACTGCGCAATCCAGCCAATTAGATCTGGTTGAAAAAATTTCCAGGAATAAATGGATATGCTTAATTTTTTCATATGAATCCTAAGTCGCTGTAAAACAGTTACATTAGTCAGGCAATAAGGAACACTGATTCTTATTTTAATTTTCGGCTATATATTTGCGACCGTTAGAATGCATAACGTTTTGAAATTTCAATCTTTTACAGGTTATCATTTTAATATATTTTGTTAGCAGTTTGATGCTTATATATGTTATATTTGATATTCAAATTGCTCCATAACGGATAATCAAATGCAGGAAATCTTATTAGTTTTATGTGCTTATTGTTTGGGAAGTATTCCTACATCCGTTTGGGTGAGCAGGGGGTTTTTCGGCATAGATATACGAGACTACGGAAGCGGTAATGCAGGCGCTACTAACACCTTCAGAACACTTGGACCGCGTTGGGGCTCTTTCGTAATGATATGTGATGTGCTGAAAGGCTTTTTTGCAGTAAAGCTTGTTGAACTGTTGCCAGCATTTGACACTGAAATCGCATTACTGAATATGCAACTTATTTTTGGCATTGCAGCTGTAATAGGACATATATTCCCTGTTTGGGCAGATTTTAAAGGTGGCAAAGGAGTAGCAACATTATTTGGATTAGTTATTGGAATTTCACCCTGGACCGCATTAGCATGTTCGGGCGTTTTTTTGTTAGTACTTTATCTAACCCGATTCGTTTCATTAAGCTCAATCCTCGCCAGCATTGCATTTCCTGTATTTATATTAGTCATCTTCAATGTAGATAATCACTTTTATCGTGTTTTTGCAGTTGCCGTTGCACTGCTGGTAATTCTAACACATCAGAAGAATATCAGCCGCATTATTAAAGGTGGTGAAAATAAAGTTCCTATCTTTAAAAAGAGGGATAGAAGGAGACTAAAAGACCAAAACGACTAAATCTTCTTTTCCAGGATATACATTCTCAAACCGTACTTTTATACTTTTGGTATAATGATTGCGTTTATTGCTTAGACATTTTAGATTTAAATTAAATGCCAAAACAATGATAAAAAAATACTCAGCCTTTTCGCTGTTGCAGCAATTGCAATTTCCTGTTCAACCAATGCTGTTACAGGTAGAAGCCAGTTTAAACTTTTGCCAGAATCTCAATTGCAGCAAATGGCTGTTAGTGAATATCAATCTTTTTTATCGGGTAGCAAAGTTGTTCCAAGTTCATCTAAAAACAGAGATGCAGAAATGGTAAACCGGGTGGGACAGCGGATCGTGTCAGCCGTTACGGAGTTTTTCAAACAAAACAATATGTCGCAGGACTTGCAGGGATACCAATGGGAAACAAAGCTGGTTCAAGACAATCAGGCAAATGCCTGGTGCATGCCCGGTGGGAAAATTGTAGTGTACACTGGGCTGCTCCCCATCACTCAGAATGAAGCTGCCCTGGCCAATGTAATGGGGCACGAGGTTTCTCACGCTTTATTTGGACATACAAATGAACGTATGAGCCAGACAATTGCAGCACAATATGGTGGAAGCATTTTAGATGCGTTTATGGCTAACAAAAGTTCTGCAGGTATGAGAAATATATTTAGCAGCGCAGTAGGTGTTGGTTCGCAAGTAGGAATTCTGGCATTTGGAAGAAAACAGGAATTAGAAGCGGACCGTTACGGAATGATTTGGGCCGCAATGGCTGGTTATAACCCTCAGGAAGCCATAGGTTTATGGCAAAGAATGCAAGCTCAGGCAGGCGGCGGCAATACGCCTGAATTTTTAAGCACACATCCAGGACCGGAAAGAAGAATAGAACAACTTCAAAAATATTTGCCTGAAGCCATGAAATATTACAAACCAATCGGTAAGTAAAAAATACATATTTAATTTAAGTAATTTAAAAGCCATTGACTTACAGAAGTCAGTGGCTTTTTTGTTAAATATGTCGATTATTAAACATATTTAGGTTACCTTTGCAAAACCTTTTCGAGGCTTTGTAAATATTTAACCAGGTCCTAACATATCTGGTATTTTTTAATAAATCCCACAAGTTGTATGATTCAAACAGTTTTTGAAAAATTACAGTACGCAGACGAAAAGAATCTTTTAATTCAGGGCTTACCTTCTTCTATTGAAAAACAATTCAGCAAGCTTTCATTCGCAAAAAACATGACACCATTATTAAGATCAAGGAAACTTGACTTTGCCTTGGTATTTGCCGTTAATGAAAACCAACTGAATGGTATTTTGAATGATGTAATGCCTTCATTAAAAGAGGACACTAAATTTTGGATTGCGTATCCTAAAATTACTTCTAAGATCGTTACAGATCTTAATCGTGATCGAAGCTGGAATAAGTTGACCAAAGATGGATTTGCTGGCATGGATAACGTTGAGTTAGACCATGTATGGACAGCGACGAGATTTGAAAGGAACAAGGTGGAAAGGAGTGCTGCAGCGCCTACTGAAAGAAAGAGAACTGCGCAACTCGCTTAGCGTTTTAAGAGATGAATTTTGTATAGAAACCCGGTTTAATGCCGGGTTTTTTATTTGCGGCATAGTTATTGTAAAAAGAAAGACAAAACCATAATTTATGAAAAAATTATTCTTCTTAGCAACAGCTTTTAGCCTGACAGCTATTGTTTCAAACGCACAAACGGAAAAAGGAAACTACTTAATTGGAGGTACAATCGGTAATGTTGGTACTGAATTACAAAAGGGGAGTTCTAAATTTGGAATTCAAGTAACACCCAAAGTCGCATGGTTTATACAGGACAATTTTGCGGTTGGTGGCCAGGTAGGTTTAGGTTATCAAACTCAAAAAGATGCTGGTAATACTTTTAGTTATAATATTGGACCATTAGCACGTTATTATTTTGGTGATGCTCAAATGGAAAAAGTCAATATTAATTCACCCAAGCCAGTTCGCTTTTTTGCAGAGGCAAATGCCGGTATCGCAGGAAGTAATTCTAAAGTTAAAGGTGAAGATGGTGTTTCGACAAATGGCTTTAATGTGGGTGTTGGCCCGGGTGTAGCATTTTTCGTTAATGAAAATATTGCCTTGGAAGCTTTAGCAAAATATGATTTGACATTAGGTTTTGGAAGCACACCTGCTATAAATAAAATTAATGTTGGTGTTGGTTTCCAAATATATCTTCCAGGTTCTAAATTGAAATCGCTTAGAAACGAAGTAAAATAATTCAGACCAATATATTTATCCTATGATTAAACTTAAAATAGTCGCCTCAGATGAGGTGACTTTTTTTAGGACAAAAAAACAAACCTTCTCTAAATTAAAGCCTAAACAACTTCCACTTTAAACACAGTTTCAAAATTGGCCTTTACCCGTTGCTTAACCTCATCCATGTCAACCTTACTACATAATTCTTTCTCCAAAGAGGTAACCTGTTTTCCCTGAATACCACAAGGAACGATCATATTAAAGTAATCCAGGTTGGTATTAACATTCAAGGCAAAGCCATGCATTGTTATCCAACGGCTGGTACGAACGCCGATTGCACATATTTTCCGCTCGCGCCCTTTATTATCAGGATCTATCCATACACCAGTTTCCCCGTGTGATCGCTCTCCTTTTAATCCGTATTCAGATAAAGTAAGCATAATAACTTCTTCAATATTTCGAAGATATTTGCCGATATCAGTGTAAAATTTTTCCAGGTCAAAAATTGGATAGCCTACTAATTGTTCCGGGCCGTGAAAGGTTATGTCTCCGCCCCTGTTTGTTTTAAAAAAATCGATGCCCAACTTTGAAAGATGCTCCTCGCTCATCAACACATTATTCATATCGCCGCTTTTACCCAATGTAAATACAGGAGGATGCTCCACAAAAAGCAAGTGGTTGGTGGTTTCAGGTTTCAGGTTAACGGTTTCAGGTTCTTGGCTATCTTCCAATTCACGCAACTTTGTTTTAATAGCTACGTTTTTCTGTAATATATCTTCCTGGTAATCCCATGCGTCTTTGTAGCGCATGTTTCCTAAATCTTTAAAGTGTACCTGCTGTTTCATTTTTATTTGTGACCTTCTAATTAACAAAAATAAACAGAATCTGTTCACTTAACCAGCTGCACAGATTTTTAAACTCTTTCGACCGCGTTTTTATAGGATCAATTATAATCGGGACGATAAAACGAGCGTGGCAAGGAAGATGCCATATATTTATTGCCGGGCTAAAAAATAGGGTGTATGACAAATCTACCGCTGTGCGAGGCGTCTCGCCTCGCACTAATATGCTATCGCCTCCTGGCGATTTTATAAAAGGTGAATTTGTCATACGCCAAAAAATATGATACATCATTTGTAGCCAATAACATTTGTACCTTTGCATGCAATGAACGAAGAAGTAATAGAACAGCAGGATACGAGCGATGAGCTGTATCAAAAATTTGTTTTTAAAACCGATGCCGGCCAGGAGCCGTACCGCATCGACAAGTTTTTAATGAACCGCATTGAAGGCGCTACACGCAACAAAATTCAGCAGGCCATACACAATAAAATGGTGCTGGTAAATGGCAATGAAGTGAAGCCGAACTTCAAAATAAAAGCTAACCAGGAAATTGTGGTTTATACGGATACGGAACCGGATGAAAACAATATTCTTCCCGAAAATATTCCGCTGAATATTTTTTATGAAGACGAGCATATTATTATTGTTAATAAAGCCGCCGGAATGGTAGTGCATCCCGGAAGCGGCAATCACTCCGGCACATTGCTAAATGCGATAGCCTATTACCTTCAACAAAAAATATTGCGGTTGACCTTGAAACATTACCAAGATTTGGCCTGGTACACCGCATTGATAAAAACACCACGGGTTTATTGGTTTTAGCCAAAACCGAACTGGCAATGCGAAATTTGGCTAAGCAGTTTTTTGATCATACGGTTGATCGAAAATATATGGCACTTGTTTGGGGCGATGTAGAGCAGGACGAAGGCACGATTGTGGCGCATGTGGGCCGCAATCAACGTTTCAGAAAATTGTTTGAAGCTTATCCTGAAGGAGATCATGGTAAAGAAGCCATCACACATTATAAGGTATTGGAAAGATTAGGCTACGTAACGTTGGTAGAATGCATACTGGAAACGGGCCGCACGCACCAGATACGTGTTCACATGAAACACATTGGCCACCCTTTATTTAATGATGATTTTTATGGTGGCGACCGCATTGTAAAAGGAACAGTGTACGCCAAATACAAACAATTCATCGATAACTGTTTTAATATCTGCTCCCGCCAGGCATTTGCATGCTAAAACATTAGGTTTTACGCACCCCGCAACTGGTGAGCGTGTATTTTTTGAATCAGAATTGGCGGGCGATATAAATGAGGTTATTGAAAAATGGAGGAAATACACCACAGCTTATCGCCCCACAGAGTAAAAAGTGCACAATCACGTCTTCTTATTATAAATAGACGTTATGCAAAAATTAAAAATTATAATTACAGGCGCCACTGGTATGGTTGGCGAAGGTGTATTGAATCATTGTTTGAAAGATGATCGTATTGAAAGTATTCTTTCGATAAGCCGCCGCTCCTGCAATGTGAGCCATCCCAAACTCACTGAAATTTTGCATAGCAATTTTGAAGATCTCAGTCCTATTCAAGATCAATTAAAGGGATACGATGCGTGCTTTTTCTGCCTTGGCTTATCATCTGTTGGTGTAAGTGCCGATGATTATTACCGGAATACTTACACGCTTACTTTACATGTTGCTAATACGCTGGCGGAGCAAAATCCTGAAATGGTCTTCTGCTATGTGTCGGGTGCCAGCACAGACAGCACAGAAAAAGGAAGGATAAGATGGGCGCGGGTAAAAGGCAAAACGGAAAATGATTTAATGAAGCTACCCTTTAAGGCTGTCTATAATTTCAGACCAGGTGGGATGGAGTCTTTTAAAGGTGCTCAAAATGTGCCTAAACTTTATAAACCTGTTATATGGGGCATCAAACTATTAGCTCCTAAAAAACTGATCCATCTTTCGGAACTTGCTAAAGCTATGATCAGTGTTAGTACCGGAAAGTATTACGGAACAAATATTTTGGAAATAGCAAATATAAAAGAAGCGGGCAACGACTAGTTAATAAGTTGAAAAGGGGTTGTACGAATCATAATTTTTATTGCCCTAGCAGATGAATCGTGATAGCATCAACATAGAATCACAATAACCTGAATCTGGTAACCTGAAACAGGAAACCAAAAAACTAATCCTTCTTTTGCTCTTCAATAATATTTTCGACTCTTTCTTCCTGCGCCTCTTGAATCAATTTCTCTTTGCTTTTTTTGCCTCCCTTTACAATTTTCAATACAACCGGCAAGGTTGTTATTACAACAATTCCAATGATAATAATTTCAAGATGTTCTTTCAGATCAAAGCCAAAAGCACTCATCATCCATTTTTGTAAAAAATGTCCGGCGAAGATCATACTGAAAACCCAGGCCACACTTCCTACTATATTATAGAACATGAATTTTGCGCGATCCATTTTCACAATACCTGCTATAATAGGTGCAAAAGTGCGTATAAAAGGAAGGAACCTTGCCACAATAATTGCGCCGCCTCCATTCTTTTCATAAAAATCATGCGCTTGTTCTAAATATCTTCTTTTAAAGAAAAAATTCTCTTTCCAGTTATACATAGCAGGGCCAACTTTTTTACCTGTCCAATATCCAACCATATTACCCATAATACCGCAAAATGCGATCAGCGCCCACAAAACTATAAGGTCAACCCATTCATTTTGAATATGCCCTATTCCAAATAATTTAAGAAATTGATAAGTAAGTCCAGGCTCTGCCGTTGCTCCCTCTCCTATTTTATGTGCGTAAATCCCTGCTACAAATAATAATGTGTCTCCGGGTAAAAAGAACCCGGCAAATAAACCTGTTTCAGCAAAAACCACAAATAACAATAACCATAAACCACCATTTTCAATATACCATTGTGGTTGAAGTAAATCTGTCCACTGAAATGCTGTACTCAATAACTCAATCATGTTTATAATTTATCTTTCTCTGCTTAATTTGTTTATGTGGCAGCTGTATTTAGTTGTTTTTTGGCAGCCGAGGTATCAACAAAGGTTTTATAAAATAGTTTACGATATTAATACAAATATTATATAATATTTTTACTTATCAGTAAAGGTTTGTGCTTTTAGATCGTCAAACTCACCCTCCCATCTCGCAATAACACAGCTGGCTAATGTATTTCCCATAACATTCACACTGGTTCTGGCCATATCCATCAACTCATCAATTCCATAGATCGCCATAATGGGCCACAAAGGTAATCCAAACGTGTGAGCTGTTGCTATCAAAATCACTAAAGAAGCCCGTGGAACAGCAGCCACGCCTTTGCTGGTTAACATAAGAGATAAACCAATAAACAATTGTTCTCCAAAAGAAAAATCAATGCCTACTGCCTGCGCCACAAAAATAGATGCTAATGATAAATATAATGTGGTGCCGTCTAAGTTAAATGTATAGCCTGTTGGAATTACAAAAGATACAATTTTACGTGGCACTCCAAATTTCTCCATATTCTCCAAAGCCTTTGGCAGTGCGGAGTCTGAGCTGGTTGTAGCAAAAGCAATCGATACTGGTTCCCTGATCGCTTGTATAAATTTCTTAACGGGAATTTTCGCAACGAACAACGCAATTGGTAACAAAACAAAAAGTAAAAAGCAAAATAATGCAAGGTATAATGTAACTAAAAGTAACGCCAGATTCTTCAAAATATCAATACCTAAATGGCCGACAGTCACGGCAATCGCAGCACCTACACCAAACGGCGCAAAATACATGATGATGTTAGTAAACTTAAACATCGTTTCAGCAAGGCTTTCTGTAAATTCAATCAAAGGTCTTTTACGTTGTTCAGAAAGCATAGCCAAAGCAATACCGAATATCACACTGAACACAACAATCGGCAACACATTACCTTCATATATAGATTTAATAATGTTTTCAGGGAAGATGTCAATAATGTGATCCTGCCAGGTTTTAGGTACTGCTGTTGGCAAATCATGCAACAAAGCTTCGGGTATTACGATACCGCTTCCCGCCTGCGTAATATTAATAAATACAAGTCCGATGATTAAAGCAAAAGTAGTAACCACTTCAAAATACAAAAGGGATTTCCATCCCATTCTGCCCACCTGTTTCAGATTGCTATGACTGGCGATGCCAACCACCAGTGTTGAGAATAATAACGGAGCGACTATTGTTTTAACAAGCCTTAAAAATATTTTACTTAAAAATTGCAGATTTTGTGAAAAAGCAGGAAAATCAACGCCAATCTCTACTCCCATCGCCATTGCAACTAATATCCAGGTAGTTAATGATCGTTTGTAAAAAGCAAAAAGAACTAACGCGCCAACAAGTACCCATCTTGAAACAAATAATAAAGCACTTGGCAACGCTTTGATTTCGAAGCTAAAAAGATGTAAAGCAGCTACGATAGTGAATACGATCAGTGCTATTAACCCGGCTTTCCTTTTTGTTAATGATCTTTTTAGAAAATCAAAAAAGAAAAGCATGCCAATAAGTATGCCTTCCACAACAAACAAAAGCCCATCAGGTAATGTGCTGGCTTTAAACCTGAAAAGATGTAATAATGCAACTACAATAATAAATGTGATTAATGTTAGTCGTCCGGCTTTATTTTTTGTCATAAGTATATATTATGGTAGGCTTGAACCAGCTCTCTTAGAATTCTAAAACTTGGTAAAATAGTGAATATTATATGGAATTGCCAAAAGTTTTGTTAACGCATTTACGATTATTCCTTATTTTTCGCCTTTCAAAAAAGATTCATAACAATAATATACCACCTAAAGTAGATACTTATGGGATTATTTACAAGAAAGCCACTAAGCATTTTATTAGCCGAGGCAGCCGATACTGAAAAAGGGTTGAAGCGTACTTTAACTGCCGGAGGACTTGTTGCCTTAGGGATTGGAGCCATTATTGGCGCTGGACTTTTTGTGCGTACCGCTGCTGCTGCTGCTCAAAATGCTGGTCCATCCGTGACTTTTGGATTTATCCTGGCAGCGATCGGTTGTGCATTTGCCGGGCTTTGTTACGCAGAATTATCTTCTTCTATACCTATTTCTGGTAGCGCTTACACATTTACTTATGCTACAATGGGAGAAATGCTTGCTTGGATCATTGGTTGGGACCTTGTGCTGGAATATGCAGTAGGTGCAGCTACCGTTGGTATTGCCTGGAGTGAATATTTAAATAATTTGTTAGTTCAGATATTGCACTGGAAGCCGATTGCATATGAATGGTGCCACTCTCCCTTTCAGGAGTTGAATACAATTAATATTGCGTCTGCTACAGATGCATTGCAATTCAGCAATTATATTTCTGCCGGCCAGCTTGCAGAATTATCCCGCACCAATACTTTAAACATCAATGAAGACGTGTTAGCTGTCTTACCTGAAACATTGAAAGCTTCAGTAAGTTCCGTGCAAGGGATCATGAACATCCCCGCGTTATTTATTGTAACACTAATGAGTTTACTTCTTATAAAAGGAACCTCAGAATCTTCCTTTGTAAACTCGATTATAGTAATCGTGAAAGTAACTATCGTTTTACTAATTATATTCTTGGGATGGAATTTTATAAATCCCGCTAATCATACTCCTTACATTCCAACAGCAACCAAGTACGTAGACCACCAGGGTGTTACACACAACTTTGGAGGCGTGATGGGAATTTTAGGTGCTGCCGGAACTGTGTTTTTTGCTTTTATAGGATTTGATGCAGTAAGTACCGCAGCCCAGGAAACAAAAAATCCTAAAAGAGCATTACCTATAGGTATACTGGGTTCTCTCGTTATTTGCACAACACTATATTTATTATTTGGCCATGTACTTACAGGATTAGCGCCAGTAGAATTTTTCAGAGATCCTACAAAAGGTGGAGAAGCGTCTGTTGTGGCAGCCATCCAAAGCTTTATGCCAGGTTATAAATGGTTATCTGATGCTGTAACAATAGCCATTCTTGCAGGATTTACTTCGGTTATTCTTGTGATGCTTTTAGGCCAAAGCCGCGTATTTTATTCAATGAGTAAAGACGGTTTATTACCAGCTTCTTTTAGCCAGCTTCACTCAAAATTTCAAACGCCTTTTAAAGGAAACCTTATCATTCTTTTATTAGTGGGTTTATTTGCGGCTTTTGTACCGGGTGATGTTGTTGGGCACATGACAAGTATCGGAACTCTATTTGCGTTTATATTAGTGTGCGCTGCGGTTATTATTTTGCGTAAAAAAGAGCCCAACATGAAAAGAGAGTTCAAAACTCCTTTTGTACCCTTATTCCCAATTTTGGGAATTATAGCATGCCTTGCAATGATTTTAGGATTGGGCTGGGAAAACTGGGCCAGACTACTTGTTTGGTTAGCACTTGGTTTTATTATATACTTCGGTTATAGTAAAAAACACAGTAAGCTGAGGGATAAGAAGTAAATTCAACTTTATTCAAAAGGTTGCTTCGGCAGCCTTTTTTATTGCATGTATAAAAACTTCAACTTCATCTGTGAACAATTATAGTTACTTCGGATAGATAGAAGTTGACATAAAATTTTCAATCGGCTAAGTAAAATCCGGATGAAAAATTTTATGTACGTTTGCCACCTTAATTTTAACAGTTAGATCATTTTAATATGGGAAGGATTTTTGAAGTTCGTAAAGCTACGATGTTTGCCCGCTACGATCGCATGGCCAAACAGTTTACAAGAATTGGTAAAGAAATAGCCATTGCTGTAAAATCAGGCGGCCCTGACCCTGCAATCAATCCGGCATTACGCCGCTGCATGCAAAATGCTAAAAGCGTTAACATGCCTAAAGACCGTGTGGAAGCAGCCATTAAACGTGCGCAGGGTAAGGAAATGGAGAATTATGAAGAAATTCTTTACGAAGGTTATGCACCCCATGGAGTAGCGATACTTGTTGAAACAGCAACCGACAATCATGTTCGTACCGTTGCTAATGTAAAATCTCATTTTAATAAAGGCGGTGGTGCCATGGGAAATAGTGGCAGCGTGGCTTTTCAGTTCAACAAAATGGGCGTTTTCAAATTAAACCCCGAAGGTTTAAATGCAGAAGACCTAGAATTGGAACTTATTGATTATGGCCTGGAAGAATTGGGCGAAAGTGCAGACGAAGAAGGTAATAATGTTATAGTGCTGCGTACTGGCTTTACCGATTTTGGGAATATGCAAAAAGCTTTGGAAGAAAAAATATTCATCCGATAAGCGCTGAAGTAGAATGGATTCCCGGAACTACAGTACCCGTTAATGACGAACAAGCCGAAGATGTAAGTAAATTAATCGAACGCTTGGAACAGGATGAAGACGTTCAGAAAGTGTTTCATAATATGGAGTAGTGGTTTCAAATTGGAAGTTGCAAGTTTCAGGTCACAGTATTCATACATCGTAATTTGAACGATGATTTATAATCGGAACGATAAACCGAGCGTGGCAATGCCGACGCCACATATTCATCTGCCGGTCAAATAAAATTGTCGACACAAACCAACTATTCAACCCTTCAACTTTTCCTATATTTGTTTCAATGGAGAATGAAAAAGAAGTTGAGGCCCTACTTACGTTGATCGAAGATCCGGATAACGAAGTTTTTGAAGCGGTAAGTAACCGCATCATTGCTTACGGAACGCCCATAATTGCTAACCTCGAAGATCTTTGGGAAAACACTATCGACGATGCAGTACAGGAACGCATTGAACTGCTTATACACCGACTTCATTTTATCAACTTAAAAAATGATTTTCAAGAATGGAACAACGCTGCTCATCACGAGCTATTGCCCGGCGCTCTACTTGTTGCTAAATTATTATACCCCGATTTGCACACAGGCAAAGTAATTCAAGATGTAGAACGCCTAAGGCGCAATATCTGGATCGAACTCAACAATTACCTTACTCCATTAGAACAGGTAAACGTAATTACAAGTATATTATATAATTACTTTGGTTTGAAAGGCACTGACCCTGGGAAAAAATGGCCCGCCGATTTTTTAATTTCAAATGTTATAGAATCGAAAAAAGGAAATCAAACAGGCAATGGTGTACTTTATTTATTGCTTTGCGAATTGTTAGATATTCCCGTAAGACTTATACCAATACCCAACCAGTTTGTGTTGGCTTATTTTAAATCGAGAACAGAAATCGATGCAGACAAACTGCACCTGAACATTGAGTTTTTTATCGATCCGACCATTGGCCAGGTGTTTACTCACAACGACCTTTATAATTATTTCAACAGAATATCATCTGCAGGACAACCTGATTTCTTCAGGCCTCAAAACCACAAACAGGTCATTCAAAAATTACTTAGCGATCTGAAACAATGCTACGATACAGAAAGTAAGATCTACATGATTAATGAAATTGATGAGTTGATCACTATTTTAAACAACTGATTAATTGATGACAGTTGACAGATGATAAATGACAAGTTTTGCAACTTTTTTACTGCTTGTTACTTACTATTTCCCTACTTGCCTATTCTGCAAACTTTCATACATTTCTCAAAACAATTGTTAAAAAATATCCCTGAATTTTAATACAGTATTAATTATACGAAACAAATCGTAAATTGCTTTAAAATTTTGTGTATGGCTGAAATAAAAACGCTTAAACCAACGGAAAGTGAACTGGAAATTTTGCAAGTGCTTTGGCAAAAGGGAAAAGCTACTGTTAGGGATGTGCATGAACAATTAGTAATTAACAGGGAGATCGGTTATACTACAACGCTTAAGTTGATGCAAATAATGCATGAAAAAGGTTTGGTTCAACGAGATGATTCTGCACGCACTCATATTTATAAGGCAGCCACCAACAAAGAGCACACACAAAAATTCTTGCTGAACAAATTCATCGGTAATCTCTTTGGCGGTTCTTCATCTCAACTGGTAATGCAGGCATTGGGCAGCCAAAAAGTATCAGCAGAAGAACTTAATCAAATACAATCTTTAATTGATGACCTGAAGAAAAAATAAAGCCTCATGATTGATAGCTTGCAATTAATACTTACTGCTTTAGGAAATGCCATTCTCAACAGTATTTGGCAAACAGGGTTGTTGTGGCTGCTGGTTTTGCTTTATGCAAGACTTAACGTTTCACCACAAAAACTAAGCAGTGTTAGTTTTGCAGCATTATTGACCAGTTTTGTTTCTTTTATTATCACTTTTTTCATTTCTATTTTAACCCCGTATATCAACTTTGGTATGCTTCAATGGATAGATAGCATCGGCTCAGTATATCCCATCATGTTTTATGCAGCAATTGCTTATTTGCTGCTTTTGATAGTTCCCACAACAAGACTTCTATTCGGAATCAGAAATGTGTATATACTTCGAAATAAGGGATTGGCCAAAGTTCCGGGGCACCTAAAGATATTTTTACTTAATGCATCACAATACCTCGATATCAAAAGAAAAGTAAAGATTTTTACATCAACTATTATTTCATCGCCTTTAACAGTTGGTTTTATCAAACCTGTTATATTGCTACCTGTTGCAATGGTCAATCAGCTTAGCACACATCAGGTGGAAGCTATCATTTTGCACGAACTTGCGCATATAAAAAGGAATGACTATTTGCAAAATATTCTTACGCAGATCATTCTTACCATTTTTTATTTCAATCCTTTTGCAAAAATGCTTGCAAAGATGCAAAGCCTGGAGCGTGAAAAATCTGCAGACAAATGGGTTGTTCAGTTCGAATACAACAATCGAATGTACGCTAATACTATTCTGCAACTTGCAAAACAAAATTTTCAAGACCAAAATAAATTAGCCATTCCCATTTCGGGTAAAAGCTCTTCTCTTTTAGAAAGAATAGAATGGTTATTAGGATCGGCTAAAAGAAGATACCCATCCCTAAAAAGCTTAACCCTACTTTCTCTATTTATTGCAGTTGCATTTACAATATCGCTCATACAAAAAGTGAACCTACCAACAACATCGTTGGAAAACTTCGCTTACAATCAACCAGCCGCTACTTATATACCAACAGTTCATTCAACAATAGAAGATATTCCAAAAGAAGAAGTAGAGTCTGAAATAATTTTACAAGATCAGGAAAAAACAGCACCTGTTCCTGAAAATAAAGAAGAAGTTCAGAAAGAAACGATTGCTCATGAAGAAAGCCGTACCGAAGAAAATAACACAGAAGTTGCTGCAACTTTTGTAAATAATATCACAGTTGTATCACCCGAATTAAAAGAAACTGAAGAAAATAAAGTTCAGGAAGCCTTAACTGCTACTAAGAAAATTGTAACAGAGTTAAGTTGGAAAGCTATTGATAATTCATTAGCTGAAACTGTTACGAAAGAAGAAAGGCAATTGCTTAAAGAAGCTTACAGCCAAAAACTTGAAGCTGCCAATTGGGAAAAACAAGCTGACATGTTACGCCTGCACTACAATAATATTAATTGGGAAAAAGCAACTAAAAATCTGGCTATAGCTATTGAAGGAATTAAAATTGATAGTGTATATAACAAGTACAAAGAAGCTGCGCATGTTTAACCGGTTATAAAAAACAACTGGAGCAAGAAATAAACAGCAATAAAGAAGTGAACGCCTTAAACGAATTGATTGGACAATACCAAACTTTCATCATAAAAGTAGACAGTCTGCGTAGTAAAAAGATTGTTGAACTTTAGCCGCATTTCTCACAAAATTATACTTATACAGCTATACAATAACATAACCTACTACCTTGACAATTCATGAAACAATTCAAGCGAACAGTTTCGTTGCATTTATAAATTCTGCCAGAGATTTTTGTAATTTTATTGAAACCGATAAAACAGAAAATCATATCTCCTTTTTGCAGCAAACTCAACATCACTTGCATACATTGTATTTCGGTGGGCAAAATCTTCAATTTGTAGACCTGAGTTTCAATTTGGACTTTCCGGATATAATGACTAAAGTTCAAGTTGAGATTGTTTTAAACAGGCTTGCAAACAAACTCACCAATAGATTTTATTGCCATGTGTTTGATCCAACAAAGGAAGGCAACATTGAAACTGTTTGTGGAGATCTACTTGACGACTTAGGTGACATTTACATAGATCTTAAAAACGCTTTACTTTTATTTGACAAAGGAACACCAGCAGAAATAGAATGTGCAGTTTGGTCATTCAAATTTGACTTTGACAGCCATTGGGGCAACCATTGTATAAATGCAACTTATGCGCTACATTACTTCATTAAAGGTTCAATTTGACGATAGCATACCGCAAAGTATTTTATATTACACATGGCTTCATGAGTAATACAAATTACCATGTATTTCTGCGGTTTCTATGAGAACATCAAAATCTTTCAAAGACTTTTATTAAATTTGGTAAATGACTTATCAGGTAGATATATTAAATCCTAAGGCAGATAAATTGTTGCAAGACCTTGCTGATTTGAAATTAATTTCTATTTCAAAAACTTCTAATGACTCTTTTCTGAAGGTAGTTAAGCGGATACGTAAAAAAGCATCTTTAAACCCTCCTACATTGGAAGAAATAACAAAAGAAGTTGAAAGCGTAAGAACTAAACGGCATGCCAATAAGAAGAAAGGATAGAATCATTATAGACACCAATTTATGGATAAGTTTTTTGTTAACAAACGACCAATCCAAACTCGATCATTTGCTTCTAAGTTCTAACATTATTCTTTTATTCAGTCAGGAGTTGATTAATGAATTTATAGAAGTCGCAAAACGACCAAAATTCAGGAAATACTTTTCGCTAAATGATTTGGATGATTTGTTAATTGACATGCAAACAAAGGCTATGTTTATTTCAGTTAAATCAGAAATAACTCATTGCCGAGATCCCAAAGACAACTTTCTATTAGCACTCGCAAAAGATGGCAGAGCAACTCATCTACTAACGGGAGACAAAGACCTTTTGATTTTAAAGAATATTGGTAAGACAAAAATCGTAACTATTGTCGAGTATATTTCCACATCGTAATAATTGCCCAATAACTATATTCGTATCTCGCAATCGCATAACAAAAAAATCAAAAAAATAATCAGTATTTTTGTTATCGAAATTTAACTATGCGTATTACATCTGAAAACAGGTTTAAAAAATTAATTGTTATTGGTGACAGGATTTTGATAAAACCAGCGAAGCCCGACGAACGTACTGCCAGCGGTTTATATCTCCCTCCCGGTGTTCAGGAAAAAGAAAAAGTGCAACAAGGTTATGTAATTAAAACAGGCCCGGGTTATGCCATACCAGTAGCCGTTGATGATGAGCCCTGGAAAAGCGAAGAAGACCAGGTGAAATATGTGCCTTTACAGGCAAAAGAAGGTGATCTTGCCATCTTCTTAATCAGTAGCGCCACCGAAGTAATGTATGAAGGTGATAAGTATTTTATCGTTCCGCAAAGCGCCATCCTTATGCTGGAGCGCGAGGAAGATTTGTAACCAATAAAAAGTAAAACACATGCAAGGTTTCCACACGAACATTGAATCGCTCACCATCGAGAACAATAACTTTAGAAAAGTATTATATACTGCATCACATATGCAATTGGTGTTGATGAGCTTATTACCCGGCGAAGAAATTGGAGAAGAGATACATAACGAAAATGATCAGTTCTTTCGCTTTGAACAAGGCGAAGGTAAATGCATCATTGATGGTAATGAATATGCAGTAAAAGATGGATCAGCGATCATCATTCCTTCGGGAGCAAAACATAATGTAATCAACACTGGAAATACTGCGTTAAAAATGTACACCATTTACGCACCACCTCATCATAAAGATGGTATTGTACGATCTACAAAAAAGAAGCCGAAGAAAATGAGAAAGATTTTGACGGGCAAACAACAGAATAACATCAAACCCAACGCCTGTAAATGTTTCGACAAACTATCATCGCTATTTTAGTTGGCATAGCTGCAACGCTTGCCACACAAGCGCAGCAAACAAAACTGCAAGTCGAACGATCATTTAAGAGCTATAAACGTCATTCAACTATTCATCCTGAAACAAAGATGATGGAGTTAAAACAAGTTGTACCGGGCATTGTGTATGACTTAAAATATGCCGACAGCGATAATTTCATGCAAAGGCGCATGTATTCAAAAGGAACGAATACCACATTTTTAAGAAAGCCGGCGGCAGCAGCACTTGCGGCAGTCCAGGAAGATTTGAAAAAATCCGGACTTGGCATTAAAGTTTTTGATGCTTACCGGCCATTTTCAGTAACTGAGAAATTTTGGGAGCTTGTAAAAGATGAACGCTATGTTGCAAATCCTGTCAAAGGTAGCAACCACAACAGAGGAACAGCCGTTGACCTTACATTGATTGACTTGAAAACTGATAAAGAATTGAACATGGGAACAGGCTTTGACAATTTTACCGATACTGCTCATCACACATTCAAAGCATTACCAAAACATATTTTAGATAATCGCGCGCTGTTGAAATCAGCTATGGAAAAACATGGCTTTACTGCGCTAGCCACAGAATGGTGGCATTACACATTCAAAAGTAATATTTCGTTTACCGTTCTTGATATTCCTTTTAGAAAATTATTCCGCTGATGGGATACGTTGAGGAAACATGAGCTGAATCAACAAAGCAATCACATAAACCATAATTGCTCCAATCATATTCAGCCATAAAAATCCGAGACTTATTATTTCATATTCATTTAAAATAAATAACAAAATAATCACTACTTCAGTAATAATGGCCGCAGCGAAAACAGCGTTGCCTTTTACTCTTTTTGCATAAAACGCCACCAGGAAAACGCCCAAAATAGTTCCGTAAAAAAGTGAGCCCAAAATATTAACTACTTCAATTAAGCTACTGCTCCAGTTGGCTACAAACATCGCAACGCCAATACAAAACAAACTCCATATAATCGTGTAGATTTGGGAATAAGCATAATCATCCCGCTTGGCTTTTTTGTAATATTTTTTATGAATATCTATTACCGTGCTTGATGACAATGAATTGATAGCTGCCGCAATGCTTCCCCAACTGGCCAGGAAAATCACAGCAATAATCAACCCCACAAGCCCTTTCGGCAAATAATCCATCACGAATTTCAAAAAATATAATTAGTATCATTTTCACTGCCGCCGTTTTCCTTAATTAAATCTTTTATATCATTTCTAATAAGGCTTACGCTGTCCTGTAAATGTTTTAAACCAATCAACTTTTCATCCGAATTAGTTTTAGCGTACCCTTTCAACAATACAGCTTTCTGATCATTAATGTGAGCAAGCTTTTCCTTCTGTATATCCAACGCATCATTGTATTGGGAATTCTCAAGTCTTGTTAATTCATAATCATTAAAAAATGCCGGAGCTTTGTGAAATTGATAAAATGAAAACACCAATACGCCTAGCAACAATATGCAAAACTGCATCGGCACCTTTACAATACCATTCATCAATAATCCTACCCGGCTTTCCTTTAAGTTTTTAGCTGTCAGATAGCGCCCCACCTGCGATTGATCGGTTCCAAAATAGGAAAGCGCTAAAAAAAGCCACCGATAATACCACTGAAAATATTGTAACGATCTCCCCAATCGAACGATCCGTTTTCAAAACCAGTTGTAATTACATTGAACTTCCCCAACTTACCTCCTATCGACAAAGCATCAGTAAAACCAATCCCTTCAGGCAATCCTTTCACCATATAATAACCCGCTAAAAACAAAGCTATCATTATAATAAAAAACTGCAATTGCTGTGTGTAAGCAATAGCCCTGGCTCCACCGCCAACAGTGTAAATAATAAGCAAACCACCAATTAACAAGTTTGTGACATAAATATTCCAGCCAAAGATCACTGACAAAATAAGCGACGGCGCAAATATGCTAATGCCCGTCGACAAACCACGTTGTAATAAAAACAGGAAAGAAGTAAAGGTTCGTGTTTTAGAATCAAATCGGCTCTCAAGATATTCATAAGCGGTATATACTTTAAGCCTGCTAAAAACTGGCACAAACGATATGCATATTACTATAGCAGCTAGTGGTAATCCAAAATAATACTGAACGAAACGCATGCCATCTGTGTAAGCCTGTCCCGGCGCGGCTAAGAAGGTGACAGCACTCGCCTGCGTACCAATAATACTTAGCAAAACAACATACCAGGGCATACTGCGGTTCGACAAAAAATACCCATCAAGATCCTTGCTGCTCTTGCTTTTATATATTCCATACAGAATAATGAGTATAAGTGTGCCGCCAAGTACTATCCAGTCTAATGAAGTCATGAAAATTTCTTCGTCAAATAATAAAAAAATACAATTAACAATATCAAAATAGCCGCCACAACTACATACCAGATATGCCACGATCCAAACAAAGGAGGCCTATTATCATCTTCATGCATAGTTATTATTTTTTACGAAAGCTGTTTAAAAAAACAATACACAATCCTATAATCAGCCCCAACATCAGGCCCAGTCTTACTTTCTTCACCAATGTGCCTATTATCAAGCCAATAATAATGGCTACAAAAAATGCCATTTCACCGCGCCTTACTCCCATTATCGTTTTCTTATTATTATCGCTCATTATTCAAATACATTTTTTTATTGACCCAGCTGTAGAATATATAGCATCGGTATTGCCACGCTCGTTTTATCGTTCCGGTTATCAATCAACAATTGATATACGATGTAGGAATTACGATGTACGAAATACCAGTAATCCGGAACCTGTAACCTGCAACCACACTGTCATCTATCAACTGTCACCTATCAACTTATCACTCCTGATTCAACGCAATCAAATTTGCCAGCAAGCGCATAGCACCTGGTACTGCGGCGGGCAGCTCTCTAAAAACACGAGTCCGGTATAAGTAAAATTTCCTTTTCCGTATTTAGCTGTAATCAGGCTACCTTCTTCGGCTCCTTCGCCCGGATCAGCCATTGACAGCAACGGTTTGAAATTGCTGTCCCAACCGCCTGCGTGATAAATACTTCGCTCCTGTATCCAATGTTCGAAATCTTTGTCTGTTATCTTGTTCGGAAAGTTAAACACTTTATGTGAAGGCGCCATAATTGTCACTTTAGCATTCTCATCAGTAATCCTGTTTCGAGTAATGCTAAAGTCATACGGACCAATTTTAGACTTTACAGAACCTATGTTATTACTCGTATTATATTGAACGATCAGGTTTCCGCCTTGTTCCACATAATTCATCAGCTCATCGTAATATTCATCCATCCATTCGTTGGTGTTGTAAGCTCTCACGCCAGTAATAATAGCATCGAAACGGCCTAAATCATATACAGGAAGTGTTGTTTTATCCAGAATAGTTACATCATAACCCATGCGCTCCAATATCACAGCCACTTTGTCCCCGGCCCCGGGAATATAACCTACTTTTTTCCAACAGTTTTTAAATCAATATTCAAAGTAGTTATAAAGTCAGGATAAAAATACCTGATGGAAGGTATGTGGTCGTAATCAATACTTCTTAAAGCAAGATGATAACCAACAGTATCTTTCGCAGTTTTTTTATTGGCATAAGCAGTTAAAGTATATACTTCTTCAGGCGCATGCTTTTCTGTTACATCAAAATTGAAAACAGCAGTTTTGCCGCTGTTTAATTGAAGTGTATTTTGCTGCACCCCAGAATAATCAATGCCAGTAAGGCCTGCGGTGATATTACCTTCAATATTTGCAAAAGCGTGCAATTGCGTTTGAACACGTTGCGTGCGATGATCGGTTTGATTAAACACCAGCAAATTAGGCGAAGCGGTTACGGTAGCGGGCGGCACAACAATCATGGGTTGATAAGTTTCGCCTTTTACAGGATCAGTATGTTTATACCTAACCGGCTTTTCAAATACAAAATCCTGGCCTTGAATATTAATTGAAAACTTAGCTATGTAAGCGAGTTGCACATCCGCAACGCCAATCATCTGCTGATCAGCCACAAAAAACAAACCTTCCTCTTTTCGTTCGTTTAACCAGTATGGTTGTGTTACTTCTTTGCTTAACGGCACCTCGATTTTCTTATCGAGTGTGAAATTCTTATTTTTTTCCAGTGTTTTATTTACACTCGTATTCACATCTGCAAGAGAAACAGATTTTAAAGTAGCATCTGCACCCAGCCTGTTATTTAAAACGATATTCAAAGAAACATTGCCTGTTTGAACAGCAAAAGGCTGGTTGGTATAAGCGTCAATATATAAGCCGCTACATTGTGCAATTAAAGCCTGTACTTCTTTTTTCTTTTTATTGATCCAGTAATCATCACCATTTTTATGCAACAATTTGTACAGCTTAACAAGTGCCGGCACGGAAGCCTGTGGAGTTGCAGTATTAAATTTTTGTTCAACTTCTTTAATCAGGTTTGAAATTTCAGTTCCGTTTTCACCTATTCTACTCCAACTTACATCAACACCATCTGTAAGCTCTTTCTTCGGCGCTTCACCTGCTGTTGTCCTGAAATATTCATAACTATCGCCTCTTGTTGCAGCAGAACCAAACCCCTGTGACTTATGCTGGCTGCGGCTTTCAGCTGCTATTTCTCCGTAACTTTTTCCAAGCAAACTATTAAACCCGCCAACATTTACATTAAACTGAGACGGATCGGTAGTATTGTTTCCTCCAAAATTGAAAGTGTTCCAAAGTATTCTTTTCGCCTGCCAAGGTTTTACATATTTGAGTTGTTCTGCAAATTGTTTAGGATCTGCAGCAGCTTTAAACGCTTCATTTGCCAAAATAGCGCTGGCCGTATGATGCCCGTGTCCGCCTTCGCCGGTTACCGGAAATCTTGTGATAATAACATCGGGTTGAAAATTACGGATCACCCAAACTACATCCGCTAATACTTTTTCTTTATCCCATTTAGTGAAAGTTTCCTGTGGGTTTTTTGAATAGCCAAAATCATAAGCTCTGGTGAAAAACTGTTCACCACCATCAATGCGTCGTGCAGCAAGCAATTCCTGTGTTCTTATCAAACCTAATTCAATGCCCTGCTCATCGCCAATCAGGTTTTGTCCTCCATCGCCGCGTGTTAGCGACAAATAACCGGTTCTATACAATTTATCATTAGCCAAATAAGCAATCAGCCGCGTATTTTCATCATCCGGATGCGCCGCAATGTATAGCACCGACCCCAACACTTTGAGCTTTTGAATACGCTGCAAAATTTGTGATGCACTTGTGGATTGTGCATACACGTTTATATAACATAACAAAAATGTATAAACAAGAAACCGAATTTTCATCTTACGAAAATAAAAGAAAACCTCGAAGGTTTTATAATTTATAGCCCACGGTTTAAACCGTGGGCTATAAATTATACGTGTATCCCGTATCAATCCTGCTGCACCAGTAACCTTAGCCCTTTTGCAGCATCTACCATTTCTTTCAATGCTGTTCTGGTTTCTTCCCAATGCCTTGTTTTGAGGCCACAATCAGGATTCACCCAAAGTTGCTCGACAGGTACAACGGCCATCGCTTTTTCCATCAATAGCATCATTTCTTCTTTTGAAGGTACTCTTGGAGCATGAATGTCGTAAACGCCAGGCCCTATTTCATTAGGATATTTAAAATCAGCAAAAGCATCCAGCAATTCCATTTGTGAGCGGCTACATTCAATAGTAATAACATCTGCATCCATATCAGCAATATTTTGAATGATGTCGTTAAACTCTGAATAACACATGTGCGTGTGAATTTGCGTATCGTCTTTTACGCCGCTTGCGGAAATACGAAACGCCTTCACCGCCCATTGTAAATATTCCTGCCAATTCTCTTTACGCAAAGGCAAACCTTCGCGGATGGCTGGTTCGTCAATCTGGATAATTTTGATCCCTGCATTTTCTAAATCCACTACTTCATCTCTGATAGCCAATGCAATTTGAGTGCAGGTTTCGCTACGTGGCTGATCGTTGCGCACAAAACTCCATTGCAAAATGGTAACCGGCCCGGTAAGCATTCCCTTTACCCATTGTTTAGTAAGCGATTGTGCAAATGCAGTCCAGCGCAACGTCATAGGCGCAGGGCGACTTACATCGCCATAAATGATGGGTGGCTTTACACAG
This sequence comes from Paraniabella ginsengisoli, assembly GCF_022513635.1. Classification (GTDB taxonomy): domain Bacteria; phylum Bacteroidota; class Bacteroidia; order Chitinophagales; family Chitinophagaceae; genus Niabella; species Niabella ginsengisoli. The sequence continues at coordinate 971,123 of NZ_JAKWBL010000001.1, read as the reverse complement.
CGGCTACCATAACTTTGCACCCATCCATTTTTAGAAAAGACAAAACCACCCAACTGTTCACCAAAATATTCCACCATATCATTGCGTTCAAACTCGCCATGCACCAACACATCAATGCCGGTTTCTTCCTGCCAGCGTATAGCTTCGGTTGTTTCCTTCGCAATCAAATCATCATATTCCTGCTGTGTCAACGCGCCATTTTTCAACTTTACTCTCCAACTTCTTACTTCAGCTGTTTGCGGAAAAGAACCAATTGTAGTAGTTGGAAACATTGGTAAACCCAGTGCTTTTCGCTGTTTTACTTTTCTTGTAGAAAAATCGCTGATACGCTGATCATCTTTTTCACCGATGGCTGCAACACGTTCTTTCACTTTATTATTATGAATTAAAATAGACGTTTTACGGCTTTCATTGGCCTCAATATTTTCTTTCATTTTGATACTTACAGCTTCGGCATTTTCATTGTTTGCCAGCTGTTTCAATGTTACTACTTCATCAATCTTTTGTTTGGCAAATGCAAGCCATGGCTTGATTTCAGGCGTTAGCGTTTTATCATTTGTTTCCAAATCCAAATCGCAGGGAACATGGAGCAATGAACAAGATGGCGCAATCAAAACCCTATCCGATCCTATTTTTTCAACTGCTTTATTGATCAATGAAAGTGATTGTTGAAAATCGTTTTTCCAGATATTTCTGCCATCCACAACACCTAATGAAAGATTGGTTTTAGTTTTTACAAAATCGGTTGCTAAAATATCATCCAATTGTGTGGGATAACGAACCAAATCAAGATGAATGGTTTGAACAGGAAGGTTCAAAACTGTTTGCAAGTTATCGCCATAACATTCAAAGTAACTTGCCAAAATAATATGCAAATGCGGGAAACGGTTCTTAATTTCCCTGTAAGCTTTTTCAAAAACTTTTTGCTCGGCTTCGCTCAGGTTTAATGAAAGACAAGGCTCATCAAACTGTATATAATGAGCATTGGCATCATCGAGTTTGCTTATTATTTCCAGATAAACAGGCAATAATTTTTTGATCAATTCCAATCTGTGAAAACCTTCCTCTTTTTCTTTTCCCAATAATAAATAAGATACTGGGCCTAACAAAACAGGCTTCGCGTTAATACCGCTTTCTTTTGCCTCCAAGAATTCATTCAGAATTTTTGTGTTATACAAAGTGAATGTTTGATTAGCAGTGAATTCAGGAACAAGGTAATGGTAATTCGTATCAAACCATTTAGTCATCTCCATTGCTGTTACATCCTGTCCATCTTGTTGATATCCTCTTGCCATTGCAAAGAGCAGGTCAATATCAGGCAACTGTTTGGCTTCCATCAAAGAATGATATCTTTCAGGAATAGCGCCAACCATAATGCTAACATCAAGCACCTGATCATAATAAGAAAAATCATTGCAAGGAATCAAATCTATTCCTGCTTCTTTTTGCAATTGCCAGTTTTGATTTCTGATTGTTTTCCCTGTTTGCAATAATTGTTGCACAGGAATTTTGCCTGACCAATATTGCTCGCAGGCTTTCTTGAGTTCACGCTGGCTACCAATCCGCGGATAGCCTAAGTTTTGTGTACGCATTTGTTGCTTTTAAAATGATAAAATCAGATAAAAGCTCTTTTGCTCAACTTCAACAATACTTAGGTGGATAAAAAATGTAAAGAATGCACATAAAAATCCCGGCAAGGCAAAGCAATTCCCTGAGATAAAATGCATCAATGACAATTTGCTTCATTCCACGAAAGCATAGTCAATACAGTAAAGGCAGGTCTCCTGGCTTGTAACATTTTCACCGTCCTTCCCGTCCCGAAAAGCATTCGGGGCAGTGGACAACAAGGGTAAAAACTTTTTGTTACTTACAGTTGCGGGACAGCTTGCGATTTGCACACAATTCCCTATTAATCTACGTTAAGTAAAACCTTTTCCGTTTGATAAAGAAATAAAGTAAAGAACTTGGGGCGCAAAGGTAATGATAAAAAACAAAGCGTTCTTCTTAACCTTCGCTCATAAATTCGGGTAACAGTACAAACTCTTCAACACCGGATACAATAGTTAATTTATGTAATGGATTTTCATATAAAAATCCATTATGTAGCATGGTTTCAATATGCGCCAGCAAATGATCGTAAAACCCGTTAAGATTAATGATATAAATATTCTTATCGTGAATAGAAAGATTGTTCCATGTGATCATTTCAAAAAGCTCATCCAGCGTTCCGTAACCACCGGGTAAAATAACGGCCGCATCACAGAGTTCGTACATCTTTCTTTTACGTATATGCATATCGCCTACTACCAATAATTCCGTGATTGTCTTGTGCGATCTTTCTCTGGCATCCAAGATCTCTGGAATTACACCTGTTACTGATCCGCCATTTTCCATAACCGCATTTGCCACATGTCCCATTAAGCCTACATTTCCGCCACCATAAACTAATTTTATACTTTTTGATGCCATCCAAATGCCCAGTGCAGTTGCTTGTTCTATAAACAAGTTTTCTTTACCGTCTTTCGAACCACAAAATACCGCCAGTGACTTTATTATCATGATTGAAAATTTTCTTACAAAGGAGTAGCATTTTTCCCTATCTTCAAAAATTAGTTGGACCGAAACAAAATAATTAATCAACAAATAATATGTCTGCAGGATTTTTATTCTCCATTGTCATTGCGTATTTTATCCTATTGCTTGTCGTAGCCTGGAAAACAAGTAAGAACAGCAATAACGAATCCTTCTTTATTGGCAACCGAAGCAGTAACTGGATGCTGGTGGCTTTTGGAATGATCGGAACATCTTTAAGTGGCGTCACTTTTGTAAGTGTGCCTGGCGCTGTGGGCAATGATGCTTTTGGATATATGCAGATAACACTTGGCTATATGATCGGTTATTTGGTGATAGCTTTTGTATTACTTCCTCTTTATTACCGGCTACAACTCACTTCTATATATGGCTATCTCAAAACCAGAATGGGGATGCTATCTTACAAAACAGGAGCTTGGTTCTTTATCATAAGCCGCCTTTTGGGCGCTACTGCAAGGTTATACTTAGTTGTAAATATTTTGCAAGCCACTATTCTCGACAGTTTTGGCATTCCATTCTGGGTGTCTACCGTTATTATATTAGTGATGATCATACTTTACACATTTGAAGGCGGTGTAAAAACCATTGTTTGGACTGATACATTACAAACATCGGGCATGTTACTTGGGTTGATTATTTGTACGATCTATTTGTTGCAACACATGAATATGAATATTACCGAAAGCCTTGATGCGATGCGTAGCTCAGGCCTTTCAAGGATATTTAGTACAGATGTAAATTCAAAATCATATTTTATCAAACAAATACTTGCCGGAGCTTTTATAACGCTAAGCATGACAGGTATTGATCAGGAAATGATGCAAAAAAGCATCTCCGTTAGCAAGTTAAAAGATTCTCAAAAAATATGGTATCGCTGGCCTTTATCATGGTAATCGTAATTGGATTGTTTTTGTACCTGGGAGGTTTACTACATTTATTTGCAGCAACGGAAGGCATTGCTGCAACTGGAGATCAGCTATTTCCTGAAGTGGCTGTGCAACACATGCCTCCATTCATTTCTATCATTTTTATCATCGCTTTAATTTCCGCCCTGTTTCCAAGCGCCGATGGTGCTATGACTGCGCTTACCTCATCTTTTTGTATTGATATTGCCGGGCTTAACAGAAGAGATGATATGACTGAACAGCAAAAAAAACGCTTCCGTCAAAAGATACATTTACTAGTTGCTTTTTTATTTTTATTATTAGTAATTATGTTCCATATTATTAATAATAACAGCATGATTGGCATTATACTTAAGTTGGCGGCATACACCTATGGACCGCTGCTTGGACTTTTCGCATTTGGTATTTTTGTAAAAAGAAGACCAGATGACAAACTGGTACCTTATGTTTGTTTCATTGCGCCCATCATCTGTTTTTTATTGATAAGTATCAGTCGCTGATATTCGGTGACTTTCAAATTGGATTAGAACTGATTATTATAAATGCATTATTAACTTTTATTGGATTATTTATCATATCAAAACCAGTAAGTGCAGAAATGCTGGAGCAGGATAGTGTACATTAGGCGGGGTTGATGCTCATCATTGTTTCGTGGGGACACGAACCAAGGCAGAGGGAAATAGAGAGTAGAAAATAGGAAGTGAAAATATAGTAAAACACATGGGTAAAGCAAATTAAAAATATGTTACAGTTAGCTCACAAAAATCTAACGGTTTATCAGTTTGCATTGCAATTGGTAAAGGAAGTGTATCAGCATACAAAGTCTTATCCGAAAGAAGAGCAATTTGTATTAGTAAGTCAGCTACGCAGAGCAGCAATATCAGTATGTAGTAATCTTGCCGAAGGTTCAGCAAGGACATCCAAAACAGAGCGGAAGCGGTTTTACGAAATATCAAGAAGCTCTTTGGTAGAAGTTGATACTCAAATTGAAATATCCCTGGTATTAGAATATTTACAGAAAGAGGATATTTCGAGCTTGGAAAATTATTTGGAATCTGTATTCAAAATGCTAAGTAAAATGATAGGAAATTTAAAAATAGAAACTAAATAACCCTTGTTCGTGCCAGCACCTATTACCTATTCACTACTACCTACTATCTAAGCAGAATGAATTACGAACTCTTGACCCAATTTGCGGATCAATACACAACAGCAGAAAGCGATTTACTCAAGAAAATAAATGATTTTACTTATAAAAATCATGCGGAGCCACACATGTTAAGTGGCCATGTTCAGGGCCAGCTGCTGAAAATGATCAGCTGCATGATCAAACCTGAACGCATTCTTGAAATAGGAACTTTTACAGGCTATAGCGCATTGTGCCTGGCCGAAGGACTTACTGAAAATGGAGTTTTACATACCATTGAATTCAGAGAATCGACAGCTAATATTGCGCGCAGTTTTTTTGAAAAATCAAAACATAAAAGCAAAATAAAACTCCATATTGGCAACGCATTGGAAATCATTCCTCAATTAAATGAACAATGGGACCTGATTTTTATTGATGCCGATAAGCCAGGTTATATCAACTATTTTGAGCTAATTTTCCCTCACATTAAAAAAATGGTTTTATCTTAGCCGATAATATTTTTTTCCATGGCGAAGCTTTGAAAGAAGATGCTAAAGGTAAGAGCGCCAAAGCCATCAGGCAATTCAATGATTATATCAACAATAGAGCGGATATTGAAAAAGTAGCCTTAACTATCAGAGACGGGCTTTACTTAATAAGAAAAATTTAAATCAGAGATGACAAAAAAATTTATTGTGTAGCTGTCTTTGTGCTTGCATCCATTTTAAGCTATGCACAAAACAATGAGATCATTAAAAATTACATCAAAACTTATTGCGGAATAGCCGTAGAAGAAATGCAACGGACCGGCGTTCCGGCGGCTATAAAACTGGCACAAGGCATTCATGAAACTATGGCTGGCCAAAGCCCGCTGGTAATGAAGTCCAATAATCATTTCGGCATAAAATGTAAAGAAGGTTATGCCGGACCTTATGTATTGCACGACGACGATGCACCGAATGAACGTTTCATGAAATATGAAAGTGCCGATCAATCTTACAAAGACCATTCTGACTTTCTGAAAAACCGCAGTCGCTATGCGGCACTGTTTGAATTAGATCCGACAGATTATAAAGGATGGGCTTATGGCTTGAAAAAAGCGGGCTATGCAACTCATTCAAAATATCCTCAACTGCTGATTAATTTCATTGAAAAATACAACCTGGAAGATTATACGTTGATGGGCCTGGGCCGATTAGCTTTTAATGATGACGTCAAAACTTATTTCGCCAAAGCTAGCAATGCAGCTCCGGCTTTGATGGAAGAAGTGCCTGCTATTAGTTACCCTGAAAATGATTTTCTTATTAACAACACAAAAGTAATTTTTGCGAAAGCTGGCTCCTCTTTAAATGATATCGCCCGAAGCTATAATATTCCATTAAGTAGATTGTACGACATGAACGATTTTGGACTTCCTGCTGACAAAGTAAAAAAAGGAACACTTATTTTTCTTCAATTAAAAAGAACTGTTTCGGATAAAGCTTATCATGAAGTGCAGGCCGGAGAAAGTATTTATGACATAGCACAAGCGGAAGGTATTCGACTTGAATCGCTGTTAAAATATAACAACCTAAGTAAGTTCGACTCACCAACTATCGGTACCAAATTGAAGCTACGCGATGACAAAACTTCTTTGGTTAAAAATTAATATAGCTCCAGTTATATGCATACCATTAAAGTTCATGATAAAACATTTACAACTTATTTAAGCGAACAGCAGCTTCAAAGCCGTATTAAAGAGCTTGCCAATTATATTAACCGGGATTTTGAAGGCAAAAAAGTTGTTTTTATTGCGATACTTAATGGATCTTTTATGTTCGTTGCGGACATTTTTAAATACCTTACTATCGACAGCGAAGTGAGTTTTATTAAACTGGCTTCATATAAAGGGCTTAATTCTACCGGCAGTGTTACTACTGCCATTGGACTTGACACTGATCTGCATGCGAAGCATGTTGTTATTTTAGAAGACATCATAGATACTGGCAAAACACTTCATTATTTCCTCCCACAATTGCAACACCAACAACCTGCTTCTTTAAAAATTGTTACATTGCTTCATAAAGCAGAAATGACACAATATCCGGTACCGATCGACTACACTGGCTTTGTGATTCCTAATAAATTTGTTGTAGGTTATGGCCTGGACTATGACGGGCTGGGCCGAAATTATAAAGAAATTTATCAGTTGGAGGAAGCCACATAACCCTAAAGGGGAATCGGCGGTTGAACGTTTGACAAAGTATCACCTTGTAAACTTATTAACTTATAAACTAGTGTCGTGTCATGCATAATACATCGTGTCTATTGTCACCCTGAGCTTGCCGAAGGGCGCATTGAACGGGCTTACAAGCTCAGCCTGACAGTCACCTTATGCATGACACGACACTAATAAACTACCAACAACTAATGACTATCTATACGTATTTAATTATTTTGATTTGTCTGTCCGCTACATTTGCCTACATCAATCAAAGATGGATTAAACTACCTTTCGTGATCGGACTTTTTTATTATCGACAATACTTTCTATTGGGATACTAAGTTCGCAGTTTTGGTTGGAACTACCTCATGACAGGTTTCATGATATAATAGAAGGAATACATATTGAAAAAATAATTCTAAATATACTGTTGGGATTTCTGCTATTTGCAGGAGCATTGCATACGGACTGGTCTAAATTAAAAAAGAAATCAGGCCCATTTCAATATTTGCCTTGTTTGGGGTAATTGTGTCTACAGCCATAATTGCAACGCTGTTTTACTACACAGCACATTTGTTACATGTAGAAATCAGTTTCATTTATTGTCTTTTGTTCGGCGCTTTAATTTCACCAACAGACCCTATTGCGGTGTTAGGAATTTTGACAAAAGCCAATGTTCCTAAAAAAACTGAAATAACAATTATTGGCGAAAGCCTATTTAACGATGGTGTGGGCGTTGTGCTTTTCATAGCACTTTTAGAGCTCGTAAAATCTGGTAGTACTACATTCGATTTTTCTGCGTTTGGTTTATTGTTTTTGCAGGAAGCCTTAGGTGGCATTTTAGTTGGACTGGTATTCGGATATTTGTTACATGCGTTGCTGAGAACGATAGATCATTACGAAACTGAAGTATTGCTTACGCTAGCCTTCGTGATGGGCGGTTATTCTCTCTTCAATTATGTTCACATATCGGGCGCGCTTGCGATGGTTGTAATGGGGCTTATGGTTGGAAATTTCAAACGAAAGGTGGCATTGAGTGACACATCGCAGGAATACGTAAACAAATTTTGGGAATTGGTTGATGTGGTACTGAACGCCGTTTTGTTTATATTAATTTCGTTTGTAATTCTATTAGTTGAGTTTAAAACAGAATACTTGATTTTAGGAGCTATTACCATATTCACTGTATTACTTAGCAGGTTGATTGTAGTTTATGTTCCTCAAAAGTTGATTGGAAGATTTTTAAATATGGATAGCAAAGCTGCTAAAATAATTTGGTGGGGCGGCTTGCGTGGCGGGCTTTCTCTTGCGCTTGTGTTGTCACTTCCTGCATCAGAAACAAAGGATATGTTATTAGTAGTAACCTATCTGGTAGTAGTGTTTAGCATTTTGATACAAGGATTAAGTATTGGCAGAGTGGCAAAAAATGTAATGAAGGACAAACAGACCTCATCCCAACCCTCTCCAAAGAAGAGGGAGTAAAAAATTCGAAAGAAAAGCATATCATAAAAACAATGTACTTTTTGCTAAAATCTTAAATCATGAAGCGCAATTATCTTTTACTATTATTCATTTTACTTGGCTTGTCCCTTTTGTCAGGCAGCTTAACTGCCGGTGTATCTTTAATAGGAAAAATAGGTATTAGCTTTTTTATAAGCAGTTCTCCTTTTTTAAAAGCTGGTGGCAATCTGCTTTAATGTTTTTTGCGCTGATGTTAATTATTGGTGCCATTTTATATTTTATAGACAAATCACTAAATGGAATCAAACGCAAAACTGTTTTAGTATTTTGCTTTATTATTTTCATGGCAGGATTGTATTTTACGTTCCGGGATTTCAGAACCGATTTAACACATCGCTGGTTGGGCGAGCGTTTTCACGTAGGTGTTTATTTATACTGGATAGGCTTTGGCCTCATGAGTTTATTTTTTGCATTGACAGAGAAAAAGAAATCATAATTGAGATAGAACCGAATGATTCAATACAATAAAAATGCGCGGATCAACCGCGCATACGCTCTATTTAATACTTTATTTATTTTGTTGTAATTATAATTGCGCCTTCTTTAGCTTTATCGCCGTAAAATTTTTTTGCCGTGTCTCCTTTTAAAACATCAATAGATTTAATAGTATTGGGAGCTAAACGATTTATGTCATTCTGTTTTACATGTTCACCGTTTAATACGTAGTAAGCGTTGGCTGGAGGATTTGACAAAACCCTTGTGTCTGATTTAGCCGGATATCCAACTACAACAACCTCTTCTATACCTGTTGATGGCTTTATCTGTACGCCAGACACTTTGCCTTTTAAATTCTTTTCGGGAAATACTTGCCCATCAGCAACACCCTGAAATATGATCTCTTTACCCCCTTCACTCATTGTAATCTTCTTCGCAACAATTTCGTTTCCTGAAGTGGTCATTTTTATATTACCGCCTTGTGAAGTCAATATAATTTTTTCATTTTTTGAGGCTATCGTCTTTGTGGTTACAATTACAACGCCATGTCCCCCTTTGGCCCATAAACAGCTTTAGCTGACGAATCTTTCAATACTGTGATACTTTCGATATCATTTGGATTTATATTTTCGAATTGTTCTCTTTCCATAGGTTGCCCATCCACAAGATATAAAGGATTTTCTCCAATTTTAAAACTTTTTGCCATTATTGCTGGTCGTTTCGAAGCGTGTTGTTTCGTAGTTATTTTCACAACTCCATTCGAACCCTTATCTCCATAGATACTGGTAGCAGAAGTGCCTTTTAAAACGTCAACGCTTTGAATGTTTGCTGAATTAATCGTGTTAATATCAAATCCATCTTCTTTAGTTTCACCATCTACAACTATCAAAGGTTTTACATCGGGATTACCAGTACTAATTGCAGTTTTCAAAGTCACCTTCGGCACGGTATCTTTTCGAGATACCTGGCTTTCTTTTTGTCCATCCCTTTTAACAATAGTTTCCTTCTGAGTTGTATTTTCTTTTTCAGATATATTATTTTTTATCACTTCCTTTCTAAAAGAAAGCAATAGCACCGCCACAACAGGCAGTAAAAACATAAATTTTATTAAGTGGATCTTTGCGCTTTTTATAGTGTTCATCATAACAATACGTTTTTTTAAAGATGAAAAATTGAAATGGTTGGTAAAGGCAAACTGACGGTTGCCCATTACTTTTAATAATAAATATTGATACTCTTTTCTATCCAATCCATTTTGTAATACTTTGCTGTCTGCAATAAATTCAAGGTTTTGTTTTACACTATGTCGAAGCAACCAAACAATTGGATTAAACCAGTTAAGCACACACAATAGCTCGCACCACATAATATCAATAGTATGTTTTTGCTTTACATGTACAAATTCATGCCTGATAATTTCTTCCAAATCTTCACCACTATGCATTTCGGTATTTATAAAAATGGCGTTGCCAAAAGAGAAAGGAGCAATAGGCTCATTAAGCTGATATATCTTCGTTGTATCATTTGAAATAAGTTCTGCTTTAGCTTTCATTCTTTTAAAAGAATAATAACGAATCATAAACCTAACCAACAAAACCAGCGACCCCAATAGAAGAACACTGATAGCCCAATCCCAATAAGAAAGCGCTTCGAAAAAGTTCTGTTTTTGTGGCAGCACAAAATTGATAGCCGGAATCCATTGCATCATAGCGTTTTCCTGCAATGCACGTTTTTCGAGAGATGGCATTATATCGATCAAAGGAATAATAAAACTTAACGCTGTGTAACCCAGCAAATACCAGCGGTTCCAGTTATAAAAAGTGAGCCGGCGCAAAAAAGTTGGTAAAAAAGATATACCACCGCGAGACAAATATTTAATTTCAGGATATAATCGATTATAACAGGCATTTCTTTGGATTTATGATTTAAAGATTTCAGATTATGTTCCCTCTCCTTCGGAGAGGGTTAGGAGAGGCCTACTTCTTCTTCCCTCCTTCAATCATATTCACGATTTCTTTTAATTCATCCGCGGAAAGTTTTTTCTGATCAATAAAAAAATTGACAAGCTCCTTGTATGAATTGCTGAAATAATCTTTAACCACACTTCCCATAAATTTTTTCTTGTACTCATCTTCTGAAACGATGGGCTTATATACATAAGTGTTGCCAAAAAGCCGGCCTGAGATATATCCCTTTTTCTCCAGATTTTTAATGGTTGATGCGACTGTTGTATAAGGACCGGCATTAGGTATATGTTCCATATAGGCCTTTACATGCCCCTCTCCCACTTTCCAGATGGCTATCATCAACTGCTCTTCCTGAGGTGTAAGCTTTATCATATTTTACGATTTAAATGCTAAATTACGATAATTTCGTAGAAAATCAAAAAAATATTTCCTCTGCATCCAAATGATACCAAAACACATCAATGTATTACCTTTATCAAATTCTTTAAACAAGTATAAATGAAGTATATTATCGTCTTTCTTTTTTCGCTGGTATTTAGTTTTAATAGTTCTGCACAGGAGAAACCGATGTACCTGCAGCAAAACACACCTCCGCCAGCTGTTTTATTGCTTGCAGACAGTACTACAAAGTGGAACCTCAAAGCTAAACTTGAAAAAGAAAAACCTCTTTTAATCATGTTTTTTAGCCCGGAATGCGATCATTGTCAACATGAAACGGAGGCGTTGATAAAAAACATCAATAAATTTAAAGGTATTCAGATTGTAATGGCCACTACCAGGCCTTTGTGGGAAATGAAAGCATTTGCACAAAAATACGGACTCAATAAGCACGGCATTACAGTGGGAAAAGATATTGCTTATGTAATACCTTCTTATTACGAAATGAAAAATCTTCCTTACCTCGCTTTTTATAATAAAGATAAAAAATTGATTTCCACTTTTGAAGGCAGTTTAGGTATTCCAAGTATTTTAAAAGCATTTGGAAGATAGGAATAGTTCATGGACTTATTCGTAACTTATTGTTTTCAATTTCTTCCCTGCGTTTTCAAAAGCTTTTTTATCAAGCGCTTCGCAACTAACAACAACGTTGAGCGGATCAGCCTCTCCAAAAATATTTGCAAAGGAAGTATCAGCAGCATCATACCCATGCGCAATTTTCACCAACCCATGTAGCGGAACCATTCGTGTTGCATCAAACAATATCCATTTACCATCAATATATGCCTCAAAGCAGGCATGAAAATCAGGTGGATTCAGCTGATATGCGTAAGCTGCTATATATCTAGCAGGTATGGATAAGGCACGGCACATTACAATGCCCAGGTGAGCAAAATCGCGGCAAACACCTTCACGCTGTGTGATCGTTTCAATAGCAGACGTATTTGCATTCGTACTTCCACTTACATAATGAACCGTTTTATATATCCAGTTGCAAATTGCCGTAACCTTTCCATAAGTTGTTTTGATGTTTTTGAATTCCATCTCTGCAAATTTGTACATCCTGTCTGCCTGGCAATACCTGCTGGGAAATAAATACGAAACCGCGTCAGGATGAATCGTATTTGCTTTCAGATCTGACTCTTTTTTAAAACGAACAGACTTTAAATGAAGCTCAACGGTAGCAGTGTAATTAATTTTAAAATGTCCGGGCTTAGTCACATGCACACGTAAAAATCTTGCTTTGCGCACACCCAAATCAAAAGGCTCTATTTTAATTTTCCCCGGACTTGTAACCAACTGCTCCTCAATGATAGTTTGAGATTTAGTTTGAGCTGCCTGTATATTAAAAAAGAATGTCGTGTCAGACTTTATGTTATACGACAACTCACTTGAAACCTTAAACTTCATATTGTTATTGGGCTTTTTTGTATAAATATTATTAAGTGATCTCTTTTTGATGAGTTTTAATGGAATTATTATCCGTCTCCGTTTGTTTAAAAGCTTTATCCATCCAGTCATCAGGCACTTCATCCAATGCCTGATGTAATTTCTTAGCCCACACATCAGATACAGGTTTTAGTTCGTCATACTCATATCGATTCTCAATGATATCACGGCTGTCTTTTTCGTAGATCACAACGTCTATCGGAAACTCAACATCATTAGAACTTACACGTGTAGAATCAAACGATAAAAAACCAGCCTTTAAAGCCTGCTTTATTGTTGTATTTTCATCAAGCACACGATTTAAGATCGCCTTCCCCTGTCCACTATTACCAATAATAGCATACTGCGAGCCCATTGCCATTTCTATCCAATTCCCTTCGCTGTAAAGCAGAAACAATTTATGTTCCTTGTCCTCTTTCAATTGCCCACCAACAATGGCGTTCAGGTTAAATTTATAACCAGACGCTGCCAGTTCCGCTTCATCTTCTTTGGCTACTCTTTTTATTTGTTCTCCAAAAGCGTTAACGGCCTCATACAATTTATTATATGGAATTCCATCTGCAACAAGATCCTGAAAATAAGTAATAGCTTTATCCCTTACAGATCGCAGCCCGCTTGTCATAATAAAAAGAGAACTTTTTCCATCTTCGTGAACGGATACTTTTTTCTGGTGGTAACATTAGTTCCTGCAGAAATGCGTGTATCGGAAATACCCACTAAACCATCCTTCAATTTAATTCCTAAGCAATAAGTCATATTATTTGAAAGTAATTTGAGTTGAAAATCTATATATTAATATGTACTTATAAATGTAAGGTTTTTTATGAAGCCAGCTTTAATGCTACTATCATCTTCCTTGCCACGCTCGTTTTATCGTCCCGATTATAAATCATCAAAACCTCGGCAGTTTATCCCTGAACTTGCCGAAGGATCGCACGCTTCTTTTATGTTACAAAAACCGACAGGTTTGTCGTTATACTTTCTTCAGTTTCCATCCTCCCCTTTTGAAGAGTATAAAAGATACAACTGTTATAGCTCCTTCTGCTACAGGAATAGCGATAAAAACTCCTGTCGCACCCATCTCAAAATAGTTGGCCAGTAAGTATGCAATGGGAATTTGGAACAACCAAAATCCAAAGAAATTAACTTTTGTTGGCGTCCATGTATCGCCGGAGCCATTAAATGCATTGATCATCACCATACCTACTCCATAAAATACAAAGCCAACCGCCATAATATGCATTGCTTGCCTGGCTACATTTCGCACATTTTCTACCTCGCTAAAAAAACTAACCAGCCAATCTCCCAGTAAAAAAAGATCAATGAAACCGTAAGCATAAAAATCACATTATATTTTACTGTTTTCATCACACTTTCTTCGGCACGGCCAGGTGCGTTTGCTCCCAGATTTTGGCCAACCAATGTAGATGCTGCTCCACTCAATCCCCAGGCAGGCAGCATAAAAAACATCATAAGTCTTAAAGCCGTTTGATAGCCTGCGCTTCCATCTTCACCACCGGTTACAGCAACCAGCCTTGCTAAAACGATCCAGCTGCACGATGCGATTACAAATTGAAAAATGCCCGGTGTTGCTATTTTTACAAGCGACTTCATTACTTCAGCATCCACTTTAAAATGCCTGGCAGCCAGCCGCATTAAACCTTTGCCCCAAAACAAATGGTAGGATTGATATAAAACACCAATACTTCGGCCAGTAGCTGTTGCAACTGCTGCGCCAGTAAGGCCCATCGCAGGTATAGGGCCTAAACCGTTAATTAAAATAGGACAAAGTATCACATTACAAATGTTTGCTACCCACAAGCTTTTCATAGCAATTGCCGCATTTCCAGCGCCTCTGAAAATACCGTTGATCAGAAATAACAACATAATAGCAATACTGCTTCCCATCATTATTTTAGTAAACATCTGGCCATGTTCTGCTGCTTGTTCAGTAGCGCCCATCGCCATCAATATTTCTTTGGCATAAATAATTCCTGCTATGCTCAAAACTGTATTTACCAAAAAGGCTATGATCAGCACCTGCGCTGCACTATGTGCTGCACCTTCCTTATTTTTCTCGCCAATACGCCTGGCTACAACTGCTGTTGCTGCCATGCTCATACCTATTGCTACTGAGTAGATCACTGTTAAAACAGATTCGGTAAGGCCAACGGTTTGAATAGCAATGCTGCTCTCTTTAAGGTGTCCTACAAAATAAAGATCCACTAATGCAAAAACCGATTCCATCATCATTTCCAGCATCATGGGAATAGCTAGCATGATAACCGCTTTGCGAATGCTAACCGTTGTATAATCAATCTCTTTACCCTGAAGTGCTTCTTTTAATAATTGAAATGATAGCGCTACTTTACCAGCACTCTTATGTGTCGTTGTCATGTAATAATGTATAAATGAATGAAAGTAATATCAGGCACCGAAATGGATTCGGTACTGATGCGTGTCAAAATAAAATCCGGCTGTACTAGTGGGTGCGTACGAGGATACCGGCAAAAAATACTTTCATTGTTTGGGCATTTAGTTGCGCAAAGATAGGAGGAATCATTAAATAAAAAAGCTGCCTCAATGTATTGAGACAGCTTTTAGTATTTTTCGAAAAGTTCTTTAAAGCTTCTGAAATATTTATTTCACTTCTTCGTAAGGAACGTCAGTCACATCTTCCCCACCAGCGTTACCACCGGGTTGAGCACCTTGCTGATCGTCTCCTGGCTGAGCTTGTGCACCTGCTGCTTCAGGGCCCGCCTGGCCAGATTTGTATATATCCTCACTTGCTGCGGTCCATGCATTGTTCAACTCAGTCATAGCAGTATCAATACCGGCTATGTCTTGTTGTTTATGCGCTTCTTTCAATTTTTCAGCAGCACTTTCAATGGTTGCTTTCTTATCCGCAGGCACTTTGTCACCATATTCTTTTAACTGCTTTTCAGTTTGGAAAATAAGGCTGTCTGCCTGGTTCAATTTTTCTATCTTTTCTTTTTCAGCTTTGTCAGTAGCTTCATTAGCTTTTGCTTCAGCCTTCATTTTTTCTACTTCGTCTTTACTTAAACCACTACCCGCTTCGATATGAATTTTTTGTTCTTTTCCGGTTCCTTTATCTTTTGCAGTAACGTGCATGATACCGTTCGCATCAATATCAAACATTACTTCAATTTGAGGAACGCCACGTGGAGCTGGCGGAATACCATCCAGGTTAAACATACCTAAGCTCTTATTATCTTTTGCCATAGAACGCTCGCCCTGTACTACATGAATCTGTACACCCGGTTGGTTATCGCTGGCAGTAGAGAAAACTTCTGATTTTTTTGTCGGGATGGTTGTATTAGAAGGAATCAATGTTGTCATTACACCACCCATAGTTTCAATACCTAAAGAAAGCGGCGTAACATCTAATAACAATACATCTTTCACTTCCCCGGTTAATACAGCACCTTGAATCGCAGCACCAATCGCTACTACTTCATCAGGGTTCACACTTCTATTAGCTTTTTTACCGAAGAATTTTTCTACGATTTCCTGAACTTTAGGAATACGAGTTGAACCTCCCACCAAAATCACTTCTTCAATTTCACTGGCGTTCATGCCTGCATCTTTCAATGCCGCTTCACAAGGTTTCAAACAACGCGCAAAAAGATCATCAGCCAATTGTTCAAATTTTGCACGAGTTAATTTCTTAACCAAGTGTTTAGGAACACCATCTACCGCAGTTATATAAGGCAGGTTAATTTCTGTTTCCGATGAGCTTGAAAGTTCAATTTTCGCTTTTTCAGAAGCTTCTTTCAAGCGTTGCAAAGCCATTGGGTCTTTGCGCAAATCGATCGCTTCTTCAGATTTGAACTCATCAGCCAGCCAATCCATGATCACTTTATCAAAGTCATCACCACCAAGGTGTGTATCACCATTTGTCGATTTCACTTCGAAAACACCATCACCTAATTCAAGTACCGAAATATCGAAAGTACCGCCGCCAAGGTCAAATACTGCAATTTTATGATCTTTACCACCCTTATCTAAACCGTAAGCCAATGCTGCTGCAGTAGGCTCGTTCACAATACGGCGAACATTTAAACCTGCAATTTCACCCGCTTCTTTTGTAGCTTGTCTTTGCGCGTCATTAAAGTAAGCCGGAACGGTAATTACCGCTTCATTCACTTCCTGGCCCAGATAATCTTCAGCCGTTTTCTTCATTTTTTGAAGCACCATTGCCGAAATTTCCTGTGGCGTATATAATCTGCCATCTATATCAATACGAACTGTATTATTGTCGCCTTTTGCCACTTTGTAGCTCCAATGGCTTATTTCTTCCGAAACCTCGTCAAACCTGCGCCCCATAAAGCGCTTCACAGACATAATCGTGTTTTGAGGATTAGTGATAGCCTGCCTTTTTGCAGGATCCCCAACCTTACGCTCACCATTTTTCAAAAAGCAACCACCGAAGGCGTGGTACGGCGGCCTTCATCATTAGCTATTACCACCGGCTCGTTACCTTCCATCACTGCTACGCAGCTATTGGTGGTTCCCAAGTCAATACCAATAATTTTACCCATAATATTTATATTTTTTCTTTGTTTTTTAGAATTTACCGTTTATGCGGCAATTACCTTTTTCAATGATTGTGCCGAAGCAGAAAATATGCAAAAATGTCAGTACTAAAAAGAGTCTTCCCAAAAATTGAGGCACAATAAGGTATTTTATGAGGTCGACAGTAAATATATGGCAGCGATCTTGCGTCGCACTCGTCAACGATAGAATATTACTGATCCTATATAAACGACGCCATTTTGCTTCTCCATAGCTGACCAGACGGAGACCGTCAGACCAGGTCAAAAAAAATTATGGATTTTTTAGGATCTGTGTTGCGCTTTTACTATAGCATACGTATATACCAATAGATTCAGCTGATTTATTTTTTAATCCCTACCTCTTTAAACATATTAAAAAGATGAACGCAATTAAATTTTTTAAATTTAACTACCGAAACAGCCTTTTAGGCGCGGGTTTACTTACCCTGGTACTTGTTAGCTGCTCAAAATCGAACGACGACTATTACGATCTGCCGGATGCCGCGGCAGTAGGCGTTGTACATGCATCAGCAGGGTTGCCCGCTTTAGATGTTGCACTTGACAATAACAGGCTTGGTGTAAGTTATTTTAACTACACCGACAGAATAGAATACTTCCGTGCTTACACAGGAAACCGGGAAATAAAGGTATATAATGCAGGCGCTGCCAGTGCAAACCCATTGTTTTCTAAAGGTTTAAGTTTTGATGCAGGAAAATATTACACCGTATTTATAGTTGATACTGCCGCCAAAATGGATGCTGTTTCGTTAGGCGACAGTACCCGTTCAGCTGGGCAAGATTCTGTTCGCATCCGCTTCGCGAATATGAGCCCGGACGCTTCCGGCCTCGACTTATATGTGAAAGGTGAAGCAAACCCGATAGCTACAAACATCACCTATAAAAAAGCTGGCAATTTTTTCAGTTATAAAGCAACTTTCAATATTGTATTCGAATTAAGGCCAACCGGGCAAAATACTTTATTGGCAACAATGGAACCGATTAATTTGATGAGAGGAAATATTTATACAATATGGAGTGGCGGTTACAGGGCCGGTAGCCAGGCAACCGGTACACGAATAAAGTTGGATGCCTTCGCTCATTAATTTATTGACCCGTACCTTTATGAAACTAAATCAGCCTACGCTTGCGAAAGTAAGCATGGCTGATTTTTTAGGATAGACGATCTTTTAAATTACAGCGGTAACGGGTGAAGCACAAACAACAAATAAAGAAGATTACTGATAAAACAGATAGGAACAAGCTAATTCCCGGTGATGCTCATTTTAGAAGACGTATATCCAGCAGATAAAACAGCACGGGCTGAAAATTCAAACGAAGCAGGTAATAAGCTGGTTAAAAAACACACATTGGCGTTAAGCGGAGATGAACTGGAACATACTTTAAAGGGATGCCAAAACAATAAAGAGCATCACAAAGAGGCGCTTTACAGAGGCTTTTACGGCTATCTAAAGGGTGTGGTGATTCGCTATGTAAATGATTACCACTTTGCTGAAGAACTTGTAAATGACAGTTTTATTAAAATCTTCAATAATATTTCTTCTTTCAATGCTCTTGGTCAAACCGGGGATATCACTTCATCGTTTAAGGCATGGGTTGCCAAAATTGCATCCCGCACGGCTATTGACTTCTTAAGAAAAAAGAAAATAGATTTTGGAAAAGAAGATATATCGGAAATGCAGATACCCCCTTTAGCACAGGTACAAATGCAGACCACAGAAGCAAAAGATATTTTAAAGCTATTAAATAAACTTCCACACACACAAAAAGCGATTTTTAATTTATACGAAATAGAAGGTTTTACACACCAGGAAATTTCAGGCTTATTGGCTATTCCTGAAAACGTAAGCCGCTCCTATCTATCCAGGGCAAAAAATAAACTCAAAGCCTTGTATAGCGAAAATTTCAGAACATGACAGATCCAAACGACGATATTATAAATTACATAAAAAGTGCGTTGCAGAGCCACGAAGAGCCGTACGATGAGGGTTCATGGGAAAGGTTTGCTGCAAAACACACTGCAATTCCTGTAAGGAAGAAGCCTGTTATTGCCTTGTGGGTAACAGCAGCTGCCGCAGTTATTATCGGTGTGATTTTATTTGCGCGTATTTTTAATAATACCAACGTTACTGACATACCCGTTGAAACGTATGATGTTGTAATTAAAAACAACACGGATACCAACATCGAAAATGAGATAATCAACGAGACTTTGCCGCAAATTGATAATGCGCAGGTAAATCCTAAAATATCTGATAATAACCAACAACAGTTGGCTGTAACAAAATCCATTGCAGCACCCGCTTTTAACAATAATGCTATTTTACCTGCACCTAATCCGGTAACACCTTCTTATCAACCAACACAACAACCAATAGCTTCGAATGCACCAATAATTAAAGAAGAGAAACAACAGGAAAAGAAAGTAGATTTTTGGAGAAACAATGTAGTGGACAACAAAAACAACGTCACCACTACAAACACTCCTAAAGAAAAAGAAAGTAATATTCTTATAGCTTCAACTGTACCAAAAACATCTGACAGAAAGCAGTCTGCAGAAAGAAACAGCAGATGGCAGCCGAGTCTTTATGTATCTCCATTATTTGGTGAACTTGGCATTAACATGGGTTATGGTGTTTCGCTTGGTTATGCTATCAATGATAAAATAAAAATAAGTTCAGGGATTGCACATACAAAACTATCGGCCTCCCGTGCTTTTGATCCCACCGCTCCAGCGGGAGGAGTTGCCAACGCTATGGCATCTGCACCAGTTGATTTAGCAGGTTCAAAAAATTCACTTGTAACTTATAATAGTTCAACAGCAAATTCTTCTCAAATAAGGACCTTACAACAAGTGGACGCTTCTTTATCCGGAATAGATATACCTGTTGAAATCAATTATAGCATTAATAAAAAGTTGTATGCCACAGCCGGCGTGTCAGCGTTGGTGGTAATAAACGATAATAAGACATACACATTTGCCGACAGCAGAAATGTAAAGATTTCGGTGGAAACAAATAAAGGAACACTTAAAGAAGACAGGTCTGTAATGTTTAACGAACAGAGTACCAGCAACAACCAGCCTTCTCAGGTACCTACAGAGAATACACCATTACTTGGCTTTTACAATATATCTTTAGGATATCGTCAAAAGATATCTGACAAGAATGCTGTATCACTTGAGCCTTTTATAAAAGTGCCTATGAAAAATGTAACGCAACAAAATCTTAAATATATGGGCACCGGGATACGCTTAAAATTTGATCTCTAAATATCGTCCTTATGATGCTTAGACCTGCCCTCAGCCAGTAGGTCTTTTTTCTTTTGCGCTACCTGACAAAAAAAACTTAGTAATAAAATAAATTAAAATCTATTTTGCTGATTGCGACCACACCCCTAATTTTGCGCCCGGAGAGATGGCAGAGTGGTCGAATGCGGCGGTCTTGAAAACCGTTGACTGTAACAGGTCCGGGGGTTCGAATCCCTCTCTCTCCGCAGACCACTGAAACCCGCATTAACTGCGGGTTTTATTTGTATATGAAGTATTGCTCGTGTATATGCAAATTTTATGCGATGAAAACATGAGAAAATTCCCGATAATTGGTTTGCTAATTTCTTCAGAAAATGTTTCTCACAGCTATAGCAACATTATTCTCTAATCTTTCAACTAAAAAAAGGTATTGCTTTGGTAAGTGATGTTGCCACACATTAGGATTGTTGGGATCGTTGCTGTAAAGCGTAAAATATTCTTCGTCGGGATTCAGTACGATTGTTGGACCGATTCTAACATAATAATTGCTGTGATAATAACCAGGTGTAACCAGATCAGGTATTTGTTTTCTTACAGCTTTAGACACTATATTACCAAGGTACTTTTCATATCTTTTTTGCGCTTTTTTACCAGGCTTGCTTAATTGGTTATACACATATTTAAGAGCAATATTTTTGGGAAATTTTTGCTGCCTGATCATCTTTTTCGCATGACGAAATGGATTTACAGTTGTAAAATCATCAACGGTTTGGATTGAAAAAGGAACTTCCGGTACCCAGTCAACAGGGTTTATGACGTTGTAAGCCCATCCGCCCTTAGTCTTCCTTTCATAATCATACGCATAATAAAGATTTCCTGGCTTGGGGCCAGCGCTGCAATAGGTTTTAAACTGTATGTCGCCCGGTAAACGACCATGTGCTTTTAAGTTTAGCAAATATGATGTTAGCAAAAAAGTGATCCCCGCACCCTGGCTATGGCCTGTCAGTATAAAATCTTTTATTCCTGTTTTATAACACGAATCAATTTTGTCTTCTATAGTAGATGAAAGGTTGGCCATTGCCACCAACCACCCAACATGTACAGCTGCATTAGGATTATCAGAAAGATTATACTCAAAGCTCTTTCCCTTTTGAAGTTGAATTTCACCTTTGGCCGGAACCATTGCTGCATAAAGATTCGCTAAAAAACTAGCCTCGGTTTGAATACTACCCTGAACTGCTATGACGGCTATTTTTTGATTTTTATGCACCCACAAGTCCCAAATATTATCAAAGGCCACAACTGGTGATCTGTATATGAAATCGTATTGATCTGGAACAGGAACGGCTTTATCGCCAACCCATTTATCTAGTGCAATATGTGCTTTCTGATTTATCTTCAACATTTCTATATATTCCTGCTTGTCAAAGTAGGGCTGCAACTCACTTGCGGCAACATCTACCAATTGACATACAGAGAACATAATCATTAAGATCTTCTTCATATAAGCTTCGATTATTTATTATACAGGGCTCTTATGTTCCGGGCCAAATCAATGGAAAGTTATGAAAAAGCTTTATGAAGTGAAAATAAATTAACAGCGCGGCATGCTCTTTACTACATATATGCTGCCCCTATTTGGGCTTTGGAATTACATGATGCTGATGAGCCCAGTTATTCCAACTATCAGACAAAGCTTTTACTTTATCCGGAAATTGCACGGACAAATCATTTAACTCCGTAGGGTCTTTTGTTATATCATATAAGCTCCATTTTTTTGTCCTTGTGCCATTACCAATTTCCAATTATTCTGCCGTACATATTTTGCACCTTCGTGCTCATTAAATAAAATACTGTGGCCATCATCTTTTTACCATTTAAAGAAGCTGCAAAACTCTTCCCTTCCAGTGGCAATATTTTATTACCCTTATATTCTTTAGGATAACTTGCTCCAGCAAGTTCGATAAAGGTTGCCATAAAATCCATCACATGCCCTACCCTGCTGGTGTTAATACTTCCTTTATGTTTTATGCCTGAAGGCCAGGAAACGATCATAGGTGTATGAATACCGCCTTCCGTTGATTGTGATTTCCATAAACGAAAAGGAGTATTAGCAACATTAGCCCAATCAGGGCCGATAGAAAAATAAGTAGTTTGCGGGCCAGGCATCACGCTCTTGTCCGTATTATAAGCTATTTTTTGTCCATCTCTTGTCTGTCCTGCTCTGTCAAATCCCGGCCCGTAGCGTTCACATAATTCAGCGCTTGCTCCATTGTCGCTTAAAAATACAATCAGTGTATTCTCCAACTGTCCTGTTTCTTTAAGTGCTGTCAATATGCGGCCAATCCCTTGGTCCATGCGATCAATCATCGCGGCATGCACAGCCATCGCTCTCGCATCCCAATCTTTATTGGGATTGTCTTCCCAATCGATTTCAGCGGGATGTCTGGGCGACAGTTTGGTTACCTTAGGATCTATCAGGCCCATTTTTGCCATTCGGCTGAAACGTTCTTGTCTAATGGCCTCCCAGCCTTTTGTGTAAGTATTTTTATATTTTTCAATATCCTCCGGCAACGCATGCAAAGGCCAGTGTGGAGCATTTTGCGCTACATATAAAAAGAAAGGTTGATCACCTTTTGCCATTTCCCTGATATAGCCAGCAGCCTTATCATTAATAGCATCGGTATGATAATAATCTTTAGGAACTTCCTTCACAGGTTCCGTTCCTTCCACCAGACTGAAAGGATCAAAAAAATCAACCACACCCCAAATAGTTCCGTAATATTTTTCAAACCCTCTGTTAGTTGGATATTGATCAATGGGAGAAAATAAAGGATGTTGTTCCTGGTGACTCAACCATTTTAACTGAGCTTCTTTAGTAGGTTGTGTAAGTGTATTAGAAACATGCCATTTACCTGACATTGCGGTTTTATACCCTGCTGCTTTCAACACTTCCGCAATTGTTACAGCATCATTTCCAATATGACCTTTATACGCCTGATCATCTTTTTGTGTTGTCATATCACCAATACCCGCGTCGTGATTATACAAGCCGGTAAGCAATGAAGCCCGGGTTGGGCAACACCTTGATACGTTATAGAATTGCGTAAAACGAATTCCATCTTTTGCGATCTTATCTAAGTTGGGCGTATGAATTTCTCCTCCATAACATCCTAAATCAGAATAGCCTAAATCATCAGCCATTATTAAAATGATATTAGGCCTTTTATTTTTTGCAGGCTTTTCGGGATTGGCACAACACAAACAAGTAATTGCTAAAAAACCAAATAAGAAATATTTCTTCATGTTTATTTTTTCACTGTTTATTAAAAGCTATGAATGTTTTAATCATTTCCTTCATTGCGTGGCTGACGGCTTAATGCCTGCATTTCTGTATTCACTCCTTCATCTCCTTGTTGTTTCATAAATTCTTTAAGCTTATCCTTGAGTTTTTGCTTGACGTCTTTATATGCAGTTTGCTGAGCCAGATTATTAAGTTGCCACGGATCTTTTATAACATCATACAATTCTTCTTCCGGCCTTATTACATACTGTTTTGCCCTTTCTGCATTTACTTTCATCCATTGCTTAAACAAAGGGGAAGAAGTTACAACATTCGAAAAGCTATTTTTAAAATTAAGATTATGAATAAGAAGATAGCGATCATTTCTGATAGATCTGTTGGCATAGGCTTCGCTTCCGTTTATAATACCCCGTGTTGTATTTACACCAAAAACATACTCCCGCATTTTATTTCGTCTACCAGTAAGAACTTCTTTAAAACTTTCACCGTCAAAACCTGTATTTCCTAATGCATCTTTAGAACCTGTGTTCATTGACATAGGATTGCCCCCGGCAATATCAATCAATGTCGGGAGTATATCAGTGTATTGAACCATCGCATTACTACGTGTGCCTGAACTAACCACACCAGGCCAGCGCACAATAAAGGCAGAGCGAAGTCCCTGATCATACAATGTCCATTTAGAAAAAGGAAAAGAATTGCCTTGTTCTGATGCAAACATCACGATCGTATTATTTTTATTACCGGTTCGTTCAATCATATCAAGACAGTACCCAACAAGACTATCAAGATAGGTGATCTCAGCAAAATAATCAACCATCTCTTCACGTGTCATTTTAGTATCAATCATGTTAGGTTCGAGCTTGATCTTAGATGCATCATATTGGCTTCGATCTCCCCTGTTCCATGGACCATGTGGTTGATTGCTTGTAAACATCAGGAAAAATGGCTTGTCAGCGGATGCATGAATGTATGCTTCAGCTTTGCTCAAATATACATCCTGTCCTTTTCCATTATCATGATTGCGACCTCCTAAAAAATCAAACGGATAAGAAGGCGCCGGGCCAAAATGTTTTTTACCAATTAATGCGGTGTTATAACCTAAATCTTTCAAATAGACCGGAAGCGTTTTAATACCATCATAAATAACACTATGATTAGGATAAGCGCCATTCCGCACAGGGCCAAGGCCCGTTAAGAGCGTTTGCCTTGTGGGAGCACAAATAGGCACCACATTAAACATATTATCAAAACATACACCTTCTTTTGCTAACCGCGACAGATTTGGTGTCTTCACCTGTGTACTGCCATATGGCTGAAGATCCCTCATCGTAAGATCATCTGCCATTATGAATAAAACGTTGGGTTGCTTATTCGATTGCTGGCCAATAGCAGTGGAAGTAAACAGCAGGCAGGCAATGAATGTTTTTAAAAAACAGTATCGCATCAATTTCTTTTTATAAACTAAAATTTTTGAACTTCATCAGGCTCTTTGATGGCCATGCAGGCCAAAGGTTTAATTAGCTTGTCAATATTCTATTTTGCACGATGTGTTTAGTAAAGAACATTTAAAATAATTACGGCTTTCTTGATAATTCGTTCATTGTAAACCTAAGGTCATAAATAGTTCCCTTATAAGTTTGCAACTTCCCAGCTTGCTCTTCGCCTTGTAAATGGCCATTGGTAACGTATCCGGCTTTGATCTTTGTAAAATCTTTAGCAAGCTTTTTTGACAATATTATATCATGATCAAATCGAATTTCAAGATCACCGCTGGCAGATAATCTAAAAAGAAGTTGCCCTTTTGTTTTTGGCAGAACGATATTTTCCAATATTAAACCGTCATTTATCTTAACTCCAATTTTACCTTGATAGGCATAAAGTTGGAAATTATCGAAGTAATCACAAATAACCCCTCCTTTGTCAACATTGGTTAAGTACGCTGTAATATAGAGTACATCAGGATTCCAGAGTTTTTTATTAAAAGAAAGGTCTGCAGCACTTTTATTTTGATCGACGCTATAACTCTGATCGAAAAATGCCGGCAGTGTTCCATCTAAGATCATAGTTTCAGTTTCGCCTTGTCGGTCTAACTCTTTTTCCAATAGCTGCTGCATTTCTGTCAGCTGCTTGCTTTGTGCAGTTTGTATTGCAAGATTTTTAAATTCTGATATGTCTGTATTCAAATTATAAAGCTCTTCTGGCACCCTATAACTATAACGATCTAATAAAAACCTCGTACGTTCATTTGTTTTCGCGTGTTCTATCCATGAATCAAAATAAAATTCATTACGCTCGACTTTATCAATATGTGTTATAAAACGCAGGCCAGGATGGTAGTTGCGGATATAATGAAGTCCGTCATCTGTAATAACCGCCCGTGCCGGAGTATAATTATACCAGTAATGAGGTTCTACAGATGTCTCTGCAAAAACATATTCGTGATGTGTTTTTTCTTATTCAAAAGAATGTCCTTGAAAGAAGCGCCGTCCCAGTTCTGCTCCGCCTTTCCTCCGGCAATATCAACCATCGTCGGCGTAAGATCGACCAACGAAACCAACGCATCCGACTCCGTTCCTTTTACTGTTTTTCCCGGCCAACGTACAATAAGCGGCACTCGTAAACCGCGGTCATACACGGTCCATTTTGCTGACGGGAACTGTGCGCCCTGATCGGAAGTAAACATTGTTACAGTATTCTCTTTCTTGCCCGCTTGATCAAGCGCTTTCATTACTTCGCCAAGCATCTTATCTGCTTCACCGATGCTTTGATAATAAGATGCAAGTGCGTGGCGGGTTTCTTTAGTATCGGCAAGGTAATCAGGCAATTTTAATCTTTCAGGATCAAAATCGCGATTCGGAAACCAGGGAACATGCGGCACCCAGGGAGCTATAATCAGGCAGATGGGTTGTTCAGGTTTTGTTTTGAAATGTTCCTCTATCATTCGCACTGTTTCCATTTTACGATCTAATCTATTTTCAACAGGTGCATATTTGCCGAACTCCTCACCAATACGTTCAAAAGGGAAATTATCTATTGGGTAAACATCCACCTTTCCGGAAATAACAACACGGTATCCCTGCTTCTGTAAAAACTGTGGAAGATTGGGCGTTCGGGCATGCACAGTAAAATGATTCATTTGCGAACCATTTTTAAATGGGTAAAGACCTGTAAATATTACACTTCTTGACGGTGCACACATCGGAGATGCAGCATATGCTTTATTAAAGCGCATCCCTTCAGAAGCTAACAAATCAATATTAGGTGTTTTAACATCGGCATTTCCATAACAACCAACATCCTGCTGATTCAAATCATCTGAAATAAATAATACAATATTGGGTTTGCTTTGAGCACTCGTCAAGATGAAAATATGCAGGCTAAAAATAGTTGCCGCAATCATCCTGGCTATATTTGGACAAATATATAATTCAGCAATTCTTTGAACTTTCTTCATAATATGTATATTCTTATACAGAAGGCAAGAACTGTTAACAGCTGGCAGTTTAAACATAATTTTCGAAGGCTTATTCCTATGATTAATTCAACATTATGGGGAATCAAGAAATCTTAACGCCAGTTATTTCAAATGGCGAAGCCAAGTTACTAAAAGTACCGGGAAACATGCTATTCAAAATCTAGATGATTTGTCTCAAAGCATTAATCATATTTCGAATAACATGAAATCAGTAAGCAGGTGTATAACAAATTGCACTTTTATTTATGAGAAAAAGACCCTTCGGCAAGCTCAGGGTGACAGTGCCTCGGTACTTGTCAGGCTGAGCTTGACGAAGCCTTTATACCGCATTTTCAAACTATCATTCCAGCAGAAATTGTATATCCTCAATCGTCAGCCCTTTCATTAAATTCTCTTCTGTGGTAATAAGATCATCTGCCAGTCTTTTTTCCCACTTGCCATTTTCAGTATTTTTTCTTCAATGCTATCACGGCATATCATTCTATATGCAAACACCTGTTGTTGCTGGCCGATCCGGTGTGTGCGATCTATGGCTTGGCTTTCAACTGCCATATTCCACCAAGGATCGAATAGAAATACATAATCTGCTTTGGTTAGCGTAAGCCCAGTATTTCCGGCCTTTAAGCTAATCAAAAAAACGGACGTGGTGCTTTCTTCTGATTGAAATGTGTTTACGAGATCCTGTCTTTTCTTCACATCAGTCTGACCGTCTAATCTCAAGGTTTCTATTCCTGCTTTGTTCAGATCACGTTCCAGTAAATCAAGCATAGAAGTAAACTGACTAAACACCAGCGCGCGATGCTGGGGTATAATACAATTTAGCTCATTGATCAGCACCTTTGTTTTCACGCTATTATAAGTAAATATATCTTCATCTTTTATAAGTTCACAACTGTTGCAAAGTTGCCTCAACTTGGTCAAACCAGCCAGCACACTTAGTTTCCCCTTGTTAAGGCCTTTTTCTTTTATTTCTGTGAATATATTTGTACGCACTTCTTCCTTAATACTTTCATAAGCACTCCGCTGATCGGCATCCATCTCACACCATAAAATAGATTCTGTTCTTTCAGGAAGATCTTTTGCTACCTGTTCTTTTGTACGCCTTAAAATAAAAGGCTTTATAAGTTTTTGCAAGGCAGCAGCTTTCTCTTCACTTGCCTGTTGTTCGATTGGTATCGCATATTCCTTTTTAAAAAACTCAGGCGAGCCTAATAAACCGGGCATTAAAAAATGTATCTGGCTGTGAAGGTCGCTTGTATTGTTCATAATGGGCGTTCCACTTAAAGCAATTTTTGTTCTTGCAGTAAGTTGCCACACAGCTTTGGTTGTTAACGCAGCCGGGTTTTTTATGTGGTGGCTTTCATCCAGCACAATCGTCTCCCATGCAATATTTTCAAGTAAATGAAAATCCTGTCGCATGGTGCCGTAACTTGTAATAAAAACCTGCGCTTCATTTTTAGTTAGTAACTGCATGTCTCTACTAGCACCATGTAGAATAACAACTTTTACAACTGGCGAAAATTTCTCAAGCTCCTTTAGCCAATTATATAAAAGGCTTGCCGGAGCTATTACCAAATGTTTACTAAGAGGATTAGCCTCTATTTTATATAACAAAAAACTGATTGTTTGCAAGGTTTTACCCAAGCCCATATCATCGGCAAGGCAGCCACTGGCACCAATTTCAGCGAGCAACCGCATCCACTCATATCCTGTTCGTTGATACGAGCGCAACTCATTTATTTTCAGGCCATCCGGTATTGGATAAAGTTCAGCTTCCTGCTTTTCCCATTTCTGCCATTTACCAAACCATTCTATGCCGATACCTGTTTTAACTAAAGGTTCACCATCAGCTCCGTCACTGGTAATATCACCAAGCATCAACCATTTGGCTACAAGTATTTCATCCTTTCTTACTTTTCCATGGCGC
Organism: Paraniabella ginsengisoli; assembly: GCF_022513635.1. Classification (GTDB taxonomy): domain Bacteria; phylum Bacteroidota; class Bacteroidia; order Chitinophagales; family Chitinophagaceae; genus Niabella; species Niabella ginsengisoli. The sequence continues at coordinate 941,930 of NZ_JAKWBL010000001.1, read as the reverse complement.
ATTATTAAAGCATATTGTTTCATCCAGTCTTCACCCAATATACCCAGGCTACCATCTTTCAACATCACTGCTTTCTGGTTGTTGAGCAACGCTTTTTGCAAGCTGCTCAAAGGCACAACTTCTTTACCAAATTTCACCACAAATGCTATACAAGCGAAGTCTCCTTCGTCTGCCTGTTGCCTAATGATCGTTTCGGCTTTATGAGGCGAGTAACGAAAATGCCGCAACATATCAATTCCAAGCAAATCAATTTCATTATCAAGAAGTTTATGATAGGCTTTTAAAAAACCAGCTTCTTTTTTGTGCTTCCGCAAACGTTAAATAAAAGAAACCATTATTTTGATTGCTGAATTTTTCATGCAAGGATTGTAAAAACTCAACCAGTTCCTTTTCTTTTTCTTCGTTTCTTGTAATATTGACTATCCTGTTAGCTATTTCAACCTTAGAAATGGGTTCAAACAAACCCTCCACAATGATGCCATCATATACAAATTGAGGTTCGAGTTTCAAAAAGGTATTACTAAGTTCACTCAACAAAACCTGTACTTGCGGCACTACACATATCGTTTCCGTTTCAGTAAATTCGGTGCGGTCTATCTTAACCTGCCATTGATCCAATTTCCCTAAAACTATTTCAAGCTCGTCAGTCTCGTTTGTACTCCATTCCAGCTTACACTGTGTTAAAAACCAATCCAAGGCATCAAAGCTTTTCGGAGATATCTGATAATAACAATGATCGCGTTCTAATAAAAAATCAAAACGGCAAAAATCATCTATTCGCAATTGTTTCTTTCCAATCTCCACAAAAATTTCAATGGAAAAAGAAAGAGCAGCTTTACGCACTCTAAAAGCGATTTCAACTGGATATTGATAAAAACTACATTTAATGTTTTGAATGCGTTTGTCACCGGTTTGCACCGGATGATACCACTCGTTAACAGACAGACGCCTTATTGCACCAACGAACGCGTATATCTGTCGCTTATACGCGTTCTGCACTGCCGCTTGTTTATCTATATCATCAGTAATATAACCACATTGTTGATGCAGCGCTGCAGTAATTTTCTGCAATTCAATATTTGAAAAGCACAGGATCGATTTTAAAGTTTCATCATTAAACCCTTTGAAAGCCGTTCTGAGCTGTGCTCGTGTAAGAGGCTGCTCTCCTATTGTAATTCCGTCGGGTGTCTTGATCAGTTGCCGTAAAGATATGACCGGTTTTTTAGAGAATAAATTTGCCGGTTGAAAAAGTAGAAAATTCCTTGTATTTGCTATCGCCATTATATCACTTATCTGGCGCACAAATATAATAGATGAAAACGTTTTTACTATACAATCATACTTCAATAAATTATAACTTTTCAATAATCAACCATTACCAATAATAAGCTGTAACCTAATAAGCTATTACCTTTGGCGAAAGGTACAAATAATGAACAATTCTAATATTTCAAGAAAAAAATTTATAAAAAACAGTGCGATAGCAGCGCTTGGAGCGGGTATTACGCCATCGTTTGCAAAAAAATGGAATGATGATTCTTTAACAAGAAAACCTATAAATGCTGAAAGTCAAAATATGAAATTAAAAAATGTAAGACTGGAAACGGGTTTTGAATATGATGGCAATGAAGTAATAGCTACAAAAACCGAATTGTATTGCATTGAAATTGCTGATGGCAAATTTTCAGCCATATTACCCAACGACCCGAATGCAATGGCAACTGATGCCAAAGGTTGGTTAATGCTGCCAGCATTTAAAGATATGCATATCCACCTGGACAAAACTTTTTATGGAGGGCCGTGGAAAGCTGTGCGGCGAAGACAAGGAGGTGTAAAAGGTATGATCGCGCTGGAACAGCAAATACTGCCGGAACTGTTGAATACATCGGTTGAACGTGCAGAAAAATTGATCGAACTTTTGCAATCACGTGGATCTTCTTTTGCAAGAAGCCATGTAAATATCGAACCTACTTCAAAACTAAAATCACTTACAAATCTTCAGGAAGCTTTAGAAAACAAGAAAAAAACCTTTGGTGCAGAGCTGGTCGCATTTCCACAACATGGTTTATATTATACAGATTCGGTACCGTATATGAAAGAAGCTGCCAAAATGGATATTGATTTTATAGGCGGCGTTGATCCTTTTTCGGTTGATGGAGATATTGCAAAATCAATAGACTTTATTGTAAACCTGGCCCTTGAATACAATAAAGGCATAGATATACATTTGCATGAGTCTGGTGACTCGGGTTTAAAAACAGTAGAATACCTTATTGATCGCGTAAATGATAATCCGGTATTAAAAGGTAAAACTTTTCTTAGTCACTGTTTTGTATTAGGTAAACTGGAAAAAGCACAACAGGAAGCTATTGCAGATAAGTTGGCAGCGGCTGAAATAGGGATTGTTTCAACCATACCGTTTGGCGGATTGATCATGCCTATTCCAACACTTTATAAATATGGCGTTAGCGTTGCAGCAGGCAATGATTGCATCATTGATCACTGGAACACATGGGGATCAGGTAGCGTATTGCAAAAAACAAATGTTATGGCGCAACTTTATGGTTATGCAACGGAATTCGACCTTTCCCGAAGTTTGAAACTTGCTACGCAAAATATATTACCATTGGATGACACAGGAAAGCAGCAATGGCCTAAGAAAGGTATTGATGCCGATGCTGTATTATTAGAAGCGAGTTGTTCAGCTGAAGCTGTATCCCGCATTTCTCCTGTAAAATCACTCATATATAAAGGCAACACCGTTTTTTAATCTAAAAGATAATTTGTATGAATAGTTGTAAATTCGGACATAAACTTCAGCCACGAATGAGCCGTAATCATTCTACGCAAATGAGTATTTGAAGAACGAAGTTCGATGAGGTAAAAAAACAATATCAATGTTATTAATCAATTTCATTTGACCATTAAAAACATAAAAACAAACTGATGAAACAACCCCTCTATCTACTTGCACTAGCTTTGATTCTTTTAAACGCTTGTAGCAATACAAAAAAACCACCACATCTGAAAACAACATGGAAACAACATCCTTAACCGGCAAGAAGTGGAAACTGATTGAAATTGGCGGACAGCCTGTTGCAGATAAAATAAACAATAAAGAGCCTTTTATCGAGTTTAATAGCGGCGAGGAAAATCGCTATACTGCATCCGGCGGATGTAACGGACTGGGAGGCACGTACACATCATCTGATAATGGAAAAATAAAATTTGAGCAAGGCATGTCTACAATGATGGCGTGTGAAGATATGAGCATTGAAAATCAGCTAAAAAATGTTTTCGGCACAGCAGATAACTACACTATTGCCAACAATATTTTATCATTGAACAAAGCTAAAATGGCGCCACTGGCTCGTTTCCAGGCGGTAACTACAGTCAATGAGGGAGCTCTTTTAAACGGCAGCTGGGAAGTAGATTATATTTCTGGACCGCGAATCGCATTCAATGGTTTATACCCTAATAAAAAACCAACTATTACATTTAATCTTCCCGATACAATAGCAACCGGAAACAGCAGTTGCAATAATTTCAGGGTCTCATTCAAATTGGATGGCGGCAATATAAAATTCGGAATGCCAATGAGTACTAAAATGGCCTGCGAAGGCCAGGGAGAAAGCACCTTCTTCAAAACCTTGCAAACCATCAACAAGTTTAGTATTTCAGAAAATACATTAACTCTGATCATGGGAGATATAGCAGTGATGCGGCTTCAAAAGAAATAATAGTTTTTTTAAATAAAAAAGCAGGCGTTCGTTTAAGAGCGCCTGCTTTTTTGCTTATTAATCAATCTCAAACATTATTTTAGCTTATACACTTCAGTTCCTGCTAATAAGAAACAGCCCAAACCATAATCTTCAAAATCTGGCTTACTTGTGTAAGTAACAGGCTGCCCGTCTTTAGGCTCTTTCCCTGTACCCTGAACGTATCCCAAAAACCCATCCTTATGAACAGCATCTTTCACCATAGTTTTCCAGGCTTTTGTAATTGCTGGCAAGTAACTCTTTTTATCAAGAAACCCCTTTCTTACACCCCATGCAAATCCATAAGTAAATAAAGACGAACCGGTAATTTCTTTACCACCAAAATGATTAGGGTCGTGCAAACTTGCCGTCCACAACCCGTCAGGTCTTTGAATTTTTAACAACGCTGCACTCATGTCTTTAAAGTCTTGTAAATATTCCGCATAGTGTGGATCAGATGATGGTAACTCATCCAATACTCTTACCAATGCAGCAAGCACCCATCCATTGCCACGGCTCCAGTAACAATCTTCACCGTTTGGTTCTTTATAGGGTGGGTCAAAATCTTTATCGCGCCACCATAAATGATCTTCCCGATTGTATAAACCTTTATCTCCATGCGTATTTTTCGTGTATGCATAGATGTCGTACATCTTGTCGAAATACTTCTTATCGTTATACAAATTACCTAGTTTTGTAAAAACGGGCATCGCCATTTGAATCGCGTCAACCCAGCTCCAGTCTTCATTTCTGTCGCTGGCCACTACATTATCAATACAGGTTTTAATATCTTTTACACGCTCTTCCTTTTTATCTATCAGGTACAAATCAATATAGATTTGTCCGCAGCATTGATTATCTGCGTTTTTAGTACTCGTTCCTCCGTTCAATCCCCACTTATGTTTTTCACCCCATTGTACAGCATAATCATAATATTTTTTCTGAGGATCAACTTTATGCAGCGCCATCAAGCCTTCATAATAAACCGCTCTTGTCCAAATATTGCTCGGCCTTTCTTTATTAGTAATGATCGTCTTACCGGCATCAGGCCATTTATTCATGAAATATTGATTGGTAAGCCTCATCGTTTTCAAAATACTTTTTTCGATGGAAGCTTTTGACCAAAGGAATTTCCGCTTAAAATAAAAACTAAGCTAAGTAGCATTATAAACTTGAATCTCATGGCAAAAATTTGATTTCGTTAGACTTCAATATTACTTCATCGCAATTATTACTCCATCCTGTGGCGTCCTGACATGCTTATTTTAATGTTGTATTAATTTTCTATTGAATCAGCAATAAACAAATATCATCTTTGTTGCGTCGCACACTTTTTTGTGGAATATATTTCATCTTATATAAACGACAATTACACTATCGATAAATCAGAAAAGCAGGACAGGGATTACGCTTTTAACATTTGAGTATTTTTTTCCCGCTGATTGCCGCTGATTCTTTTTGTGCGTACATCTGCTGTTAAAAATTTGCGCTCATCTGCGGGGAAAATAGATAACAAATTTATCTAAAAGCGAAATCCCTGAGAAGCAGGATTGTACAGGACGTAACATACCTTGTTTCCTATTAAATTTGTTATCCATCGAAAGATTGCTCATATGAACCTAAAATTAATCACGGTAACAATTGCCTTACTATTCTTTTGTTTCACAGTTAATGCACAAACAAAAATTGACAGGAAGCAGTTGGTACAACGTCATACAGTAAAACTTAACAAAGCAGACACGCTCGCTTCCCTCTCAGTAGGCAATGGATCTTTTGCTTTTACGGTTGATGTAACAGGTCTGCAATCATTTCCAGATGAATATGCAAAAGGCGTTCCCTTAGGCACACAAAGTGCATGGGGTTGGCATGCATTTCCGAATGTTCATAATTACAAATTTGAAGATGCGCTGCGCGTCTATCATTTAAATGGCAGGGATGTAAGCTATGCAGTACAAAATGGTAGCGGGCCAGAAATCAATAAAAAAACCGCTGATTATTTCAGAGAAAATGAACACCGCCTGCATCTGGCTAATATTGGCCTCGAAATCACCAAAAATAATGGCTCGTTGGCTTCCCTGGCAGACATAAAGAATATTCAGCAATCACTTGACATGTGGGATGGCAGCATTAGTTCTTCCTTTACAGTAGAAGGTGTGCCAGTAAAAGTAATCACTTATGGCCATCAGCAACAAGATGCAATAGCTGTAAAAATCAATTCTCCATTAATGCTCAAAGGGCGTATTAGTATCCGTGTAAGACTTCCTTATCCAACAGGTAGTTGGGACGACAGAGGCAACAACTGGACAAGCGAAAACAAGCACCAATCAACAATAGTCAACAAGCAAGCCAATGCATCAACGATAAAGCATGTATTGGATACTACTCATTACTTTATTCAATCACTTTGGTCATCAAAAGCCACTTTCAAAGAAAAACAACCTCATTACTTTTTGATTACTCCAACAAATACTAATGATTTTGAATATAGTTGCTCTTTTTCTGCACAAGAGAAAAAAACAACCGCGCCCTCTTTTACAGCAACAAAAACCAGCAGCACAAAAGGATGGTTTGAGTTTTGGAATAGTGGTGGCGCAATTGATTTTGCAGGAAGTACTGATTCTCGCGCTAATGAATTAGAGCGCCGCATCATTCTGTCACAGTATCTTACCCGCATTCAATGTGCAGACGATTTTCCACCACAGGAAACAGGCCTTACCTATAATAGCTGGTATGGAAAACCACACCTGGAAATGCATTGGTGGCACGGTATCCATTTTGCCTTATGGGGTCGGCCTGAGTTATTACAAAAAAGTGTAGACTGGTATCTTAAAGTAGCAGATGTAGCAAAAGGAATAGCCCAAAGACAAGGTTACGAAGGTTTGCGCTGGCAAAAAATGACTGACAATGAAGGCCGTGAAGTGCCTTCATCTATTGGTGCATTTCTTATTTGGCAGCAACCGCACTTCATTTATTTTACTGAATTACTGTATCGTGCCAATAATAGTAAAGCTATACTTAATAAGTACAAAGACCTTGTTTTTGGTACTGCAGACTTTATGGCATCTTTCGCAAGATATGATTCTGTAACACATAAATACATTTTAGGCAAAGGCCTTATTCCAGCACAGGAGCGATTTAATGCTGAAGAAACATTCAATCCAACTTATGAGTTAGTGTATTGGCATTGGGCCTTGAACGTAGCACAGCAATGGCGCAAGCGCCTTGGTTTAAAAAGAAATGAAAAATGGGATGCTGTATTAAAAGATCTATCGCCGCTGCCAAAACAAAAAGACAAGTACTTGTTTGCCGAAAGTGCAACTGATTCTTACACTAATCCTGAATACAAAACCGATCATCCTTCTGTATTTGGAGCATTTGGAATGATGCCAAAGACGTCTATGCTTGATGAGCATATCATGAAAAACACTTTCAACTGGATATGGAATAACTGGAGCTGGCATGATACATGGGGATGGGATTTTCCAATGACAGCTATGACCGCAACCAGACTGGGTTTACCCGACAAAGCGATTGATGCTTTGTTAATGGACATACAAACCAACACCTACTTACCTAACGGACACAATTACCAGGAAGGCCGGTTAACTATTTACCTGCCCGGTAATGGAGGATTGCTTGCGGCTGTTGCTATGATGTGTGCCGGGTATGATCAGGCAAATCATAAACTTCCTGGTATACCCAAAAACGGTAAATGGAAGGTGAAGACTGAAGGCCTGCAAAAGATGCCTTGATTTTTTTAGCAATACCATATCAATGAATCGAAAACAATTCATACATCAAAGCAGCCTGATCAGTGCAGCAATATGCATAGCACCTGATAATTTTCTGACATCTTGGGAACCAGTATCTGACTTTGCCAAACGCTTAAAGCCCGTAGGCAGAGCATTAGAGCTTGAAGGGTATTACGTATGGTGCAACACCCCTATTAAAGGGCCTGATGGAAAGATTCATGTTTTTTCTCACGATGGGACAGTAAAAAGAAAATGAGCGGATGGATCAATGGCTGCGAAATTGCACACGCTGTTGCCGATAACCCTGAATCTGAATTTAATGTTGTGGGTACGATACTAAAGCCGCGGGAAGGTTATTGGGATGCAACCACTTGCCATAATCCATTCATTACAACATTCAATGGAAAATATTATCTGTACTATATGGGTAATTCAAATGGCAAAACAAATACTAAGCGTATTGGCCTCGCCGTTTCCGAGTCACTTAACGGCCCTTGGCAAAGAACCGACGCCCCCATTTTACTACCTGGGCCAGAAGGCGGCTGGGATGATCATTGTACAACAAATCCTTCTGTTATCCATCATAAAGGTAAATATCTGCTATATTATAAATCATGGAATACAAAAGAATATGAAGAAACAAAAGGCTCCATAAGAGGCAACAGAAAATATGGATTAGCCATTGCCGATAACCCTGAAGGCCCATTCATAAAATATGACGGTAATCCAGTAATAGATTTTTCAAAGCGGGGAAACAATGCCCAATTGGAAGATGCCTTTGTTTGGTATGAAAAAAATAAATTTTATATGATAGCCAGAGACATGGGTTATTACAATCATGAATATGGTATCATTATGCATTCGAAGACTGGCAAACATTGGAGCAAACCAGAGATTGCATTTTATGAAGCAGACAAGTATATCAAACAAGCTCCTGCCCCATCTCACTTATCGCGTTACGGCAGATTTGAACGGCCTCAATTACTTTTAGAAAATGGAAAACCGACTTATTTATTTATGACATCTCAGGGTGGCAAGTTTATGACAGCCTCCTCTTTTATTTTCAAAATTGTTTAATGCCGCATTACATAAAATATTTCCTGTTTACAACACTGGCTTGTTTAATATCCCTGGGCTTTGGTTTTCAAGCCATGGCTCAGCTGTGGCATAATAAGGAAAGGGTGCTCCATTACAAGCCGTCGGGTACAGATTTCATTTTACATCAAGGCGCTAAAAAATTCAATCGTGCCCTGTATGGCACAAATACTGGTTTTAGGGTTGAAGCTGGAGACTTGCCCGAATTTGCCCTCTACATGCCGGGAATGGGTGGTAATTGTAAAATTGGAATTTTATTCAACAACCAAAGCAAATGGATAACCGAAGCCGATGATATAAAAACCACTTACAGGCCGGGCGCTATGCTTTATGAAATAAAAGACAAACTATTAAAAAATGGAAGGCTTTACATTTCAGTACTTGCTATGGCAGAAGAAGAAGGAATGATACTGAAATTGGAGACAAAAGACGTACCCGCCAATACATCATTGATTATAGCTTATGGCGGAGCAACAGGCAAAAAATTCAGCCGTGACGGCGATATCGGAGCGGATCCGGAATCTTCTTTCTACCTTGATCCTTCTTATTGCAAAGACAATCAATACAACATCAAAGGGCATACATTTCAATTATACTATGGTTTTACAAAACCCCTGACGGATGATGAGCGGTACGAAATTCAATATGGGAAAAAGCCTGACTCCACTAAAAAAGATAAGCCCAAAATTATATCAGGCATATTTCCATTAAACAGCACAGTAAAACTTGCAGATGCTTATAAACAAGAATCGCCTTTACAATTATTTAAATCACATAATACAGTTACAGCACCCGCTATTGTAGCTTCGGTAAAAGTTGAGAACAATGTTTCCTATCTGCTTTTAAAGAACAATCTTTCTTCTATCAGTTACGCCATGCTTGATGGCCTTTTTCAAAAAGCAGAACAGGCAAGAAAGAAAATAGCAAACAGAGTAATTTTAGAAACACCTGATGTTTATATAAATCCTCTCGGAAGTGCATTATCTATTGCTGCTGATGCTATTTGGGAAGCTCCCAGTTATTTACACGGTTCCGTGGCATGGCGCATGCGATTACCTGCATGGCGGGGCGCTTATGTTGCGGATGCATTAGGTTGGCATGACAGAGCCAGATTGCATTTTGATAGTTATTTAAAATCACAGGTAACTAACATAGATGCAGGAAATATAGAACCTGACACCGCATTACATTTTGCCAGACAAAAAGAAAGAATGGGTAATGCAATGTTCAGCAACGGTTACATCTGTCGCAATCCCGATGGGAAAATACAACCGCATCATTATGATATGAACCTCGTATTTATAGACCAGCTACTTACTCATTTAAAATACACAGGAGATATTTCCTATGTCAGAAAAGTATGGCCGTCTATTAAATTGCATCTTCAATGGGAGAAAAGAAATTATGATATAGACGATGATGGACTTTATGATGCTTACGCGTGCATCTGGGCTAGTGATGCGCTGCAATACAGTGGTGGCGGCGTCACACATGCAACAGCATATAACTACCGGGCAAATAAAATGGCCGCTTATATTGCCAAATTGTTAAAGGAAGATGCAACTGCTTACGAAACAGAATCAGCTAAAATACTTAAAGCCCTGAATCAAAAACTATGGCTAAATGAAAAAGGAACGTTTGCAGAAAATAGAGATATATTGGGCCTTAAGCTCGCTCATTCGGCTCCCGGCCTTTGGACTATTTATCACGCCATCGATGGTGGAATAGCAACGCCTGCTCAACAATTTCAGATGCTACGTTATGTAGATGATAATATACCGCATATTCCAGTAAAGGCGAAAGATCTTCCTTTTAATGATCTGCAACTATTGTCCACTACAAATTGGCAACCTTATACCTGGAGTGTTAATAATGTTGCATTGGCAGAAAACCTGAACACAGCTTTAGCATATTGGCAAAGTGGTGAAAATGATAATGCCTTCAATCTTTGGAAGAGCAGTATTGTAGAGAGCATGTATTTAAGCTCCAGTCCTGGCGGCTTTCAACAGCTATCCTTCTACGATGCAGTAAGAGGCGAGTTGTACCGTGACTTTGCAGATCCGATCGGCGTAGCAGCCCGCACATTAACCGAAGGACTTTTTGGCATTGTTCCAGACGCCTTAAGCGGTTCACTATATATACATCCTGGCTTTCCTTCAGATTGGCGGTTTGCAAAGCTTTCTTTACCAAATATTTTATTTGATTTTAAAGCATCGGGAAACGAATCTGTATATAATATAAAACCACGTTACAGCAAGCAGATGAACCTTGTGTTACGCGTGAATGCATTTAAAAATGGAGTAGAAAATGTTTATATAAACGGCAAGAAAGCAAAATATCATTGGGTTCAAAATACGATGCATAACCCGGCAATAGAAATAAACGCAGGCGCACAATCGAATTATGAAGTAAAGATTATATGGAGTGGCAATGCTTTAAAAAAGGATGTATCCATTATCAACTCGGTAAAAGGTGAAAAATTCAAACTTCCCTATTCAAAATTATCAATTCAAAAAATAGATGATATTCAGGATGCTTTTTCCTTTCCGCAGCAAGGAACCCAAATCAACGAACTACATGCTAACACAGATGGGAATCATAACTTACTGTTGCATTTAAAACAAGGGAATGCCACATGGATTCAACCGGTATCCATTCACACAAAGCCCGCCATTGAGATAATAGAAACTGAAACCAATGAAAAGAGTTCCGCTATTAAATGTATCAATCATACGTCATTACGCAAAGAAGGAGTATTGCACCTTAACAATTATAAAGAAACATTTTCAATAGACGCCGGAGCAACAAAAAATTTCACATTAAGCGCCACTCATCTGAATAAAGGAAGAAATAAAATCTTCATTAATTTAAGTGATGGAACCAGCACCATTCAAACTATAACCAATTGGGATGTTCCTGCTTCAGCTCAATACGAGCCGATAAAAATTGACAACATCCTTAACGACAATATCACCAATACCTTTAAACATAAGTATCTTTCGCCCAGCGCGACAAGCACTACTTTACAAATTCCATGGCAGGGTATTGGCAACTGGTGCTACCCGCTTATTCAGCCCGAGATCGCTGAAGCAGGAATACAAAAGAAAGCAGTATATCTTGATAAGATACCTTTCAACATTGGCACACAAAATAACATTGCTTATACTTCACAATGGGACCAATTCCCGGATTCGATCAATATCCCGCTTAGCGGAAAATCATCTCATGCTTATCTTTTAATGGCAGGTACCACTAATCACCAACAAAGCCAGATGGTTAATGGAATTATTTATATAGCCTATACAGACGGATCGAAAGATTCTTTGGAACTGATCAACCCCGAAAATTGGTGGCCAATAGAACAAGATTATATGAATGATGGATTTGCATTCAAAACCGGAGCCAAACCTTATCGCTTGATTTTAAAAACAGGCGAACTTACAAGATCTTACAATGACTACACAACAATTAAAGGCTTTACAAATATGGCGATAGAAGGTGGTGCGGGAACCGTACTAGATATCCCTCTAAATCCAGATAAAGAATTGAACTCGTTAACATTTCGAACATTAACTAACGAAGTTCTAATTGGCTTAATGAGCCTAACTTTGCAAAGAAACTGATAATAAACAGTTATTATCATTAAAGAGCACCAAACATCTTTACATTGGTAATATCATATTCAAATGCTGTAGAATAATTTGAATCCGATTCTCCCACTCCAATTCTTACAAACTCCGTAGTTCAAAAAATTGAACTTTAAATAAAAAATCATTGCGCTATTTTTGTTCGCCATGTCCAAAGCAAAAAAAATATAGAAGATACACCAATGATGCAGCAGCACAAGGCTATCAAACAAAAATATCCTGATGCTATATTGCTGTTTCGTGTAGGAGATTTTTATGAAACTTTCGGACAAGATGCTGTGATTGCATCGCAAGTGCTGGGCATTACCCTTACCAAAAGAAATAATGGAGCGGCAGCTTCTTTAGATCTGGCAGGTTTTCCGCATCATGCGCTGGATACTTACTTACATAAATTAGTGAAGGCCGGTTATCGTGTTGCGATCTGCGATCAGCTGGAAGATCCCAAACAGGCTAAAGGTATTGTAAAACGCGGTGTTACCGAAATGGTTACGCCAGGTACGGCCATTAACGACAAATTGCTTGAACATAAAAGCAACAACTTTTTAGCCGGATTGCATTTTGTAGATGATCATAATTTTGGATTGGCGTTTTTAGACCTTTCTACCGGCGAATTTTTAATTGCTGAAGGCGACAGGGAATATGCTGATAAGCTATTGCAAAGCTTCTCCCCTTCTGAAGTAGTTTTTCAACGCCATCAGCAGAAAAAGTTCAAAGAATTCTTTGGTGGAAAAATGTATGTCTATACTTTGGATGAATGGATTTTTGATGAAAACTATGCGCAGGATACTTTATTAAAACATTTCCAAACCCACTCGCTAAAAGGCTTTGGTGTTGATGAACAAAGAAAAGGATTGACTGCTGCCGGTGCCATCATTCATTATTTAAAAGATACAGAGCATCCTAATCTGCAACACATTACTTCACTGCAAAGCATTCAGCGAAATGATTTTTTATGGATGGACAGGTTTACCATCCGCAATCTTGAGTTGATACATGGCAGCAACGACGGCAATCATACCTTATTAAAAGTGTTGGACAACACTGCTTCGCCAATGGGTGCGCGTATGTTGAAACGCTGGATATTATTTCCACTAATTGACATTAATAAAATAAATGAGCGTTTAGAATTAGTAGAAACCTTCATTAAGGAAACAGATCTGCGAAACGAATTAGTGCAAGCCATCAAACATTGCGGCGATATTGAAAGGCTTGTTGCTAAAATCCCTACAAAAAAATAAATCCGCGCGAAGTATTGCAATTAGCAAAAGGACTGCAACAGGTACAACTGATCAAAAACATCTGTCTAAAACATAGCAACTCGTACTTACAGCGTATCGGCGATGCCCTTAATCCTTGTCCGCTGATTGCTGATAAGATTTTTAAGGAGATCATCGAAAACCCTCCCGCAACAGCTACTAAAGGCGGTTTCATCAATAATGGCATTGCAACAGAGCTGGATGAGCTGCGTGAAATATCGCAAAGCGGGAAAGCATACCTGGCAAAAATGCAGGCTAGCGAAGCCGAGAAAACAGGTATCACCTCTTTAAAAATCGGTTTTAATAATGTATTTGGTTATTATCTGGAAGTGACCAACAGCCATAAAAACCGCGTACCTGAAAGCTGGATACGCAAGCAAACACTGGCCAATGCTGAAAGATATATTACACCCGAACTGAAAGAATACGAAGAAAAAATTACCGGAGCTGAAGACAAAATATTCGTGCTTGAACAACAACTGTATGATCAGTTATTGAATGAGTTGTTCGATTACCTGCAACCCGTTCAAACCAACGGAAATTTACTCGCTGTTCTGGATTGCCTTTGCTGCTTTGCACACAACGCCATTCACTATCAATATAAAAAACCGTTGCTGCATGATGGCGATGACTGGCAATTGAAAGAAGCCCGCCATCCGGTTATTGAACGTAACCTTCCGGTTGGCGAAAGTTATATTCATAACGACACAGAATTAAATAAAACCGATCAACAAATTATCATATTAACCGGGCCAAACATGAGTGGTAAATCTGCTTTGTTGCGGCAGACTGCGCTTATTACTTTGATAGCCCATATAGGAAGCTTTGTTCCGGTAACGGAAGCAAAAATTTCTTTGACGGATAAAATATTTACACGTGTTGGCGCATCAGATAATTTGAGCGGTGGCGAAAGTACATTTATGGTTGAGATGAACGAAACAGCTGCCATCATTAATAATGTTACAGACAGAAGTTTAATTTTGTTAGATGAAATTGGTCGAGGCACATCCACGTATGATGGCATTTCTATTGCCTGGAGTATTGTAGAACATTTGCATCAGTCGCCTCATCAACCTAAAACATTATTTGCAACGCATTATCACGAGTTGAATGAATTAGAAGAAAAATTTGACCGCATCAAAAACTATCATATCACTAACAAAGAAGCAGGCAATAAAATTATCTTTTTAAGAAAACTCGCGCGCGGTGGCAGTACACACAGCTTCGGTATTCATGTAGCAAAAATGGCAGGCATGCCCACATCACTGATTAAAAGAGCCAATGAAATTTTAACGCAGCTGGAAACGCAGCATGTGGATGAAGAGTCGAGAAGACAGGAAGACGGAAAGACGGGACAACGGAAAACCGAAAACATTTCGCAAAAAGTAAAGCAGCTAAACACGCCAGAATTTCAACTTTCGATTTTTGATGCACATAGCCAAACCTTTGATGAAATACGGCAATTGCTTTCAGATATTGACATTAACCGTTTAACGCCGGTTGAAGCTTTATTGAAATTGCAGGAGATTAAAGGGAAGATTAAGTAGGTTTTAAAACGCACTAAAAGTCACCTATGAATCAGTTCTTTTGTATTATTTATTTGTCTTTGCTGATCGCTTGCAGTTCTGGGGAGAGCAAAAAAATAATTCCAGAGAACCAATCATTACAACCCAGGTTTGACATACGTGTAGAATTGATCAGCATTGTATTACGCTTGGCAAGCTATGACGAATACAATATGCCTAATGCGACAAACTATATAAATCGGATTCATGATCATTACGACCATTATAAGGATCATGAATTAATTCAGTTTGCGAAAAAGCTGAGAATTGAGACAGGTATGGGATTTGATGGCCCGATGTCATTGGCTGTACATTTAAAATACAGCGGCAATAAATTTTCTTTTATGGAATACAGCCAGAATCATTTGGATTCGCGATGGAGTCTAAAAAATGCAAAGAAGTATGTTCATTTACTGAATGACTTTTACATTAAATCAAACTCTTCAGTTTTTTTAAAGAAAATCAAGAATACTATAATAGAGGTATTCAATTATTTAAAACTGCCATGATCAGTTTCGATCAAAAATGGTACACCGCATTTTACGGAACTCCACCTTTGGAAAATTTTAATATCATTATAGGATTTTCCAACGGTAGGGCGAATTACGGTGTGAGAGCATTACCTGTTAATAGCCTATTAGACGTGTACTCAATTATAGGCAGTTCTCAATTCGACAGTTCGGGTTATCCAACTTTTAATTCAAATGATGTTGAACAACTCCTCACACACGAGTTTAATCACTCTTTTGTTAATCCTTTACTTGACAAAAATATAAATAATGAAAAACTCGTCGTCAGTGCGAAAAAACTGTTTGGAATCACGTCTGAGCAAATGCAAAAAACACTTATGCGAGTTGGCAGCCTTTAGTTAATGAAACAATAGTAAGAGCCTGTGCCATACAATATTTAAAAGATCATCACGCTTCACAAAGCGAAATAGATTTAGCAATAAATAAAGAAATAGAAAAATCATTTCTGTGGATGCCGGCATTTGTCGAACTCATTGCTGAGTATAACAACAATAGAAAAAAATATCCTACGCTAGAATCGTTCTATCCCAACTTAATTCAAGGATTTGTTGATGCATCTAACAATATACCAGCTTTATTGAAATTGCAGGAAACGGTAAAGTGAATCATCATATCTTATTTCAGCGGATTTATAAAACTTGGCTCAGCCGGTTCCTGAATGTCGTAATCCCTTACCCAGCCTTCGTTTTCAATTTTAATATGTTCTATTGCAACACTTGTGGAATTAGCGTCTAAATCTGGCAATGCCTGATACTCTGAAACCCAGCATCTGTATATTTTATAAACGATTACCAGTTGCCCTGCTTCGTTATATAGTTCAATAAGTATATCCTTTCTGAAATCTTTTAAAGAAACTTCAGCGCCTAATCCTGAGCCGAGATTCCAAACCTTATTAGCCCATCGCTCAAACTCCAGATCATGTGTTACACCCCTTTCCAGGATGATCGGCGCATAATCAGTTTTGCCAGGACTTTTTCTTACATTATTGGGTTCTCCGCCATCTCTGAATTCTACAACTTCCGTTATTTTAGTAAGTCCGCTTATTTTGCTTACACCTGCGACATATTTTCCATCCCATTTTACACGGAACTTTAAATTTTTATACGGATCAAACCTCGTTGGATTCACTGTAAATTTTGCCATAACTTTTGGGTGCTTAGATGATATAATCTCTGTAACATCTAAAAGTAAATCGTTTGATTATATCAAAAAATACCGCATTTATGGGGCTGTTATTTTTCTCTTTCTGTCAAAATAAATTGCAACAAGTAAAGGAATTAGATGCTTCATTAATTAAATCCAATACGATCAACAATGATCGCCCCTTCTGGTTGTTTGTCAAATATGAATCTGATCTGTTGTATTTGATCTGGCTCAAAGTGGGGATCAATATTTTTGAAGGTCGAAAAAGGCAACTGTACAAATTGTAAAACCCTTTCAACTGGCATATTCTTTCTAAGGTCAGGCAGGTAGTTCCATTTGGCAAGTTCTGTTTTTAACAACGGCGCCATTACATAAAAATCAGTAAGTGTTTTCGTCACCACACAATTTTTCGTTTTTATCTGAATAGAAAAATTAACCTGATTAATTTGGTCACTGTTATTGCTAACAAAAAAGAAAAGTCCTTTTGCAGTGTTTAATGAAGATCTATTTAATGCAGTGTCTGATACATTTACCGCATAATAAGGATAACGCTTATTATTTTTCTTATATGCCCACTCCAGAAATGCGCCAACGTTTTCCTGCCCAAACTCTTCACCATTTCTAAGCGGCAATACCTTTTCCGACCATTTTTTTAGTCCTGTTGTTTCTATTGAACAGCCTGGCAAACTGGCCGTTAGCAGATCCTGGTCTTCCTCAAAATCGGCAAAGTATTTAAATGAATTGTCTTCGTACTGATTAATGTAATAATTTTTGGGTAAGAAGTCGAAGCCATTTCTACAATCTTTCAATAAAGGAATATATTGTTTCTGCCCTTGAAGTGTAGCATGTAAAAACGCAGAAATGTAAATATCCGCAATCTTTCGTTGATCCTCTCCGTTTAGCAATGTTGCTGAATTTACAAAATACTGGTTGGGGAATCTTTTATCCTTTACTCCCCATGCAGTATTAAACTGTCCGTGATTTGCCTTATATATGTATAATATTGCTTTCAGATAATTTTGAGATGAATCAAACTTAATGCGGTTATACATTTTTACACCGGCACAATAATAAACGTCCTGGTCATGGCTTCCATGAAGAAGCAAATAATTTACATTCTTAAGTTTTAAAGGAAATTCAATCCCCTTGGCCTGTCTACCGGCAGGTGCAATCTGAACAATGCTTTTGATAGAAAAATTAAAATTAAAACTGATGCTTCCATTAAATGGGTACCTGTCCATTTTGTTTAAAGCCAGAGCAATTGCAACTGCGTCAGCTCCTCTTGAATGACCAACTAAACAAATATTGTTCATGTCTACCTTTCCCTGAAATGGGTTTCCCTGAGTATTGTTCCATTTTCGCCAATATTCCAGATGCTTTAAAATAAGCCAGGCGCGTGTATTCATTTCGCCAAACCAAAAATCATCAAACCAGCTTTCATTCAAAAAGTTCTCATCAATAGATACTACGATAAAGCCTTTACTCGCCAGTAACTCTCCCATATATTCATAACCCTGGTCTGAGTAATCCGACATTAAATGATTTCCATGCACAAATACCACCAGCGGAAAATTGCCTTTTTGTTCGGGATACCATACGCTGCCATTAAGGGGTAAATTCTCTGTGCCAAATCCCCAGTAAGATTTTCTTAGGTAAGATTTTACTGCCGATAAAGGTTGAAGAAATGCTGAACCGTCAACAGGATCTGTCTTCAATGATATATTCTTACTGTATTCAGCGCGTTGCTTATCTGTACCCGAACCATAAAACATCCGCGCCACTTTGTAAATTCGTTTTTGCATCGGGTCCTCTGCTTTCTGCGGAACAGGTATATTTTGTTGCCAGTATTTTTCCGACACCGGCACAGCATGATTAACACCTTTGCTAAATAGCATTAAAAATATTACGACATTAATACTAACTGCCAAAAAAGCAAAACCAGCCGCTCTTTTCCGCTGGCTCTTCTATTAAGGCCAATGCCAATCAGAATACCGCAAATCAGTTCTAAAAAAAAAAAAGGTCGATTAAACTTTTCATCCGGCAATATAGCCGTTAGCACAAAAGTTCCGATTATAGCAATAATAATATACTTGTTAACCTTACGTATAAACCTGTATAAATAGTACGATAAGCCAAAAATCAATACTGTTAATAATAAAGAGCTTAGTATTACAATGATCAGATCAATAATAAAAGGTAATCCGGTTCTTATAACACTTCCCAAATATAAAATGCAAATAAGCGCGGCTACCATGGCAGCTACCAAGGCACCCAGAGATGATCTGTTTAAAATTTCGAGACTTTTTTCAGCATGTTGCTTCAGCCGTAATTTGGTTTTGTGTAGCATTGGTAGTATTGGGCTATAAAACGATCCCTGTAAGGATAATACAGTAAAATTAGCAGCTCTTTTTCAATTTGTTTAGAAAACATTTTTTTAATTATATCAGCTTTCTTAAACGAAAATGTTATAACTCAAATACATAGTGAATATTACAACAATATAACAAGTAGCAGAGCACTTATATTCAAAATCAGTATTTCTTCGTTTCTTTGCGCACGATGATTTTTAATAAAAAGATAATATTAGGACTTAGTGTGCTTTTTGCAACTTGCGCCAACGCTCAGGATACCTCTACCGATAGTATTGCAAAAGAAAAAACGACGGTTGAATTCAATGATAAAGGCTTACAGTTTAAAAAAGGTGAAAATTTCCTTTTAAACTTTCGATTTAGAACCCAGCTAAGAGCGGGCTATTTTAGCAGGTTGGACGATGAGAATGAACCAGGCTTTGAAGCTATTGTAAGAAGGATGCGTTTAAGATTTGAAGGCCATTTACTTTCACCTAAACTTGAGTATAAAATACAGCTAAGTTTTGCCAACCGCGATATGGACCTGGAAAGTGGTGCACCGCAAATTGTTCGGGATGCCGTTTTTTATTATAAGCCTAACAGCTTTTGGTCATTCGGTATGGGCCAAACTAAACTACCCGGAAATCGTGAGCGTGTCAATTCATCTGGCGAGTTACAAATGCCTGATCGTTCTATTGCTAATGGAGAATTTACCGTTGACCGGGACTTTGGGATTTTTGTGGACCGTGATTTTGAAATAAAGAAACATGTGATACAATTACGTACCGCTATTTCTACAGGAGAAGGCCGTGGCCAACTTAAAACTGATGATGGGCTTGCCTATACCGGCGTGTAGAATACATGCCCTTTGGTTATTTCAAAAACAAAGGTGACTATTTCGAAGGAGATCTTGATTTTGAAGAAACTCCAAAAGTTTCGCTTGGGTTCACTTATACAAAAAATTTCAAAACAACCAGAACGGGCGGCCAGTTGGGTAAACCAATGGTGAGCGCTTATGATGAGGATGAAAAATTGTCCGCTAATATCCGAACAATAATGGTTGATGGTGTATTTAAATACAATGGCTGGGCATTTCTGGGAGAATATTATGACAGAAAAGTTGATGATTTTTCAGTTACAGATTTTAGTTCAAGGCCTGACGACAGACTTATTTTTTTAACTATGCCAGCAGGTACGGCTATCAATTTACAAGGAAGTAAAATGGTCTCTAAGAAAGATGAAATAGTAGCACGTTACACCCAGGTAAAGCCACACGACGATCTGGCTCCTTATCAATATTTATTAAGAACAAAGGCAATTGGTTACTCCCATTATTTTAATAAACATAAATTTAAAATACAAGGGTATCTGGGACTTGATGATCGCATCGGAAATTCAGAAGAGTTAGATGATCCCTTCGAAAACCGGTTAAACGGAATGATACAAATAGAGATTGGTATATAACACTATAATCAATTGTATTGTTAAAATACTCCTTCTGAATTTGTAATATAAAAGGAAGTCGAAAGTTCTGAACCTTTCTCTTCCTTTTCTCAATTTGGCAGAAGTGATTTTATATTACCATTACGGCGTTGAATAATCAATATTACCGTCCGCATCTATTAAAATCTTCCCTCCGCTCACTGTTCCTTTAGCTTTTATTTCAAACGGCCTGCCTGCTTCTAATAATAATACAATGCGATTATCAACAATTTTCACATTGTTCACATCTGATGTATTTGTGGGAACACTTGCAATTATTTCCTGAGAGTTGAACCTTATATCAGTAAAAGATTCTCCAACATTATTGTTGTGTGCGCATAGAAAAATAGGTTTGCTACTGCCCGAAAGATCAACCCTCCTGAATTTTTGTTGTGCCTGAAAACCTGCAACTATTTCCCCCTTTGTATTGGCCAGCATTATATAGGGAATTTTACGCCCGTTAACTTTTTCAGGATCAATTATAGCTGGAATAACAATATGCTCCTTCTGTTCATCTAAATAATATATTTCGTTAAAATTTTGTATATACGGCAATCCGTACATAATCATCCGGCGGGCATTGCAATCATAAACAAAGTGTGTGTCATCATCAATGCGGCCGGTGATAAAAGGAAAATCAAAACCATAATCAATACTTTTAACTGCGTAGCGCTCTTCAAACAGTAGTTTACCATCCTCATAAATATTCGTCTTTCCTTTTCCGCCAATTTCTTTTTCAAAAACAATAAATAATTTATCATTAGTGTTAAAAACGGTGTTTACATAAGTAGCTCCTTGTTCAAAAGGTAATAGCATTTTATGCTCCTTACTACCGTACAAACCGTAAACACCGTTTTTCTTTACCCGGTAATACTCATTTTTCACAAAGCCGGCCTCCTCAAATTCAAAAGGAACTATTTCTGTTTTATCAATGAAGTTATAAATGCCAAAATTACTGCCGTCAAAAGATCCTAAAATTGTGTTGTCTTTTACAAAATCAACCGTAGGTTCCTGCTTAGTATATACAAAATTTTTAGGGAGTATATTTTTGCCAAGACTATCTGCAATAAAGTATTCTTTATTCGTTGTTAAAAACAGATAGTGTTTACCATTAGCGTCTAATGGCATTATATTAGAAAATTCTTGAGGTACAATAAGTGCATTATTTTTATCGAGTGCGCCCAACAGGTTGTTTGACTTTACAATTACAAAATTTGCATTATCATAATAATGAGCCAAAACAGTAAAATCCTTTTTTCTATTTGCCGTGTAGCCAAATCGATTACTTCAACATCAAAATATTCAGCAGAGATAAAGCCTCCCCGTCATTAAAGCCTTTAACATTATTTGCGTAAAGTAGTTTTCCATTATTCATTTCAAAAATCAAGGGCTTTTTCTTATCAAATGCGATTATTTCTGCTCCATTCGCATCTATTACAATTTTCTCGGTGGCCGTTTTTTTGAAGTCAAAATCGCAAATCCATCCATCACATTGGCATCATACTTTTTCATATTTTTGGGGAATTGTCTGCGCCAAACAGAAAATTGGTAAAAAGAGAACTATAAATGAAAAGGGCAAATATTTTACGTTCATAATTTTTTTGTAAATAAAGCTTGCGTAATTTAAAAATGACGCCTATTTCGATGAATCAACGGAAATATTCGACAAAATGCTGAAAAGGGTCTTAAAATGATTATGGCAGCACTTAAACTTTTTGCAAATTATATTTGTTCTTTGTACCAATATTCAGGTAAAACACATACATGAAACTTGACATACTCGCAATTGGTGTACATCCCGATGATGTAGAACTGGGCTGTGCCGGCACCTTAATAAAAGAAATTCAGAACGGCAAAAAAGCCGGAATAATTGACCTCACCCAAGGAGAATTAGGAACTAGGGGAACTATTGAAACCAGGTATGCTGAGGCTGCAGCTGCCGCCAAAATATTGGGAGTTTCCGCTCGGAAAAACCTGAAAATGAGGGATGGTTTCTTTAAAAATGATGAAGAACATCAGTTATTATTGGTAAAAGCTATCCGCAAATACCAGCCAGATATTATTTTAGGAAATGTATTGATTGATCGCCACCCCGATCACGGAAGAGCGGGAAACCTGATTAGTGACGCCTGCTTTTTATCCGGTTTGGCTAAAATAGAAACGAAAGATGACGAAGGTAATACCCAAAAAAGTGGCGCCCACGGTACTTTTTGCAATATATGCAGGATTGGTACCATGAGCCTCAACTGCTTATAGATGTGAGCGATGTTGTTGATCTGAAAATGAAAGCAATAGAAGCATACACAACCCAGTTTCACACTAACGAAAGTGGTGCCGAAGGACCCCAAACGTATATCTCAACTCCTGATTTTAAGGATAGCCTTTTGGCCAGAATGAGAATGATGGGGAAGCGTATTGGTGTAAAATATGCCGAAGCTTATATGAGCCAAAAACATATTGGCCTTAACAACCTAGATGCCCTCATTTTACAAGAAACCTGATTATTAAGAGTTTTACACTTTTTTACATTGATCGCCGATGTAATTGGTTACCTTTGCAACCTAAACAACAAACGAATTTAATTTAATGTCAATACCTAAGTTTGCCACGCCTCCCGCTCCATCATTTCATACCGTTTTAAAAACGCGTATTAATGATTATTTTAAGCAGCAAGGTAAACCAGGCACAGGCAATATAAGGCTTTATTCCAAAGCTTTGTTCTTGGTTGTTGGGTTTATCGCTTTATATGTACACCTTGTATTTTTTACGCCACCTGCCGGATGGGCTATATTTGAGTGTTTACTCTTAAGCCTTTTCACATCAGCAATTGGCTTTAATATAATGCACGATGGTGCGCACGGAAGTTTTAGCAGCAAACCCTGGGTAAATACTATTGCGGCATCCTCATTAAACTTTTTAGGGGCTAACACTTTTATGTGGAAGATGAAACATAATGTAATTCATCATGCTTATACCAATATAGATGGCATTGACGATGATATTGACGCAAAACCTTTTTAAGGCTTTGTGAAACACAGAAATACCATAAATTTCATAAATATCAGCATCTTTATTTTTGGTTTGCCTACTCGCTACTTTATCTGTTTTGGATATTTTTTACTGATTATAAAAAATACTTCACAAAAAAAGTAGGAACTATTCCTTTAAAGAAAATGACAACGAAAGACCATCTTACCTTTTGGGGATTTAAGCTATTGCATATTGTGTTATTTATTGTTGTTCCAATAATAACTGTGGGTGTTGGTACTTGGGCAATTGGATTTGTATGCTACGGATTGTTTGCCGGCTTTGTTTTAAGCATCGTATTTCAATTAGCACATACTGTTGAGCATACTCATTTTCCTGTTCCAAACATAGAAACTAATAAGATCGATGATGAATGGGCTGTACACCAGTTAAAAACAACAGCCAATTTTGCTACCAAAAACAGGTTAGCTTGCTGGTTTATGGGCGGGTTAAACTTCCAGGTAGAACATCATCTTTTTCCTAAAATCTCACACATACATTATCCCAAAATTAATAAGATCATTAAAAGTACCTGCGAAGAATTTAATGTAGGGTATATTGAATATAAGAAAGTGAAAGACGCTGTTGTTTCACATGTAGCTTATTTAAAGCAACTTAGTTATCCCAGCTTTAGCCATTAAATTTTACTTTCAGAAGAGAAGATGAAAATATCAGCGATTTACAGCATTAAGTTGTGATATTAACTTAGTTTAAAAGGTAAAGTAAATTTGAAGTCGCTTCCTTTACCAGGCACACTTTCAACCCATATTCTGCCACCAAGTTTTTCTACAAATTCTTTGCATATAACCAGACCAAAACCTGTATTAGTTGAGGACAAGGACGACATACTTCCAAACAGATGTTCCTGATTGTTTTCACTTATACCAATACCATTATCTGATACAATTATTTCGACCCAATCCTCGGCCATAATTGTGAAGATCGTTACTTTACCTCCTTCACCTGTAAATTTAATGGCATTAGAAACCAGATTTCTCAAAATGGTTTTTAATATTTTATCATCAGTATAAATTTCCATGTTGGGAACAGTGATTGAAGACAGGTCAATATCCTTTATTTGTGCGATAGAATCAGATGAGATTACTATGTCTTTTATAACCTGGGCCAGATTGACCTTATGTGGACGATAAACAAGTTGCCCTGTTTGGGATTTAGTCCACTCCAAAAGGTTATCGAGTAACGAAAATGTATTTTCAGCCGTTGTATGTATCAGTCCCAAATACTCCCCTGCATCGTCCTGATTTAGATTTTCCGTGGGTTCTAATAATAATTTCGATAATAACTGGATGTTATAAATCGGGTTTCTCAAGTCATGAGCAATGATAGATAAAAGCGTATCTTTTGTAGCATTAAGCTCCTTAAACTGCGCTTCACTTTTCTTTATAATATCCTCTGCTTTTTTTGCTCTGTAACATCGCGAACAACGCCAATAAGAAATCTTTTTCCGCTAGCATCGAAAAACCTAGATTTACGTGTTGAAATGATCCGGGTAACGCCACTACTGAGGGTTAAAGACTCTTCCTTAATACTTTCTATACCTGTTGCCAGAACATGCCTGTCTATTTCCAGGAAGGAGTCCTTTTCATGCGGCAAAACATTTTCTAATAATTTCTGACCGATTATTTGCCCTCGCGACAATTCGAACATATTACAAAAAGCATCATTAACTAACAGCAGAGTGCTATCTTGATCTTTTACAAAAACAGAATCACCCATATTATTTAAAATAATATAGAGCAAACTTTCTCCGTTTGTATCAATCATCGTTTCATTTTTCAACGATGATTGACTAAGCAAACTGAAAATATTATCCGCCCTTATTAAATCTGCAATTTTATGATGTAGGTCATTTAGAGGTTCTGTGTTATTCATACATATTATTGTCCCGTTCTAAATAAAGAGGTATGGTTTTCATGCATCTGCTATCAGAATGAATAGCGGTTAAATAAAAATAATAAATTAGCGCAAATTATTCAAGATTTTAACAATGTCTCCGCTCTTACGCCCTTTATCAATTGATTCACAATGATAAAAACGACTATCCTTTCATGAAAAATCATACGAATGTAAAACTCGTTTAATTTATAATTACACTATCAAAATTTTTAAGGGTCGTTAATTGACTTCTACACTTTCCTTCCATGTAATTCCGCTTATGTCCACCAACTCCAAAGTATAACTTCCTTGTAAAAAGCTGAATTTTTCATCGATAAACTGAATCGTTGCTTTGGCCCCCAAGGGCAGTATTAAGCTATGCTTGCCAGGTTTCACCTTAGCAACATATGCATTCTTTATATGACCAGTTGTTAATTTCGAAAGGTGTTCTTGTTTCTGTCCGAAAACAATATTACCTTCTTTATCGGCCAATTTTATACCGATAAGAAAAGAGCCATACACATCTGCTCCCTCGTCCCGAAAAACGGTGAATGATAAAGTATTACCTTTAATATATGTATTGCTAATGTCGACGTGTGGACGAACGGAAAGATTGTGCAGCTTTCCATATACGCCGCCATGAAAGTATTGATTCGTAAATAAGGTTAATCCTAAAATTAAAATAGAACCTGTCAGAACAGTCATACGTAACCCTTTGCCTTCAAGTGGTAACATCCCTGAACCTAAAAGCTTAAACCACTTACTCCCTGTAAAAAGCTTTTTCTTTATAAAATAAGCATCCAGGGAATATTGCCCACCGCCAGAAAGAAAAACTGTAAACCCGGCAGCTACACCAAGTACGCCAATCTGCCATTCATCCAAACAAGTGGTTCCCAGCCAGCCGGATGCCAGGAGAATACCGAAGGCTAAGCTAAATACAACAATGCTCATCAGACGGGTAAATAAACCGAATATGAATAATAAGCCTGCTATCCCTTCGACGATCGTAAAAATGCTCATAGCCCACCAAAGTGCATCAGGGCTAGATACCAAATATTCTATAATGGGTTTTATACCCAATGCGTTTGGCAGAAAATGATTGAATTTTTCGCCGATATATCCGGCCTCGTCCGGGTTGAGTTTATTTTCTAAGATTAATCTTCTCCAGAAAGCTGAGAAATAAGTCCAACCTACCACCAAGCGTAATGCCAGGGTATATAACCCCTGATTCAAATATGTATTTTTTTCCATTCTTATGGATTTGAAATTAGATAATTTGATGCATCTGAAACCGCCAATAAGTATCGTTATTGGAGTTACAGATTCAATCAATCAAAAATCAAATCAGATATTGCTGGTGAAGGATATAAATAAGGACTGATCTAGCATAATCGTTTTCAGAAAAAGCTAATTCGATATAGCCAATTTTCGAGTTTTGCCAATTGAAAGGGTCAAACGCATGCAGAGACTTGTCAACATTTTTTTGTGAAATGATGCAGCTGAGCTTCTGTCATAATTCGCTCTTAAAAATGTATGACAAGCAGGAGCTTTATTAACTTTTATTGATAGATCGGCAATTGGTAGATCAAGAATTTGTTTGATCTCTCTTTTGGCTGAACAGGGAAGGAACAGCAAAACAGCTATTAGAAAGGTAGTGGCTTTGATGAATATATTTTTTGTATTACCTATCACTATACCGATATTTCATTTTATAAGAATGTCAAATATATCCATTTTTTGTATAGTGCTGGCGATGCTAAAATGCATTGTGTACATATAGTTTTTTTTTATTACATTTCTTGTCAACACCCTCGCTTTTGATCAATTATCTCGCACTCGTCCGGTGCGAATGAAAAATACTTGTTATGTACAAAACAATCTCAGCATTTTCATTTTATCACCAAATAGTGATATATTCGCTCACCTATTATTAAAATTATTGATCAACCTATGATGAATAAATGACCTTAAGCTAGTTTGATGAAAAACCACGCCGTGAGCTTTATCTGGAAACGCCAAGCACCTCCCCTTTTGATGGGGGTGCTTTATTGTGTGCCAATCGTTAGAAATATTTCTTGTCTTTTATTAATTCATTGAGGCAGAGCCAGTATCAACAATGGTTTTGAACGCAATTTTTATTTGCTCAACAGAATAGTGATGGCGCTTTAAGGTGTCAGCAAACTCTTCATTTAAAGCATTTACCATCTGCTCTATGCATTCGAATGATTGTAGAACAGTGATGGTAAACCTGACACCAGAATGCTTATGAGATACTGCAGGGAATATACCCAGATTTAATAAAAATCCCCTTTTCATCATTTGTTCAACAATTTCACAAGCCAATTCAGCTCTGGAAGTTGCCACGAAAAAAATAGCTGAGTCGTAATTTGAGATTAACGGTAGAGATGTTTTTTAAATAGTTCACGTGCATATTGTATCCTTTTGGTTAGTTCATCCTGAAGAACGTATATCTCATCTGTCAAGTGAATTTTTGCAGAGGCGATTGCCGCTCCCAATATTGCCGGTTGCAAAGGTCCTGAAGAGTTGAAGGTTGTGCCACAAGTTCTAAC
The DNA here is from genome assembly GCF_022513635.1 of Paraniabella ginsengisoli. Classification (GTDB taxonomy): domain Bacteria; phylum Bacteroidota; class Bacteroidia; order Chitinophagales; family Chitinophagaceae; genus Niabella; species Niabella ginsengisoli. Next base: position 913,861 of record NZ_JAKWBL010000001.1, on the reverse strand, counting down.
TTTCCTTGCCAATTCTTTATCAGGAAATACCAGTATTCCGCCGCCAGTCGCAAAACCTTTCGCCATCGAAGAAGCAACAATCATCTTACGATGTATCTGCTTATTACCTAAAACAAAGCCTCTTCCATTTCTGCCGAAAATACTCATACCGTGAGCGTCATCAATATATGCATAGAATGCAGGATATCTATTCAGAAAAGTAAATACATCCTTCAGAGGAAAGCGATCTCCAAACATCGAATAAATGCCATCTGCAAAATACCAAACTCGCTTAAATCTTTTTTGCAAAACTTTTATCCGCTCCTCCAAAAGATCGATTCGATTATGTCTGAGCACCTCAAAGTGAAGTGGCCAATTAGCTCTGAAAGTATTAATCCCACTCAAAACAGAATTATGTAGCTGCTGATCAACGATAACAGCATCCTCACTATTAAGTAACACGGGTATAGCAGAAAGATGGGCCAAGGTAGTAGACGGGGCTATAAGACAAGGTGCATCAAATATATGGCCCATCAAAGATTCTAATTCATCATAAAGTTCTAAAGATACATAGGCCCTGGATTCAGAGAATTGTGTTCCAAACCTGTTAATAGCATCAATTGCAGCATTCTTCAGGCGCGGATCATGTTCAAGCCCTAAATAACTGCATGATGTAAAGTTATGAAGCTGATACCTATTAATAACAATGGTGTTATTAATAGCCAAGTTGCCTTCCTGAATCAGATGTAATATACCCTTTTCAACTCCTTCAGTAATAGAGTGATCGATTGCTTTTAACAAAGTTTCGTGATTCATAAAGCGGTTAAATTCAGGACTGAAAATTAGAAAGAAATCAAATAGAAGTAGCACTATTTTTCACCGGATAGTAACAATTTATTTAAAGCAAAAGTTTAATTGTATAGGATGCAACATATACTGGCTAGCATTATTATCTATCTGAATATAGATGAGCGTTGAGGACTTATATAGCGACGTTTGAATATTTGTAAGTCAAGCCAAGTAGACGCTCCAGGGCTTTGAAAATTCTGTCTCTACCTTCCTGCGTAGTTACATCAATGCCACACATTGTGCTGCGATTCGATTTTGCATGAAGGATGGTATAATAGATGGCGGCAACAAAGATCGCAACTGTTGGCCGATAGTCGACATTGGTTCCTTCAAAAATTTCATCTGCTTTATTCAATATTATCTCGCCTAGTTCTTCCCGCTCATCAGACAAGGTTTTTATAGCTTTATTTTTCTCCGAAATGCCCCACAGAATAATTTTTTGCATTTCAGTGGATTTTTGCAGATAATCGAAATCATCTCTAAGAAGTTTTGCCATGAAAGCTTCGGTAATATCCGGTAATACGGGTGCTTCATTTTCTGTCAGCTTCTGTTCTTCCATTTTCCAGAAGTCTACTTGATTAAGATACGCTTTAATCAAGCCATCTAAATTTCCAAAGTATTTATAAATTAATTTTTTGGAGACACCGGATACCGTTTCAATTTTATTAATTCTTATATTTTTGTATCCTTCTTTAACAAGGATTTTACCGACTGCAGTTATCAGTTTTCCTTTAGTTCTCTCTTTATCATAAATTTCGCCTTTATGTATTTTTCTTTTCATAACGTAAAATAAAGTGTTCGAATCAAAGTATTTAAACTAAGATATATAAGCCAAGCCAGGTATTTCTGATCACCCACCTTATTTTCTCCAGTCCCCTATTAACCAAAGTAGTGGAGCTTTATAAGGTATAATTCTAATACTCAACAACTTTAAAGCATAATTAGCTATAAAATTTTATTGGGAAAATAAACTAAAAAGGCTTTACAATCATGTAAAGCCTTTACTTCGGTGGAGGATACCGGAGTCGAACCGACGACCTCTTGCATGCCATGCAAGCGCTCTAGCCAGCTGAGCTAATCCCCGTTAAATTAGTGGAGAGCGAAATTAAAGGAAACAATTAATTTATCCAATAAGATTTTGCTGAAATAGTTATTGAGCTTTTTTGCCTTTAGAAAGCTGTGGTATGTCAACCTCCCGTAATTTATCGGCTGTATTTCTAAGTGTGCTGGCAATTTTTTCATCAGCTTTTACGCCAATTGTTCGTGTCGCAATTTCTCTTACCACAAACGGCACTATTAATCGCGGCAGCCACCCTGCACGTTTTAATAATACTTTTCCTATTAAAAATTCCGTGGCCCTTTTAATTCCAAACTTAACAAGCGGGTTGGTTGTACTTGTCTGCAATGCGCCATGTGTCATTTCTTTTACAGCAGCAAAAGGATTTAATTCATCCTTTATCCCTTCAAAGGCCTGTTTTATATTCGCTTTACTCTCTGTCAGCCTGGATTTGAGACGGTCTTTCTCGTCCATCAAATCTTCGTAATTATCAATATTAGGTTTAGCCATAAATTTTATTTATAACAATGTTTCTGATCAGGTTTATAATCTTCTTTTTCAATAATACAATTATTAATAACACTAAAAACAACCCGCCAGCTACTATGAAGAAGCCCAGCATTTGATTATTTAACTTTTGCCCGATCCACCAGCTTAGTCCAAGGCAGGCAAAAAACATGGCAAAAAGAAAGAGGCCAAATAAAAAAAGCTGAGAACTAAAGAAGCTCCTAGTTTGCTTCCTTTGTCCGCGATGCGTACAGTCGATAGTCGATAATAAGTTTTCGCTATGTCTTCTACATTATCAACAATGTCATCTAACTTGTCTTTTATATCGAACATGGAATTAGTTTGAGTAGTTAAATAAAAAGGTTGCCTGCAAAATTTGTCACAATAAATGCTATTATGAAAAACCTACGGGCAACCCCCTTTCAGCTAACGATTATATTAGCTTATCTGATTGGAATATTCTTCTGAAGCATCTTGTGCTTTGCTCTTTACTTTCTTAAAATTTGCCTTCGCCTTGTGGGAGAGATCCGACAGATTTTCTTTTCCTGATTCGATAAGGCTACCTAATGAGTCGGCCCAATCGTCAGCAGTATGTTTAATTTTCTTTCTTGTTTTTTTCCCTTCTTCGGTGTAAAACAATAACCCTATTGCTACGCCTGCCGCCGCTGCACCTAAAATACCAAGCAAGATTTTGTCTTTATTTTTCATAATTTAACTGTTTTAGTATTAACTAATTAATTTCTTTAATTACATACCCAAAAAACCGTACCAAAAAGCCACAAGCCGTAAAGAATTAAAAATTTAATCAAAAATAGAAATTTTAAAAATCAATCTCCTAAATTCTCTACTTCCTTATTCAACCACCTTTTTACAGCAGCGGTCGTTATTGATTTTGGTCTTTCAAGAGGCATACCTAACGCTCTGTCCCAACAAAGGCTCGAAAGAACACCCAGCGAACGGCTTACAGCGAAAAGCACGGTGTAGTATTCATACTCAACCATTCCGTAATGTACCAGCAATGCGCCGCTGTGCGCATCTACATTAGGCCATGGATTTTTACTTTTCCTAAAGATTGTAAAATAGGTGGCACCGTTTCATATATCCGCCAAACGGTGTTCACCAAGGGATCGTCAGGCATATGCTTTTTCCCAAAGTCCATCTGCGCCGAAAAACGAGGATCAGTTTTACGAAGTACAGCATGACCGTAACCAGGAACAACTTTACCTTCCGACAAAGTCTTTTCTACATATTCTTTAATCTGCTCAGCCGTTGGTTCGTCAGTGTTTAATTCCTTCTGCATTTCAAATATCCACTTAATCACCTCCTGATTAGCCAAACCATGTAAAGGCCCTGCCAATCCATTCATACCGGCAGCATAGCTCAAATAAGGATCGCTAAGTGCAGAACCCACCAAGTGCGTTGTATGCGCAGAAACATTGCCACCTTCATGGTCAGCATGAATCACCATATACAAACGCATCAGTTCTTTAAACTGTTCGTCGTCATAACCCAGCATATGTGCAAAGTTGCCAGCCCAATCCAGTAAGCCGTCTGGCTGCAAAGCCTTGCCCTGTTTGTATTTGCGGCGATATACATATGCAGCAATATGCGGAATGCGTGCAATCAGATCTAAAGTATCTTCAAACGTAGCAGCCCAATAATCTTTTTTACTCATCCCCTCCGCATATCTTTTTGCAAAAGTACTTCCACCTTGCAACGCCATAATTCCCACCACAAACATGGTCATCGGATGCGTTTCTTTAGGAAGCGCACTCATGGTCTCAAAAACATAAGAAGGTACATGGCTCCGGCGTTGTAATATCGAAGTAAGGTTTTCCACTTCTTCCAAAGTAGGTATTTCTCCAACCAACATCAGGTAAAACAAAGCCTCTGGCAGGGGTTCGCTACCGCCATTAGCTTTTGGTAATTTCTCCCTTAGTTCATCTATCGAATGTCTTCTAAAGCGTATTCCATCCTGAGCGTCCAATAAAGAAGTTTCTGTAATCAATGCTGTCATACCGCGCATCCCCTGATAAACCTGGGCAAGCGTTGTTTCACCAATGACCGTATCTCCATGTTCTTTCAGTATAGCTTTAATTTCATCGCCCAGCTTATCAGCCTGCGCCTTAAACTTTTGTTTCAGCATTTCCATAACACGTAAAATATTTGTTCTTTGATTATTCGGGTAAGCGTTCGCGCTAAAGATAATTAAAGGCAAGTGGTTCAGCAAATTATCTTACAGTTTTAACAGCAGTGTATTTACGGAAACGATTGCACCAGATATTCCATGCTTTGAAACATGTAAACAAGGTTTTATTTGACCGGCAATAAATATATGGTATCGGTATTGCCACGCTCGTTTTATCGTCCCGATCACAATTCATCCTACATAAACGACATGTAGTATACAGGGAACCTAAACGCGTTCTTGCAAAATCCTTCCTAAAATATTGATCACAATGTATTAAATATCAAAATTCAACTATTTTTGGCGGCTGAATGAAGATAATCGACTGGTTTATATTAAAACGTCTGCTAGTAACATTTATATTTTGTATGTTATTATTTACTGTTATCGCGGTTGCCGTTGATAGCAGCGAAAAGACAGACGACTTTGTAAAAACCGGATTGAGCAATTGGGAAATCTTTACACAATATTATATAGGCTTTATTCCTTTCATCTGGAGTTTGCTGTTTCCATTATTTGTATTTATTGCTGTTATATTCTTTACCAGCAAAATGGCCATGCGAAGCGAAGTAATTGCAATACTGGCCAGCGGCACATCTTTCAATCGTTATTTAAGGCCATATATAATTGGAGGCATTTTGCTGGCCGCTGTGTTGTTTATGGGCAGGTATTATTTTATTCCAAAAGCCAATGTGATTTACACTACATTTATGCAGCAAAAGCTTGACAAGCACAACCCGCTGAAAAACCGTCAGGAAACCAGTTGCTCCAATTGCTTTTATAAACGCATAGACAGCATTTCCTACATGGGCATAAAGAACTTTAATCCTGAAACACAGACCAGCGGCATATTTTTTATGGAGCGCGTAAAAAAGGAAAAGTTGTTTACAACCTGCGTGCTGAAGCGCTAAAATGGGACACAACCGGGAAAAAGAAAAGATGGGTGGCAACAAATGTTGTAGAACGTTTTGTTGACAGCCTGGGCGAACGTGTAAAATATTATACCGAGAAAGACGTAAAGCTGAATATATTGCCTACAGAACTTATACGCGACGAATATCAAAAAGATAAACTTACTACGCCTCAACTAATAGACTTTATTAAGAAGGAAGAACTCAGAGGCACTGAAGGACTTAATACATTGAAGGTAGAGCTATACAAGCGTTCGGCAACACCATTTACCGTTTTGCTGCTTACAATTATAGGCGCTGTTATTGCCTGCAGAAAAACCCGCGGAGGCAGCGGGTTGCATATGGCTTTGGGTATTTTGATTGCGGCTGTGTTCATTATCGCCGATCAATTCTCAACTGTATTTGCTGTTAAAGGCAACTTCTCTCCTTTCCTTGCTGCCTGGTTGCCTAATATCGTGTTCTTTTGTGTTGCGGTACGATTGTACTTTACAACACCTAAATAATCTCTGTTCATATACAGATCACAATCTCGTCTTCAACTTCAGCACCATTTCTTCTTTCCAACTTGCGTAATCGCCTGTTACAATATGTTTTCTTGCTTCGCCCACAAGCCATAAATAAAAGCTTAAATTATGAACGCTGGCAATGGTAAGCGCAAGTAGTTCCTTGGCTTTAAACAAATGCCGTAAATACGATTTGGAATAATATTGACTCATTTCGCAAGGCAATGCTTCATCTATCGGAGAAAAATCAAACTCCCATTTTTTATTATCAATATTAATAACTCCCTGTGTTGTGAACAACATGGCGTTGCGGCCATTTCTGGTTGGCATCACACAATCAAACATATCAATGCCCAGTCCAATACATTCTAAAATATTCCATGGCGTTCCTACACCCATTAAATAGCGCGGCTTCTGTTGTGGCAAATGCTGGCAACACCAATCGCAGATTTCATACATCACCGGTTCGGGTTCGCCAACGCTTAATCCGCCAATAGCATTGCCCGGGGCATCTTTCGAAGCAATATATTCGCAGGATTGTTTCCGCAAATCTTTAAAAGTTCCGCCTTGCACAATGGGAAATAAATTCTGTGTATAGCCGTATTTATCAGGTGTAGCATTAAATTGTGTAAAACAACGATCCAGCCAGCGATGTGTCAATTCCATGCTTTTATGCGCATATCCATAATCACTTCCGCCAGGCGGACATTCATCGAAAGCCATAATAATGTCGCCGCCGATACTTCGCTGTATGTCCATCACCTTTTCAGGTGTAAATAAATGTTTACTTCCATCTATATGCGATTGAAAGGTGACCCCTTCTTCTTTTATTTTTCTGGTTCCTGCTAAAGAAAAAACCTGGTAACCACCACTATCGGTGAGTATAGGTTTATCCCAATGATTAAACTGGTGCAAACCTCCAGCTTTTTCAAGTACATCTGTTCCCGGTCTTAGGTATAAATGATAAGTATTTCCTAAAATAATCTGTGCTTTAACATCGCTTTGTAGCAATTGCTGTGATACTCCTTTCACACTTCCGACAGTGCCAACCGGCATAAAAATGGGCGTTTGTATTTCGCCGTGATCGGTAGTAATTACCCCTGCCCGCGCATTGGACTTCTGATCCTTGTGTTGTAGCTCAAAACTTAGTGTTGCCATTGCCGCAAAAGTAATCAGTTAAGAATATATTTGCGCCATGCAGTTCTCGGCTGATATTATCCTTTACATTTTTATTTTCGTTAGTGCTGTTTTAACCGGCTATTATCTGTATTTTTTGCCAGATTAGCGTTTTACAGAACTAAAGCCAGAACCACCTTTCAAAACCCTGCTTCCATCATTGTCTGCGCGAGAAACGAACAACATAATCTTGAGAAAAATCTCCCTACCCTACTCCAACAGAATCTTGACAATGGATATGAATTGGTTTTGGTAAATGACAATTCTGAAGATGATACAAAGCAGGTATTACAGTGGATGGCGAGAAATAATCCTTTGCTCCGCGTTGTAAATATTGAGCGCAAGGGCAATGACCGCATCGGTAAAAAATACCCTTTGTCAATTGGTATACGTGAAGCAAAAAATGAACATTTCTTGCTTATCGATGCAGATTGTGTACCTGCATCCAATCAATGGGCACAAAAAATGATGGATGCTTTTGAACAAGATATTGAAATTGTTTTAGGCTACGGCGCATACGAAAAACACCCCGGCTTATTGAATAAGATCATTCGTTTTGAAACCTTCCATAGCGCACTTCAATATTTGTCTTATGCTTTGGCAGGACAAGCTTACATGGGCGTAGGACGAAACTTAAGTTACAAAAAAGAAGTATTTTTTAGACATAAAGGATTTGCATCCATCAGCCATATTCCCGGTGGAGATGATGATCTTTTCATCAGCAAAGCTGCAAAGAACAACAATACTGCAATCGTAATTGATACTGATGCACATACCATTAGTGTTCCACAAAAAACATGGCAAAACTGGAGGCGCCAAAAAACCAGACACTATAGCACTTCAAAATACTACAAGCCGAAACATAAGCTATTATTAGGATTGTACAGCCTTTCCCAATTTTTGTTTTATCCATTATTGATCGCTGCGGCAGTCATTTCGGGATGGCAAATAGCTTTAGCGGCATTTGTTATAAAATCAACCATACAGTATATTATTTTTTCTAAAGCCATGAAAAGATTGAATGAAACGGACCTCATCAAATGGATTTTTTCATGGATGTATGGATGATGTTTTATTACCTGTTTTTTGCCAACACGCTCTGGAAGAAGGAAAAGAAAACATGGTGAATGTAAAGTGATGGCAGTGGAGCGTTGACAGATGACAGGGATTGTAAAATCCAATAACTTTAATTTTATAAAATGGATATTCTTCTAAAATACTTTTCAGAATTTTCAGAAACACAACTCAAACAGTTTGCATCTTTAGAATCATTATATAAAGAATGGAACGAGAAGATCAATGTGATCAGCAGAAAAGACATCGACAGTCTTTATGAAAAACACGTGTTGCATTCTTTGGCGATCGCTGCGGCATTTAATTTTGATGCGGAATCAAAAATTGTGGATCTGGGTTCTGGTGGCGGATTTCCTGCTGTACCACTTGCTATTTTTTTCCAGACGTACATTTTCATGCGGTGGACAGCATTGCCAAGAAACTAAAAGTAGTGCAAGAGGTTTCGGATGCTATCGGATTGAAAAATATAACTGTTCAACATACAAGAGTTGAAGAAATAAAAAATAGAAAATTTGACTACGTTATATCTCGCGCTGTAGCGCCGTTAAAAGATTTGTGGACTTGGGGAAGGCCGTTGATTCAGAAAAACCTCACCCCAGCCCCTCTCCCAAGGGAGAGGGGAGTGACGGCGCTCCTGCACCAGGACTGATTTGCCTGAAAGGCGGCGACCTTGCGCTTGAAATTCAGGAAAGCGGCACCAAGCCTTATGTGACAGCTATTAAAGATATTTTTAAAGAAGACTTCTTTGAAGAGAAGTATATTTTATATGTACCGAAGTAAGGATCATAGTTCATGGCTTATGGTTCATAGCTTAATTACTCATAATGGAGCAGCTGATTCAACATCTTAAAAATTATTATCCGCTTAGCGACAAGGCAAACGAAGCTTTGATGAACTGCCTTGAAGAGAGAGTGTATGCGAAAAATGATTTTCTTATAAAAAAAGGTCGTATATGCCGTCATTTTTATTTTCTACAACACGGCGCTTTGCGCGGTTTTTATCATTTGAATGATAAAGAAGTAACGCATTGGTTTGGATTTGAAAACACGTTTATTACTTCTTTTCACAGCTACATAACGGAACAAACATCCATTGAAAATATCCAGTTTTTAGAAGGCAGTGTTCTTTGGGCCATTTCAAAAAAGAGCTAACTGGTTTGTTTAATGAATTTCATGAAATAGAAAGACTGGTACGGATCATCTATGAAAAGTATTACATACAACTGGAAGAACGCTATGTAAATGCCCAGTTCAAAACAGCATCCGAATTATATGATGACCTGATTAAAAACGCACCGCATATACTTGAAAGAGTGCCGCTTGGTTACATATCATCTTATTTAGGCATCACCCAGGAAACGCTTAGCCGCATCAGAAAACTGCATTAACAATTTCAAAAGTATTTTTTGATAAATATCAAATAGTCTCGATCATTGTCCATTTAGCTTTGTTCTAACAAAACAAAAAATTATGGAATCGAAACAATTTCAAAAACCATCAAATGCATTTATTGGCGCTTCATGGTCTGCGCTGCTGATTGGCGTAACTGCTTACATTATTGGATTATGGAATGCTGAAATGCAGCTAAACGAAAAAGGATATTATTTTACGGTGTTAATGTTTGGATTATTCTCGGCAATCTCCGTACAAAAAGCCGTGCGTGATCAGTTAGAAGGCATACCGGTTACAAACCTATATTATAGCATCGCATGGTTTGCCACCATTTTATCAATTGTATTAATTACCGTTGGACTGTGGAATGCTGAACTTACCAGAAGTGAAAAAGGCTTTTACGCCATGTCGTTTGTGTTAAGTATTTTTTCAGCCATTGCTGTGCAGAAAAATACAAGAGACGCGAGGATTGCGGAGGATAAAAATGGCGATAATAATTCAACTGAATCCAAATATTAAAATGGTGGATAGTCCATTGTCCATGGACTATCCACCAAAAACTCATTCTCCTTTCGAACTGTTCGAGGCGTCCTCGCCTCGAACGTTTATGCTATCGCCTCTTGGCGATTATAAAACACTTGTCGCCCGGAGGCAACAACATAGCGAATACGAGGCGAGGACGCCTCGTATAGCACAAGCCTACAATCATTCCCCTTTCAAATCCAACCTTATTTGCAACTCGGTAAATTGTTTGTCATCGATTGCCGATGGCGCATCGATCATTACATCGCGGCCACTATTGTTTTTAGGGAAAGCGATAAAATCGCGAATACTTTCGCTGCCGCCTAAAATAGAACAAAGCCTGTCGAAGCCAAACGCAATACCACCGTGTGGTGGCGCACCATATTCAAATGCTCCTAAAAGGAAGCCAAATTTATGTTGCTGCTCCTGCTCATCCATACCCAATGCTTCAAACATTTTTTGCTGCAATTCTTTCTGGAAGATACGGATGCTTCCGCCGCCAATTTCGTTACCGTTCAATACCATATCATAAGCATTGGCTTTGATATTGGCGTACGGATGTTTTAGATATTCAGCAGCATTTTCAATAACCGGATTGTTGTTAATCATTATATCAATATCCGAAGGCTTAGGCGATGTAAATGGATGATGGCGCGCTACCCAACGATTGTCTTCTTCGGCATACTCAAACAATGGGAAATCCAACACCCACAATAGTTTAAACTCATCATCTTTTCTAAAGCCTAATCTTTTGCCCATTTCCAAACGCAGTTCGCTGGTGGCTTTGCGGGTTCTTTCTTCAGCACCAGCTAATATTAATACAAGATCGCCAGCTTTCGCTCCGGCCGCATCAGCAATGGCTTTCAGCTTATCTTCACTATAAAATTTATCTACACTACTTTTATAAGTTCCATCTGCATTGCATTTGATAAACACCAAACCTTTCATACCAATCTGCGGACGCTTTACCCATTCTGTCAATTCATCGGTTTGCTTGCGCGTGTATTCGCTACCACCCGGTACAGCAATAGCAATAACGGTTTCAGCCGAATTGAATACCTGAAAATTAGCACCGTCTACTAAATGCGTATTCTCTTCTTTATCTGTAAAAATATGTTTAGGATATTTGATATTGAGTAGCTTCATACCAAAGCGAATGTCCGGCTTATCATTACCATATTGCCACATCGCTTCCTGCCAGCTCATGCGTTCTACTGCTTCGCTGTAATCAATTCCTTTTACTGTTTTGAAAATATATTTGATCAGGTTTTCAAACATATTCAAAATATCTTCCTGTTCCACAAAACACATTTCGCAATCTATCTGTGTAAACTCAGGTTGGCGATCTGCACGCAAATCCTCGTCTCGAAAGCATTTTACAATCTGATAATAGCGATCGTAACCGCTTACCATCAATAATTGCTTAAAGGTTTGTGGCGATTGAGGCAAGGCATAAAACTCACCGGGATTCATGCGGCTTGGCACCACAAAATCTCTTGCTCCTTCCGGTGTGGATTTGATAAGGAACGGAGTTTCTATATCCATAAAATTTTGCTGATGCAGATAATCGCGTGTGGCGCGGTTAACGGCATAGCGCAATTCCAAATTTTTCTTAACAGCATTACGGCGAAGATCGAGATAACGATACTTCATTCGGAGGTCGTCGCCACCATCCGTATCATCCTGAATAGTAAAAGGCGGTGTGACACTTTTATTTAAAATAGTAAAGCTTTCTACTAACAACTCCACATCTCCGGTTGGAATGTTGGGGTTTTTATTACTGCGTTCGTTTACCTTCCCGGTTGCCTGCAACACAAATTCGCGCCCTAAAGGATTTTCATCTAAAAGCGTATTCAACGATTCATTAAATAACAACTGGGTAATACCATAACGATCGCGCAGATCAACGAAAGTAATGCTGCCAAACTTACGAACCGTTTGCACCCAACCAGCCAGGGTAACTTCTTTATTTACGTTTTCGCTTCTTAATTCACCACAGGTATGCGTACGAAACATTATTATAGTTTTTCTTTTTGATGGATGACATTTATTCTACTGATGAACGGAGCGTCGCAAATTCGTCGCTATATATTCACCAGTCGGTAACATCATTTTTATGGGTTGCAAATATACCATGATTGGTCGATTTGCAGCCATTTGTAAAGGATTTGAAGGCATAAAAGCCAAATTTAACATCATCTCCTGTCAAATAACGCATTTAAGCGATGGCATTCATTTGCTTTGCGTGTGCCGTTTAAATAACTTGCTGCTACTTAGCAACCTCAAACAACTCCAATGCCTGATGTAAAAACCGAAAAAAGAAATCGCTTTCGTCTATTGACGCTACTGTTTATCTAAAAAAATTCCAGCCTTACCAAAAGCGAAACCTTTAGGCGCCGGAAACCGAAGTGTAAAAAGAATTATGACGGACAACGAGGTTTTGGCAATTTATGGATCGCCTGGCAATACTAATAATTTTACACAAATCTTAGCCCCCTTCCCGCTGGTTATAGCCTGGGATAAAAATGTGTTAGTACAGAAACTAACCTGTCATAAAAAAATTGCACAGCCCCTGCTAAATGTTCTAAAGGATTTACTGTCTACTTATGGAAAGAAAAGATTGCGCGAATTACATATAGATTACTACGGAGGTCTTTACAATCTCAGAAAGATGCGAGGCAGCGCCACAAGATGGAGCAGGCATTCCTGGGCGATAGCAATTGATCTTGATCCTGAAAGAAACCTGTTACGTGAAGATCATACCACTGCCCGTTTTGCAAGGTCCGAATACAAACCCATGATCGATATTTTTTACCGACACGGCTTTGTTGGTTATGGGCCGGAACAGGATTATGACTGGATGCATTTTGAAATAGGCATTTGAATTCTAATAATAATTTTTATACTCTAAATAATACGTTATGTCTTACGCCATTTCCTTACATATTGGTCTTAACAAAATTGACAAGAAACATTACGGCAGCGAATACCCGCTTGCCGGCTGCATCAACGATGCTAAAGATATGCTTGCTATAGCCAAACAAAAAAGTATGACGAATCGTATATTTTAATAGATGAGGCAGGCACTTACGCTAACATCACCGGTCATATGGCAGCCGCTGCAAAAAGCTTAAAAAGGGTGACATGTTCTTTATAAGCTATTCGGGGCACGGGGCTTACGTTCCAGATAAAAATAAAGATGAGATTGATGGCAAGGATGAGACCTGGTGTCTTTACGATAGAATGATTCTGGATGACGAACTTTCACAATATTGGGGCAAGTTTAAAAAAGGCGTTAAAATCTTTATGATATCTGATAGCTGCCACAGCGGAACTGTATCAAGAGCAATGAAAGCTAATGGCACACTTGATGAACCATTGCAAGGCAGAACAAGACTTATAAAAGACGGACCAAAAATTTTTGCAAAGCACAAAAGCCTTTATAATAATGCTTCGTCCGGAAATGCAGCTTCCACAAAAAGCAGTATTAAAGCATCTGTAATATTATTATCAGGTTGCCAGGATAATCAAACTTCGCTGGATGGTGACAAGAACGGCTTGTTCACAGAGAAGATGTTGAAGGTTTATAAGAATGGCTCATTTCCGGGAAGCTATGCTTTTTTACTGAAAGACATTTTGAAGCTCATGCCTTCAAACCAAACACCAAATTATTATTTAAGTGGCGGGCGCAATAAGTTATTCGAAAGCAGTAAGCCTTTTGATAAGTAAGCTGGCTTTTTAGGTGTTAGTTTATTCGTTTATTTTCTGAATGATCTTTGGAAGATTCATTTCAAATTTGCTTTCAGTGATATCCATACATAAACTATTTCTTAACCTTCCGACAATTTCGCCCAGTGAGTTACGTAACCTGATCAAACGGGAATATTCATCATTAATGTCTAAATTATCCTGGCCCTGCTTAACGCGGGTTTCAATTAACACAGCCAGACCGTCAATTTTTTGTTCTATTTGTTTAAGGGCTTCATCAGTAAAATGTATATCGAAAAAATCCGGTTCAATATAACACGGAATAAATTTCTTGGGAACAGTTCCTAATTGTAACCCAAAAGTATTTAATGTTTCCATTGCCACCCAGGCCGACAGAAGACTATTTTTAGATACTATAGAAAGCGTTGTTTCGGTATCCCGAACGCAACTTTCTATAAACTGCTTTATGTTGTCGCCTGCACCCATTGCCTCGCTATCTATTGTAACATCAATTCCAGCTTTTACAAGCGCATCCTTCAGTTTGTTTGCTATTAAAGCATCTTTATGATTATACGATATAAAAACCCTTTTTTGAGAAACCTTACTATTTTCCTCGATCGATCCTATCAGTTCAAGTAAAGCAAAAGCAACCTGGTTTCTAATTATACTCGCATTTTCAAAACTTAACATTCCCATGGATTCCTTTCGCAACATATCATTAAGCCTTGCGGAATGAGTATTTATCTGGCCGCTCAAGTCAGCATTATATTTTGTTCCAAGAAGTAACTCATTTACTGCAGCTTTTAAATTTCCTTGCTGGATGAATGCCTTGGCTCGCTGTGTATTTGTCTGCATAATTCAATTATTTAAAATCATAATCTTCTTCCAGCAAATAGCGAAGTGCAATTAAAACTTCTGCCTTTGCGAAACGGTCGGTTTTTCCTATTTTATCGGCATCTAAGTTTTCGATAACAATATCGATCCATTTGTTGGCTTTTAGCTTTTCAGAAAAGTCTCCATCCTTATAAGCGCTTACAGTTGCGATTATCTGCCAGGGAATGACCAGCTGGCGTGTAGCATCAGTATACGCCACAGCAGTGTTATCTGTTTTGAAATTTTTATCGCTCCTTTCTCTTAAGTTTATATCCACAGCCGCATCCGCTTTTTCCAGGCTACGCAACCAGTTTTTATTAAGCGTATCTATGTCGTTACCTAATATATTTAAAGTATGCAACGATAGTCCAGATAAACTTTTAGAAACAGCAAGACTTTCATACTCTCCTTCCTTTTGTTCATAATCGCTCCAACGGGCGTGGCTCTTGTCAGCAATAGTTTGAAGCAACCATTGTTTACCCTTTTGTATAGATGCTCTTATTTGCCTTGCGAATAAACTGTCCTTTATATTGGGAAGCGAATTATGCAACGCACGGAGCGCATGGCAAGTAGCATATGTTGCGCTATAATTCCTTACATGCTTTGGTAAAATAAACATAGGCCATGCACCATTGCTATCCTGATGCGATAATAAAAAATTGAGTGTAGAACAAGAAAATCTATTTGTCAATCCTAATATGCCATTGGTACTCACGATCCAGCTTGTAGCTCTGACATCATCAATATCTACCATTTCACGCCAGGAGCAATTGGCCTTATTCATTGACTTTTGTGCCTGATTAAGATATTGTATTTTTATATTATTATTTTGATCGAATGCAGGATCATGATATAACGCTGCCAGCAACTGAGAGGCTTCCCAGGTATTGATGTCGCTCGTACGGTTTACCTGACGAGCGCTATTGATTACTTCTTCTTTCAACTTTGAAGTAATAAGAATCAGTTTCTCCGGTTTGCGTATCACAGGCCTTTCATCTTTTTCAAAAAATATTTTATAACTAAAATAAATAGTTTCCCAATTGAAATAAGCCAATATAGCAATCAGCCAAAGCGACAAAAATGCCAGCGTAATGCGTCCGAAAATACGCTCGCGTTCAATACGTTTTTTTGAAATAAGCAATTGAGCAATTTTCTTTTCATTCTCACGCTCTTGCCTTTGCTTTTTAATATTTACAATAGGATCTAAAATCGTATCGTGTGCAATTTCGTAACTATAGCCACCAACCGAGTTTTGTTCACGACGGATTAGGAATGCTTGTTCCAGCATATCCAATATTTCTGGTGGTGCTTTAATATTAGTTATCTCGCTTATTAAAACATCTTTATCAACAGGAATGCGTCTGTATTCATTAGTGTTCGGAACAGTGTGAATAAGATTATTTTCCAGCAATTGCTGTGCCTTTTCTCTTAATTCTTCTGGTAACTGTTCAATTTGTCTTTTGTAATAATCACCATATAAATTATCAAAAGAAGGCAGATCTGATTTGTTGATTTGCTGGTCTACTTCGCCATGCTTTAGTTTATCCTCGATCCGCACTTCACAAGCCTGGCAAATAATCTGTAAATGGAATGGTTCAACCGTTATATTTTCATTATCCCTCCCAGTCGAAAATTGAGACAAGATGGAGCTAAGTGCATCTTCATCATAGCCGAAGGGATGTGTGGCAAACATTTCACTTTCAATTGCAGCAGGTTTCAAAATCGCTTGTCGCGCCTGCTCTGTAGAAAGGCTATGAATTTCGAAACGATTTTTAAGTAGGTTTGGCAATACATCAGTAAGCGAATGCATACTGCTTAATCTGTCAGAGCGGATAGAGAACAATACATGCACGTCTATATTTTCCGAAAGCATATCGTATTCATCATGCGAAAGATTATCAATATTTTCTCTTATTATATTGGGAACAGCAGTATAGAGAAGTTCAGCTAGTTCTCTTTTGAAAGCATCCTGCACTGCAGGTGGATTATTAAAAAACTCTTCGAACTGATCGAATATTAATAAAAATTTACGGGGCTGGGTAAGTTGTATTTTTTAAAATGATGCCATAATTTATATTGATAAGTGAACCTGTCAAGTACCGGATGTGGATGTTCCGGAACAGGCGCTATTTCTTTTAACCTGGAAATGATCTTATCTATCGGCGAGGTGGCATCGCCTTTCACTTCACTAAGCCTTATTTCAACTGGCGTATAACTTTGCTTTGTATTAAACGTTTCATTGTCAAGTAAAGGAACAATTGCTG
Source organism: Paraniabella ginsengisoli (assembly GCF_022513635.1). Taxonomy (GTDB): domain Bacteria; phylum Bacteroidota; class Bacteroidia; order Chitinophagales; family Chitinophagaceae; genus Niabella; species Niabella ginsengisoli. The sequence continues at coordinate 896,859 of NZ_JAKWBL010000001.1, read as the reverse complement.
CATTTATAAGTGAACTTTTACCACGACCAGATTTGGCAAAAAGCACTACCATTTTTTCTATCAATAACAGGTCATATAACTTTTGCGCATCCTGCTCTCTTCCAAAAAATATATTTTTCTCTTGCCTTGTAAAAGGTCTCACGCCGGGGTATCTGTACATTTTTTCCATGTATTATCCTTTATCCGATGGAATAAGGTCAATCAACTCCAGCACTGACATTGTAATACGGTTTAGTTCCACATCCAGGTTCATCTTATACTCTGTTCCATTGCTCACATCCTGGCAATATTTAGAATAGCGCATCTGGCAAGCGATAAGCTGATTTTTCTGATCGTTATCAAAAATATTACTGGCTATTATTTCAAATGCTTTTTCAAATTCACTTTGCTTAATGTAATCTCTTGCTGTGTCTTTAAAAGGTTTTATAATTGTTGCTACAGCTTCATCAATTTTGTTAGAAGCAACATAAAGTTTGTGTATCTCGTTTAGAAACTCAACCGGCGCACCATAATATTTTATATTGAATTGTTTTCTAAAAAGGATTCTGAATCATCATCAGCAAATGATGATTTTGCCGTATAGTTCTTATCCCTGTTATCAAAATCGTGCGTTTTTGTATTGATATATCTCATCAACAATTGAGTCCTCAACTTTTCCATTCGAAAACCTATAAAAATATAGGTATCCGCCTCTCTCAAAACGGTATTAAAAACATCAGGCACTTGTTTGTTATTTTCGAACAATGCTTTTAGATGTGTGAACATGTCTTCGAAATCGAGTATGATAGATTCCAATGCTTCGGGTTGGGCGGAACCAAAAAGATTATAAACCAAGGGTGTGTCTTTATCTGGCTTTTGCACTTCTGCAGGGCATTTGCTGGCCCTGCCGGTAAAATAATCGAACTGTGCTTTTTTTGAAGTTTTGCCATATGCGCCGGTCAACGTAAAATCAGGATTTGTATTAATCACTAGAGGGAAAGGAAGTTCTGTAATGCATTTTAAAATGGTCTCATCTGGTATTATCTTTTCATAAAACATACTTGCGAATCTTTGAGCTTTCGTTTTATGGTATTGGCTTTCAAACAAAAAAATTTCATTGTCATTATCAAAGTGAAGTATGCCATTATCAGGCTTATGCTTTAATTCTTCATATAATAATTGCTTAGCTGTTTTATCATTTTGTACTAAAAATCCAGGACCCAAAACCAGGATCGCTTTCTGGGTTTTGATATCATAATAGATATCATCCCAATCTATTGAAAACTGCTCAGGAGGTGTTCGTTCGGTATTGAATACTTCATTCATAATGTTAGGTTTAGAATCAGGCTTAGTATCAGGGTATCTTATATTTTTTCATAAAATGCAGGTACTTTACTATTTGATCAATTTCTTCATCACTTATATCTTTCATTGCAGGCATGTGAGCATTATATCGAAAACTTTTAGGAGCTTTGATATAGTGTGCAATATGATCATCTGTCCAATATTCTGTTATATTTTTGGGCACATTCATCTCAGGGCCAACCTTTCCTCCTATCTTGTTCATAGAATGGCAACTCAAACAATGTCTGCGAAACAAATGATAACCTTTTAGTATTGTGCTTTTCCCGGACAACGCATTCAAAAGCGAACTATCTCTTTCGACCAACCTGATTTGAACAAGCCCGTATGGCCAGGGAAGTTCCTTTGTTTTACTCAAATCAACATTCCAAACCAGGTAGAAAGGGCTATACGAATTATATAAACTATCAGGCCAGTTCCTTCCATCTTTGGCTTCCATATCTTTATAAACAATATAGCCTCCGGACAATTTCGTCATTTCTGAAGCGTGGCGTACGGGTGCATAGCCGTCCTTACATACAAAGATCACATCCGTTCCATCAGCCGAAAGATTATATTGATGCAATAAGTCAATCAGCATATCATTCAGCTTAACACCTCTATATATTTTTTTCTGTCAAAACCCGGATCGTATAAGATTTCTATTTCTTCAATTCGCTGAGCAGGTATTAAATTGATAAGCGAATCCACACGCACTTCAACTTCTCTTCGCTTTGCTATATCATTATTATATTCCTTTTTATGATTACTTCTGCAAGACCACATACAACAGGTTAAGGCAATTAAAACAACATGTCTCATGTGGAATCTTTAAATAGACTTTTGGTATAGCTGCGAAGGCTTGAATATAATAGCTCTGTTTTACTCAATTCTAAGTTATATCTTTTTTTAATGATAAGACATTGACTCACATCGCATAAATAGGTGATAAAATATAATTGCAGTTGCAGGTTACACTCAAAAAACGAGCTCTATTTTCCTGTACTTTTTTGAAACAGGAGCCTTAACTTTGACCTTTATAACTTAATATTACTTATACAACCTGATGCGTGTAAATAAAAAAGAAGCCAAATTACTGGAAGAAGCTATCGAACAATGGCAAAAGGATGATCTGCTTGACAATGATAAAGCGGGTCAGTTAAAACACTCTATTTCTTCTTATCGGAATGAATTCGATTCAGTAGCATTTTATTCTTCTATCGCAGCGGTTTCCTGCGCTTTACTTGCATTTGGCGCATTAGTGTTAGACGAAAAGTGGATTGAACGCCTTCGAAATTTCTTTGCTTTTTCTGAAATGGTGATTGGCGTTATGTTTGGGGCGCTTACTGTTTTCTTAACATGGATTGCAAAAAAAGAAAAAGAAAATATCAGTACGCATTTTTAGCTAACGAAAGTTTTACTGTTTTGATTGCGCTGGCTACGGGCGTATCTATTGCTTATTTTACCAGAAGTTTTGATGCCACTTATTTATCATATGGGTTTGGCATATTTATAGCCGCGGGCCTTTATGGATTGCTGGCCATTTACCTCGATTCTAAAATTTTATGGGTTTGTGCTTTGCTGGCCTTAATAACCAGTTGGGCCACTCAAACCTATGCCTGGTCTGGCGATGCAACGCACTCCTATTTTTTGGGTATGAACTACCCTTTGCGTATGGCTTTCTTTGGTGGCCTGCTTATAACTTGTGCGGCTGTGCTACAACGTTTTCATCAAACAAAAACTTTTTACAACCTTACCTGGTATAGCAGCTGGATATTCTTTTTATTGTCCGGTTTATTTTTATCCGTATCCGGCAACTTAAGCTACGACGTGTGGTCTGCTATAAAACAAGGTAAATTATTTATGTGGGCACTTTCTTACACCATTCTTTTAATTGCGGTGCTTTTATATGCAGTAAAGAAAAAAGATGACACATTGCGCGATATAGCGATCATATTTTTTCTACTTAACATTTACACACGATACTTCGAATACTTTTGGGACCGCACTAATAAAGGGCTATTCTTTGCATTGCTCGCATTATCGTTTTGGTTAATTGGCAAAAAAGCAGAGCAGGTTCGAAGACGGCTTTCGGAATAATTTTTATTGACCCAGCAGTTGAATATATGGCATCAATATTGCCACGCTCGGTTTATCGTCCCGGTTATAAATCAACATTTGAGATCCGTTCAAAACATAAAACCAATACCAACATTGGCGCCCAAACTTGTGTTCTCGCCAAAGCGTTGTGCATTCAGGTTAAGTGAAGGAAGGAAGGAAATCGTTTCGTTTAAAGGAACGCGGTAAGCAGCACCTAATTTTACCAGGGCTCCGCCATTAAGATTTACCCTGTCAAAATCGTTTGCTATTTTCAAAAGAGGTGCATATCCAACATCTAAAATAAACATCAAATTATTTCTGGTGCCATTGGGATAATATCTGAAGTCAGCAAATATGGGCAGCAAGGTCATATTGTGGTTGTCGCTAAAATAGCCTTCAGCAAATGTACTATCTGGTGTAAATGAAGTTTGAGAAGCTTTATAACTGGTGAATTGCAAGCCCACGCCCAAGCCAACAGAAAGATAAGAATTCAAAAAAACACCGTTTATAGTGCTTAGGGAATAGCCAAACTTTTTTACATAACCGCTTGCATAAGTTAGATTTGTTGAGTCCAGCGATTGAAGATATTGTGGTTCTGCAATATTAGTTATATTAAAATAGCCGCGCCCCTCTTTGGCTCTGAGTTGTGCAAACAACGATTGGCTGCAGATAAGCAGGCAACATATAAGCGCCAGTTTATTGATCTTCATTAAGAAAAGGTTTATGATGATTTTAGATACCGTTCTAAAGTTAGCGAAATAACCTTAATAACAATAGCTTTAGAATAGCACTAAACTTTTCATTTCAATAGCGGAATAAATCTATTCTTGCATTAATTAGTTTAAACCCATTCGCTCCTCTATTAGATAAGAATTTCTGTTAGCAGCATTGCGGGAAACGAGCTCGCTTAAAAATCCTGCAAGAAACAGCTGCACACCTATTATGATAGTAGTAAGTGCAATATAAAAAGTAGGACGGTTAGTAATCGCGTATTCTGGGGTAATGATCTTTGAAACGATCAATACAATTGATGTAACAAAACCTACTAAGAAAAAAGCATTCCCCACAAGCCAAAAAAGTGCATGGGCTTTTTAGAGAATTTTCCAACAAAAGTTATAGACATCAAGTCCAAAAACCCATTTATAAAACGATCCCAGCCAAATTTTGTGACGCCATACTTTCTTTTGCGATGCTCAACCACTTTCTCGCCTATTTTCTTAAACCCAGACCATTTGGCAATTACAGGTATATAACGATGCATTTCACCATATACTTCTATGCTCTTTACCACTTTTCGGTTATAAGACTTGAGGCCACAATTAAAGTCGTGCAATTTTATTTTAGAAACCTGGCTGGTTACCGCATTAAAGAATTTGGAAGGAATATTTTTTGTCAGCGTGTTGTCGTATCGAACCTTTTTCCAACCGCTTACCAGATCGTATTTATCCTCGACGATCATTTTATATAGTCCCGGAATTTCGTCAGGGCTATCCTGTAAGTCAGCATCCATGGTAATCACTACATTACCCTGTGAAACCCGGAAAGCCTCATTCAACGCAGCCGATTTGCCATAATTGCGTTGAAACTTGATCCCTTTAATATTTTCGTTTTTAGCACGAAGCTGTTGTATCACCTCCCATGAGCGATCCGTACTTCCATCATCAATAAAAATGATCTCATAACTAAAATTATTGTCCCTCATCACACGCTCAATCCATTCGGAAAGCTCCGGCAAAGATTCTTCTTCATTCAAAAGAGGTATAACAACTGAAATGTCCATTATGATTTTTTGTTACGCAAATATAAAGAGCCGGCAGTTGCCATGGTAACAACAACCCCTATAAATAAATATTGAAAAATAGCCCCCGATGCTGCCATTATCGCAAAATTCTTCTTGCCGCTTTCAATCATTGTGTCTATTTCTTGCGGTGTCCTGTTTTTTTCAGTTTTTAAAAGCTCCTGTTTAGTAAGCGCTGCTTTCTCTTCAATAATATGGGTATTCACTTTATAGAATATCAATGTGAAAAGCGCCATTATTAAAGTTACCACAACAAAACATCTGAAACCCTGATTAAATAGTGCTCCAAACTTAAATGGTTCTGCACTTTTTTTAACGAAAGCAGTAATAGCCCAAACGATTCCTAAGCCATAAATTAAATAACCGATATATTGTACAGGCGAGGTTTCGTCAACCTTATTTAAATAAAGTACCAATCCGGCTGCTACCATTAGCAGACCAGTTATTAACCCTTTAACCGTAGAAGATATTTTCAATCTGTAAGTTTTATTTTGCAGCTGCGCTGCGATTATTTTTTGTCGGAGGGAACGCTTAGTTGGTATTCGTCATGCACAGAAATAACCACGGCATTCAATTATGATTGATTTAATGTAAGCTTGTTTTTATGATATATACCCAAAGGTTTGCCGGTAAATTGTTTACCAACAAATGGCGTGTTTTTACTGAAAGACAAAACATTGCTTAATTCAAAAACCCAGTCTTCTTTAGGTAAAAATAAAGTAAGCGATGCCTCCGAGTTTTCAGCAATTGTTGGAACGGGTATATTTAAAATCCGCCTTGCATTTATCGCCAGAAGTTCCACCCAACGCTCCTGGGGCACTTCAGGCAAAGTAGTATTAAGAATGGCGTAAGTCGTTTGAAGATTGATCATTCCATTCTTCGCATATTCAAATTCTACAACCTTGTGGTCTTTATCCTGCGGTATATGATGTGATGCGATACAGTCGATCAAGCCATCAGCAACGGCTTTTTGAAGCGCCTTCCTATCTTTTTTATTTCTTAATACGGGGTTTACCTTTAGATTAGAGTCATAAGTGGTAAGATCCTCGTCGCAGAAATATAAATTGTAAGGTGTTGCCGAGCAGGTTACGCCTACTTTTTTTGTTTAGCATCTTTCACAAGTTTCAGTGAGTTGTCTGTGCTGATACCGGTTAAGTGTAGTTTAGATTCTGCATAAGCCGCCAACCTGATATTGGAAGCCACTGCAATCTCTTCCGCTATTTCCGGCCTTCCAGACAGCCCCATTCTTGTGGAAGTGATCCCTTCATTCATCAATCCATTCGGATTAATAGTTTTATCATCAGGAACCTGTATTAAAACCCCGTCAAATGATTTGATGTACTGTAATGCTTTTACCAAAATGCCTGCAGACTGCAACGGGCTTTTACCATCGCTGAAAGCCACAGCGCCACTGAGTTTCATGTCATACATTTCCGCAAGTTCTTTTCCTTCGGTGCCGCGCGTTATGCCACCCAAAGGATGAATGCTTACCGGTAATTGTTTCGCTTTTTGCACCACATATTCAACTACAGATTTCTGATCGATAGCAGGTTTGGTGTTGGGTACAATACAAACATCGGTATAACCGCCCGCCGCCGCCGCATTAGCGCCGGTTTCAAGCGTTTCGCGATATTCATAACCAGGGTCGGCGAAGTCGCTAAAAATGTCAATCCATCCCGGAGACACATGTAATCCTTTAACTTCAAGGGATTTGACACCCTTGGCTACAATATCTTTACCAATTGAAACTATTTTGCCGCTGGCAATTTGTATATCAGCAATATGACCATTGTGAGGCGATGTTGGGTCAATAATCTTTGCCTTCTTAATGATGATGTTCATTAAGTTGCGAAGATAAGGCTTCATCATTTATGATGTATAATTTATGATTTGTGATTTGAAATATTGTTTGATTTTAATACCTTTGCGCTCCTCCTGTTCAGAAATATCTGAATGTGATTGAGCTCGGGACGTAGCTCAGCCCGGTAGAGTACACGTCTGGGGGGCGTGTGGTCGCAAGTTCGAATCTTGTCGTCCCGACAATCAAAGTGGATTATCAACTAAATTAGGTAGCAATTTTGGTATTATTTTTTACTGAAATTGCTACCTTTTTTTATCCAGACCGGTTTCACTTAGCACCCACACCATCCTCGCGCGTGATATTGGAAAAGTAAAGGATTACCTTTCTCAAAGTGAATCTTGCCATAATGGTTCAGATTGCCATTCAGGTTTCAATCCTAATGCCTTCGGATCGACATTAGAGGCAAAACGGTCAACTAGCGACCTTATCTGTCCCGAAAAATTATTTCGGGGCTGGATCGTATTTAATAAGTATTTCATGCAGCAGAGATGAACATAAATCATGTGGTATTCATTTTCTTTAGGAACATCTTTTATCCAGGCATTCGGAGGTTTAGGTAGTAACTTGGGTTTTCCTGGCAAGTTTCTATTCCATAGCCTGCTATGATGCGCGCAGTGATTTCTGATTTGGGTAATTGACTGCAACCAGCTAGGTAAGAACGTGTGATTTACAGTCCCGAAATCTGCCGCAATTTTATCTTTTGATTTGATATCAGGTCTTAGATTGCCATATAGCTTTGAAAGGCCGCCAAAGCTCGTGAGCTCAAGAGATTTCCATGCTGGAGGAAACCTCAAATCATCTTTGTACTTTTTCTTGTGTTCTTTAATAAATGTATCTTTTGAACGATCAATTTCTTCTTCCAAAGTAGCTAACGTCTGAACCAGTTCTTTTACATTTGTAAATAACGCTGTATTTTGAAACCACCATGGGTCGAATTCATGAGACAAATAATAAACTAATTTTGTGCGAAGGCTAATTTCAATCTTTTCAATTACATCAAAGAGCAAAATCCTTAACTCCCGGTCGAAAATATAAAGAGCCATAACATCAGAAAATTTACTGCCAGATTTGAAAATATGTTTATCCTTATCGCTCTGCATTGGCCACCAATATCCTGCTAATCGATAATAACTGATATTGGAAAGAATCGTAACTATATCATCTTTAGGGTCTATTAATAAACCTCTTTGTTTTAGCTGTTCTATTTGTTCATCTATAGTGTAAGGTGGCTTGGTGTACATTTTCTAATATAAGCTAGTAAAAAAAACCCCTTGACCATCTAGACCGAGGGGTAAATATTGATAACGTATTGTTTAAAAGCAAAAGACACACCCTGGTACGCTGTTCTTATGGGTAGCGTGGTGTGTACTGTTATTACAAAGATAACCCATTATCACTACACTTGTGGAATGTGCGACGCAAAACCGACTTGATTTCTAAAGATTTAACTATTCTCAAATTTAATCGAGAGAACGTTGAAAAACTTCAAAATTTGCTCCATTTATTAGATAAGAAACCTGGTTCGTCGGTAAAATACATAAGCGTCTAATATAGGGCCACTTCCTCCGGTTATTCCCTTAACTTATTACAACTCGAACAAGTTAAAAAGATGATGCTGAAGCCGTTGATAATCCTTACTTAACGAAAAAATATCATGAGCATTCAGGATAAGCACTTTCTGGACAAGTAAGAAAGGAGCGCAGAGAAAAATAGAAGGAAATAGATATTGGCTAGCAATAGTTGTTTCGATTGCAGCGCTCTTGGGTGCTGTTGTTTCTTTGATATTGCAATTTCGATTGTTCTGATAACAAACTTATACTTCAATATTTCAACAGTTATCCTTTTATCTATTTGATTGAATTTTGAGAAATTTTATGTAAATTCAGATATGCAAAAAACAATAAAAAAATAGAATGTATAGATGAGGCAAATATCTTAAACATCAAAAGTTATTATTATAGCATCATATTCGAGGATGGAACGCACGATTTTTTGTTTTTGGATGATCAATTTCTATTCATACCAGTTAATTCCAACTTAGAATATGGTAAAACTGCACAAGGCTTAGGCATTATTTAAAAGAGGGTCAATTTAATCTTTTAGGCGTTCATGAAACGCTTGCTTCTTTAGGTGCAAAATTCACAGCACAACCTTAAATACTATTTTTATGAGTAAAAGGGCTGCTGCTGACGAACTCTCAAACCAAATAAGAAATCTCATACCTCTGATTTATCTTTTTTATCATACGCTTTAATGCATCATCCTAAATCAGTTCATGTGTTTGCTTTACCACGCCCATTACAAAAGTGCTTTGTACATGGCCAACATTATCTGTCTGGCTGAGTTTATTTACATGAAAATCGTAATAACGTTCCATGTCTTCTGTAAGCACTTTTAGCAAAAAATCAAACTCGCCGGAAATACTGTAACACTCCAACACTTCGGGCATGGACAAAATGGATTTGATGAATTTAGAGCCTGCTATTTTATTATGCTCTCTTAAAGATACGTGGCAAATAACCATTAAACGTTTACCCAGTTTGGCGGCGTCGAGCATGGCTGCATAATGAGTTATAATTCCAGATTGCTCTAATCGTTTTACACGCTCATGCACCGGTGTTGTACTTAAATGAATCGTATCTGCAATTTCTTTAACAGTGATCCGCGCATTTTTTTGAAGCAACTTCAATATTTCTAAATCTTTATTGTCCAGATTGATAGTAACTTGTTCTTTAAGCGCTTTATTTGCAGGCATAAAACAGTATTTTATTCTATAAAAATATAAATTTAAAGAATTATCTACTTAAAATATCTTTTAACTATATTCATTTATCCTGTTTTGTACTTTTGCCGGAGCAGCATGTCTGAACCTGGATTTGGGTGGATTTTCTGGATTAGAAGACTTAGGTGAGGAGAATTATTGAAAATATGATTCGTGCATTTGTGACATACATTTATTATAATCCTGCAAATCTTCTAATCTTATAAATCATGGTTCAGACAATGGCGAAGAATATGTGGGATGCCATATATTCAAACAGCAAAAGAGTGCGACGCAAAATTGATGAGTAATATTCATTTGCTGATAACAAAAAATATTAAATTCTAAATTTCAAATCTTAAATAAATAATATGTCAACCGTTACAAAAACTCAGATCGATTTAGACCTGAAGTACAAAGTAAAAGATATTTCATTGGCTGAATGGGGCCGCAAAGAAATCCGCCTGGCGGAAGCTGAAATGCCTGGCCTTATGAGCATTCGTGAAGAATATGCAGCTTCTCAACCGCTGAAAGGCGCGCGCATTGCGGGTTGCCTCCACATGACCATCCAAACTGCAGTGTTAATTGAAACGCTGGTAGCTTTGGGAGCGGAAGTTAAATGGAGCTCTTGCAACATCTTCTCAACGCAGGATCATGCGGCTGCGGCCATTGCTGCTTCTGGCGTTGGTGTGTTTGCATGGAAAGGCCAAACCCAGGCAGAAGCTGACTGGTGTATTGAGCAAACATTGTTCTTTGGTGCTGCTGATCGTCCTTTGAATATGATTTTAGATGATGGTGGCGATCTTACTAATATGGTGTTGGATGTTTATCCTGAATTGGTTCAACATGTAAAAGGTATCAGCGAAGAAACAACAACTGGTGTTCATCGTTTATACGAGCGTGTGGCTAACGGCACTTTACCTGTTCCTTCTATCAATGTAAACGATTCTGTTACTAAATCAAAATTTGATAACAAATACGGTTGTAAAGAATCATTGGTTGATGCTATTCGCCGTGCTACAGATGTAATGTTAGCAGGGAAAGTTGCTGTAGTTGGTGGTTATGGCGATGTGGGCAAAGGTTCTGCTGCATCTCTGGCTGGCGCAGGCTGCCGCGTTATTGTTACAGAAATTGATCCGATTTGTGCATTGCAAGCAGCAATGGACGGATTTGAAGTTAAGAGAATGATCGATGCTGTAAAAGAAGCGGATATTATTGTAACAGCTTCTGGCTGCCGTGATTTGATCACCGGCGAACATTTTAAAGCCATGAAAGACAAAGCTATTGTTTGTAACATTGGACACTTTGATATTGAAATTGATGTTGCCTGGTTAAACGATAATTACGGCAATACAAAGGATACTGTTAAACCACAGGTTGATATTTACACGGTAGATGGCAAAGACATTATTTTATTAGCTGAAGGCCGATTGGTGAACTTAGGCTGCGCAACTGGCCACCCAAGTTTTGTGATGAGTAACTCTTTTGCCAACCAAACACTGGCTCAAATTGAGTTATGGACGAACAACGATAAATATGAAAATAATGTTTACGTGTTGCCTAAACAGTTGGATGAAAAAGTGGCACGCCTTCACCTTGGTAAAATTGGCGTTGTGCTTGAAGAGCTGACAGACAAACAAGCATCTTACTTAGGTATTCCTAAAGAAGGGCCATTTAAGCCAGAACTTTACAGATACTAATAAAACTTTTAAGTTTTATATAAAGAAAAGCTGTCTCGGGGAGGCAGCTTTTTCGTTTTTAATAGAGATGATAATATTCCCCGCTGATTTTCGCAGATATAAAACATTGCTGATTTCCGCCGATGCGTTTTGCCTAAATTTGCGCAAAAAAATCAGCGTTATTTGCAAGAAATCCCTTTAGGTTTAGAAAGTTTTAAAACAATTTAGAGCAACATATTTCAATACATAGGAAAATAAATGAATCTTTCTCCTATATTAAAAGAAGCATAGAAATAAACCTCAAGAAACGATTTAAGTTACGGTTCAACTGACAAAGTAATATTTAATTTATCCATATTTGAATTTAAAAAATATTAAATAAAATACAAATATTATTTATATGTAACTTGATATTATAAATTATTATTTTATAAGCATTTACAATTTCTAATTTTTGAACTTTTTTGTTAGCGTTTTGTTGTAATCGTTGAAAAATACATGTCATTTCTTGAATAGAAAGGCATAAAAATTAACTTCGCAAGTATTAATGAAATTAAGACTTATACATATCATTGCATTCTTCCTTTTGTCACTTTTTGTGTCAAAGGAAATAGCGGCTGATGTAAAATTGATACATGCTCAAAAAAAGAAGTATGTAGCGATTGCGAGTCTCGTAGTACCGAAAAAGGCACAGAAGAAAGAACAGCAGAACAAGAACAAAAATTATTGGTGGATGCCATGCAAATACCTTTGCCTGCATGTAGTTTGTTGTTCGATCAAATTGTCTATAATGCCCCTTATATTCCTTGCATTGATTTAGGTATTCTTACCCCGCCTCCCGAACTTGCTTAATAGGTGTATTCCGCTCGCTGCGGCCAACACTTTCTATTCCACTCCTTTTGTAGTGACAGTTTAGTCCTGCAAAAATTCATTTTAATTAATAATAATACTGCCTATCAGCGGTTTCTAAATAACTACATTAAAACCTTTATATGAAAAAAGTATTTATAGCTTTCGCATGCCTTTTTGTTTCAGCGGTATCTTTTGCCCAGGTTACTGAACCTCAAAAAGTGATCAAACTCGGCTCTGATGCCCATTTTATAGAAGAACTGAATCTGGATCATGGAAAAGAGTATGGATTTTTAGCAAAAGATCTGCAGGAACTTTTTCCAACATTGGTTAAAGAAAAGAGGATCAGCGAGCGGTTTGGCAAAAATGCTTATCGCACCAAAGTAATTAAAGTGATAGATGAGAAAGCTTTAATTCCAGCATTGGTTTCCTCCATTAAAAAACAAAACGTAGAAATACAAGATTTGAAAAACAAACTTGTTACGATAGAAAAGAGTATGTAGCCTGATCAGATATTAAAGCTTTGGAGCCGCCTTTGTTGGGCGGCTTTTTTGTATTGCAACCAAAAATAATATTGCAGCGTCAATCGGTTATAAATGATACCATTATGCGAGCCCTGATATTCCTTTTAGTACCTCTGGTTTTATTTGGTTGCACCAAACACAAGCTTGAAAAATTCAACAATCGCATTATAGGCAATTGGGCACTTGTTGAAATAAATACATTCGGCGTAGGCAGTAGCCATATTGTTTTTGACGGGGGCGTTTTTCGTTCAACAATGACAACAGTGCAAAGTATTATGATCGAAACGACAATTCCTATTCGGGTGAGTGGTACATAGATGCTTACTTACACCGATGGAGAAAATAATAGCGACACCGAATTTATTTTAAGCATTGATGTATCTGATGGAAGGAATACCAAATTTGACAGTTTTGAAATACCACGCTTTGGTAATGCCAACCGGTTCAAAGCTAAAATTCGAAATGGCCTTAACACAGTAACTTATGTTTTTGAAAGAAGATGAAATATAAAAACACATACTCCTTTAATACCTGGATACTATAATCCGCCATTGGCGGAATCTATACAGCCTTAAAAGCATTAAACATAGAATCTATGTGGTTATGCAATTTCGCCAGAAATAATATATCTGCTTTTGGGTATAAAACTTGTGTAAATTTAGAAGAAGATACATCTTACTGATATATCGAATTATTACAACGAAAACACAATGATCATGCAAAATACATACTCCATAAAAAATACGATTCTTCTATTTTTCCTATTCATAATTGGTGTAGGATGCGCATCGCAGCAAAGCAGCACGCAATCAACAAGTACCACCGATTATGAGAAACTCGTGGACGAAAAAAGATATACATTTATTGCGCAAACAGTTATTCCAACCGAAGACAGTCGCTACAATCCCAGGTTGATGTTTCCTAATGGTAACAACCTTTATAATCTTACGTCCGGCTATGATCTAAAAATAACTCCAGATTCTGTCACTGCGTTTTTACCATTTTTTGGAAGATCTTTTACTGCCCCGCTTGATCCTTCCAAAGGAGGTATAAAGTTCACATCAACTGATTTTGAATACAAAAAATCAGTACGCAAAAAAATTACCAGATCACCATTACACCGAAAGATGTAAACGAAATACGAACGGTGTTTATTACAGTAACACCTTCAGGATACGCATCAGTACAGGTTTTAAGTTTGAATAGAACACCTATTTCTTTTAATGGAAGAATTGAACCTAAATGACCTCACCCCCAACCCTCTCCCGAAGGAGAGGGAGAGCAGACTCCGAAAATATATATTTCTCTATACTGACTTAAGTGCGACAATTATAAATTCACCAGTAAACTTGATCATAAACAACTGTTAGTAAATCAAGCTTGTTAATGGTTTTCCGTCCAAACAAAACCCTTTAAATTTGCCGGATGGTTGATTATGATAAAAAGCAGATACGTGTAGCAGTTTTAGATCTGAATGCAGGATATCCCAACCAGGGAATGCGGTGTATTAATGAGATCGTGCACAGGTGGGCAGAGCAGAAAGGTTACGATATTATTTACGATATTTTTGATGTTCGGGTAAAGAATGAACTTCCTGATTTGTCTTATGATATTTTTATTTCGAGCGGTGGTCCCGGAGATCCTTTAAGCACTCGTTTTGACGATTGGGATATCAACTGGAACAGATGGTTTGGAGATGTTAACAGATGGAATGAAAATCCTGACAATTCGAATAAGAAATTTGTATTTCTGATATGTCATTCTTTTCAGTTGGCATGCAGATATTTTAATGCCGGCTTGCTTTGCAAGCGAAAATCAACATCCTTCGGAGTCTTCCCGATGCATGTGATGCCCGAAGCGGTTGGAGATCCGGTATTCCGAAATCTTAAAAATCCTTTCTTTGGCGTTGACAGCCGCGACTTTCAGTTGATACAACCCAATCTTGATTTATTACACGACATAGGCGCTTATATTACCTGTCTTGAAAAGGAACGCCCGCATGTTCCTTACGAAAGAGCTGTGATGGGCATTCGCTTCAGCGATTATATTTTTGGAACCCAGTTTCACCCTGAAGCAGATGCAACAGGCATGAGCAGGCATTTTCAGGACGAAGATAAACGTGAGATGGTTATTAACAACCACGGAGAAGCCAAGCTTAATAGCATGTTAGAACACTTAGAAGATCCCGATAAAATTCACTGGACCAACAAAAATCTAATACCTAATTTTTTAAATGAAGCGTATAGTCATCTAATGGTGGAAGAAATGGCGGAAGTGTGATTTTATATAATCATATAGTACAGAAAAGCTCCTAACTATTCAGGAGCTTTTCTGTACTATATGAGTTGCTGTATAAATTTAATAACTTATTTGAACTACAATATCATTAGTGTCCAACTCTGTAGAAGGATATATAATATATTCTCCAGCAGAAGAAACATTAACGAATTCTTGCTGTCCTCCGTTATAATACAACTGAATTGTTGCTGTCTTATTTGGCGAAAGGTAAGAGATAACAACAGACATTCCTCGATATTCTCCAAAACCAGCATAATAAGTACCCTCGCCGCATTGATCACCCCCTAACGGCCAAGAAATATCCGAAACACCCGGGCCGACAGCGTCAAGAATAACATCTGAGTTATTATTGCATACTGTAATATTCCCCGAATCAAAAGTGACATTCTCGTTTTTTGAGTACTCTTTGATAGGAGAGTTGTTTGATGTAAAAGAAGTTACAAATCCGAAAACAAGAATAAGTAAAACTTTCATAATAAAACCGCTTAAAATAAATAGTAGGAATGATTGTGTATATTAAAATTCAATGAACTCTTTATCATAATCTGCTAACCACTTGCTTCCTTCGAAGCCCCATGATTCGCTAACAGGTACGCGCAACCAATAAAATGCTGTCGCCGCAACACTGGAGCTTGTAAGCAATAATGTTCTGCGATTAGGATCATTTATAGCAGGAAAAGTACAAGGATTAGATGCGACATTTGCCCAGGAAAAACCAGTAGTAAGTAGAAAATCCTTATTTACTGCTCCGGGCGCATAGTTTTTAAAACTACCACCAAAACCGTCATTACAAGGCCAATAGCCTGTAAGCGCACTATATTTTGAATGCTGTTTAATATCTGTAATACATAAATTTTGTACAATTTCTGCTCCGGTTAGCGCTGTGTTGAATACACGCACATCAGCCACATTAAATTGCATATGAGATGCAATAACATCACCTCTTCCCCATCCTATTGTCAAGGGTTCAGGCGAGGTAATCGGCCCCCAGGTCGTAATATCTAATTGATTAGCTCTTACACCATCGCTATACATTTGTAACCATTTTTTCCAATACTATCAGCCCAAAATACCATTGAGATAGTATGCCAATTCTCCCCATCAAACACAGGAGGTGCTGCAGCTCCGGGCCTTGACCTGGTTGTCCCTCCTTTTACTTCCATATTCCAGCCGCTGTTATTTGTCCAGCATACGAATCCAGCACTAGATGCACCAGCAAGTAAACTTCCACCACCAGGTTGTTCCGACTTTTTGTAAAAAATGGTGGGTAGGATCCAGCCGCTTTAGATCCCCTCACCTTTAATTCAATAGTGGTTGGAGCAGAACCGGGATTATATGCATTAGGATCACTCAATATAGCTTTTATAGCAGAACCTTGATTGCCTGTTAACAATGGACTTATGAAAGACCCTTCTTTCGTAAACTCAACAGACCCGAATCTTTCATTAAAGTGCAGCATAAATCCAGTAGTTTCATCAGGTGTTGTTCCTCCATAACTTTCATCTATTCCGCCATGCGTATTGGTGACAATTACTAACCATTCTTCATTTTTATTATATTCCGGTCTTGCTTTCAATGCTGTCATTATTTCTCCTATATATCCGTCAATCTTTGTAATAGCATCTTTATATCCTGTATTCGCCTGCGTAAACCCGCCTGCTTTGCCTGCAATTGATGGCGAATTAAAGTGAAGCACCATAAACTCAGGGTTATTATTTTTAATGCGGGTAATGGCAGAATCTTTTACTCCCTGATCACCAGTAGTAATTACCGGATCCAAAACTTCCGGCACCACTCTTTCAACTAATGTAGGCCAGGAAGAAATAAAGCTGGTTCGCATATTATTTTTACTAGCAGAAGATAGTATGTAAGAAAACATGGAAGGGAAAAATGCTGGAGCACCTCCATGCGTATCGTCCCCTGCAGGCGGCGAATAAATAAAAGTACTATCTAATATTTTATGGCGGCTATAAGATACACCTGAAACTAAAGTTTTCCACGAAGCGGCATCTGTACTCACTTCGTCTGTTACAGCATCCCATTGATATTTGGAATGGCTCAGCATAGCCGTAATAGTTGGCGGCGCTATAGCTTTTATTTCACTGCTCACAGCTCCGTCAATACCAATTAACAACACCCTTCTGCTGGTAGTTCCCGAAGTTGTATCTAGATCATCTTCAAAATAAGGAGGTGGATCTGCATATTTTTTGCAGGAGGTAGAAGCTACAGCAGCAATTATAAAAACCGTAAGTAAACTATATACTAATTTTATTTTCATCTTATTTCATTTTTTAGACAGATTGATAAACTTGGATACTTATGGTAGTTTAGCAGCCCCTATTTCACTGAACGCAGCAAACTTATCACCATCAAAAATTGCAGCCCTGTTGGGAATTGTAATTTTAAAATAACGTGCAGAAACTGGTGCAGGTAACAGTAGCGTTTGTAAGCCCTGAATATTCTGCAAAGTAAAGGGGCTTCCCGATACAGTAGTCCAGTCTGTTCCATTGTTACTGGTTTCTACAATAACTGTTCTAACTGCACGGCTGGTTCCCGTTCCATTTTGTCGCTGTGCCAATTGAAATGCGATAACATCCTGACTTGTCTGCATATCAACAGAAATAAAATGGGGAGGTTCTGGTGAACTTCCTGACCAGTTGGAATGCCAGAATGTTGTAAAGTCACCATCCTTTAATGTAGTAAGCCTGCCATTGGTAGCACCTTCACCTGAAGTTTCTTCCGAACTACCGGTAATCACCCAATTGGTTCTTACTAATGGAACCACGTTGGGTGCATCTCCACCAGTTTGAGTAATAGGGTTATACTCCCATATTTTTTGAGGCATAGGTTGATACTGCGCATTCATTCTTGCAGTTAAATTAGCACTCACAGCAATTCCCCATTGTTGAAAAAATGGTTGCCAATTCGTTTTCGTATAATCACAAATGGCTTCAAAGAAAAAATCTCTTTTTTGCTGGTCGCTGGTAGAAATACGTACCGCACGCCGGGTTCTTTTATACAGGTAGGGCATAAAATCCCAACCCCATGGCTGCCCGTTGTAGCCCCAGTTGGCAGGTATTTTATTAAATATTTGAAGAAACGGAGTCAGCCTTGCAAAGGGATCGTTAATCGCTGCATCCGAGCCATCAAAATTTCTTGTACCAATAGCAGACATAGCCCAAGTCACCGCAGGAGTAATTTTTCCTGCAAGGTCATCTACCGGAAACGTATGCTTTGCGGGATAAACGCCAAGTCGTTTTGCGTTTTTAAATATAAACAAGTTACATGTTGTTTCACCTAAAGTTCCCCAGCTCCAGTATTGGCCCTGCTGATTATTGTGTCCTATCTCGTGGAAGGTTCCCCAGCTTGCAGCATTTTCAAGATATTCATGGTCCGTAAATTCATCAAACCATCCATAACCATATTGGGCGCGAAACGGATACCCCGAAACGCCACCCGCACCAGGCGGCAAAGTAATATCCTGAACTACCCTCCATGGTAATAGAGGTGCCTGATCTACAGGATCATCGCCAGGTCCTAAAACTTCCTTCAAGCCTTCCCATTCATAATAATCAAATTTTATGGCATCGTTCCATTGCTTCATCAAGCCGTCTAAATTTGTAACATTTCTATCAATAAAAAATTGTCGCGGTAATGTGAAAATGATATTCTCGCTACGAAGCTCCAACCATGGCGTACAGGAGCTTCTTATAGCTGCCTGAAAATCGGCTTCGCTGGTTTGCCCATAAATATAATCAGGCATCTTCACTACATTGCTGAATGTAACCGGCACCGGGTTATCCATAGGCGTTTGAGGAATAATATATACAGGTCCGCCATATAAATTGCGCAGGTAATTGCGGCCCGGCGAGAGGCTTGTTCTTGAAAAAATAACCGGATCGCGCTGCGAATTTTGAACAGCCGATGCATCGTAGGTCCACGCACCAATCTGAACTAATAAAGAGTTCATCCCAACAGGCACATCAATTATTAGCAGCTCACCAGGTGCAGCATATAAGCCAGTACTTGTAATAGGCCCCACAGGATTTCCTATACTATTTAAAATAATTGGAGGCTGCGAAATTCTTAATTGCTCTTTGTCGGCCGGGAAATATTTAAAGTTCATATTAACGGTGACATTATTAAGCCTTGGCTCGTTGCTGCAAACAAGTCCGGGAAATATTCGGGCTTTTGCATATTTACTTGCGTCGACATTCTTTACACTGGTATCCACCGTTACGCCTGATGTGCCTTCCCCGTCGCCGGGAAAACCATCGTCAATGCCAAAATCCCGGTCTCTGTTGCAGGCAGACAGTACCAGCATTAAAGTGGCACAACCTGCTAATAGGGATAACAAACTTTTATTCATCCGTATATTTTTTAGTTTGCAGCTTCGCTGCGATTTTTCTTGGTAGGATGGAACTACGCTTATACATTCTCCTATGCGAGAAACATTTATTATGCTTTGTTTCATCTGTATACTTTTTAGGTTGCAGCTCCGCTGCGATTTTTTTTTACAAGACCCGTTATCGTACATTAATATATTGAGGTACCCATGTTTTACCATCTAGTTTCCATGACGGTGGCGTAAGTATACCTAACCATTGGTACACCTGCATGGCTACATCCACTGAATTAGGAACGGAACGATAAACTGCGTCTACAATAGGGGGACAAACTTTAGTACTGACATCATTAAAAATGCCAGGGTTGTAAGACTGTATTGTCAGATGATTGTTACCACCGCTTTGATCTTTGATAGTCTTACCATCAGGCTCAACTACATTTGACGGCCAAAATCCCATCAAGTTTGTTTTATATCCGTCTTCAGGAATATCAGTTCTACAGTAATTAGCCTGTATATAAGCATCTGGTAAAGCTGTATTATAAAACCGTATATCTGTTACAAAATAGTCGGCATTAATCTCACCATTACTTGATATAAGATTGCCTACATTAAATGGCCGAGGAGAATTAAGGTTACCGCGACTCGCTATATTAATGGGGCTGGCCGAGCGCACTCCATCAGTAAACACATAAACGTTACGAGTATTAGCATCTACCTGATTAATGGTAGCAGTGAGTGTATGCCACTGATTATCGGATACTTTTGTACCAGCTAATTGTGCATTTCCACTACCACTTTCATGTCCGAAATTAATCATCCAGTAATCCCCTTCTAAGAAGAACACCCAACCGGAACTCCATTAGAGAATCCAGCTCTTTTACCCAATATAGCAGGATAGTAATAATTACCAACGGGAACTTTCACTTTACATTGTATGGTAAAACTACCAGTAGCTCCAATATTCCCTAACGTACTGTTATTTTCAAGAGTAGCTCTTCGATTATCGGCTTGAGTTCCGTTATATAAAGGTGCAGTTCCTATATATGGTATCACGGTGGGCTTAGCTGCACTTTGAATTCTGAAATTAGGAATGGGTGTAAAGTTGTAGGCCAAAAACATTGTATTATGACGGCCATCTTTAAACGCGGACCAAATTTCACCTGCGCTTGGCACAAAGGGTGTATTGTTTCCTTTATTAGAACAAATCATTATAAGCCAGTTTTCTTTCAAGTAGGTTGGCCTGGCAGCAATTGCATCCATCATCTCTTTTATTTGAGCGTCTACCGCTAATACTGCATTTTTATAATCAGTATTTGATGCTAAATAGCCGCCAGCCGCGCCCACTGTTTCTACATTATGAAACTGTACCATTACGAGATCAGCAGATGAAGCTGCAGATAGCTCCGTAATTGCGGCGCCTTTTACCGCATCGTCATTATTGTCAAAAGATTGCTTCACGTTGGCATCAGCAGTAAGATTATCACCCAGCACTTTTGTTGCAGTAAAAGCAGCGGTCTTAATATCGGGCCTGGCATTTTTAATGCGTGTAAAAATGGTTGGATATTCTGAAAAATTGTTATCGCTGAAACTATTGCCAGTTACGCCATGTTTATCAGCGCCTGTACCGGTAAGTAGGTTAGCCCAGGTTAGATAATTGCCGTTAGCATTGTTTTCATAGTCGCTAAGCGCATCCCACGAAAATATTGCATTATCTGCCATATTTACCAACGTAGGTGCCTGCACTTTTCTTACTTCGTCGCCTACAGCACCATCGATCATTATAAATAACACTTTATTTTTTATAACAGTCGTATCAGCATCTCCTTCTCCTCCTAAATCGCTTTGTACTGATTTATTACAAGCAGACAATATCAACAGCCCTGAAAGGAGTGATGTAACAATGCCGCCTAAAAATTTATTTTTCATCTGTTTATTTTTATACTTTTTATGGTCAGATGGAATTACGAATATTCAATCTTGAAATAGTCTATATACTAAGCTGAAGAGCTATTAATTCTGAAATCTGATTTTGACAATATTCCCAACATCTTTACTATCATATCTAAAAAAGGAACCTACAAGCATTACATAGGTGATGGTGGGGTCGGTATCACTTGGAAACTCAATAAAGTCATTCACAACTCCATCAAAATACCCGATGTTATTGTAGCCCACAGCCAGGCTGCCATCAGGATTGAGTACCATAAATCCCGGACGCACAATGCCGTCGTATTTATTAAATGTACCGGACACCATAATTTTACCATCATTTAATTGGCCTGCAAAATTGGGTATACCACCTTCAACAGGTTTAAAATTGAATGTGTTATCTACATTACCATTCTCATCTATCATCACAATACCATTAGCCGCCTGTCCGTTATAGCTGGTGAAAGTACCCGTTAGCAATAACTTGTGTGTAGTACTGTTATAGGTGATTTTATTAATGCTACCATTTGCTCCTGCTGCGGCAAATGATGGATCGCGCCTGCCTGTTGCCAAATCAATACGTACGATACGGCCAGCAGACTGGTTTTCAAATGTTGTAAAATTCCCTATCAACAATAATTTGTTTCCCGGCGTTTCCACACCATCGAAAACATATCCGTTGGCAGATGTATAACCCTGTACCGGCCTCAAACCTACATTCAGATTAAAAGAGGAATCAATTCCACCATTCACATTTAATCGTGCAATCTGGCTAATTCTTATTTTATCGATGTAGGGGCTTTCTGAAGTTGATCTTTCATATAAAATACTATTATAATCCGTATAGTTACCTATCGCTACTACACCGGCAGATGTATTATAGAGTTTGTTTACAGCACCGGTAAATCCGCCGTTGAACGACGGTCCTATGGCAGTAGGTAGCGAACCGTCGCCGGCAATATCGAAAGCTGTGGTATCTAACATACCATTATCATGAAACCTCGTAATGTTGCTTATATTTCCTCTTGAATTAACGGAGCTGAAAACACCACCAGCAATTATTTTATCATCGGCGTTAATAAAAGCTGAAGTAACAACTCCGTTCAAGCCAACTGTTCCGATATTGAATACAGGTCTCAATCCAGTACCGCTAGCACCATTAGTAAGCAAACCTCCATTATTATTTATAAATGTAAGGCCGGTTATGGCAGCTAAAGAACTAGCTTTATTCTCATAATTTCTAAATGCACCATAAATTAAATATCCTCCTAAGCGCCTTGGCTCTATTCCAAGAATAGGGCCATCTGCAACACTGGTAGTTGTGTTAAAGGTTGGATCGATATTTAACTTCCCCTAATGTCGATAATGGGTCCGAAATAAAACTGACCGTTTATTTCTATAGCGCAGCTACCCGTACTGGCTGTAATAGGGATTCTTATACTTACTTCATCTGCTGATACAGACACTACATCAGCCGGAGTTTGATTGATATAAAAGCGAAAGTCGCCTTCCTTCCCTTCCAGCCCGTTTACTTTTAAGGTAACAACGGAACCTTCTGCAGCTATAGAAGGCGTAGGTGGTACATCTTCAAAATCTATTAATCCCTCAGGAGAAGTTGTATAAAGTGGATCTTCACTCACAACATTCTTCGTACAGGATAAAGCTCCGGCAGAAAGTACCGCTAACAATAAACAGTAAGCAGCTATTTTATTTTTAAGTTGTATCATGCTAATTAAAATGATGATGATAAATATCATTAGTTATCTATGCCTGCTGAATTTGCAGTTTCAAAAAATTTATCCGGATCAAAACCAAAAAATGAAAAGGATACTGTAGAACATGTACATACCCGTTTGAAGGATGTATGTTTACTGATGCCGCTAACGTAGGTGTCCATGTTTGAAAATCCCTGGCAGAAGATGGCGATGGGATATAAGACAACATCAACTGTCGATAACCTGCATAAGGCACACCCCCACCCGCATTATAAATGGAACCAATATTCATAATCTGCTCATCGTAAGAATTATAAATTTGACCCGGATAGGCCGCCATATTTTCAGGGTCTAATTGAGGAAAGTCGGTTAAAGACCGTGCCCCTTTAAACAAATACCTGGATAAAGCCTCGCGCCACACAGATGGTTTTATCTGCTGATATCTTGTAAGCGGTGGTCTGCCCAACTCATTTAACCTTGTGTTACATATTAAATAAGTGCGCCTAAGGCAGGAATCGGCAGGAGCAAAAAAGGTCACCTCTTCATTTTGAAAAGCCTCCGTCATTCCGGCGTAGTCAATGATCTTCACCAAAGAATCAAAATACTGTGGCTTTGATTTAAGATAGTCCAGTACGGTGCCATTAAATTTGTCGTCTTTAACACCGGTATCATTAAAGTAATCCTTTTTACACGCCCCCAACAGCAAGCTGATTATTAATAAGGGTAACGTTAATAGCTGAATTTTTTTATTCATCAGTATATTTTTATGCTTCATTTGCTAACAATAATTCTCCGTGTTATAGTTATTATTCCCAATAGTTATTCAGAGTCATTTCAGGATTATTGATCAATGCATCTCTATGTATCGGCCATGTCCACGCTCCTGCTCTAAAATTTTCTACAGTAGTATGATAGCAAAATTTATATGAAAGATCTATTACTCTCCTGCTTCTTACACAATCGAACCAATAATGCCCCTCGCCGATAAATTCGCGGGCCCGTTCTAAAAATATTTGTTCTTTTAATTCTTCTCCGGTCTGGGTTAGCGGAGAGGCTTTCGCCCTGTTGCGTATAATGTTAGCTGTTTCTTTAGCCGCACCATCGTTGCCCAATGCAGCATACGCTTCTGCCTGCATTAAAAAATATCCGGGTACCGATAAACACACTGCGTAGCATCGTTGCGATCATTAAAATCGATTGAGTTAGGATCTGCCGTTACCAGGAACTTCTTCATTTGGAAAGTTCTGTTTGCATTATAGGCAGTGGCAGGATTAAACCAAAGCTGTAAGCGCTGATCTGCTTCACCTTCAGGATACAAAGCTCTCATAAAATCTCCGGTGTAGCTCATGTAGGGAATACTTGCCGTATTTGGATTTAAAGGATCGTATTTCACCTGGTCAAAGAAATCACTCCAACCAAAGCGTTCACCATAATTTCTGTTTTGCGGAATACCAAATAAGTTTTCGCTGCTTCTTCCTTTAAAAATTTCAATATACCTTTCAATAGGAAGCAATTGATAAGCTCCTCCATTTTCATTTCTTGCCTCGTTAGCTAATTCTATTACATCGTTGTAGTACAGCTGGCTATTAGGGATATCAAAACCTGCCAGCCATAAATTCATTTCCATCATTAAGGCAATAGCCGCGCCTCTCATACCTCTGATACCAACGTAAAAGGGATCATCATAAGTCCAGGGCATTCCTTTATAATATTCCTTCATGTCGGCGATGCAGCCTCTAAGCACGTCGGCCATGGGCGCTCGTTTTAAAGGTTTGGCAAAATAGGGTTCCGTATAGTAAGCGACATCCCCAAACTGGCGCACCATAAAAAAGTAAGCTAAGTTTCTTATAAAAACTGCTTCTCCTGTGTAGGCAGCTTTCAATTCACCCGTAAGTGCCGGGTCGGGAACATCTCCAATTCTGTCCACCGCAATATTAGCCGCAGCTATTACACGATAATACCTGTCCCATTGTGTAAACCGAACGTGGTTAAAGATGGTACGCCAGTTATTTCCACTATAGTTAAGATCCACAAAGCGACGAATGTTATTATTAGCAAGATCAGCTATATAACCACGCCCCCAACCAAGCTCCGTATTTTCTTTTACCATACCCCTCTAAGCTCTCCTGCAAAAGGTAAATACGGATATTCATCTGTTCCTGCCCCAGCCTGCATATTCGGACGTGTGGTAGCCTGCCTAAACAACTCGTAATTACCGTTGGTGAAATTTTCTACATCCTTTAAGGTTTGCCAAAAGTTATTACCAGATAGATCACTCGGTGGATCTACATTCAGAAATTTTTTACAACCGCTTGTTGATGCGATTAAAAATGCTGCTGTAAAGAAATATATTAAACGTTTCATCTGTTATTTTTTTATTGATTTTATTGGTCAGATGGAATAGCTTGAAACAACTATTCTTTTGGTATTAGGTATAATAGCTATTTCATAATAAACATCATTTTTAAAATTGAACATTTAGTGACATTGAGTACGTGCGGGCATTGGGATAACCGTTAGAGTTATCACGGCCTAATGCTGATACCAACTCAGGATCGGGACCAGAGTACTTGGAAAAAGTGTACACATTGGCAGCCGTAAATGCAAGGCGGGCAGAAGACATACTTAATCTTTTAATCAGATTTCTGTTAAAATTATATGCGAATGTTATCTGGCTGATTTTCCAGTAGGAACCATCTTCCAGAAATAAAGACTGGTTGGTACGGAAAGGCTGTAAAACACCTGCTCTTCTGAAATCAAAAGGATTAGGATAAACGGCCCCAACAGTTCCGTTATAGCTACCCACAGCATCTGGTTTCCAATAATTATAATCCTCAATAGGTGGCAGTGCAGTACCTCCAAAAATATTCCCGGAGAAATTTGATAAATCGCTGGCAGCTGCTGCATTTAATACATCCCGCACAAGGGTATAGTTTACCTGTGTGGTAAGTGTAAAACCATTCCACTGAACGTTGGAAGTGATACCACCCGTGGCCCTTGAAACGGATTACCTAACGGCAACAGATCCCTTTCATCAATTACATAGTCTCCATTTACATCAACCCATTTAGGATCTCCTCCCTGAAAATAAAAACTTTGGTTACCAAGTTGCTGGCGCAAACCAGTAGAAGGATTTACCGGTACATCGCCCGTGCTTGCATATACACCCTGGTTGTAATAAAGCAATGGTGAAAGATCGCGGCCAATCCGATAAACTACCGGTACGTTTACACCGCCATCAGGAATCTCAAATATAAATTCTCTTACACCGTTTGGCAACCTGGTAACTACCCTTCTGTTAAGCGACCCAACAGTGTTCAACGTCCATTGAACAGGATTTTCATTTTTAAATATTCTCAGGGTCAACGATAACTCATGCCCGAATTTTGCTGTGCTGATTTCGTTGGTTACGAGATTCTGAAACCCACTTGTATTAGGTAACGGAATTTCTCTAGGTTCGTTATCGGCAGTTTCATAATAAGTATCATAGTTTATTTCAACCCTGTTCTGATCAAAAAGACCCAGCTCTACACCAAAGTTGGTAGAGGTTTTGGTTTGAGGTAAGAACCCTGTGTTAGGTACTCTTCCCAAATCAAGAAATACAGTTGGGTTATTATTATATTGTTGTCCAACAACGTATTTACCATATACATCGAAGATGCTGCCGGTAGGTGTAATATTTTTACCCCAGCTTACTCTGAAAGCACCAAATTTTATCCAGTCTACATTTTCGTAAACGAATTTTTCTTTTCCAAAATTCCAGCGGCCGCTGATGGCCGGATTTACTGTGTAACCAGCATTAGCACCGTTATTTGAAGTGGCATCTCTGCGGTAGTTAAAGTCGATAATATACCTCGTGTCCCAGTTAAACGTGGCATACCCACCATAACCATGTAAGCGTTTATCAGCAAGATTGTTTAAAACCCCACCCAGCGAAAATTGAGGATTATAACCGATGGGGCCTTCAATATCATCATTAGGGAAGCCAACTAATACATTGCGGTTTGCCCTGAATCCTTCTGCACTTATTTCAGTAAATGCTCCGGATGAGAAGAGGAAATACTCTCCAAACTTGTGTACATAATCCAGGCCAGTCCTGTTATTCAATACATATCGCCTGTCATACTGTGTTGTTCCTTCAGCATTATTGTTATTAACATAAGAAGGAATAAACACATCTTCTGTTCCCGAATTGAAATTATAACTGAAATTATTTCTGGCAGTAAGACCAGGTATAAACTGCCATTGCAGATCTAACGAACCTGATATATTGGCTGATTTGTTATTGCTTCTTACAGCATCAAAATTAAATATAGATCCCGTTCCTGAATAAATAGATGCAGGTAATAAAGATGAAGATCGTATCGCAGTATTCAACTCATCTTGTGTTAGATTTGAGCTACTTCCGGATTGACGCTGTCCCAAAGTTCCCCGCAAGTCTATTTGCGCCCTGAACTTTTCTGTGGGCTGGTAAAGCGCATTCATACTTAAAGTATAGCGCTTAAATCCGGTATTTTGAATAATTCCGTCTTCAATAATAGCCAATATTTGTTTTATAGTTGAAATTGCGATCACCGCCATATACCTGAATGTTATGTGTTTGGTTGAACGTTGTACGATAAAACAGATCCTGCCAATCAGTTGAATTATTATAGTATGGATTTAAACTATCCGACAAAGCGGGATTTACATTGATCAATGCCATCGCCGAGGCCAGAGAAGAATCATATTCCAAAATAGCATTAACCCTTCTCATACGCTCTTCCAAACCCCCAACTACCGACCGTAACCTTGGTGGCGTTTTGGTAAAGAATTGTCCGCTATACTGTACAATAGGCGTTTTAGACAAACCACGTTTAGTAGTAATAATAATTACACCATAGGCCGCACGAGAGCCATATTGAGCAGTAGCAGAGGCATCGCGCAATACGTCAACTTTCTCAATATCTTCAGGCGGTATAAGTGCAATGGGGCTAATACCTGGGCCACTACTTTGGAAGCCGTATTCGTATCCACCATTTACATCAATAGGTACACCATCTACCACAAATAACGGAGAGGTTGGCGTTAAAAAACCATCGGAGCTTATACTAATGCTGGAAGAACCACGCAGGTTAATAGAACCCATTCCACCAGGAGAGCCGTTATTATTTTGAACATCAAGACCAGCAACTTTACCTTGTAGTAATTCCACTACGTTAGATACAGGTACATCCTGCAAAGCTTTACCACTTACAGTAGCACTTGATCCGGTGGCAACATCCCTGTTCTTGTTACGATATCCTTCTACTCTTACTTCCTGCATTGAACTTCCGGCAGAACGTTCAAGTAATACCTCAAGCGTACTGTCTGAGGCGGTTATAACACGAAAATTCTGACTGTAGCCAGCATGGCTAAAAGTCAGCCTGCTTCCTAAAGCTATATTTACCGAAAAGTTCCCATTGTCATCTGTTACGCCTATCGCTTTGGGCGGTGTTCCGGAAGATATGGTCACATTTGCTTTACCCGTCAGAACATCTTTATCGATTACACGGCCTTTTACCGTAATGGTCTGATCGTTTTGGGCGTTCGCATCATTACACAGGCTGCAAACCAATATTAATATAAATGTCAGATAAGATAATCTCATTTCGCTCAATTTTGACTTTAATAAATTCATAGCCTGTTTTTATAGATCGTCTGTAGTTTTAGGTACGTCAGTTTTAAATGCAAATATGATTTCCCAATCGCCTGGCTCAAAAATGCCGAAGTTTAAACCAAATTGAGAGTTGATCCTGGCGCCGCCAAACCCAATACGGGAATATTTAAACCTTACGGCTGCCGTAGCACCATCTGTAGTGGTATATTTTGTTGGGATATTTGCTAATGGAATAGGATAAGCAACATCATACTTTACATAAGTAGCTGTTTTTTGCATATTGAAACCATGCACTAAATTCTCCCAATCAGTCTCACTAAATATGGAAGGGTTTAGTGGATTAAACAGTGTATCTAAAAACCGGAAAGTAATGGTATTCCCAACAGAAGGTTCTACTTTGCGGATATATACATCTACATCACCAGATCCTAAAAAACGGCGATCGTCTTTAGCTCCAACAACATTAGCTATTACAGATATTCCGAAATTCTCTCTAACAGGCTGGCCTGTATAAATATCAAGATTTGAAGGGATTGTCGGACTCTCACGTAATGGTTTTACTTTTAGATTTCTGTAAAATCTACGTCCACCAGAGTTTGATAATTCTACATCAAACAAATAACCGGAATCGGGCTGAGGGAGTATAAATTCAGACCTTCCTGATGACCAAAACGTAATGTTACCTGTATGAGGGCTCATTTCAAGAATAGGGTGATACTCTGTAACTCGCTTTGCTTCAATTTCGGCTAAAGAACTTTCAGAACCGTCATAAGCCTTTTTCCAAACTTTTACAGGAAAAGCCTCAGTTAGTTCATTAGCAGTTTCGCCGGTAACCCGACGTACGTTTATAATTTTAAAATCAGCAGGATAAGTAGTACTTCCTTTAAAAAAGTTATTAGTAAAATAAGTAGTTCGCCCTAAGTAAGGCTCATAAAGATCAATTGTAAACTGAGAATCGGCTCCTACTGTATTTCGCTCTTGCGGTAAATATTTTTTGCAAGCAAGTGCAGAAGCTACCAATAAAACGAGTACATAGCCGGCTTTTCTGCTGAATATACGGTTCATATATTTATTATAATTGTTCATTAATAGTTCTTTTATCTTATTCAGTTTCTTCTGAGCGCCTGTTTAAAGCATTGATAAAATCATTACCAAAGCCAAAATTGTGACCTACATCAAGCACATGCACAATAGCGTTATTGGTTTTAATATCGACCGTGTTAGTGTACACTCTTATCCAGTTTATTGTAAATACCGAACCGCGGGGATCACTAAATAATATGGCTTTAGGACCACCACCAAGAAAACCTGATGCATTGGTAACTTCATATTGCATATGCATATTATAACCATACTTCATAGAAGGAAACGGTAATCCATCTGCCCTGGCAGTGAGGTCTTCGGTGGTAACGAGGCCTTTGATAATATACTTACTAAAAAAACTGTCCAGTATGTTTTGATCCATTGTGCTAAACGATACCGGCGGTAAAGATGGCACCGAATCCCTGCGCGCATTATTTATATTCTGCAAAGCAATAGCGTAAGACCGGTTGCTTGTAGCAAATATTGTATAGCTTCCATTTTGCAAAGAGTCAGCTACGCCAGGCAGCCTGTTTATCACCAGCAACATGGAATCATAAACTCCGGGAGAAGAGCGCAGGTATGACAAAGCGTCTCCATTATAATGAGCGGCGTTATTATCATAATCTACAAACGGACTTTCATCCTTATTGCATGCCTGGAGCATTAACACCGCAATTAGTGGCAGCATCATCGCCCTGATCAACTTTATTGTAAATACTTTACTTTTCATCTGTTTATTTTCTATTTTTTTAAAGACCAGATGCCTGCCTGGTCTAACTGACAGAGAATTGATATATTCTTATGAGTGTCTTAAACATTAATGTGTTACTTCCAATAGTTGTTTTGCTGTATACCTGGGTTGCGGTTTATCACATCCTGTGCTATGGGCCAGTAAATTCCTCCTTTGTCTATCAAATCGTTAAAGGCCGGATTATTCCGTTTCAGTTTATTATATCTTACCAGGTCAAACCATCTCCACCCTTCGCCTAAAAGCTCCCTCCTTCTTTCAGCAAAAATTTCGGTAATCAAATCCAGATCTGCTGAATAGTTGAGACCAGAAATGCCCCGGTTCGAACGCATTGTATTAAGTTTCTGAATGGCCTCTTCACCACGACCCAATACTGCTAAAGCTTCGGCATTTAAAAGAGTTATTTCTTCCAGCCTTGTAAAAACAATTGAAGAATTGTACTTGGCAAATGTTCCATCGCCACTGCCACCATCAACTTGCCTAATCTTTTTGAAAACAGGGATTGCAGAAGAAAAATTTTCAAAATAAGCTTCTGTCGGAAGACCATTCAATGGATTAAAACCAAATCGCTGATCATTTCCGTTTGATCGCGGAAACAGAACTGCTATACTATCTTTATTCACATAAATATCCGGGAGTTGCTTAGACATTGGGAATGCTGTAGTATTGGCCAACGCTAACTGTTCAATATGACCAGAGGTAGTAGACTCTCCTCTCTCATAAATAAAGTTGAAGCCAACAAACTGGTTCCAGCTTACGTCCGAGGTACTGAAGAGAAACAGATCACTTACCAACTCCGATGTTGATACAGTTGTCAATTGCGCCTTAGGAGCGTTATCAAGAATAAATTGTGAGTACACAGCAGCGTTAATATAATCTCCTTCCAGGGCAGCAATATGTGCAAGGATGGCATAAGCCGATAATCTGCCAAGTAATGTATTTTTCCACTCGTCAGCACCTTTTCCATAATAATTAGGAGGATAAACAAGATCTGGATCTACTGTTGAATACTGATAAGGGAGCCTGGTTGCAACCTCGATCAGCTCGTTTTTTGCAAATCCTAAAACAGCGCTTTGATTGGTACGTGGAAAATTCTCAAAATTGCCTTCTCCTGTAGACGTTACCAGAGGTACATCTCCCCAGGTTCTTACCAGCATGTAATAAGCAAACGCTCTTATGGCACGCGCTTGCGCTATGTCAAGTTTATAATATGACTCAGTATACCTGGGATCTACAAGGCATTCGCCTACACGCTCAATAAACAAATTGCTCGCATTGATGATCGTATAATACCGGCGCCAGTTAGTGGCCTCCGTAATTAACGGAAAAGAGGCATTTAGATTTCCGTCAATTACAGCTTTTAAATCCGGACGACTTACGGCTTGAAAATCGCCGCCTCGCAGTTCACCTAATATCCAGTATGCATTATTATCTGAAAGTGCCGCGCGGAACAACCCATACATACCCAACAACCCAGCCCTTGCATCTTCAAATTTTGTCCAATGTTGATCTTCCGACGCCTGCCGCGTAGAAGCTGTATCTAACTGCTTATTGCAGGAGCTCACGAACGTGATACTGTAAAGTGCAACTATTGCAATGGACCATCTGTAAAGATAATTTTTCATTCGTGTATTCTTTTTTTGCCAACTTCCGTGGCCATTATTTATTCGAATGGAAACCCCGCTGATAAACTATACCCGCTTCGTTTTATATAAAGATGTAGTAACTTTTAACTGTTGATTTGAAAACTAGAAATTCACTCTAACTCCAAGTATTAATGATTGTGGATTAACCAAACCATATCCATTATAAATTCCATTATAATTAACCAGTTCCGGATCGTCGCCCTTAAAGGGTGATAGCGTTAACAAATTGGTTCCTGTAACATATAGCAAACATTTTCTAAACGCAGTTCTCGTACCATTTCTGCTCAAATCATATCCGATAGATAAAGAGCGAAGCTTGAGATAAGAGGCATTCTCAAGGAAAAGATCCTGATCTTGTCTGTAAGGGACAACCGCGCTCCAAGGGTTATACACCGGATATTCCGATAAATCCTGCTTACGCTCCCAAAACGTAATTTCTTTTACTGAATTAATATTGTTGTTCACTTCGGTATTAATAAAATCTAACCGTGAAGCTGCATATTGATTTAATGCATTTCTTTTAAGTGCATAGTAAAATTGAAAGTCCAATGAGAAATCATTATAGGTAAGGCTACTACCAAACCCACCGCTCATTTTTGGCATATAGCTTCCCTCCAGCACCTTATCATCGTCATTAATAGTATAATCGCCGTTTACATCTACCCAGCGAGGATCGCCTGCTTTTAACGGCACGCCTTTATACGTTATTGGCGTATTTGTTGATGGATTTTGAGGCACTTCTCCATCAGAATTGTAGATACCATTATTCTTTAGTATCCAAAAAGCATCGATTGGTTTCCCAATTTCCAATCTGGTATTTCCGATTTCTACATTGGCCAAACCATCGGGCAATGCAGACAATTCATTTTTATTATAATTAAAATTACCTGTAAAAAGCCAGCCAAGCCTATTCGCTCCCTGCGGTAGTATTTGTGCTGCCAGCGTTATATCAATCCCGGTATTATTTACTTCAAGTCCGTTTTTGTATGCACCTGTATATCCCCACTCTGCAGCAACTGGTACAGGCATCAGCATATCTTTATCGGCTTTTCTGTAACCATCAATACCAATTCTCAAACGATCTTCGAGCAGCCCAAAACGCAAACCGATGTTTAACTGATTTGTATAAGCCCAAGGTATTCCATACCCTACCCAACCAGTGCTATACGGTCTTGACAACCCACCGATTCCTGAATAAGACCCTAAAGTTGGTTCATCAGTAAAACCCAGATCTACACGATAAGCGGGACCAGCATTAAATCGGTCATCATTAAGTAGTTTGCCAATATGTCCATAAGAAGCGGTTGCTAATAATGAACTCAGGGTGTTAGAATTGATGATCATATCCTGAAAATCATATTCAATACCACCAGAGTAATTGGTAAACCAACGATTATCCGCCTGCATGTTTGATGAGCCTTCCCGACTTACAACTGCGCTTAATTTCAGCATTTCATTGTGAGTATAAACCGCGTTACCAAAAAAGGAGACCAATTTCGATTGCATTTTTCCAGGAAAATAATTCACAAGGAAACCTCTGGGAATTAAGTATTCCGCCTTATTAGGGTCGCCCTCAACAACGTTTATCTTAATGAAATCATTAGGAGTATTATTAGCATATGCATAGTCATATTTATAAACATCTGATACAAAATTTTGACCGCCTTTCAGGATTAACTTCCCCGCATCGCCTATTTCTAAATCATAGCTTAAACTATTGGTAAGAACTAATCTTTGATTATAACCAAAGTAGTTAGATACAAAATTATTTCCTTCAAGTAAGGTTCTTGGCCAAAATACATCACGAATACCTTCGTTATAATCAAATCCGATACGACCGGTATAATTTAATCTTTCAAATGGATTGGCGCTAATTGCCAGATAACCATTAATAAGATTATTAGTATTATCATCTGTTGCTCCAGTTGCATAGTCCTTATCAAACTCCTTTAGATAAGTGCCATAAAGTTCTTTATTAGGTGTTAGTGGATTAGTTAAATCTGGTATATAACGCTGCTCTGCCAATCGATCTCTTACATTTCTGTTTCTTTCTCTTTCCTGACGGGTATAGCTAAGCATACTGGAAACCATCATCCATTTTACAGGAGCTACATTGATATAAAACGATCCGTTGTAACGCGTGAATGACGTGGCATCGGCAGTGTTTGCATTTTTTGTAAGGCCGCTAAAGAAACGAAAGTTAGCACGGTCTGAACCACCGCTGATACTTGCATCTACATTATAGGTTGGAGAATATTGATAGTAAAGATCCGTCCAGTTGGATGCCCCATAATAATCAGCATTAGTAGAATCCCGCAAATATGGAGGGTAATTAAGACGATCATTTATAGTTCCATATTTGTTATAAAAAGGCTGTCTGAAACCATCTTCATAAGCCGCATTGGTTGCGTAAACCTGAGTTTGGCAGCATATCCAAAATAGGAATTAATGCTAATTTCTCTGAATCCTGATTTTGCATTTTTTGTAGTGATCCATATCGCTCCGTTTGCCGCCATTGATCCTAAAGAAGCCAGTGTAACAGGGTCTTTAATAACTTCAATAGACTCTATATTGTCCTGGTTATATGCAGCTAACAAGTTTGTAGCAGGGCCAATGCGATTAAAGTCGTACTTCTGAATTTCGTACGCAAATGGATTGTCTTGCGTCAACGGAATTCCATTTACATAAATTGTAGGTTGCTGATCGAATAGCTCTCGCTTACTTAACAACGGTGTAGAGATACCACGAATAAAAATATTTTGCTCAGTACCAGGTTCACCACTTGTTTCCTGAACATATACACCTGCTGCATTACCTTTTAGCATTTGCTGTACAGAAATGAAGGGTTGGCGTTGAACATATTGCAGGGGAACCTCGTTGATTGTCGATCCACTGAATTTTTCTGCCATCTTAACAAGGGAAACACCATTCGTTGCAGCACTTAACAATGTATCCTCTTCGGGTGAGGTTGTTGTATCTATTTCCTGGGCTGTGGCAACAACTGAGAGGCACAGTAATATCAATTGAAAAATAAAAATCCGTAACGAACAGAGGGCATTAACTAGTCTCATCAAGTTAAAATTTTAGTTTAGTCTGCGGCAATTGTTAAACTTTGAAATCCAAATATCTTTAACATCTTCTTAAGGGGCATGCAAATTATTAATCAATCATAGCAGTATATTAACCCATCTTGATAACCCTTAAATTATTACTATCAATATCCGGTAACACTGTAAATGTATAGATGAAATTTTGGTAAAAGAACGCGCAACCGTATGCGCAAATTTTCACGATTTGGTATGACCCTTTACTAAAAGATGCATTTGGTGGAGACTAAATGTTAAAATTAATTTTTTAAAATGCGCAGTTCTTTTGGGTAGTAATTGTTGATTCTATTAGGCAGAGCATTCATCCATCCTAAAGAGAAATATTCATTGGTAGCCAACTGCCAGCCTTGCCCTGAAACACTTGCGGATAGTGTGTTTTTCTGTAAATAAGCAATTGCGTCTGAAAGAGATAATTCATTTTTTTGACTTCTTCAGAAACCATTAAACTCATTGCTAAAGCATGATCAGGAATGAATTTTTTATGAGCCATTTCGCCCAATAAAACGCCAGAATAAATGACACGTAAATGTTGAAGCAATAAGTCAAATTCGTTGAACAAAATAGAAGGCCATGCATATACTTTGTCATTAACCTGTATTAATTCATGGCCATCTATTTTAGCCCATTTTTCAACAACAGAGGCTAATTGCTTAGTTGAAGATCTGGTGGCAACACGATGTCTATTTTTATAAACATCAGCATTTTTATTTTGAAAAGCAGTCAAAAAAAGCCTTCGCCCTTTGTTAGATGCGGCCAAAAGCGGTAACCATAATGGTTTGAAAAGGTTTTCACTTCCGTTATATTCCAATCAGGTTTGATTTCTAATTTGAGATTTGCAATTTGAAATTCATTGGCCAGCCAGTTCGTTATGTCTTCGTTTTCATCTTTTGAATAAGAGCAAGTGGAATAAATTAATACACCATCTTCTTTAAGCGCTGGCATCACATCGGCTAAAATCCTTTGCTGTCGCTGATTACAGAGCATTACATTATTTTCACTCCATTCATTTATGGCATTCCCATCTTTTCTAAACAAGCCACTTCCGCTACAAGGCGCATCAACCACAATAACATCAAAATAACCTTTCAGCTTTGAAAAATCTTTGGCGTCGTTGCTGGTTACAACTACATTACTACTCCCCCATTTTATAATGTTATCTTTTAGAATATTTACACGCTGCCTTATCACTTCATTACTTACTAATAAACTATCGTTAGAAATGAGCGATTGTAAATGTGTTGATTTACCTCCGGGAGCAGCACAAAGATCTAAAACCTTTAACGGTTTTGAAAGATCAACCGTTTGTTTTAATGCCTGTTCCAAAAACATACTGCTGGCTTCCTGCACGTAATAACAACCAGCATGAAACAACGGATCGAATGTAAAAGAAGGGCGTTGTGAAAGGTAATGACCATACTGGGACCATGTAACAGGTTGATCTAAAACATCTTTGAAATGGCTGTCCAGACTGTCTTTCCTTATCTTATGAGGATTGCGCCGAAGGGATGTAATCTGTCTGCCCGATTGATGAACATCAACAAAAGCATCTTCATTAAAACCTTCAATATCGGTTAAGGAATTTATTAAAGATAAAGGTAATTGCACAGGGCAAAAATAAGGAACGCAAGTGGGAAATAGCAAGTAGCGGGTAGGTTGCAGGTTTTCAGATTGCTATTGTTGGTTTAAAGCGTACCATTCGCACACCGTAATTTACAACTCCTGCATAGACATTTCCCACTTGCCACTTGCTCTTTTCCTACTTGCCAAATGATTATAACGCTTTTATTGCACCAACCAAATCCTGCAAAACTTTTTTAGCATCACCAAAAAGCATAGATGTTTTAGGTCGAAAAAATAAATCATTTTCAATACCTGCATAGCCCGGCTTCATACTACGTTTATTGACAATAACTGTTTTTGCAAGCTCTACATCTAAAACAGGCATACCGTATATAGGAGAAGCAGAATCTGATTTAGCAGCAGGGTTTACAACATCATTAGCACCTAAAATTAAGACAACGTCAGTTGTAGCAAACTCATTATTAGCCAGCTCCATCTCTAACAGTTTTTCATACGGCACATCAGACTCCGCCAGCAAAACATTCATGTGGCCGGGCATACGTCCAGCAACAGGATGGATAGCATACTTTACATCTACACCTTTGCTTTCTAATAATTTTTCAAGTTCATGGCATGCATGCTGTGCTTGCGCCACAGCAAGGCCATATCCGGGAACAATCATTACTTTATTAGCGTAACTCATTACAACTGCTGCATCGTTCAAGCTAATCTCTTTATAAGAGCCCTGCTCCCCTATAATCGCTGATCCTGTTTTCGATCCGCCAAATGAACCAATTAATACATTAGCCAAAGAGCGGTTCATTGCTTTACACATAAGAACAGTAAGTAAAGTGCCTGCTGCGCCAACAAGTATTCCGCCTGTAAGCATTACTTTGTTGTCATACAAAAATCCGCCGCAGGCCGCGGCCACACCTGTGAAAGAGTTGAGCAATGAAATAACAACCGGCATATCTGCGCCGCCAATGGGAAAGACAAACAGCAATCCATACAAAATGGAAAGAAAAAAATGATATAAAAAACATACGCATGTTCCGCAAGTGAAAACATCAGAAAAACAGACAATCCAATTATTGAAACAAGAATAAGTATATTGATTATTTGCTGTCCGGGAAATGAAAAGTCTTTAAACTTTCCATTTAATTTACCCCAGGCTACTATGCTGCCTGAAAACGAAACAGAGCCAATAATTAAGCCCAGCAAAATAATGATATAAGTGCCGATAGGTATAGCAACACCAATGCCACTTTCACCAACAAATACAGCATTTGTTTTAAGATGATCAAATTCAACAATACTAATCAATGCAGCACACAAACCGCCCATGCCATTAAATATGCTTACCATCTCCGGCATGGCTGTCATCTTTACTTTTTTGCTGACACCAAACCAATAACAGCGCCAATGGCTATGCCGCCAAAAATCCATACATAATTTCCTAATTTATTTCCTTCTTCATCCTGATATAAAAAAATAGTACCGATAATAGCAAGTCCCATTCCAAAAGCCGCCAAAAGGTTACCAGCTCTGGCTTTGGCGGGGTTGGACAACATTTTTAATCCAAGGATAAATGTTACAGATGCGATCAGATAAGTAAGTGTGAGTAAATGCATGTATAAAATTCTAATATTAAATTCTAATTTCTAACCGCCTCCACGTTTTCGGAGAATAGCTGCAAAAAATTAACATCAATTCTTCGGCTTCCTTCAAAAGGCCACACCTAGTTGCTTCTAAATCCAAATTTCCGTAACTTAAAATATGTCGTAACCAATATCTAGATTCCTTCGCCTCTCTTTTACAAATTTTAAATTTCATAGCAGCATCCTTCGCTCCAACATTGTCATTGACCTCAATATAATTAGCACCTACTGAATCCGCGGCTCTTATAAGTTGTTTTATGTATTCAATATTAATAACATCCTTCTTCACATTTACACAAAAGTCCCTTACAGTAAGAGAAAATTTCTCCGATCGTTCTTCAAGGTTATATATTTTCCCGTCCGCCAAATTGATAACTTTTGGTAATTAGATATTAGAATTTAATTTTTAGTATTTCTTCTTTTTGACTTAAACATTTCTAACATTCTGTCAGTCACTACAAATCCGCCTACAACA
Source organism: Paraniabella ginsengisoli (assembly GCF_022513635.1). Lineage (GTDB taxonomy): Bacteria > Bacteroidota > Bacteroidia > Chitinophagales > Chitinophagaceae > Niabella > Niabella ginsengisoli. The sequence continues at coordinate 857,762 of NZ_JAKWBL010000001.1, read as the reverse complement.
TTTAATGTACCAACAATAACGGCAATAAAACCCAATGTCAATGCGAGATAGTTATCAGATTCTGCTTGCCCCATAACTATGATGGCACCAATAATTACTACACCATGTATAGCATTTGCGCCGCTCATCAATGGCGTGTGTAATACACTTGGTACGCGGCCTATTATTTCTATTCCGACAAAGATCATCAGTATTACAATGTAGATGATTTGCTGATTTGCGGTGATCCATTCTAACATATTTCAAATATTAAATTATGAATACTAAATAATGAATGATGAATTGCCTATTGTTTATTGTCTCGCCTATTGTCTATTGTCTATCGCCCTAACCCGTTCATTTACGATTCTTCTCTGATGCGTAATACACGCACCTTTCACCAATTCATCTTCCCAGTTAAGTTGTAATTCGTTTTCTTTATTAATGATGAGTTGAAGAAAGTTGAATATATTTTTTCCATACAATTTACTCGCATCAGAAGGCATAGTGCTTTGCAAATTTGAATTACCTATTATAGTAATACCATTTTGAAAAACCGTTTCGTTGTTTTTTGTAAGAGGTGTGTTGCCACCTGTCGATGCCGCCAAATCCACTATCACAGCACCTTTGCGCATACGCTGCATCATTTCTTCTGAAATAAGTATGGGCGCTTTTTTACCTGGTATTTGCGCAGTGGTAATTACAATGTCTGATTTAGCAATAGTTTCAGCAATTTTCTGCTGTTGCTTTTGCTTGTACTCATCTGTTTGCTCTACAGCATAACCTCCAGCTGTACTGGCATCCGCAGCACCTTCTACTTCAACAAATTTTGCGCCGAGGCTTTGCACTTCTTCTTTAACAGCAGGACGTGTATCAAACACTTCCACAACGGCACCTAATCTTTTTGCTGTAGCAACAGCCTGTAAACCAGCAACACCAGCACCAAGCACTAAAACCTTGGCAGGTGCTACACTTCCAGCTGCCGTCATAAACATGGGGAAATAGCGACTGTAAGCATTTGCAGCAGTTAATACAGATTTATAACCGGCAATATTTGCCTGAGAACTTAACACATCCATCGACTGAGCGCGAGTTGTGCGCGGCAACATGTCTAAAGAAAAAGTAGTAATGCCTTGTGCCGCATAAGCCTGTATCAGGCTTTGATTATTCAATGGTTGATAAACGCCTATTAGGATTTCCGATTTGAGATTTACGATTTCTGATTTTGATAACGGATGGATGGACAAAAGAATATCTGATTGCTCAATAACTTCTGCCCTGGTTTTTATTATAGCTCCTGCTTTTTCATAGTCGGCATTGGTGCAAAATGCCTGCTCACCTGCCCCATCTTCAATTTGTATATTGACAGTTTGCTTTATTAGCAAAGCCGCCACTTCTGCCAGTAAAGAAACCCTGGTCTCAAAATCCGGTTCTTTTAAAACGCCGATCGTCATAAGGGTTGGTTTTTCGTAAAGGATAGATTATATCCTAAAGATATTGAAACCCATTAAACCCTTACGCTAAAACTTTGTTTTTCTTTAAACTCTTTTCTGAAACTTACGATTCCGATATAAAATAAATCGATATCGCAGGAAACAGCTTCGTGACTTAGAATATTTTTCCAGGCAGTTTCCATTTCTTTGCTCCAATGAATGTCGTCAAAAATTAACAATGTTTCGTTATGTATATGTGGCAGTAATTGTTCAAAATATCTTTCGGTAGGCTCCTGGCGATGATTGCCATCAATAAAAGCAAAATCAATTTTTGAATTATTTTGTAAGACTTCTGATAATGTGTTATCAAAATTGCCACTTACTATTTCAATATTTTGCAGGTCTAATTTCTTGAAATTGTCTGACGCTTTATTAATTATAGCCGGCGCACCTTCCATAGTAATAATTTTTGCAGAAGGGTTTGCAAGTGCCAGATAACTTGTGGTTACGCCCAGCGATGTTCCTAATTCCAGCACGGTTTGAGGCTGATAAAACTTTATCATTCTATACAATAACTGCCCAAATTTTTTAGGCTTTGCGGCATTTTTGGCAATTGAGGCCACAGTTCTTTTGTCAGAAGCTGTCACGGCCGATCCAGCACCCATATCTTCTATGGTTAATTCCGTTGTATCATTCAATAATTCCTTACGCAATGTTTCTACCTTGGCGTAATCATCATATTTAGTAAAATCGTTCATCACTTTTGTTATGAACTCATATACAAAAGGCGAATGCATACCGTGGCCTTTGCTGTTGGCTGCATGAACATAGTATTTAAAATACTTAGCGGCGGCTTGTAATGGAGAGTAAGACATATCGGTTTCAGGTTTCAAGTTTCAGGAGACATACAACCGGCAACTTGTAACCAGCAGCCGGCCTCTCTTTTCTCATTTTCTTTCCCACAATTCATACGTATAATTAAAAGCATGCTTCTCGTCAGCATTGTTTGTGATGCTACTTATCAGTTTCCATTCTTTTTCTTCAATCACCGGAAAGGCAGTATCACCTTCAATTACAGTATCCACACGGGTCAGATAAATTCTTTTGGCTTTTGGAAAATACATTTTATAAATCTCGCCGCCGCCTATTACCATTAACTCTTTTACATCAGCTTCTTTAACCATAAACTCTACATCTTTAGTGCTGTTTAATACAATTGCACCATCAATTTTTAATCCCTTTTGGCTACTCAATACAATATTTTTTCTACCCTGCAAAGGCCGCTTGAAACTCTCAAATGTTTTGCGCCCCATCACAACAGGCATACCCCAGGTTACATTTTTAAAATGCTTCATGTCTTCCGGTAAATTCCAGACAAGCCCGTTGTCTTTACCAATAATGTTATTATTCGAGGCCGCAACTACTAAAGATATAATCATAGGAAATGTAAAATATTGAATGTTAAATTTAAAGTTCTAAATACTAAACTCTAAGTACTAATTTCTTAAACCGCTACCGGTGCTTTAATCGACGGGTGACTTTGATAATTTTCAAGTTTAAAATCGTCATACTTAAAACTAAAAATATCTTTTATTTCAGGATTGATTTTCATTACCGGCAATGGAAGCGGTTCGCGGCTCAATTGAAGATTAACTTGCTCCAAATGATTATTGTAAATATGTACGTCACCAAAAGTATGTACAAAATCACCCGGTTGTAAATCACAAACCTGGGCCACCATCAACGTAAGTAACGCATAAGATGCAATGTTGAAAGGTACTCCTAAAAATACATCAGCGCTACGCTGATATAACTGGCAACTTAGTTTACCATCAGCTACATAAAACTGAAATAAAGTATGGCAAGGCATTAAAGCCATTTCAGGCAATTCACCCACATTCCATGCACTAACAATAAGGCGGCGGCTATCGGGTGTCTTTTTTATTTGATTAATCAAATCACTGATCTGATCGATCACTTTACCATCTTTACCTTCCCAGCTGCGCCATTGCTTTCCGTAAACAGGCCCTAATTCCCCATCTTCATCTGCCCACTCGTTCCAGATACTCACACCATTTTCTTTGAGATAGGAAATATTGGTCTCCCCTTTTAAAAACCAAAGCAACTCATGAATAATACTTTTGACATGCACTTTCTTAGTTGTAACCAGGGGAAATCCCTTTTGCAGATCGAAACGTAGCTGATAACCGAAAGTGCTGATGGTGCCGGTGCCGGTACGATCTGTTTTTTGTGTGCCGTTGTCTAAAATATGTTGAAGGAGGTCTAAATATTGTTGCATAATGCAAGATAGATAATAATCGTTGCATAAATAAATGCCTGCAACAAATGTGAGAAACCTGTCAGTTACTAATACTGGCCGGAAACTTGCTTTATCATTTACTGGTTAACTTTTTATTAAAATGACAGGTATTATCTTTATCCCGCGTTAGCGGCATTGGTATAAACCACTAAAAATCACACAATAGTTGCAGCGCAATTGATTATTCAAAAAAGAAATTTTAAAGATGCAAGTTCAGAACAACAAAAATCATGTAAGATATTATGCACCGCATCATTTTGTATTTTATCCATTAACAGCCGTTCTAACATTTATCGCAGGATATAAAGCTGCTAAAGATGAAGGAACCATCTGGTTTTTTATAACCGTTCTCTTAATAGTTATTATATGGCTGGCTTTCATGATGCGCCAACATTATGCGCTTACTTTACAAAATAGATTGGTAAGGCTTGAAATGAGACATAAATACTCCATGCTTACAGGAAAGGACTTTGAGCCTTTGGAAGAGAAACTTTCTTTTGAACAAATTGCAGCGCTTCGTTTTGCTTCCGATGAAGAATTGGTACCTTTAGCAATAAGGGCAGCAAAGGAAAATTTATCTCCACAAGCTATTAAAGAAAGCATCGTTAACTGGAAACCCGATCACATGCGGGTTTAAACATGTAAGATGTCAGAAGTAGAGGATGTACGAAATTATCATGAGTCTTGCGTCAGACATCGTAAGTCGTGCACTGTTGAATCATATTGTGGAGTACAAGAGTGCGACGCAATATCGCTGCCATATATTCTTCAGCCTGGTTCAAAAAAATAACGCCATTATTTGAGAACCGTACTTGTTAACTTGTAAACTCTTCAACCCGCCACCCGCCTTCGCTTAAGCTCCTTTTCGATTAATCCTAATTCTCTACCTGTCTGGCCTTTTACAGAAGTATTTTCTTGTGCACGGCGCATCAGATAAGGAATTACATCCTCAATAGGCCCGAAAGGCAGGTATTTACTCACATTGCAACCCGCCTTTGCCAGGTTAAAAGTAATATTATCGCTCATGCCATATAACTGGCTAAAGTTGACATGAGGATGATTGAATGGAATATTATTTTGCTGCAATTTTTCTACTGCCAGCATATTGCTATGTTCATTATGCGATGCTACTAATAACCCGACACGATCTAAATTGGTGATGCACAAAGCTACTCCCGCGTCAAAATCGCGGTCGCTACTAATTTTATCGGGTTGAATGGGAGACGCATAACCTTCTTCTTCAGCACGTTTTCTTTCTTTCTCCATATAAGCGCCTCTAACCAATTTGACTCCTAATATAAAATTCCGCTCTTTCGCAGCATCAATACAGTCTTTTAAAAACATAAGCCGATCATGCCTGTAATGCTGAATCGTATTATAAATAATAGGATTTTCTTTATTAAAAGAATCCATCATCAACATTACCAAAGCATCGACAGGATCCTGTATCCATGTTTCCTCCGCATCTACGAGCATGCCGATATTTTTTTCCGCAGCCTTCTCGCACACGCGCATCATCCTGAGTCTTACTTTATGCCATTCTTCTCTTTCTTTGGGTGTAAGCTCATCTAAAGCACCCAGGTATTTTTTATTAAAGATCCCTGCCTTTTGTGCATTATCTGATCCAGCTTCTCAAGTAACGAAAACCTTGTCAGTCCCGTTACCTTTACGCTCATAAACGGAATATTGGGTTGCGTTGCAGCGTAGTCGATCACTTTTATAAATTCTGAAGCGGCCTGATCATATGCTGCATCACCGCCTTCACCTCCTTCTACACCATAATCCAATATTACATCTACCTTATATTTTCCTAAAACTCTTGCCACATCGGCTGTTTGCTCCAAAGTTTCGCCACCTGCAAATTGTTTAAAAATCGTATTTCTTATCAATCGCTTTACTGGCAGCTTAGCCTTTATAGCCCAAGGTGTTACTCTCGTGCCTATTTTAACCAACAAAGGATTTCCCATCAGGCTAAACAATGTTTTAGCGCTTTTAAGTTCCTTGTCCGATTTATGCTGGAAAGCAAATTCTGTATTATTGAATGATATTTCGGGTACGTTCATACGCATGCAAAAATAATAGGAAGTGGTATATTTTGAATACAGATTGTTGCACAAACGATTGAGCAGTTAAGTGATACATTTATTTCACCCGTTAAATAGCTGCATTTTTGATTTTACAAACACCCGGATAAAGTGAAAGCCGCACCGAAGCGCGACTTTCACGAAACCATTTATATATCTTATATAAGATTAATCCTACAATAATCCAGCCAATTCCAAGCTTTTTTCTTCAACTTTCTTACTTCTATATTTTCGATGATGGGATCAGGCTCCAGAATCAATGAAGTTCCATTTTCCTTCCACCAAATAGTTGTTTTCAGCTTCTTCAAGGCAATAACTCCTGAAAGATATTTCCTGTCTTCCTGCGCATGCCATTGTTCTATCCATTCAAAATCCTCTGTGGGGATATTTTTAACGTCTGTGAAACTCACATATACACGTAAATAAATATCATCATTTAGTTGGTTAGGCTCGTGATGGTACAACTTTTTATATTCGTATTTATATCCATAACGCAATGCCGAAAGATCACTTAACACTGCTGATGCCGTTGGAAAACTCCCAGCGCCTTTACCATAAAAAAACTGCTGATCAGCAAAACCACTTTCAATAACAACGCCGTTATATTCATTTTTGACAAATGACAAAGGATTATCCGCAAGTACAAACTGTGGCAATACAAAAGCCGCAACGCCACCATCTACCAACTTTTTAGCTTGCGCCACAAGGCGTATCTGCTGGCCGCGGGCTTTTGCTACCAAAGCATCCGATTTATGTATGTTTTGAATTCCGGTAAATAAAATCTGGTCGGGCGTGGTTACAATTCCGTAGGCATGGCATAAAAATATGGTCCATTTGTTCAATGCATCAAAACCTTCCACATCCAATGTTGGATTGCTTTCAGCAAAACCCAATTGCTGCGCTAATAATAACGCTTCTTTAAAGCCGAGATTTTCGTCAAACATTTTGGTAAGAATAAAATTCGTACTTCCATTTACAATCGCCCTGATGCTATGCAACAAATCATTGTCATAATATTCTTCCAGATTTCTGATTGCCGGAATAGATGCACACGCCGACGATTCATACAAAAAGACCTTCCGGTTTTTTGTTGCATATCCAGCAACTCTTGCAAATGTTCCGCCACCATTTTCTTGCTAGAGCTTACCACTTCTTTTTTATTGTTCAGCGCCGTTTTCACAATCTCAAAAGCTGCATTGGCATCATCAATCACTTCAACGATCACGTTGATATCTTTATCCTCCAGCAATTCATCCCTGTCAGTTGTAAATAACTCCGCCGGTGCGTTCCTTTTTTCTGCGGATTTTTGATACATACTTTTTTGATTGTAGCACTTAAAGACGGTGTTTGTTTTAATACTTTATACAAACCTTCTCCCACTACCCCAAATCCAAACATTCCTATTACTAATTGCCTATGCTTGCTCATTTATATTTCTAATTTTTATTATCACTTTTTTTATTGTCCCGGCTTTTGAATATAGCTCAACTGTCTTGCCACGCTCGCTTGTGCTGTGGTACATGAATGATCTTTTTAGTTCACAGATAATAGTTGACAGATGACAGCAAAAACAACATGCTTTTTACTTCTTCGCTACCAATCGGTCAGACGGAGACCGTCAGACCGAGTCAACCCGTCAACCATCAACCGTCATCTGTCATCTTCCTAAAAACTCCCCAATCGTTTCTGTCAATTGTTTAAACTCCAGTAAAAAACCATCATGTCCGTAGTCAGACAAAATAAGTTTTACATGTGCATTAGGAATATTACTTGCTATAAATTCCTGTTCGTATGGTGGAAACAAAATATCGCCTTCCATACTTAACGCCAATGTTTTTGCCTTAATACTATTAAGCGCTTGTACCACGCCGCCACGCCCTCTTCCCAAGTTGTGCGAATCCATACTTTTGGTCAAAGCGTAGTAACTAAAAGCATTAAAGCGTGCCGATAATTTCGATCCCTGGTAACGCTGATAACTTTCACTTTTAAATCCTTCAATTAAATCGTCATCTACCTCCGACTGTGTTTTATTATAAGCCAGATCTGTTCTATAAGATAACAACGCAATACTTCTTGCTACTTCCAAACCTTTCTTTCCCGCATCTACCATTTTATTTTTCCAGGTTGCATCTGCTTCAATTGCTTGCCTTTGTGTAGCATTAAAAGCCTTTCCCCACGGCGAATGCACGGCATTGGTTGCGATCGGAAAAATATATTCAAACAGATCCGGATCCTGTACCGCCCATTCCATCAACTGTTGGCCGCCCGTGCTGCCGCCTATTCCTATTTTTATTTTGTTAATGCCTAATGCTGCCTGCAAAAGCCGGTAAGCATGTACCATATCCCTGATAGTGAAAAATGGAAAGTCATGATAATAAGAACTTCCTGTTGTCGGGTTAACATCTAACGGATTAATGCTTCCATAACAACTGCCCGGCATATTTACACAAATAATAAAATGTTTTGAAGGGTCAAATATTCTTCCTTCCCCAAGCATTTCCGGCCACCACTCATGCGGGCAACTATTAGCAGTTAAAGCATGAAATATCCAAACTACATTGTCCTTATCTGCATTCAACGCTCCATATGTAGTATATGCCAGATGAAGATTATTTAAAACCGATCCGCTCTCTAAAATAAATGGTTGCGTGTAACTAAAAACCTCTTGATTCATATTTATAGAAACTGTCTTTGCACAATGGTACAAAGACAGTTTGGTTTATTTTTATCCAAAAACTGTGGTAAAAGCCTGTTCAAAATCCGCCTTAAGATCATCAATGTGTTCAATACCTGCACTAATGCGTATCAGATTATCCAATACACCAGCGCCTTTTCTTTCTTCCTCACCTAATTGTTCATGCGTAGTAGATGCAGGATGAATGGCAAGTGTTTTAGCATCGCCCACATTAGCCAAATGGCTGATCAGCTTCAAAGAATTAATAAAATTTTTACCATTTTCAACGCCGCCTTTAATACCAAATTGCAACACACCGCCAAAACCATTGCTCAAATATTTTTTCGCTAAAGCATGATATTCGTTGCTTTCCAAACCCGGATACCATACAAACTCAACTTTATCATGTGCCTCTAACCATTTGGCTAATGCCAAAGCATTATCAACCGTACGTTGCACACGCAGCGATAACGTTTCAATACCTTGCAGCAACAGGAATGAATTAAATGGACTTATAGCCGGACCAAAATCGCGCAAACCTTCCACACGCGCTCTTATCGCAAATGCAATATTGGGTAAGCCCAGCGGATTGCCTTCACCAAAAACATCCCAAAACTTCAATCCGTGGTATCCTTCTGAAGGTTCGGTGAACTGAGGGAATTTGCCGTTACCCCAATTATAATTTCCGCCATCTATTACAACTCCACCAATGCTGGTTCCATGTCCGCCGATCCATTTGGTAGCAGAGTTCACCACAATATTGGCTCCATTCTGAAGCGGTTTAAACAAATAACCACCAGCGCCAAAAGTATTGTCAACGATCAATGGAATATCAAATTCTTTTGCTAATGCAGCGAACTTTTCAAAATCAGGAATATTCAACTTAGGATTGCCAATTGTTTCCAGATAAATAGCTTTTGTTTTAGCATCTATTTTTGATCGGAAACTTTCCACATTATCGCCTTCGGCAAATCTTGCTTCTATACCCAATCTTTTAAAAGAAACTTTAAACTGATTATAAGTACCACCATAAACAAATGAAGTACTTACGAAATTGTCGCCAGCTTCAAGAATATTAGTGATGGCTAAAAACTGTGCGGCCATTCCAGAAGAAGTAGCAACGGCTGCCACTCCGCCTTCCAACGCAGCGATGCGCTGTTCAAACACATCGGTTGTTGGATTCATGATACGTGTATAAATATTACCAAACTCACGAAGGCCAAAAAGATTTGCAGCATGTTCTGCATTCTTAAATTGATAAGAAGTGGTTTGATAAACAGGCAACGCCCGGCTGCCGGTTGTAGGGTCTGGTTGCTGACCCGCATGTAGCTGTAAAGTATCGAAATGCAGTGTATTGCTCATAAAATAAATTTTAAGCTTGAAGTAAAATGTAATAACAATAAAATAGGTTGGATAAGGCTTAGTAGCCTATAGAAAATATGTTATGCCCCGAAAGGCATACAACGCATACAACAACACATTGCTGACGCAATATTAAGTTTGATAGTATATGTTTGTTGCTGTAACATTTTCTCTAAAATATCCGTACTTTCTGTTATTCCAAAATATATTTCAATAACTCCGTTTATACACCGTCAAAAAAAGACAACAAAAAAGCCCACCAGATAAACAGGTGGGCTTCATATTTGAAATAATATTTTGATACTGAAACTACCGGCTTATCTTTCCCCGATTATTATCGGGGTTGGAGTTGGCACCTTGCTTCGTTTTATAGAAACAGGTTGCCAAGGCTTCACAGGGCCATACCCTCTGCCTTTCTTGATAAGTATATTAAAGAGCGATCTAATCCGTGGATAGATGAGGCGCAAATATAGAACAGTAATTTCAAATAAAAAAGCCCCGCAAAAATTTGCGAGGCTTTGAAATACTAAATTATTTTAGAATTTGTAACCTAAAGAAACTCCAAAGCCTACATTTCTAAATTTGGCATCTGGTTTTTCGCCGTCATCTTTAGGCTCTATGTTAGCTAATCCCAATTGAGCGTTTAGCTGTGCAGAAAATTTGTTACTGAACTCATACCCAACTAAAAGATTAGCACCCGCATCAAATGGTTTTGCATAAGAATATTTATCATCGTCCCCATCATTGTAATCATTTACAAACTGCAATTTAACCTCGTCGCTATTGGAAGCTCCACCGCCTTCCCATGAAATATTATCATCAAATTTTGCTTTACCGCCTATACCATAAGCTACATACGGACCGGCACCTAGCAATAGTTTTCCAGAACCTAATTCTGGCTTGTATAAGAAGTTAATAGGAACTTCAATATAAGAAGCATTCCACCTTGTTTCACCTTCATAATCTAAAAAATCAGTGCTTCTGGTTGTTTTAAACCCTTTAACGCTGAATAAAGCACCTGGCTGTACATAAAATTCATCGGCTACAGGAATATCAAATGTTACGCCCGCATGAAAGCCTGGGTTTATTTTAGTATCCCATTTATCGCCACCTCCATCTTTATAAGATACATTATTAAGGTTAAGACCAGCCCTAACACCTATTTCTACTTGTGCTTGCGATTGAATGGCTACTGTGCTAAAAGCAGCAAATAATAACCCTCCAAATAATAATTGTTTTACTTTCATCTGTTTACTTTTTAAGTGATTTAATGGTCAAATGGAATTCGGTATATAGTTACTTCACTTGAAGAAGAATAGCAACTGTTGCCTATTTCATAAGATTTTAAAAAATTTATTGAATTAACATAATAGACGGATACAAGGTTCAATTACTTTAAAAAAAGTAAAATTATTTTGTGCCAGCCTCTTGCGCTGCATCATTTTTCATTTTATCGTTCGCGGTAATTAAAAATTCCACACGACGGTTTTGTGCACGCCCATCAGCTGTTTCGTTAGAATACTTAGGATTTCTTAAACCGTAGCCAATCGTACTTAATCTTTGTATACCAATACCATGATCTCCTAAATAATTTGACACAACAGAAGCTCTTCTTTCTGATAAAGCCTGATTATATTTTTCTGTACCGGTGTTATCTGTATGCCCCTGAATCTCTACATCTGTATCCGGATATTTATTCAGAATAGTGATCAAATCATCCAAAGTAGATTGAGACGCGGCTGTAAGTTTTGCCTGGTCAAATCCAAACAATACAGCACTGCTAAATTCTACCACAATACCTTCTTCAACACGTTCTACTTTTGCACCAGGTACTTCCTGCTTGATTTCTTCAGCCTGTTTATCCATTTTTTTACCAATGATTGCACCGGCAGTACCACCAACAGCAGCACCAATAATAGCACCCAGCCCTGTATTTCCGGCAGCCTTTCCAATAACTGCTCCAATTGCAGCGCCTCCACCCGTGCCAATAGCTGCACCTTTTTGTGTTCTGGTAGCTGACTCGCACCCTGCTAATGTTAAGCCAGCGAATGCAGTGGCAAATAATGTTGTTTTAAAGTTTTTGATCATGTTTTGTGTTTTTTATGCCTGAACGGATGGTTTCCGGTCGGACGGGGTTTTTAAAAGATTTAAGCTCCTGTTTAAAATTTGAAGGATAATAAATGAATCTAAATGCTAAAAATTTTAACAGACTAAAATCCGTTATGCAGCCATCAAATTATATGCCAACGAAATTTAATAAACCATAGACTTGTGTCAAAACAAAAAGGTTGCCTGTTTGACAACCTTTTTATTATTAATATATTATGTCTTGCTATTGCTGAGCGTCTACGGCGCAGCAGCCATTTCGACAACTTTCGTAAGAACATAATTTGTTCCTTTCGCCATATCCTTTTTCTTTTTATCTTTTTTATCAGCTTTTTTACTGTAGCAACTTCTGAAGACTCCTCAACTGTTTCAGTTGTAACGTAAGCAGCACTATCGCTTACCGCCATTTCAGGGAAAATAGCTACAGGATTCTCTTCATCGAACTTACTTCCAACATTTATATATAGTTTGTTGCTGGTAGAATCGAAAACAAGAGTACCTTCTTTCAAAGATTTTCCAGAGTACCTGCTATCAGATTTAGCTGTAGTGCTAGAAGCTACTGTAGTTTCTTCCGTTTCTGCTACTACAACTCCGCTGTCAACATCATTTTGCAAGGTTTTTTGCACCGGAATTTTATAGGTAGATGGAGAAATTCTCAAATCTGCCTTAAACTTACCTTGCGGCATCCCATTTACCCAAACCATACCTTTGTTTTCAGCATCGCGGGTAATAGTAACCTGTGCAACACTTCCTTCCGTATCGGTGTATTCATATTTCCCAAGTACCGGAAAGATCATTTCATCTGTTAATTCGCCAGGCATTGGTGCCAAATCTTTTGCTTTTGGTTTATAATTTGTGGGTGTTTCAGGAGTTGTTGATACCTGAGCAAATGATACAGTAGCTACAGACATAGAAAGCGCCACCATCAATAAGAAATTCCTCTTCATTTGTTTATTTTTTACTGTTTTAATGGTTCAGATCAAAACCAAAAATTTATTGGTTTATTTTCTGATTATTTCAGCAAGGGCTTTATTAAAACGGTTTGACCCGTAGGCCCGAACTCAATCGGTGTAAGTAGAAATTATTATGCCAAAAATTTATTTGTAGGGTAATAAACCTTTATTTTAGATTTTAGTTATGAATTAGGATTAGCCAATGTTACAGGCCCAAATTTTCAAAAACAGGAACAATAAATTGGAAAAGAAAGATTTAAACAGCATAGATGTTACAGGAGCCCGTGTCCATAACCTCAAAAACATAGATATATCCATTCCCAAAAATCAATTAGTGGTCATTACCGGTATAAGCGGCAGTGGAAAATCTTCGCTTGCTTTCGACACAATATATTCTGAAGGTCAACGCCGTTATATGGAAACTTTTGGTGCTTATGCCCGCCAGTTTATTGGCGACATGGAACGGCCGGATGTGGATCAGATCACTGGCTTGTCTCCCGTTATTTCAATTGAACAAAAAACCACCAATAAAAACCCACGTTCAACAGTTGGAACCGTTACTGAAGTGTATGATTTCTTTCGCCTTTTCTATGCCCGTGTGGGAGAAGCGTATTCTTACAATACTGGCAAAAAAATGGTGAAGTGGAGCGAGGAAGAAATTGTTGAAAACATTTTTCAGCGATTCTATAATCAAAAAATCAATGTGCTGGCACCTTTGGTTAGAGGTAGAAAGGGACATTACAGAGAACTATTTGAAGATGTAAGAAAAAAGGGATTTTTAAAAGTAAGAGTAGATGGTGAGATAAAAGACATTGCTGCAAAAATGCAGGTTGATCGTTATAAAATACACAACATAGAACTGGTGGTGGATAGATTGCAGGTTACAGATGATCTTAAACCCCGCTTGAGCCAAAGCGTACAACAGGCTTTGAAATTAGGAAAGGATTTGATGTTTGTAAGCCCAGCCTCCCCAAACCCCTCCAAAGGTGGGGCTTACGAAGAGTCTTTAAAGAGCGGAGATGCTGCTGAAAATTCACGTGTGTCTATCTCCGATCAAAAAAGCATCTCCAAAATAGCAGCGGCTTGCAGGCTTCCCCTTTGGGGGCGGGGGGCTTCTTATTCCAAACTCCTGATGTGTGAAGATACAGGCATCAGTTACGAAGAGCCGTCGCCAAACGCCTTTTCATTTAACTCGCCTTACGGAGCATGTCCTTATTGCCGTGGATTAGGCACCAGCTCGGTAATTAATATGGATGCGATATTGCCCGACACATCTAAAAGCATAAAAGATGGCGGTATTGCTCCTCTGGGGGAAGAACGAAACGCCAGCGTATATCAACAGGTTGAAGCATTTGCCAAAAAACATAAGATCAACCTTATCAAACCAGTGAAAGATCTTACGCAGGCGCAGTTGGACTTATTATTATATGGAGATGGCGGTGCGGACAAAACATTACATCTCGACGGAACTGATGAAACCATTCCTGATTATTACAGCGGCAGCTACGAAGGTATCATTCCGATGTTAAAACGTTGGTATCTTTCTACTCAAAGCAATGAAGGTTTGCGCGATTGGGTTGAAAGGTTTATGGAACTACAGCCATGCCCCTCTTGTAATGGCGATCGCTTAAAGAAGGAAAGTCTTTGGTTTAAAATCGACAATAAAAACATCGCTTATTTAAGCAATCTTAATCTTGACAATCTTGCTGCATGGCTTGATGGTATTGAGTTGCGGCTCAGTAAAAAACAAAATGCTATTGCAAAAGATATTTTAAAAGAGATCAGGGAACGCTTAGGATTTTTGCTGGATGTTGGGCTTACTTATCTTTCTCTTAATCGACCCAGCCGCACTTTAAGTGGTGGCGAATCACAACGCATCAGGTTGGCAACACAGATCGGTTCTCAGCTACAAGGCATTACTTATATTTTAGATGAACCATCTATCGGCTTGCATCAACGTGACAATCATCGGCTTATTACATCTTTACAAAATCTTCGGGATATTGGAAACAGCGTATTGGTGGTAGAGCATGACAAAGATATTATGCTTGCAGCAGATTATCTGATCGACATCGGCCCACGCGCAGGTTACCATGGCGGGCGCGTGGTTGCGCAGGGAACACCCAAAGAAATTTTAAAATTAGATACGATTACGGCGGGTTATCTTAACGGACATCTAAAAATCGAAACACCAAAAGAAAGACGTGCAGGAAATGGAAAATTCATTGAGCTAAAAGGCGTCACAGGCAATAATCTTCAGAACGTAAGCGCAAAATTTCCTTTAGGAAAAATGATACTGGTTACGGGAGTGAGCGGCAGTGGCAAATCTACACTGATTAATGAAACGCTTTATCCTATTTTAAGTAATCATTGTTTTCCTGCCAGCAAGATGCATCCCATGCAGCATAAGTCTGTAAAGGGTTTGGAACATATCGACAAAGTGGTAGAAATAGACCAGTCGCCTATTGGACGCACGCCGCGTAGTAACCCATCAACTTATTGTGGATTTTTTACAGATATCAGAACTTTGTTTGCATCTGTTCCGGAAGCTAAAATTCGCGGTTATAACGCTGGCCGCTTTTCTTTTAATGTAAAAACCGGCCGTTGCGATGTTTGCGAAGGCGGTGGCATGCGCGTTATTGAAATGAATTTTTTACCAGATGTTTATGTGCCTTGTGAAAAATGTAATGGCAAAAGATACAATAGGGAAACCCTGGAAATTCGTTATAAAGGCAAATCCATTTCGGATGTTTTGAATATGACAGTAGATGATGCTGTCGAGTTTTTTCAGGCTGTGCCAAATATCTTTCGAAAAATAAAAACACTGCAAGATGTAGGCTTAGGCTATATTACATTAGGCCAAAGCGCTGTAACCCTTAGTGGTGGCGAAGCGCAGCGTGTTAAGCTTAGCACCGAGCTTTCTAAAAAAGATACCGGTAAAACTTTTTATATTTTGGATGAACCGACAACGGGGCTTCATTTTGAAGACATTAAACACCTGATTCATGTTTTAGATAAACTGGCCAACAAAGGGAACACGGTTTTAATTATCGAACATAATATGGATGTAATAAAAATAGCGGATCATATTATTGATATAGGTCCGGAAGGTGGCGATGGTGGCGGTAAAATTTTATTTGAAGGAACACCCGAAGAACTCGTAAAAAACAAAGAAAGTTATACCGGTAAATATTTAAAAGCGGAGCTGTGATGCATCTATGCCAAGGATCTCTCACAGAAAACCCACAAGTACACAGATGAATCATAAAAAAACTTCTGTGTTGATCTGTGCTTTCTGCGAGAAAAAAATTTGTATTTACTCTTAAATCTGAACGATATATGGCAAAAAAGACAAAACCATACAAGCCAACATTTGTTGACAAGTTTGAAGAATTGCCAGCGTCAATTCAGTCTGTCACAAATAAATTGCTTCAGAAATCTTTACAGGAATTTGTAAAACAAGCTGAATTCACGATAGCTTTTGTTAATGATATAGAAAAATGTCTTGCGGAACGAGCGGATCATTATAAATCGTTGCCTGATAATACGCAATACAATATTATCGGCAATGTTATTCCAAAATATCATCTATCCTATTTATTCAAACGCTCTGAAGATCAATTGGATTATTATAATTTTTGCATCAAATTTGACGAGTATGGACAAGTTTTGAAATACGGTTTGCCAAAAGATTATTATTCTACAATTATTCCTTTATTTGGTAAAGAAAAAGCGATACAATTGGCTGTAGAATATTCAATGCACAAAGACTACAAAAGCGAAAACATAGAAGAATCCCGATTGTATTGCGAAAACAATGTGCTTCTTTGGGACATATATTTATTGCAAACCAAAGAGAGAAAGAGAAGCAGCATAAAATATTGTAAAGCTGTTACGGTTGATGTTTCTACAAGATCGGTTGTTCAGGATTGTGATGCTCAAATATCAAGATCCGGCAATTCGCAAATGTCAGTTAAAACAATTGAGGTTGACGAAAATGACCTGGCCGGACTTTCACAAATTGATGAGTAATTTTATTTTTTTATTCTGAACTTGTTCAAACCTTTTGAATTAAAAGATTAGACAAGTTCCCTATCTTTAGTCAGACCTCAATTAATATTTATGCGTATTGATAACCTTAACGACCTGCCCGATTGGGATGATGACAAATTTGGAAACGAGGAAGAAGGTGAAGAGTGGAAGCCAAACCCAACCCGGGATGCCTGCAAAGCACTTTATCAAAAGTGGAAGGAAGTCATGATGATGTTAAATGGTTTGCTAGAAAATGATAAGCCCGAGAAAGGTGACGAAGTTTCCTATTTGGCCAGCGTAAAACAAATGGTTCTGGGTGATGCCTACGAAGTAGCCGCAAAAATCAGAAGTTCGGAAGCCGGCGGATTGTATGTATTGCGAATGGAGAACGCTGCCATTATTCGAAAAAATGCACAATACGTAGCAAGCGCGTTGCTTACACTTGGTTTTGAGGATAGTATTGACGAAAAATATGTAACCCTTTTAAGAACCGAAATTGATCAGTTCAAGGCGCTGTTTAAGGTTTGGGTAAACAGTTTTGAAAAAGATGAATATACCGACGACTGGGGACTGTTTGTGTAAAAATAAGACCTCCGAGGTTTTGAAAACCTCGGAAGACTTTATAATCAACCTCTGATCATTTCAATATGATCAATGCCTGCATCATCATAGATATCACTACAAGATTCAAACCCCAACAATTCATAAAATTTTTTAAGGTGAAATTGCGCTCCTATTTTTATAGATCGGCTTCCAAATATTTTTTCACTTGCGTGAATACTTTCTTCCATTAATACTTTTCCAAGACCTGTGTTTCGTGCTTCTTTTTTAGCACAACACGACCAATTGATTGTTCAGCGTAGCTTACACCAGGAGGCAATAGCCTTGCATAAGCCATCAATACTCCGTGCTGCCAGCCCATTAAGTGGTAGCTCTTCTGATCTTTTCCATCTACATCCTGGTAATAACAATGCTGCTCTACCACGAAGACCTCGCTACGCAATTCTAAAATAGTGTACAGCTCATGTAACGACAGCGCTTCAAAAGGCTTGCAAATCCATTCAATCATACAATGTATTTGATAATTTTCGATTGTTCTTCATCGCAACATAAAAAATAAATTACAAACTGCTAAATTTATGGCTTAAAGCTTTGCAAATGCACAGAATAATATCACTCTTTTTACTACTCCCTTTATTTCATAATATATCCGCACAAAATACCTTAGGCTCGCTTACGGTGGAAAAAATAATGCGCGATCCTATATGGATGGGTACTTCGCCATCGCAATTACAATGGAACCGAACCAGCGACACTTTATATTTCCTTTGGAATCCTGAAAAAAAACCTGCGGATTCGCTATACTACATCACACTAAAAAATCAAAATCCGCAAAAAGCCACAGTGGTGCAAAGACAACTTCTTACGAGCCCGGGGAGCTATGTATATAATTATGGGCGCGATCAATATGTATTTGAAAAGAACGGTGATATTTTTTTACAGATATAAAATCTGGCAAAACAAAACGTATTACAACAACAATTGAAGACGAAACAAATCCTCAGTTTTCCTTTCTGGATAAAAAGATTGTATACATGCTTTCATCAAATTTATATTCATGGGATATTAACTCCGGCGAAACGCAGCAGCTTACTAATATTGGAACGACCAGCAATAATTTTGGTGCAAAACAAAATGGCGGCAAAGAAGAACAATGGTTAAGAAACGATCAGCTTCAGAATTTTGATGTGCTTCGTGAACGAAAAGCAAAAAATGACACAAGTAATGCTTATAAAAAAGCATTGCCTAAAGAAAAAGCATTACGTTACCTGTTTGTGCGCGAAGGTTCTGTAAGGGGTTTGAGCATTAGTCCTGACGGGAGATTCGTAAGTTATCGCGCATTCAAACCTGTAAGTACAAGGAACACGATAATACCGGATTACGTAACAGAAACAGGGTACACAACAGATATTTCAGGACGAAATAAAGTCGGTGCTGAACAAGGTATTTCATCCTTCTATATTTTTGATAGGGAACGTGACTCTGTATTAACGCTTCCCATTGATGCGATTCCAGGTATTAAGGATCTGCCCGATTATCTTAAAGATTATCCTGTTGCCTTCGACAAAAAGAAAAAAGAAAATGCTAACCGAGCTGTTTCAGTTTATGGCATATCCTGGTCGCCAAAAGGCAAAAATGCCGTGATAGATATTTATGCAGATGATAATAAAGATCGCTGGTTAATGTTGTGGGATATGAACAGCAACCAACTAACTTTATTAAGCCGCCAACGGAATGAAGCCTGGATTGGCGGCCCCGGCATTAATAGCAATAGTATTGGCTGGATCAGCGAAGATATTTTTTGGTTTCAATCGGAAGCAACCGGCTATTCTCATTTGTACACCATTAATATAAAGACCAAAGAAAAAACGCAACTCACATCAGGTGAATATGAACTACATGATGCTATTTTATCAGAAAATAAAAAAACTTTTTTATCACTACCAATGAAGTTCATCCCGGGGAAAAACATTTCTACAGTTTGGATATTGCAAGTGGTAAAAAGGAAAAGATTACTTCGATGACAGGCTCCAATGATGTGAGCCTGGCGCCGAACGAAAAATATATTGCGGTGCTTCATTCCTATTCCAACAAGCCATGGGAATTGTATTTGCAACCTACCAAAGCTGGCGCTAAACCCCAACAAATAACCTTTAAAGCACAAAGCAACGAATTTAAATCGTATCCATGGCGCGATCCGGAAGTGATCACATTCACTGCATCTGACGGAGCCAAAGTTTATACAAGGGTTTACAAGCCTACCAACCCACATCCCAATAAACCAGCAGTTTTATTTGTGCATGGCGCAGGCTATTTACAGAATGCACATAAATGGTGGAGCAGTTATTTCAGAGAGTATATGTTCAACAACTTGTTAGCTGATAATGGCTATTATGTGATGGACATTGATTATCGAGGCAGCGCAGGATATGGCCGTGATTGGCGCACCGGCATTTACAGACACATGGGTGGAAAAGATCTGAGCGACCATGTTGATGCGGTTAAATACATGGTAGACAATTATGGCATCAACCCTAATCATGTTGGATTATATGGCGGATCTTATGGTGGCTTTATGGCGCTCATGGCAATGTTTACAAAACCCGATGTATTCAGCGCTGGCGCTGCATTACGTCCTGTAACAGATTGGGCAAATTATAATCATGGATATACTTCTAACATTTTAAATGAGCCTTATGCGGATAGTTTAGCCTATTACCGAAGTTCGCCAATTTATTTTGCAAAAGGCCTAAAAGGCGATCTGCTAATATGCCACGGCATGGTAGATGTGAATGTACATTTTCAGGATGCTGTAAAACTTTCGCAAAGGTTAATAGAGTTAGGTAAAGACAGTTGGGAACTGGCGGGTTATCCCATGGAAGACCACGCTTTTACCGAACCTAGTAGCTGGACGGATGAGTACAAAAGGATTTTTAAGTTGTTTGAAAGAGTTTTAAAGAAATAGTGAGTGACTTGTCCATGGTCGATTGACCATAGTCCATGACGTTCCCCATTAACCCCTACCATCAAAAAACTATTCTCTATTTTCGCTGCTTACATGAATACATTCTCCAACATAAAAGAATTACTGTCAACACTGATACGGGAACATAAATTGCTGACGGAAATGTTTGAAAAAAGAAAAACGCTTTCGTACAAATATGATTTTGCGCTGGAGATGGTTGATTATAATGAAGATCGTATCCGTTATTTAATTGCTCATTCTGTAATTAGAGAAAATGGAAATTTTCTTGAAATAGATGACCAGTTTTTACAGTTTTTTGAACAGGTGTTGGAAGTGAACGAAGAAATCAATACCGCTTCCATCAATGCTAATATTCAAAATGTAAAAGAAAATATTCTTTATTATCTAAAAGAAAATAATGAAGCCAGAAAGTATGATTATCTGAGAAAGGTAAAAAACACTTTGCGGAAAATAGGCACCGTAACTTTAAGAAATGTGATCGACTTAAAAAGGAACACGGATAATACCTTTAAAAACGAACCTAATTACAAAGTAAAAAAGCCAAGCTTGAAAATCTTGACCAAAAAAGAATTGACATCAATTCGTTAACGGAGCAAACCTATTATCTGGTTTCGGAAGAAGAACAAACCTTTTTTAAATCGGCTTTGGATGAAGAACTGAACAGGGTAATTACACAGCTTAAACTTCAATTAAACGAATGCCGACACAATCTGATCAATACTCAAAAACAAATAATTGAATACCTCAATCAAATCAGGTATCAAAGCGGGATTATTGAAAAACTGCGACAAATAAAATACCTGAAAGACCAGTTTACCTTGCGCACAGACACGGATATTGACGAAGTGTTTACGAAAAACAATGATGTGATTTTTGAAACAAATCCAACCTATCCGCTTAAATTAAGTTTAGACTTTTTGCAAATTAATAGCGAGGCCCACAACAGCATCCGGAAAGTTGCAAAGAAAAGAACGGCATCTGTAAAAGTAAAAATTGCATTAGCAAAAGCTATCTCAAACGAATATTTTGAAAACAATGTTGAAGAGGAAATTCAAATCAATTTGGAAGAAATCAGAAATAGTTTTGTTGCTTCCGGAAACAACCTCTTCGATTTTATAATGGCTTACCAGTTTGAAAAAACTTTGTCTTTTGATGATAAAGTAACCGTGTATTGCCAGTTGATTTCGCAATACGAATCTTCATTTACTTTAACAGGAAAATACAACTCGCACCAAGAAATTGAATACGCAATGGTTTACCCCAAATAACGCAACAATGGACGCACCAAAATATACAGCCGAAATTTTTGACATACTAAGTAAAGGAAAATTCATTTGCTCCAACAGCAATGAGGAGCATATTCGTAAAGTTTATGCAACCATTGATAACGAACAAAATTTCGAATTCTTATACAATTATTTTCTGAATATCAATTTCGTTTTAGAAAAAGGAGATGAATACTATTATTTCAGCAGGCAGGAAATAACAGTTGACTTAGAACGCAAAATAGAACAGGCATTCAAGTGGATTGACATGCTCGATTTTTTAAAACCTTTGACAACGCTTTCGGTTCGGGCTACCGTTTTACGCCTTCCGACATTTTGGTAAAGTTGAATCTTGATGCGGAATTAAAATCAAAAATAGAAGGGCTAAAAAATATAGCAGTGGAAAAGAAAAGCCCAATGAAATACTGGAAAAGATATTGAGCGACCTTGTAAAAGATAAGTTTATTGATATTGAAGATCCCAATTTTCAGCGATACAAAGTATTGGCTTCGTTCAAATATCTGGAACAAATTGTAATGACCATAAATATTTCTGAAGAAATTAAGAATGAGATACCTGAGTAAAATAATAATGATTGAAAGTGCCAACGTCAGGTACACAGAAGTAAACCTTGATGGAAATGTGCATTTAACAGGCACGCAAGGAGTTGGAAAAAGTACTTTGCTCAGGGCTTTGCTTTTTTCTATAATGCCAACCAGCAAAAGTTGGGAATACCTGTTGGCAAAAAAGCCTTTGTTGACTTTTACTTTCCTTATCCCAATTCTTATATCATTTATGAAATAACAAGAGAAACCGGCCCTTACTGCATTCTACTTTCAAAATCGCAAGGCCGTGTCAGTTTTCGATTCATTGATAGCGGCTATAAAAGAGCCTATTTTATTGGTAACGATGGAAACATTTCTGAGAGCTGGGACAAAATAAAGCTGGCATTAAACAAAGACAGCATCGCTAGCTCCAAAAAGATTGATCGTTATGAAGATTACAGAAATATTTTGTATGGCAACAGCCAGGGATTAGGCGCTGAATTTAGAAAATACTCATTGCTTGAAAGTAGGCAGTATCAAAATATTCCGAGAGCCATTCAGCACGTATTTCTTAACTACAAAGTAGAGAGCGAATTTATAAAAGACACAATCATTAAATCTTTAAATGAAGAAGAAATAAAAATTGATCTTTCCAATTATTCGCATCATCTGAAAGATTTTGAAAACCAATTAGGCGATATTAAAAAATGGACAGAAAAAACAAAAAGCGGAGAAATAGTTGTACGTAAGCAGGCAGAAACCGTTATTGCCACTTACGCTACAATTAAATTTAATGAAAACGAAAAGCGCAAATTGGCGGGTGAACTGGTTTGGCAGCTAAACGAAATAAAGCAACAACAGCCTAAAATAGCTGAAAAACTAGAAAAGGAACAGGTAAAGCAAAACCATCTTTTGGAAAAAACAAAAGACATAGAAGCAAAATTTCAGCATAAAAAGATAAGATTACTGCCGAAATAAATGTATATAACGGTAAGCTGAAAGAAGCCAAAACAAAGGCTGACGAATATGCAAAACTGAACATTGAAAGCATTATTAAAAAAGTAGCGAAAAAAGCAGATTGGGAAACGGAAAAAGAAAATCTAATCGGTCAAAAAGAACTTTTAGAATCGAACTTTACCGATATCAAACAAAAGTTTGAAGCTCAGATTCATCAGCTTCAAAATCAATTTGTTGCTTTTGAAAATTTGAAACAAACAGAAATTAATGACGCCCTTCAAAAACAATTCATTTTTAAAGAAACGCTTACAAATGAATATGACCAACTGTTTGACGAAATAGAAAAACAGCATCAAGAAAAATCGGATCTGGCTCAAACCTTAATTGAAGAAAAGAAAACGGCTATTTCAAATCTGCACATTCAAAAAGCGAAAACAGAACACAAGCGATTATACGAAACTGAAATAGATACGTTGCAAAATGAAAATCGTGATTTTTTAGAAAAAATACGTATTGCCGAAAGCAACATAAAACAACTGAATGCAGAAACAGAAACCATAAAAAAACAATGGGAATTAGAAAAAGAAAAAATTGAAACATCGGCAACCAGCCAAAAAGAAAAATTTAAAGAACAGAGCTATAAATTTCAAGAACAAATAACACAGATTGAGAATAAAATAGAACAAAGCAAAGATTCTCTTTATAGCTGGCTGAATAAAGAATATCCAGGTTGGGAAAAAACAATTGGAAAAGTAATTGATGAAGAACAGATTTTATTCAAATCTGACTTGTCGCCGGAATTGATTGCAAATGCTGATGCTGGTTTTTATGGCATTCGTTTAAACCTGAATGAAATTGACAGATCGGTAAAAACCGTTGCCGATTATGAAAAGGAGCAAACAGATTTAAACAAAAAAATAGAATTGTTGCAAACAAAGATTGCTACAATTGATAAACAGTTCAATTCCGAAACAGACAATCTTAGAAAACAAAAACAAACTAAAATAAACGATTGTAAAAAAATTATTCAGAAAACCGAATATGATGTGCAGCAATACCATCAAAAATTGAATGCTGCAATTATAAAGCTGGATGAGTTGACGGCTCGCGCATTGGAAGAAAAGAAAACAGCTTTGGTTCAAATTGAAAGTAACATTGTAAAAGCAAATGCAGAAAAATTAGATGCAGAAAAAGCGGCAACCGAAGTAGCAAGAGAAATTAAAAAGCAAATAGACGCAAAGAAAAAGAGAAGCAGAAAAAAATTGAGGCTGAACAAAGCAGCGTTGCCGAATGGATTGCTGAAATTAAATTATCAATAAAGTCCGAACAGCAGGAAACAACAAAAAAACAGCCGCATTAGAACTACAAAAAAGCAGGAACTAAACGATAAAGGTGCAGACACAGCGCGCATTTCAGCTTTTGAACAAAGAATAAACGAACTAAAAACGGAACTGGATTTTATAGAGAAAAATCGCGACCGGGTTGCAGAATATAACAAGGATAAAAAAGAACTTTTTGATAAGGTTGAATTTTTTAAACATAAAAGAAAAGCCTTTGAAGAACAGTTAAGCACGGAATTTTCAAAACATCTTCAACAAAATAAAAAGCTGGCAGATGAAAGAAAACTACTTGAAGAGGAAATTGAGGCAACCGCAAAGCAGCTTAGCAATGTGGAAGAAGATTTGCGCGAATATGAAGCATTCAAACTAACCGATGCGTTCAAAAGCATTCCTGAGCTTTTAAGCGAGCCTAATGCAGAAAACAAAACGTTGGAGCGGGGCAAAACTTTGATAGCAGGGCTTAACGAAAAGCATTATACCGGCATCCAAAGATATACCGATTTGCAAGCCGCTATCCATAAGTTTAACGGCAATTTTTCTTCTCAAAACATATTCAAATTCAAAACGAATTTGATAGAGCAGGAAGCCTATTTTCAATTTTCAGAAGACTTACAAGAATTTGTAGAAGAAGATAAAATTGCTCTTTTTGAAAAAAGGATCAACGAACTTTTTGCTGATATTATCAGACAGGTTGGCAAAGAAACAACCGATTTAATGTCGAAAGAAGGCGAAATTGAAACGGTGATCAAAGACATCAATTCAGATTTTATAAAGCGAATTTTTACAGGCGTCATTAAAAGCATTGAGCTTAGAGTGGTGCCAAGTGAAAATAAAATTGTTCACCTGTTGGCAGAAATTAAAAAGTTTAATGATGAAAATATACATGAAATAGGAGCCTCCAATTTGTTTTCCTCAAATGAGCAAACAAGAGAAGCAAAAAATAAAACAGCTATTCATTTGCTATCACTTTTAACTGCCGAAATAGCGAAATATAAGCACAGCGATATTAATCTTTCTGACACGTTTGAGCTGGAGTTTAAAGTTATTGAAAACGATAACGATACCAATTGGGTTCAAAGCCTTGCCAATGTTGGCTCTAACGGAACGGATGTGTTGGTAAAAGCGATGATCAACATTATGCTGCTCAATGTATTTAAAGAGGGCGCCACAAAAAATAAATTTAAAGATTTTCGTTTACATTGTATGGTAGATGAAATTGGAACATTACATATTGAAAATGTTCGGGGTTACTGAAATTTGCTAACGATCGAAACATCTACATTTTAAACGGTTCGCCTCAGTCTATAGATGCGCTGGCATACAGATACACTTATAAACTTGCCAAACAAACCGACCCTCGTGATGGAAAACCTGTAACAATTATCAATCGGTTAATAACAAACAATAGAGATAGAAAATGAAGCTGCCTTTAAACATTGCCGAAAAATTATTATCTCTTCAAAATGGTGCAGCGATTCCTTCGAGTCAATTGCGCCACGGCATTATTGAAGATATGGTTTCGGATGGAATACTTTACAGGCCCGGAAAACACAGAAGCCTTATTCATGTTATGAATCAGGATCAGCTCCATCTTTATTTAGAAAATCGTTTTTCAATAAAAAATCTTGACGGATACGTTACAGCATGCAAAAACGAGAATATAACAAGGAGCGAATTGGTAGCTGTTTCTTCCGATTCGAAACTTACAAAAGTGAGAACCTTTAAAGGCTTTTTGGTGAATTGCTATACGCCCATACAGGCAACCTTAAATGACAAACCCATAACACTAAATTGCCTGAACGGAACGTTTCAGTTTATTTATGATTTTGAAAATTTTGTTCCTGAAAAAAATGTCACAATCATTGGAATTGAAAATCCTGAAAATTTTTATTACATCAGTCAACAGCAATATTTGTTTGAAAACATGTTGCCATTATTTGTGTGCCGGTATCCGCAAAATCAAAGCAAAGACTTGATTAAATGGCTTCAATTGATTCCTAACAATTATTGGCATTTTGGCGATTTTGACTTTGCAGGAATTGGTATTTATCTAAATGAGTTTAAAAAACATCTTGGCGAAAAAGCCAGATTTTTTGTACCTCCGAATATTGAAAAGCTCATTTCTCTAAATGGTAACAAACAACGTTACGACAAACAGAAACTATACTTCGACATTGATTTAATAATGGAAGAAAAACTGAAAGAACTGATACAGATCATTCATAAATACAAGAAGGGGTTGGATCAGGAAATATTAATCAGCGGATAGTCCATTGATCATTGACTATTGACTCTCAATACCCATACTTTTCCTTCCACAATTTCTTTAAATAATTACGCAATTCATTCTCGCGGGCATTATTTCCGGGATCATAAAATGCAGTGCCCGAAAGCGTTTCAGGCAAATATTCTTGTTCGGAAAAATTATTATCGTAGCTGTGTGAATATTTATATCCCTTTCCGTAATCCAGGTTTTTCATCAGTTTCGTAGGTGCATTTCTGATGTGTAGAGGCACGGGCAGATCTCCAAATTTATTAACGGCGGCCATTGCTTCATTTATGGCCATGTAAGAAGCATTGCTTTTGGGAGATGTGGCAAGATATACCGCGCATTGAGATAGAATAATTCTTGATTCGGGATGGCCTATTTTATTTACAGCATCAAATGTAGCATTGGCAAGCAGCAGTGCATTAGGATTGGCATTGCCAATATCTTCACTTGCCAATATCAACATTCTTCTTGCAATAAATTTTACGTCCTCCCCTCCTTCTATCATGCGCGCCAGCCAATACACGGCGGCGTTTGGGTCGCTGCCACGCATTGATTTTATAAAAGCTGAAATAATATCATAATGCTGTTCACCACTTTT
The DNA here is from genome assembly GCF_022513635.1 of Paraniabella ginsengisoli. GTDB lineage: Bacteria > Bacteroidota > Bacteroidia > Chitinophagales > Chitinophagaceae > Niabella > Niabella ginsengisoli. Next base: position 830,295 of record NZ_JAKWBL010000001.1, on the reverse strand, counting down.
ATCGTACAGTGCTACTTTCTTTTGCGCTACATCCATTACTAATGCATTGGTAACTTCAATCGTATCTTTTGCAGTGCTACAAACCAGCTCAAGCAGGTTCAATAATTTCCGGGCATCGCCTCCGCTGATATTTATTAATGCATCTGTTTCTTTTAGAATTATTTTTTCTTTTTGAGAATAGCATCGTCGCTTATGGCTTTATGCAATAATTGTATCAAATCCTTTTCGTCTAATGCTTTCAATACATATACCTGGCAACGGCTCAACAATGCGCTATTTAATTCAAAAGACGGATTTTCTGTTGTAGCGCCAATCAAAGTGATAATGCCTTTTTCTACTGCATGCAGCAAAGCATCCTGCTGGCTTTTGTTAAAGCGATGTATTTCATCAATAAATAAAATACTTTGATATTCGTGCCTGGCTTTTTCAATTACTTCCCTTACTTCTTTCACGCCGGCATTTACCGCGCTTAACGAAAAAAAGAAACAGATAGTTGGCTTGCAATAATATTAGCAAGCGTGGTTTTACCTGTTCCTGGTGGACCCCAAAAAATAATAGATCCCAGCGATTTATTTTCAACAGATTTTTTAGTATGCTACCGGGTCCGATCAAATGTTGCTGACCTACAACATCATCAAGCGTTCGGGGCCTTATACGTTCTGCAGTGGAGTCATTCCACGAAATTATGGCACATTTGTTTTTAAAAACGTTACAATTTTCTGAAGACTCTCAGTTAGCTCAGGGCCATCCCAACCATGTTCTTCATTAGGATAAAATATCAGTTCGCTTTTTACATTAAAATTTTTTAATCTGGCCTCTAAAGAATAAGACTGCTGCTTCGGTACAACATTATCCAAACCTCCCTGCAATATTATTGTTGGCGGAGATTGAGCCGAGACAAAATTAATAGGACTGCTATCGTAATATAGTTGGGATCTATTCGCTGGTGTACCTCCTAACAAAAGATTCAGGCCGTATGCCATTTGCCTATTTGTGGAATAATAATAATTATATAAGGCTTCCATATCAGCAGGGCCAAAAAAAGACACAATAGCTTTGGGTTTCACAACGGAATTATTCTTATAGGCTTGCAATTGTGCTAAATGAGCTCCGGCACTGACGCCTACCAATACAAATTTATCAGAAATAAAAAAATCGCTTCTTTTATTGAAAATAAATTCCACAGCAGACTTTATATCCTGTTCCTGAGCAGGAAAAGCATTTCGAACAAAGTCAAATAACCTGTAGTTAACATTGAATATTGCATAGCCGGGAAATACATTTTTGAACTGCTCTATATTGGCGTTAAAGTCGGTTTTATCTCCTTCAATCCAAGCTCCACCGTGTATCAATACCATAACCTTTGTACCTTCAGTGCTTCTGTTAGCTGGTAGGTACGCATCCATTTTTTGATTTGCATTGCTTCCGTATGATATGTCAATAAGGGTTTGCGCCTTCTTAGCAGATAGAGGTATATCTTCCCTTTCATCTTTAGAACATGAAACCAAAGTGATCGTAAGCAGTAATGTCAGAATATGTTTCATAAGGGCAGGCTTTAATATAGAGAAGAGCAGCAACAGAAATCTACATCAAATCTACTCTTTTTCCATTTGCTTTACCGGCATTGTTATTTTCGCCTCTATACATAACAAATGCATTTGCTATTTTTGATATTTTCACTTTTCTTTGTACAAACAATTTTATCAAAAATTCCAGCAATATATCATCTCTTTTGCAGCAGCACCTCGATCTGCTAAATCACTGACATTTTTTAATTATCAGTAAACAAGTTTATCCATTTTAAAAAGATTTTGATATGTCTGCAACTGTAGCGCAAACAGCCGGTTATTTTATAGAGCTTGAAGAGGAATACGGAGCACATAATTATCACCCACTTCCAGTTGTATTAAGCAAAGGATATGGTGTATATGTATGGGATACAGATGGCAAAAAATATTTTGATTTTCTTAGTGGTTATTCTGCGGTAAATCAAGGCCATTGCCATCCAAAGATTGTCGATGCATTTACTACGCAGGCTCGGCAACTCACTTTAACAAGCCGTGCATTTCATAATGATAAATTGGGCGAATTTGAAAAATACATTACGTCGTTATTAGGTTACGATAAAGTATTACCAATGAATACCGGGGTTGAAGCTGTAGAAACAGCCATAAAACTTTGTCGTAAGTGGGCTTATGAAATAAAAGGTATTCCGCAAAATGAAGCACAGATTGTTGTGTGCAATAATAATTTTCATGGACGCACAACAACCGTTGTCTCGTTTAGCAGTGATCCCGAAGCGAAAAAAATTTTGGACCTTTTAGCAGCGGCTTTATTAATATTCCATATAATGATGTAGCGGCTTTGGAAGCCGTATTGCAATCGAACAATAATATTGCCGGTTTCTTATTAGAACCTATTCAGGGTGAGGCTGGCGTTTTTGTACCAGATAATGGTTACCTATCTAAAACTAAAGCTTTGTGCGAAACACATAATGTTTTATTTATTGCAGATGAAATTCAAACAGGACTTTGCCGTACCGGGAAGATGCTTGCCTGCGACCACGAAAATGTTCGGCCTGATATTGTCTTATTGGGTAAGGCATTAAGTGGCGGCATGATGCCTGTGAGCGCTGTTCTTGCTGATGATGAAATTATGTTGACTATTAAACCCGGGGAACACGGTTCTACTTATGGTGGAAATCCTTTAGCCAGCGTTACCGCTATTGCTGCTTTAGAAGTTTTGGTAGAAGAAAATATGGCCGAACACTCAGAAAACATGGGTGCTTACTTTCGCGAAGCTTTAAAAAAATACAATCGCCTTTAATTAAAACAGTAAGGGGAAAAGGTTTATTAAATGCCATAGAAATTGATAGTTCCAATGATAATATGGCCTGGGATATTTGTCTCGCTTTGAAAGAAAATGGCCTGCTTGCTAAACCTACGCATGGAGATAAGATACGATTTGCGCCACCATTGGTAATTACTGAAGAACAATTAAAAGATTGTGTTGTTATTATTCAGCAAACTTTACAAACATTTGAGTAACCCCCGACATTCATATAATTTCTTACCTGCTTTTTTGATTGGGGCCATAGAAGGCCTGATCGTGACTTTGGCGCTTTTTTGTTTTTTGTTAGCAAAAGGTATAGATCAGCAACATATATATATATATGTTGGTATAGCAGTACTTTTCATTGCAACGTTACTTGCGCTAGGCGCTTATTATACGCGAAAAGGAGAGCTTGAAAGCAGCAGCGGCGAAAGCAAAATTTTAAAAATATATCAGGCATTAGATATTGATGAGAAATTAAAAGAAGCAATGGTAGCTGATACGGTGCAGGAAAACCAAACATGGGAAAAGGAATGGCAGGAAAGTAATAATGCAACCAGCAGCCTTATGCCCTTGCATTACGCACGCTCCATGTTTAGCGGGTTTATACTGGGAGGAATTGTTATTTTAATCAACAATTATTTTTTGCAACTTCCAGATTACGCCGCATTCCTGATTCCATTTTTACTATTAGCTTTTTTAGGTTATAATAAATATAAACTATCAAATCAAAAACCCGTAAATGGTTTATTGCTTATATCGCTTTCGGGTATGGCGGCGGCAGTAGCGGCATATTATGCGGGCGGACTTTTTTAATCAATATTCAAATCCCCGGTTTTTATTTTGGGTTCGTTAGGAAAAAGTGCTGTGATCATCAATACTATACAGGCGAGCAACAACAAATAAATACCTAATAATTTTTCCGGGCAAACACCACCTTCACATCTTGTTATCACACCAAAATTTCTAATACCCCAGGCTAAGTTAAGCGCCGCAAAAAGTAAATTCACTCTTTTTGCCCAAACCCTTGGAATAAAAGAGCAAAGCAATATTAATCCAACCAATATAAAATGAGTTAAAGCAGGTTTTCCATACCTGGTCCCAGCGGTATCAACGCCAGAAATTGTTATAGCAGGATCTTCAATTCGCATCCAGGGCATCAAACATGCCGCAATTAAAAGCACTGCTCCAATTATTGTTATTAGTAAAGAACGATTCATGGGTTGCAAAATAACAAGGTTTATCGGCAATAAAAAAAGCGCTCATTTAAAAGCGCTTTCAATTACATGATTTTTATACTTCTTAGAAGTAAAAAACACCACTTACACCAATTGCACGATGCTGATTGTTTTTGTTCGCATTGTCTTCGTTACTTCTTCCTGGATTAGTATTGGTTAACCCTATACCATATTGCGCATGCACACCAAATTTTCCAAAGTCTAAACCGGCAATAATGTTAGCACCAAAGTCAAATCTTTTAAAATCACCAGAACCGACAGTACCTTGTAAACCGGTACTATTTTCGTTAGGGTCTGCAGGATTATCATTACCCCAGTTAATATTTCTGGAAGTAGTATTTGTTTGGCCATCAACTGTTGTGGTTGTTTTAAGCTTACCACCTAAACCTAAAGCTGCGTAAGGACCAGCGCCTATATAAGCTTTCATTTTTTCATTAAGAGGCAACATCACCGCAACATTCACAGGCAATTCCAGGTACATAGGATTTACTTTGTTAGTAATTGTTCCGTCACTATTTTCTGACTCTGTACCTTTAGATTGAAAGTCAAGACCCGTTCTAATTTCAAATGTTGACCCTAAAGGTATAGCACCAATAACACCAGCATTGAAGCTATTAAGGCTTTTACTTGCATCGACAGACCCTTCTCTACCATTAGTAATATTTGTGTTGTTCCATCCCCTTTAATTCCAAATTTTGCATCAGCAAAGCCTTGAGCGTTTGCAGCACCAGCAAAAGCAAATAATGCAACCGCACCGATAATCATTTTACGTTTCATAATTTTTAATTTTAAGTTTACTTAGGATTCAATTTTCGACCTACCTTATCAAAATATTGTGCCAAATTTCGTAAATGATCAGGCCTGCTTTTTATAAATACTTAAAATAACTTGATTATCAGTATAGTGTAAATTAAATTATTTAATTCTTTGATAGAAATTCTAATGAATACTCATCAGAGATTTTTGTTTGCTCGTTATTGATATTTTGAATTTTTCTGACTGTTTTTAAAAGTTCAAGCAACTCCTTTCGGTAACCATCTTTATCCGTTTTAGAAGTTTGAGAAATGATCTGTTGCGCCAATTCATAACCACCAGTTCCTTTATATTCAGAATTTCTAAGCAACATGCCGAACTGTGCAAGACCTGCAGCTAAATGAATATTTTCACTCGCATTTCTAAAGGTAACCGGGCTTCCTGCAATTACTTTTTGTAATAACAAGCTTTTATCTCCATCTGGTTTCTTATACCTGAATTTAACCGTCATCACTTCATTGCTATTTGCAAAGCCAGAAGCTGCTTCTTTGTTATTGTGATATTTTAAATCATCCACAATTTTTAGTTCCGGTGCATTAATACCGACTGGTATTATTTCGTACAAAGCTGTAACGGTATGCCCGCTGCCTAGTTCGCCTGCATCTTTTTTGTCATCATTAAAATCTTCATTGGCAAGCATCCTGTTTTCATAACCAATCAATCGATAGCCCTGCACTTTTGCCGGATTAAATTCTATCTGCAATTTTACGTCCTTCGCAATGGTGAACATAGTGCCACCAAACTGGCTGATCAATACTTTTCTAGCTTCGCTTAGATTATCAATATATGCATGATTTCCGTTTCCTTTGTTGGCAAGCTTCTGCATTTTGGCGTCCTGATAATTGCCCGTTCCATAACCCAATACCGTTAAGAAAATACCGGTCTTTCTTTTTCCTCAATCATTCTTTCCAGTTCATCATCGCTGCTTTGACCTACGTTAAAATCACCGTCAGTACAAAGCACAATTCGGTTATTACCATTTTTTATGAAATTTTCCTGTGCTATTTTATAAGCCAGCTGAATACCGGCGCCACCCGCTGTAGAGCCCCCAGCCTGCAATCGATCGATAGCATCTTTTATTTTAATAGTTTCATTTCCTTCGGTAGAAGGCAATACAACGCCTGCGCTACCTGCATATACAACCATTGCCATTTTATCCTGCGGCCTTAATTGGTCGGCCAGCAATTTCATGGAAGATTGAACCAACGGCAATTTGTCGGGCGACGACATGCTGCCGCTTACATCAATCAGAAAAACGATATTGGCAGCTGGTAAATTTTCAGTTGGTATTTTTTACCCTGCAGGCCGATTGATATCAACTGGTGCTTTTCATTCCAGGGACAAACGGTATATTCTGTATTAATGCTGAAAGGCTCGTTGTTAGAGGGCTGCGGATAATTATATGTGAAGTAATTAATCATTTCTTCAATACGCACCGCTCCGGCTGGCGGCAATTGTCCATTATTAATAAATCTTCTGATGTTGCTATAAGAAGCGCCGTCCACATCAATCGAAAAAGTAGAAAGCGGATTTTCTTTTGATTTTAAAAATGGGTTTTCCTGAATATGATCATATCCTTCGCGGCTGAAATTGGTATTGTTGCGCCTGCTATCGTGTTGAGCAACAAGCCCTCTTACGTGATCAGCGACGGCAGCTCTTACACTTGTCATTTGACTTTTTTGTTTGCCAAAAGCAGCAACATTGGCAACACTTCCAACAATGGCGCTTTTCTGTTGAGTGCCGTACCCAACTACGACCACTTCCTCTAAGTTTTGATTGACATTTTTTAGAACGATGTGCATCTTCGTTTTTGCTCCAACCTTAATTTCCTGCTGCTGAAAACCGACAGCAGTAATAACTAACACCGATTTGTCGTTTTCTATATCCATTGAAAAATTTCCATTATCACCAGTGGTAGCTGAATTTGATGTTCCTTTTTCCTGAACAATAGCAGCGGTAATGGGTTGATTATTTTCATCCACAATTTTTCCATTGATGCTCTTTTTTACAATGGTAAAGGCCAGTAAAGCGATACATAATGTAGATGCAGTTAAAATTTTTATGTATTTCATAAAATTATTTTTGATGTATGAACATAAGATGCAGGAAAGAAGAGGATTGCATAAATACCGCCCATCCTACCTCCACATAGACCTCCGAGGTTTTGAAAACCTCGGAGGTCTATGTCACATTGTAATGATGATGCATTCGGTTCAAATCAGAAAATCTTAAATTGCATGTGTAATCTTTTGGATTTTTGCATCATTGTTCAGTTATGTGCTAAAGTTGAAGAGTGCGACGCAATTTCGCTGATAGAATTACAGAAGCTGAGTTCATAATAATAATTGTTAAAAACTCCCCTTCAGGGGGCGGGGGTAAAAATATTTGGCGCAGGTTTTTAAAATAACATCTCTTAAAGAGGCAAGTGATGACAGCTTGTTGCTTGAGTTTAAGCAAACCGGCGATCAGCAGGCATTGGCGGAGCTATACCTGCGCTACAGCGATTTGCTATATGGTGTATGCCTGAAATATCTGGAAGACGCTGATGATGCAAAAGATGCGGTAATGAATATTTACCAGGAATTGTTGCGCAAGATACCGCATCACGACATTCAAAATTTTAAAAGCTGGGTGTATGTGCTTACTAAAAATTATTGCCTGATGCAATTACGCAGCGCCAAAAAGCATATTACCGTAAATTTAGAACAGCACACTGTGCAATCGGACGATTTTTCGCATCTGGATAGTATAATAGAAAAGGAGGAAGCTTTTAAAAGGCTCGAAAAATGCATCGAAAAATTGCCGGAAGAGCAAAAAAGCAGCATCCGATTATTTTATTACGATAGTAAATGTTACAACGAGATTTCGGAAACAACAGGCATGGATTGGAATAAAGTACGCAGCCTGATACAGAACGGACGGCGTAATCTTAAAATTTGTATGGAAAAAAATGCAGCAAACTAATAATACATATCCGTTTTATGGGCCGGAAGATATTAAAAGATATCTGAGCGGCAGCATGAATGCACAAGAAATGCATGATATGGAAAAAGCTGCGTTGAGCGACCCGCTGCTGGCAGACGCCATTGACGGGTTTAGAGGGTTTAGAAATGCAAATGCAGCTATTGTTGATAAGCATCTGAACGATATAAGAGCTGCCATTTTAGGCACCCAGGAAAAAGAGAACCTGGTAGTTCCTATTACAAAAAATAATAATAGTTGGTGGCGTTGGGCGGCTGCGGCTTGTAGCCTGGGTATTATTGCCAGCAGCATTTGGTGGTTTACTCAAAAGGATCAAAACGGAATTGGGAAAAGTCCTGTTGCTGTAATAGAGACGCCAACGGCTGAAGAACAAAAACCTGCTCCGGCTCTGCAAAATTCAGATTCTGTTGAAACCGCCCTCACGGATATAAAGAAAGCAGGTAAAATTCCAACGCCATTAGTGGCTGAACAGCCTGTCGCTGATCTTTCTAAAGGAAAATCAAAGATAAATGCATTTTCTGAATCGAAAAATAGTACGGTACCTGTAGAAGCAGCGGCAGAAGTAACCCCAGATGCACCTTTAATAGCTGCCACCAACAGCGAAGCCCAACCGGCTCAACAGCAAGATTTTAACGTTAGCCAACAGCTTATGATCAGAGGAGACAAAGCCTATGCTCGATCGAAAAACGAATTAAAGGCCGCGATAACGTCACAACCGCCGAAGATGATTTACGGGAAAGTAACTGACAAACGAGGTATTCCTGTCCCCTCTGCTACAATCGCCTTTTCGCCAAATAAGGGAACAGTTACCAACTCAGATGGCAGTTTTGCGCTACCCGCTGACGATAGTAGTGTGAAAGCAACCATATCTATGGTTAGCTATCAGCAAACAGTAGCTACTCTTACACCTGGAAAAAGTAATAATATTACACTTTCGAAAATGGATCAGGATTTAAATGAGACGGTAGTTGTTGGGTATGGCCAACAGAAAAGGAAGGGTAAATTAGGCGATTTCCAAAAATTCAAAGCAAAAACTGAAGCGCCAAATGAGGAGGTTATTTACCCCGAAGAAGGCTGGTCTGACTTTTACCAGGAACTGGGCAGCAACCTGGGGGTGGATAAATCGAAAGCCACCAAAACGCTGCAAATAAAATTTACAGTTGACGAAAATGGAGATCCGGTGGATTTTACTATTGTGGAAAGCCCTGATGAAATTTTAACCAAAAAAGCTATTGAGTTTATCAAAAAGTCAAAATGGAAAAACTTTAAGCTTGATAAAAAAGCCTTGGTAAAAATAGAAGTCAATTAAAAAAATGCTCCTGTTAGAGATTAAATCCTTAATCGACAAACTGCCATTTCGGCGCAATTAAATTAGGTTCGATTTTCATCATTCAAAATATACGCTTCAAATTTTCAAGAAAGAGTCTTTCTCACTTCTTCGTTAGGGTGGGGGATGAGTTAATATGTCATAAAAAAAGTGATTAATTTATACGTCTTCTAGAGCGGTTCTATCTAAAATTTAATTTTAGATAGAACCGCTCTTTCATTTCAATGTGTTCTTCGTTTTATACATTTTCAGATTTTTTATCCTTCATAATAACTTGAGATAACAAAATGAAATAATAAGAATTTATAATTCGAAAATTATATCAAAAATATTTTCATTTAACTAATATAATAAATTTAAAATGAAATAGTTATTATGCAACAAAGGCAAAAATATTCAAAAGGTAATTTTCACAGTAGAATTGATCCTTAACTTCCTGTAGGAAATTATATTTTACAATATATATAATTTACAAATGATTAATAAATAATATATTATACAAATATTGATGACTATTATTTTTAGTAACAAAAGACATGATAAGAATTTAAAAATATACTAATATAATTAGTATATTTTTCGGCACTTTTCTTACAGAAACAAAAAGCATTAAAAACGAAATTTTTATGTTTTTAAAAGCAGGTACTAAAAATTATTTTAACAGTTATGAAAAATACAGAAGTGGAAAAATGAGAGAATTGATGCTTAAATTCAATTTAGCTAACATAAAAAAGCGAGCCACTTCTTACTTGAAGTGGCTCGCTTTTTTTATTGTAATTCCTCAGTGAGAAATAATATAGACCGTAATTATACTCCTGTCCAATTGGCAGGATCCTCTCTCCAACTTAACAATTGAGTTGCCTGTTCTGCTTGTATCATTCCCTTTTCCTGAGCAAGCTCTAGCAAGACAGGATAGCTGGTTAAAGGGTGATATTTTATATTGCGCTTTTCAAAAGCTTCTCTTGCAATAGAAAAGTCGTAAGTAAAAATCGACACCATTCCAACAATTTCCAGCCCCGCTCCTTCTAATGCATCTACTGCCTGCAAACTACTTTTTCCTGTGCTTACCAAATCTTCTATCACCACAATTTTTTGTCCTGGCTCATAACGCCCTTCAATTTGATTACCCAATCCGTGATCTTTGGGCTTTGGACGAACATATAAAAAAGGAAGTTTTAACTGATCGGCGCCATCGCTCCCCAGGCAATTCCGGCTGTAGCCACACCCGCCAAAGCATCGGCATCTGCAAATTCTTCAAACAACACATTGCACATTTCGCTTTTGATAAAATCGCGGATAAAGGGATAAGATAACACGCTTCGGTTGTCGCAATAAATGGGGCTTTTCCAGCCGCTTGCCCAGGTAAACGGATTTTCGGGACTTAATTTTACGGCATTGGCCTGTAATAATTTTTCTGCAACAACTTTTGCATCATTCATTATATGCTAATTTTAGGTTGCGAAAATATACGTTTCTCAAACTCCGGCGTTAAAAAGCTGGGTTTTATAATCCACATAGTTATGCAGATTACTATTTATATACACAACAAACCCGTTTATTTGGTTGATGCCCTGGACGAACAACTGGAAAAATGGCACCATCAGCCAGAGACTATTTTTATAGATGAGTTGGACATGCACACTATAAAATCGATGCTTCATGAAATTAATTTGCCCGAAATCAGGCGGGGCATATTTCTTCATGCTGATCTTGGCGAGCTGAAAAGCCAGTTTTTAAAAAATTTGAAGTGCATGTAGCAGGCGGCGGATTAGTTATTAATGAAAATGAAGAATTACTGATGATCTTCCGCAGAGGCGCTTGGGATTTACCAAAAGGCCACCTGGATAAAGGCGAAACCATTGAGGAATGTGCTTTAAGAGAAGTGCGGGAAGAAACAGGTTTGCAAAATCCGGAATTGAAACAATTTTTGGCGACTACATATCATAGTTACGAGCAGGGAACGCATCATATTATGAAAGAATCTCATTGGTTTTTGATGAAAAGTGCCCTCGCAGAAAAGCTGATTGGTCAAACTGAGGAAGATATTGAAAAGATCGAATGGGTAAAAAAGGAGGATATGAATCAGTATTTGGCTAAAGCTTATCCGTCTATAAGGGATGTGGTGAATGCGTATTTGTCCTAATCCGATTGTTTAAATTGTGACTGAAAATTGACAGCTTATCCATCAAAAACTCTATCTTTAATAAATGTCGATTAGACATTTTATAGCAAACCGTCTTTCAGGCATGTAAATTCAGTCCAAATTAAACAATAGCATGACCCGCGATTTCTTTCTTAAAGCCATATTCCATTTAATATTAACAACCAACGCTTATACCGCTTTTGCAAATAGTATTTTTCAGTACACTAAAAAAGACAGCATACCTGTTGCGACGCAAGTTGGCGTTTCTGCGATAACAGAACATATTGAGCCAATTAAAGCCCCATTCGCTATGCCTCAATTGCAAAGGCCGGAATTTCCCGCATTAAGTGTAACTATTCTATCGTTGGGCGCTAAGGAAGGAACAAAAGTTACCAAAGAAATTCAAGCAACGATAGATAAGGTACATCAGCAAGGCGGTGGTAAAGTCATTATCCCAAAAGGACGTTGGCATACCGGGCGCATTGAACTGAAGAGCAACGTAAATCTTGAAATAGCTAAAGGTGCCGAACTTTATTTTAGTGGTGAAGTGGAGGATTATCGACCAGCAGTTTTTACAAGGAATGAAGGTATAGAAGTAATGTCGTTGGGCGCTTGCATTTACGCAAACGGGCAACGAAATATAGCAGTAACAGGTAAAGGGAAATTAATCGGGCCAGCAAAAGATGGATCAGTACGGAAGCAAATTATGACAAAAGATGTGATTGAAAATGTTGTATCGCATACAACACCTGTAGCAGAAAGAGTATATGAAGGTCACAATGGTGATTTTATCTTTCCGCCCATGTTCATCTCTCCTATCAATTGCAGCAATGTATTGATAGAAGGGATTTCACTTGAAAACACAGCCTTTTGGAATATTGTTCCTGTTTACTGCGACAGCGTTATTATACGTGGTGTAACCGTTCACTCCGTTGGAATACCAAGAGGCGACGGTATTGATATCGAATCTTCCAGAAATGTGCTGATTGAATATTGCACGCTTAGTTGCGGCGATGATTGTTTTACTATTAAAGCCGGAAGAGGTTATGATGGCCTTCGTGTGAATCGCCCTACAGAAAATGTAGTGGTACGTTATAACCTTGCCAAAGAGGGCCATGGTGGCATTACCTGTGGAAGTGAAACGGCATCAATGATACGTAATCTTTATGTGCATGATTGCGTGTTTAATAAAACAAGATCGGCCATCAGATTTAAAACGCGCAGGCCAAGAGGCGGCGGAGGTGAAAATCTTTTTTATGAAAATATAAGAATAAGCGACGCTAAATACGCTTTTGAATGGGATATGCTCGGCAGCGCACAACATGTTGGCAGTATGGCATCTCGCTATCCGCCAAGAGAAAAGAATGAATTAACACCGATGTTCAGAAACATAACTGCAAAAAATTTTATTATTGAAAGTACCAATCAGTTGATAAAAGCTACTGCTATTCCTGAAAGCCCGTTAACCAATGTTTCAATAGAAAATATAAAAGGAAATGTTGAGAACCTTATCGCAGCAGCTGATGTAGATGGATTTACTATCAAAAATGCTGAATTGAATGTACAAAATCCGGGAATCAATTTATTGGATGTTAGAAATATAATCTTCAAAAACGTGCGATTTACTTCGCCAGGAAAAGGATTGACTACAAATGTAACCGGTCCATTATCAAATAATATAAAATTTATTAAAACCATTCCTGCCAAACCTCAAAACTGGAAGAAACATTTTTGGCAACCTGATAAAGCAAGCGCGCCATTAAAGAGATAAATAGGATTCAACTGCGTTTATGTAGGATGAATTATATATTTTATAGTTGAAAAGTGCGACGCAATACCGATGCCATATATTGATTGATGACTCAAAAAAACTTCACAAATATTCAAATACAATGACCAATAATTTTCGACGTTCTTTATTATTTCTTGCTTTTGTATGCATGATGTACTTTACTGCAATAGCACAACCAAAATTAAAAATGGTGAGTGAACATAAAGGCCCGGTAATTGCATCGAGCCACCCCGATGTGCTGGCAAGTGGCAACAGATCAGGGTTTGAAACGGGCCAGGTAGTGAAACTTGACAACGTATATCACATGTTTGTGAATGAAATGTTTGAGCGGCCGCACAGGGATATGAGAATTGCTTACTGGACAAGCAAAGATGCTGTGAACTGGAAACGACAATCAACTATAGTGCCCAGCATTCCGGGAAGAACACATACCAACCCACGTGCGGAAGTTTGGGTGAATGCAGTGATTTTTAACGAAGCGGAAAATGTATGGAATATTTTTTATGTTGCTTATCGCGGCGGTGATAGCACTAAAGGTGAAATCACCGGAAACGATTACCAGGGGCGGATTTGGCGGGCAATGTCGGTTGTAAAAGGCAAAGAAGGTATTGCGGGACCTTATGCTGACATGGGCATTATGCTGGAGCCGGATGGAGAATCTCAACCGTGGGAAGGCCAGCAAGCAATAGCCTCTTTCTTTCCTTATAAAGCCGGCAATAGCTGGTATGCGATGTACGACGGGCATTATCACACACCGAAAGGTGGCTGGCCAACGGGTATGGCTTTTGCAAAAAACTTAAACGGCCCGTGGAAACGCATGCCAGATGGCTTTAATCCGTTAAAGGTTGCGGATGAGTTTATGGAAAACGAAATCGTGTATCAATTAAAGAATGGTAAGTATATAATGATCTTCGATTCGTTTGGTGACCAGGAAATTGGTTATAGCCTTTCGGATGACGGTGTGAACTGGAAAAAAGAAACGAGGATTAAAATACAGTCAATTAATAATACATGGGCCGAGCCGGGCGACCATTATACACGTACACCACTGTGCGCAATACCTGAAAAAGATGGAACTTTTACTGTTATTTATACAGCGATGACTAAGGTCAATAACAGGAATTTCTATGCTATTGGGAAATGCTCAATAGCGTGGAAATAGAATGTTTTTTGTTAACATGAATATGCTTAATTTTTAATTACATACCCATCAACAAGGCCAAATTGTTGGGCTATGGCTTCCGATAAATAATCTTTTAGTGAGCAGGCCTCAAGCGCTTCAATACCTTCAACCACCTTTGACGCATTAAGCTGCGAACCTTCCTTGTTTGGATGAGTGTGATCTTTTGGGAAAAAATCTTTTACAGCATCCGCGCCCATTTCATCGTAAGCATCAGCAATCAATGCATTTAGGTCAATAAAGTAAGCACCAGATTCTTCAGCAATCTGCTTGGCCCATAAACCATAATCTTTATCGCTTCTTGCGGTCTTTCCGTTTTTAAAATTATTACGGGGAACCGGCGAACAAATAATGAATTGCGCCTTTTGTTTTAGCATCTTGTACATACTTACGCATGTAGTAGCCATAGGTATAAACGGTTTCATTTATTTTTCTGATAGGATTATAAATGTCTTTATGCTCATTTCCTATTCCTTTTATGGTTCCTCTTGCCCGTGCTGTATCATCAAGCGGACTACCATCATTATGACCAAATTGCATAATAACAAAATCGCCTTTCTTTAACGTTTTCAATATAGCTTCCCATCTTCCTTCAGTAATGAAGGTGCGGCTACTTCTTCCACCAATTGCATGATTTTGTACATCGATCTTTGTGGTATCAAAGTAAGTATCAATCAGGCTTCCCCAACCCCACAACTGATCAGCACCTTTGCCACTGCCATTTTTAACAGTAGAATCGCCAATAATATATAATACCGGCTTTTCTGTCAAAATAGTGAACGACAAAAAAACAAGTGACACACTTAATATTAAACAAATCGTTTTTTTTACAATCATAGTTATTCGCATTTATTATTGATTAATAACAGACCCTATATGAATAATATATACTTCTTAGCTACTAAATATGCAGCACATATTTAGCAAGTAGCAATACCACTTTTATTTAAGGTCTTTAAAATAGGTACCAAATTCCGTTTGCGTTATACTGAACACAGTCCCGTGTCTCAAACCTTTTGGCATATCAATTTTATCAGAAATATCCTTCCAATTTTTCAGATCACTTGAAACAATTGCCCCATATTTATGGTCGCGATATTTATCAAAATAAACGATCCACTCGTTTCCCTTCTGCAATACTGTAGGGCCTTCTGCCCAATAGTTGCCGGTTATCGGCACACTTGCATCTGAATAAGTACCATTGATGGTTTTGCTGGTAGCTATCTTAATATTTTTTTCTGCAACAGGAAGTTTAGTTTCATCTTTTAGGAACATGATGTATTTTTTTCCCTTTTGCTTTATCGTAGCATCAATAACTGTAAAGCCCTTATCATAAAGTATTTCTGGCTTTGTAAAATTTTTAAAATCCTTAGTAAATACATAATACATGCGATGGTTATATTTTCCGTCTCCTGAAGAATCCGTCTGAGGAAATTTACCGGGAATGGTTGTTGCCCAATAAATCATATATCGTTGCTTTTCCGCATCATAATTAATTTCAGGAGCCCAACAGTTCAGCGCATTCTGCTGTTCCATCAACGGAATGTATTGTTGATCACTCCAGTGGATCAGGTCTTTCGATGACGCATAACCAATCCCCTTTTCATTCCAGCTCACCGTCCATACCATATGATATAAACCGTCGCCACCTTTTATAATGCAAGGATCACGCATCAATTTATCATTACCCGCAGCAGGTTTTAAGAAAGACTGATCATTATTAAGGGCGCTCCATTTATATCCATCTTTGCTATAAGCCATATGCAAGCCATCCTGCCCATTGTCTTTAAAATAGCAAAACATATACACTTGTTGCGCAAAAAGATGCCCACCAAAAAGAATATTGCTGTTATCAGGAAAAAATATTTTAGTCTCTTCATATACACTTAGCGGTTTAAGTTTTATTCAGATGGCTTTAGACTTATATAAACAGGTCGGTCACGGTCACATACGATTTCTCCATACTCCAACTTTAGTTCAGCAACCTGAATCACACTTCTCTTGTTTTCAAATGATCCTTTAGAAGCAGGCTTATCTTGCCTTCTGCCGGGGTGAGTAAAATAATAAACATAAGCACGGTCATTGTTAACTACCACATCGCAATGCCCGCCAATGGCCTGGTCATCGTTGCCCTTTCCCGGTTGTTCTAAAATTCGGTCAGATTGTTTTTCCCAATTCATTAAATCATCACTTGAAAAAATCTCCATTCCTTTCCACGCATCAACAATCATAAAATACTTATTCCTCCAAAAAAATACTTTAGGCCCCTCACCCCTTGTGTCTATTGCTTTTCCTTTATCTTCCCAATGATACAAGTCTTTGCTATCAGCATAGTAAATACTTTTACCATCCTTTTCATTATTATACCACATGCGCCAAAATGAATCATTTACTTTATAAACAGAAGCATCTATCACTTTTTCATTTACCAGTTTTAAAACTGATTGATATTGCCAATTTTTCAGGTCTCCGCTGGTTAGATGAACAATAACACGAGGATGGTTCCAGTCTTTAAAAGTGCCTGGCACATACGTCAGATACATATGATATAAACCATTATGCACTGTTACATCCGGAGCCCAATGTGTGTAGCCTTTATCCGGTCTGAAATTAATATTTGCTGTATCTAAATATTTCCAACTTGACCCGTTAACGCTTTCTGCTATACCGATGCGTGTACCATGTACCCAGCTAACCGAAGAGTCGGCAATACTCGCCCGGCGATTTGTATAAAACATCCACCAGCATTTTTTGTGCTTATTATAAATAATTACGGGGTCGGCTGCGCCGTGATAAACAGGATCATCATATAAAGGTTTTGTTACTGCTTTTTGTGCTTCAACATTTGCAACCCAAAAGCAAATAACTATCATAAAAATCAAACACCTCATAGTTTTATTTTAAAGGTGTTAAAGTAACGCTTCCTGAAAGTCCTGATGGAAGCGGGCTCCAATGCGAAGCATTAAAAATACCGTTCTTTGCGTTCTCAGGTTTTCTTGCCGGCATATTTGTATTATAGAATATTTTCCAGGGAATATTATTTTTATCCATGTAGGAAATCCTGTTAGCCATAAGATTGGCCACTATTATTTCCAGTTTGTTTTTCTGTTTGAAATCAGAAGCTGCAATCGTTGTTGTATAAGAAGGACCTATTAAGGTTGCCATCTTTTTTCCATTCAATAATACTTCAGCAGTTTCATGTACTTCACCAAGATCTAACAAATAATTTTTGGCTGCCGCTGGCCTATCAAACTCAATCGTATATTTAGCAACTCCTGAAAAATTATTCACTTTTTCATCTTTGAGTTCCGTCCATAAAGAAGGCGTTATTAACGTTGCTGAAGATGGCAGCTCAGGACCACCTTCCAAAAATTCTATTTTCCAATTTCCTTTTAAATCAACTGCGTCACCAGCGGTATGAATGTAAGGATAGCGCGTGCCTTGTTTTTTGTTATTATAAGACTGAATAATTAAAGACGCATGTGGCTCTAACTGCACTAGCACTTCCACGCCACCATCATTTGCCTTTCGCACATCAGCTAAACCTTTTTTCCCGTTTGTCGGATCAAATAAAGCTATAGAACTTGCTGCATCAGATAGTTTTATCCATTCTTCAATTTTCTGATCACTACGATTATTAGTAAAATACAAATGACCATGCTCATTTTTCCTGCGTAGTATATATACTGATTTATCTTCGGAATTCTCAGAACGCGCCTTAGCGTAGCTCATTAATGCTTCGATATCCTCGCTAACACAAACAACACCTTTACCCCAATTCGCCTTTGCGATAGCCCCTTCTGTTTGATAAGTCAATCTACTTAAAAGATCTTTCAGGCTTTTTCTTCGCATGTCAAGTTGGCCATAGCCAGGAACGTCTTTTGGCAATTCTTTATAAACTAAAAGCTTTGCGCCCTGTTTCACCAGGTTCATTATTTTACTAAACGATGCATCAGATATCAATTTGTTTCCGGGGAGCATTATAGCTTTATACTGATTGCCGCCTGTTATGAGTTTATTGTTTTGAAAAACGAATTGTTGCAACTGTCTATCTGAAAAGAAATCGAAGCTATATCCTCTTTCAATCATGTCATGAGAAACATGTTCAAAATCAGTATTTACAAAATTCTTTTCCATGCCATCAAAATGTTGGAGCAGTGTATTACCGGGTTCAGAATAACGATCAATTATTGGATAATACAATAGAATATCATTATCGGGGTTGCCTCTTTGTAAGAAAGATTGCACTCTTGCCACATATTTATTTAATGCATGAAAGTGTCGCCATTGTGGGTTTTCCGGCTGAAAGTGCACTGCAGCATAAAACAACCATCCAGGCCATTTCACTTCTTTCGGAGAGTATTCCGTACCATGATAAAAAATGTGGTTAACACCCCTAAAAAGAAAAGATCAACAGCCTTCTTAACATCACCCCAGGAAGACAGAAAATGTTCATCAAGCCATGTGGCTGATTCAGATGAAACAAGTGGTTTGCCTGTAACATTTGCTGCGGAGGTAGCAAACTTGAAACGCAAGACATCATTGCCTTCCGTTTCAGGAATATCAACTACACTGTACAAATCAAGCGTATTAGCAGGAGAACCATGACTTTGATTGCGTAATAACTTACCTTTTCCTTCGCCCCACTTTTTCCATTCCATTGTAAAATGTTCCAACAATAATTCATCAATCACTGAGCGGTAATCGTAAATAACGCGGCTATTTTTATCTGCATTTGATGTACCAAATAAAGCAGGCAATTCATTACGCAAGTCATATCCTTTCCTTTTTTCAAATTCCTTAAAAAAATTGGTGTCCAATTGGCTTCTCCTCTTGCGTCGTCTACTTCATAAGAATCATTAAAAAAGGAACGGAGATAACTTATATCATAACCTTTAAACGCTTCATCAAATCGTTTAAAATAATGCTGCGCGGCTTCTTTGGAGAAATGATCAATTGCATAACCTTCACCGCCGGGTGCTGCTCTTTCCACCATTTTCCCATGCAGTCCTTCAAACAGTGCGTACAAAGTCCAATTAGATGACGTTGATGGAGCTACCCACTTCAGTTTTCCGTTAACGTCAACTTTGCTTTTTATATCAATCGATGTACCATCATCCGCATAAGCCATTAAAGCTATAAGAGGCAAATCACCAGGAAACTGAATTTGATCCAGCGCCAGCTCCTGCAGGTTTTTATTCAGATATAGCGGATTTTGTACATTTCTTATATCCGTTTTCTTATTATTTGCCGTGCGAACGAATGCTTCACGTTCATAACTAATCCTTTCTTGTAATTGCTGCCCGGCCTTTAATGTATAAACTTTGTGAAAAATACTTTTGCTTGCATCAGCATCTTTCACCCATGGGCCTCCAAAAGGCCAACCCGTTCCGTTTGCGAGATCAACGCCCAGGCCCAGCCTTTTGCTTTCTTTCAATGTATAACTAAACAACTGCATCCATCGAGGAGAAAGAAAATCTACAAAGTTTTTTTCTTCACCATATATGCCATAAATGGGCGTTATCTCTACACCTCCAAGTCCAGCCTCTTTGTACTGTTCTAAATTCCAGCTAAGTCCTTTTTCACTTACAGCGCTGCCCTCCCACCACCATCGTGTCCAGGGTTTATTTTGTTGTGTAATGGAAGGCCATTCTATTTGGGCATCTACTTTTACACAAATAAGAAAGGAGATTACCAGACAGCCAAATTTCAGGGATGTAACTGTTGATTCAAATATTTTTTTAAAAGCACAATCGTTTCGTTAATGTTGACAAAAAATGTTACTGATATATGAACAAATACAATTCGTTTGTTAACTGATTCGTATTTCCAATAAATCAGTATGCTATAAAATTAACGAACTCCAATCATTAGCAATCCTGAACTATCCTGCACCACACCATATAAAAATGCCGCCATACAAATAGCGGCATTTCAACATACTTATTAATTAATCTTAGTACCCGGGATTTTGATATTGTGCCATTTGCTCGGGTGTCATGGCCCTTCCATCTATCTGTTGTGCAATCATCTGCAGATAAGGAATAGGTCGACGTTTATGATACATAGCAAAAGAAGGGCTAATATCAGCATTATAAAGTTTTGTTCTGTCAAACAGGGTTTCGGTACGAACAAGATCCTCCCAGCGAAAGAACTCACCACAAAGTTCACGTGTCCGTTCATTCAACATAAAATGAATAAACCGGCTTGTTGTTGACGTTACTGATGGCGGATACATCTCACTAGGCGCATTCGTTGTAAACAGCAAAGGCGTTGCAGCGTTCTGCATTTCTGTATTGTCCAAAGTATTGGAGCCACCCATGAATTTCCATATTTGGGGGCTTGCTTCGTTGGCTTTATATGCTGCTCTATTGCGTAAGATATTTACATAACTAAGCGCTGTTGTATAATCGCCTTTTCTACCATACGCTTCGGCTATAATCAGATAAGTTTCTGCCAGACGCGCGTAAGTACCATTTCTAATTCCTCTTGCTTCATTGTTTGTATTAGTTAAACGAATAGGATCAGAGAATTTAATCATCGATAAATACTTATTATTATTATAATCAGAAGTTATTGTTCCGCCTGAAGTTGTTTGTTTATATCTAGCAAATACAGAGTAGTAGCGCATTGCGGAAATTTGCGAACTTGACAACGGATTGTTTATGGGATTGACAATAAATAAGGTAGCAGTATCCCCCAACATTACCCTGGGTAGCCCGACCAATTCCGGAGAAGGCGCATTGGCAGATGTGAATACAGGGAGCCCGTTATTGGATGCGACGTTTCTGTAAAACACGGTTTGAAAGGTTTTGAAAAATCTGGAACTGAACTGATGCACCAACAACAGGCTTAGCTGTTTCATCAACAACAACACCAGTTACGGCTGTACTTTGTTGCGCCAGAGAAGTTAAGGGAATGATTAAAAAGAATGTTGCACATAGCAGCAATAAGCAACAAGACCACTTGTTTTCTTTCATCAGTTTATTTTTTATGTTTTTTAATGGTCTGATGGAACTTCGCAAATAATCATTTCTTCTTGAAAGAAGGAATGATCATGCTATGTTTCATATGACTGTTTGGTTTTAAAAAATCGTTAGAAGTACAATACTAATTTAGACAATTGAGAAAGCGCAACCGTCCTGAACCATCCTGCTTTAAATAAATAATTATATAAAAAAGAGTAATTAGTTTTTTAAATTTTAGCCTCTACATACGATATGATATGTGATGTAAAAAAGCAACTTCAGATTGTTCTATTTCATTTGCACAGCACTGTCATTAATTTCGAAAGGATGTTCTTTTAATAGCCTGTACATTTCAGCGCCAGCCAATAAAACAGGGCCATATCCGTGTGCGACAGCAAAAATTGCTTATAGGTCTGTAATAGTAAAACGCAGGATCGAATCCCATACCCGTGCCGACACACACACCTTCAACCTGTCCATTCGCTGCAACCTTTGTAGACACAGCATTCCAGGCTAATATCGCCATCGGCCCATAGGCCTTAGCATCCAGCCAGCCTTTATTGATGGCTCTTGCTATACAATAAGCATATATAGCAGTTGCAGAAGTTTCCAGATAAGAATCATTCCTGTTTAAAAGTTGATGCCAGAAACCCATTTTATCTTGTAACTGAGCCAGGCCCGAAGCATGCTTCCTGAGCATTTGTAAAATTTCATTTCTTGCAGGATGTTCTTGTGGCAAAGCATCAAGTAATTCAATCTTTGTCATAATAGCCCAGCCGTTAGCGCGTGCCCAGTGAAACTGAGGATGAGGTTCCATATCCTGTACCCAACCGTGCATGTATAAATTATTATCACTATTGAACATGCGCTTCGCAAATAGCTTATACTGTTTCACTGCTTCATCAAAATATTTGGAATTGCCGGTAAATTTACCCATTTGAGCAAGCGCCGGTAAGCTCATATACAAATCATCTAACCAAAGTGTATTTGACAAGGGCCGGTTGCGGGCTAATGTTCCATCGCTCAGCCTAAACTCTTTGGTCATTATATAATTAATGTAATTGTCAATTATCGGTTGAAGACGTTTTTTATCAAAACCCGCTGTTATTGTCTTTATCATAGCAGCAGCCATTGAACCAG
Organism: Paraniabella ginsengisoli; assembly: GCF_022513635.1. Classification (GTDB taxonomy): domain Bacteria; phylum Bacteroidota; class Bacteroidia; order Chitinophagales; family Chitinophagaceae; genus Niabella; species Niabella ginsengisoli. The sequence goes on along the minus strand of NZ_JAKWBL010000001.1, from coordinate 807,880 downwards.
CGTCGTCGAGTGCATGCGGTTCAATAACAGATCTCACAGGATTAGCAGCACCTTTATTCTTTTGTAGATACAATTGATAATGCTTCACAACATCCGCAATAAAATCAATTCGATCTTTTGTATAGGTCGTGTATTTCTTATCGCCGGTAGCAGCACCCGCTTCAAGCATTCCAGTATAAGTAACGCCCCATTCATAACTAATTAATCTAAAATCGCCTTTAGTGAATATGGTATTATTATCAGCCCGGGAAATATCGTTTACAGGTTTCTGATTTGTTTTATCTATGAGCGACATTGGTGTTACTGCATTCAGATAATTATAAACCTTATCTAAAACGTCCTTAACATTCTGAGGCGTCACTTCTCCATAAGGCACAACGTATGCAGGTTTCATAAGATGAAGCGGCATAGTAGCATCATTGCCTTGCCCGGTAACGTACTGCGCGGATGCTGTTGCGTTAACAGTAAAGCACAGCACCGACAATAAAAACTTGTTGATTTTTTTGCAAGCATGTAATAGGTTTTGATTTTGAATAAGCGATGTAAGCAGCAAGATATTATTGCATATAAAACACTTCTTTTAAGGGAATGGATACAGGTGATTTATCAGGATTAGTTTCCATGATGTCAGACATATAGGCCCACCATTTTTGCATGATAGATTTGGCCGGTAAGCTATCCATTGAATATCCCCGTCAAGCTTGAGTACACCAAACAGATCATTTGTCTCGGGATCAAGGAAGATTGAATAATCACCAATTCCTGTTTCTTTTAGTAGCTGAATCAATTCAGGCCAAATGTTGTCATGTCTTTTTTGTATTCTTCCTCAAATCCTTGAAGTAGTTTCATTTTAAAAGCAATCCGCTGCATATTATTTGGTTTAATAATGTTAGCAAACACAAAAGTATCAACAATGGAATGTGCAGCATCGCAAACAATCAGCACATACTTTAACCAAATTAAAAAGTTAAAATGATTAAAGCATCCTGAACTGTCCTGATATGTTAATCTATAAATGCAGCGCTTTTAAATGAATTATGGATTTAATGCATTTTTAAAGAAAGGAAAGTCGTTATTCTCAACATGTTGTTGTTTCATAACAGATATTATTTGGGAAATAATATCAGGATAATCTTTGGCAACATTATTTTTTTCGGCAGAATCATTTCTTAAGTTATATAATTCAACAGGTGCATTGGCGTCTTCCATAGCACCTAATCTTATCCCCTTCCAATCCCCAAGTCGCACAGCTTGTTTTACCGCCTTGCTCGTGAAATTCCCAATACAGATGATCATGTTTTTTTGTTTAGCAATTCCAAGCAATTCCGGCACTATTGAAATTCCATCAATATTACCCGGGACTTTCGCACCAGCAAGCTCAGCAAAAGTTGGTAACATATCCCAAAAAGCTCCAGCATAATCAGATCTTGTACCTGCTTTTATCTTACCTGGCCACCAGGCAATAAAAGGTGTTCTTATTCCACCTTCATACAAATCTCTCTTTATTCCTTTTAATCCTGCACTGCTATTAAAAAAAGCGGGGTCATTTCCTCCTTCTTCATGTGGACCATTATCACTCGCAAAAATGATAAGCGTATTGTTACTTATACCTTGTCTTTCTATTTCCTTTCGAATCTGCCCTACATACAAATCAAGCCGGCTAACCATCGCAGCATAAGCAGCATGGGGATACGCCTGAGGTTGATAACCTTTACCGCCCCACTCCTTAGGAACAGCAACTGGTTTTTCATCAAAAATTTTTATATAGTAATTAAGCAGGGAATCATTTTCAGGCAACTGTAATGCAGCATGTGGCAATGTATAGGAAAGAAAAAGAAAGAATGGCTTGTTGCTATTTGTTTGAATAAATTGTTGGGCTTTGTCTTGAATGAGTTGTGCAGCATAATCAACCTGATTTGAAGCCGTGTTAGGTAAGGTTATCTTTTTTTCATTGTGCCATAAATGATCGGGAAAATAATTATGCGCCAACGATTGACAATTGTAACCATAAAATTCATCAAAGCCTTGTTTGTTTGGATCACCTGTTGTGCCAACAAAACCAAGCCCCCATTTACCAAAATCTCCAGTTATGTACCCGGCACTTTTTAAAATCTTCGGGATTGTATTAGCGCCTTCTGGCAAAGGCCATTGGCCTTCTGGCTCGGTGGCTTTATTTCCTCGAATTGGTGTGTGGCCTGTGTGTTGGCCTGTCATCAAAGAAGACCTGGACGGAGCACATACAGATGTTCCGGCGTAAAACTGATCAAACTTCATCCCTTCATTTGCAAGCTGGTCAATATTAGGTGTTTTTATTTTTTGTTGTCCATAAACACCTACATCACCAACACCGAGATCATCTGCCAGGATAAAAATAATATTGGGACGTGTTTTATTATTTTGAGCTGCACATGAATAAATACTTCCGATAAATAATGTATAAAAAATTATTAGAACTTTTTTCCAATCATAATAATTCGGCTATTTGCTTTCAATAGTGGGTATTACTAAAATTGGAATCTGCGCTTCGTGTAAAATGCGCACTGATGTTTCGCCACTAAGTAATCTGGCTAATCCGCTACGATGATGAGAACCTACCACTATCATACCCGCACCTATTTCATGCGCGTAATTTATCACTTCGTCTTCTACCATTCCCAACAAAATTTTTGATTCTATTTTTTTGGTAATAACTCCGCTACAATTTTATCTAACTGCTCTTGCGCTATATTTTTATGCGCATCAATAAGATCCATCTCATTAGGAAGCACAGCAGTTTCAATACCCGATAAGGGATCAACCATATTGGCGGCTATATAACTTCCAACCGGAGCAATTACATGTATTAAATGCAAAGTGGAACCAAACTTATCAGCCATTTCAATTGCCTTATCCACTACCAAATTGGTTTGATCCTGTAGATCTAACGCTGCAATAATCTTTTCCATAGTTTTTTTGTTTATTAGCCTAAAGCTTATATTTAAATCTGATAAAAAGATAAGCTTAAATTAGTTAACATAAAGCTACTATTTTGAAACAAGAAAAAGAAGTTTGGTTACGGGGAAAAGATGTTAACGGTATCACAGCACATCTGCAACCAGTGGGCCATGCATTGCTTCAGGCAGAAGAAGAAATAATAATCCTCTTAGAAAATTTAAATGCCAAGTATTTATGGCAAACACCAGCCGGCTGCGCATCACCAGGATTTCATCTGTTGCATATTGCCGGAGTGCTTGATCGGCTACTTACTTATGCAGAAGAAAAAAAACTCACCGCAGATCAGCTTGATTATTTGCAACAAGAAACACATGTGCAGCCTGTAACAAAAGAAGAATTGCTTAGTAAATGCAAGATCCAAATCAATAACACTTTGGAACGGCTTAAGCAATTTTCAACCATCAACCTTACCGATAAAAGAAATGTCGGGCGATCTGCATTACCATCAACAGTAATAGGGCTTTGTACACATGCTGCAGAACACACTATGAGACATGTAGGCCAGCTTTTAGTAACGGTAAGAATATTAAACCACAAAAACTAATTATATCTTTTTCTCAGTCAGATATCTCCAATAACGCTTTGGAACATGGCGGACGTGCAATTTCGTATTTTTTCTGGCAGCTATGTTTGTACTTTTAAAATAATCCTGCCATAAAGTGCTATATAGTGGCTCATCTGCATCCAGAGGAATATAACTTTCTACGGTGCCCGCGTTCTCTGCAATACTCAATTCTACTTCATTAACAAGATCGCCATTATAATAAATTCCATAATTTCTTTTTTATCATAAATCAACCATTGCTGGTCGGCATAGCGATCTTTAAAAAATTTAGCAATCAACGGAAGTACATTAAAGTCTGGTTCTACTATAGAAAAATATAAACCATCACTACTTTTTTGAAAACGTACAAATGCTTTCATACGGTGCTTTTCCCGGTCTACTTTTTTCGCCAACTGATTTACAAAAAGCACATTAGGATCACCATAATTTTTCAGTATTTCATTACCACTTTTAAAAACATCAATTATAATCCTGAAGAGTTTATCATAAGCTTCGTTGACCTCCGAAAGAAATGCGACATAAATCTTTCTGGCATCGTCTGCAGATAATCGTTGCCGCAACCCTTTCCATACGCGGCTGGCAGACTTTTCATCAGTATGTATATGATGAATAATACCAAATATTGAATTTTGATGCGAAGACTTTTCATACAGGCGGGCATGAAATTCTTTCCTTTCAAAACAATCAAAAACCGCGGTGAGCATGCCTTTAAGGCTTCCATCAAAAATATAATCCATGGAAAATTATTAAAACATTTTCAATTGACTGGCATGTAAATCCTTGTACTTACTATGACCTAATTTCAGTATGGATGATCTAATATCAATCATTTGGAGATCACCCAAAGAAGTACGTGTATCTGCACAAGTTATAAAATACTGAGCTCTGTTAAAAGCAACACCTATGTTTTTAAGTTGATGGATATAAAGTTTACCAAACCTTCTGGCAGCAATTATTTTTTGCGCACTTTGCCTGCCAATACCTGGCACACGTAAGATCATGTAATAATCGGCTTTATTAATATCTATCGGAAATAAATGCGGGTTACGTAAGGCCCAACTTAATTTAGGATCAATTTCTGTTTCAAGGTTGGGATGTTCTGTATTTACTAACTCATCAACATTAAATCCATAGAAACGCATCAGCCAATCACTTTGATACAAACGATTCTCCCGCAATAACGGCGGTGCAGACCCAAATGCCGGCAATATAGACTTGGCATTAGGAATAGGTATAAACCCACTATAATAAACGCGCTTTAATGAAAACTTCTTATAAAAAAATCAGCAGTTTGCATAATCTGCTGATCAGTTTCGGGTGTAGCCCCCACTACCATTTGTGTACTCTGACCTGCAGGTACAAATGTTGGCGTTGCTTTGATCAGTTTTTTGTCTGCCTGGTACTGCCCTATTTGATTATTTACAAATAAAAGAGGCTTCTTTACATCTTCATGACTTTTATCAGGCGCAACCATTTTTAAACCAGCTTCAGTTGGCATTTCCAGGTTAATGCTCATTCTGTCTACATATAATCCCGCTTCCTGTATAAGTTCTTCGCTTGCTTTTGGAATTGTTTTAAGATGAATGTATCCATTGTATCGCTCATCCAGCCTAAGTTTTTTCACAATGCGTAGCAGACGTTCCATTGTGTAATCGGCATTCTTAAAAATACCGGAACTTAAAAAAAGGCCTTCAATATAATTCCGCCTATAAAAATTCATAGTCAGCTGTACTACTTCATCTACTGTGAAGGCAGCTCGCTTTACATCATTACTTTTTCTCGAAACACAAAAAGCACAATCATATATGCAATGGTTCGTGAGTAAGATTTTTAGTAGCGATACACAACGCCCATCTTCAGTATAGGTATGACAAATACCATTAGACGCATTACCAATACCATTAGTATTTTTTCGTTTACTGCCACTACTGCTGCAGCTAACATCATATTTAGCTGCATCAGCTAATATGGTTAGCTTTTCACGTAACCGGTCATTCATATTTAGAGATATTATTTACAGGTTGAACCATTTACCACAAAAATGCAGATACCCATAACTATCTCTTTAATCAAGCCTTTTCTTATACATCCAATTTTCCTTCAACACCATCACTATTATCGGTTTTATTCCCTGTAATAGCAGACCATGCGAATGTAGCTAACGATACTATTTTACCGGTTTTTGTATCCCAATAATAAGTATCACCTGGAGCAACCCTGATAATTGTTACATTCGGATCATCCTTACCTTCTTCAAACCAGGCTTTGGCCAAAGGCGACCATCTTTCTTCGATCGTTTCTTTATCTGTATAAATAAATGCTTCACCGAAAACTGAGAGATACTCATGATCACTATTATTCATAAAAAATAACTGCACCTTTTTGTCGTCGCCAATTTCAAAATTTTTGTTGCTATCAGCACTGCTAATAAACCAAAGATTTCCATCTTCATCACACTCCTGCAGCGTCATGGGCCTGGCGGTAATAGGTAGTTCATCCATCTGTGTGCAAAACATACATATTCGGGCTTTTTCAGATAATTCTTTTAACTTTTTTGCGGCTTCCTGGTGGTTTAGATTTTCTGTAGACATAAATTTAATTTTAATCGTTTTTACCACAAATGCATAAAGCGCGCCAAAAAATTTATGTTTAAAAAAATTATCACCCATCATACAAATTCAAAAATACTAAATATTACTAATATTTTTAGCATTATTTCCGGCTTGATTCTGGGTCAAATAAAAGATAAACGTCTTTACTTTTAAATCCACAACAAACCAGTATCATTCACGTACATTGATGTTTTTAGTCGCTTTCTTCCTCTACAGCAAAGACACCCGGAAACAGACTTCAATTTTTTCCTTAATTTTAAGCAGATAGTATAGCACCAGAAAAACACAAGCAACATGACAAAACTTCAAATACATGCTGGAGGCTTAACAGATTATATAAAAAATTTAAAAACAAAATATTTACTTCTTATAAAAGAAATAAATAGTGATGCAAAACTCACAGCATCAGAAAAATTGGATGCCCGACAAAAAGCACTGGAAGAATTTGAGGTTAACAAAAAAAACATCTATAGAAATTTATATTAGCAGTGCATGAATCGTTTCCTATAAACAGCACATCCAACTTCGGCTCAAATATTGCTTTGTATTCATTACGTTAAACACAAATAAATGAAGAAAAAATATGTATTTATTGGAGCTGGCATTATTGTAGCCACCGGCATTTTTATTTATGCAAATACAGGTAGAAACATTCCAAAAGGCATTACAGCCATTAGCAATTTTCAGCAAGAGCGATATTTGGGAAAATGGTATGAAATAGCACGTTTCGATTTTAGGTTTGAAAAAAACATGAGTCATGTAACGGCCGAATATTTATTAAATGATGATGGATCTATTAAAGTAATTAATTCAGGTTACGATTTTAAAAAATATAAGCGAAAACAATCAATAGGCAAGGCCAAATTCGTAGGTGACGAAGACGTTGCTATGCTGAAGGTTTCATTCTTCGGACCATTCTATGCAGGTTATAATGTAATTGCCATTGATGAAAATTATCAGTATGCATTAGTATGCGGAAAGAACCGGAAATACTTGTGGTTATTATCACGGGATAAAACGATGCCCGAACCAATAAAAGATAAATATCTTGCAGTAGCGAAAAGAGCGGGTTTTGATATTTCAGATCTTGTTTGGACCAAACAAAATTAAACAAAGACTGTGTATGCAAATCGTACAACCCGAAAACTATGATCACCTAAGTCCCTCCGATGCAGTTATACTACAGAAACAGCTGAGACAACAAATAAATCTTACGCCTTTAAAAAAGCCTATCAAGTTAATTGGTGGTGCAGATATATCTTTTAATAAATTTGAAGATACAGTATATGCAGGTATTGTAATTTTAAAATATCCGGAGATGATACCTATAGAAACAGTTTCTATTGTTGCCGAAACAAAATTTCCTTACATATCCGGCCTTCTGGCTTTTAGGGAACTCCCGCATTATTAAAAGCATGGGAAAAGATTATTACAAAACCCGATTTACTGGTATTAGATGGCCAGGGAATTGCACATGGGCGCCGCATGGGCATTGCCACACATTTTGGATTACTTACGGATGTCCCATCCATCGGTTGCGCTAAATCTAGATTAACCGGAACTTACACAGAGCCTGATAATAAATTATTCGCAGAAAGTGTGCTTATGGATAAGCAGGAACAGATTGGTGTTGTTTTAAAAACAAAATTAAATTGCAAACCTGTTTTTATTTCGCCAGGTCACAAAATAACTATTTCACAAAGTGTAGATATCATAAAAAATGTGCAGGCAAGTATCGCATTCCTGAGCCTACAAGACTTGCACATAATCTGGTTAATGAAACAAGAATAGCAGCGAAATCTACTAATGATTTGAAACTACTGTAAATAAAAAACCCGGCAACATACCGGGTCTCTTTGTTTTTTAGTAGGTTAGCGTTTTATGATTTTATGACTTCTCAGCTTTATCAGCCAATAATCCATCGTATCTTTTGTCATATCGTAAGCTTCTTACTTCTATATATACAAAACCAAAGCCGTGCCAAACTCCGATGAAATATGTTAACGATTTTTATAAAATGGGAAGCATAAATATTTCCGCATCTCGTAAATAGTTTTTCGCATCTCGAAAACTGCTGCATTATACGTCACTTAATTTCGCGGCTCAAATAACTATTCTAACAATGAGCTATCTAAAACAATTTATTTTTATTCTTTTAACTTTTACTTGCATTTGTGTATATGGACAAAACGGAAAGTTATCTGGAAATGTTTCTTCTTCCGATAACAAATCAGTTGCTGGAGCAACTATAAAAATTAATAAAACGCTTATTGCAACGGTAACAAATGATGAAGGTTTTTATGCAATTAGTAATATCAAGACAGGAATATATAAAGTTGTGGTATCAGCAATTGGTGTAAAGAGCCAGGAACAAGAGATACAAATAGAAGACGGAGATAATAAACTTGATTTCATACTTGACAAAACAGCCATAGAACTAGATGAAGTGCGAGTAAGCAGCAGCATTAAAAAATTTGCGGAAAAAGAAAGTGACTATGTGGCCCGCATGCCACTAACAAATCTGGAAAATCCGCAGGTGTATTCTGTTATTCCTAAAGAATTGTTTGCAGAACAGATTGCTACCGACTACCGGATAGCATTGATGAATGCACCTGGTGTAAACAATGTAACGCAAAGTCTGGGTTCTGGAGGTGTTGGGTTAAGTGTTCGTATGCGTGGCTTCTCGGGCAATGCGGGAACTATCAGAAATGGTATGAATACAAATTGGGTAACAATGAGTGATCCGGTAAATCTGGAAAGAATTGAAGTTATTAAAGGCCCGTCAGCTACATTATTTGGATCTACTCTGGTTTCTTATGGTGGTCTTATCAACCGCGTAACAAAAAAACCATTCAATTACTTTAAAGGCGAAGCAAGCTATACAATGGGCAACTGGTCTTTAAGCCGGGCCACGGTTGACATCAACACGCCTCTTACTGCTGATAAAAATTTATTATTCAGAGTTAACGCTGCCTTAGACAATCAGAAAACATGGCAGGATTACGGAAGAAGTAATTCTTTTGTAGTAGCGCCTTCGCTTACTTTTTATGCTACGCCTCGATTAAAACTTGATTTTGAACTTGAGCATTTCAATTATAATCTTAATTCAACTTACGTACAATTAACACCTAATTACAAGCAGGCCGGTTGGGATTTTAAAAGATCTTACACAAGCAATGACTTAAGAAGTGAGCAAAAATCTACTAATGTATTTGCTAAAGCGACTTATACTATTTCACAAAATTGGCTATCGGAAACTTACCTTTCGACTTCTTATACAGACAATAAGGCGAACTATTTATTCTTACTGTTTAATAATACTGCCGATAGTTTAACAAGGCAGCCGATGAAGATTAACAGCATTTTTAATACGAGCCAGTTTCAGCAAAACTTTATAGGCAACTTCAATATTGGTTCGTTTAAAAATAAGCTTTTAGTAGGCGCTGAATATACTTATTTGGCTACCAATGATACGAGATGGAGGTTTGTTTATGACAAGGTTAAAATAAACGGAGAGATTAATACCCCTGCAGTACCTATTATTAATATGGATAAGTATAATCAAACAATCGCAGGCCTTTCTCCCTTTTTGGCTGCAAATAGAAGCTATAAAACTATAGCTGCCTATGCTTCGGATGTAATTAACTTCACGGACAATTTCTTAGCGATGTTGAGTTTTAGATATAGCAACTATGAAGATGAAGTTAGTAATTATAAACAGAGTGCCATATCTCCAAAACTTGGTTTAGTTTATCAGGTGCTGCCTAAGAAAGTTTCATTATTTGCTAACTATATGAATGGCTATACCAACAAAGCCCCAGCGGTAACGAAAACCAGCCAACCTGACCTTGAACAATTTGAACCCGAATATGCCAATCAATTTGAAGGCGGTGTGAAATTTGAACTTCTGCATGGTAAGCTAAACGGTACAGTAAGCTACTACGACATAACTGTTGACAATGTAGTACGTCGCGACCCTACCGATGCAAACTTTTCCATCCAGGATGGAACAAGGCAAAGCAAAGGCGTTGAATTTGATTTGATCGCAAACCCTGTAAATGGCCTTAACCTAATCTTGGGTTATGGTTACAATGACAGCCGTTATACTAAAGCTGATGCATCAGTAGAAGGTAAAAGACCTTATGCGACACCATTAAATGTAGGCAATGCATGGTTAAGTTACAGAATTACCAGTGGATCTCTCAAAGGAATTGGATTGGGTATTGGTGGAAACTACCAGGACAAATCATTCTTCGATGATGCCAACCTAACTATCATTGATGAGTTTACAACTATTGATGGATCTATATTTTATGAGCATTCTAAAGTAAGAGTTGGTTTAAAACTTAACAATGCAACAAATAAAAAATACTGGACATCTGATTTCTGGGCAACACCAATGCCGCTGCGCCAGCTTGTTGCAAACTTTACTTATAAGTTTTAAATCTTAAGCTTTTTACGATGTGGGGTAGTAATTACCCAACATTTTTTTTATAAAAAGATGAAATCAATATTACTATTTTTTTCGCTTGTTGTAAATATATTGTGTGTAGCGCAAGACTCTGTTGTATCAGGTGTAACGCACCCTATTTATTCAACAATATTAAAAGAGGAAAGAACTTATACTATAAGTCTCCCTCAAAGCTATTATAACAAAAAATATACTCCTGTAAACTATCCTGTTTTTTATGTGCTGGATGGGGAAATGTCTTTTGATTATATGAACAGCATTGTAAAGTTCTTAAGCAAAGGTGTGTATGCCCATATTCCAGAAATGATTATTGTGGCGGTTCATAATACTAATCGAACAAGAGATCTGACACCCACGAAGTCTTCCGCCAAATCTCCCGATGATTCGACCAAAATACTATTCGAAAAAAGCGGCGGCAACGAAAATTTTACCAATTTTATTTCTAAGGAACTGATATCGCATATTGACAGCAACTACCGAACAAATACTTTTAAAATCATAGCAGGACATTCTTTCGGTGGCCTGGCTGTAACTAATGTTTTATTGCATCATCCGGAAATGTTCAATGCATACATTATACATGATCCCAGTTATTGGTGGGACAATGAATACACATTAAAAAGAATTGAAACGAATTTTACCTAATACTAATTTTGAAAAAGACGTGTTTTTATTTCCCAGGCGACCAACGAAGATAAAGGTGCTTTCGATGCACACTTTGAAGACATCAAAATTTTCAGGCATATTGTTGATTCAATCAACAATGCATCACTTGCTTTTAAATATGCGTATTATGAAAACGAAGATCACGGCACAATAGCGCTGCCAGCCACTTTTGATGGACTCAAATACATTTTCGAAGGCTTTTGGATCGACTTTAAAAAGGTAAAAGATCATAAGAACTTATTACCGGATCACTATAAAGATTTTTCAGAAAAAGTGAATTGTCGATTTAATCCGGGAGAACCAATGCTGGACTTTATTGTAAACTATTTTAATCAACAAAATAAAAAGGAAGAAGCGCAAGAAATATTAAAACAGTATCAATCTCTATATCCCAAAACAGCTCCTGCGAAATTATAATCATTTTTTGGAAATACTTCTCTTAAAACTATACATGGCTACTGTAATCGGCAAAAAGAAAAAAGACAATCTATTGAATCGCATCATTGCATGGATACACCTTTGGCCCAGCATTGTATCAGGACTAATATTAGTATTTGTTTGCCTGACGGGAACTGTCATTGTATATGGTGATGAAATAATGGACTTCACAGCGGGAGATGCAAAATATGTAAAACCACAAACCACTGAAAAAATTACAGTACAACAGATTACCAAAAATCTCAAAAAGTCTTATCCTGGATATACGGTTTCTGAATATGTATTTTTTAAAGACCCGGCAAGAAGTATTAGGTTACGTGCCTTTAGTGCCAAGCCGCTGATGCTTTCGATGATATACATGGATCCTTATACAGGCAAAATTCTGAAAAAGGACAACAGTATTTATTTCTTTTTTACAACTGCTCATTTGCATGCCGAATTGCTAGCTGGGCCAATTGGGCATTGGATCGTAGCCATTTCCACTATTATTTTTGTAATCAGTTGTATAACGGGCCTGGTTTTGTGGTGGCCTAAAAAATGGAACAAAGCTACGCGCCAGGCCAGCTTTACCATTAAATGGAAAGCAAGGTTTAAAAGGTTTAACTACGATCTGCATAATGTTTACGGATTTTATTCGCTGATCATTTGTCTTGTTTTAGGATTAACAGGATTGATGATCGCATTTCCCGGCTTTATGGATTTTACTATAAAAACCTCAGGTGCCCAAATAGCCGAAATGAAAGAAGCGCTACCAGTGATAGATACTACTAAAGAATCAAAAGACGCTGTAGCCTTTGCCTATAAAGTTTTGAGCAACGAGCCCCAAAAGGAATCCGTAAGTATATGGAATTTTGATCAGCAAAAGCTCGGAGCATTTATATTTACATCTGGCAATGTAGGATTAAAGAGTATTGAAAAAGCTGATATTACAATTTATGATCGTTATACCGGAGAAAAACTAAACATTGACCCTAAATATATCAAACACGAAAAAACAGAGAATATTATCTGGCAATTACACATGGGACAATGGTGGGGATGGATTGGCAAAACTTCTACATTTCTTGCGGGAGTTGTAGCCACTTCCTTACCAATTACTGGTTTTCTGATTTGGTGGGGTAGAAGAAATAAAAAAGAAAAAAGTAGCCTCACAAGCAACAATAGTTTCTACCTAATTTTTTTCAGATGGCTGTGCGCTTATTGTGTTAGCGGCGATCCAGCCAGTAGTCCAGGCATTCTGAAAATTGTAGCCTCCGGTGATACCATCTACATCAATCACTTCGCCGGCAAAAAAAGATTAGGTACTATTTTACTCATCATCGTATTCGAATTAATCTCGCTTAAAGTAATTCCACCAGCTGTAACAAACTCTTCTTTAAAAGTTGTTTTTCCTTTTACTGAAAACTGATACGCCGTTAACTTCTTAATGAGTTCATTTTGAGGCTTCGCCTGTAAGTCAGCACGGCGGCAGGTTTCAGGCACGCTGCATTCTTTTAAAAAGAATTCCCAAAGCCGCTGTGGCAAACCAAAAGGGTTTTTATGATGCAGCAATTGAGCACCGCTTTCATTACGAAGTTGTAAAAAAATTCTTTCAAGCTATGCTCATTGTATTCCGGGAGCCAGTTGATCAATATATCAAACTGCCAGTTTTTATCAGCTAATTCTATTGCAGCATAGGCACTTAGCTTTAATGTTGCCGGGCCGCTTAATCCCCAATGCGTAATAAGAACAGGTCCTCGTTGTTGCAGTTTGATTCCTGCAATTTTCACCATTGCATCTGCTACGCTTACACCCATCAATTGTGTGATTGGGTGTTTTGGAAGATTGAATGTAAACAGTGATGGAACCGGAGCGGAAATGGTATGGCCTGTATTCTTTAACCATTCGAACATAGTTGCTTTAGGAAAACCGCCGGTAGCAATACATATATAATCTGCTGTTAGTTTTTGATTGGTGGATGTTTGCAATACAAACATATCAGCTTCGCTACAAATTTCTTTTACCTCACATTGCATGTTGATCTGAACATTATATTGATCCACTTCACGCAACAGGCAATCAATAATGGTTTGAGAAGAATTGGTTACCGGAAACATCCTTCCATCAGCTTCTGCTTTTGTTTCCACACCTCGCTCTTTAAACCATTCAATCGTGTCTTTCGTAAAAAATTGATGAAAAGTTTTCTTTACAAAATGAGTTCCGCGCGGATAACGTTTACTCATTTCTACTATATCAAAACAAGCATGCGTAAGGTTACAACGCCCACCGCCACTCACTTTCACCTTGCTTAATAATTTATTTGACCTTTCAAGTATTATAACTTTAAGCTCAGTATTTAATCTTGCAGCGTTGACCGCACAGAAAAAACCTGCGGCACCGCCTCCTATTACTATGAGCGTCTTTTTTTAATGATCTGAAATTTAGATAAGAGTTACAAGTGATCGTTTATCATCTATTCACAAACAAAAAGATTAGCATTATTTTTTTCAGCTTCTTCAATTGGCGTATAATCAGAAAGAATATCGGCCTTGTCTTTTCTTACACATACATCGTGCTCAAAATGAACGGAAGGTTTACCATCTTTTGTTCTAACTGTCCATCCATCTTTTTCGGTGAATACATTTTTAGAGCCCATATTTATCATTGGCTCAATAGCTATTACAATTCTTTCTTTAAGCTTAGGGCCACTGCCACGCTTTCCATAATTAGGTACTTGCGGATCTTCGTGAAGGCTTTGTCCCAACCCATGTCCTACAAGTTCACGCACTACGCCATAGCCATTTTTAATTTCAGTATGTTCCTGAATGGCAAACGCAATATCACCAATACGATTTCCCGTCACTGCTTTCTCTATGCCTTTATAAAGCGATTGCTTTGTAATCCGAACTAATTGCTGCACATCATCTTCGGCCTCACCAAGTACAAAAGTATAAGCATGATCTCCATGCCACTTGTTTAAAATAACTCCAACATCAATAGAAATTATATCACCGCTTTTAAGTTCGTTATTATTAGGAAACCCATGTACTACAACATCATTTACCGAAATGCATGAATTGAAAGGATAACCGTGATAATTTAAAAAAGATGGAATTCCATTGTTGTCTTTAATATAATTGCCAATAAATTCATCAAGGAACAATGTGGTCATTCCTGGTTTTAATATTTTAGCAACTTCACTTAATGTACTACTTACCAGTAAAGCGCTTTTACGCATTAACTCAATCTGCTCATCTGTCTTAATAATAGTCATAGCCTGCAAATTTCATAAAAAAACCCGGCATTTTTTACCGGGTTTACTTTCTAAAAATAAAATATATTTTAAATCTGAACAGCTGAAGCAGATTGTCTTCCCTGAATCCGTCCGCTATTCATTAATCCATCGTACTGACGCATCATCAACTGGGTTTCGATTTGTTGCAATGTATCTAAAATTACACCAACCATGATCAACAAAGAAGTACCTCCGAAGAACATAGCAAAACCTTGTGTCATACCAAATAATAATTGAATGATACCGGGCAAAATACCAACAAAAGCAAGTAACACAGCTCCGGGGAACGTGATCCTGTCCATTATAGTACCAATATAATCAGTAGTTGGCTGGCCTGGTTTTACGCCTGGAATAAAGCCATTATTCTGTTTCAGGTTGTCAGATATTTGCTTTGGATTAAATATCAAAGCGGTATATAAAAACGTAAATCCGATTACCACAACTGAATAAATAAGCATATACCAACCATTCGTATGATCAGTAAACATTTTACCTAAAGCACCGCCATTGCTACCTAAAGTAAACAAAGTTGGAACAAACAAAATTGCCTGAGCAAAGATGATAGGCATTACACCTGCACTGTTCACCTTTAATGGTAAAAACTGGCGTGCTCCGCCAAACTGCCTGTTGCCTACTATCTGCTTAGCATAATTCACAGGAACCTTTCTTACAGCCTGGATCAATAATATACATCCCATGTTAATGGCAATATATAAGGCGATCTCTATAATAAATATGAGGATGTTACCTGAACGTTCAGAACGATATGCCAGCTCCTGGGCAAATGATTGTGGCAAACGTGCAAGGATACCAATCATGATCAATAACGAAACACCATTACCCAACCCTTTGTCGGTAATTTTTTCACCCAACCACATTACAAACATAGTTCCTGCCGTTAAAACGATCACTGTTGTTAAAGTGAAGTAGGCCGCACCGTAAGCTGGATCAATTGCCGGACCGGAGGTCTGTTGCAAGTATGCAACATAAGCAAATGCCTGAACAAAGGTTACAATTATTGTGATATAGCGTGTTATCTGATTGATTTTTTTGCGACCGCTTTCACCTTCTTTTTGCATTTTTTGGAAGGAAGGAACTAACACCGTCATTAGCTGCACAAAAATAGAAGCAGTAATATAAGGCATAATACCTAACGCGAAAATGGAAGCCATGTTAAATGCACCACCAGCAAAAGTATTGATCAGATCAAGAATACCATTTTGCGTTTGCGATTTGCTTAACTGTTCTAAGGCAATAGGATTAATACCGGGAAGAGTGATATGAGCACCGATCCTGTAAACGGCGACAAGCATTAAAGTAAAAAGGATTTTACTCCTCAACTCTTCAATGCTCCAGATATTCTTTAATGTTTTTATGAATTTTTTCACCTGTTTTCTCTTGAATATTTTTTACTAATTTTTTATCAAGAGGAACTTCGAAGAAGTTTCTTCTTAATTAAACAATCGTCAAAAGTAAATGACGCACTCTGGTGCGTCACGTAACTTATTCAGAATTATTTTAAAATTTCAACAGTTCCGCCAACTCCTTCAATGAGAGATTTAGCTTTCTCGCTTATAGCATGAACTTTAAAGTTGAATTTTCCTTTCAATTCACCATTTCCTAAAATCTTCACTTTATCAGTTTTAGCTACAGCACCGATTTCATAAAGACTGTCGAATGTAAATTCAGTCAATCCGTACGCTTCAGCATAATGATCAAATTGACCTACGTTAAATACTTTATAGGTTATTCTACCAGGGTTTTTAAATCCTCTCTTAGGCACACGGCGCTGAATAGGCATCTGACCACCTTCGTGAGCCATCTTGCTTTTGTAACCAGCGCGACTTTGTCCACCTTTGTTACCTTTAGTTGATGTGCCACCGTAACCACTACCTTCACCACGCCCAATTCTTTTCTCTTTGTGTGTAGAACCTTTTGCAGGTTTCAGTTCATGTAATTTCATTGTATTGCTTTTTTATTTACTTACGCCTCAAAGCGGAGGCTCGCTTTATAAAAAATAAATGTAGAATTAAGTTTGCAAATGTATAACACTTACACTCAAATTCTACATCCGTAGTCAAAAAATTAAATTTCTTCTACTTTCAACATGTGCTCCACCTTGCGGATCATACCAAGCACCTGAGGTGTAGCTTCATGCTCTTTGCTGCTGTTGGTTTTATTTAAGCCTAAGGCCTGCAAAGTAAGTTTTTGTCTTTGCGGACGATCAATCGGGCTTTTCACCAATGTTATTTTTACTTTTTTCATACCCCTGATCCGCCTGCGGCGGAATATTTTTAGAGTTAACTAATATTAAGTGTATTGGGCAAACCGTTTTCCGCCAGGCGGATTAGAGGTTTATCCGTGAAATACTTTCTTTAAACCTAAGTTGCGTGTTTTAGCGATAGTTACCGGCTCGCGCAACATAGCTAAAGCTTTAAAAGTAGCTTTTACCACGTTATGAGGATTAGCAGAACCTAAAGACTTTGCTAATACATCGTGTACACCAGCAGCTTCTAAAACAGCACGCATAGAACCTCCGGCAATTACACCCGTACCCGGTGTGGCTGGTAAAATCATTACCTTAGCTGCACCTTCTTTACACCACTGATCGTGAGGAATAGTGCCTTTTAAAATAGGAACTTTAATTAAGTTCTTTTTTGCATCTTCAATACCTTTTGTAATAGCTTCCTGAACTTCTTTAGCCTTGCCTAAGCCATGGCCCACAACTCCATTACCATCGCCCACTACTACTAAAGCTGAAAAACTAAAAGCACGGCCACCTTTTGTAGTTTTTACCACACGGTTAATGGCTACCACCTTGTCTTTTAACTCAAGATCGTTTGCTTTTACTTTGTTGTACGTAACTGTTGACATTATTTCTATTTAGAATTATAATATTTATTAAAATTGAAGTCCGCCTTCTCTTGCACCTTCTGCAACAGCCTTTACACGACCGTGGTAAAGATACCCACCACGATCAAAAACAACTTCTGTTACTTTAAGTTCACCAGCTTTGCGTGCAATTGCAGCTCCAACTAACTTGCTTTTTTCGCTTTTGTTTCCGCTTTGAGCCTTAATATCTTTATCTTTTGAAGAAGAAGCAGCAATAGTTACACCAGTGCTGTCATCAATCAACTGCGCATAAATATCGGTGTTGCTACGAAATATAGCTAACCTTGGTTTTTGCGAAGTACCACTTATCTTTCTACGAATAGTGTGGCGTATCTTAGTTCTTCTTAATGATTTTGCGTTTGACATCTTTTTTACCCCCATCCCCTAAAGGGGAGTGTTTTTTACGTTTCTGATTCTGCCAGAAACTATTTTTATTTAAAGATTTTTATATTCGAACCCATATATTCTCCGCCAGTTAGCGAATAGGGGCTTTATTTACCTGCAGATTTACCAGCTTTCTTCCTTACGATTTCACCTACAAAACGTACACCTTTTCCTTTGTAAGGCTCTGGCTTGCGAAGGCTGCGTATTTTAGCGCAAACAGCTCCAACCAATTGTTTATCGCTTCCTGAAATGGTAATAATAGGGTTTTGACCTTTTAATTGTTCAGTAGCTACTGTAAGTTCTTTTGGAACTTCAACAATGATGTTATGAGAATAACCTAAAGAAAGATCAAGAACATTACCTTGGTTAGTAGCTTTATAACCTACACCCACTAATTCCATCTTTTTCTCAAATCCATCAGTTACACCTTGTACCAAATTAGCTACTAACGCACGATATAAACCGTGTTGTGCACGATGTTGTATCTGATCAGTTGAACGGCTTAATGTAACCTGCCCGTCTTTAACTTCTACCTTAATATCAGAACTAACAGCTTGAGTTAACTCGCCTTTTTTTCCTTTTACAGTAACAACATTGTCGTTACCTACTTGTACTGTTACGCCATCGGGAACAGTTATTATTTTTTTACCTATACGTGACATTTGATTGTCTTTTTAAGATTTTCAATTACTATTTACTACTGTCAACCGGTCAGCCTACATAGGTCCGGCTTAATGTATTGACAGCTTCGATGCGCTATTAATAAATGTAGCAAAGAACTTCTCCGCCAACATTCTGTGCTTTAGCTTCTTTGTCGGTTAATACACCTTTAGAAGTAGACAGAATTGCAACACCTAAACCATTCTTCACTCTACGGATCTCAGCTGGCTTTGCGTACTGGCGTAAACCGGGACGGCTTACTCTTTCCAGGCTTTGAATAGCAGGCTGTTTTGTGTCAGCGTTGTATTTCAAAGCTATTTTAATAACGCCTTGCTTATTGTCCTCCTCAAATTTGTATTTAAGTATGTAACCTTGTTTGTACAAGATTTCAGTCATACGCTTTTTCAGGTTGGATGCAGGAATGTCAACCACACGGTGACCCGCCATTTGTGCGTTACGTATTCTTGTTAAGAAATCTGCTATTGGATCTGTTACCATTTTTATAATAATTAAATCAGTTCTAAATTTATTGTTACGGGCTACCTGTTACTGGCTAACCAGCAATCGGCAACAGGCAACTTTTCTACCAGCTGGCTTTTTTAACCCCAGGTATTTTTCCGTTCAAAGCCATGTCTCTTAAAGCAACCCTGGAAATACCAAAGTAACGTACATAACCTTTAGGGCGACCTGTAAGCTGGCAACGGTTTTTAAGACGAACTTTAGATGAGTTTTTTGGAAGCTTATCTAAAGCGGCATAATCACCGGCTTTTTTCAACTCTTCTCTTTTGGCCGCATATTGCTCAACTAATTTTTCTCTCTTTTTAGCTGACGGGCTTTTATTGAAGTTTTTGCCATTTTGTATTATTCAGTTTTATTAATTACTCAGCTGTTCTTTTAATGTTCTTGAAAGGCATACCTAACTCTTTCAACAATTCGTAAGCTTCCTCATCTGTTTGTGCGGTAGTTACGAAAGTAATATCCATACCAGTGATCTTGTTTACTTTGTCAATATCAATTTCAGGGAAAATGATTTGCTCAGTAACACCCATTGTATAGTTACCACGTCCGTCGAAAGATTTCTCGCTAATGCCTTTGAAATCACGTACACGAGGCAATGCAACAGAGATCAACCTATCTAAAAACTCGTACATTTTCTCGCCACGCAAAGTTACCCTTGCACCAATTGGCATGTGTTTACGAAGTTTAAAGTTGGAGATATCTTTTTTAGATTGTGTCGTAACGGCTTTCTGTCCAGTGATTGTTGTTAGCTCATCTACAGCCACATCAACCAATTTTTTATCGGTAACAGCACCGTTTACACCACGGTTTACGCAAATTTTTTCAAGCTTAGGAGCCTGCATTACACTTTTGTAAGCAAACTTTTTAACCAAAGCAGGTGCTACTTCGCTTTTATATTTCGTTACCAACCTTGGGGTATATGATTTTGTGCTCATGATCTTTTGTTGTTTTAATCGCTAAAAAGATTAAATTTTTTCTCCCGATTTTTTAAATACGCGGGCTGTTTTTCCGTCTTCGCGCTCACGTCTAATTTTAGAAGGTGCTTTAGCTTTTGCATCCCATAACATGACATTGCTGATGTTGATTGGAGCTTCGCTTTTTACAATGCCACCTTTAGTGTTTTGCGCCGAAGGTTTTGTGTGGCGTGTTTTAATATTAACACCCTCAACCAAAATTTTACCTTCTTCTACCAATACTTCTTTTACAAGGCGTGGTTTGGTTTTGTCTTTATCTGCACCAGTAATCACAACCACCTGGTCGCCTTTTTAATGTTGTACTTGGGTTTAAATCTGTTGCTCATTTTTATTTAATTTGCTAATCTGATAATGTGCTAATCTGCTAATTTATCAAACTAAAACATGTCTATAATATCGAAAGATCTTCTTAAACTGACTGCATTAGCATATTAGCTAATCAGCTAATTATTTTATAGTACTTCTGGCGCTAATGATACGATCTTCATGTATCCTTTATCACACGCAACTCCCTGGCTACTGGTCCAAAAATACGTGTACCTCTTGGCTCATCAGCAGCATTCAATATCACAACGGCATTGTCATCAAACCTGATATATGAACCATCTTTACGGCGTAGTTTGTTGGTAGTGCGCACAATTACTGCTTTGGCAACTGTACCTTTTTTAATACCGCCTGCAGGCATTGCATCTTTAACGGTAACTACAATTTTATCGCCTATTCTTGCATAACGCTGGCCGCTGTTACCTAAAACACGAATACAAAGTACCTCCTTCGCGCCGCTGTTATCTGCTACATTTAACCTGCTTTCTTGCTGTATCATTTTACGAATTTTGAATTATGAATTATGAATTATGAATTTAAAATTCTACATTCATCATCCAATATTTATAATTTACTATTTTACTTTTTCAACAACTTCTACCAGCCTCCAACGCTTTAATTTGCTCAGCGGGCGGGTTTCCATGATTCTTACGGTATCGCCAATGCTGCACTCATTTTTTCATCGTGCGCATGAAACTTGCTCGTTTTTTTCAAAAACTTACCGTAGATAGGGTGCTTGATTCTTCTTTCAATAGCAACAGTTATGGTTTTTTCCATCTTGTTGCTGGTAACAACCCCTATTCTTGTTTTTCTTAAATTTCTTTCAGACATTGTAAATAATTTGCCGTTTGACGTTTTTTACTTCTGATGTTTACACATCAAAATATTTTATGCTTGTTCAACCGTTGTTTTCTGGCCGATCAAAGTTTGGATACGTGCAATGTCCTGGCGCAAACCGCGAATAGACATTGGGTTTTCAAGCGGAGTGATTGCGTGAGCAAATTCCAGCTTTTTTAATCTTTGTTTAGATTGCTCCAACTGCACTTTCAAATCTTCTACACTTAATCCTTTTACGCTATCTAAAAATTCTTTCTTTTTTGACATGACTTTATATTTGAGAGTGGCGAATTAATTTGTGATCAAATCTCTACGCATAGTAAATTTGGTCTTGATAGGTAGCTTTCCGGACGCTAATTGTAATGCCCTGCGTGCTACTTCTTCGCTAACGCCATCTACTTCGAATATGATACGGCCCGGTTGAACCACTGCTGCCCAATACTCAAGGTTACCTTTACCTTTACCCATACGAACCTCTGCAGGCTTGTTGGTGATTGGTTTGTCAGGGAAAATACGGATCCATACATTACCTTCCCTCTTCATGCTACGGGTAAGCGCCTGACGCGCTGCTTCTATCTGACGGTCGGTAATCCAATGAGAGTCTAACGCTTTTAAAGCATAGGAACCAAAAGATATCGTTGTACCTCTTTTCGCATCGCCTTTCATGCGACCTTTCTGCATTTTCCTGTGCTTTGTTCTCTTCGGTTGTAACATTGCTATTTAATTTGCTAATGTGATAATTTGCTAATGAGCCAACTTCACATTTATTTATTTAAATCTATCTTCATTAGCACATCAGCTTAGTAGCTAATCGCTAATTATTTTAATTAATTTTTCCTTTCTCTTGCACCACGGCGATCACCTCTTCTGTCGTCTCTGCGGTCTCCTCTGCGATCTCCACCGCCACCACCTGCGCTCTTATCGTTGCCTGCAATTATGTTCGGGTTCAGGTCTCTTTTTGCTAAAACCTCTCCTTTACAAATCCATACTTTGATACCGATTTTACCATATACTGTTTGTGCAAACACATTAGCATAATCAATATCCATACGGAAAGTGTGCAATGGAACGCGACCTTGTTTAAACTCTTCGCTACGTGCAATTTCAGCACCATTCAAACGACCGCTTAATTTCACCTTTATACCTTCGGCACCCATACGAAGCGCAGAAGCAATAGCCATTTTAGTAGCGCGTTTGAAGTTGATACGGTTTTCGATCTGACGGGCAATAGTATCGCCAACGATCATCGCATCAGTTTCAGGACGACGGATTTCAAGAATGTTGATCTGTACATCGTCATTGCCTGTAAGCTTCTTCAACTCTTCTTTAATTCTGTCAACCTCTCCACCACCTTTACCAATGATAATACCTGGTTTAGATGTATGAATCGTAATGATTAATTTTCCTAAAGTTCTTTCAATAACAATTTTAGAAATACCACCCTTATTGATACGGGCGTTCAGGTAAGTCCTGATTTTGTTATCTTCAATTAACTTAGAAGCGAAATCTCTTTTGCTTCCATACCAATTAGATTCCCATCCGCGGATGATACCTAACCTGTTACCAATTGGATTTGCTTTTTGACCCATGTTTATTGGTTATGCGTTTTTAGTTTCTTTTGTCTTTTTTGGAGCGGCAGCCTTTTTAGGAGCAGCTTTCACTTTTTTAGGAGCCTCTTCAGCTTTAACATCCACTATCAAAGTAACGTGGTTGCTACGTTTACGTACACGGTATCCACGGCCTTGAGGTGCAGGGCGCATACGCTTTAAAGTTCTGCCACCATCAACATATATAGTTTTTACAATTAATCCTGTTTCATCTCCACCTTCGTTCGCTTGTTTCCAGTTATTAATAGCGCTTAAAACCAGCTTGCGAAGAGGTACAGAAGAGTGTTTGGGATTGTGCTCTAATTCAGCCAATACCAAATCAACCCTTTGACCACGTATAAGGTCTGCAAGCAGCCTCATTTTACGGGGCGATGTTGGATAATTTCTAAGTTTTGCTACTGCTTCCATTTTTAAAATTTCAGGTTTCAGGTTTCAGGCTTCAGGTTTTATTTCTTTGACCTTTACCCTACTTTCATTTTTTATTATCAGTTGTAGTTTGTGGTAGTTTTTTAACTATTTTCCCCACTCGCTACTCCCTACTAACTAATTATTTTTATTTACCACCAGCATGACCCTTGAACTGGCGTGTTGGCGCAAACTCGCCTAATTTGTGACCCACCATAAACTCAGTTACATAAACCGGGATGAATTTGTTACCGTTGTGTACTGCAAATGTGTGGCCTACAAAATCAGGAGTAATAGTAGAGCGACGGCTCCATGTTTTAATCACCGATTTTTTATTTTTTCCTTCATTAATGGCTAACACTTTTTCTCTAAGTGAGTAGCTACATAAGGACCTTTTTTAATTGAACGAGCCATATCTTAATTTTCTAATTTCTAATTTCTAAATTTCAAATTACTTAGCCAGTTTCTTTCCGTTTTTACGCTGGATGATTAACTTATCGCTGCCTTTTCCTTTTGTTCTTGTTTTCAAGCCTCTTGAGTATTGTCCGTTTCTGCTACGAGGTTGTCCACCAGAAGCGCGGCCTTCACCACCACCCATTGGGTGATCTACAGGGTTCATCGCTACACCGCGGGTTCTTGGTTTAATACCTTTCCATCTGTTTCTACCGGCTTTACCCATGCTTTGCAGGCTGTGGTCGCTGTTACTTACAACACCTACAGTTGCGTAGCAGTTAATCAATATCTTTCTAAGTTCACCAGAAGGCATTTTTAAGATCGCGTATTTTTCTTCTTTGTTCGTAAGCTGTGCAGAAGAACCTGCGCTACGAGACAATTTGCCACCCTGATTAGGATTCAATTCAATATTGTGAACGTTAGTACCTAAAGGCATGTGCTTTAATTTAAGCGCATTACCAATTTCAGGTGCTACGGCATCGCCGCTGATGATCTTTGCACCTACAGTTAAACCTTGTGGAGCAATGATATAACGCTTTTCGCCATCAGTATATTCAACTAAAGCAATAAACGCTGTACGGTTTGGATCATACTCGATCGATGCTACAGTAGCTTCGATATCACGCTTATCTCTTTTAAAATCTACAACACGATATTTCTTTTTGTGTCCACCGCCTCTGTACCTCATAGTAAGGTGACCAGAAGAGTTACGACCGCCACTTCTTTTCTGAGTTTCTAACAAGCTCTTTTCAGGCTGGTTAGTAGTAATTTCAGCGTAAGCATTCCCGATTCTCCAACGGGTTCCGGCTGTCATCGGTTTAAATTTCTTTACTGCCATTTTTGTAATTTCTGATTTCTGATTTTGGATTATGATTTGCTGTCACTTGCCAAAAATCATTTTATTTTATTCAATATTTGCGGTGTTGAATCACCATTCTTTAACCTCACCCCGACCCTCTCCTAAATGAGAGGGAGAAGCACCTTTACATATTCGCGTACAGATCAATCTCTTCGCCTTCTGCTACTGTTACATACGCTTTTTTGTAAGAAGGCTTACGGCCTTTAATAAAACCTGCTTTGGTATAACGGGTTTTATTTTTAGCTGGAACTACTACAGTATTTACACCTGTTACGGTAACACCGTAAAAAGTTTCTATAGCTTTTTTAATCTCCAACTTGTTAGATCTTTTATCAACCTTAAATGCATAGCGATGCAGTTTTTCCTGCTGCGCATTTGCTTTTTCGGTTAAAATGGGTTTTATTAAAACTTGAGAAGGATTCATCTTCTATTAATTTGATAATTTGATAATTCTTATGCTTCAGCTACAATTTCTTCTTCTTCAGAGAAAACTTTGGCAGCGCTTTCAGTAAGTACTAATACTTCTGAGTTAACAATGTCGTAAGTATTTAAGTCGCTCAACGATACACCTAAAACAGAAGGTACATTACGTAAAGACAATTCAACATTATCGTTTGGCACATCAGAAACTAACATTAATTTCTTATCTCCAACATTAAGCGCTTTTAATACGCCAGTTAATGTTTTTGTTTTTGGAGCGTCGATGTTCAGATCTTCAACCACAACAATGGCGTTTTCTTTTGCTTTGTAAGAAAGAGCAGAGATCTTAGCCAGATCTTTAACTTTCTTGTTCAGCTTAAAGCTGTAATCGCGAGGTTTAGGGCCGAAGATAGTACCACCACCTTTGTATAAAGGATTACGGATGTTACCTTTACGGCTACCACCAGTTCCTTTTTGTTTGTGTAATTTCTTGCTTGATCCTTTTACTTCAGCACGGGTTTTTACTTTGTTAGTACCCTGGCGCTGTGCAGCTAAAAATTGTTTAACCGCAAGGTATATAACGTGATCGTTTGGCTCAATACCAAAAATATCATCGGGCAATTCTACTGAACGACCAGTACCCTTACCTTGTATATTTAAAACTTCAACTTGCATTTTCTTTAATTTATATGTTAAGGCTTTGGGTTAAATTAATTTTGAACTAAAACGATTGAACCAATATGACCGGGAACTGATCCACTAACCAATATGTAGTTCTTTTCAGCGAATATTTTCACCACTTTCAAACCTTTCATTTTAACTCTGTCGCCACCCATGCGGCCTGCCATGCGCATACCTTTCATAACGCGTGCAGCGTCTGAAGAGTTACCCAAAGAACCTGGAGCTCTTTGACGATCGTGCTGGCCGTGAGATTGCTCGCCCACACCATGGAAACCATGACGTTTTACAACACCCTGGAAACCTTTACCTTTAGACGTGCCAACAACACTAACTTCTTCTCCTTCAGAGAAAATGTCAGTGCTAATAGTTTCGCCTAAGGCTTTTTCTATTGAGAAATTTCTAAATTCTGTTGAAAACTTTTTAGCTGTAGTGTTAGCTTTTGCGAAGTGGTTTTTTTCGGCCTGGTTAGTGCGGCTTTCTTTTTTGTCACCAAACGATACTTGTAATGCATCGTATCCGTCGGTGTCTTTAGTTTTAACCTGTGTAACAACACAAGGACCTGCTTCAATGATCGTGCAGGCTATTTGTTTGCCTGTAGGATCGTAGATGCTGGTCATCCCTAATTTTTTCCCAATAATACCTTTCATCATTTAAAATTTTATGCCTTGCAGGATTATTGGGACTTGAAACACAGATGTGCGCTTTAATCGATCCCCGTTTGCTATCAACCTTTTCCTTTTTCGGGAAGTACTGATAGTAAACAAACCCTGAATGGCTTGTTTTATGTTGCTCTCAACTATAATTTGTTGAGAATATTTTTAATCAGAGCTCTTTTTTCCCGCCAAAAACGGAGTTGAGAGATGATATTTTTATTGATAAGAACTGTTGCGTTTTTAGCTGTTACTCCTTGGAGTTGTGAGCTTTTACGCTTTGATTTCTACTTCAACACCGCTTGGAAGGTCTAATTTAGACAATGCATCAACTGTGCGTGAAGAAGATGTATAAATATCCAACAATCTTTTGTGAGTAGCTAATTGAAACTGCTCACGGCTCTTTTTATTCACGTGTGGAGAGCGAAGAACTGTGAATATTTTACGGTGTGTAGGCAATGGAATAGGGCCTGTTACTACAGCGCCAGTGCTACGTACAGTTTTAACAATTTTTTCCGCTGATTTATCAACCAGGTTGTGATCGTAAGACTGTAATTTTATTCTGATTCTTTGCGACATTGTTAGATACCCATTTTAAATTGGGAGTGCAAATGTAGCACGAAGATTTTGAATAAACTAATTTTTAGAAACTATTTTTGTGGATTTTTTTGATTTCAACTCTTATTGTTACAAATGTGGCTTTCATGAAAAAACCAGTCTACTTAAAACTTCTGCTTTTCTATTTTTTGTATTGCATAACAGCTAACGCTCAACCAACTCGAAAGAGCAATATAATATTTTCAAACCTTGATTCTGCTTATAAGTACAAAGATTCTGTAACCCACTTGTGGTTAAAGCGCGAAGCAATTATTCCTGAAAAGCTTAGTTTACTCACAAAAATGCCTAATCTAAAATATCTTACCCTTACTGGAGGCTCGCTATCTATGATACCTCCAGAGATATACAAGCTAAAAAACCTACGTTCTTTAACTATCAGTGGGAACAAGCTAAAAATAATACCAAAAGATATTACGCGGCTCCAAAATCTGGAACGTTTATCAATAAACAATGCAGGCCTTCGGGAAATTCCAAAATGGGTAACAAAAGTAAAATATTTAAAATCCTTAGACCTTTCTGAAAACGATATACATTTAATAGGCGACGATACTCGATTCAATCCATCGCTGCAATATCTGAATCTTTCCTACAATCAGCTTAATGAACTTCCAAAATCGATTAGCCAGTTAAAAAAACTGAGTCGATTAAATATCAGAAATAACAGGTTTGAAATTTTCCCTAATGCAATTATTTTCTTACCCAAATTAAAAGCACTCGAAATAGAAAACAATCAATTAACACAGCTGCCTGAATTAAGCAAGATGCTTGAACTTGAGAGACTGTATATCTCCAGAAACCCTTTAACAGAGCAAACTCTTCACTCCTTTCCACTCTCGTTAAAATCCTTTTATGCCTACGATTGCAGTTTTACAGCAATTCCGCAATCGTTAAAAAACTGTAGAGATTTAGAAACCCTGATTATCACCAATGGTAATATAACTACAATTCCAGATTGGATTCCTTCTTTAAATTCTTTAAAATGGCTTAATTTAGAAAAAAACGAAATTGAGGTTATTCCTATTTTTCTCAAACAAATGGCGCAACTGGAGAAACTAATCTTAAGCAATAACCGTATTGATTCTATTCCACCCGAAATTTTTGAGGCCTCCAATCTTGTTGATTTTTCAATTGATAATAATCCTGTAAGGCATATTCCAGATGCTATACTCCAGGCAAAATCTCTCAAATATTTAACCATTGAAAAAACACTTATCCCTAAAGAAGAATATACCCGATACAGAAAAACTCTCGCTAAAAAGCCGGTTATTATTACTGCTGATGATAAACAAATGCGCTACGCTGAATCAAAAAACAGGAAAGACCCCTGCTATGCTGAAGACGAAATATTTGAGTACGATATTTTTACCAAGACAGAAGTTGCGCCTTCTTTTAAAGGGAGACCCGGGGCTGGATCCGCTTTTTTTAATCAAAATCTTAATTTCCCCAATATTTCTCCAAAAATTCAGAATAGCAAATCCTGGTCAGATACTGTTGTTCTCAAGTTTGTAGTCAAACCCTGGGGTGGGATTACAAAAATAACTCCGGTATCTTATCAATTAGAACAAACAAAAGAAGAAGCGACACGACTGCTAAAACTTTCCTGCCCTAATTGGCAATCCGGATTTACTGGAAGTAGAACGGTTTTAGCGTGGTGCTGGGTTCAATTTATTTTCAGGCAGTCGTTAGACGAACCCAGTTCATTTAAAAAAGAACTATTTGTAAAAATAATTCCGCGAGGGAGCAGTCAAGTTGTAAAATCGCTTTAAAAAGAATCTCCTTAATCATATCATCATAAATTTATTTCAGGTTTCCATCATTCAATCATTATTTTTGAAAAAAGTATTGTTAATGAAACGCTTATTGCTCCCTCTTCTGCTTCTAATTATTAGTCTATCTTCCTTCTCCCAACCCATCAAACGTCCCAAACTTGTAGTAGGCATTGTAGTGGACCAAATGCGCTGGGATTATTTGTATCGCTATTACGATCGTTACGATAACAATGGTGGTTTTAAACGTATGTTAAACGAAGGCTTTAGCTGCGAAAACACATTTATTAATTATATACCTTCATACACCGCTGTTGGACATACAACAGTTTTTACCGGTTCAGTACCCGCTATTCATGGCATTGCAGGTAATGGATGGATAGACCAGGCCACTGGTAAAAATGTGTACTGTACTGACGACTCAACAGTTGAGGCTGTAGGAAGCATTTCAAAAGCGGGTAAAATGTCGCCAAGAAATCTACTAACCACAACCATAACAGATGAACTTCGTTTAGCTACTAATTTTCAATCAAAAGTTATTGGAGTTTCCTTAAAAGACAGAGCTTCTATTTTACCTGCCGGACACAACCCCACTGGCGCTTTTTGGTTCGATGATGCAAAAGGCGATTTTATTACAAGTACCTGGTATATGAATGAATTACCAAAATGGGTGCAGGATTTTAATGCTAAAGACGAACCTGCAAGATTAACTGCTACACCATGGACAACGCTCTATCCCATCAATACTTATAAGCAAAGTACTGCTGATGCAGTAAAATGGGAAGGCAAATTCAAAGGTGAAAAAACGTCATCCTTTCCTCATGACCTGAGCGAACTTTATAAAACAGATAAAGATGTGATTCGCACCTCACCTTATGGTAATGTGCTTACGCTTGACTTTGCTAAAGCCGCTGTTGACGGCAACAACCTGGGTAATGGTTCTGCTACCGATTTTTTAACGATCAATTGCGCCTCTACCGATTATGTTGGACATAAATACGGACCTAACTCCATCGAGGTTGAAGACGTATATCTGCGCCTGGATAAAGAACTGGGCAGCTTCTTCAAATTCCTTGATCAGAAAGTTGGAAAGGGAAATTATTTAGTATTCCTTACTGCCGATCACGGAGCAGCGCATTCTATCAATTTCATGAAAGACAATAAAATGCCAGCTGATTTTTTACAAAGCATAAAAATTATTGATGGCCTCAATGAGACTTTGAAAAAGAGTTTAAAGAAGATAAACTTGTATTATCTGACAATAATTATCAGATCAATTTCAACAACGTAAAGATCAAACAAAATAACCTGGATTATAAAGCTATAAAGGCAACTACTATACATTACCTGAAACAACAGCCCGAACTTCAATTTGTAATTGATATTGAAAATATTGGCGTTGAACCAATACCAAAGGACATCAGAGAGCGTGCGATCAATGGGTATAATGCTAAGCGATCAGGCACTGTTCAAATTATTCCTTTTCCCGGATGGTTCGAAAGCGCTTATAATGGCACCGGCACCACACACGGCACCTGGAATCCTTTTGACACTCATATCCCTTTGGTTTGGATGGGTTGGGGTATTAAGCCCGGCAAAAGCAATCGCGAAGTGTACATGACAGACATTGCTCCCACTCTGGCAGGCCTGTTGCACATACAGATGCCAAGTGGTTGTGTTGGCAAAGCCATACCCGAAATAACGCCTTAAGCTTTTTATACATGTTGTTAAATGCCATCCTTTGCGATGGCATTTTTTATGAAATCAGCTGCAAAACATAAATCATCAAAATTGTGTCACACCCTTGTACTGCAGTACAAATGGCATCCTATATAAACGACAATAATCCAAACGATATATTGACCACAGGCAATATTTTTTACGATTAATCAGCTAATCAACTTCTTTGTTTAATTTACTGCAAAATCAAGAAAAATGGATATTACTCAATTATTCGAAAAAGCTGTAGCCGAAAGCAAAACGCTATCGGAAAAACCTGCTAACGATACGCTGCTGAAATTATATGCACTCTATAAACAAGGCTCTGTAGGCGACACTAACATAGATCCTCCATCAAATCCATTTGATATTGTAAATAAAGCTAAATACAACGCCTGGAGCGAGTTGGCAGGTAAAAGCAAGGAAGATGCTATGCAGGAATATATCGACCTCGTGGAGAAGTTGAAACATGGTCAATAACCACCATGTTATAATAACTCAACAATTTTCGGTTTTATCACTTCCATTATATATTGCGTGGCTTTATCAGCATCACGAAAACCACCCGCATTAATGTACCGGATCACACCTCTTTTATCAAGAATAATATTAGTTGGATACCCGCAACCAAAGCTAAGGCGTTGGCACTCCTGAGTGCTTGTGGAATACATGGGAAAGCTCACCCTCCGTTTCTTTCTTACCCATTTTATAGTAGGATTATCTTCAAACGTAATGGAAATAAATTCGAACGCTGCGCTATCTTTTAAAATACTGTATAGGGAATCTAATCCACGCATTTCAGCCCGACAAGGCGGACAGCTATCAAACCAAAAATTAATGAAAACTACTTTACCTTTTAAGTTTTGAGCAGAAACAATTCTCTTTCCACTTTTGAGTTCGAATTCGGGATACAATTTGCCAAGTACATAATCCTTTACCAAATCAAGCCGGGTCTGGGCATGTAATGTTAAGAAGCAGATAAAAAAAGGGCTAATATTAATAAAGAGAAGGATTTCATACGTTCAGTTAGTACAAAAATAGGCTTGCATCATTTGTATTAAATGTTAAAAGCCCACTCCTTTCGGAACGGGCTTTTAAAGCTATTTATATCTACCCTTCTCCTTCAGGACAAGGTGGCCAAAGGCCAGATGAGGTTGTTAGATTCTGAAGTGAGCGAAAGCTTTATTAGCTTCAGCCATACGGTGTGTATCTTCTTTCTTTTTGAAAGCAGCGCCTTCGCCTTTACTTGCAGCTACAATTTCATTAGCCAATTTATCAGCCATGCTACGTCCGTTGCGGTCGCGGCTATAACGAATCAACCATTTGATGCTCAAAGAAACTTTTCTGTCAGCGCGTACTTCTGCTGGAATCTGGAAAGTAGCACCACCGATACGGCGGCTACGAACTTCTACAGCAGGAGTAACGTTTGCCAATGCTTTTTCCAAACCTCGTAACCATCTTCATTAGTTTGTTTGGCTACTTTGTCCAATGCATCGTAAAAAATAGTGAATGCACCACTTTTTTTACCTTCCCACATAAGGTTGTTTACAAAGCGTGTAACCAGTTTATCACTGAACTTAGGATCTGGTGCTAAAGGGAGTTTCTTGGCTTGTGCTTTACGCATTTTATATTAATTTCTAATTTCTTAAAATCTAATTTCTAATATCTAAAAATTACTTTTTAGCTCTTTTAGTACCGTATTTAGAGCGGCTTTGCTTACGGTCTTTTACACCAGCAGTATCAAGGCTACCACGTACTATGTGATAACGAACACCAGGTAAATCTTTTACCCTGCCACCGCGAATTAACACGATAGAGTGTTCCTGCAAATTGTGTCCTTCTCCCGGAATGTAGGCAATAACCTCAATCTTATTAGTTAAACGAACCTTTGCCACTTTACGAAGCGCAGAGTTAGGTTTTTAGGTGTGGTTGTGTACACACGAGTACAAACGCCACGGCGCTGAGGGCACTGATCTAAAGCCCTTGATTTGCTCTTTGCTTTTATTATTTGTCTTCCTTTACGTACTAACTGGTTAATTGTAGGCATTCCTTGTCCTTTAATTTTTGGACGGCAAAGGTAGGATAAGATTTTGAATCAACAAAAATAAATTGTGTCTTTTTCTATCATCATTTTTTTGACAACATAGCCCACGGATTAATCCGTGGGCTATGAGAAATTTTCAATCGATCTGATGTTTTTGTTAAACTCTTTCTAACCACCCGTACTTATCGCCGTTCTTGTTTTCTTTATAATCTAAAAGTTCTTTTTCATGTCCGCCGAAATAGTCATCGAATCCACGTCAAGCTCCATTACAAAATCTTTATATTTCAGCTCTTTAACATGGCTAATGGTAGCCGCGGTTCCGGCGCCAAACACTTCTTTCAGCTGGCCATTTTTATATGCGTCTATAATTTCGTCTATCGATATTTTTCTTTCTTCCACTTCGTGTCCCGCATCTTTAAACATTTCAATCAGGCTCAGGCGTGTAATGCCGCCCAATATTGTTCCGTCTGTAAGATCAGGAGTAATTATTTTATCGCCAATGATAAAAAATATATTCATGGCTCCTACTTCCTGCACATATTTGTGTTCTATCGCGTCCATCCACAATACCTGGTCGTAGCCCTGCTTTTTGGCTTCGGCAGACGATAATAAAGATGCGGCATAATTACCGCCGGTTTTTGCAGCTCCTGTTCCGCCTGGTGCTGCGCGTGTAAACGTTTCTTCTACATAAATACGCGCTGGCGCCGAAAAGTAAGAACCAACCGGCCCCGTAATAATTAAGAATTTATAGGAGTTTGCTTCTTTCACACCCAATGTTTCTTCCGAAGCAAATAAAAACGGACGAATGTAAAGTGATTCATCATAGCCTGAAGGAATAAAGTTTTTGTCCAGCTCGATTAGCTGCTTCATTCCATCAATAAAAATCTCTTCCGGAACCTGTGGCATAGCCATACGTTCGGCCGAACGGTTCATTCGCTTCCAGTTCTCATGTGGCCTGAAAATATGGATATTACCGTTTTCATCTTTATGAGCTTTCTGCCCTTCAAAAATAGTTTGAGAATAATGAAGGACTGATAGGGCTGGAAGAAAACCGAGTTGTTGGTAAGGCCTGATCTTGACGCTGGACCACTCACCATTTACATAATCCGCCTCCAGCATGTGATCAGAAAAATACTTTCCAAAACCCAGATTCTTAAAATCTACCTGCGGCAATTTACTGTCTTTTATGCGCTCTACAGGTATTTGAACTGCCTCTACCATAAAATGTTATTTTTGACTATTATTGTTATTGCGAATATACGAACACTCTTGTAAAATTACCGTACCGTATGAGTTTGAACGAAATTACATTATCTCCATACCTGCTTACGCAAATGTATCCTTCCAGCTTAATTGAGTCGAAAAAAACTAATGAACCGCTGCACGTTGAAGCCGGAGAACAAAAAGATTTATCATCGGCAATAGATTGGAAGTCTTTAGGAAATAACCAAAAAAAGGTATTGATTGTTGTTAATTATGATAATATAGCAAACCTACCAGATCCTCAACTTGATTTTTTAACGCAATTACTAAAAGCCTGTCAGTTGAGCCTGAATGACATTGCGCTGATTAATGTAAACAATTATAAGAATGCTGATAGCACTGAAATCCTGAATCATTTTGACTCGCGAATTGTATTGCTATTTGGTATTAGTCCGCAGCAATTTGGATTCCCCTTTGATACACCTCCTTTTCAGGTGCAGAACTTTGCTAATTACACAGTAACGCATGCTCCTGCTTTGGAAAGCCTGGAAAACGATAAACCTGCTAAAGGACAACTTTGGACCAGTTTAAAAAAGATATTCAATTTATGACCCTGATTTTTGCTACCAATAATATAAATAAGGTAAAGGAAATCCGCAGCGCAATGAAAGGAGGGTTTGACATCATCAGTTTAAAAGAAGCTGGTATTGAAAAAGACATTCCCGAACCGCACGATACGCTTGAGGCCAACGCATCGGAAAAGTCTAAAACCATTTTTGAAATGACCGGGCAAAATTGCTTTAGTGAAGATACGGGGCTTGAAGTGGATGCTTTAAATAGGGAACCGGGTGTAAAAAGTGCGCGTTACGCCGATGAAGAACCTCAATATGTAGACAATATTGAAAAACTGCTTCACAAAATGGAAGGCATAAGCCATCGCAAAGCCAGGTTTAGAACGGTTATTTCACTGATCCTAAATGAAGAAGAACATTTTTTTGAAGGTATTTGCGAAGGTGTTATCACAACTAAAAGAATAGGCGACGGAGGTTTTGGTTATGACCCGATATTTATTCCAGATGGAGCGGACAGAACTTTTGGTGAAATGACAATGGAAGAGAAAAAACAGTACAGCCACCGGGCAAAAGCCTTGGCTGGATTGACGGAGTGGTTAATTAGCTAATTAGCCGATGTGATGATGTGATAATGAATTTGAACCTGGATTTTTTGATTTTTAGGATTAGGTGGAAAATTGACATAATCCTGTTAATCTTATAATCCTATAAATCACGGTTCAGACAAATGCGAAGAATCTGTAGGTTGATAGTTGCACCACAAATAACGCTGTGCGACGCAAAAATGATGATATATGTTCAACTGCCGGGACAATAATAAAAGAACGTGGTTAACAGGCTACGGGCTACCGATTATGAACCATAAACTATTTCCCTATATTTGAAGAACTTTTTAAATATTTACGAAATTTGGAACCGATACGCAACCATACGATTGAAGAAAGCGACTTAATTACAGGGTGCATCGAAGGCGACCGCAGAATGCAGGAGGAACTCTACAAGCGTTTTTCTCCCAAAATGTATGCAGTTTGCTTACGCTACGCTTCTAATGCAGAAGAAGCACAGGATATACTACAGGACGGCTTTATCAAGATTTTTAAAAAACTGGACAGTTTCAGGGGAGATGGTTCTTTCGAGGGCTGGATCCGCAGGGTATTTGTAAACACTTCTATTGAATATTTCAGAAGGAAAAAATACCTGCAACCGGTTACAGAAAAAGAAGAAAACACGATCGAAGGAAAATACGTTTCGGCATTAGATGAACTGGCAGAGAAGGATATCCTGGAGCTGATCACACGCTTATCTCCCGGCTATCGTACCGTATTTAACATGTATGTTGTAGAAGGTTATTCGCACAAGGAAATTGGTGACATGCTGGGCATTAGTGAAGGAACCAGTAAATCGCAACTTTCAAGGGCAAAAGCTCTTTTACAGGAATTAGTAAAAAACATATTGAAGACAGATCGAAATAAGTTTTACCATGAACAGCCTTAAAAAATATATGATATTGAAGTGGCACCGCCGGCTGAAGTATGGGCTAACATTTCCAGCGAATTGGATGCGCTTGGAGAAAACAAAACGCTGTCTGCAAAAATAAATTCATTAAAAGCAACGCCCCCGGCCAATCTTTGGGATCGCATTGCTACTGAATTAACCGAAGCCGAAAACATTTCAAAGGTTTCATCATTATTATATAACAGAGAAGAAACTCCGCCTGCTGCTGCTTGGGATAATATAGCTAACGAACTAAATGATCAAACAGGATTTAATGGCATAGCAGAAAAATTAGCTAATCAGGAAGTTTTACCACCTGTTACAGCCTGGGATCGTATAACCAACGAACTTGACGATCAGCAAGCGCTTGAGACCATCGAAAAGAAATTAGTCGATTTACAAATCAATCCACCTGCTTCTGCCTGGTTAAGTATCAGGAAGGAACTTGAAAATAAAAAAGAGCATCAATCGCTTGTTGTTCCAATGCATCATGGCTGGCTGAAGTATGCCGCTGCTGCATGTTTTGTTGCAATTATTAGTGTTACTGCATTTTTTATATTAAGTGATAATGACGGCGCTACTTATACTGCCGGCAACTCTACACAAAACACAAATGCGCCGGGTGTTAAAAATATTGCTGGTCCACAACAAGCTAATGCCGGAAGATCTCAAGAAGAAGTGTTACAAGGCATCAAAACCAGTCTGGGAAATGCTTACAGCGTTTCGATAGAAAAAAATAAAGAGCTGCAAAATCGTTATATTATTTTAATGACTCAAGATGGCAACGTTGTTCGCATGTCTAAAAAAGTGAGCAATATGGCTGACTGTATAGCTGGTGAAGATCATAGTTGCGATGACCAGATTTCTAAATGGCAAAAGGAAATGGCGAGCAGCAGCGTACCTTCATCTCCTGACAATTTTCTGGACATACTGGATTTGGCAAGTGAAGAAACCGGGCTTGAAACCAATCTTTAAATTTTGGATCAATATTACTATACTGTTAATAGCTTTATAGCGTAGACTGAAACTTCTCTACCTATTTTTGCCATAAAAAACATGGCACGTATCAAAGTAGCTTTACCTAACAACTTCTCTTTTTCTACCCATATTCCTATACGCATTACTGATATCAATTATGGCGGGCATGTAGGCAATGACGCACTATTAAGCATCCTTCACGAAGCAAGACTACAGTTTTTAAATCACCATGATTATACAGAAATGAATTTTGAAGGCACTGGCCTTATCATGGCAGATGTGGCGATTGAATTTAAAGCAGAAGCTTTCTACGGAGATGTGCTAACTGTATTTATCACCGCCAACGACTTCAGCCGTGTGGGTTTTGACCTGGTATATAAGTTAGAAAAAAGAGTTGAAGAAAAAACTGTAGTTATTGCTATTGCAAAAACTGGTATGGTTTGCTATAATTATAACTCTAAAAAGGTAAGCGCAGTTCCCGCTGAAGCAATCGCCAAATTTCAGCGATAACTTATTTTACACTTGTTGCTTAAATGGTTTACTTAACCAGAAGGCAGGTTTTTAAGCATGTCAGCAGTCATTGTAGCGAGGTCAAATTCCGGCTTCCATCCCCAATCGTTACGGGCTACTGAATCATCAATACTTTGCGGCCAGCTATCTGCGATGGCCTGTCGATAATCCGGCTCATATTCCATCACAAATTCAGGAATATGTTTTTTATTTCCGCTCCAATTTCTTTTGGAGAAAAGCTAAGAGCAGCTAAATTATAAGAAGTGCGTATACTTATTTTTTCTTTAGGGGCTTCCATTAATTCAATGGTAGCTCTTATGGCATCAGGCATATACATCATAGGTAAATAGGTATCTTCTGCTAAAAAGCTCGTATACTTTCGCTCGTCGATGGCATCGTGAAATATTTCTACGGCATAGTCCGTAGTGCCTCCGCCAGGCGCAGATTTGTAAGATATTAACCCAGGATAACGTAAGCTTCTTACATCTATGTCATATTTTATATTGTAATAATTGCACCAAAATTCCCCGGCATATTTGCTAATTCCATAAACCGTTGTTGGTTCAAT
The DNA here is from genome assembly GCF_022513635.1 of Paraniabella ginsengisoli. Taxonomy (GTDB): domain Bacteria; phylum Bacteroidota; class Bacteroidia; order Chitinophagales; family Chitinophagaceae; genus Niabella; species Niabella ginsengisoli. Next base: position 769,723 of record NZ_JAKWBL010000001.1, on the reverse strand, counting down.
AACCGTTTGTTGCGGACAGTTTTGTTTAGGTGATGTAGGGCCAAACACCGCGATAGATGATGGCCAGTATACTTTGTGTATATTTTCTTCGCGCGCAATATCCAAAACATTTAGCAAGCCCTGCATATTTAAATGCCAGGCAAGCCCCGGATTTTTTCTCCCGTAGCAGATAGAATTGCAGCTAATAAATAGATTTGTGTAATATTCTGGCGAATAACCTGCACATGCAACATCTCTTTATTCATTACATCAATACTCACGTAAGGCCCCGTACCCTTCAGCAATTCATTCTCTTCTCTAAGGTCAGAAGCAACAACATTGTTATTCCCATAAATCTTTCTCAATGCCAGTGTTAATTCCACACCGATCTGACCGGATGAACCAATAACAAGTATTTTGTCTTTAACCATAAAAAAATTGTTCGCAAACATATAAAATTTATGCTTTGTATTTCAGAGTTGCGCAATCGATTCCCCGCACTTCTTTTAACCCGGCTGGCGAACATATAGCATCAGTCTTGCGTCGCACAGCGTTATCGTTGGTACAGATGGCATCCTATATAAACGACAACAGTATAGGAGCGTGTTCCCATAACCTATTATTGATTATTCACAATTCATCATTCATTACTATTCATTATTCACCACTCAATACTTCAAAAATATTTCCGTTGCTCCATAGCCGTATTTCGGATCGTATTGATTAATAAAATAGTTCACTTCACTTTTTAATTTCAAAGCATCATGAATTTCGTCACGTAATTTTCCCGTACCAACGCCATGAATGATAATAAGCGTAGGCTGCATGTGGCTTACAGCCAGGTCATAAAATTTTTCAAAGGTTTTAAGCTGAAGTGTGAGCATCTCAAAATTACTCATTCGGGAGGGGTCATCAGTTAATTTTTCAATGTGCAGATCCACAACACTACGCGCTGGTTCCAGGTGCTTACGCGCTTCTTTAGCATTGTAAATTTTAAATCCTTTGTTCGCTAATTTATCAAGCGGTATTTTAATTTCTTCCGGCTCTTTATCCGGATACTTTTCAAATAACAAATAAGAAAAAGAAGCTTCGTTTTTTTGCTTAAGTTCTTCTATTCTGTTACAACTGTTTAGGCTTCAGTTTTATTACACTTTCAAAATGGTCCGCTTTATTCTTTTCGGCTTTCTCTTGAGAAAAATCAAATTCAAAAGCAGGGCTATCACTCATGTCTCCAAAAGCAACATCGTGAATATAAAAGTTCTCAAAAGGCTGAACAACGTTTTTCAAATCGAATTCAGAATCACCGAAAAAACTAAGCTTATAATCAAATTTATAAACCGCTTTTGTATTATTGACAAGATACACTTTAAGTTTTTCAACATACTCATCTCCAAATTCGTCCACATCCATTACAGGTAAAAAATTAAGCCACACTCCATTTTCAATGCGCTCTTCTTTTACCACTTTCTCCCTGCGCAGGTCATCAATATATTTTTTAGGTGGAGGTTGGTTAACTTTTTTCTTTTGTGTAAACTGTTTGTAATAGGGAAAATCGATCTGATCCATATAAACGGGAAACCTTACGCCACGCACTTCTATCATGGCCATTTGCTTGTTTAAAAAATCAACGATTACACCTTCTTCATCAGAATGTAACACTAAAACCTTATCTCCTATTTGATATTTCATCGGTGTCAAAAGTAGAAATTAAAATCCTAACAGTAAAGAAGGTTGATAAGTTTAAATGTTTATAAGTATTGAATAATGAAAGGTCAATAGTCAATGGACTATGGTCAATGGGCATTGCAACGCTTATGCAGGATGCTACATGTACAACAGTACAAGTGTCCGCCAGCTGGCGGAAGACCGATGCTACATATTTATTGTTGACTTACTAAAAAGATATTTACCGCATTTTATAGTTTCCATTCAAAAGGAATGATCAGCCTCGCAGTAAAATTTCTTCCCATATTGAAAACGCCAACTCTGCCTGTGACAGGATTTTCATCTGCATATTTCAACCGGCTTAAATGGCTTTGATATCCAATGTCAGTAATGTTTTGAACACCCAGATTAAGCGAAAATCTTTTCTGTCCGTTGATACTTATATCCGTACCTATTCCGGCATTAAATAACACATATCCTTTTGTTGCTGTTTCCGTTTCAAATCCTGCAAAAAATTATTCTGTGTTGCAACAGCATTCATTTCAACCTTCGCGTAAAAATTGGATAAAACTTTTGTTGCATTGGCGAATTCTCCACGCAGTTCTGTTAACAGGCTGGCTGGCGCAATTAAAGGCAGATTTGAAGAACCATCAACAGGATCCGTAAAGCGGCCTCTGACAAAAGAAATGGTATTTTCAAAATGCAACCAGTCAAGAGGATGCGGGTGCACATCGAAGCTTGCCTCAACGCCCATTAACCTGGCGCTTTGCTGACTAAATTGAAAAGCCGGAGCATCGTTTATTGAAGAGTCGGCGCCATTAGCACCTAACAGGCGATTGTAAAAAATATAATTACTTATATAATTAAAGTAAGGCGATACACTTATATCAACATGATTGGTAGTGATTTCAATTCCTGCATCTATTGATGTTGATACTTCGCTTTTCAAATTTCGATCGCCTAATTCATATCTATTGGTTCCTTCATGTTCTCCATTTGCAGAAAGCTCGGATGAATTGGGCGCCCTGAAACCCCTGCTCACATTGGCTTTTAACGATACATGCTCACTAACGGCATGTGTTGCTCCAAGGCTTGCTGAAAGATTTGAAAAGGTTTTATTGAAAGCCATAAACCGCTCGGCTCCTTCTCCTGCAAGGGATTTGTTGTCCAAACTTCTGATATCATATCTTAATCCACCACTCAAAGTTGTCTGGTTCCAGGTTTTTGCCGTGACACCATACACACCGAAATCAAAAAGATCGTAATCGGGAATGATGGCCTCTTCAGCCTTATTCTCGTTCCACTGTTTCATTCCATTTACACCAAAACTCGTTTTCCAATTTTTATTTTCTGCCAAATGATATGCTACGTTATAGTTGATGGTTTTCAAATCAAAAAAGCTTCGGGCTCATTCGGCGCATCTACTTCAGCAAATTCCTTGCGCTGGTTTTGCTGATAACCTATTAAAAAAGTTAATCGCCCACCGCTATTAAGTGCAAATGAATTATCCAGTGCAATTTTTGTGTGCTGAATACCCTGCCATGGGACCAGAGGTGTTTTATCTTTTTTAAAGATTCGGTCAATTCGTAACCTTCTAAAACCAAGTTGCCTTCTTCATCACGTTCACCTTCAACCATCCCAATTTTCTGATTAAAATGAGAAAATAAAAGGTGCGAAAAACCCCAGCTTTTGTTGACACCAACGTAACCTCCAAAATTCTTTTCACCAAAGCGGCTATTCAATACATTTCCATCATACTTGTTTTTATAATCTCCGGCGCTTTTAATGCTTCCATAAGCATTCCAATTGAAACCATTAATATTACCAGCCACATTAGCATACTGGCCAAACATTCGGTTATTGGAATTTACGGTGCTTTGCAAATTGGCTTGAACTGTATTGTTAGCAACCGGGGTATTAGTAAGAATATTGATAACACCACCAATAGCATCGCTTCCATACATCAGCGAGGCAGGGCCACGAAGTATCTCAATTTTTTGAGCACTATATTCATCAATTTCTAATCCATGTTCATCACCCCATTGTTGTCCTTCCTGACGCATACCATCGTTAATAGTTACTACACGATTGTAACCCAGTCCGCGTATGAATGGCTTTGCAATTGCAGGCCCTGTAGTTACAATAGCTACACCTGGCTCTTTCGCAACCACATCGAGTAAATTATTACCAACGGATCGTTGAATATCTTTATGCGAAAGGATGGAAATCTGCACAGGCGTTCGCTTCAACCGTGTTGCTGATGATACACCAGTAACTGTTACATTTTCATTTTCAACTACCGATTGTATCAGCGAAAAATCGTGTGTAGACATACCGGAAATAATAATACTTTCTACTTTTGATCTGTATCCGATATAAGAAACCTGAACTGTTAAATGCCCATTAGGTAAAGCATTAAATGCATAACGTCCATTCGCATCAGTTTTGGTAGAAATTTTTAAATCCGGAATTGAGACGGTTGCCCCAATTAACGGTGTATTCGACACCCCATCCTTCACAATGCCCGATAAACCTGCTTTATCTTCATTAGCATAAAGAATATTAATAATAAATAATAACACAACAGAAAGAATATATCTTAATTGCATAAACCTGAATTAATTTAGTGGACTTGATAAGAAGTGAAACAGCACTTACTTCAATGAGTAAGCATGTTATTAAGGGCAGGACTGGCTTCAATAAAGCAAAAGAAATAAGAGGTTGTTATTTCTTAGAATATCAACGCAGGAGGTCCGCGGCGTTGCGAATAATCAGATTGAAATGCTAACCAATTGTTTATCCAGGTATCAGAATAAGCTTCAGCAAAGGAAATGGAAAGTTCAGAATCAATTTCTTTTACTGCTAAAAAAGGTGAAACAGCAATTACATTAACAAAACCACAATTGAATTTATAAGCAGTTAATTGTACGTCGGAAGAATGGTTGCCAGAACAGGAGTAATCTGTATGTTTTGAAGCTAGATCATGAAAATATATTTTAGGTGTAACACTTACTGAAAAAACCAGTAAAAGTATTACCGCCAAAGATTTCCTTATTCGCTGATTCTTTTTCAAATTGAAACTATGTTGCAAATATAGCGTTAAAGAAATAAAAACTGTAATGCAGAGTTTACAGTTTAGAAAATGAATTAAAGTAATAATTATTCAACCTTTAAGTTTAGTACCACCTGGTCTTCGAGTATGCCTTCAAGCTCATCTCCTGGAAGCGCTTCACCAACGCCAGAGGGCGTTCCGGTGAAAATGACATCGCCAATATTTAAAGAAAAATATTTAGAAATATTAACCAATAGTGTATTGAAACTGTAGATCATCCGGCCAGAATTTCCCTGCTGAACTAATTCGTTATTTTTATAAAATCCAAAATTGATATTTTTCAAATCCGGAAAATCACTCATAGGGCGCCATTTACCCAACACCGCAGAGTTGTCCCAGGCTTTAGCCTTTTCCCATGGCAAGCCTTTTTGTTTTAATTCATTTTGTATATCGCGAGCAGTAAAGTCGATTCCCAAAGTGATGGCATCATAGTATTGATGCGCATATCTCTTATTTATATATCGTCCATTTTTGCAAATCCGTAAAACAAGCTCGCATTCATAATGCAATTCATTAGTAAACTCAGGATAATAAAACGGCAAATGAGGTTTTAAGAGTGCTGTTTTAGGCTTTAGAAAAATAACCGGTTCTTCAGGAACCTCATTACCAAGTTCCTTCGCGTGGGCTACATAATTTCTACCGATGCAAAAAATTTTCATTTCATAAGAGTTTTCTCTATGTTATCGTCAGTCAAATGCGTAGTTATTAACCGCATTCATTGCAGCATTCAGTCCTTGCGTTGCGAAAATCTCAATTGCTTCTACCGATTTTTCAATCTTATTTTTGATGATCGGTTCTTCAGCTTTTGTCCATTTTCCCAAAACAAAATCAGATTGCATTCCTTTCGGAAAATCATTCCCAATACCAAATCTTAATTTTGCATACGCAACAGAATTCACTGTTTCCTGTATACTTTTTAAACCATTATGCCCGCCATCGCTACCGGTACCTCGTATTCTTAGTTTATGAATCGGCAGCGCCAGATCATCTAAAACAGTCAGCGTATTTTCTAATCCAATTTTCTCCTTATCCATCCAGTACTTAAAAGCCTTGCCGCTCAGATTCATAAATGTAGTAGGACAAATACAGATAAAAATCCTACCCTTCCATTTGACTTCCGAAACGTAAGCCAATCTATCCTGCTTAAAACTTCCTCCATGTTTTTGAATGAATGCTGCAACCACATCAAAACCAATATTATGGCGTGTATGAGCATACTCATTTCCTATATTTCCAAGCCCTGTTATTAAAAACTTCATGTTGAACCATCAAAATTAAGAATTCTTTGTAAAATAATGATTTACGTTAAAATTAACTAACGCTATTTCGCCTGCTCTAATTATTTTTTTTTGAACAAACTTATGTGCTCCTATCATCGAAATTGTGTCACTCCCTTCGTTCGGTAACACTACTCAGCACTTCTAATAGTTATCCTTCAATTTCACATATGTTTGGGCGCACAAAAAAGCCTCAACAAAAACTGTTGAGGCTTTTAAATAAGAATGGCAGCTACCTACTCTCCCGCATTGTTGTGCAGTACCATCGGCCTTAAGGGGCTTAACTTCTCTGTTCGGTATGGGAAGAGGTGAACACCCTTGGTATAACCACCATAAAAAATTAAGAATGTAGAATTTAAAACTTTAGAATTTCAATTATACTACTATACTTCGTACATCGTAACTCTTAATTCGTACATCAATAAATTAACATATTGGAAAATAAAAAAATTAGAAGGAGTACCTAACAATTAATAAAATTAAAGCGTACGGGCAATTAGTACTACTCGGCTTTGATGTTACCACCTTTACACCTGTAGCCTATCAACGTAATAGTCTCTTACGGCCCTTAAAAGTAAACTCATCTTGAGATAGGTTTCACGCTTAGATGCTTTCAGCGTTTATCCTGTCCGTACTTAGCTACTCAGCATTGCACCTGGCGGCACAACTGATACACCAGCGGTACGTACGACCCGGTCCTCTCGTACTAAGGTCATGTTCTCTCAATTTACTAACGCCCACCACAGATAGGGACCGAACTGTCTTGCGACGTTCTGAACCCAGTTCACGTGCCACTTTAATCGGCGAACAGCCGAACCCTTGGGACCTTCTCCAGCCCCAGGATGTGACGAACCGACATCGAGGTGCCAAACCTCCCCGTCGATATGAGCTCTTGGGGAGATCAGCCTGTTATCCCCGGAGTACCTTTTATCCTTTGAGCGACGGCCCTTCCATACAGAACCGCCGGATCACTTTAGCCGACTTTCGTCCCTGCTCGGCCTGTTTGCCTCACAGTCAAGCTCCCTTATACTAATGCGCTCTGCGTACGATTACCAACCGTACTGAGGGAACCTTTGCAAGCCTCCGTTACTCTTTAGGAGGCGACCACCCCAGTCAAACTACCCACCATGCACTGTTTCCCGCTAGGGATTAGATTCTAAATCAAAGAAGGTTGGTATTTCAACGACCGCTCCACAATGGCTGGCGCCACCGCTTCATAGCGTCCCAACTATTCTACACATCCGTAATTCAAAATCAATGCAAAGCTATAGTGAAGGTTCACGGGGTCTTTCCGTCCCGTGGCGGGTAACCGGCATCTTCACCGATACTACAATTTCACCGGGCTCGTGGAGGAGACAGCGTTCAACTCATTAGACCATTCGTGCAGGTCGGAACTTACCCGACAAGGAATTTCGCTACCTTAGGACCGTTATAGTTACGGCCGCCGTTTACTGGGGCTTCAGTCAGGAGCTTTGTCTTGCGACGAACACCCTTCCTTAACCTTCCAGCACCGGGCAGGTATCAGGCTCTATACGTCATCTTTCGATTTTGCAGGGCCCTATGTTTTTGTTAAACAGTTGGTTGAACCATTTTACTGAGACCTACCGAAGTAGGTATGCTTTATCCCGAAGTTACAGCATCAATTTGCCTAGTTCCTTCTCCACGGCTCACCCGAGCGCCTTAGAATACTCATCCCGTCTACCTGTGTCGGTTTGCGGTACCGGCTGCTATGCTCGCTTTTCTTGGAAGCACATTCACACTTACGCTTCACCCGAAGGATCCACTCAGCTAATCCGTCAGCTTATAGTGCTACCTTGCTCCGTCACTTTTAATGCATAGCAGGCGCAGGAATATTAACCTGCTTTCCATCGTCTACCCCCTTCGGGTTTGACTAAGGACCGGGCTAACCCTGATCCGATTAACGTTGATCAGGAACCCTTAGACTTTCGGCGATAAGGTTTTTCACCTTATTTATCGTTACTTATGCCTACATTTTCTTTTGAAACCGCTCCAGCATACGTCGCCGTACACCTTCGATGCAGTTTCAATGCTCCCCTACCGATATACCACCTAGTGGCAATCATAGAGCTTCGGTTCATAGTTTATACCCGATTATTTTCCGCGCAGAGCCTCTCGACCAGTGAGCTGTTACGCACTCTTTAAATGAATTGCTGCTTCCAAGCAAACATCCTGGCTGTTATAGAAACTCTACCTCGTTTGATTAACTTAACTATGCATTGGGGACCTTAGCTGCTATTCTGGGTTATTTCCCTCTCGGCCATGGACCTTAGCGCCCACAGCCTCACTCCCGGTAAACATCTGTTAGCATTCGGAGTTTGTCAGGGTTTGGTAGGCGGTGAAGCCCCCTAGCCCAATCAGTAGCTCTACCTCTAACAGACTTTATAAACCGAGGCTGTTCCTAAAAACATTTCGGGGAGAACGAGCTATCTCTCAGTTTGATTGGCCTTTCACCCCTATCCACAGGTCATCCCAAGACTTTTCAACGTCAACGGGTTCGGTCCTCCAGTTAGTTTTACCTAACCTTCAACCTGCCCATGGATAGATCACAAAGTTTCGCGTCTACCCCCACTGACTAAGCGCCCTGTTAGGACTCGCTTTCGCTACGGCTCCGTTGTTTAAAACTTAACCTCGCCAGTGAGGAGTAACTCGTAGGCTCATTATGCAAAAGGCACGCCGTCACACCATAAAGATGCTCCGACCGCTTGTAGGCGTACGGTTTCAGGTACTATTTCACTCCCTTATTTAGGGTGCTTTTCACCTTTCCCTTACGGTACTGGTTCACTATCGGTGTCTGAGGAGTATTTAGCCTTACCAGATGGTGCTGGCAGATTCAAGCAGGATTCCTCCGGTCCCGCCCTACTCAGGATACCGCTCGTCCAGGTCAATTTACGCTTACGCGGCTTTCACGCCCTATGGCTTAATTTTCCAAAAATTCAGCTTGATGACCCTTTCTAAATGCGGTCCTACAACCCCGGTGCAGCACGCCACACCGGTTTAGGCTCTTCCCCGTTCGCTCGCCACTACTTAGGGAATCATTTGTTATTTTCTTTTCCTCCGCCTACTTAGATGTTTCAGTTCAGCGGGTTGGCTCTCATTACTGAGTGATACGTCTTCAACGTAACAGGTTGTCCCATTCGGAGATCCGGGGATGTAATACTCGTGTGCAGTTCCCCCGGCTTTTCGCAGCTTACCACGTCCTTCATCGCCTCTCAGACCCAAGGCATCCACCATACGCCCTTAATTGCTTTAAAAAAGTTTATAAAACTTAATTAATATGAGGCCAGCATCTCTGCTGGACTTTTTTATTTAGTTTGTTGTAGTTGTTACCCGACCACATTGCTTCAGACCAACCAAAAAAATGGTGATTTATACAATTATGATCGATAAACTTTGTTAGGTACTCTCCTAACAATATTTTTTCCAATATGTCAAAGAACTTTGACCCCCATCCCCTAAAGGGGAGTGTGAATCTTAGTTGATAATATGGTTATGAACCATCAGGCCTAAAAGCCATTACCATTACTCTAAAAGAACTGCTTTGTTGAAGTGTCATCTCTTCTCTACCTCACCTTCAACTTTGTGGAGGATATCGGAGTCGAACCGATGACCCTCTGCGTGCAAGGCAGATGCTCTAGCCAACTGAGCTAACCCCCAAGATTTTTTGTAGACCCGACCAGATTTGAACTGGTGACCCCTACATTATCAGTGTAGTGCTCTAACCAGGCTGAGCTACGGATCTATTTCTATAGCCCACTTACCAGCGGGTTTACATTAAAAAATTTAAAAGAGCTTTTTAAAAATCAATGAAAAATAAGGAAACAATAGCAGGTAAGTACTTGCTCTAAAAAGGAGGTATTCCAGCCGCACCTTCCGATACGGCTACCTTGTTACGACTTAGCCCCAATTACCAGTTTTACCCTAGGCAGCTCCTTACGGTTACCGACTTTAGGTACACCCGGCTTTCATGGCTTGACGGGCGGTGTGTGCAAGGTCCGGGAACGTATTCACCGTATCATTGCTGATATACGATTACTAGCGATTCCAGCTTCACGTAGTCGAGTTGCAGACTACGATCTGAACTGAGAGAAGGTTTTTGAGATTAGCTTCATATCACTATGTTGCAACTCTTTGTCCTCCCCATTGTAGCACGTGTGTAGCCCTGGGCATAAAGGCCATGATGACTTGACATCATCCCCTCCTTCCTCACGTCTTACGACGGCAGTTTCACTAGAGTTCCCAGCGTTACCTGATGGCAACTAGTGATGGGGGTTGCGCTCGTTGCGGGACTTAACCCAACACCTCACGGCACGAGCTGACGACAGCCATGCAGCACCTTGCTTTGTGTCTATTGCTAGAAATACCACTTTCATGGTACGGCACTCGCATTCTAGCCCAGGTAAGGTTCCTCGCGTATCATCGAATTAAACCACATGCTCCACCGCTTGTGCGGACCCCCGCCAATTCCTTTGAGTTTCAACCTTGCGGTCGTACTTCCCAGGTGGGATACTTAATGCTTTCGCTCAGACACACACAGTTTATCGCGTATGTCGAGTATCCATAGTTTAGGGCGTGGACTACCAGGGTATCTAATCCTGTTTGATCCCCACGCTTTCGAGCCTCAGTGTCAATATATGTGTAGCCAGCTGCCTTCGCAATTGGTGTTCTATGTCATATCTAAGCATTTCACCGCTACATGACATATTCCGCTAACCTCCACAATATTCAAGACTACCAGTATCCAAGGCAGTTTCCGAGTTAAGCTCGGAGATTTCACCTCGGACTTGGCAACCCACCTACGCTCCCTTTAAACCCAGTGAATCCGGATAACGCTTGCACCCTCCGTATTACCGCGGCTGCTGGCACGGAGTTAGCCGGTGCTTATTCATAGGGTACCGTCAGTCGACCTAGAAAGGCCTTTTTTCGTCCCCTATAAAAGAAGTTTACAATCCAGAGGACCTTCATCCTCCACGCGGCATGGCTGGTTCAGAGTTTCCTCCATTGACCAATATTCCTTACTGCTGCCTCCCGTAGGAGTCGGGCCCGTGTCTCAGTGCCCGTGTGACTGGTCGTGCTCTCACACCAGTTAATGATCGAAGGCTTGGTGGGCCGTTACCCCGCCAACTACCTAATCATACGCACACCCGTCTTCTAGCGTGTTGCCACTATAATATTAATGTGATGCCACATCAACATGTTACGGGGTATTAATCCAAATTTCTCTGGGCTATCCCCCACTAAAAGGAAGGTTGTGTACGTGTTCCGCACCCGTTTGCCGGTCTCAAGAAGAGCAAGCTCCTCTCTACCCCTCGACTTGCATGTATTAAGCCTGCCGCTAGCGTTCATCCTGAGCCAGGATCAAACTCTCCGTTGTAAATGAGTTTGATTACTGACTATTAAAAATTCTCAAAAAGAAAAAAATTAACGTGTCAAAAATCGAATAATTATTCTTGCTTTTGACTTACCTTTTGTTCGTGTTCACCTCTTCAGGTGAATCGATTGTGCTATTGCTTCCAAATTTTCAAAGAACTTAAAACCAATTCGCTAATTAGCTGATGCGCTAATATGCTAATGATTAAAGCTGATGTCAAAGATTATGAATCTTAAGGTCTAAAACCACATCAATATTTTAAGAACTATTCCCAATTTACTTCCCTTTAGGAGCTGGGGATATCATCTGATACTGTTGATATCAGCGGGTTTGAACCACTCTGGCGCCTCTCACGCCATATCATCTTTTGTAACTATTTTCTGAAGAACTTAAACAACTTGACTCGTTGTTTTTCGATTGGGATTGCAAAGGTAAACTCTTTTTCCAATCTGCCAAATTTTTTCGAAAGTTTTTTTGAAAATTTAGTCTTTTCAAAACCTCCCTAAAACCTCTCTAAGAACTACTTCCGCTTCCCTAAAAACGGACGGCAAAGATAAGGAGTTTTTTCGAAACTTTTAGCAGTATCCAAAAACTTTTTTTGAACCGTAGCTACCTGCTACTCACCAGTTAATACAACTAATGTACCCTCGAAACCTTTTGTACTTTATCCCCTTTTTAAAGAAGATTTTTTCAGAGAACTTATCCGTTATTCGCTAACGGGGTGCAAATATAGAACTCTTTACGACATCACAAAACTTTTAATGAAATTTATTTAAAAAAATTGAGAGTGATGCTGTTTCACACACAAAGAAGCAATAAATATAAAGTACACAAAGGTAATTACTGGTCAATTAAACTTTGTTTGTTTTAGCTTCTTTTGCGTTTATGTAAGATGATTCCTCAAATCAAGTATGCAACGCCAACGCACAATAAGAGCGCTATGAAAGAAAAATATTGCCGCAGATTGTATAAATGGTCAGACCGGGACGGTCAGACCAACAGACGGATTTAATTGTCGTTTATGTAGGATGATCTATATTCTACAGCACAAGCGAGCGTGGCAAGAAAGATGATGCATGTTTATAGATGATCCAATAATAAATAATCTGCCTGGAAAAGGCTAGTATGTATGCAAAACGAAACAGGCTGCCTCGTTTGGAGACAGCCTGTTTATTATTTTTTTGCTATTGTTATTATTTCTTAGCTGCTGCAGCTTCTTCCTGCTTCAACTGCCTTGTCATTACTACAGAAGCTACCGGAATACGGGGAGAGTTTAAGATTTCCATCTCTGGAGCTTTAATATCCTCAATTCTGATATTTTCGTTTATGGCAAGATCGTCGATCGGAACTTCGATTGTTTCTGCTAAATGCTTAGGCAATGTTTTTACCTTAACAGATTTGATTTTAGAAACAAACCTTCCGCCTTCTTTTACGCCTTTTGCTGCTCCGGTGTACTTTAGAGGGATTGTAGCTATGATTTTTTTGTCTTCTACAAGTTCTAACAAATCTATGTGAATAAGTACGTCAGTTACTTTATCAAACTGCAGATCTTTTAAAATGCATTTGTAAGTCGCGCCATCAACCTTAATTTCTGCAAACTGAAAATTGGGTGTGTACACCAATGGTTTAAATGCTGTAGCCGGCGCACTGAAACTTACTTCTTTAGCACCCCGTAAATTACAGCAGGCACATGTCCCTGAGAGCGAACCTGGCGGGTGGCTGACTTGCCAAATGCGGTCCTCAGTTGTCCTTCGATTGTAATTGTGTTCATTTTTATGTTGTTTTAATATTTACGATTTTGTAGTTCTTAAATTAGAGTGCACAAACAAACTTGTAATACTCTTATTTTCGAAAGCATGTTTAATAGCTACTGAAAAAAGCTGCGCTACCGAGATAACTTTAATTTTATTGCTTTCCTTTTTAACCGGAATTGTGTTACAAACCACTAACTCCTCCAATACACTATTTCCAATTGTTTCGTAAGCTTTTCCACTCATAAGCGGGTGGGTTATCATCGCTCTTACACTATTAGCTCCTCTTTCTTTAATCAAGGCAGCGCACTTGGCTAAAGTACCTCCGGTGTCGCATATATCATCAATAATCACCACATCCCTTCCTTCTACTTCACCAATTAAAGTCATGCTGGCTATTTCATTTGCACGTTTGCGATGCTTGTCACAAATCACCATATCGGCATTAAAATAACTCGCAATTTCCCTGATACGATTGGTTGCTCCCACGTCGGGGGCCGCAAAGGTAAGGTTTTCTAATTTAAGTTCTTCGATATAAGGGATAAAAACGGCATGGCTATCCAGGTGGTCAACGGGTATATCGAAATATCCCTGAATTTGCGGCGCGTGCAAATCCATGGTAACAATACGATCAGCACCGGCGGCTGTTAACATGTTTGCAACCAGTTTACTACCAATTGCTACCCTTGGGCGATCCTTCCTATCCTGCCTGGCATAACCGTAATAAGGAAGCACTGCAATAACTTTATAAGCTGAGGCCCGCTTTGCCGCGTCGATCATTAATAGAAGTTCCATTAAATTATCGCCTGGCGAATAAGTGCTTTGAATCAGGAATACATAATCGCCCCTGACGCTTTCCAGGTAATTAGGCGAAATTTCGCCATCAGCAAAACGTTGTATACTAACATTTCCGGGTTCGCAACCAAAATGCGTACAAATTTCTGCCGCCAACTCTTGTGACGCCGTACCCGCGAATATTTTAGCCGCATGTGGAATGGATTGAGCTTTCTGCATTGTTTTCTTGAATAAGCGGCGAAGATAGTTTTTTCTCACAGAAACCACAGATTGACACAGAGTTTTTAGTCCTTTTTTATTAACCACTTTTAGGCATTTCTGTTATCGTCCGTACTTTCTTATAGAATCGATTTTTATAAAAAAATTGGGGTGAGCAGTTTATTGTGCCTGATAATATAGTAGTGGTCGTTCAGAAGATTTAGACATATGCCCGTTTACTAATCAGATATTATTTTTTAAATTGTGTTTATGCAACCTAAAAACACCATCAAGCAATGGGCAAAAGACGATCGACCCAGAGAGCGTTTGTTAACTATCGGGGCAGATAATTTAAGCAATTCGGAACTGCTGGCTATTTTGATACATAACGGGACAAAGCAAAAATCGGCAGTTGATCTGGCCAAAGAAATTCTGCGCCTGGGAAATGATAATCTCAATGAATTAGGAACATTAAGTATTAAACAGCTTATGAAAGTAAAAGGAATTGGTGAAGCCAAAGCTATTACCATCGCAGCAGCTCTTGAATTGGGCCGAAGACGACAATCCGGAACTATGCCCGATCGGAATGTATTGATAACCTCGAAAGAAATTTCAGGATTTTTAAAAGAGCGACTTAAAGATTACCAGCACGAAGTATTTGCCGTTGTTTACCTTAATCGTGCTAATAAGGTTATAAGTTTTGATATTATTAGCGAGGGAGGTATTACAGGAACGGTAGCTGACCCGCGCTTAATCTTGAAAAGTGCTATTGAAAAAAATGCAGTATCCCTTATTCTTAGCCACAACCATCCTTCCGGAAGTTTAAAGCCTAGTAGAGCGGATGAGTATCTTACTGAAAAAATAAAACAGGCTGCCGGCTTTTTAGATATAAAAGTGCTGGACCATGTTATTGTTAGCGATGCAGGTTATTACAGTTTTGCGGATGACGGGCTGTTGTAAATCATTGTAAAAAGCCAGCCAGTTCTTCTATATGGTCTGTGTTAATATAATCTACACCCAGCTTTTTAAAAAAGTTCCAGGCATGAGCATTGTCCGGCGCTCCCCAAAAACGAATAGGCTTGCCAGTCTCATGCGCTTTTTTACAGCAACTTCTAAGGTTTTTTCTGATTGATTGTCCGGCTCGCCTACACCTTTCCAATTTGAATAGTTTTTAAAATTGGCACTGATGAGGGCTATTCGAGACAGATTTTTGGAAGAGTAGTTATAGTTCAAATCTCCGTCGAACCAAATAAAAGATGGATAAGTATATAATGAATCTTTATTAGGTTGATTACCTGTTATTACAATCCGAATGTTTTTACATTTTATTATTTCCGGATAGTTTTTCAATTGTGCGATGATGGCATTTAGCGTTGGCAGACCTTTCGACTTACAATCAATTAAAAGTAAGAGCTTATCGTGCTTGTGGGGATAGATCCTGCCTTTGTTATTTGTAATATGCTTATTGAAAGGTTCAAGGTATAAGTTTTTCAACGTCCTTTGCGCTTGGGTGTCGTTTAAATTATGCGCAACCAAAAGGTCGCCATTTACTAAATAAACATCTGCTTCGATAGAACCAAAACGATGCTCATAAGCCAAAGCGAGCGGCCGGGCTTGCTCATAATCGTTATGCGAATGGGCATTTTGAGCAGAATACTGCTTGGGTTGCGCCCAACCTCCTATTGCAACCAGCAGACAAAAAACCAGATGAATTTTCCTCATTGCAGCTGCAGCGTTTAATTATTTAAAAGACATCTTATAATCTACCTTGATTTTACCCGAAGAAATATCGCTTAGTTTTCGCTTTAGTAGTTGCTTTTTTAGTGCCGGCAGATGATCTATAAAAAGTTTGCCTTCTATATGGTCGTATTCATGCAAAATCACACGGGCTGTTATTCCCGTATAAGTATCTGTATGCAAATTAAAATCCTCATCCTCATACTCGATTGTTACAGACTCATGGCGTGTAACATCTTCTCTCACTTTAGGAATGCTTAAGCAGCCTTCATTGTAAGTCCAGGGTTCACCGTTCAGTTCTTTTACATAAGCATTTATAAAAACTTTCTTTATACCATTGTCTCCGGGGTATAAATCCGCTTCATCTTCTTCCAGGTTTTCGATGATTTGTTGTGAGTCAACCACAAATATGCGTAAAGAACGGTTAATTTGCGGAGCAGCCAAACCTACGCCATTGCTGCCATACATCGTTTCCCACATATTTGCGATCAACTCCTTTAAGCCCGGATAATCAGGCTCAACATCGGCTGCTACTTTCCTTAAAACAGGGTTTCCGTATGCTACAATTGGAAGAATCATGCGTGCAAAGGTAATTGATTATTGAAAATAGTAAGTAGGGAAAATAATGAGTGGTTTAGTAGGATGCAGCTATTACAAGACCTTCGAGGTATTAAAAACCTCGAAGGTCTTGTCGTCCATTATCTATTCAAATACTCCTGTAACATAATGGTGGCGGCTATTTCATCAACCAACGCTTTATTACGCCGTTGCATTTTTTTAAGCCCCATTTCAAGCATGGCATCTTTCGCCATTTTTGAAGTATATCGTTCGTCTACTGTTTCAAGTGGAATTTGAGGGAAATGCTTTTTTAATTCTTTAATAGCTTTATTTACCAAAGGCGTGGCGTGCGTATCGCTTTCGTCCCAATTTTTGGGCATTCCTATGATGATCTTTTCGACCTGTTCTTTTAAAAAATAATCTTTTAAAAAAGTTATTAACTGCTTCGACTCAATAGTAGTAAGTCCGGTCGCTATTATTTGAAAAGGATCTGTTACAGCAATACCCGTTCTCTTAAGGCCATAATCTATGGAAAGGATTCGAGGCAAATGATTAATTTAAGATTAATGTATCAACAAATCAGCTATTACAAAAACAGCAAATACAACGGAAGCAATACCGTTCGCCGTCATGAAAGCAAGATTAACACGACGCAAATCGTTTGGTTTTACAATGCTATGTTGATAAATAAGATGCTTACAAAAACAGTGACGCCTCCCCAATACAACCATCCAAACTGGCCTTTGATGCCTGCTATCACTACACAAATAATGCTTAATAAGTGTAATAATTCTGATACATGCAAAGCTCGCTTCTTGCCCAAAACTGATGGAATTGAATACAGCTTATTGTTGCGATCAAAGTCTTCATCCTGCAAAGCATAAATTATATCGAAACCGCTTACCCAAAAGATAACCGCAAAGGAAAAAAGTACCGGCAGCAAATCGAAACTCCCGGTAACAGCAAGATAAGCTCCAATTGGCGCCAATGACAATCCTAAACCTAATACCAAATGGCATAAAGGTGTAAAACGTTTGGTATAACTATACCCTAAAACTACCGCCAGTGCAATCGGAGACAGGTAAAAACAGATCGGATTAATAAAATATGTGCAGGTTATAAAAAGTATTGAGTTGATGGTGAACCACAAAACCCTTTCCGCTTTTAATAACCCGGCCGGAATTTCTCTAACAGCGGTTCTCGGGTTTTTCGCGTCAAAGCTTCTGTCGAGATAGCGGTTAAAAGCCATTGCGGCACTGCGTGCAAATATCATACACAAAATTACCAACACAAACAAGTACCCCTTTTCTTTAAAAAAAGCGCTACAGATTGATTGTATGTCTCTGAATTTATGACACCCAAAAAAAAACCGATTAAAGCAAAAGGCATCGCAAAGATGGTGTGCGAAAACTTAACAAGACTAAGGTATTTTTTTACTTTTGACATTAATTAATAGCTTTTAATTTTCTACGTACCAACTCCCATAATACAACACCGGCGGCAGTTGCAATGTTCAAAGAATGTTTCATGCCCAGCTGCGGAATTTCAATACAGCCATCACAAAGAGCAATGGTGTTTTGTTCAACTCCCGTTACTTCGTTACCAAAAACAACAGCTATTTTTTCATCACTGTTCCAAACGAGCTTATCAAGCATTGTGCTGTTTTCTACCTGTTCTATCGCATATACTTTATAGGTATCATTACGCAACTCGGCAATGGCTTCTGCGGCATTTGCAAAATGTTTCCAGGTTACTGAATCTTCTGCGCCTAAAGCAGTTTTCTTTATTTCCTTATGCGGCGGCTTTGCAGAATAGCCGGTTATGTAAATGGCTTCTACTAAAAAAGCATCGCTGGTTCTAAATACACTTCCAACATTGTATGCGCTTCTTATATTTTCCAGTACAACAATAATCGGCATCTTTTCGGAGGCCTTGACTTCGTCTGCAGATTTACGCCCTAATTCCTCCATACTTAATTTTCGCATCGCGCGAAGTTAGGTTGATAAATTGAAAGAGTTACAAGGTAGAAGTTGGGCAGCGCTGTTGTTTTGTAATAAGTCGCCGGAGGCTACAGCATAATTATTCGAGGCGAAGACGCCTCGAATAGCAAGCGCAAAATTAAGTTGATAAGTTTATAAGCTGAGATGTTTACAAGTAAGAATGCTTATCAGACTTTTTCTTTTGTAATAAGTCGCCTGAGGCGACAGCATAATCCTTCGAGGCGAAGACGTCTCGAATAGCGTGACTGTGTAGGAATATCTGATAGCGATTGAATATGTAGGCCGATATATATTCATCAGTACAAGCGATCCGCCAGCTGGCGGAAATATTGATGATAGAAGCAGATTACTGGTTACAAAAAGAAAATCCGGCTGCGGTTAACAGCCGGACCAAGGATAAGATATGGTTTGGTTTATGTAAATATTATCTTCCAGCGCCAAGGCCTATATTGTAAGCCAGTCCAACGCCGATGATACCTGTATTATATTTTTGAGATTCATTACCTACTTGAATCAGTCCATCATCGCCGTTAAATACTTTTGAATAATGAGCAAAAATGTTCCAGTTGCGATTATGATAACCCACTTCAGGTTTTAAGTAAAAACCGCCATTGGGCCTTACTGCTGCATTGTTGGAAGCAACTTTTTCATCACCGGTAATAACACCATACCCAACATCTGTTCCGATGTAAATACCTTCTTCTTTAGGATAGTACCTCACTAAAGCGGCTACGGGAACAACACCAAAACTATTATTATCTAAAGTGGCCCCATTCAAATCGTTTTCTTTGCCGAAATGATGTTGATACCCTGTTGCAACACCTAAGCCAAAATGCGGCGTTACTAAATTTTGATATGCTACATCCAGCCCGGCACTTGCAGCGGCGTTGTTAGATGGAACTGAAGCTCCGCCCAATACTCCGATTTTTATCATGTTCTTCATGCTTTGTGCATGAACTGCTGCTGTTGTAAATAACATTGCTGCTGCAATTACAATTGCTTTTCCTGTTTTCATGTGTGTGTACATTTAAGTTTAAAAGGCTGCAGTATAATCTCTATTGTCGTGTACTTTCTAATAATAGATTATTGCCACAGATTTTGCATCTTTAGACAAATGCCGTGCCAAGATGGTTGCATGATATAAAGAAATTTAGATAAGAACATCATGTCAACTCTTCATTATAGCATTTCCTACAGCACAATGCAAACATCTTTTAAGATCACAATACTGTGTCTTTAATTCAACTAACGATTGTGAGTCGTATGCATTTTTATTTTGGATACCCAGCATCTTAAAGCCTTTAGTTATTGCGTTTTGCTCTGGATTAGTTTCTTCAAGCCACCTCAGCGCTTTGTCTTTTATTTTTTGATCCTGATGAGATTTTCCATAAATAAACAACATGGGCACAACGGTATTAATTATTATATTATTGATCATATCAACACCAATAGGTTTTTCTTTAAAAGAAGGTTCATCTTTTAATGTATAATGATATTTCCAAAAATCGTTGGGCATTACAGAAAACCATTTCTTTACATTTGACAAGGCAGGTTCTTCAATTATTTTGGAAAAAGATGTGCCGCATTAAATACCAAGGCGGCTAATTGCGCCAAGCGCACAGTTGGAAAATTAAGAGGACGCATCCTTAAAAAGTGAATAGGAAAAGGAATGGGTTGCAATTGATACTTTCCTTTTAGAAAAGAATATTCCTTTTGTAATAATAAAACATACTTATCATCGTGGGTTCCATCATTCAACAACCCGGCCTGCCCCAATAGCAATGCTTCGAGTTGTATAAGCTGGCTTTTATGTTTAGCCAATATATTTACAGGTATACTTTTAGCAAGGGCTTCAAAAGCATCAGCGTTTGTTTTGGTACCGAAATTTCTGCACAGCAACCACCAAAAACTTTGCTCCCAATGATCATTATTAAGGGTTAAATAATTTTCGATCAGTGCGGCTTTGCGCTGTAAACGTTCTGCAATCAGCCGGTCTTTCCAAATAGCAAATGTCAGTTCTGATACGGTGCTTAAAAGGTTTTGGCAGGCTATGAATTGCTGCGAATGCATTAAATCATTATAGCGTTGTAACAGGCTATTTGAAATGCGATGACCAAGCTCAACAAGCGGTATATCATTTATAACTTTATCATCATTCTCATAAACTACATGTAAAATAACATTGGTGTAATTTTGATCCTCCTCGTGTCCATGTTTTAGCCAGTCGGATGTACGCAGGTGCAGCTCTACCGAGCCCGCCCAAATGGTATCGCAGATTTTTATTTTTGCATTGGTAAAATCCGGGCCCTGGTTAGAATTGATCGTTCCAGGAATTATAATTTCAATAGGTTCTCCATTAATCGTTGTAAGTTCCGACTTATTAAAATACTGGAACCGCCAAATAAATTGCAGCAGGTTTTCGTTCATTGGTGTTAGTTGTTAGCTTGGAAATATTCTATAAATTTTTTATTTGCTGTTATCGCACGATAGTATTCCCGCTGATTTTCGCAAATCTAAAACATCGCAGATTTTTACTGATGCATTTTCTGCAAATATTAGCGCAAAAAAATCAGCGAGTATCTGCGGGAAGATTCCTTTGGGTCAAAAATTTAAGCAACTTCCATATAAAAATATTAAATATTCTTCAAAGCTTTAACAACTCTATTTACCGGAAGTCCCATCACATTATAAAAATCGCCTTTTATGTTTTTGATTCCCACTACACCGATCCATTCCTGTATGGCATAAGCTCCGGCTTTATCATAAGGCTTATATTTTTCAACGTAAAATTCGAGTTGTTCATTTGTAAGTTCATTAAACTCGACTTCGGTAACATCTGCAAATAAAATTTCTTTGCTGTCTTTTATAATGGCAACTCCGGTTATTACCTGATGCGTGTTTCCCTGCAATGCGGAAAGAATTGTAAGCGCATCTTCTTTGTCTTTTGGTTTGCCTATGATCC
Organism: Paraniabella ginsengisoli; assembly: GCF_022513635.1. Taxonomy (GTDB): domain Bacteria; phylum Bacteroidota; class Bacteroidia; order Chitinophagales; family Chitinophagaceae; genus Niabella; species Niabella ginsengisoli. Next base: position 748,300 of record NZ_JAKWBL010000001.1, on the reverse strand, counting down.
GATCATTTAATACAACTACTGTATCAGCCGCAACAATAGTGCGGTCGTTATCTAAATGCCGCTTTACCGCCATCGCTTTTTTCCTGGCAATATGTATGGCTGCGTCAGTACATTTCAATTCGGGTGGAAAAGTTTCATCCACCTCCTGAACGATCACTTCAAATGAAATTTCTGCCATTCTAATAATTGCTTTCGTCTGGGTGAAGAAGAGGCGAGGATGAGTGGGGAAGTTGACATGTTGAAAAGTTGATAGATAGTGAATGGAGGATGGTGAATTGTGAATGGTCAATGGACGCTGTATCGTTTTAATAGGATGCCCCTCTGCACATCTGTACAAGCGAGCGTGGCAAAACCGCTGAGTTATATTCTTCTGCTGGTTCAATAAAAATAAACTACAAATAAATAAAGAAAAACAACATCGACAAAATGCCGGTAAACATTGCTGCTTTTGTGTAACTGCTTAATTGATGGTAATCGCTTGTTGATTGAGCTTTAAGTAATTTTCGAAAAATGAATAGCAATGGGAGTACAATACATATAAAACAATATATAACTGCGAGCCACCACCTAAATTGCAATACATAAAATTGAATAACCAATAACATAATAATTAAAATGGTGAGCCATACTGTTATGTACACTTTTGTTGCATTTACGCCCCAAACAATAGGCATCGTTTTGCATCCAAACTTTTCATCACCCGGCATATCCTCAATGTCTTTTATAGCTTCTCGAATTAACGATATGATGAACGCAAATCCGGCATACAAAATGGCAAACCTGAAGAAGCGCACCTGTCCCGGATCGGTATGTCCAAAAGCATCCATCAACGAATACTTGGATAAGAAAATAATTAAAATGGTCCAGGTGGTAAGCAGGGAAACAATGATATTACCAATCAAGAGATCCTTTTTAAACCGGGCCGAATAAAACCATAAAAGGAAAACACAGATGATGTTGGCCACAACCAAATACCATCTCGAAAAAAATTAACCGCAATGGCTGTGCAAACAATTCCTAGCCCACTTAAAATAAGATGCCAGGCAAGTGCCCAACGCCTGCTGAGTTTTTTGTCAAGTACCATCTTCTCCGGCTTATTAACCAGATCAATATTTATATCGAAATAATCATTTATAATATAGCCCGCTGCGGCAATAACAACCGATGCAATTACCAAAAGTACAAACTGAAATGTATTGTGATCCGGAATATTGTTTGCGTAAATAGCGCGGTAAATGCAAAATTCAAACAGAACCTGCGTAAGTATTATAAAGACCAGATTAGGCCATCGTATCAATTTAAGAAATGGCTTTAGTAATGCCATGTATAATATTTAATTATTATGATCAATATAATATTCCCGCAGATTTTCGGCTAATTTAAAACATCGCAGATTTCGCTGATGCTCTTTCTACAAAATCTGCGCAAAAATATTAACACTTATCTGCGGGACAATTATCTTATTTTGAAGCAACTGATGCTGTATCTTTCCAATCCCCTTTTACTTTAAGCACTTTTTCTATAACATCTCTTACGCATCCTTCTCCGCCATTTTTTATAGAAATATATTTAGCTGCACTTTTTAAATCGCTTACAGCATCCGCCGGGCAGCAACTTAGTCCAACAATATCAAATACCGGCAAATCAGGCATATCATCGCCCATAAACAAAACACGGCTCATGTCAAAAGCATGTTGTTCAGCCAGGTTTTGTACAAATTCCTTTTTATCCTTAATACGAAAATAAATTTCAGAAATACCAAGATAGTTTAACCGCTGCTCTACCGCACTTGGCGAAGACCCGCTAACAATAAAAATGCGATACCCTTTTTTAATAGCCAATTGCAAAGCATAGCCATCTTTAATATTCATGCGGCGCGCCATCTCTCCGTTTTCCAGCACAAGCACGCTCCCATCAGTAAGCACGCCGTCTACATCAAAAACAAAAGTATCAACCTGCTTAAAACTACTTAAAACATTCATGTATAAAACTTTCTGATGCAAATGTATGCCACGAATGAACGAATTGTATTTTTTGTTTTACAAAACGATGCCACGAATGCACGAATGTTATACTTCCAAGGGATAAATTAGTAAACTACGCTTCTTCGTCAGACCTCACCCCAACCCTCTCCAAATGGAGAGGGGAATAAAACCCTGATAGTTTCAAATTCACTCTTTTACGCCTTGAGCAGTATATAAAAAACTAACTACAGTCAATATTCGTTTATTCGTGGCAAACCCAAATTCGTGGCAATAAAAACTTTATTGCAATGACCGCCCCAAAATGCTTTCGGTTAAAAATTCGTACAATTTTAGTAATTGAGGATGTTTATTAAGAAGAGCGATATGCTTGTTGATGGTTTCCATATCTTCTCTCGCGGCGGGGCCCGTTTGTAAAGTAGAAGGCGGAGCTTCGCGTAACCTGTAAAAGGTATTATCAATAAGCGGCAGCAACTCGGCAAAATCAATACCTTCTTTTTTACAGAAATTTTCTGCCAGAGAAAATATATGATTAGAAAAGTTATTTACCAAAACCGCTGCTACATGCAGCTTTGCTCTTTATCATAATCCGCCGTCAAGGATGCCTCTTTATAAATAGATCGCGCTAATTTGTTCAGTACTTTTCTTGTTTCTTCATTTACCCCTTCTGTGTAAATTGGAGTATCCGGAATTTGCTGCTGCTCTTTGCGCAGGCTTTGCAGCGGATAAAAAACCCCGAAATTATCCGTTACCTTTTTCAATACTTCCATTTTAACGGCGCGGCAGTATGCGCTACTATTTTGCCTGGCAGTTTAATATCATTCACAACATTTTCTATAGCGTCATCAGCCACCGCTACAATATATATATCAGCATCTTTATTGATAAGGCTGTTATAATTTGCGGATTCTGTATTCCACTCATAAGCCAGTTCAGATGCAGCGCTCGCATTTCTGCTTAAAATCTGAAATATATCATGTCCGGCTGCTACAAACTTTCTGCCCAACACAGCGGCCACGTTGCCTGAGCCAATAATTACTATATTCATTAGTTTAAAATTTCAGGTTTCAGGTTCCAAGTTTCAGGATACCGCAACTGGCAACCTAAAACCTGCTAACCCCTATCTTCGCAAAACATGAAAATACAAAATTTTATCCTGCTTTTTTCCGTACAAAGATTAAAGTGCTGGCACTTTATTCAAAGAACAAAGCTGGCAATGAAGCATTTAAGATTTTCTGTACTCCTCATTTCAGAATGGTTTATGAAGGTAGCCAAATTGAAAATGCTGAACATATATCGTTAGAATTTCAGGGATTAAATACCATTGGCTATCGGTGGAATAAAGGCGGATCTAAAAAGGCTCTTATTGTTCATGGCTTTAGATCCTCATCCATCAATTTTCAACATTTTGCTACAAAACTCGCTGCAAAAGGCTATGAAGTAATGGCTTTTGACGCACCGGCACACGGATTAAGTGAAGGAAAAATGCTTAATGCGGTGGATTACAAAAATTATATTGCCGCGGTCAACCAACAGTTTGGCCCCTTTGATGCTTATTTATGTCATTCGTTTGGCGGACTTGCAGTAAGTATGAACTTAGCGGAAATGGCCGATAACAAAAAAATCAGGACAGCACTTATTGCTCCCGCCGCTAATTCCAAACAGTTGATTGAATCTTTTTTTAAAGAAATGCACATTGCCAACAAAAAGGTTCAGGAACACTTTTACGCAACTATTAATAAGTTAAGCGGTAAAGACATTGAATGGTTTTCTATAAAAAGATGTGTCGAAGATATACAAGGTGACATATTTTGGATTCATGATACAAATGACCACATTACACCCATTAACGATGCGTTAGAGATTCAAAAAATGAAACAGCCAAACTTTCGTTTTATGTTTACCAATGGCCTCGGCCACAGGCGCATTTATCGCGATAGTGAAGTCATCTCCGCCATTGTTGATTTTTTATAAAAGGCATAACAAAAGTTGTCCTGCTTTATAAATTATCGTGCATTTCTAAAAAATGTACTAATCTTGTTGGCAAAAATGTCGGATATAATTTCGGAATGGGTGAGACAGTTTGCGAAGAATATATAGGCTGATATATATTCTACTGTACAAGCGAGCGTGGCAAAACCGCTGATTTATGTTCACTTGCTGGTCAGCAAAAATATTGGGTACATAATTATAATATAGATAATGGCGAAGAATTTACTGATAGTGGAGAGTCCTGCAAAGGCCAAGACAATTGAGAAATTTCTGGGGAAAGATTTCCAGGTGAAGAGTTGTTTTGGCCATATCCGTGATCTTGAAAAAGCGGGAATGGGTATTGATATTGAGAAAAAATTTGAGCCGCGTTATGTGGTAAGTGAAGGAAAGGAGAAAGTAGTAAGAGAACTTAAAACTTTAGCAGGCAAAAGTGAAGAAGTGTGGCTGGCAACGGATGAGGATCGAGAAGGAGAAGCGATCAGTTGGCATTTATGCGAAGTATTGGGGCTTGATCCTTACAATACAAAACGTATTGTTTTTCATGAAATCACCAAACCCGCCATTAAAGCGGCTGTTGAAGCGCCACGCCTCTTAAATATGAACCTGGTGAATGCGCAACAGGCTCGCCGGGTTTTAGACAGAATTGTAGGCTTTGAACTTAGCCCGGTGCTTTGGCGAAAAATCAGCGTAAAAAATAATTTGAGCGCAGGCCGTGTACAAAGTGTTTCAGTAAGGTTAATTGCTGATAGAGAACGCGAAATAAACGCCTTTGAAGCACAGAGCAGTTTTAAACTTGAAGCTGTTTTTACAGCGACCGACACGACAGGTAAACAAATAAATTTCAAAGCAGAAGGTAAAAATATAACGACAGCAATAGTGCTGAGCAATTTTTACAATCGTGTGTGGGTGCCGGATACTCTGTAAGCGATATACAGGTAAAACCCGGTAAACGCACGCCAGCAGCACCTTTCACCACATCTACCCTTCAGCAGGAAGCCAGCCGCAAACTGGGTTATGGTGTAAGCAAAACCATGCGCGTTGCACAACAGTTGTACGAAAACGGACACATTACCTATATGCGTACCGATAGCGTAAACCTGAGCGACACTGCGTTGGGCGACATTACCAACACGGTTAAAGGTATGTATGGTGAAAACTATCATCAGTTTCGCCGTTATAAAAATAAAAACCAAAGCGCGCAGGAAGCTCACGAAGCCATACGCCCCACATACATGAACAATTCAACTGTGGAAAACCCAGAGTGGAAGCGGCTTTACGAACTTATATGGAAAAGAACAATGGCCAGCCAGATGGCAGATGCACAGTTAGAAAAAACAACAGCTACGATTGATATTTCAACCAATAAGGAACAATTAACCGCATCTGGTGAGGTTATTAAATTTGAAGGATTTTTAAAAGTATATCGTGAAGACAGAGATGAAGAAGATATAACTGAAGATGAAGCAGCCGAAGGCATGTTGCCGCCATTGCAGGTAAAGCAACAACTACCATTGGTTCAGATGACGGCTACAGAAAGATTTACACGTGCTTCGCCAAGATACACAGAAGCATCCTTAGTTAAAAAACTGGAAGAATTGGGCATAGGCCGTCCTTCCACTTATGCGCCAACTATATCGACTATTATTAAAAGAGAATATGTTGAAAAAGAGATAAAGAAGGTGTTCCCAGAAATTTCCGTTTGCTTACTTTAAAAGATGATCAGATTGGTAAAAAAACGTTGAGTGAAACAACAGGTGCAGAAAAATCGAAACTATTTCCTACTGATTTAGGTCTGGTTGTGACTGACTTTTTAAAGCAGCACTTTGATGATATTATGGATTATGGCTTTACAGCCCGTGTTGAGAACGAGTTTGATGATGTTGCCGAAGGTAAGCTGGAGTGGAATAATATGATTGACGGATTTTACAATCCTTTTAAAAAAGACGTTGATAAAACTATAGAAACTGCTGATCGTATTAGTGGAGAACGCGAGCTTGGCAAGGATCCACAATCGGGCAAACCAGTCATTGCACGTATGGGGCGTTTTGGCCCGATGGTGCAGATAGGTAGTGCTGATGACGAGGAAACACCCAAATTCGCATCTTTGCAAAAAGGTCAAAGTATTGAAACCATAACCTTTGAAGAGGCGATGGATCTTTTCAAACTTCCCGCAGTTTTGGGGGAATTTGAAGGCAAAGAAGTATCCGTAAATATTGGCCGCTTTGGACCTTATGTAAAACTGGGAGATGACTTTATTTCTATTCCTAAAGGAGAAGATCCTTTCAGCGTAAATCTTGATCGTGCTATTGAATTGATCAAAGAAAAGCAGCAGGCGGATGCGCCTATTGCGCATTTTGAAGACAAACCGGTAACTAAAGGCAAAGGAAGATTTGGGCCATTTATTAAATGGAACGATATGTTCATCAACGTACCGAGACGCTACAATTTTGAAAATCTTTCTCAGCAAGATATTAATGAGTTGATTGAAGCAAAGGTTGAAAAAGAGGCGAACAGATATATTCAACAATGGCCTGAAGAAAAAATTGCTTTAGAAAATGGCCGATGGGGACCGTTTGTGAGGTTTGGTAAAAAAATGATCAAGCTGGGAAGAAAAGACGATGGTGAAAAATATACAGCGGATGATTTAGCGACAGTATCGCTGGAAGATGTAAAAAAATGATTATTGCAGAAGATCCTAAAGCCTTCGACAAACCGGTTAAAAAGACCGCAGCAAAGAAGAAAGCAGCACCCAAAAAGAAAGCAGCTGCTAAGAAGAAAAAATAACATGTAAGACCTCACCCCTGCCCCTCTCCAAAGGAGAGGGGAGCAGACTCCGAAAATTTATGTTTCTTTATACTTATCTAAGTGCAAAAATTTTAACTGCACCTGGAAACATACGTGTCAATTTTCAGCCTGAAAATAATCGTATTTTTACCTGCCAAATTTTAAAATCCTACTTTTTTATTCTAAACCAAATCAAATATCATGAAAAGCTTTTTATTCATTATCGGACTAACAACACTTTTTAGTTTTACTATTTTTGATCCTATTACTGACAAAGAGAGAGCAGATTTATTATCTTATCGCAATGCATCTAAGGCACTACTCTTAAGTGAAGTAAAAGGATTGAGCGATGAGCAATTAAACTGGAAGCCCAATGACTCTGCATGGAGCATTGCCAATTGTGTAGAACATATTACGCTTACTGAAAAATCTATTTTTGAATGGGCAATGGGAACCTTGAAAGAGTCAGCTGATTCTACAAAAAACAAGAAGTAAAACTAACTGATGAACAGATAAAAGGTATGATCGAAAGCAGGGAACAAAAAGCGAAAGCACCTGAGCAGTTGAAACCTGGCGGACAATTAGGTGATTATAAAAAGACGATTGGCACCTATTCGCAGCAGACAACAGATCTTGAAAAATATATTAAAACTACTAAGGATGATCTACGTAATCATTTTGCAAAAACACCTGTTGGTACTGTAGATGCTTACCAACTTTTAGTTTTTCTTACCGCCCATTCAAAGCGCCACACTGCGCAAATAATTGAACTAAAAGCAATGCCTAATTTTCCAAAATAATTTTTAGCATATACAGAAAAAGGCGCTGTACATTTTGTATAGCGCCTTTTTTATAAACCATTACAGTTCTAGTAATTAATTGTAACCCGGATTTTGTTTGAGTTTAGGGTTTGCTCTAACTGTGTATTAGGAATGGGAAACAACTCTTTGTTAGGGTCGTTTGTTGGCTGATGATCCCACCACGTTGCCGTAGTAAATTTCCCAAAACGAATCAGGTCTTCACGCCTTTTGCCTTCAAAAATAAATTCGCGGCCGCGCTCTTTCAAAAGCTCATCCAAAGTCAATGAAGACGTAGTGTACATAGCCGCAGACCAATCGGCATCGGTAAAAGCTCTTTTCCTACAGTCATTAATCAGTGTAACAGCTTCTGTAGTTGCCGCGCCATTCTTTCTCATTAATGCTTCTGCTTTATTAAAATATATTTCAGTTAAACGATAGATCATATAATGATTTTCCTGGTAGTTAGCATCATCGAGCGTACCTGATTTATATTTATTAAACCTGGCGCCGCTGTTTTCTTCTCCTTTGATCATACTGCCTTCGCTTGTTTTATCGCCTTCACTTTCACGTCTGATTGAGTTCACAAAAACTAATGGTTTTCCATTGTATTCTTCCGTTCCCAAAACAGGTGTGGTTGTTCCATATTTATATTGAGGACCAAATAAGAACCAGTCTTTCTTTCTAAGATCATTTTCAGCAAAGGCATCAAATGCAGTTGGTATAGTTACAAACGCATTCCACCCTCCATAATTCACCTTTAATACTTCCTTCATGTAGTCATAACCAAAGTAAAAGCCACCCCAATCAAAAGCAAACCCACCCTTTCTACTATAAGCAACCTGGAAGAGAGCTTCTGAATTTCTTTGATTTGTATTGCTAAATGCCGCGTTAATATCAGTATTAAGTTGCGGTGTACCGCCATTTGGCAATCCTCCAGCCTCACCTGAAATTATTTTATCGCATGCCACTATACATTCATCCCACATTGGCGTACCGTTCCACTTTTGTGCATTTAGATAAAGTTCTGCTAACATAGCATACCCCGCAGTTTGGGATATTCTACCAATAAGGTTATCGTTATACTTTGGCAATTTAGGAACGTTTTCCTCTAATTGCGATTTCACATATTCAAATACTTCAGTACGAGGAGAAGTGGCTGGAAGATCAACTGAACCTGAAGATGCGATTTCTTCAGAGATAGGAATATTACCCCACATGTCCATCGCCTTTAAGTAATGAAAAGCACGAAGAACTTTTAGTTCTGTTATTACACTATCCATTTCTCCCTGAGTCATTCCTACAGAGGTCGAATCTAATTTTGTAATATCTCCTAATGCGGCATTGGTATATCCCAATCCTGTAAATATTAAACTCCAGGCATCTCTTATACGCGTTTCGTCGGCTGTCCATGTATGATAATGTTGCCGTATATGATCACCTGCATCATACCCGTGCCTTCCCTTTTGAGGCCATGCCTGTTGATCAGCTGAAAGTTCACTATGATAATAATAACCGCTTCCGCCTGTAGGAGCAAGCCATGCCTGCATGTGGGTTAATGGGCGTAGTGCGCTTGCTAACACATCACGTTTGTTTTTGTAGAAATCTTCAAATTGCAAATCTGTATAAGTTACTTCATCTAATTTGGTACACTTTGTAGTGAACAACATTACAAAAAAGCAAATACACATATAAGTAATGTAACCCCTAAATAGTTTATGTTTATTTCTCATATCAAAACTTATGAATATTTATAATTTTTTATGGTTAGAAGCCGATGTTCAATCCTACCGTTAAGGACTTTGTTCTCGGATAAAAACCTCTGTTGTCTATACCAGTAGCAAAACCTACGTCTTGTAATTCTGGGTCTAATCCTGAATATTTAGTGAATGTCAGTAAATTCCTACCAGTAATATATAAGTAGCACCGTTTAACGTAGTCTGAATTGAAGTTGAAATTATAGCCTAATGTAACATTATCCAACTTAACAAAATCACCTTTTTCCAAATAATAATCAGAATACTGAGGATCATCATCCAACTGCGCATGTTTTCCGATTGCAGAAGCTAGAAGGTTGTTAGGTAACCATTTTTTGTTCCCAAAATACATATCCTTTGTATTGAGAATATCGAATTTAAACTTACCACGGAAAAATACTGTGAGATCGAAATTCTTATACGTAAAACGATTGCCTAGAGCTGCCTGATATCTGGGCACACCATTACCAATTATGCTTTTATCTTCTTCTGTCATATCATCTGTACCACCAACGGAACCATCTGCTTTATAGAACTGCCATTTACCGTCATCAGTAAAGCCCGCAAAACGTTTACCGTAAAAGTCACCAATAAAACTTCCTTCAGTAATTCTAATCGCATTTCCTAAATTACCTGGAGAAGGCAATCCGCCATACTCAAGAAAATTCACTTTAAAATTTTCACTTGAGATTTTTGCCAGGCGGTTAAACGATGAACTACCTGTAAATTCTACAGTCCATTTAAAATCTTCCTTGTCAATAGCCCGTCCTGAAACCCATAATTCAACTCCCTTTCCGGATATATTCCCTACGTTTGTAAGTAAACTATTTTGTACATAGTTTGGTTGAGGGACGAAGTAAGCATACAATAAGTTTTTCGTATTTCTATTAAATACATCAAATGAACCTGTAATTCTATTCTTCAATAACCCAAAGTCGATCCCAACATTAAACTCGCCTTTCTTTTCCCATTGTAAATTAGGGTTTGCATTCTGGCTCAAACCAAAGGTCTGATAATATACCCCTTCTTGTGGATAGACCCCTCCCGTACTTAACAAATATAGTGAGCGATAGTTAGGTATGCCTTGATTACCAGTGACACCATATCCAACCCGGAACTTCAAATTATTAATCACAGAAACATCCTCTAAGAAGGCTTCGTTAGAAATAGTCCAGCCTGCAGAAATTGCGGGAAAATTAGCCCATTTATTATTTGCTCCAAATCTTGAAGAACCTTCATGTCTTAAAATGGCCTGTAAATAATATTTATTGTCAAACGTATAATTCACTCTCCCAAAAAAAGCGATCAGGGTGTTCTCTTCTTTTCTACTACCTAATGATGGCCGTGGGAAAGTTGTTATATTAATAGCTGCACCTGCACCTAAATTCCAATCCATGTAAGCATCCGAAGGAAAGCCGCTGTTATTTGCATTGAATCTTTCAAATGTTGTATTCTGATAACTATATCCACCAAGTGCCGCAATAGTGTGTTTACCGTTTATTGTTGTTGTATAATCTATCGTAGGCTCTATTGTTTTTGTCCATTCCAGGTAATTCAGTTTTTGTGCAAACGACATACCCTGATACTCTGTACCAACGCGCTGGTCCCAATCTTTTGAAGAGCGGAAATACCGATCATTATACATATTACGTAAGTATGAACCAAAAACAGATGCATTTAATCCTTTGGCCAACTTCAGTATAAATTTCACATCACCAGAAAAAGTTTGCTGATTTCTTTCATACACTCTGTTTGCTAATCTTGAAAGTGGATTGTAATTATTGAAAGTTTGCAATTGAGTAAACGAGCCATCTGGCTGATATAGCGGAGCTGTAGGATTCCATTGAATTGCCTGTTCAAAATCGGCGCCGGAAGTTATAGCATAGTCACCAGAAGTGGGATCAGTTGATAATGGCCCGCCTCCTAGCATGTTAGCTTTATTCATGTTAACTGCCAGATTCATTTGCATGGTCAATAAATCCTTCAAAGCTTTTTGATTGAAATTAATACGCCCACCAAATTGTTCACGATCGTTTTCTTTAGCAATACCCATGCCTTTATTATAATAAATAGATCCTCTGTAATTGGCTTTGGATGTTCCTCCGGACGCGGCCAAATTATAGTACTGGCTAAGGTTTGATTTATTAATCAGCTCTGAAAACAAATCGGTAGTTGCTCCTAAATCCTGATCTTCATCAATAACACCATCTTTAATCAGGTTTCTAAATTGCTCGGCAGAAAGATTGTCAGGCCTTTTGTCTACATATTCTTTTTGCAAATACGTCGATAATTCTAAAAGCGGTTCGCCTTCTTTACCTTTTTTAGTGGTAACCAGAATTACACCACCATTGGCTCTTGTACCGTAGATAGCAGCTGCGGATCCATCTTTTAAAACACTTATTGATTCAATATCATCCTGTTGAAGCAGATCCAGATTACCTCCTGGAATACCATCCACAACTACTAATGGCGAATTAGTACCACTTATAGAAGTAATACCTCTTAATTGAATAGACGTACTGGAGTTAGGGTTGCTCCCCTGTGTTCTGGTAAGATTCAAACCTGCTACCTTACCCTGAATAAGATCCATTGGGTTTCGCATCCCACCTTTGTTGAAGTCTTCAGCTTTAACGTTCACAATAGCTGAAGTAATTTCTTTCTTTGACTGAGTTCCATAACCCACCACAATTACTTCTTCCAGATTTGTTTGAGCAGCACCTGGGGTTAGTTTAATAGTGTCAAGCGTTGTTCTTCCATTAAGTGGCTCCTCTCTTGAAGCAAAATCAACAGAACTAAATACAAGTGTTGCATTGGCTGAAGAAACATTGATGGAGAAGGCTCCCTTCTCATCAGACACTGCCGCTGTTTGTGTACCTTTTTCCAATACCGTTGCTGCAGGTATTGGCACACCTGTATTACTCGCAACAAAGCCACTAACAGTAATTTTCTGTTGTGCCTGGGTCTGTGCCATTGCTACCGAACAAGCGGATAAAAAAGTAAATGTAAATGCAATCGAAAAAACGATTTTGCAATAGGGCAGGCAAAAAGGTTTCACGGTCGATAACCGGATTTTCTTCCTCATGTTACTTAAAAAGATTTTTAAGGTTTATAATAATGAACAAGGGCTAGCCGAAATATTGAGACGGCAAGCGGATAAAAAATTTAGATTCTTGAACTTAAGCAAAAAGCGTTCCTAAATTTTTAGAGAATCGTTCTAAAAGCAAAAAACAATATATGCAACAATAACGTAATTTTTAAAAGGTTATTGTTGTGAAGGAAGAAAATAAATTCAAATGAATTTAAAATATTAGTTGGAGGATTTGTAAAGATTGATTTGTACTGAGCGGCTTTCCAAAATTTGGTGAGCCATCTTTATTCCAGGTAAACTTTTGCATGCGTGGTGAGCGTTGTCCTCCACAACCCTGTCCTGGGGCGGAGTTAGCATGATATAGTATCCAGTCTTCCTTACCATCGGGTGATTTAAAAAACGAATTATGGCCAGCAGCATATACTCCATTTTCGGGCGCCGCTTTAAAAACAGGTTCGGGATTTTTTTCCAATTAGATACATTTAAAAGGTCCTTATTGGTATCTATCGACAACATTCCTAAAGTATAAAAATCTGTCCAGCAGCCGCTTGCCGAGTACACTATGAAAATTTTATTTTTATATTTTAAAAACTGCGGTCCTTCATTTACATTCACCTGCTCAGGTGTTTCACCTTTCAAATAACCATGTGTTTCCCAATCATACTGTGGGCTGGAGATTTTTATCCGCGGTCCTTCAATCGTCCATGGGTTAGACATACTTGCTATATAAATATCTTGCCTGCCATTGAAGTTGCCTTCCCAGCCCGACCAAACCATATATAGTTTATTATTGTGTTCAAACACATCTCCATCAATCGCCCATTTATCAGTATCATCAGCAACTTTTCCTTTAAATATCCATTCCCCTTCCATTGGATCAGCAGAAGCATTTTCTACAACATACATACGATGGTTTCTATTTTGCCCATTATCAGCAGCAAAATACATATACCACTTACCTCTTAAATACAATATCTCGGGAGCCCATAATTCTTTTGAATAAGCAGTATTTGCAGGCGGCGTCCATATTGTTTTTTTCTGAGCTGTTTTGAGATCAGATAAATTTTTTGTTTTCCACAATACCAATTTATTGCCAGCGGTATGTGTGTAATAGTAATATCCATCTTTATAAAAACTAAACGGATCGGCACCAGAAGGTAATAGCGGGTTAGTAAATGTAACAGGCTGTTCCTGAATTTTTCCGGCAGTACCACAACTTACCAGAAAATTAACTGATACAAATAATAAGAGAATATATACTTTCATTTGTTTTGGCTTAGTAGTCACTTTAGATTTTAGTATTTAGAATTTATCCATTCATTTTGTCTTCTCCAAAAAGCGAAAAGTTTTTGGTAGCGCAATTATTTTGTCAGGCAAACCATTACCCTGCTTTTCAAATCTTAATTCAATGATCGCTGTTTTCCTGGGAGCAACAGATTCCTGAATATTGTGTGTATGAAATACATACCACATTTTTCCTTTTTTATCAATCACAACATCACCATGACCCGTTCCATTAAAATCTAATTTCTGTCTTGATATGATTGGATTGCCTTCAAATTTTTTCCAAGGGCCTAATAACGTTTTGGAGATTGCATACCCAACAGCGTAATCTGGATTTCTGAAATCATTGGCCGAGTAAATCAAATAATAAAGATCTTTATGTTTTAATATTGTCGGGCCTTCAGCAACTTTCCATTCGGCATTCTGTGTATCTTCCCACCCTTCTTTCGCTACGATACATTCCTTCAATGTTTCATTTTTGATGGATGTAAGTTCCTTATTCATTTCAGCTACAAAAATCCGGTTACCCTTTTGTAATCTGACATGATAAAGATAAATTGTACCAGACGGATCAATCCATATAAATGGATCAATCATTCTGGTATTGCTATCAAGCGGTATTTTAGCTTTTTGCGTGAATGGCCCTAAGGGACTATCGGCGATCGACACAGCTATATGCTCACTTGCAGTGTAAGCCATATAATATTTATTACCATGCTTAAATACCTGAGGCGCCCAAAATCCTTTACTACCGTAGTTTTCAGACTTCTTCAAAGCAAAGCCCCTATCCTTCCATTGCTTTTGATCGGTTGATGTAAATACTTTGAAGCCATTATCTTTATTGCCACCGCCGGTGCCATATAAATAGTAAGTACTATTGTCTAAAAAAATAGTTGGATCAGCGACTAAAGGATTTTGCTCTTCTTTAGTTTGTGCGTAAGTCTTTGTAATAAGCAACTGCAACACAATAAAGAGTAACAAACCTGTGCTATACTTCCTGATATTTAGGTTTAAAAGCATGCTTTAAATTATTTGCTATTTGAAAATATGCCATGAATAAACGAATTTGTATTGATGTCACTTTTATCGTCAGACCTCACCCCCAGCCCCTCTCCTTTGGAGAGGGGAGTTAGACCACAACGTATTATGCCTTAATAGTACATCTATATACTCGTGCATTCGTAGCATATATCTCCTGTTTCAGCTTTCTGATAATCCTTAATTTCTGACCATTCACTATTGACTATTTGCCACTCCTGTCATCGTCTTAATAAAGTCTACCTCCTCCTGCTTATAAGGTGTACCATCTTTTCTAAAAATATCATGAAACCAAAGTGGAGGCTCAGAAGTATATTTTTTCGTCCAGCTATCCCAGGGATAAATAGTTTGTGATTTACCATCTACAAATCCCCAATTAATCATAGCTACTTTATTTTCTTTTGCTACAGGTAATGAGCTCTGAAACGTACTACCATTGGGCCTTGCCATATATTCTGTACAAAACATCGGCTTGTTATAACGTTTCAATTGATTGATCTTTTTCGATAAGGTTACCGAATCATCATAACAATGGAAAGAAACAATATCTGATTCTTCTAACTGTAATCTTTCTAACGGTTTTAAAGTGCTATCGCTTTCCCAGTTTCCGGCCCAAACGCCTGAAGTTAGTGGCTGGCTTGGGTTTGCCGATCTCGCCCATTCAAATGTTTTTTAAGTAACGGCAATACAAGAGCAACTTTGTCTGGTGTTTCAACCTTCTCGTAAGAAGCTCCGGTCATGTTATCCGGCTCATTCCACACATCCCACAAAACAATACGATCATCATTAGCAAATTTTCCAACAACGGCTTTTACATACTTTTCCATCATTGGATATTGTGTTGAATCTTTCAAAACAACTTGTCCCGGACTTTGCACCCATCCTGAATTATGAACAAAAGGTTGTGGTTCGCGCTGCTTGCCAGCTTTAGGAAAAGGATCCCAACAAGAATCGAAAATAGTGAACAAAATCTTTATACCGTGCTTATCTGCAATTTCCAAAACCTTATTCATCCGGTCATAAAAGCCCTGTTCATCATTTTGCCAAACGAGGTCATGTAAGTACACACGCATAATATTCATGCCCAAGGATTCTGCTAAAGCAAACTCTTTCTCAATAGTGGCGGTATCAAAAGTTTCGGCTTGCCACATTTCCAACTGGTTAATAGCAGAGCTAGGCAAAAAATTAGCACCTACATACCAAGGTTGATTGCTGTACCAATTATTAGCTTTTTCTGAAGACCAAATAGCTCTGGTTGCAGTGCTATCCGTTGTTTCATTCTTATCAGATTTATTCTCGCCAGTATTACAAGACCAAACCAGGCTAATAAAAGCTATAAGAACGAGCGTGACTTTTTTGTTCAACATAAATTCGTATTTATTTTATTCAGAATGATTTTTAATTTACAACAGGAAAGGAACTAATTCGCAATCGCGCTGCCCCCATTGGAATTAATTCGATAGTTTCTGTTTTTGTATTAACGCTAACCGGGCTTTGCGGCAATGTGTCTGTTAGCCCATACTGATCTACTTTCCATGTTGGAATTACTTTACCTTTTGCGGTTAACACAATTGGCACATTCTCTTGAGTGAATGGAAAATTGTCAACTGGCCATTTTCTTTTTCAATTCTAAAAAATCTTGAAGGATCTTCACCTTTATATTGAAGGCCATAATTCCATGCAGAAGCAGGCAGGATTTCATAAGAAGGCCATTTGCTTGCATCCGCAGTTTCCTGCCATTTAGAATCGCCAATGGCAGACTTCTTACTATCTGCTTTCACATATTGCTCTTTAATTTTTAAAGAATAAGTTAATGGGCCGCGATTCACACTAATACTGTTTTTATTCTCTGTCCAATATTGTACTTCTAATTGCATCGGCAATTCCAATTCAATCTTATCACCATTTTTCCAAAGCCTGTTTATTTTAATGTATGACGATGGATCGAACGCCAGGTTTATTGCTTCGCCATTTATTTTTATTTTAGCATTATTGCACCATGCCGGTACGCGCAAGTAAAACGGAAAAGATTCGTTCTCATTCATTGACAATATAAATGTAGTCTTCTCATCAAAAGGGTAATGTCCTTTTGATTCAATGCTAACTTCATTACCACTTCCCACTTTGGCTTTTACAGTTGCTTCACAATAAAGCAAAGCAGCTAAACCATTATCTGGCGTAGCCATAAAAACATGTTCGGAATAATATGGCCAGCCTTGAGCATGATTATGTTGGCAGCAACGAGAGCTAAATGGATTCATCATTAAAAATGGGCCAGTATTATCGATACCCGGATGATGATTTTTGCTATCGCTGATAGACATGTTAGGACTCGTGATATAGCGCAATGCTTTAAAATCGGGCATAACAGCAGCCGGATAAGTATTAAAAGCTACTTCTTCTGTATGATCGGCCCAGAAAGGATCTCCGGTAATACCAGCTAAAATTTCATTCGAAGCCATTTGTTCAACCATGCCACAGGTTTCAACGCCTTGTCGTGGATCAACATACCCTTTCCGCGCATTTTCATCGGCTCCAAACATACCGCCAGGCACATTACCATAACGTTCGCGTATCAATTGAAACACATTATATGTAGCTGTAAGATCAGCATCATTACCGGATTGCATATAATAAGTAGCCGGTTCTCTAAAACATTGTGCAATGTTTACATTATGCCAATTAGGCAAACTCTTAGGCGTTCTCCAGTTCGCAGTATTTCGATGAAGCTTTTCAGCAAGCTCCAACAACCATTCTTTACCAGTTGTTCTGTTATACAACCAATATACACTTAGCATATTATCACCGCCCCGGCTATTCTCCCAATAATCTTCCAGCAACATACTATCTGGTAAATTATATTGCCAACGAAAATATTTTTCCATGAAAGGCAATACACGTTTATCCTGGCTATATTCGTAATATGATTGCAGGCACCAAAGCATAATCATATTACCCCAAAGATCAGGTTTGCCATTTCTTAAAATCGTCGGACCAAAATAACCGTCTTTGCGCTGGCTATTAAGTGCGGCGTTTAACCATATTTTAGACTCTTCAATAATTTTAGGGTCTTTTAAAATATAACCCAGGTTTGCGTAGCCTTTCAACCAATAAGGCACTTCCTCCCAGCCATGATCGCCACTTCCATCTTTGCTGAGCCAGGCGTTATTTTTTTTAGCAAGCCATGCGCTTATTTCGCCTAAGTGGCCTGTCAGTCCGCTTCTTTGTAGCTCAAGATATTTCATCAACCAGCCTTTCGGTTGAATGGCCCCTACCGGAAGCTTTAGCAAATACAAAGACTGCAATGGTTTTTTGTTAGAAACGTAGAAGCTATTTATCTGATTATTATCCGGGCGGGTTACGTTAGAAACTTCCTTTTCGTGTTGTGCAAGCACGCCATTAGTAGAGCTAATGGCAAATATAAACGCCGAGCAAAATATTATCTTTTTTAAAAAGGAATATAGTATCATCATGTTTAATTAAATCTGAAGTTGTTTAAATTTATTTTTTACCACATAGATTCTGTGTTAAAAACCAAAGATTTTTTAATTAATTTCGAATTTTAGGCGGCTATGCGCCAGCCTGTGTAGGGAGCAATATTTATTTGCTTCCTACTCCTTTTTTCCATCTTCTGTATCATGTTCTCCAGTATTGTTGTTAAAATAGTTTTTATCATATTTTTCTTGCTTTTTATAGAGCGTGTACATTAGTTCTAGCAGCTTTCTTTGTATAGCTACTACAGCTTTCATTTTAATGCCGTGCCTGGCTACTAATCTTGCAAATATGGCTTTAAATCTTTCATCATGGCTTATTGCGCCCAACGCCGGCATGTGCAAAGATTTTCGCAAATACTTGTTGCCTCTTTTTGATATTTTGGGTTTTCCTTTTACCGAAGTACCCGATTGCTTTTCCTTTACATCTAAGCCCGCATAACTAGTCAGTTGTTTTTATTCTTTATCAAATCAAAACCATTCGTTTCTGCCAGCACAGTTGAAGCGGTTAATAACCCCACTCCGGGAATGGAACATAATAAATCAACCGCAACTTTTATTTTTTCATTTGACTTTATCAATACATTGATCTCTTGAACCACTTCTGTTATTTGTTTATCGAAAAACGTGATCTGCTTTTTTAGCCTGCTTACGGTATTTTTAAGTGGTATCGCTTCTGCCTGTTCTGCATGAAGCTGATTCTTGGCTACAGTGCGTGCCTGCACTATCTGATCTCGTTCCCTTACCAACTGCCGCATTTGCTTAAATACAGGATCGGGAGGACTCCAGGGCTCTGATTTTCGCTCTAATCCGAACTGTGTAATAGCTTCGCTGGCTGTTTTGTCCGTAACCGTTTTGACTTCTAATGAGCGGGCATAGTTGCTGATTTTATTGGGTAACACAATGTTCACTTGCTGATTATTCAGATAAAGATGATACGCAAGCTTTTCATGATAAACACCCGTTGCTTCCATAAAAAATAGAACTTCAATAACTTCCTCTGACAACTTTTTTACCCAGCTTAATAAAGAATCGAATCCTTTTACATTGTTCACAAATGTTTTGTGGGCATACACTTGCGAGCTAAAATCATCGTACATACGGCCAAATGCCACTACCAATTCTTTCTGCGCTACATCAATACCGCAAACCTGTTTTACAATTTGTTTCATACCAATACTTTTGAAAATAAAAAAGTAAAGTGAAAAATCCCCCTTCGTTTTGTCTCCTGCTTGGATATTCTGGATACAAAGCTTTGCCCTGTTCCTTACATTCTGTTCAAACTCGAAGAGATAAAAAAGGATGAGGCTATATCTATGTGAGAGCATACTTAACGTTGCTTAGGTACATATTCGCTCTCATCCTTTTTCACTTTATAAACTCAAATCTATTGGTATCTTTAATCAAAATCTCAAAGAACTATTTTTATAAAAACAAACATAGGAGATACATAGGCTTTATGTTAACAGGAAATAAAGACACATATAAGCTTTACTTGCCAGATGCTATGTTCCGCCTTCGGCGGATGCTATATATCCTCAAACGTAATAAAGCTATGAACCTATGTGGTTTATTTAAAAGTCTAAACATGTTCTCTGTATAAAAAATCAGGGAAGCCAAAAATCAAAAGGTTCATCTCTTTTTGCAACTAATGTTCCCTCCTTAAATTCAAGCGCGGCTACTTGTATGGATGATCTCCTTTCTTCAAACGGATATATACCGCTCTCGTTCATTTTTGCATCGAAATGTTTTTTCTACCTGGATGTGTAAAATAGAATACATAAGCTTTTCCGCCGGCTACTAAAGCATCGCCATGCGCACCACTTGGATGATCATCAAAACGTTTTCCATTTTTTCAAATAATATCTTGCCTTGTTTTTCCCAATTTTTCAGATCTTTAGATTTATACACTCTCATTCCAGACCATTCGTCAGTAAGCATCCAATAAAAACCAGCAAACTCAAATACATTGGGACCTTCATGCTTATCACCAGTAATAACTGGCTCATCAAACATTTTCCAATTTTTCAGATCCTTACTGTCCGAAGCATAAGTAAGCGCATCATGTCCTTTAAACCACATACGCCAGCCACCATCTGGCTTTTTCACAATACATCCGTCAATGATATTCTTCATTCCCACATTAACAAATTGTTCAAACTTCCAGTCCCACATATTTTTGCTTGTATAATATGCCAGCCTCGATTCACCTCCCCAATGATTGCGAACACCTTTTATATACGTTACAAATAAGTGATATACTCCATTATCATAAACAATATCAGGTGCCCAAAAGGTATTCAGTCCTGGGTCTATCGCCAGATCAAGGGTTCCTCTGTAAATCCATGTCTTGCCATGATCGTCAGTAGAAGCTATAGCAATAGGATTGCCATAACAAAAAGCCACATCTGGTAATTCCAGATTGGCTCTTCGTTGTGTATATAACATCCACCAACTCTTTTCCTCTTCATTATAAATCATAACAGGATCAGCTGCGCCGTCAGTAATCGGATCCCTGAATAATGGCGCAGGCGCAGGTCTCAAAGCCTTGACGGATTGAGCCTGAGCAGCAGCAGTTACCAGAATGAATAAAAGAAAAGAACAAAAAAATTTCATCCAACTCAATTTTCTATTTTACATTTTCGTTAGCATCATAAAGCGCCTGGTGTAATTTCTTTAATTCAGCTTCCGGCATTTTCATTACTTTTCTATCGTAAGTTAAAATACCATTCGTCTCCACTTCCACATCTGTAGTTTGCGTATATACAGCAGCTGATAAACCTAAAGGGATGAGCTTTTTCAAATCACCCATCATCTTTGAGTATCGTTGCATCAATTCTGTTTTATTTTTAAAACTCTGATACCCCCAATTGTTTTTTTCCTGCCAGGTATGGCCTTCTACAGGCAGGCCCAATCCACCAAATTCTCCCAAAACCAGCGCCTGTCCACTGTTTCCGAAGATCGCAGGATCAGGCATATTGGGATCAGGATAATTATGAATATCCAATATATTTCCAGTGTAAAAGAAATTGCCACCGCTCGCGCTGTTTATCAAACGAGACGGATCATACTTCATTGTCCATTCTGTAATTTCTTTAGTTTTAAATTGACCCCAGGCTTCATTGAAAGGAACCCAAACTACAATTGATGGAAAATTATGAGCCGCATCCATAATGGCTTTCCACTCTTTTCTATAATAAGCTTCAGATTCGGCGCTTCTTTCTTTATCGCGGTTGTAACCAGAAATTTGCCCTGGTCTCATATCCCATCTGTTGCCTCCCAAATCTCCACTTGGCATATCCTGCCAAACCATTATTCCTACGCTATCGCAGTAATAATACCAACGTGCAGGCTCCAGCTTAATATGTTTTCTAATCATATTAAAGCCCATTTCTTTTGTTTTAACAATGTCAAACAAAAGCGCTTCATCAGTTGGTGCTGTAAATAATCCGTCGGGCCACCACCCCTGATCCAACGGACCGTATTGAAATGAAATCTTATTGTTAAGTGCTAAACGATTGATGCCTGCTGCATCCTTTTTCAAAGACGACTTGCGCATAGCGAAATAGCTTTCGGCATAATCAATCTGCTTAGCGCCTCTGTACAAATAGATTTTCAATTGATACAAATGTGGTGTTTCGGGCGACCACAATTTTGGATTCGTTATCGCAATATCACCTTCAACTCCCGAAGGCAATGTAGCTTCTCCAACCTGTTGCGTTCCGTCGAATGCTACAAACTTTACAATATCACCAGTTTTTGCGTCTTGCAGGCTGGCCTGTACTTTTATACTGCTGCCATCAACATCGGGTGTATGTTTAGTTGTTACAATATGCGTTGTCGGCACCACTTCCGTCCAGACAGTTTGCCAGATACCTGTAACCGGTGTGTACCAAATACCTTCAGGGTTTTTAACTTGCTTTCCTCTTGGTTGAGGACCGTCATCGGTAGGATCCCAAACACGCAAAGCGATGTCCTGCTTTTTTCCTTTCTTCAAATATTTAGTGATATTGAATGAGAATGGATCGAATCCGCCTTCATGCCTACCCACTTTTTGTCCATTTACATAGAGATCGCACTGCCAATCAACGGCACCGAAATGTAGTAATACCTGATCGGCCTTGGGCTTGCTGATTGAAGCAGTAGTTTTATACCAAAGCAATTGGTCTTTTCCTATACGTTTTCCAACTCCGGATAAGGCAGATTCCACAGGATAAGGAACTAAAATCTTGCCATCAAAAGCAACCGGAATATTTTGTTGCGAGGAAGCAGTAATTGCATATTCCCACAAGCCATTCAGGTTTTGCCAATCGGCACGTTTTAACTGCGGACGTGGATACTCAGGCAATGGTTGGGCCGGATCAACTTTGTCTGCCCAAGGCGTCATAATTTTACCTTCAACAGGCTTCCACTCTTGAGCTGATAATGATAAACTGCTCATTCCCAAAATTGCCATCAAAGCAAAACTCTTTCTAATACTCATTACTTCTCTTATTGTCTTTTAGTAAAATTTTTTTTAATAGGTTAGTTTTTGTAATGGCGAAAAGATCATGTCATCAGCGCCAGCAATCTTAAGACCAATACGTGCAAATACATAGTTCTGGATGGGAACAATGTCTGGAATAGTCGCAGATAAACTAATGCTATTCATATTTACAATATCACCTGCTGCAAGATCCTTTTTGGCGATATTTTGTGTACCATTTCCAGATACAAATTGTGTTTTATTAATGTAAAGAGAAACCCGTTCAATATTTCTTGCATTTGCATCAGTAATAATTTTTTCTATTGAAAAAGTAGCAGTAACAACTTTTTCGTTGTTACTGATTTGGGCATTGCGAATCATGTAGTAAGGAGTTACCTCAATATCCATAGTTTTATTACCGCTAATATTTACAGCTATAGTATCAACAGCTCCTGCACTATTACGTTTCCAATAAAAAGGACCTTGATTGGCAGCAAAAATCAACTTATAATTACCATCAAAAAGTAACGAAGAAAAGTTACCATCCTGATCTATAGATACATCTATCTGTCCATTTTTACCAAAGCCAGGTTGCCAAAGTTCAAAAGCTACCTGTCCACTTTCTACAGGTATAGGTTCTCCCTGATAAACAATTCTCCCTTCAAACATTGAGGCAGGAGGTTCGTAATTATCCTTTGTACAGGAACAAAAGACTATACTAAATACTAGAATTACTATGCTGTATATAATGAATATTCTCTTCATCTCTAAACTTTTAATTGTTATAATACTCAAATCATTCAGATTATTGATTCGGCTGTCTTACAATTTTTGGATTATTAGATCTTATATCGTTATTGATTAATGAATAATAATTACCCAACCTAAACCTGTGAGCTTGTGATACCCTGCTTGGTTTTACAATCCTAAAAACATATTTATTATGATTGGCATTTCCCGGATTATGATATTTATACGGCCACAAGCCGAACACCATTGTTTGAGCCTTGGTAGCACTTCCAATATTTTGAGCAACAGTAGATGCGTTCATGTTTTCCCCATTCCATGAAAGGTGTGCTATACGCCAACGCTTTTTATCCCACAAAATATGATCTTCAAATGCTAGTTCCACTTTACGTTCGTGTACGATTCTGTCAAAAGTGATTTGTCCGGATGTTAATGGTATCGTGAGTCCGGCTCTTTCACGAACCTGGTTCATATAACCTGCCGCTATTCCCGATTGTCCTAACTCGAAAGCAGCTTCTGCGGCATTTAATAATACTTCAGCATAACGATAGCGAATCCACCATACATCACTTTGCGTTCCAATACGTCCTGATCCAATATTATTATCCATATACTTTCTTACAAAAAAGCCAGTCTGAGTACCAAATTCTAATGCATCAATTGGGCCGTCTTTCCCTACAACCTGTACAGATCCAGTATTTCCTGGCAATACATTGGTTTTAATTTGTCCAAACTGATCACCAGTTACAATGCTGTTATTGGCTAGTAACCATCCCGCCCAAATATCAGTTGTTACACCTTTAAACTGTGTTCCTGGCAACATTATAGTTCCTTCCAACCTTGCATCTCTGCCAGCAAAAATGTCCTTTATATTATCATAATAGATATCATTACCAGCGCCATCCTTTGTTGCAAATGGGGCGAAGGTGTTATTTAATAATTCAAACTCCTGAGCTAGATTTAATGCCGGATTCAATCTACCGCCTTGTTGTTCTTCCGCAGATGTACGTGGCTGATTTTGTAAAGTATAACCATGAATACGATTCGTTTTCAGTAAATAATCCTTCGCAAAAATAACTTCGGGATTGTTAGCCTTATCTGTAAAAAGCGATGCAAAATTATCCCACAATACATCTTTCTTTTGGTAGAGCGAATACCTACCAGAAGTAATAATTGCCTGCGCAGCAGTTAACGCTTTTAGATAATATCCATCAGCCATAGACGCGGGTATTCCAACTTCTCCACCAGTTAGGAAACCTGCGGTGTATTAGTACCATATTTTGCAATAGAGCCTGCATACAAAGCGGCTCTTGCTTCAAGAGCCAAAGCGGCTCCCCATGTTGCACGTGTTTGAGTTCCAGAAGTAGGAAGCTGATCTTTAATCGCCTCCATTTCGCTAATTACAAAATCATATATTTCATGCTCTTTAGCACGTGCATATTGCAAGTAAGTAGGATCGCCACTAAAATCATAAGTCAACTCTTCAAGAATTAATGGAACACCACCCATTTTTTTACCATGTCAAAATACAGAGACGCTCTTACATATCGAGCTTCTGCTATAAACCTTTTTTATCCGCTTCCGCCAATGTCGTTGATGCTGTTCCTGTAGCAATAAACATATTCAAATCTCTTACAAAAGCGTAATCCCATGTAGACCACCAATCGTAAGCCCAGTCGGTGTTTTGAATACGCCAATAATCACCGGCTGCAGAGGGAAAAGCCTCTTCAAAATTAGTATATTCCCACCATCGGTCTATTCTTTGAAAATCCGGATATCGATCATAAAAATCAGCCAGTACGGATAGCACTAGGTTATTGTCGGTCCACAAATCATCTGGGCCAATAACGTCTGTAGGCTTGCGTGTCAGGAACTCTGAATCCTTTATACAACCAATCTGAAGACAGGTTATAATAATAAGAAAGAAATATATAAGACTTTTTTTCATTGTACTAAGTATTAAAATTTTACAAAGAAAGATTGAAACCAATGTTTACAAACTTGTTTTGTGGATATTGCAGGCCATTGTCGTCAGCTATTTCAGGATCTATTTCATATTCCTTCAAATTATCAATGGAGAACAAATTGTATCCATTAATATAAAATCTGGCACTTTGTATTTTAATTTTTTCGACCAATCTTTTTGGAATGTTATAACCCAATTCAATTGTCCGCGCTCTTAAATAGCGAACATTGTGTAACCAATACGTAGAATTTTTATTGTAGTCACTTCTCCAGCTCTCGTAAAGCTAATGGCTGGATACTTTCCTGGGATCCAGGCACTATTAGGATCGAACAGGTCTGCACGATGCCATCTGTCATCATATATAGACTGGCGTAAAGCTCCTGTATTTTGATAAGGCCAGCGCATTTCCCAATTTTGGTTCCAGGAATACAATGCACCACCTGAAAAATCTGCATTAAAATCAAATCCTTTATAGCGTAAACCTATTTGGAAACCATATTGAATATTGGGCTGTCCGGTGGTAGTATAGCCTATTGGCCTTTCATCATAACCGTTAATAATACCATCACCATTTTGGTCTTTATAAATTAAAGAACCTGGCTTTAATGTTCGGTTTCCTTCATTGTCAATATTCACAGGATAATTATTGATTTCTTCGAATGATTGAAACTGCCCGGTAACTTCATATCCCCAAAAAATATCTGAATATCTGTTTTCACCTGACGTACGATATTGATCCCATGAGTTTTCAAATCTTGGTTTGTATGATTGTAAAAATTTAGATCTTGACAAAGAAAAATTGCCACCAACATTATATTCCAGTTCTCCTATTTTATCAGTATATCTAAGCGCAATCTCTCCACCAAATCTGGCATCGCTATTTAAATTTTCCTGAGGAAGCCCATATCCAACTTCACTGGGTATCAAAACATCATATTTTCTATCCGGCAGGCCTGTTCTTTTTCTATAGAAATAATCAACAACGCCATTTAATTTGCTGTTAAACATTTCAAAATCCAAACCAATATCTGTTATACGGCTTTCAAACCACGAAAGGTTATCAATAACAACGCCGCCATCTCTCAATCTTGATGAAGTAACCACAACACCATCCAAAATAGCCTGGCCTTCTCCGTATCGATACCCTAACAAATAGGCATACGGATCAAGCCCAATATCATCATCTCCCAAAACACCATAAGATGCTCTAAGCTTCAGATCATTTAAAACAGAGTTTTCGCCTAACACATTTCTAAAAAATGGTTCTCTGGAAATTCTCCATGCACCAGAAACAGAAGGGAAATAACCTACCCTTTTTGTTGGAGCGAATTTCCAGGATGCATCTCTTCTACCAGCAAAATCTAAGAAATACTTGGAGCCGTAGTTATAGCCAATTTTAAGTACATATCCTAAGCGAGCCTGTTCTGCTTCAATGTCTGCATAATTCTGACCATCCAAATCTGCAAATTGCAATACAGGAAGAAAGTTAATTTTAGGCACGCCGTGCTGAAAGGTGTAAGTTCTTTTGTTTTCAATACGTTCGTTAACAAAAGTTCCTGAAATTGTATGATCACCAAAACTCCGATTATAATCTAACTGAATTTGTGAAA
The DNA here is from genome assembly GCF_022513635.1 of Paraniabella ginsengisoli. Classification (GTDB taxonomy): domain Bacteria; phylum Bacteroidota; class Bacteroidia; order Chitinophagales; family Chitinophagaceae; genus Niabella; species Niabella ginsengisoli. Next base: position 721,299 of record NZ_JAKWBL010000001.1, on the reverse strand, counting down.
CATTATTAAATACCTTTTCTAACCTGCGCTCCCGATATGGATTCGAACTACCTACTTTTTTCTCATAGATATCAGTATCTGGATGATAAGTGTACACATCGTAAGTGTACTCGTGACCATTGATCACATTATCTGCGAGATAATAAGAATATTTACCTTTTAGTGTTAAACCTTTAACTCCGGGTATTTGATATTCTGCATTAAAATTGGCCTGCAAAACTCGCCAGTCAGAACGCCAGTAACCCGTAAGTGCTTTTGTTTGGACAGCCCAGTTTTCCGTATTATGCCCAATATCATTGGGATATAAAGGATTATTATTAGCATAAGCTAACTCCATAGGGCGGTTTCTAAACAAAGCAAATCTAGCTGCCCAATAATCATCACCTCCCGGAACACCCGGTTGGTCGCGTGTTTCAATACGTCCATTGATTTGCAAGCCAACTTTTAAACGTTGCGATATTTTAGCATCGATATTACTTTGAATATTGGTACGTTTAAATAAAAACTCTCTATCCTTACCATAAACCCCTCTTTGATCTAAATGAGTAGCAGATACATAATAGTTCACTTTCTCTGAGCCTCCTGTTACATTCGCATTGAAAGAATATAAAGGTGCGTTTTTGGCAACAATCAAATCCCGCCAGTCCTGACTCATATAGCCATACTCAGTTCCAGCCTTCCATTTTTCAAGTTCTTCAGGAGTAATATCTGTCCGGCCGTAAAATGTCATTTCTGCATCGGCTTTTCCCACCATCCATTCATAGGCATTGGTGGTATGAGGAAAACGTGACCAATTTTGCCAGCCAGTATATCCTCCCAAATTAATAGAACTTCGCTGACCCGTTTTCCCCTTTTTGGTAGTTACCAAAACCACACCATTAGCAGCCCTGCTACCATAAATAGAGGCCGCAGCATCTTTTAGAACAGTAATATTTTCAATATCATCCGGAGAAAGGTTATCAAACTGCCCTTTATCTTGTTGTATATCATCGATGATAAACAAAGGATTGCCCATACCTCGTATTTGAATATTAGCACTGGCACCTGGCCGGCCATCAGCCATTCTAAAAGAAACGCCCGGCATTTTACCTGCTAAAAGAGTACTTACCGTAGAGCCGCCATGCACACGGGCAATATCATCCGCGGATACAGAAGCTACAGAACTGGTAACATCTCCTTTTCTACGAGTTCCATATCCGATCACTACTACTTCGTTCATATCAGAAGCAGCCTGCGCCATATTAACATCGACAACAGGCCTGTTATTGATTAAAACTCTTTCATCTCCATAACCAACTGAAGTAAAAACAAGTGTTCCATTTGTTGGTGCATTAATCGAATACGTTCCGGCATCACTTGTTGAAACAGCATTTTCTGTACCTGCAAGCGTTACAGTCACACCCTCAAGTGGTTCACCCTTGTCGTTTGTAACCTTACCCGTCACATTTGTTTGAGCTATAAGGCTGCTAAAAAGAAAACTGAGACAGACGAGTAAAAATGTTTTCTTTGAAGAAAGTTTGAGCTTTAGTTTGGTAATGGTACAACGCAGTATACCATTCCATGGCAATTGATCCAATTCCATATTACAATCGTTTATTTAATGTAAAAAGAAGTACATAGCTAAATTATCATTAGCCAACATTTTGTTAACAATATTTTGTCTCATTCTTTCTACAAATTGTCTCAATTTTTATATTCGCATTTCTAACATTATTATTTTAATCACTTTAGAGTATCTACTTGCAAAGATTTTTATTGACCATATCACTGCTTATTAGTGCTTGCATAGTAAATGCACAGCAATACCATTTTCGGCATTACCAGGTTGAGGATGGGTTATCGAATAATACATCTATATGTACATTGCAGGATAGTAAAGGTTTTATGTGGTTTGGTACAAAGGATGGCTTAAATCGCTTTGACGGCTATACGTTTAAAATATACAGGAATAATCAGTCAGATAGTTCAAGTATTGGAAACAACTCAATCTGGCGTTTGTATGAAGATGCTAATGGAATTTTATGGGTGGGTACTGAACGTGGATTGTTTGCATATGATCCGAAATCTGAAAAATTCAGTTTGCTACCAGGTTGTCCGCGTAGCGAGATAAGCGGGATCACATCAGATAAAAACGGAAACCTTTGGTTTATTGCGGGATTCAAACTCTATCAATATAACGGCCTGCAAAAAAAACTGATCATTTACAATGATATCGATTATCTGCACTTTTGCACTACTGTAAGTCGTACTTATGATGGCCAGATATGGATAGGTACAATTGATGGAAACATCGTAAAATATAATTCAATACAAAATACATTTTCTGCTTTTTCTGTATTCAGTCATTCAAAACAATCCTCTTCAGCCTGGGTTGAGAAAATCTACGATTCCGGTTTGGGCTTTCTTTTTATAGGTACTTCAAATCAGGGTCTTAAAATATTTTACCTTAATAAGAACAGCTATGAAGACCTGCTACTTTATAACGAAGGCAACACTGACATTTATGTCAGGGATGTTATCAGACGCGATAAACGAGAATATTGGATAGCTACAGAAAATGGTATCTACATATATGATTTAGCAAAAGACGGTTTCATACACCTAGTGAAAAATCCTGTTAATGCGTATGCACTATCTGACAATGCTGTATATGCTTTTACAAAAGATAAGGATGGTGGCATCTGGGCGTGCACCTATTTTGGTGGCGTAAATTATTATCCCCGCCAAAAAATAGAATTCGAAAAATTTTTTTATACACCTAATGAAAACTCGCTAAAAGGTAATGCAGTAAGGGAAATAACACAGGATAATAACGGTAAAATCTGGATCGGAACTGAAGATGCCGGGCTTAGTGTTTATGATCCTCGGAGTGCTGCTTTTACAAATTATAGTCCTGAAGATGGACATAGCAATCTTGCACATACCAATATTCACGGGTTATTGGTAGATGGCGACAAACTCTGGATCGGGACGTTTGAGCATGGCCTGGACGTTATGGATATCAAAACAAGAAAAATTATAAAACATTATTCTTATGGTGATGGGGCCAACGATCTTAAAAGCAACTTCATACACTCTTTGTATAAAACAAAGGCGGGCTTAATATTCGTAGGAACATCAAATGGTTTATATATCTATAACAACGGAAAAGACAATTTCATTCCGCTGAACTTTTTACCTCCTAATAACTTTTTTCTGCAATTACAGAAGATTCAAGTGGTAATGTTTGGGTAGGTACATTTAAAAGCGGAGTTTATTTTTATAATCCTCGTTTAAAAAAATTCGGACATTTAAAAATAAAATATAAACAAAGAGAAAAGTTAAGCGAAAACCGCATAACTAATTTATATATCACAACTAAGCAATCTTTGCTCATATGCACAGAAGATGGTTTGTATGAGATCAACCCTTCAACTTTAAAGGCAAAATTATATTCAACCGCAAGCGGTTTACCAAGTAACCTGATCTACAGCGCCATTGAAGACGATACACATTTTTTATGGATCACTACTTCAAAAGGGTTGGTAAGGTTAGATATCAGAACAGGCGCTACTAATACTTTCACTCAATCCACCGGTTTGCTGAGCGACCAATTCAATTATTCTTCAGCATTCAAAGATTCAAACGGGTTAATGTATTTCGGCAGCGCTAAAGGCTTAATAAGATTTAACCCTTTACAAATTAATAGCAGCATCAAAGCAATACCGGCTTTATATATTACCAATTTGCAGATCAATAATAAAGATGTAGAAATACATCCAACAGGCCCATTAAGATCTTCCGTACTAAATACAAAAGATATTACACTTAGCTACACACAATCCTCTATAAGCCTTGATTTCGCTGCACTTAACTATACATCTCCTAAAACTATACAGTACGCCTACAAGCTTCAGGGCGTTGATCAGGAATGGAATTATATTAAAACAAACAGGAGGGTTTATTTCACTAATCTCTCACCAGGAAGTTATACTTTCTACGTACGATCAACAGACAGCAATGGAGAGTGGGCTGCAAACGAAAAAATACTACACATAAAAATACTACCCCCTGGTGGAGTTCTCACTGGGCCTATTTAGCTTATTTTATGCTAGCAATATTTATCGTTTATGTCGTCATTATGTATTATCATGAAAGGCAACTGGGCAAACAGCAGCGAACAATGGAACTCTTTGAAAGATCAAAAGAAAAGGAAATGTTTAATTCCAAAATTGATTTCTTTACAAACATTGCACATGAGATAAGAACACCGTTAACACTTATAAAAGCGCCTATGGAAAAGCTGATGCGCAACCTGGTGTTGTCTCCACAAAATGAGAAGTATTTATTGGTAATGAATAAAAATACTGAAAGACTAATGGACTTAACGAATCAGCTGCTTGATTTCAGACGGGTTGAAGCAGGGTCGTTTGTATTAACGCTCGAAGAAAAGGATATCAATTCTTTGATCAAAATTATTTGGGGTAATTTTTATCCTTTAGCTGAAAGTAAAAAAATAAAAATGGAAATAACGGAAGAAAAAATCTTTCGTTGTAAAATAGACGAAGAAGCAACTACTAAAATTATAAGCAACTTATTGGACAATGCTATTAAATACTGCCAAAGGCTTGTGGCTCTTTCCATTCTTAAAACCGAAAACGGATTTGTAAGCATCGTAATAAGTAACGATGGCCAATCATACTTGAAGATCTGAAGGAAAAAATATTTCAGCCATTTTTCAGATCCAAGCAGACAGACAAAATAACGGGAACAGGTATGGGCCTGCCTTTAGCACGTTCGCTGGCTGAATTACAAGGCGGCAGCCTATTTGTTTATACAAAAGATAATTTAAACAGTTTTGTGCTTACATTGCCAACAGAAGAAAACTAAACATGGAACTTCATATTGATAAACCTGCCATATTAATCGTTGATGATAACGAAGAAATACTTGAGTTTTTAAAAGACGACCTGGGCGAGCTTTATTCCATAATTACAGCAGCAGATGGTATTGAGGCATTAAATATATTAGCGGATGAAGTTGTTCAGCTTATTATTAGTGATATTATGATGCCAGAAATGGATGGTTTTGAACTTTGCGAAAAAATAAAATCAGACTTTGAACTTAGCCATATACCAGTAATTCTATTAACGGCAAAAAATACACTTCACTCAAAAATCCAAGGCCTGAATTATGGAGCAGATGCCTATATCGAAAAGCCTTTTTCTCCGAACACCTTGCTGCACAGGTTTCCAGCCTGTTGTCCAATCGAAATAAAGTGAAGGAATATTTTGCTAACTCACCACTTGCGCACATCAAAAGCATGGCGCACACAAAAATGGATGAGGAATTTCTGGAGAAGCTCAATGATTGTATTATTGAGAACATTGCAAACGATAAATTAGATGTAGAACATCTTGCATTGGCTATGAATATGAGCAGGCCTACTTTATATCGAAAAGTAAAATCAATATCAAACCTTTCACCAAACGAAATGATCAACATTTCGAGGCTTAAAAAAGCAGTTGAATTAATGAACACAAAAGTAATCGCACTTAGTGAAATAGCTGAACGAGTGGGATATCATTCGCTTACGCAGTTTGGTAGAAATTTTCAGAAGCAGTTTAAAATAACTCCATCTGAATATCAGCAGCAACAAAAATGATAAACAATCTGTATTTAAGCCTAGTCTAAAATTTTCGATTAAAGAATTTGCAGCTTAGCTAAAAAAAACAGTAAAAACTGAACCTTCGTTAACTTTACTTTCAACTTCTATTCTCCCCCCAATGATTCGATTTGTGTTTTGGTAAGATACAATCCTACGCCTTTGCTATCAGTATTCTGATGAAAAACCTGGCTAAGCTTAAATATTCTTTTTCCATACTTTTCCATATCTATGCCAAACCCGTTGTCTTTTACAGATAAAACAATCTGGCTATCCCGGTTTAAGCGCGTATCAATCCAGATTTTTGATGTCACAAGGGGATTGCTATACTTTATGGCGTTGCTGATCAAATTATATATAATGCTCTCCAGGTATGGTTTAGGATAATGAATATCTTTTATACTCAGGCTACGTTTTATTTTTATTTTTTTCTGAGAACATCGCCTGCTAACTGGTCAAGTACGGAATTGATAACCTGGTCAAAATTGCATTCATCAAACGGGATCTCCTTATTCAATCTTATTTCTGCAATATTTAACAAGGTTTCAAGGCTATTGGTCATAGAGTTCCCCACTGTGTCAATCATCGAAGCAAGTTCATCCATACTAAACGAACGCGCCAATGTGTTGGCATCTTCGTTATCTGATGCCTTGCCACACTTAACATTCAGCACCTTTGTCAGCAAATTAATATTTTTTGCAGGACCACGCAGATTATGGCCGATTGCATGGCTCAACTCTTCAAGTTCTTTTACTTTGTTCAACAATTCATCGCGTGCCTGGTTAAGTTCCTGGTTTTTCGTATGCAGTTCATTGGTAAGCGCCTTCCGTGTAGAAATATCTGCAAATTGCGACAGGAAGAACTTTGGCTTGCCTTCAGAATCCTTAACCAATGAGGCCGTAAGTGATATCCATATTGTTTTCTTTTCCTTGGTTATGTATCGCTTTTCCACTTCATAAATATCAATCTCTCCGCGTAGCATTCTTTCCTTTGCTTCAATGTCACGCGCGGCATCCTCAGGATGTGTAATACTTCCAAAGTTCATTTGGGTTAATTCACTTGGAGTGTAACCTATCATCCGGCATAAAGCATCGTTTACTCTTTCCCATTTTCCGGATGGATTGACAATAGCCATTCCAATACCAGATAAGTTAAAATAGGTTGAAAACAATTTTTCGCTTGTACGCAATCCGCTTTCCGCTCTTAACCTTTCCGTAATGTCCTGTGCAAATGCGATTATATACTTTTCACCTTCAGGATTACTAAATAAGTAGTTTTTGTATAACAGGTGCTTAATAGTTCCGTCTTTTGCCAGCATACGCAAAATGCCTTCCGCTCTTGAATTGTTTATGATTGCTGGCAAATATTCATTAATTACATCTTTCCGGAATTTCTCAGGTACAAGATCAGCAATGTTCTTGCTTACCAATTCGTCATAATTGAATTTTAGCAACTCTGTAGCGTATGGGTTAACATTAAGAACGTTTCCATCCAGATCATGTGTACATATCAATGCCACACTGTAATCAAATAATATTTTATAACGTTTTTTATCTTCTATGTTAGCCATGTCATGCAGCTTTCGCTCATGAATATCATTGTGAGTACCAATAAACCTTAACGGTTTGTTGTCTTGGCTATAATTGGTGACCAGGCCTCTACTCAGAATCCATCTATAACTCCCGTCCTTACACAGGTATCTCAATTCTGCAGTGTAGACAGGAGTTCTGCCTTCCAAATGATCCGCCATCATTTTCGTGGCTATTTCCAAATCACCAGGATGAATTTTAGCGCGCCACTGTTCAGTAGTTTGAATTTCATCTTCCGAATAACCAAAAATCTCCCACCATTTGGGAGAAAAGAAAATTCTGTTGGTTTCAAGATTAACATCCCATATACCATCGCCAACAGCATTCAACGCTAAATGCCATTTATCTTCAATTATTTCTTTAGTTAAAATTTTCTCAACTATAACAAGTACAAAATCATTATTGTAAATAGCACGCAATACTTTGATAGGAAATTTCATAGAATGTCCTTCTACCTGAACATTATACTCGAAGAACATCGGTTCAGAATCCGAAAAAACCTTTCTGATCGCCTCAACACACTCTCTTATAACATTGTCGTTATTGATATCCGACGCATTCAAACCAAGATATTTTTCTCTACCCTGGCGTTCATCAACTTCATCTTTAGCCCATACGTTGGTTATGATCTCATTTTTGGAAACTTCAAAAATGCGAAAGGCAAAACTCTTAAAGGTTGCAATAACAATATCCTTGTTAATACTGGCGAGGGCAGCAGTATCCATGCGGTACAGAAATATTTTGAGCTCAACTTAGTAAAAATATGTCAAACCTTTATGATAATCCGGCAAACGTTTTCCTAAAATATAAACGATCCCGCGGCAGTAATCATCTCTAAAGATTGTCTGTCGGCAGCTTCCACCCTTCCAATTACCTGCGCCTGTACTCCAAACCCCTTTGCCACATCTATAATGATTTGGGCATCCGCTTCATTTGTATAAATCTCAAGCCTTGTACCCATATTAAATACCTGGTACATTTCTTTTTCATCAGCTCCACTCGCATCTTTAATAATATCAAAAATAACGGGAGGTGTAAATAGGTTATCCTTTACAATCTTAACATCTTTTGGTACATATTTCATGCATTTCGTCTGGCCGCCGCCGCTGCAATGTATCAAACCGTTAATAGCATCAAAATGCTCTTCCAGCAAGGCTTTCATTATGGGTGCAAAAGTTCGCGTCGGACTCAACACAAGCTTACCAACCGTAGTTTCTTCACCATCCACAGTTATTGTATCCGTCATACGGTGTTTGCCAATATACACTACATCATCGCTAAGTTTAGGCTCAAAGGTTTCCGGAAATTGTTCAGCATAGTATTTATTCAACACATCATGACGCGCGCTGGTAAGTCCATTGCTCGCAAGGCCGCTATTGTATTCGGTTTCGTAATTAGCTTTGCCAAAAGAAGCCAGGCCCACAATCACATTTCCCGGTTTTATTTTTTCGTTGGTAACTACTTTTTCCTTCGGCCATCTTGCTACCATTGTTCCGTTTACAGCAATCGTTCTTACCACATCGCCAACGTCAGCCGTTTCACCACCCATAAAAGTAATATTTACGCCATACTCTTTCATCGTATCAAAAAACTGCTGGCTCCCATTAATTACTTCACTCAAAACTTCAGCAGGAATCAATGTTTTATTTCTATCAATAGTAGATGAAAAAGCCACCTTGTCGTAAATTCCCACGCACAATAAATCATCCAGATTCATTACAATCGCATCCTGTGCAATACCTCGCCACACGCTCGCATCTCCTGTTTCCTTCCAATATAAATAAGCCAGAATGCTTTTCGTTCCAGCACCATCCGCATGCATCACATTCACCCAATCCGCATCACCTACCAAAACATCCGGATAAATTTTACAAAACGCATTCTCATACAAACCTTTATCAAGATTTTTAACTGCTTCGTGAACTTCTTCTTTTTGGCAGAAACGCCTCTTTTCGAGTATAACGACATTGTATATTTTTTATTGAACCAGCTTCCTGCTGCTATCATCGAATTTGCCACGCTCGGTTTATCGTCCCGATCATATCTCAGCCTATATAAACGATTGCCATCAAATTCGCCGCGAAGATAAAACAATCGGAAGAAGTGTGTGCTGTACAAATTATGAATTACGATGTTCTCACCTACTTTTGCATTTTATGCAAATTCATTACGATATCAACAATTTGCCGGTCTTCAAAAATGCCGTAATTACGATAGGCACTTTTGATGGTGTGCACGAAGGACACAAGAAAATAATAGACCAGCTCACAAAAACAGCCCTTGAAGCAGGTGGAGAATCTGTCATCATCACATTTCACCCTCACCCAAGAAAAGTGGTATCCTCTTCCATTTTGGGCATCCGTCTTATCAATACATTAAGCGAGAAAACGGAATTATTAGAACAATTAGGCGTAAATCATTTAATAGTAACGCCTTTCACTGATGTTTTTGCCAATCAGGAACCCGAAGATTATCTCAAAGATTTTTTGATCGACAAATTTCATCCGCACACTATAATTATAGGTTACGATCATCATTTTGGTAAAAATCGCAAAGGAAATTATAAACTCCTGGAGATTTATCAGGAAAAATATAATTATAATTTAAAAGAGATTCCCAAGCATATTTTAGATCATGTGGGTATTAGTTCTACCAAAATCAGGGAAGCTATTTTAAATGGAGACACAACTACAACCAATCATCTTTTAGGTTATCATTTCTTTTTTGAAGGAGAAGTAGTTCATGGCGATAAATTAGGCCGCGAATTAGGATATCCAACTGCCAATTTAAAAATTAATACAGAAGAAAAAATACTTCCGGCAGATGGGATTTACGCAGTTTATGCATCTGTAAAAAACGAAGAAGGAAAATATGGCGCGTTGCTAAAAGGCATGATGAGCATTGGTTTCAGGCCAACGGTTGACGGCACAAAGCGTGTCATTGAAGTGAATTTATTTAACTTTCAAAATGATATTTATGGAAGGACGCTTCGGGTTTATGTAAAACATTTTTTGCGGCGGAAGAAAAATTTGAAACACTCGAAGCTTTAGTTAAAAAAATAGACAACGATAAAGTGGAAAGTTTGAAAGTGTTGTAATAATTACCAGAAAAAATTCCGTTCATTAAAATAGTTTTCAAAATGAAAACTATTTTATACTTTTGCGTAGTGAACATCATTAACAGAAAGACCATTATCTACTATTCGAAGCGCTACCCTAAAGCAAAAAATCAATTTCTTACTTGGTATACAGAAATGCTAAAACTCGATTTTGATAACTTTAATCAGTTAAAAGAAATGTTCAGAAGTGCGAGTATTGTCAATAACCAGCGGGTGGTATTTAATATAAAAGGAAATGAATACCGACTGGTTGTTTTGATGAACTTCGTTAGAAAAGCGTGTTATACTATTTGGTTCGGAACACATGAAGAATATGATAAAATAGATGTTGCAACCGTGCCTTACAATTTAGACTTATAAATTTTATACAATGACCTGGAAAGTTATAAAAACAGAAAAAGAACATCGCCAAGCAATAAAACGTGCAATGGAAATTTTTCATGCGCAACCTGGTTCACCCGAAGATGATGAGTTAGGATTGTTGCTTGTATTGATAAAAGATTACGAAGACAGAACAATAAAAATGCCGCAGATTGATATACTGGAAGTAATTAAAGAAAAAATGCAGGAAAGAGGACTTAGAAATAAAGATATGGAGGAGGTGATAGGCAGCAAGGGGCATGTATCTTCAATCCTGTCTGGAAGAAGAGAATTGACACTCAAAATGGCTCAGCGACTTCGGGATTTCTTCAATTTACCTTCCGAATTATTTTTGCGAACTTAAATTGTGGAGACGAAGTGAAAAAACAGTAATCCGAAACCGTTAAAGCCTATTCACACATTTCAACTAAATTTGATACATGGAAGTTAATGACGCATTAGTAGACAAGCTGGCACATCTGTCGAAACTAACATTTACCGAACAGGAAAAAAAGACATTTCTAAAGATCTCCAAAATATGATCGGATTTGTAGAGAAATTAAACGAATTGGATTTAGGGGAGGTAGAACCGCTGATGCACATGAGCGATGAAATTAATGTGCTTCGTGAAGATGAAATAAAAGGTTCTGCGAGCAGAGAAGATGCGCTAAAAAATGCCCCGGAAACTGACGGGCAGTTTTTCTTAGTTCCTAAAGTGATAAAAAAATAGCATTTAGTTGATGGATAACAGTTGACAGTTTCTGTCATCCGCCATCCGTCAACTGTCAACTAAAATTATACATAATTGCAAGGCATCATCCACATAGAGCAATTACGCAAAAGCTACATCATGGGCCAGCAGGAGCTTAAAGTGCTTAAAGGCGTTTCTTTGGATATTCATAAAAATGAATACGTTTCTCTTATGGGGCCGTCTGGAAGCGGTAAAAGTACTTTGATGAATATATTGGGATGCCTGGACAGTCCAACTGCCGGTTTATATATTTTGAATAATCAGGACGTAAGTAAAATGCATGACAATGCATTGGCTGAAGTGCGCAATCAGGAAATAGGATTTGTGTTTCAGCAGTTCAATTTATTGCCTCGATTAACGGCGCTCGAAAATGTGGCACTTCCTTTAATTTATGCAGGTATTCCCAAAAAATGCGTAATGAAAAAGCAATGGAAGTGCTCGAAAAAGTAAGCCTTACGGACCGTAGTCACCATAAACCTAACGAGCTAAGCGGCGGTCAGTGCCAGCGTGTTGCCATTGCGCGGGCATTGGTAAACGACCCGTCCATTATTCTGGCGGACGAACCAACAGGAAACCTTGATACCAAAACCTCGTACGAAATAATGGACATTTTTGGTAAAATACACAGCAGCGGAAATACCGTTGTTTTGGTTACACACGAAGAAGATATTGCACGCCACTCGCACCGTATTATACGATTAAGAGACGGAGAAGTTGAAACCGATGAAAAAGTGGAGCAGCCAACAGTTGTTCATCTTAATTAGAAATTTTCTACTTTCTAATCTTAAATGTCAAATTTCAAACTCATCATGTCTTTTAAGATTTATACAAAAACAGGAGATAAAGGAACAACTTCCTTAATTGGCGGCACCAAAGTTTCTAAAGCTGATTTGCGTATTGAAAGTTACGGAACGGTTGATGAGCTCAACTCACATATCGGCTTATGTAAAGATTTGCTAAAACATGAAACGACTTTACATGCTTTGCAGGAAATTCAGGATCGGTTATTTACCATTGGCGCAGAGCTGGCTTGCGATCCGGGTAAAAAAATAAAAATGGCCATTCCTGATTTGCACGAAAGCGATTGTGCATTTTTAGAGAAAGAAATAGATCAGATGGAATTGGAGTTAGAACCTATGAAGTCTTTTATTTTACCAGGCGGCGATATCGCTATATCACATTTACACATCGCACGCTGTGTTTGCCGCCGTGCTGAGCGTTGCTGCGTCCGTTTGTCGGATATAGAGCCTGTAGACAATATTCTTATTAAATACCTTAATCGTTTAAGCGATTATTTATTTGTGTTAGCAAGATATACCGGGCATTTATTGAAGGTTGAGGATATTCCATGGAAGCCGAGGATTTGATAGGCATGAAACTTCATTCATTGTAAATTGATTGTTGAGCATTCCTTGTTGACATTTAACACTGCCAACTTGTGAACTTAAAATGCGAATAATATATAGGCTGCCATATATTCTGCAGCACAAGTGAGTGACACAATACCGATGCCATCTGTTCATCAGCTGACCTAATAACATTATCTTAAAGCAAACGATTGCACGTTAGCTGTGCTAATAATAAATAGTTCATTATATTAGCCTTTTAAAACTGTTTGCAATGTCATACCCTTTTCAAATAAAGTCATTAGAACAATATCATGCAGATTATAAGCGAAGCCTGGAAGATCCGGAAGGATTCTGGAGCGAGGTAGCTGATCATTTTGAATGGAAAAAAAGCAACCTTTTAGTAAAAAAGGACTGGAATGGAACTTCAAAGAACCTTCGGTAAAATGGTTTGAAGGTGCAAAACTGAATATAACGGAAAACTGCCTGGACAGGCATTTGGAAGAAATAGGCGACCGGCCGGCTATCATTTGGGAGCCTAATGATCCGAACGAAAAAACAAGAACATTAACCTATAAAATATTGCATAGAAAAGTGTGCGAGTTTGCACAGGTTCTTCGCAATAATGGCGTAAAGAAAGGCGATCGTGTTTGCATTTATATGGGCATGATTCCAGAACTGCCTATTGCGGTTTTGGCGTGTGCAAGAGTGGGCGCCATCCATTCCGTCATCTTCGGCGGCTTTTCGGCACAAAGCATAGCCGACAGGCTTTATGATGCGCAAGCAGAATTCATCATTACATGCGATGGCGCTTTTCGCGGGGCAAAAGATATTCCGCTGAAGTCAATAATTGATGATGCTTTGATTGGAAATAAAACCGTTAAACGCGTAATTGTGCATACAAGAACCAGAACTCCGGCAAGCATGATTAAAGGCCGCGACGTGTGGTGGAGAGATGAAGTAGAAGAAGTGATTGAAAACATGAATGAAGAAGCATTGAAAGCACCGGCAGAAGAAGTCGATGCTGAAGATCCGTTGTTCATTTTGTACACATCCGGAAGCACCGGCAAACCTAAAGGTGTAGTGCACACAACCGCTGGTTATATGCTTTGGACCACCTACTCTTTTGTAAATGTATTTCAATATAATCCGGGTGATGTATTTTTCTGTACAGCAGACATTGGCTGGATCACAGGCCACAGCTATATTGTATATGGCCCATTGCTGGCTGGTGCCACCTGCCTGATGTTTGAAGGCATTCCAACCTGGCCGGATGCTGGTAGGTTTTGGGATATTGTAGATAAGCATAAAGTAAATACTTTATATACTGCACCAACAGCCATTCGATCTTTAATGAGTTATGGACTTGAGCCACTTAAAGGCAAAGATCTTTCGTCTTTAAAAGTGTTAGGAACTGTTGGCGAGCCCATTAACGAGGAAGCATGGCATTGGTACGATGAACATATCGGGAAGAAAAAATGCCCTATTGTAGATACCTGGTGGCAAACAGAAACAGGTGGCATTCTCATTTCTAACCTAGCGGGTATAACGCCTGCAAAACCAAGCTGGGCCACACTTCCATTGCCCGGAGTTAAGCCAGTGTTGGTTGATGAAAAAGGCGACGAAGTAACAGAACTTACGGATACACATTATAGTGGCAACCTTTGCTTAACGATGCCATGGCCGGGAATTTTGCGTACCACCTGGGGCGATCATGAGCGTTGCAGACAAACCTACTTTAGTACTTACGAGAATAAATATTTTACCGGAGATGGCGCCTTTAGAGATGAAGAAGGGAACTTTCGCATTACTGGCCGTGTTGATGATGTATTGAATGTAAGTGGCCATAGACTGGGAACGGCAGAGGTAGAAAATGCTATTAACATGATGGCCGGTGTTGTAGAAAGTGCTGTGGTTGGCTATCCGCACGAATTAAAAGGGCAAGGCATTTACGCTTATGTAGTGATGGACAGCAAGCACCACCGCGAGGAAGACGATCAGCTTAGCAAGCAGGATTTATTAGCAACCGTATCCCGGATTATTGGGCCAATTGCCAAGCCGGATAAAATACAATTTGTTAGCGCTTTGCCTAAGACAAGAAGCGGTAAAATTATGCGTCGCATACTACGCAAAGTTGCTGAAGGCGAATTGGAAAACCTTGGCGACACCTCTACGCTTCTTGACCCTGCGGTTGTGGATGAGATTAAGGAAGGAAAGTTGTAATAAGAATTAATTTGTAAAAATCCCTCAATATTTTTAAAAGTGTTGAGGGATTTTTCTTTATATAATGTAACGTGATAATAGAATCTTCTTACAATTAATTTACCGTTGCTACCGTATCTTCCGGATCGCCCTCCTCTGATACTTCTGGTTCCGGGTTATTCATTTCATCTATTTCCTCTTGAGTATACTGCCTGTAATTTTCAAAGGTTTTAAGTTTGCTGTCGTATAATAAAGCCTCTTTGTAATGTTTAAATTTAATAATCAATCCGTCTAAAGGAGAAGGCTTAAGCATTGTGTCGCCCATAAATATTTTTTCTCCTTTTTTAAACGAATTAATAATAGGAAGTTCACTGCTGTATTTTTTCCAGTATAAAATATCGCCAAGGCTATTTATTATAAACAAAGCGCTACTTTCAAAATCTGCATTTTCCAGTAAAAATGCCATGTCTGGCTTATCTTGTTCTGTGATACCGGTAAAATCTCCAAAAGAAAAAATCTTTTTGCACGATCTTTTATACTTGTCAAATAATAAATATCATCGTCTTTATCCTTATTCCCAAAATATCCATTTTGCATAAAAATATAAACAATGGCACGTCTGTAGTTTTCGGGAATATCGTCATACTCGCTAATGCGAAAAGTTGCGTCTTTCCAGTGTTCATACTCTTCCATAGATGCCAGCCCATGTCCTTTCTCCTCCGGGTTGATGGCATAGGCGATATCATCACCAGCCAAGCTTTCTACTGCACTTTGGCGTCCCTTGCTGTATAAATAAAATCCGAGGAAACATAATAAAACCAATAGTGTTATTATCAAGACCAACTTTTTACCGGTGCTTCCCTTCTTTTTTTCTTCCATAAGCTAATTTAGGTTGCAAAAATAATTCAGCACCAAAATAAAGAAAAATTACTAATACAGGAAAAGCAATCGTATTGCACTTCGAAAACTTCATCAAAGTATTTGCCGCTATCCCCTAATTTGTGCTACAAATTCTTTAAGCGGAAATATTTCCTTCACACCCGGCTCTGTTTCAAACTTACTATTTACATCTACTGCAAAAACATTGTTGGCGGATGTAAATAATTTCACTTGTTCAATATCATTGATGCCAATACCGCCGCTTAAAAAATAAGGTTTGTTTATAGAAATTTTTTCCAACACAGACCAATCAAATTTTTTACCGGTGCCGCCGTATTCTTTAGCTTTGGTATCGAAGAGAAAGTAGTCAACACTATCTTCATAAGGTTGCAGCATATTTACCAAATCTTCATCCCCTGTTACACGAAAGGCTTTTATCACAGTAATTGTATCTTTCAAACTTTCACAAAGCTCGGGCGTCTCGTCACCATGTAATTGAACAGCATCAAGACCATATTCATCAATAGTCCGTATTATTTTTTCTTTAGATTCATTAACAAAAACGCCAACTTTTTTTATGTCAGAAAAATATTTAAGATCGGAAGCAGCAATTTTGTTACCCAAGTGGCGCGGTGATTTTTCATAAAAAATAAAGCCCGCATAATCCACGCCTATCAAAGCCAGTTCCTGCACTTGCTTCAATGAAGTCATACCGCATACTTTTATTTTTACATCATTCATCGCGCTGCATTTAGTTTCTGTACAAAAATCTCAAAGGGCAGGCGTATCTTCTTGTTTCATAAAATATTCACCAATAAGAAAACCTTTAAATCCGTTTTGTTTGAATAATAAAATATCTTCTATTTTATCAATTCCGCTTTCTGCAATTTTAATTTTATCAGCTGGCAAACGCTCTGCCATTCGAAGGCTTCGTTCAATATCTACATTAAATGTTTTTAAATCGCGATTATTGATGCCGACAATTTTTGTAGCATCGCAAATATGTGCCAACTCTTCCTCGGCATGAAGTTCCAATATTGTTTCAAGTCCGAGCGACGCAGCAAATGTAGCAAGGCTTTGTACTTCTTTTGGCGTTAAGCAAGCCGCAATTAATAGTATCACGTCCGCCCCTATCGATTTTGCTTCTATAATCTGATATTCGTCGATAATAAAATCTTTACGAAGAATGGGAATATCATTTTTTCTTGCCTGCATTAAATCTTCATCAGAACCACCAAAAAAATGCTCGTCCGTTAATACAGACAAACATGCCGCACCATGCTTTGTATAAGCAGTTGTAATTTCGCTAACGTTGGCATCTTGCTTTATAAATCCTTTTGATGGAGACTTTCTTTTAAACTCGGCAATAATTCCGGTGCTGTTTTCTTTTAATAAAGAATCAGCGAGAGAACGAACCGGAATAATATATCCCGGACGGGCTTCTAAATCTTTAATAGAAACCGCAGCTTTGCGCGTTGCTACTTCTGTTTTTTTATGTGCGATGATTGTATCTAAAATATTCATAGCGGGAAGTAGACCTTCGAGGTTTTTAAAACCTCGAAGGTCTTTTTTTATTGTAAAGAAATCAATTTTTGTAAACAGCCATTTGCTTTGCCCGATGCTAAACTATCTTTCGCCGCAGCAAATGCATCATCATAATTTTTATACACTTCTGTTATTTGCAAGGCTACAGCAGCGTTCGCTAATACAACAGCTTCCTGTTCTTTAGTGCCTTTTCCTTCTATGATTGCTTTAAAAATAGAAGCCGCTTCTTCAATAGTACTTCCGCCAGAAATAGCTTCAGGCTTCACTTCCAGCCCGGCTAACTGATTTGCGGACAAAACTTTTTCTCCATTTTTGGTAAACAGTTTACTATCGCCCGTCAATGAAATTTCATCGTAACCATCTAACCCATGCACAATAGCAAATTTTCTGGATTGTTGTTGCAGCAAGTAATTATAAAGCCTTGCCATTTCTAAATTATAAACTCCAATGATGCTAAATGACGGTGACGCAGGATTTACTAATGGACCAAGCATATTGAAAAAGTACGCATTCCTAAATTTTTCCGGATAGGCCCAACGTTTTTCAATGCCGGGTGAAAAAGAGGTGCATGTAAAAAACAAATATTCGCTTCTTCCAATTCTCTTTGCAGCGCAGCATTATCGTTCTTAAATTTATATCCCATCGATTCGATAACATTGGAAGATCCACTAATTGCCGATGCTCCGTAATTACCGTGTTTTGCTACTTTATGTCCGGTGCCAGCAACAAAAACATGAAAGCGTCGAAATGTTAAAAGTATTTTTTCCGTCGCCGCCGGTGCCCACAATATCAATGGTTTCCAATCCGTCGAAATCAACAGCAACGCAGAGTTCAAGCAATGCATCCTGAAAACCTTGTAGCTCTTGCAAGGCAATGCTACGCATTAAAAACACGGTCATAAAAGCTGTTATTTCATGCTCGTTGTAAACGCCTTTGCCAATATTAACCAACACTTCCTTTGCCGTAGCACGATCGAGTGTCTTATGTTCAAATAGTAAACTCAGTATTTTTTCATTACAATTATGTTATCAGCTTTTGAATAAATATCATCGTATTTTCCGCCAGCTGGCGGATCGCTTCATCGTTCCGATTATAACTTATCCTACATATTCTTCGTCAGACCTACTCAGCCAACCAATTCCTCAATATCGCTTCTCCTTGCGGCGTTAACACACTTTCCGGATGAAACTGCACACCACGCACATCGTAAGTCTTGTGGTGTAACGCCATAATCATATCATTTTCATCAATTGCTGTTATCTCAAGTTCAGCAGGAAAATCTTCCTTCGACACCACCCACGAATGATAACGGCCCACCTCAATATTCATCGGTAATCCTTTGAATAATTTATCATCATCTTTTATGATTGTACAGTCTGTTGAAACGCCATGATACACTTTTGAAAGATTAGTAAGCTTTCCGCCAAACGCTTCTCCAATAGCCTGTTGCCCCAAACATACGCCCAGTATGGATTTCGTTGGTGCATATTCTTTTATTAAAGGCAATAATAATCCCGCTTCTTCAGGAATACCAGGGCCAGGTGATAAAATTATTTTGTCATACTCATTTACCTGCTCCAGTGTTATCTGATCATTTCGGTACACATCTACTTTTTGATGTAGAATCTTTTCCACCAAATGAACGAGGTTATAAGTAAAAGAATCGTAGTTATCGAAAACGAGAAGTTTCATATTTTCTTAAGTTGACTGATGATGGATGACAGTTGACAGTCAACAAATGCTATCATCTGTCAACTGTCACCTGTCAACTTCTTATTGAATTTCCTGCGCTACAATAATAGCTTTTTTAATGCGCCCAATTTGTTATTTACTTCCTGCAATTCATTTTCCGGAATGCTTGCTGATACTACTCCGGCGCCCGCCTGATAATACAAGGTATTATCCCGGCTTAAAAAAGTACGGATCATGATAGCCTGATTGCAGCTTCCGTTGAAGCCCATAAAACCGACTGCGCCTCCATAATAGCTACGCGATGTAGGTTCATACTCATTTATAAGTTGCATGGCTTTTATTTTTGGCGCGCCGCTAAGCGTGCCTGCCGGAAATGTTTTGGATAAAAGATCAAAAGAATTAGTTGTATCGTTTACCCTTCCGGTTACTTCACTTACCAGGTGAATTACATGCGAGTAATAATACGTTTCTCTAAACTGCGCCACTTCTACATTATGGCAACCGCGGCTCAGATCGTTACGAGCTAAATCCACCAACATTACATGTTCAGCATTTTCTTTAGGATCGTTTTCCAACTTGATAGTTTCTTCAGCATCTAATTTATCATCGCCGGTGCGTTTCACTGTGCCGGCAATGGGATGCATAACAGCTTTGCCATTATCTATAATAAGTTGCGCTTCGGGCGATGAACCCATAATTTTGTAATCGCCATAATCGAAGAAGAATAAGTAGGGCGAAGGATTAATATTGCGCAAAGCGCGATACACATTAAACTCATCACCGTTAAATGGCTGCTGAAACCTTCGGCTTAATACGATCTGAAAAACATCGCCGCGAAAACAATGAGCGATACCCTTTTGTACCATGCTTCTATAATCATCATCCGTCATGTTAGAGCTTTCGTTGCCCGATGTGTTGAATGGATAAACGGGAACATCTCTGCCACGTATTAAGGAAATCAGTGCATCTTTATCGCTGTCAATTCCTTCAATCTCATTCTCACAAATAAATAATTCATCCTTAAAATGATTGATCGCAATTACATATTGATATAACCGATAACGCATTAAAGGGATCGCATTCTCGTCCACCTCAAACACAGCTCCGGGTATGGTTTCAAAAAATCGTATTGCATCGTAAGATGTATAACCATACAATCCCTGGGCAAATGCGGCCACTTTATTTGATGATGGCTGTATGTCGAATTGCTGCATAAAACTGTTCAAAGTCTCAATAATGGATTGATCCTTTGAAAAAGGAAGAACTTCAGCAGTTTGTCCCGGTAACTTTTTCTCAATTTTTTCACCTGAAGAAATTTCTATTCCGGCAATAGCATTAACGCCTATAAATGACCAGCTATTTTCTGCAACATGGTTGTCTGTACTTTCTAACAAAATAGTATCGCGAAAGCGGTCGCGCAAACGCAGATAAATACCTACTGGCGTAAATACGTCAGCGAGCATAGAAGCAACGGTTGTTTTAATTTTTATTTTTTGCATTTTATATCAGCCCGTTTTTTGAAGCAATAAAAAACCCCGGATGTACCGGGGTTTTTTGTATATCATTCATCTTTTAGATGCACAGCATTACAATACCCCTTCAGAGTTCGTATGCCACCACCAAAAAAGAGTTATTTCGTTGTTCATGAACGCAAATATAAAAGTAAATTGATTGCAGACAAATTTTTTTGTAATTATATGCTTCTAAAATACTTCTTCAAAGAAAATTTTCTGACAAAAAATAAAATAAAAAAACCGGCACTCTACACAGCCGGCTTTTATGAAAATCGTTGAATCATTTATCCCATCGAAAAACGACTTGACGGTTTATAGCTTTTATTATATATAAATAAGCAACTTCCGTCTTTGATAGTTTGAATAATGGGGCGTGTTAACGCTACGGGCACAGCTGGGCAACCGTGACTGCGTCCAACATAACCTTGTGCATCAATAAAAGACTGGCTTACATAAGGAGCTCCGTGTATTACGATAGCACGACGCATAGCGTTGCTGTTCAGGCTATTTTCAAGACCATTTAATTTCAAAGAATAGCCTTTACTTCCAGAATAAGTCTTGTCAGTGATATAAAAACCAAGGCTGCTTTTATGCGATTCATTGGTATTACTGAAATATTCTGCCATTTCTCTACCTGTATTTTTGCCATGCGCCACCCAGGTGTTGAACAACATCTTATAATTTTTTACATCAATAATATATAATCGTTTTTGATAGCTGGGCTGATCAAAATCGATGATAGTAAGAATAGAATCATTTTGCAAAATCCCCTCTTCTTCCAACTTGGTAAAACCGCTTATAGCATATTCAAAAGCGTCATGCGAAAGACCCTTAGTATCAAGCGCAAGGCTATCGTAAACAAATTCCATTGCATCTACTGCGCTTTTAGCACTGGTAGCAATTTTTGTTGATTTTGCATCTGCATTATTGCCCGCTTCAATCTTGTTTAATGTCCATGACATAAAGGCTACTGATAATACACAAAGACAAAGTAGCCGCAAATAATTTTTTAATCACATGCTCATATTTATTTTTATTAAAAATTATGGCTATGTTTTTCTATAAGAATGTATAGATTTTTTTGGTAGGCGAGTATATAAAACGCATAACAACTCCCTTTTATTGTGCTGTTCGTCCATAATTAGATTTTTTTAACATTTAAACAGTAGAATTAAAGCGTATGCAATTGATTAACATAATATTTACAAATTTTAAAGAATGATTTGTCAGCAATATTTTTTATGCTTCCTTTGTATTATGTCAATAGAAGTTGGAATTATTATGGGCAGTGATAGCGATCTGAATGTGATGCAGGCTGCGGCAGATATTTTGAAAGAATTAGGTGTAGATTATGAACTAACGGTGGTTTCTGCCCATAGAACTCCGCTACGAATGGTAGAATATGCCCAAAAAGCTAAATCCAGAGGATTAAAAGTAATTATTGCGGGTGCAGGTGGTGCTGCACATCTGCCTGGAATGATAGCTTCTATTACTCCACTTCCGGTGATTGGTGTGCCTGTAAAATCAAGCAATTCGATTGACGGTTGGGATAGCGTTCTTTCTATTTTGCAAATGCCTAATGGTGTGCCTGTTGCAACAGTTGCATTAAACGCGGCTAAAAATGCCGGCATCTTAGCTGCACAGATCATTGGAACAGCTAACGAAACTGTTGGCAATAATGTGGCTGATTATAAATCAAATTTAGAAAAAGAAGTGCTGACAAAAGTGAACAACCTGAAAGAGAAAGGTTTTGAGAACAATTTCGATTAATGTTGTTCAAGCACAATAAAGTCCTGCTCCAAAGTTTTAGAGTTTTGATATAAAGCATCGATAAAATCAGAACCCCAAATTGCCAAGTAGGGAAGAATATTATCAATACGTTCCTGCAAATTATCAAACGGAAAAAGTTGTTGTTTTAGTGTATCAATTTGCCGCATCGCGTCTGAATGGTTTCTTTTCTCCGCTCTTAAAAATTTCTTTCCTAGTTCGACTATTTTTTTCTCTTGCTGCTTTTGCAATGCGTAAATATGACCTTTTAGGGTAATGTCGATTGCTGTCGCCTGCCTGGAAAGATCATCAAATATTGCCTGAATTTCGCCCAATGATTTTACTACAGATACATCATTTTCCGAATGATCAGTTACCCATTTGCTTTTTAAATGCAGACGGTTTTTAAAAAGATCATTTACATCAAATCCCAATTTAGTTGCTTTTTCAAGCTGCTTTTTATTCACTATCAAAAAAGAATTTCGGAGAACAAGAATGGGATATGAAACTTTATAGTGATTGAAGATTTCTTTCAACTCCAACCAGTAAGCTAATTCTCCACCTCCACCGATAAAAGCAATATTCGGTAAAATCATTTCCTGAAAAATACCACGCAAAATTACATTCGGGCTAAATCTTTCGGGATGTGATTCAACTTCAAGCATTATAGCATCTTTATCAAAATTGATATCCGTTTCTAAAACATACCACTTATTTTCCTTCCTTTCAATTCTCAAACGTTGGCCATCATCTTTCAAATAAAATAAATTGATATCACGGCCATGTGCCTGTGCTTTATATCCTGCATCGACCAGGTTTTGAGAAGTCTTTTCAACAATAACTGAAGATCGTTGATGTAGCAGTTCATCTTTAAAAAGATCAGCAGCTACAGATTTCAATACAGCATTATCTGGAATAACTACAATTAATCCATACGCCCCAAAAAGGTAATTGACAAATCCCAAAGTGGCATCTTGTATATTCGTTCCTTTCTTGTAATATTTTTTTAATTCAGATGTTACCTCTTCACCATGAGGGAGAACACCTATTTCAGATTCGATTCTCTTGATCAAGTCCAACAAACTCTCATCTACCTTCATTCTTCCAACAGCGCCGGTTTGAGATGTTTGCCATGTAAGTTTTTCCCCATTCAAAAAATATGTCCAAGCTCATCCAGATCAGCATCTTCACTTCCCATATAATAAACCGGCACAAAATTATTTTGAGGAAAAAGTTCCTTACAATGCGCAGCTAATTTTATCGCATGTAAAATCTTATAAATAAAATATAGCGGTCCGGTAAATATATTAGGTTGATGGGCTGTGGTAATGGTGAACGTTTCTGATTTTTTCAGAAGTTCAATATTGGAAATTACGGCTTCGGTCTTATCCAGAGAATCATATTGCGCCAATAGTGAGTTAGCTAACAACTCTCTGTCCATGTTTTGTTTGGCTTTTTCTTCTATTGCTAATTCAAGCGACTCGGCTTTGGGAAAATGGTTATAAAAAGACTCTAGTGTTTCGCATTCATTCAAATAATCCAATACGAGATTGGAAAAAAAATGAGTTTGCGCATAAGGAATGCCGGTTGCTTTAAAATTCATGTCGCGATATGGCTTGTGAAATGGAGCATAAGAAAATATTCATTTTCATACCTGAAAGCAATGAATACTTTCTTATGCGGAATAATATGTGACCAATAACATTAAACGAAAATGCACACATAAAATGAAAATACTACAACATTTTTATTTAGAAATAGTTTTTTAAACCTGCGCAAATAGGCAAATAAAAAACCACCTGTTAAGGTGGCTTATTTTATTTAAATTACTTTTAACTGCGTCGTCGGGTTGCCATAGCATAAATCCACAGCAAAATAACTGCTCCCCCAACAGCAAACAAAAAGCCTTTAAGACTCCAGTTATCGGTTACAGGTGTTCCAAGTAAAGTGCTTATCCAACCACCTAGCAATGCTCCTACAATGCCGATGATTATAGTAATGATCCAACCTCCGGGATCTTTACCAGGATGTAAAGCTTTGGCAATAGCGCCGGCGATTAAACCAAAAATAATCCAGGATAGAATGCTCATAGTCTTTTAATTTAAAAGTTTGGTAATATTAATTACCAATTTAATATTAAAAAACATGCCAAAGAGAATCAAGGGTCTTTTTTTATGCACATTATAACCTTAACCTGCTAAATAATTCGTGTTATCTTATTTTCAAGCATCATTAAATCAACTAAAACAATTGCCGTAGCTGCTTCAACAATAACCGGAGCTCTTAACGCTACACATAAATCGTGACGGCCTTTCACCGAAAAATCTTCCATATTTCCGGTATCCCAGTTAAGGCTATTTTGCGCTTTTGGCGTTGATGCGGTCGGCTTTACAGCAATACGAAACACTAGTTCATTGCCGTTCGTTATTCCACCAACTATCCCACCCGCATGATTGGTAGTGGTTTTACCGTCCATGTTTTCAATAGCATCATTATGCTGGCTTCCGAACATTTTAGCAGCAGCAAAACCGCTTCCAAACTCCACCCCTTTTACGGCGGGAATGGAAAACATTGCATGAGCAAGCAGCGACTCAACCGAATCAAAATGCGGCTCGCCCAAACCCAGCGGCAATCCATTTACGCGGCATTCAATAATACCACCAACCGAGTCTTTCGCATCAATCCCTTTTTGTAATCCTTTTTCCAGATTAGTTTCTCCGGCAATTTCTATTACTTTAGCTTCTACTGTAATTCCTGCTAACAACTTCTTTGCAATCACACCTGCACCAACTAAGCCAGTTGTCAGCCTGGCACTGAAATGGCCACCGCCTCTGTAATCTTCAAAGCCTCCAAATTTTTTATGCGCCACAAAATCAGCATGGCCCGGACGTGGAAAGCTGCGTTGTTTTTCGTAATCGCCGCTTCTCGTATTCTTGTTTTCAAAAAATATCATAATTGGAAAGCCTGTCGTCTTTCCGTTAAAAATGCCGCTTCTAAAAATAGGAATATCATCTTCTTTACGTGGCGTTGCACCTTTTTGAGTGCCGCCTTTACGGCGTTCCATGTCTGGCAAAAAATCTTCAACCGGAACATCTAATCCGGCCGGACATCCATCAATCACAATACCCACGCCATCTCCGTGAGATTCACCAAAAATTTGTACCCTGAAAATTTTACCAAAAGAATTCATACAAATATTTTATTATAAATCCCCACGATTAAAATCGTGGGCTATGTTCTTCAAATCAATTCCGCCGCTTACCTGCGCGCCTAATGCTTTTATATGATCGTAAAAATCGGGGTAAGATTTATTAACAGCCTGCGCCTCTTCAATAGTTGTATCGCCATCTGCACGCAGCGCAGCAACCGCACAAGCCATTGCAATCCGATGATCATGTCTCGAATGTACCAACGTCCCTTTTAATCCGCTACCACCATGCACTTGCATCATGTCTCCATCCAGGTCAATTTTTAATCCCATTTTGCCAAACTCTTCTTGCAGCGTTACACCTCTGTCGCTTTCTTTATGCGCCAGGCGACTTACACCCTTTATTTTTGTAGTTCCGTTACAGTATGCAGCAAGAGCCACCAGCGGAGGAAATAAATCCGGGCAATCTGTTGCGTCAAATTCAAAGGCCTGCATTGCTGCTTTATGCAATTGAATTCCTTTTGCATCCATTGCTATTCCCGCATTGGCAGACATTAATGCCTCGGTTATTTTCTTATCGGCCTGAGTGCTGCTTAAATTCAAACCCCTAACAGTAATATTTCCGGCAATTGCTCCTGCAACTAACAGGAATGCGCCGCCACTCCAGTCGCCTTCAACTGTGTAAGCCACAGCCCCCCGACCACCGAAGGGGGATCAAAGAAGAGTCGTAAGTGAATATAAACTCTTCATAATTTTTGTTTTCTGGCACATTTAATCCAAATTGCCTCATCACATCTAAAGTCAAATCAATGTAAGGTTTGCTTTTAAGATTAGTAACCTTTATAGAAACCTGTTGCTTTAACAACTCTTCGTAAGCCCCTCCTTTGGAGGGGTTTGGGGAGGCTGCATATGCTAATAAAAGCCCCGTTAAAAACTGCGAACTTAATGAACCGTCAATGGTAATATTTTTGGGTTGCAAAGGTCCTTGAATAACCAATGGAAGTTTGCCTTCGTTAGATTGAATACTCACGCCAACCTGTGGCAATATTTCATCAAAAAAATCCATCGGCCTTGTTACAAGGCTGCCTTCACCATTAATAGTTATTTTGTTGCTTGTTAACGCCGCTAACGGAGTAAACATGCGAATACTTAAACCACTTTCTCCACAATTGATAGCACCACCCTGATCTCCATTCATATGCGAAACAGAAGAAGCTACTGAAAAACCTGAACTATCTACCGTAATTTCTTCATGCTCTTTTTCGATGGTGGCGCCCAAAGCCTCAATAATGCCCATTGCGGCTTTATCATCATTGCTATGGCCGGGATTATAAATAATCGATTTCGTAGAAGCTACCAAAGCTGCAGCACAAGCGCGTTGCATGGAGCTTTTAGATGCCGATGCTAAAACATTTCCTTTTAACTCAGATGGTGAAATGGTTATTTTCATTTTTGATTCGATATTTCTGATTTGGAAAAAGACCTTCCAGGTTTTAAAACCTGGAAGGTCTGTAAAACCTATAATTTATTAATAATCTTTTCCAGTTGTTTTAACGCAATAGGATGAACGACCGCTTTACCCACTTTATCAAGCAATACAAAATTCATCTCTTTTTGCACCCGTTTTTTATCCATTGCTAATACTTCAAATACTTTTTTAGCATCAAACTGAATAGTAGTTGGCAATTGATATTTTTCAATCAGGGACTTAACACGATCCTGTTCTTTAAAGCCTTTTAACTGGTGCGAAATTTCGCTGGCAAACACCATTCCGATAGCAACAGCTTCGCCATGCATTAAATTGTATTGCGTTTCAATAGCATGGCCGATGGTATGGCCAAAGTTGAGCAAACGCCTATCGCCTTTTTCAAACTCATCTTTTTGTACTACTTTGGTTTTGATTAGTGCATTTCTTTTGATCAGTTCTGCTAACAAGGTTTTATCAGCCTTAAAATCTTTCAAAGAATATTGTTCTAATTGCTTAAACATGGCTGCATCTTTAATACATGCATGTTTAATGATTTCTGCAAAACCATTCTGCCATTCTTTTTCAGGCAATGATTGTAACAGCGTAAGATCGTGCAACAGAAAAGAAGGCTGGCGAATAATGCCAACCATATTTTTATACACACCAACGTCGATTCCATTTTTTCCGCCAATCGACGCATCCACCAAACCCAAAATTGTTGTTGGCACAAAACCAAACGGGATGCCACGCATATATACAGATGCTGTATAACCCGTAAGATCTGTAATAACACCACCGCCAACACCTACCAATACTGATTTGCGATCAGCTTTGTTTTGAATCAGTTTCAGAATAATATCATCAACAGTCGATTGTTTCTTTTGCTCTTCTCCTGCTGGAATGACGATTGTATTGAAGCTTTTGAACCTGCTTTCATGGGCATTAAAAATATTTTGATCGGTAATAACAATGGCATTTTGCTTGTCAACAATTTTACCTAACTGTTTTAACGAGCTATCAAAATAAAAATCGGTAGAAGCGTTGGAAAATTTTATGGTCTGCATCAGAATGATGAGATTTATGGATATAGACCTCCGAGGTTTTAAAAACCTTGGAGGTCTATATATTTTTATTGATCATTTATATTCTTCAGTTGAAGAGTGCGACGCAAGACCGCTGATAGTAGCACATCAGCCGGGACAAAAAACATCGTAACTAAAGTTGGAGATTCCTCGACTTCGCTACGTTGCGCTCGGAATGACATACCCTGCTTATGCGTCTAACACTTTCTTTTGATGATTGATGCTTTCTAAATGCACCGCATCTAAATACTTGTTTAGAAAGTCGCGGCTAAGGCCCAGCTTTTCTCCACGCATCGCTACTTTATCAATAATTTCCTGCCAGCGGCCGGGTTGCAAAATGGTGATGTTATTGTCTTTTTTATATTGACCGATCTGATCAGCGATCTTCATACGTTGAGAAAGGATTTGCAACATTTCATCATCAAGATGATTGATTTGCTGGCGCAATTTCTCCAACGCTTTGTGGTATTCGCTGTTATCAACATCTTCTTTTCTCCAGATGATTTCTTCCATCATCTCTTTCAGACGCGCTGGTGTTACCTGTTGTTTGGCATCGCTCCAGGCATTGTCCGGATCAATATGGCTTTCGATCATCAATCCGTCATAATCCAGGTCAATGGCTTTCTGAGCTACTTCCATCAAGGTGTCGCGCTTGCCACAAATGTGAGAAGGATCGTTGAAAATAGGGAGTTCCGGATATTTTAATTTCATCTCGATTGCCAAATGCCACATGGGCGCATTGCGATATTGAGTATTTCCATAAGATGAAAACCCACGATGTATTAAACCCAGATTTTTGATACCTGCGCGTGCAATTCTTTCAACACCACCGCTCCAAAGTTCCAAATCCGGATTAATAGGATTTTTCACCAACACAGGCACATCAACGCCTCTTAGCGCATCGGCAACTTCCTGAACGCTGAAAGGGTTTACTGTAGTGCGCGCGCCAATCCAAAGTACATCAACATCAAAAGTTAAAGCATCCTGAACCTGTTTAGCCGTTGCTACTTCAATAGCGGTTGGCAAACCAGTAATTTGTTTAGCTTTTTGTAACCATGGTAAACCTTTCGCGCCAATACCTTCAAACATACCTGGCTTGGTACGTGGTTTCCATATACCTGCGCGTAACATGTCAACTTTACCTGTTGCTGCTAATTGCTGCGCTGTTTCTATTACTTGTTCTTCAGTTTCTGCGCTACAAGGACCGCTAACAATGATCGGCCTTTTAGCCCATAATTCTTTAATTTTTTCTTTTGATGAAACCTGCTGAGTACTCATGAAATATAATTATTGATGTTGTTTAATAACTGGCCTTGTTTTCTTTTTCTTAAAAAAAGCTACAAGACCTGCAAATTTACTTTTATTTTATGATTCTGTTTATTTTATTGGCATCTGATATTAACGACTGTAAGTTTTCTTTATCGCTATTGGTTATATAGTCTTTAAATTTTGTAAGTTGATCAATATGCTCTGTTAATACATCCAGGATATTTACTTTATTCTGTAAAAAAATGGGCACCCACATTTCAGGATTACTTTTTGCCAAACGCACCGTACTTTCAAAACCTGCTGAAGCAATTTGAAAAATAGCGCTCTCTACTTTTTCCTTTTCCAAAACGGTGTTAGCCAGCGCAAAAGATGTAATGTGAGAAATATGACTAACATACGCTACGTGCAGATCATGCGCTTTTGCTTCCATATCTACGATACGCATACCAATTTTCTGATACATGTTCTCAACCCATTCTACCGCATCAGCGTCGCTATCTTTTCGGTTGCATAGAATTACGGCTTTTCCTTCAAAAGCCCCACGAACAGCGGCTTTCGGGCCACTATATTCTGTACCCCACATAGGGTGCGTAGCCACGTAGCGCCCGCGATTAGGATGATGTTGCACCGCCTCTATTACATCAGATTTGGTAGACCCCATGTCCATAACAATTTGGTTGGTTACCATATCTAAAATCTGCGGCAGCAGATTCACTTGCACATTTACAGGAACAGCCATTACAATAACTTCGGCCTGCGCAACGGCTTCGTTCAATGGTAATATTTCATCTACCAATTCGTATTCCAGCGCCTGCTCGGCGTGCTGGTTACTCGCTTCTACACCAATTAATTTTGACGAAAGCTTTTTTCGTGCAATTGCAGTGCCATGGATCCCCCGATCAGGCCTACGCCAACGATTGCTATTCTCTTACGCGCCCCTCCCGGCCTCCCCGAAGGAGAGGTGTTCTGCGCTACATTTCCATTGTCGTTTTTCGAATTCATATCAAATATTTGATATTAATATTTTTAGAACCGGAAGCTACGCATCCGGCTATTGTTATTCGACTCCTTCGGAGTCAATTAATAACCGAAAGGCATCCGCCTGCTGACTCTTGTCAACCTTTCAACTTGTCAACTTGTAAACCATTCTTCACTCTTTCAATTGCTTCTTGAAATTTCTCTATCGAGCCACAAAGGCTGATTCTTATGTATTGTTCGCCTGCGCCGCCAAAAATGCCGCCGGGTGTTATAAAAACATTTGCTTTATACAATACTTCGTCTGCTATCTGGAAACAATCATTGTAACCGGATGGGATTTTTGCCCAGACAAACATTCCTACCTGATTTTTTGAATAGCTACATTGTAGTAAATCCAATAATTCAAAAACCTTTTCTCTTCTTTCAGCGTAAATCGCGTTCACTTCCTCGTGCCACTCTTTGCCAAGTGTTAATGCTTTTGCTGCAGCCAATTGCAAAGGCAAAAACATGCCGCTATCCATATTACTTTTAAAACGAAGTACTTCATTAATTCTTTCCGCCGCACCGCAGAGCACACCTACACGCCAGCCAGCCATATTGTGCGATTTGCTTAAAGAGTTCAATTCTATCACAACATCTTTAGCTCCTTCAATACTTAGCAAACTAACTGGTTCGTCATTTAGTATAAAGCTATACGGATTATCATGTACAATTAAAATATTATGCTTCTTCGCAAATGCAATTAATTGTTCAAATACTTTTTATCAGGCTGCTGACCCGTTGGCATTTGAGGATAATTAACAAAGAACAATTTTACGGCCTCCCCTGCCCCCTCCCGAAGAGGGGGAAGAAAACGAAGCAATTGACTTTTCGATTGCTTCAAAGTCTGGCTGATAATTATTTTCTTCTTTTAAATCGTAGTCGATACAAACCCCACCGGCGATAGTAACATTACTACGATAAGTGGGATAGCCCGGATTCGGCACCAACACTGCATCTCCTTCATTTAAGTAGGTCATACAAATATGCATAATGCCTTCTTTGCTGCCAATGAGCGGAAGTATTTCGCTGTTTGGATCAAGCGTTACGCCGTACCATTTCTGATACCAATCAGCGAAAGCTTGTCTTAATATGGGGCTGCCTTTATAATTCTGATATCCATGCACATTGGGCTTTTGCGCTTCATCAAACAATACTTTAACAACATCGGGGTGCGGCGGCAAGTCGGGACTGCCAATACCGAGGTTTAGAATATTTTTTCCTTGCTTGTTGAGTTCATCTATTTCACGCAGCTTTTGCGAGAAGTAATACTCACCAACACCCTGTAATCTTTTTGCTAATTCCATATACCTTTATTGTAAATACCGTAAATTTTAACCGCTTCTGTTAATGGTTTTAGTTTTTCTATTACCCTTTCAAAAGTTTTAATGTTATCAAATTCCAGATCGGCGTGAAATTGGTATTTAAACTCTGACCCGGGAATTGGAAAACTTTGAAGTTTGGATAGATTGACTTTATGAATAGCCAGTACTCCTAAAACCCTTGCCAATGCTCCTTCTTTATGTATAGTTTGAAAATTGAGAGATGCCTTATTTCCCGTTTGCGCTTCTTTAATATCTTCTGGTCTTTTTAAAACCAGAAAACGTGTATAATTTTTCTTTAGTGTCTGAATTTTAGGGGCAATAACATTCAGATCATAAATTTCTGCGGCCAGGCTACTGGCAATAGCTGCAATATGTTTGCTTTTATACTGTGCAATATGTTTTGCGCTTAACGCAGTATCGTCGCTTTCAACAAGCTTCCATTTATGCTGGTCTAAGAATTCATAACATTGTTGCAGAGCCATTGTATGCGAATGCACTTCCTTAATATCTTCAAGTGCTACGCCATGATTTACCAAAAGATTTTGATGGATCTGCATGTACACTTCACCAACGATTTTCAGGTTACTACCCTGTATCAAATTATAATTAGGCAAAATGCTTCCGGCGATGGAGTTTTCAATTGCCATAATACAACCATCGGTGCGATTACTGTCTTTAGCAGCGACCATCACATCTTTGAAAGTAGTACAGCACTCGACTGTTACATTTTTATTAAAAAAGTAATTAGCAGCCTGTTGATGAAAACAACCTTCAAAACCCTGAATGGCGATATGTGGAGCGATCTTAGGTTTCGCTATTACTTTTTGTTCTTTCAAACTTTCAGCTTTTGGCACCATTTTAAAACTTTTACTTGAACCGGGTAAGGGCTAAAAAAATCCCGGCATTTTCGCCGGGATTCTTTTTATGTTGATTTATTTTATTCTTTTTATTTAAATGTCAACTAAAGCATTCCCGGCTTCATTTTAAAAAAGAAGCTAAAATAGAAACCGGTAAAAAAACGTGTTGTTGTCATTGCGAAGCAAATTTAAAAGATAAATCTTAATAAACAAATATATTTTTTGAGGATTCAAAAATAAAAAACTAACAACCGATAGTCTGAAATGCAGTGTAGCGGCATATCTTGCATGTATTTATGTTTTACTCGGACTGGATATTGTTTGCAATCATCGCTGTAGGAATGGTGCTAAGTGTTCTCTTTAAAAAACTAACAATAGCCGCCGCCTTGACGGGAGGTGTTTTAAGCGTTGTTATTTATTTAGGTTCCCGCTTTGGCGGTGTAGCAGCGATGGCAGTATTTTTTGCAATCGGTGTGTTAGCTACTTCCTGGAAATTAAAAGAAAAACAAAATGCCGGTTTAGCTGAAATTGAAAAAGGAAAACGTAGCGCCGGGCAGGTATTTGCCAATGCCGGATTAGCGGCGTTGTTGGATTGATTGCTTATGTTTATCCGGCTTTGAGCAAAAATGCTTTTTTAATGATAGCCGCATGTTTTGCATCAGCCACAGCAGATACGGTATCTTCTGAACTCGGGAATGTTTATGGAAAACGTTTTTATAATATCCTTTCTTTTAAAAGATCGCCAAAGGGGTTAAACGGAGTTGTAAGTATGGAAGGAACGCTTTTGGGCTTTGCGGGAAGTATAATTATTGCAACGGTTTATTACATTTTTGTTCCATCGCTGCCAAATGTTGTCATCATTCTTATTGCAGGCACAGCAGGGAATATAGCCGATTCGGTATTGGGATCAACGCTCGAAAGCAAAGGGGTTTTAAGTAACAATGCGGTGAACTTTTTAAACACCGTTGTGGCTGCTGTCATAGCTTGGTTGTTAGCAGTGTAATAAAAGATGAAATTAGAAACTAGTTCATAGCTTTGTGCGAGTTCACATTTTTGATCAAAAGACCAATTTCATTAACTTAAGAGTTTTAATAATTTTTTTCACGCAAAGAGCACAAAGAAAAAAAGCAAAGAACGCAATGCGGCTTCTTAAGTTAATGACATTGGCCAAAAGACAGTATTACGAAACTTTGAAACAAAATAATCAACCTGCCGCTGTCATCTGGCTTCTAGGATTATCAGGCGCCGGAAAAACCACGATAGCGGGACTTTTACAGGAATTTTTAAAAGAAAGCGGAAAGCCTTCATTGATTTTGGATGGCGATGAACTACGTTCTGGCATTAATAAAGACCTTGGCTTTAGCGATGAAGACCGTGCTGAAAATATTAGAAGGACTGCAGAACTGGCTCGCATTGTAAGCGCAAACGGTATTATATGCATCTGTTCGTTGATAACGCCAATGCAAGCTTATAGAAGTCTTGCCGCTTCTATTATTGGTCCTCTTTATTATGAAATATTTATTAATTGCCCTTTAGCAACATGTGAAAAAGGGATGTAAAAGGCTTGTACCGAAAAGCGAAGACAGGCGAGCTAAAAATTTACAGGAATAAGCTCTGGTTTCGAAATACCTTCTGCTCCGTATTTAGTGGTTCAAAGCGATATTGAAAACGCCGAAACTTGTGCCAGGAAAATACATGACAGTATGATCAACTTACTTTAAATGATTTGCAAAACGCCTGACTTGCAAATAAATCCGGGGTTGAGCATAACAGGCTTTCCATATAAAAAAGGTTCGCCATTTAAACCCGTCACATCGCCTCCGGCATTTAGAACAACAGCGTGACCAGCTGCAGTATCCCATTCCATAGTTGGGCCATGCCTGTAATAAATATCTGCGGTACCTTCTGCCACCAAACAAAATTTTAAGGAACTTCCTTTTGCAACAGTTTCAGAAATACCAATTTTTGACAATAGCTTTTCCTCTTCTTCATGTTTATGTGACCGACTGCCAACAGCTACAAAATTTGCTGTGCGCTTACTTACAGAAATATTTACTGCCGCTTCGTTACCTGTTTTTTAAAACTTCCATAATCGTTTGCACCATAATAACAAGTGGCAAGCGCGGGTGCATAAACAACACCAAGTACAGGCAATTGATTTGTTATTAATGCTACATTAACAGTAAACTCACCATTCTTTTTAATAAATTCTTTTGTACCATCAAGCGGATCAACACACCAAAATGTTTCAGCTTGATCTAATCGTGTACTATTTTCCCCTTCTTCCGAGATAATTGGAATATGTGGCGCTATTTGCTGCAAGCCTTTTGCAATAATATTATGGGCCGCATGATCAGCCGCTGTTAAAGGCGAACGATCATCTTTATACGAAACATCAATGTTGTCAGCATTATAAATTTCCATGATAGCATCGCCTGCCTCTTTTACAATGTTTAATAATGAATTGATGTATGTTATCATATTATTGCTGTTTGATACGATTGATAATGGCTAACTGCGGATGTCTTTTTCGATATCGTGATTATCTGCCTGTTTGATAAATTCTTTTTTAATTGCTCATTTTCGAGCTGATATTTTTCAATGGATTCGCTGCTGATAAGCGCAACATTTTGACGATTTGTAAATAACGGATAGCTTAATTCCTGCATCACATCGCCAGCAATCAATTCAAAAATCTCAAGATCAGTGTCAGTAAATACTTTTCTAAATTTGCCGGTATTATCAGCTATTACGGGCTTTTGCAAATTGATCCACATGGCACCAGCGCTGGCGGTTGTTACAGCTTCTTTAGAACTATGAAAATCTAACATGGCTGGTAAATAAGGTATATCCAGAAAAATGCAAAGTTGTTTTATTGTTTCTTCCGGATTCTTAATTAACTGTTCATAGCTTAAGGCGTGGAATCTTTCAGCAGGAATTTTTTTGAAAGGCGAAGGCAGGCTTCCTGATCTTCGGTCCATTGTTTTGCGATCGGATAAATATGCTTTTCTCCTACAATGGCTTTTTTAAAAGAAGCAGCCACGTCGCGGCCATCTCTATACAAGTAAATATATTTTAAGTCTTTATTTCCCGCTTCAAGTTCGTCAGCAAAGTGCACGTTCGCCATGCTTTTACAACACCAATAACGGGCACCCGCCGCTGTAGCCACACGTTCATATATGATCCTGTTCAATTCTATAAGATTATACACCTGCGAACTGTTGAAAACATCTTCCTTATCTAATATTACTCCGCTCCAAGGGACGGGGTTAACGTTGATATAATCCACCACATCGTTGACAAGTCTGCGATAATTTTCAGTTATGTCCAGATTTCCGTAAAACTTTAGTAAAGGAATAAAAGTCACTAAAACATGCGCTGGATGCGGCGATGCCACATCTATAGATTGATCGAGCATTACTCTTAATAAATTAGAGCCGGATCTTTGCGTACCGATCATTTGAATGCCGGATATATTTTTCATTTTATTGAGTTGACAGTTGGCCGATGCTAGTTGGCAGTATAAATGCCCTTATCCATTTTTTAGCTTGCTCTATTTCACACGACCTACCTAGTGTCATGTCAAGGAGAAAATGTCGCATCGGTTGTCACCCTGAGCTTGTCGAAGGGTCGCTGAACGGGCTTCGGCAAGCTCAGCCTGACAAACACTAATTAGTTGACACGACACTAGCATACGATGTTCAACAAGTTTATTTTTTACGAAAAAAGTGTTCCATGTTTCGGATGGTATATATTCTGCCCGATAAGGCACAAAATATGAATTCAATTCCCAAAGAATTTTCCCTTTAAGATCAGTAACCATAACACTTCCGGTTTTAGAACTACATTGTAAAAGATTTCCGTTGGGCAACAAATAGCCGCTGCCCATACGTGATGTATATTTTTCTTTAGGCAACATAGCCTGTATGGACGGCGTGGCTACCCAATTAATTGTATCAAGCTTGAACGAAACCGCGCCAGACCTGTGTTTCCACAAAGAATTGTCGAAGATCATCAGTTCTCCACGTGGATTAATTTGTACTGTATGTTGAAAGGAAAAATAGTGTGTGCTATCCATTTTAAAACTTCCATTTTTTCCAAGCTTCCACATAATATCCCCGGTTGTGGCATTAATTTTCCACACCTGATCTTCTATAGCAACAGACATCAGATAGTTTCCGTCTGTATCAAGATTCAGCGAGTTAGCATGAAAGCGGTCATAAGCAAACTCTTTAATAAATGGATCGTTTAACACATCCCATTTATCCCAAATATTCCATTCCCAAATTTTTTCACCTTTATTGTTCATTACCAGAATACCTTCACCGCCTAATGTATCAATACCCGAACCACCAATTTTAGACATATCGAATGGTAACTGATTTCTTACCAATGTGATGATGTTGCCTGCTTTGTCCATGCGTACATCATGATGAATGACTTTATATTTTCCACCTAATACTGTATCCATATTAATACGCCAAAGCATTTTTCCGGACAAGTCGATTTCGGCAATGGCGGTACCTCCAGCAAAGCCAATAGCGCCCCGCCTTATAGATTCCTTCATTTTGTTTAGACTATCCGCTTCTTCCTTGGGTGTATCATCAATAACATCAGCAACAGGCGGCCTTAACATAGCTAAAATAGTACCGCGTGGCGTAAGTGTAGCGGCCCTTACACCAATATCATCTATTTGCCAATACCATTTGATTTTACCTTCTCCATCAATCATGGTAATGTATCCCGGGAGTCTTGCATTGCAAAGCATCACCAAGCCGCCGGCTAACTCTATTGCATTTTTTTGATCTTCTTGTTTTACCCAATTGCGTGCCAACCAAGGTGACTGTTTACGCGTTTGAAAATCCATGTCCTTGGATTTTACTTTTATCAGGCGATCAATCACGACGCGAAAATGATAAGTACTGCCAGCTTCCAACAACAACAACTTCACCTTATGTTCTTTCTTTGCTTCTGATCTAACTGTTCGCAACACTTCAGATGAGCCGTCCTTCCAGTATTCTACGACAACAGGCGCTTCTTTATTTAACAACACTTCAACCACTTCAGCATTAGCTGCATTATTTAAAGAGGTTAATTTAATGCTTTCTATAGAGTAGGCATTATAGCTATATAAAACAAAGCCTGCTATCGATAATACTAAAACTAAAATAAGTATCCAAAACTTCTTCATGCGTTGCATTTTAAAACAAAGGTAATTATGAGATGACAGTTGATAGTTTGACAGTTGACGGGTTATCAATATAAACTTATAGCCTTAAAATAGTATGGTCTATTAAGAAAAAACCACCGAGTAAGGCTCGGCGGTTTACAAATGTTGTATATCTAAATTAAGGCATTCTATTCTTATTCTCTGCAGCCATAGCGCTATTTAACTGCGCATCAAGCAAAGGATAAGGGAAATATCTCATATTAGGTTTTGCACGTGCCGGTAAACCCCTGCGCTGCAAGTAAGCATTTGTTGTAGATTC
Organism: Paraniabella ginsengisoli; assembly: GCF_022513635.1. Classification (GTDB taxonomy): domain Bacteria; phylum Bacteroidota; class Bacteroidia; order Chitinophagales; family Chitinophagaceae; genus Niabella; species Niabella ginsengisoli. The sequence continues at coordinate 683,237 of NZ_JAKWBL010000001.1, read as the reverse complement.
ATATTTTCCAAAACGAATTAAATCCGGGCGACGTTTATATTCAAACACTAGTTCAAATCCGCGCTCATCCAATATTTTTTGCGCCATGTCTTCTTTTGAACCTGGCACTGGAAATCCTGTGCTTCCATAAATTGGAGCACCAGCCCGTCCTCTTATTTCATTTATGTAAGGAAGCGCTGCAGCAGGGCCACTTAACTCATTTTCGATTTCAGCTTTGTACAGAATAATATCTTCAATCCTGAATACAGATATAGTGCGGCCATCGTAATAAGAATTAGAAATCATTTCGTACGAATATTTCTTTGTGGCAACATTTTCCAAAAACTTCACTGTGTCGGCAGGCGGCCTGGTTTGGCCAGGCGCCGGTATCATATAAAAAAGCCGTTTTCTGTATTATCATCCCGCGCGGCATCGCCTTCATAGTTATAATAGAAGAATTGTTTCCTGGGATCTGAGTCGCTATACTTTCTCCAAAAATCGAGAGACACTCCGTAATATTGCCATCTGCCGGGAACTTCCTTATTATCTGTCGGCCCAAAATGGTTGGTTATTTCGCCACCATTTAGTGCGGGTTCATGCAGTATGCAAAAAATAAATCCCTTGTCGAATTTGTTACTTTCTGACCATACATTTTTGAAATCTGCATTAAGCTTATACACGCCTTTATCTCTTAGCGCTAAGATCATATCTACATAAATTTTAGCGTTTTGATAATCGTGCGCTCTTAAATATACGTTGGCTAAAAGCGCTGCTGACGCTCCTTTTGTTGCTCTTGAAAGTCCATCTGATGCTGCCCAACTTTCAGGTAAATTATCAATACCAAATTTGCAGTCTTCAATAATAACCTTATCAACATCTGCAACAGGTGTTAATGGCAATGCAGGTGCTTCAGCCGGAGGTATAACTTCTGTAATCAAAGGAACCGGCCCCCAGGCATCTGTAAGATCTCTGTAAGATAAAGCCCGTAAAAAACGCGCCTGAGCAATTACACTTTGCTTTTTTGCATCATCCATTGGCACGGCATCTATTTTTGAAAGCAGGATATTAGCATTGCTGATCACCTGATACATATATTGCCAGTTATACCGGAAGTATCGGTTATTATCATCGTAAGTAAGATCGCTCAACTTACTCGGATCGCCAGCCGCTGTAGAAAATCCCATATCAGTTGTATAATCTGTTGTCATTACCAAATATCCATTGTAATACATCCATCCGTCTCCTTTATAAGGTGCAATATCTGCGTAAACACCTGTTAACGCTGCATCTATATCGCTTTCCGTTAAATAAGCATTTTCACTGGTAAGGTCGCTGTACACTCTGGGCTCAAGTTTGGTGCAGCTAAAAGCCATGACAGGCAAAAATGCTAAAAGCAAATATTTCATTCGTATATTTTTCATTCCTAAATAATTTATTTTGTTTTAACTAAAAATTCAGATTGATCCCAATTGTGGCAGTACGCATAGCTGGGTAAGAATTAAAATCCAAACCACTGCCTCCACTTGCTGTTTGTCCACCTTTAGGAGTACCTGCAGCGTTAGATTGTGAAGGATTTGATTCGTAAGCTTTCGTATCCACTTCAGGATCCCAACCAGAATATTTAGTTAATGTGAAGAGATTTTCTACCGCGAGATACAATCTTGCTGAATTGATCACTTTCGAGCGTGAATGCAAGGTATAACCTACCGTAACGTTTTTCATACGCAAGAAACTCGCTCGCTCTATGAAATGAGAATTGATATATCCTCCATGCTTCATATAATAAAAACCATTACGCGGAATATCTGTATTAGTATTTGTTGGCGTCCATCTGTTCAAAGCATCTGTAGTACGGTTCCACTCCAGATTCATCCTTGACATATTCAAAAGGTCGTTTCCTACAGAGCCATGGAAAAATATACTTAAATCGAAATTACGATAGTTGAAAGTGTTGGTTAAACCGTAAATGAACTTTGGCATTGCCGAACCGATAATAGTACGATCGCCACTATTGATAATACCGTCACCGTTAACGTCAACAAACTTAGGATCTCCCGCAAGAGAGCTAGGTTGCGGTGTGTAGGTTTCTCCCTCTTGTATCACACCGTCATATACATACCCAAATAAAGAACCCAAAGACTCCCCTGCCCTGATTACAGCAAATTGCTCTTCTGATACAAATCCTTGTGGTTTAGATGATGTTAGGAAAATATCAGTTTTACCTACATCTAGCACCTTATTCCTATTCATTGAAAAATTAACACGGCTATCCCAGGTGAACTTAGAACCTGTAATGTTGTGTGAAGTAACATCTACTTCAATACCCCTGTTTTCAAGCGAGCCTATATTGGCATTTTGTGTAGTAAAGCCTGAGTATAGCGCCAGGCTTCTTGCCAGCAACAGATCGGTTGTTTTTTTATAATAACCATCTAATGTTACCAAAATCCTGTTCTTCAAAAAACCCATATCTAAACCCACATTGTACTGTGTTGTGGTTTCCCATTTCAGATCATCATTTCCCGGAGAGGTTGCACTTGGATGCGTTCCTCCGGTGTTAGTTGTTCCGTCGTAAGTTACTCTTGTTGGTTCTACGCCATCCAAAAACGGATAGTTCCCTGGTATCTGATCATTACCTGTTCGTCCATAACCCACCCTGAATTTTAAAGAAGAAAACGTATTTAGGTTCTGAATAAATTCTTCTTTATCCATTTTCCAGGCAAAAGCACCTGAGGGAAAATAACCCCAACGGTGATTAGCCCCGAACTTAGAAGAGCCATCTCTCCTTATAGTGAACGTAACAAGGTATTTATCCAGGTAAGAATAGTTCAACCTTCCAAACATTGATATTAGCTTGTATTCTCCCTTGCCCGATCCTACACCAGTAATGGTTGAGGCTGCACCAACGTTATAAAATCCAAACACATCGGTAGAAAAATTCTTCACCCCAATGGTCCGGTTTTCTGTAGTAGTCATTTCATAAGCATAGCCAGCAAGTGCGCCAAAACTATGCTCTTCTCCAAAATCTTTTGTGTAATTTAATGTCGCATCAAGCAATTGACGATTGGATGTCACATCAGTTGTGTTTGCCACTCCATTATCTATAGAACCCTGATAAGAACTACGCGGCAAATAAGAGCCCGTAAAAGCATGGCCGATCTCCGTACCCACATTAATACGTCCTGTTAAGTCTTTCATTGGCTTTACTTCTAAATAAGCTACCCCATTCAATCGATCCAGCGTCAAATCATTTTCCCGAAGCAATAAGTTAGCTATCGGATTATCACCTCGGCCTCCAGGTGGCCTGCCAAAACTGCCATCTTTATTATAAACAGGCACTGTTGGATCGTATGTAAGAATACCCAGCATTACATTGCTTTGCAAAATATTACCGCCATAATCCTGCACGTTCGATTTGATTCTTTGTGCATACATTGATACGCCTGTCTTGATAAAATCATTTATTTTTTGATCAACATTTATACGACCGGAAAAACGATTAAAATTGGTATTTTTCAAAACACCTTGCTGGCCAAAATATCCCACACTTCCTAAAACCTTAGTATATTCACCACCACTCTGGTATTGCACCGTATGGCTGCTTATCGTTCCTTTACGAGTTGCTTCTTTTATCCAATCTGTGTTTACATCAGATCTTAGCTGCGATTCGGTATATACCCCGTATTCCTGGTCTTGCTTTCCTTCTCTTTCCCTGTATAAATCATTTGCCAACTGCATATACTCTTTACCGCTCAACATATCATAATGATCAGTAATTCCCTGTACACCATAATATCCGTTGTAAGAGATTTGCGGTTTGCCGGTTTTACCTCTTTTAGTGGTAATGATCACAACGCCGTTCGCACCACGTGCCCCGTAAATAGCGGCCGCTGACGCATCTTTTAAGATGTCCATAGATTCAATATCATTGGGATTGATATCGATACCGTTAGTTGTTGGCATTCCATCAACAACGTATAATGGTTCATTAGAACTATTGATCGAATTAGGACCACGTACCTTAATAGATATACTACCACCAGGTGCGTTAGAGTTTTGCATTACCTGAACACCGGCAGCTTTTCCCCTCAAGGCCTGACCGACATTGGAAACGGTTCCGCCAAGTGTAAGTTCAGACGCCTTAACTGTTGTGATAGCTCCAGTTAAATCACTTCTTTTTTGTGTGCCATACCCTACCACAACTACATCAGAAAGTTGATTGCCTATGGAAGACGACATTAATACATTAACAGAATCCTGCTGAGCATCCAGGTTAACGGTTTTTGTATCATAACCTACAAACGACACAATCAAGGTTGTGTTTCCGGAAGGCAGTTGCACCGTAAAATCACCGTTTGCATCAGCAACTGATGTAGTATTACTTTCTTTTACTGAAATAGTCGCCCCTGAAAGAGGAGATCCAGTGGCAGCATCTGCCACCTTTCCGTTTACGGCTCGGGTCTGAGCATAGGACTCAATTGTTAAAAATGTGCAAAAGAGCACCAAAAAATGGGATAAGAATTTGGTCATTTACGGATTAATTTTAAACATGAACAATGTTCTATATAAACATCAAGAAGCGCACAAGTTAAGATTTTATATAATGGATTTTCATGCAACCGTTTGCGCATAATATATAGCTTATTTTGTCGATACAGACAAATGATAAAATATTTACATCTGTATTTAATATGCGCTTAAACATATAAAAAAATTAACAAACTATGATTCTTTGCTTCCTAACTTTGTGTACCCTTGACTAAGTATTTTAAATACATACTGTTTTCGCTACTGCTTCTGAATGTAGCTGTGTATTGTCATGCTCAAAATGCCGACACTATTCGCGTTCCACCTATGCCAAGTATGGAAGAGATTAAAAAGGATTGGGGGCCGAACGACCAAACAAAGATTGGCGCAATTTGGTACGGTACAGACTATAATTCCTTTAAAGTACTGCCTTACACAGAGGAGGAAAATGTGTGGATTTCCAAATTACCCCAGCTAAGCTGGAACAAGTAAAACGAGAATATAACCGATTGAGAAATGCCGTGTATGTATGTTACCCTTATGCGAGACTGGCAGGCCATACTATCAATCAAATAAATAAAGAAATTGCAACAAAAGACAGGAAAAGAGATCGAAAAGCGATCATAAAATCTAAAGAAAAAGAACTCAAAAAGCAATTTGCTGATCCGCTAACCAATCTTTCTGTTTATCAGGGAAAAGTTCTGATGAAGCTTATTAACCGGCAAACAGGAAATAATTGCTATGATATTTTAAAAGAATATAAAGGCGGCTTAAACGCCCGCCTATACCAAACTGTAGCGTTTTTTTATGGAGGAAGTTTGAAGCAGGATTATAATTTAAAAGAGAGTTTTGATCGTGATATTGAGAATTTTGTGCAGGAGATTGATGCAACCTGGTATAACAACCCCTATCGCAATCCAACAGCTATCCAAAGATGACATCATTACAATTTCATAAATTTCAAACATCAGGTTCTAAATAATATCTTAGTGGGTGCTTTATCCCTATTTTTGCGAGCGTTATAAAATAGCATTTTCATATGAATTTCAAAAAAGTAAACAACATTACCGGCTGGCTGGTTTTTGCAATTGCCGCTCTAACTTATACATTAACTAAAGAAGCAAGGGGCTCTTTGTGGGATTGCGGAGAATTTGTTGCCTGTGCGTTTAAGTTAGGAATGCCACATCCTCCCGGCGCACCATTGTTTACTTTATTAGGAAGATTTTTTATAATCCTTTTTGGCGATAACCCCCAAACGGCCGCAAGCGCTGTAAACTTTATGAGTGCAATGGCTAGTGCAGCCACCATTCTTTTTCTATTCTGGACCATTACGCATTTTGCCCGCAAAATGTTTGTAAAAGTAGGGGAAACCCTTACCAATCCACAGCTAATGACCGTTATGGGAGCCGGTGTTGTTGGCGCTTTGGCTTATACTTTTACTGACTCTTTCTGGTATAGTGCTGTTGAAGGTGAAGTTTATGCCTTATCCTCTTTTTTACAGCCTTTGTATTCTGGATCATTTTAAAATGGGAACATGCTGATGAACATGCAGGTTCTGACGAAGTGGCCAGAGTGCGAAGTGATCGCTGGATCATCTTTTTATTCTTTATGATGGGATTATCGATCGGCGTGCATTTGTTAAACCTGCTGACCATCCCGGCTATTGTGATGATTTACTATTATCGCAGATATAAACCCACAACCAAAGGTGCCATATTTGCTTTTATCATCGGATGTATTATTACCGGCATTGTGCAGGTAGCCGTTATACAATATAGCATGAAGGCCGCAGGGTTGTTTGATGTATTCTTTGTAAACACTTTCAGTATGCCGTTCTTCTCTGGTTTTGCGGCTTACTTTATTTTAATTGCGTTACTTATTGGTTGGGCACTTATGTTTAAAACTAATGTGTCTAAAACAAAAATAATTGTATGGACAGCACTGTTCTTCGCCTTAGCGTTTTTACCATTCGCCTTTTCCGGTACAGCAGCTGTATTTAAAATCATTCTGCTATTGATTATAGGCAGTGCGTTAGGATATTTCATAAAACCTACAGCCCTGAAGGTGTTGAAACTTTCCTTGTGGTGTTTTGCTTTTATGATGTTGGGCTACTTTATGTACTTCACATCTATGATACGCAGTAATGCCAACCCGGTATTGACATGAACAATGTTGACAATCCAATCAACCTTGTATATTATCTGGGCCGTGAGCAATATGGAAGTGCCCCTTTAATATACGGGCCGCATTTTGCAGCAGAATATAAAGATGACGATGGTGATGGAATGATTGATATGAAGACTGGCGAGATGAAGTATGTGAAAGGAAAGGATCGTTACATTGCCACAGGCAGAGATCGCGAACCGTTGTATCAAAGCAGCGACATGCAACTTTTCCCTCGTGTTTGGGATCGAAGCAATGACCAAAATCATGCTCAGTTCTATGCAGACTGGCTAAGCCTGGAACAAAACAGAGACCCGAACACAGGACAGGTTGTTTCTTATGGCGCGCCAAGCTATGCTGATAATATAAATTGGTTTTTCAGTTATCAGACAGACTTCCTGTTTATGCGCTACTTTATGTGGAACTATGCCGGGCGGCAGAACGACCTACAAGGCAGAGGCAATAAAAGAGACGGCAACTGGATTTCAGGCATCGGGCTGATTGATACACCGCGCCTGGGCGATCAAAGCAAAATGCCGGAGAGCCTTAAAGAAAACAAAGCGCATAACACGCTCTTTATGCTTCCCATCATTTTAGGCATTTTAGGATTGGTATTCCAATTATTCCGAAATAAAAATGATTTTATTGTAACATTTATCCTCTTCTTCTTTATGGGCGAGGCCTTGGTTCTTTACTTGAATGCACCGGGTCCCATGCCAAGAGAAAGAGACTATGTGTTTGTAGGTGCCATGTATGTATTTGCAATATGGATCGGGCTTTCCGTGCTTGCCTTTGTTAGGCTTGCGCTCGAAAAAACAGATAAGGATCTTTTTAAAAAAGTATTGATATATGGCGCAACTTTCACGTTCCTGGTTACTATCATCAGTAGTCTTACAGGCTCTGGAAGCGGTGCGATAATGGCCAGCCTCGCTGCTGCGGTTTTATTTGTAGTTGTTGTGGCTGCAGTAACGTACATAATAAAAGCAGTTTCTAGCAACGGCACTAATTTTAAAATGGCCGGCATAACGGCCAGCGTACTATGCTTGTTGGTTCCCGTGCTGATGGCACAACAAGAATGGAATGACCACGACCGTAGCCAAAAAACAGTAGCTCCAGACCTTGCCAAAGATTATTTAGAAAGTTGTGCTCCCAATGCTATTCTTTTCACTTTCGGAGATAATGACACTTATCCGCTTTGGTATGCACAAGAAGTAGAAGGTATACGGAAGGACATAAGGATCATCAATACCAGTTTATTGGGTATTGACTGGTATATTAATCAGTTAAGATATAAGATTAATGACGCGCCTGGCGTGGATGTGATTTGGACACCTGAGCAAATTGAAGGTGCTAACCGTCAATATATCCGCATTGGGCAAACACAGCAAATGCAAAATTTAGATGCTAATGCTTTTTATCCATTATACGACATTATGAAAGATTATCTGGGACAAAAAGTAACGGATGAAGATGGGAATGACGTAGGTCCAAATACAATGCCGTTCAGTAAATTTTTTGTACCAGTAGATAAACAATTGGTTATTAAAAATGGTACTGTTACACCTACAGATAGTGTTTTAAGTCAATTAGCATTTGAAATCCCTGCAAGCGCTGTAACGCGCGATCAGTTGATGATGTTGAATATTATTGCCACCAACAAATGGCAAAGACCTATTTATTTTACAGCCCCTTACGGTCAATTAGGATTTGGACAGCACCTCAGAAAAGATGGGCTGACTTACAGATTGGTTCCTGTTGTAACAAAAAACCCGGAGCAAAACTGGGTTACAGATCAGGCAATGAAAGCCATGAGAATGGGCGGATCATCAATAAAAGCCAACAATTTAAACGCAATGTCTGAAAATCTTAAAAAGTTTGAATTTGGCGGAGCTAATAAAAAAGGCGTTTATTTTGATGAGACCAACAGACAATCTCTTTTAAATATCAGAGCCATTTTTGCTGAAGCAGCAGGTAACCTTGCTGATGCTGGTAAAACAGAGGAAGCAATCAAATTACTGAATAAAGAAGCAGCAGGAATTGATCCTGAAAACCTACCATATGGCATGACCAGCTATTTCAGCCAGCATAACCAAACCGGCATTATGCTTGCAGAAGCATATTATAAAGCAGGGCAATTGGATAAAGCAAGAAAAGTAGCCGAAGGTGTAAGAAAAGATATCAACAGCCAAAAGAACTATTATAGTTCGTTAAAAACAGAGAAGCCAAATTATTACGCAAGTATGGAAAATGAATCTATCATTAACGAGATTATGGGAGAAGTGCTGAATGCGGTTGAACAACAATACGATCCACTTAAAAAAGCAGCTAAAAACCCGGCTCAGGAAATTACACCAGAAGCCTTGTTAAAAGCAGCAGATAGTGTGGGAATTACAGTAGCAGACTCGACAAAATAAAATTGAATTAAATATTGAAAGAGGCGACCGATGTTTTGGTCGCCTCTTTTTTGTCTGAACCATGATTTGTTTGATTTGTAGGATTAACAGGAAATGTAGGATGTCTCGATATACAATATTACAATGTAGAATTACGATGTACGTGTGCTCAATACTGGCTTATACCGCAAACATTAAACTTTGAACTTCAAACGTTGAACATTGAACTTAAAAGTGACACGGCTTTCCTTATCAACCAATCAACCTGTCGACTTGTAAACTTCATTCTTCATCAATCTTCCCTCATCTTATTACCCAAAAGCAATAATTCGGTGGCCTGTACCTCGGTGAAATATTTTTTCACGCCCGATTTATCGGTATAATCACGATGTACCAGTTTGCCTTCAACAGCTACTTCTTTACCTTTCTCAAGGTACTTGCTGGCAATGTCTGCAATTTGTCCCCAGGCTACCACATTGTGCCATTGAGTGTCTTTAACCCGTTCACCTTTGGAGTTTTTATACACCTCGCTGGTAGCAATGGTAAAGCGAACCATCTTCTTTCCGCCATCCAATGTTTTTACTTCGGGTGTGATACCTAAATTCCCAATTAGCTGAACTTTGTTTCTAAGTGCGTACATAGTTGTAAGTTTTGTGTTGCCATAGCAACGGTTAATTTTTTATTTCAATCATCCGCTAACGAATGACAACACAAAGATGTACCTGCCAAATACTGATACTCGTATTTTAAAGGTTTACTTACGACAATAAGCGATTGCAAACGCTTACAAATGAATAAGAATGCAGGTATAATGAATAAAAATATTAAATTTATACCACCAAACTAAGAGCACTAACTAACCTACTCTTTTAAAATATGGATAAGAATAAAGACCTAATAAGCACCATCCTGTCCGATTATGAATTAACGCTGACAAAAATCATTTTGTATTGCATTAGCGAACTACCGTTTCCTTTAGGTATTCGTAAAACCATTTCGGTCCTTAAAGGAACAAAATCAACATTTGCTATTAATAACAAATTACAACATCTCGTAACATTCTCTTTGCTATCTTCCTTTTCAAAGACTCAATTAATTACGATTATTGAGGCACTAATATTGGCAGAACTTATCAAAATCGAAAATGTTTCAGTTTATGGTAATATGCCTGTACTTAAATTAACTGAGAAAGGAAGCAATTGCCTAAACGGAAAAGAAATGCTCCTCATATCCTTTTTAGACGCACTAACCGATAATGAAATTCAGGAGTTTAATGAATCAGAAAACGCTCTTTTTTAACGCTCAAAGCTGTAAGACGAACATGCGCAGAAGAGAATGATTTACCTGCATTTATAATTTGTGGCGATCAGGTTTTAAGAGATATATGTTTTAAAAAACCTACAGATAAGCAATCATTACTTGCAGTAAAAGGTATTGGAGAAAAGTTTACAGACAAGTATGGAAGCGCTTTTATACAATCCATTCAAACACACTTACAACAATAATTGCAAGATCAGGCTAACAACTAATTACACCTAATTGCTTTCCAATGCTTCAACCAAATCAAACCCAAAGCCGAAATTGTCTTTCCTGCGGCAAGCCGGTAAAAGGCAGAAGTGATAAAAAATTCTGTGATGATTACTGTCGCAATAATTATAACAATCAATTAAAAGGAGTTGATAGTCTGTTGATAAGAAATATTAATAATGCGCTTAAAAAGAACAGGCATTTGCTGGCAACGTTGCTTCCTGAAGGAGAAAAGACTATTAAAACCACACAAGATAAGCTGCTTGCCATAGGGTTTAACTTCAAATATTTCACACATCAGTACATTACTCAAAAAGGAAATATTTATCATTACTGTTATGACCATGGCTATTTACATTTAGAAAACAACTACATACTGATCGTGGCAGATAAGGACGTTTAAAGTTCAACGTTTATGGTTTAAAGTTTGCACAGCTCAACCTTGAACATCTAAACCAGTTTAGCGTTATATTTATGTATGCGCGGATTTCATTTCTCCAAATTTGACAGCAGCCAAGAGGGCAAAGCACCTTTTGAAAAACTGCTGGATGTTTTTATGCAATTGCTTACTTACACCAGTGGCGATGTGGGCGAAGCTTTGGAATGGCTGAATCAGTTAGATAAAGAATACCAGCTTACAGATGGTGAGTATGGAATAGGTGATTTTATTGAAGACCTGAAACAAAAAGGTTATATAACCGACGATAATCAAAAAGGAGAAATAAAGATCACTCCAAAAACCGAACAAGGCATCCGTAAAAAAGCCTGGAAGAAATTTTTGGCAAACTGAAAAAAGCAGACAGGGCGATCATAAAACTTTCAAACCTGGTCAGGGTGATGAAATCAATCCGGAAACAAGACCGTTTCAATTTGGCGATACGCTGGAACAGATTGACTTCACTGAGTCGATCCGCAACGCGCAGATCAATCATGGCGTAGACAGTTTCTCGCTTCGTGAAGATGATTTAAGCATTCGCGAAACAGATTTCAAAACGCAAACTTCAACAGTTTTGATGATCGACATTTCACATTCGATGATTTTATATGGAGAAGATCGTATTACGCCAGCTAAAAAAGTAGCCATGGCATTGAGCGAGCTTATTACTACCCGTTATCCTAAAGATACATTGGATATTGTGGTATTTGGCAATGATGCATGGCCTGTTGAAATCAAAGACCTTCCCTATTTGCAGGTTGGCCCATATCACACCAATACTGTTGCCGGTTTGGAGTTGGCAATGGATATTTTAAGAAGAAGAAAAAATCCAAACAAGCAAATCTTCATGATTACTGATGGCAAACCAACCTGTTTAAAAATCGGAAAGCGTTATTATAAAAATGCTTTCGGTCTGGATAGAAAAGTGGTTAACCGTTGCATGAATCTTGCTGCTCAGTGCAAGAAAAATAAAATTCCAATTACCACTTTTATGATAGCTACTGATCCTTACCTGCAAAGGTTTGTACAGGAATTTACAGAAATGAATCATGGTAAAGCTTACTTTGCATCTTTAGATAATCTGGGAAGTTTTATCTTTAAAGACTTTGAAAGTGGGAAATCGAAGAATGTGTTTTGAGTTTCACGCAAGGACCACGACGAAAAACAAGAACACAAAGCTTTTCTTTGTCACGTTGTAACCTTTGTTTCTTTGTGTGAAATAATCGACAAATAAACAAAACTTAAATAATTGAAATAAATGCAGGCAACGACTTTAGGCGAATTAATAAAATCCGGATATAAATCCAGATCAATAAAAGAAGAAATAAGGCAAAATCTTATACAAAAATTAAAAGAAGGGGAAAGCACTTTTTCAGGTATCGTAGGTTACGAAGATTCTGTAATTCCGGAAACAGAAAGAGCCTTATTAAGCAAACATAATATTTTGTTACTGGGTTTGCGCGGACAAGCTAAAACCCGCATGGCCAGGCAGATGACGGATTTGCTGGATGAATACATTCCTGTAATTGCAGGAAGTGAGATCAATGACGATCCATTAACTCCAATATCAAAATATGCCGTTGATTTATTGGCTGAGAAAGGTGATAACACACCGATTGAATGGCTGCACCGCAGCCAGCGTTATGGCGAAAAGTTGGCTACACCGGATGTTAGCGTAGCTGATTTGATTGGTGATATTGATCCCATCAAAGCAGCTAATTTGAAATTGAGTTTTGCAGATGAACGAGTGTTGCATTACGGCATTATTCCGCGCAGCAACCGCAGCATTTTTGTGATAAACGAACTGCCCGATTTGCAGGCACGCATCCAGGTTTCTTTATTTAATATTTTAGAAGAAGGAGATATACAAATTCGCGGCTTTAAATTAAGATTACCGCTGGATATTCTCTTTGTATTTACGGCAAATCCTGAAGATTATACCAATCGCGGCTCTATTGTTACACCTTTAAAAGATCGCATACAAAGTCAGATACTGACGCATTATCCAAAATCGCTCGAACATGCGCTTGAGATAACGGAACAGGAAGCTGCGGTACACGATGATGTAGTTGAAAAAATAATGATCAGTGATCTGGTAAAACGTTTGATTGAGCAGGTTGCTTTTGAAGCGCAGCAGCGAGTTTGTAGATAAGAAAAGTGGTGTAAGCGCCAGGCTGACTATTTCGGCAAGAGAAAATGCAGTAAGTGCAGCCGAAAGACGCGCACTGATAAACGGCGAAAAGTCAACGCAGGTTTGGCTTTCAGACCTTGCAGGCATCATTCCCTCCATTACTGGTAAAGTAGAATTGGTATATGAAGGCGAACAGGAAGGCCCTTATCAGGTTGCGATGAATTTGGTAGACAAAGCCATCCGCAGCCAGTTTGTACAATATTTTCCTGATCCGGATCAGCTTAAAAAAGAAGAAATACAGGCAAACCTTCAGCACAACAGAAGGCTGACGAAAACCCTTACCGCTCCATTATTAATTGGTTCGACAAAGGCAATCAATTAAATATTTCTTTCAACACAAAGGATGAACAAAAACTTCAATTACTCTATACCGTTGATGGCTTGCATGCTTTGGTAAAGCAATATTTTTCGGGCGCTAACGAAATGCAAACGGGATTGCTCATGGAGTTTGTATTGCATGGCCTTGCCTCCTACTCTACCATTAGCAAAAAAATGTTTGAGAACAAAATTGAATTCAAAGATCTTTTTGGAAGCATGATGAATATCAGCACCGAGCATGACGATGATCTTGGTTTTGAAGATGAGGATGCGTAATAATTATATCAGCTGAGAATAAGCAGCATCAATATTGCGTCGCACAATTCAGCTTTGGTACAATACTCGGCCTACATATTCGGATAAATGCGCCTAATGTATTCTTTTATTTGAACGATATATTATTTCAGCATAAAAGTTGCCACAACAGGCAAGTGGTCAGATAAACTATTAACTGGCACAAGGTACTGCTGCACTTTAAATAGATCAGACTTATTAATAAAGATGTAATCTATTTTCTTAATAGCCGTAGGTGCGGGGTATGTTAAAACATCTTGAGAATCAGTATCTGTAAAATATTTTTTAAATACTTAATTTCTTTGGCATCGGGTGTTGCATTTAAATCGCCTGTAAAAATTAACGGTGTGTTGGTTTTGTTCAAATAATCCGCAACCTGCCGGGCTTGTACTAATCTTGAAGAATCATCTAATGCAAAATGAGCTGAAGCGAATTTTATTTTTCTATTCTTCGGTATCTCAATAGTGGCGGCTATCATAGCCGTTGACGGGTTTTTACTTTTCAGCAAAGTCATTCTTATGTTCTCAATATTCGTAATTGGATAACGCGAAAGAACACCCATACCATAAGCACCGCCCTGATATTCAAAATGCCTGACGAAAGCATAATGCATCCCTGTCAACTTCGATAATACTTTCATTTGATCAACGCCTCTGCTGCGCGTGCAAACACTATCCACTTCCTGCAAACCTATTATATCAGCACCCGACTTTTTTATAAATGACGCCATTTCTTCAATTCGATCTTTTTCATCTTTATCTGCACCATGGTGAATATTATAACTCATAACTGTAATGCGTTGCGCAAACAGATTGTGCGTACAAATACAAAGCAAAAAGATCAGTAAATATTTATACATGCGTTATGTATTAATAATTAACCATTCAAAGTCTTCAGATTTTGGCATACTATCATAAGTAGTAATCACTAATTCGGGAGGGGCTGATAGCTTTCGTTTTACCGTATCCATCCAGGCTCCGTCCAAATTAAGCACGGCCGCAATAGTATCGCCATTTTTAACAATGCTGTGCCGCATAGAGAATCTGCTGAAATCTTTCCGTGCCTTTGTAAGCTCAACATTGATAGTAACTTTATCCTCCTGGCGGATCTCCTTTCTAAAAATACATTCTTCTCTAAACAACACAGGTCCAATTTGTAATTCGTGCATTTGGGTAGTAGACAATCCGTGTTCTAATAAAAATTCAATACGACAAAAAGCTCCCCAGTCGTAATAAACACTGTGCCGAAGATGCGCATTGGCATCCAGATCGGACCATCTGATTTGAACTTCTTTTATATATGCCGCCATCATTGAATCGTTTAAAAGAAATATATGATTGGTTTATCAGTTCTATAACAATGATACAACTATTTTTGCACGTCTCGAAGCGCACCGGAGCCTTTGCCCGAATGCGTACGAACAAAAGTCAAAAAATAAAATAATGAAGAAAATCAGTATCATCTTTTTATCATCTATTATAACTATAAGTGCTGTTGCTCAAACAAAAGCAAAGCCCAAAACAACCACACCTGCTGCTGCACAAAGCAATGCGGTAGTTTTAAAAACACTTGCTGATTCGGCCAGCTATGCCATCGGTCAAAATTTAGCGCAGTCTATTTCAAAAGATCTGGCGAGCCTGAATAAAGAAGCTTTTATTGACGCCATCAAAACCGTTTTTGATGGAAAGGAAACAAAGTTCACTGAAGAAACATCTCGATCTATTCTTACTAATTTTTCACGCATTGAACAAGAGAACCAGTCTAAAGCAGTAGTAGAAGAAGGCCGTGCATTTCTTGAAAAAAATAAAGCAAACCCAAAAGTTAAAACAACAGCGAGCGGTTTACAATACGAAGTTGTAAAGGACGGAACAGGCGTAAAACCAACAGCAGCCGATACTGTAGTATGTAATTATATTGGCATGTTTACAGACAGTACACAGTTTGACAACTCTTACGATCGTGGTGAACCGCTTACTATAGCAGTGGATGGCGGCGTAATTCCAGGATGGACAGAAGGATTGCAGTTAATGAGCACCGGATCAAAATATAGGTTTTATATTCCGCAGGAATTAGGATATGGCTTACGAGGCGCGGGAAGTATTCCTCCAGGAAGCACGTTAATTTTTGATATCGAATTATTGGAATTGAAAAAGGACAATAAACTTAATTATCTTATTTGGAAAAGGATTGCTAATATGCAATCCTTTTTTATGCAACAACTAGTTTCTTTCTTGAAAGAATTAATTTTTAACCACATAGATTCTGTGTTAAAAACCAAAGATTTTTTAATTAATTTCGAGTTTTAGGCGGCTATGCGCCAGCCTGTGTAGGGAGCAATATTTATTTGCTTCCTACTCCTTTTTTCCATCTTCTGTATCATGTTCTCCAGTATTGTTGTTAAAATAGTTTTTATCATATTTTTCTTGCTTTTTATAGAGCGTGTACATTAGTTCTAGCAGCTTTCTTTGTATAGCTACTACAGCTTTCATTTTAATGCCGTGCCTGGCTACTAATCTTGCAAATATGGCTTTAAATCTTTCATCATGGCTTATTGCGCCCAACGCCGGCATGTGCAAAGATTTTCGCAAATACTTGTTGCCTCTTTTTGATATTTTGGGTTTTCCTTTTACCGAAGTACCCGATTGCTTTTCCTTTACATCTAAGCCCGCATAACTAGTCAGTTGTTTTTTATTCTTTATCAAATCAAAACCATTCGTTTCTGCCAGCACAGTTGAAGCGGTTAATAACCCCACTCCGGGAATGGAACATAATAAATCAACCGCAACTTTTATTTTTTCATTTGACTTTATCAATACATTGATTTCTTGAACCACTTCTGTTATTTGTTTATCGAAAAGCGTGATCTGCTTTTTTAGCCTGCTTACGGTATTTTTAAGTGGTATCGCTTCTGCCTGTTCTGCATGAAGCTGATTCTTGGCTACAGTGCGTACCTGCACTATCTGATCTCGTTCCCTTACCAACTGCCGCATTTGCTTAAATACAGGATCGGGAGGACTCCAGGGCTCTGATTTTCGCTCTAATCCGAACTGTGTAATAGCTTCGCTGGCTGTTTTGTCCGTAACCGTTTTGACTTCTAATGAGCGGGCATAGTTGCTGATTTTATTGGGTAACACAATGTTCACTTGCTGATTATTCAGATAAAGATGATACGCAAGCTTTTCATGATAAACACCCGTTGCTTCCATAAAAAATAGAACTTCAATAACTTCCTCTGACAACTTTTTTACCCAGCTTAATAAAGAATCGAATCCTTTTACATTGTTCACAAATGTTTTGTGGGCATACACTTGCGAGCTAAAATCATCGTACACACGGCCAAATGCCACTACCAATTCTTTCTGCGCTACATCAATACCGCAAACCTGTTTTACAATTTGTTTCATACCAATACTTTTGAAAATAAAAAAGTAAAGTGAAAAATCCCCCTTCGTTTTGTCTCCTGCTTGGATATTCTGGATACAAAGCTTTGCCCTGTTCCTTACATTCTGTTCAAACTCGAAGAGATAAAAAAGGATGAGGCTATATCTATGTGAGAGCATACTTAACGTTGCTTAGGTACATATTCGCTCTCATCCTTTTTCACTTTATAAACTCAAATCTATTGGTATCTTTAATCAAAATCTCAAAGAACTATTTTTATAAAAACAAACATAGGAGATACATAGTGTTATGACAAAAAAGAAAACATAAAAACACATAAGCCTTCATTTCCCGAATGCTATGTTCCGCCTTCGGCGGAGTCTATCAACCCTAAAAGGCGAAGTACAAGCTATGTCTCTATGTGGTTTATTTACCCATTAGAAACAGGGAAGTTATTTTGAATCTGTTACTTTCAAGTTCACGATAACAGCGATAGTTGCTCGCTTAAAAAACAAAAGAAGTTATCTTGCACTTTTTGTTATTAAGATTGTTGACAACCACTTCCCTTAAATAAGTAACGTAAATGCCAAACATGAAACTCAACATTGCTGCGCTATTAACAGTATTGACATTTTCTCTTTACGGGCAATCTCCTAAAGTGATTACTCCAAGAGCTCCATTAAAACAAGATATATATTTAGAATTACCTATCGGAGCTATAAAGCCAAAAGGTTGGTTGAGGGAAATGCTTATTCGTCAAAAAAACGGAGCTACCGGGAAACTGGATGAATTGTATCCGTTGGTCATGGGCAAACGTAATGGTTGGCTTGGAGGAGATGGTGACCAATGGGAACGCGGCCCTTACTGGATCGACGGCCTGTTGCCACTTGCTTATATTCTTAAGGATAAACAGCTGATCGCAAAAGTAAAACCATGGGTAGAGTGGGCGATCAATAGCCAACAACCAGATGGCTATTTTGGCCCTTCGAAAGATTACGCACCTGAGCATGGTGTACAAAGAGATAATAGTCGCGACTGGTGGCCCAAAATGGTAATGCTGAAAATATTGAAACAATATTATATGGCAACGGGTGATCAACGTGTGATTACTTTGTTTACCAACTACTTTAAATATCAACTAAAAGAACTTCCACTTAAACCGCTTGACCATTGGACGTTCTGGGCCAGGTTCAGAGCAGCAGATAACCTGATGGTTGTTTACTGGCTCTACAATATTACCGGCGAACATTTCTTGCTTGATTTAGCTAACTTGCTTCATCGCCAAACGTTTGATTTCACTAATGCGTTTCTTCACTCTGATCTTTTAAGCAGTACCGGAAGCATACACGGAGTAAATCTGGCGCAAGGTATAAAATCTCCAATCATTTATTA
This sequence comes from Paraniabella ginsengisoli, assembly GCF_022513635.1. Classification (GTDB taxonomy): domain Bacteria; phylum Bacteroidota; class Bacteroidia; order Chitinophagales; family Chitinophagaceae; genus Niabella; species Niabella ginsengisoli. The sequence continues at coordinate 664,639 of NZ_JAKWBL010000001.1, read as the reverse complement.
CCAGCAACACCAGGAACAGAAATATGTTGATGCATTAAATAAAGGCCTGGCTGATCTGAAAAAATTCAATGGAACCGCTAATGGTTTATACGGCGGTGACGAAGCATTGCATGGTAACAGTCCTACTCAGGGAGCAGAACTATGCTCCGCAGTTGAGTTTATGTTTTCGCTTGAAAGTGCTTTGCAAATTACCGGCGATGTTGATTATGCCGACCATCTTGAACGAATCGCATTTAATGCACTCCCCAGTCAAACCACAGATGATTATATGAATCATCAATATTTTCAACAGGCAAACCAGGTAATGATCACAAGGCATAATAGAAATTTTGATGTCAATCATAGCGGAACGGATATTTGTTATGGACTTCTTACAGGTTACCCGTGCTGTACTTCAAACATGCATCAGGGATGGCCAAAGTTCACGCAAAACCTTTGGTATGGAACGCCAGATAAAGGGCTGGCTGCGTTGGTGTACACAGCAAGCGAAGTAACCGCTACTGTTGGCGACAATAAAAAAGTAACTATAAAGGAAATAACAAATTATCCATTTCAGGAAGAAATAAAATTTGTTATTGAGTTTGATAAGAATGAAAAAAATGTTTTGTTCCCTTTACATCTTCGTGTGCCCAAATGGTGCAAGCTGGCAACAGTTAAAGTAAATGGTGAAATTTATTATCAGGCAAATGGTGGTGAAATAATTAAGTTGAACCGTAAATGGCAAAGTGGCGATATAGTAGAGTTAACCTTGCCCATGCATATCTTGAAAAACACATGGCATGAAAATTCTGTTTCTGTAGAAAGAGGCCCGATTGTTTATGCGTTGAAAATAGGCGAAGCCGAAAAATGGATTCAAAACCAGAAAGACCCTGAACATTATGGAAAATCTTATCTGGAAGTAACTCCAACAACAGCCTGGAACTTTGGTCTGAATGCGGCTCCTGATAAGGAGTTCAGCAATCAGTTTACAATAACCACGCAAAGTATATCCAATTATCCATGGAGCCAGAAAAATGCTCCCATCATTCTTAAAACAAAAGGCAAATCAATACCCGAATGGAAATTATACAACGAGATGGCTGGCCCGCTTCCTTACAGCGTTATTTATAATGAAGGAGTTCCAAAACAAAAGGAAGAAGAAATTACATTAATTCCATACGGATGTACCAAACTTCGGATTTCTCAATTTCCTGTAATCGGCAGATGATTATGTATGAACGAGTTTGGCGCCTTATTTCTTTGGAGATAGTCATTGCGAAAGAAACGAAGTGGAGTTGGGCGATCTCCGATACTGCCAGGAGATCCCTCGGCTACGATCCACTTCGCTCAGGATGACGCTAAAATCAGAGTTTATTTCCTACGTATTAAACAAGATGAGATGCCTCCTTTGTGCCAATGACACGCTTCACTTATTTATAGTTCAAACTATATAAAACTTACGTTATTTTAATTTCTACAATGCCTGGATTAAATGAGTTTAATTTGCAGACAAATCGCAATTAGATTTAATTCATGCATCCTCATATACATCGTCTGATACAGTGCATTGATCTTGAAGAAAAAGAACAGGCAAATCGGTATCAACTTGACCAGACACATACACTTCGAACGCTTAAGGCTGATGGCCTGGCGTTACATCCATTAACAGTAACCCGAAAAGGATTCGGCTATGCCGATTATCCGGAGATCAGCTTTCGGCTCAAATATCCCGGAGAAACCCATTTGTTTAGGGATGGTGCAGCCATTGAATGTTTTAAACAAGATGAGGATGCGGTAAAAGGCATATTATTGAATCTTGAAGGAAAAGCAGGTGAATTCAGGCTCTTTGCTCCAGATTTTCCAGATTGGATAGAAGATGATGGCGTGGGTATTAAACTGGCTCCTGATACCAGAACGACAGGCATCATGAAAAAGTGCTGGCCGATCTTGAAAAAGACAAACGCCTTTTTCATTTATTTGAGAAGCTGCATGGCGACCAATCAGATATTTCATTACCTGTAACAAGTACCGGAGCAATTGCCTTTCATAATAAATCACTGAATAAAAGCCAGCAACTTGCTGTTACAGCAATTACGCAAAATCAGGAAATTACCATTGTACACGGACCGCCGGGCACAGGCAAAACCACAACCCTTATTGAAGCAGTGCAGCAACTCGCAGCACGCGGAGAAAAGATAATAGTGTGCGCACCCAGCAATGCTGCAGTAGATAATATTTGCAAAGGCCTTCTTGCTAAAAAGATCAATCTATTAAGAGTGGGGAACGCTGAAAAAACTGATAAAGAGATTTTTCAACATACGCCTGAAGGGAAATTGAACAATAGCAAACTTGTTAAGGAAATTCGCCAGCTAAAATTAAGAGCCGAAGAATTCAGGCGCATGGCGTTAAAATATAAAAGAGGCTTTGGCAAATCTGAAAGAGAACAAAGAAGCTTGTTATTCAAGGAGGTAAAAAACATCCGTGCAGAAATAAAACAAATAAGAAATTATAACGAGGAAAAACTTTTTCAGGAGGCACAGGTGGTAGCCGGCACCCCCATTGGCTTATATGATGCCGGGCTTTTCAAAATAGCTTTTGATCATGTAATAATAGATGAAGCGGGGCAATGCATTGAGCCGCTTGCCTGGTGTGTATTTTCTCTGGCCCCTAAAATCGTATTGGCAGGAGATCATCTGCAACTTCCTCCAACTGTGTTGAGCAGTGCAGCTATGCAAAAAGGACTGAACCGATCAATCCTTGAACTCGCTATTGATCATATTAAAAATGTGAACTTATTGGATATTCAATACCGCATGAAGCCTGTAATTGCTGGCTTTAGCAGTGCCTACTTTTACAATGGTCTTCTGAAATCTGCTGATCATCTTACAAATGAAGCGCCTCATCTTACATTTATTGATACGGCGGGATCAGGATTTAATGAAACACACGGACCCGACGGAATAAGCTTACAAAATAAAGGCGAGTTACAAATCGTTACTAAACTTTTAGAAGCGGGTAATTTTCAACCAGAAACAGCAGCTTTTATTTCTCCTTATTCAGGACAGGTATCCGTAGCAAAAGAATTGTTGCCCCAAAAAATGCGAATCAGCACAATAGACAGTTTTCAGGGACAAGAGAAACCGGTGATCGTACTTTCGCTCGTAAGAAGTAACGATAACTGTGAAATCGGTTTTTTGAAAGACTACAGAAGAATGAACGTAGCTATAACCAGAGCGCAGCAACAACTTATTATAATCGGCGATAGTGCCACAATTGGCGCCGACCCATTTTACCAATCCGTATTAGAATACATTGAAAAACATGGCGCGTACAGAACTGTTTGGGAGTTTGAAGTTGACTAATGGTTTTGATTTGCAGCGTTCTGGTAATTATGCAGTAATTAAAATTATTTCTACTTTTTTAAGAGAGAATAAATTGACAATCAAAGCATTTTGGGAACCATATTTATCGGGAATGCTTCTAATAAAAAGTTAAAGTAAGTCAATTACTGTTTTGGATCAAAATTTGCCTTGTGAAAATAAGCCCGGACTGTTATGCAGTGATTACATTTGCTAAGCAGCCATAAATATAATACCCAATTCAATCGAAATAAATGAAATAAGCATAAAAATTAGCAAGCTAAATTATACCCCCGTCCGAACGGTGTTCATCCGGGCGGGCAAAGCGATAATTTTTATGCGAATTCCATCTGACTGAAGAAAAAAATAAAAAATAAACAGATGAAAACATTGCTATCACTGTCAACAATACTCTTGTTTGTGATGCTGATCTCATGTGGAAAAACTGACGTAACATCTGAAGCTAATGAGCCTGTTGAACTTGACCTGGAACAAATGGTTGGATTTATCGGGCAGCCGTACAGCGATATTAAATCAAACTTTACCAATACTGAAGTAGTTATAAGCGATTCCTTAGGGGTGAAGAAAGCCTCATTTTCTGTGTTGGACAGAGAATCTCCCAATCCTAACTTTATTTGTGAGTTGACAGAAAAGAATGGTGTTATAACGAATGTACTTATTAAATCTTCGCTGGGAAGTTATGGAACATTAAAAAATACCTTTTATTATTTTGATCGTTTGCTCAGCGAAAAATATACGCTTTCAAAATTCTATGCTATTGATGCCGATGGAGGCGTAAATCGTAATAATAACAGCAAGCAAGATCTATACACTTATCTTAACTACAATACTTCTTCCGGAGCGGCATTAGAGTTTAAAGCACCTGCAGCGACTATTTTAAACTCCTGTCTCAACGAATCGGACAAGGCCTTTACTATTTCTATCGAAAAAAATAATTATTGTCGTCACAAGCCTTTGACTCTTTCACAAAAACAATGGAAAGAGGGAATAGTTATGATCCCAACAATAAATATGTGGCATCTTCGTTGCCACGCTCGGTTTATCGTCCCGATTATGAATCATCAAAATTGTGGCAGTTTATCCTGAGCTTGCCGAGGGATCGCACTCTTGAACTGTATAACATAACTCAACCTATATATTCATCGCTATTGTCTGAACCTGGATTTTCGAGTTAAAAGATCAACAGGATTATGCCTATTTTACATCTAATCCTCAAATCAATAAAATTCAGGTTCAGACATTATCACATCAGCACATTGGCTAATTAGCTAATTTCTTCAACTTACCAACTTTTCAACCTCACTATGCCTCCGCATACATTTCGGTAGGTTCGCAAGTGCAAATTAGGTTCCTGTCTCCTACTGTATTATTTACCCTTGCAACTGAAGGCCAGAATTTATTCAATGTTACATAATGTAAAGGAAAGGCGGCATCCTGTCTGCTGTACGCATGGTTCCACTCATTTGCTGTAACAACTTGTTGTGTATGCGGCGCATTCTTCAGTGCATTATCCTTTATATCCGCCATCCCATTTTCAATAGTTTTTATTTCTTCCCTTATGCTGATAAGCGCGTCACAAAAGCGGTCCAGCTCTGCTTTGTCTTCACTTTCCGTAGGTTCAATCATAATAGTGCCGGCAACCGGGAAACTCATAGGGGGTGCGTGGAAACCGTAATCCATCAGGCGCTTTGCCACATCCTCTGCTTCTATTTGAGCAGTTTTTTTGAAAGGCCTTAAATCCACAATAAATTCATGTGCACATAACCCATTATCATTTGTATAAAGAATGTCATAATGCGGCGCCAACCTTGACCGCATATAGTTGGCATTAAGAATAGCAAATTCAGTTGCTGCTTTAACACCTTCAGCACCTAACATTCTTATATAAGCATAAGATATTAATAAAATAGAAGCTGATCCAAAAGGAGCTGCAGATACAGCCCCTCCCGACCTCCCCCGGCAGGGGGGAAAATATGACCCGGCAAATGCTTTGCCAGGTGCGCTTTCACACAAATCGGCCCCATGCCAGGTCCACCACCGCCGTGAGGTATTGCAAATGTTTTATGAAGATTCAAATGGCAAACATCAGCGCCAATAAGTCCGGGAGCTGTTAAACCAACCTGGGCATTCATGTTAGCGCCGTCCATATATACCTGTCCGCCGTGATCGTGAACTATTTGATTGATCTCTCTAACTGTTTCTTCATAAACGCCATAAGTGCTTGGATAGGTAATCATAATACCTGCCAGATTGTTGGCGTGCTGAGCAGCCTTAGCCTTCAAGTCTTCAACATCAATATAGCCATTCTCCAAAGCCCTTACAACTACTACTTTCATGCCTGCCATCACAGCAGACGCAGGATTTGTTCCATGTGCTGAAATGGGAATCAGCATTACATTACGGTGTGGATTACCCTGCGCTTCATGATACGCCTTAATAGTTAACAATCCTGCATATTCCCCCTGTGCACCGCTATTCGGCTGAAGGCTGCAGGCGTCGAATGCTGTTATTTCGCATAAATAAGCGCTTAGGTTGTCTACCAACTCCTTGTAACCACCAGCTTGTTCTACAGGAACAAAAGGATGAATACTCGCCCAATGCGCCCAGCTTAAAGGCATCATTTGCGTTGCGGCATTCAATTTCATGGTACAACTTCCCAGCGATATCATCGAAGTATTTAAAGAAAGATCTTTGTTTTCCAGATACTTAATATAGCGCATCATCTGGCTTTCGCTGCGATGGGTATTAAAAACAGAATGTGTTAAGTAAGATGATGTCCTTGATAATTGTTCTGGTAAACGATACATTCCTTCATCTTCGCCAATATCAAACGCTACCGGATTGATATCATTTTCAAAACAATTGATGATATCAAAAAGGTCTTCAACTATAATTGTTTCATCAATGGAAATGGAGATTAGGTTATCACCAATGTATCTGAAATTAATTTTTTGTGCCTCTGCCTTTTTGCGGATCTCTGCCACATTTTGGGCTTTTACAACCAGCGTATCAAAAAAGCTATCAGTAGCTAATTCAAAACCCCTTGCTTCTATTTCTGCCGCCACCGTTTGCGCATATACTGCGATGCGCTCAGCGATAGCTTTAAGACCATTAGGGCCATGATAAACAGCATACATAGCCGCCATGTTGGCTAAAAGCGCCTGTGCCGTACATATATTAGAAGTAGCTTTTTCTCTTTTAATATGCTGCTCGCGCGTTTGTAAAGCCATACGTAAAGCACGGTTACCTTGCGCATCCACACTTATTCCAATAATACGACCAGGCAATACACGTTTAAAATCGTCTTTTGCCGACATGAATGCAGCATGAGGGCCACCATAACCTAAAGGAACCCCAAATCTTTGTGCTGAACCAATGGCTACGTCAGCGCCAAGCTCACCGGGAGGTGTGAGCAAAGTAAGAGCCAACAGATCGGTAGCCATTACAACATAGGCCCCAACATTATGAACATTACTGATAAAGCCTCTGTAATCCTCAACGCTTCCCAGATTATTAGGATACTGCACCAGCGCACCAAAGTAGGTTTCATCAATATTTGCCGTTTTGTAATCGCCTTCTACCACTTCAATGCCAAACGGGATAGCTCTTGTATAAATTACATCCTTGGTTTGAGGGAAAGTTTCAACATCCAGAAAAAATTTAGGTCTCTCAATATTGTCTTGTCTGTTTTTCAGACTAAAAAACATAGCCATTGCTTCCGCAGCTGCAGTAGCTTCGTCCAAAAGTGAAGCATTTGCAAGAGGTAAACCCGTAAGATCGCTAACTAAAGTCTGGTAATTGAGCAAACTTTCCAGTCTCCCCTGAGAAATTTCTGCCTGGTAAGGTGTGTACTGCGTGTACCAGCCTGGGTTTTCGAAAACATTCCTCAATATCACTGAAGGTGTGATGGTTCCGTAATAACCCTGACCTATATAATTTTTGAATATCTTATTTTTTAAAGAAACGTTCTTAATATGCCTCAAATACTCATGTTCGCTCATGGCTTTCGGTATTTTTAAGGACGTTTTCATCCTTATACCCTTGGGAACTGTTTTTTCAATCAGGCTTTCAAGATTATTAAAGCCTGTCTCATGCAGCATTTTTTGTGTTTCTGCTTCATTGGGACCAATATGCCTTTTCGAAAACTCTTTAGATTGGAGTTCTAAGATACTCATAGTGTGGTAGAAATTAATTTTTTTGGATGTGCAAAGGTAATAGTAATTCACTAGTCATTTTTGCGCACACGATTGTACACGATAACATGTGTATAAGTTATTTTGTTCGAATCGTATAAAGATGGGCAATCCCTAAAATGCGCTCCATCTATTTTTTTCATATCATATATCTTTGCGGCTGCTATGCAATCTGCCAGAGAAAGTTTTTTACTACTGCTTACAACTCCGTTATATATTATAGTAATCGGCTTAGAATTGATTTTGAGCCACTTACGAAAACAAAATACTTATACTTTAAAAGACACAGTTCAAAATGTTTATTTAATGCTTTTGAATGGTGGCATTGATTTATTATTCAGATCAGTTTACATCGGAATTATCCTTCTTTTCTTTTATAACCATCGAATTGTTGAACCGTTTAGTAATCCATGGGTTTACTGGCTGGTACTGCTCATTTTCGAAGATTTTATGTATTACTGGCTGCATAGAGTGGATCATGAATGCCGGTTATTTTGGGCCACGCATTTTACACATCATTCTTCTTCAAAGTTCAACCTTACCGTCGGCTTCCGCTCATCGGTTATGGAACCACTTTACCGATTTGTCTATTTTATTCCCCTCGCATGGTTGGGCTTTCATCCGCTGGATATTGCATTTGTGTATTCGGCCACGCAGATTTGGGGAATCTTGATTCATACAGAAAAAGTGGGCAAACTTGGATTTTTGGAATACCTATTCGTAACTCCATCTCATCATCGCGTACATCATGGATCTAATCCCAAATACCTGGATAAAAACATGGGAATGTTTCTTATCGTATGGGATAAACTTTTTGGCACTTTTCAAAAAGAATTGCCACCAGAAGAGTATCAACCAATAAGATATGGACTTACAAGTCCCATTGAAAAAGAAAATGCTTTTAATATTGTTTTTCACGAATGGATTAATATTTTTAAAGACCTAAAGAATAAACGTTTTACATTCAAACAAAAATTAGGTTATCTTTTTGGCCCTCCCGGCTGGAGCCACAATGGCAGCCGTTTAACAAGCACTCAAATGCGCCAGGCAGAAGAAGCCCAAACAAATAAGGAACAATAAATGGCGAAAGATATTTTACATAATTGGGAGAAAAAATCAAAAGAACATCGTAAACAATACCAGCAGTTTCTAAAAAAGGCTGATAAGAACAAAACTCTGAAACGTTTACCTGTTTTACATGATGAAGCTTTTGAAAATGTAAATTGCCTTGAATGTGCCAACTGCTGCAAAAATTATTCTCCGCGTTTTAAAACACCCGACGTAAAGCGTATTTCAAAATATCTGGGCATGAAAGAAAGTGCTTTTATAGACACCTACCTGCGTGTTGATGAAGATGGAGATTTTGTCGTAAAAACTTCACCCTGCCCGTTTCTTAATAACGACAATAGTTGTCATATTTATGAACAACGTCCTTCAGATTGTGCACGTTTTCCGTATACAGACGAAGATGTTTTCATAAAGCGTCAAACACTTACTTTAAAAAACAGTGAATTCTGTCCAATTACTTATTACGTTTTAGAAAAATTACTGGAAGGATAAAATTAAACTCTAGCCCGGTTTTTATTCTTTAGATCTTGTATCAATATTACTCTATCAGACTTATCAACTTTTCATTCTATAGTTTAACTTTGCTCACATTCATTTTTTTTATTATGCCTCAAAAGGTTTTAGTGATCAAATTGGGTTCTGCAGTAATAACCAATGTTAATGGCAATATCAATCAGGCTGTTATCAAAAAAATTGTTGCAGATATCTGCAATCTGAACAAGAGCTACAAAGTTGTTTTAGTTAGTAGTGGTGCAGTAAGTAGCGGTAAAAAATTTATTGCTGATTATAAAGGCACTTTGCTGCAAAGAAAAGTGGCTGCGGCCATTGGCAATCCTATTCTTATTCAGTTGTACCGAAAGTGCTTTCAAAAGTTAGGTTTTACTGTGGCGCAGGCTTTGTGCGAGCGTTCGCATTTTAGCAATCGCAAGCAGTTTTTACAATTGCGCGATACGTTTCATACTTTTTGGGAGCACCATATTATTCCGGTTGTTAATGAAAACGATGTAATTAGCGATTTGGAACTGAAGTTTTCCGACAACGATGAGCTGGCAACGCTTTTAGCCATTGCTTTTGATGCCGAAACGCTGGTGCTTTGCACATCAGTTGGCGGTTTTTTAGATAGTGATAAAAAGATCATTCCGGAAATAAAAGAAATTGATAAAGAAATTTTATCGCTTGTAAAGAAAGGCGAAAAATCGGAGTTTGGCTTAGGAGGCATGTTATCAAAACTTACGTTTACAAGGCTGGCTACTAATTTAGGTATCAACGTTATTATGTGCGGCTTACAATCGGCAACGCCCATTAGCGATGCGTTAGATAAAAAATCAGGAAGTTGTTTTTACGCGCAGCAATCAACGCTTAAAAATAGGCAAAAATGGCTGGCAAGCGGTTCCATTACTTTGGGCAATATTAAATTAGATAAAGGAGCCGCCAAAGCCGTAGCCGGGCGCAAAAGCCTTTTAACAGTGGGCATTACCAATATTGATGGAAAATTTGCCGCAGGCGAAGTAGTACAATTGATGAACGAAAACGATGTAATTATTGGTGTTGCCAAATCGAAACTGAACAATGTGGAGCTAAAAAAATTATTAAAAGAAAAAAATATTGTAGCAGCGCATGCCAATGATATTGTATTGGTGTAATTAGCTCAAAGAGCGTTGACGGTTGACAGTATCTCGCCCATCGCCCATTAACTATTGACTATTAACCATTGACCATTAACTATTAAAATCATCCCGTTTTTGAACAAATTTCTTTTACTTCTATCGCTGTTGCTGTGTTCAATTCATTTATGCTCCCAAAACAATTATAACAAAGGCGTTGGGTATCGCAATCGGGGCGTGTATGATACTGCTCTTTATTATTTCAATGCAGCATTAAAGCATCAACAACAGTTAAAGGATTCGTTTCAACCCATTCGGGTTGTGCTTGAGCGCGGAAAAACTTATCAGTTGAGCGAGAAATATGATTTGGCATTAGCCGATTTCCTGCATGCCCTATCGCTGGGCAAACAATTGAAAGATAATAATTGCATAATGAAGAGTTACATTTATCTGGCAGAATTTTACCGGCATTTGGGGAAGTACACAGAAGCACAGAAATACCTGAATCTTGCAGAAAAACTGGAAACTCATTCCACCATATCTTATCAAACCAAAGCACAATTTTATAATAGGAAAGCAGCAATCTTAACAGAAATTTTAAGCGATAGAGAAGAAATCATTGACTTATCTCAAAAAGCAATAGAAATCAGTCAAAAATACGGCTATCCTGATATCGAAGTTTCTTCTTTGAATCAACTGGGGTATCTTTTTAGCGGTGATGCCACAGCACTTAATTATTACAAAAAAGCGCTTGCTGTATTAAAAAAGCACCAGGATGTTCGCACAGAAGTAGATATATTGATCAATACTTCCCGCTTTTATCAATTGAGCGGCGGGCCGTATAACGAAGGAATTAAGTATGCTGATAAAGGATTGAAGCTTTGTGCCGGGAAAAAGTGGCATTATGCTTCAAAAGAGCTGCATCATATTAAGGCAGCTTGTTATCATGCTTTGGGAAATATTAAAAAAGCAAATGAGGAGTTGGTATATGTGTTAGAATACACCGAAAAACACCTGGCTTCGCAATACGAAAAAAATTGCTGGATGCAGAAACCCAATACCAGGTAAAGCAAAAAGATTTAATTCTGGCCAATGAAAAAAGAAAGCAGAGATTTTAAAACAAGAAAATTTAAGCAAAAGTCAGCAGATTAACGCCATTGCCATTATCGCACTACTGTTAGTACTTTTATTGTTGGTTTCACTGGTTTATTACCTTAAAATCAGGAAAAAAAACAACGAACTGCTTATTTCCAATAACAAAAAAGATGTACTGATTCAGGAAATTCACCATCGGGTAAAAAATAATTTTCAAATCATCAGCGGGCTGATGAATTTGCAATTGAAAAGCATTACCGATCCGGAATCGCAAAAACTGTTTCAGGAAGCTGTGCAGCGCATTCACTCCATGGCGCTTATTCATCAGCAGTTGTATAGTGGCGACAATTTCGACCGGGTAAAAATTGTGCCGTTTTTAAATGAAATTCTCTGCGCATTGGCACATTCGGATTTGAGAAGCCAGAATTTTTTACCATTGAAGGAAGCAACCCAGCGATGCACATCGAACAAGCTGTTCCGTTGGGGATGATCATTCACGAATTAGCCGTCAACTCCCTTAAACATGCTTGGGTTGATAAAAAAATCAAAAAATAACCATACAAATTAAGTGCGATAAGGGGCAGCTTACTTTACACTACAGCGACAACGGAAAAGGACTGCCGTCCGGTTTCAACTTAAAAAGTCCAAATCGCTGGGATTAAAATTGGTAGATTTATTCATTCACAGGCAATTAAAAGGAACCATCGTTTATCAGAACAACAACGGCGCACATTTTATGCTAACTTTTAAAATAAGATAATGGAGCGAAAATATAGAATCCTCATTGCGGAAGATGATGCCATTATTTCAGAAACACTCAAAGATTATGTAGAAGAATTAGGGCATACCGTTATCGGCATTGTTTCCGATATGAAAGAAGCCGAACCTTATTTGGATAAACAACCCGATTTTGTTTTTTAGATATTCGTATGCACGGAAAAGACGAAGGCTTTAAAATTGCCAAAAGGATTAACGAAAACTATCTCATTCCCTTTTTGTTCCTCACCTCTTTTTCCGACAAAAAAACCATTCAACAAGCAGCAACCTATAAACCCGCAGCTTACCTCATAAAACCATTTACCAAACAGAAAATTTATGCAGCCCTGGAAATAGCCATTGCCAAAGTAACCGTAGAAAACGCTGATAAAATAGCACTGAAGGACGGACAAAAATACTATTACATCAACCCTAGGGAAGTGCTGTTTATACAGTCGAAAGACAAGTACCTTACCTTTCAATACCGCCACAAACGCTTGCTGATACGGGCAAATCTTCGGGATGTAACCTCTTTATTGCCCAGTTATTTTGTACAATGCCACCGCTCTTACCTCATCAACACCCTGTTGGTAAGTGCCCAATCGCCTTCGTTTTTTACGCTGGGCAGCCATCAAATTCCCATATCCAAATCGTTCAAAGGAAAATTATAGTTGATGGTTCACATCGTCGTCATTCCGACCGCAGCGCAGCGTAGCGGAGGAATCTCTTTACGAGCAATCTGCTGGTGCTGGAGATTGCTCGGCTCCACTTCGTTCCGCTCACAATGACGATCAACATCGCCGTCATTCCGACCGCAGCGCAGCGTAGTGGAGGAAACTCTTTTGCAAGCAACCTGCTGGTGGACGAGATTGCTCGGCTCCACTTTGTTCCGCTCACAATGACGGTCCACATCGTCGTCATTCCGACCGCAGCGCAGCGGAGCGGAGGAATCTCTTTTGCAAATAGCTTGCTGGAGATTGCTCGGCTCCACTTTGTTCCGCTCACAATGACGGTCCACATCGTCGTCATTCCGACCGCAGCGCAGCGGAGCGGAGGAAACTCCTTTGCAAATAGCTTGCTGGTGCTGGAGATTGCTCGGCTCCACTTCGTTCCGCTCACAATGACATCGTCGAGGTTCGCTCACAATGACGGTCTTCAACCAGCGGCCATCAACCATCGCCGTCATTCCGACCGCAGCGCAGCGGAGCGGAGGAACCTCTTTTTACGAGCAACCTGCTGGTGCTGGAGATTGCTCGGCTTCGCTCGCAATGACATCGTCAATGTTCCGCTCGCAATGACTGTCTGCGACCATTCACCATTGACCATCGACTATTGACCATCGACCATTCCCCATTCCCCAAAACCTTTCATTCACGCCAAAAAACGGCACTTTCACGACAAATATCAGGCAAAATGAGGATTGCTCAAATGTTTTGAGTTTTTTTGGTTAGGAAATAAGCAGCCACCAAAACTAATAATGATGGAGACAAAAAGAATTTCGGAAATCAGCAAAACATACGAAGATGAAGTTTATTTTGCTGCTCAAGCTGCAAAGGTGGCATACCCAATCTATGATAAAAGCGGGAATATAGAAGACCCTAAATTAGAAGGATATGACTTTAAAAATTGGATTTGGGGCGCCACTCCTTTCAATGAGAGTGTAAATAATGAGCCTTTTGTAGCAGTATTTCAATCATCTACGAGTCAAAAAAATGGCTGTTGGCATTTAAAGGTTCAATCACTAAGTGGGATTGGTGGGAAGACTTTAAGGTTGAATTTACTCCTTTTCCCTTTTTTAATCATGGTAATATCGATCATAACCTTTTAGTTGAACAAGGTTTTAAAGACATTTATGCTACCAAAATTTCAGAACAACAAAACAGTTTGCAATATCAATTAATTGATTTTCTGCAAAAAAACAATCCTGAACAATTGCTCATTGCAGCACATAGTTTAGGCAGCGCCTTAGCAGAAATGTTTACGTATGATATTTTAAAAAGCCGAGGCATTATTATTCCCAGCAGCATAGTACACATTAATTACGCTTGCCCAAAAGTTTATAACAATCAAGCTGCATCAGATTTTAGAAGTTTACTTGAAAGTAAAAATCAATATGCTGTTTTGCGAATAGTAAACAAACATGATATAGTTCCAAATTTGCCTATAATCGGAGAAGAACAAGACCCTTACTATTATCATGCGACCGATTATTTTTTAATAGATTTTTGGGAAAAAGATGAATGGGTTGACACTAATTATTATGTTTACCACAGCATGGTTAATTATCAAAATGTAATAAATAAGATAAACATGACACTTCCTATATCAAACCCACAAGAGGGACAAACTTGGGGTATTGACTTTTGGGGAAACAGAATAATACTAAACTATGAAGTTCCCAACAAGGAAACCAAAGAGTGCGATGGGAAATCGGGTTCTTCAATAACTAAAAATATAGACAATTAAGATATTCAAACATGAAAAAAACAATACTCATACTACTCTGCCTTATCTCAGGTTTGGCGGATGCACAAAACACCTTCAACTGGGAATCATTGAACGAATTTGACCCCGCTGAGGAAACCGTAGCCGGTGTTATCGCATCTGTAACACAGAATGGACTTCAGAATGAGGCTTTCAATTATAATTATGGCATTGGAGCTATCGCTATATTCGCTAATGCTGGTTCTAGCGATGGTATGACAGTAACTTTTAGCCAGGCTATAGATGTAGCTTCCATCACATTGATAGATGATGACACAGGCACCCCCAACAGTACCACACTTACCCCAACCGGGGGCAGTAACACAGCCGTTACCCAAACTATAAACAACTGGCAAAATAACCCTTCTTACTCTACGGTAAAGGTCAACTGGTCAAATGTCACTTCATTTACCATCAGCTCTGTTCCGGCAGGCAATTTCCTGGTATTGGATGATATAGTATGGTACCCCGCAGGAACACTTGCTATTACCTTAGGTAGCTTTAATGCCACGCTAACCGGCAACAATTTTTTGGTAAACTGGACAACGCTTACCGAAACCAACAATGCTTCTTTCGATATTCAGGTATCTGCCGATGGTAAAACCTTCCACTCGGTAGGCACGGTACAAAGCCAGGCACCCGGCGGCAATAGTGAGGAGTCTTTACATTACCGCTTTGAGATCAATTATAAGCAGGCAGCAGGTGTAATGGGCGGTGCAGCTGTATTATTGTTGCTGGGCGTGGCATTTCCGATTCGCAGAAAAACCAAAATGTTGGCCGTTGCAGCCGCTGTATTGCTGGGTAGCGTGGCTATTTCCTGCGCTAAAAAAGATGTGTTACCCGCCGCAGACAACAACCCGGTGTACGTACGCATAGTACAAACAGATATAGACGGTACTAAAACCTACACCAAAGTAATAAAAGCTACGAGGCAATAGGGGTTAAGGTTTCAGGTTTCAGGTTCAAAGTTTCAAGTTCCCGGTTTCGGTTTGAAGTTTCCGTTGAACTTTGAACCTTGAACTAACTTTATATCCTGAACAGTATCAATCTTTTGGAGTACTGCTTCCTGCTCCTTCAGGAGCAGGTGGCCGCCGTAGGCGGACGGGTGAGGTTTGGTGCTGACGGACTTGTTCCGCCATAGGCGAATGAGGCGTCCGAACGCTATTTGGGTAGACAATTGAACATCGAATATCGAAACCCAAACCTCCCCAAAAACCTTCCTTTCGCAACAAATATTCCAGATATTTGATAGTTTGGTATTTTTCTTGCTGGTGTTAAGCAAAATCATCAACCCTCAAAACCTTCGAATCATTGATGGTTGAACATTTTTTTCAGAAATTAACCAAAATTACCAACCCTCAAAACCCTCGAACCATGAAGAAAGCAATACTATTTTTATTATTTCTTACCACTACTAACAGCATTTTTGCCCAACTATATGTGGACAAAGATGCTACCGGCAGCAACAACGGCAGCAGTTGGGCCAATGCCTATACCGATTTGCAAGCCGCCATTAATAACGCCAGCGCTGGCCAACAGATTTTTGTAAAAAAGGTACTTACAACCTTAGCGCCAGCATTGTAATGAAAGAAGGCGTAAAAATATACGGCAGCTTTGATGATGGAGAAACCACCCTTGCCAGCCGCACTATTACCCTGCCCCTAACCAACGACCCTGCTGTAAACACCGTACTAAACGGCCAAGGTAATAAACGGGTAATTATCAATGATAACAACGGGCTTAGTGCCGCAGCGGTATTAGACGGCTTTGTGGTGACCGGCGGGAGTGGTGACCGAGGCGGTAGCAGCGGTGGTGGCATCTACAACCAAAATGCTTCGCCCACCCTGCGCAACCTTACCATTAGCGGCAATAGGGTAAACTACTACGGCGGCGGCGGCGGCATGTACAATAACAGCAGCAGCCCCAATATCCGCAATAGTATTATCATGGGCAATACGGAGTACCTCAATAATACTAGTTCCGAGATTCATAATGACAATTCCACACCCAATATACAATACAGCTTAGTACAGGGCATGGCGGTAGATGCTGCAAATCATAACCTTGATGGCACTAGCGTAACAGCAACAAATGTTTTTGTAAACCCGGCAGCTGCCAGCAGTGCACCTACCCCCACAGGCGATTACCGTTTAATAACAAGCAGCCCTGCCATAAATGCCGGCAGCAACAGCCTTTACGAAGCAGCGGATGGCAACAGCACCAATAACAGCATTAATAACGA
The DNA here is from genome assembly GCF_022513635.1 of Paraniabella ginsengisoli. Taxonomy (GTDB): domain Bacteria; phylum Bacteroidota; class Bacteroidia; order Chitinophagales; family Chitinophagaceae; genus Niabella; species Niabella ginsengisoli. Next base: position 647,838 of record NZ_JAKWBL010000001.1, on the reverse strand, counting down.
TAGCGACTTGGGTGGTCTGAAACGTTTGCATAACAGCACCATTGATATGGGGCCGTACGAGCAAGGAAGTACCCCACTTGCTATTACCTTAGGTAGCTTTAATGCTACCTGGTTGGCAACAGCCTTTTGGTGAACTGGACAACCATTACCGAAACCAACAATGCTTCTTTCGATATTCAGGTATCTGCCGATGGCAAAACCTTCCACTCGCTGGGTACGGTACAAAGCCAGGCACCCGGCGGCAATAGCCAAGAGCCTTTAAATTACCGCTTTGAGGCCAATTACAAGCAGGCAGCAGGTGTAATGGGCGGTGCAGCTTTAGTATTGTTGTTGCTGGGCATGGCATTTCCGCTTCGTAGAAAAACTAAAGCGTTGGCCGTTGCAGCCGCTGTATTGCTGGGTAGCGTGGCTATTTCCTGCGCTAAAAAAGATATATTTTCAACCGCATACAATAACCCGGTGTATGTACGCATTGTACAAACAGATATAGACGGCAGTAAAACCTACACTAAAGTAATAAAAGCTACAAGGCAATAATCGGGCTTGAAGTTCAATGTATCAGGTTGCATGTTTTTTCGTTGAGCTTTAAACGTTGAACCTTGAACATCGACTGATTTTTGAACGAAGGTAAAAAAACAATTATATTTACCTTCTTTTATATAATCATGTCCATACAAGCCTCATTTATAAAAACTAATAAAGCAAAAATTGCGCTGCAACAATTACCTGAAAAAAATTGAAGCAGTTGCTGCATGCAATAGCAAATGGCATTATTGCTAATGAAGCCGCTATTCTTACAGCCAATCAAAAAGATTTAGCAACAAAAGCAATAAACGATCCAAAAAACGACAGGCTGATGCTGAACAGCGAACGCCTGAAAAATATTGCAAAAGCAATAAAAAAAATTGCAGGGCTTCCTGATCCAACCGGAGCAATATTGTTAGAAAAAACACTGCCCAATGGCATCCTACTCAAAAAAATAGCGGTGCCGCTGGGCGTTGTGGGCGCTATTTATGAAAGTCGCCCCAATGTTACTTACGATATTGCGGCACTTTGCCTGCGCAGCCGCAATGCTTGTGTATTAAAAGGCAGCAGCGATGCGCAACACACCAACAAAGTATCCATCGGTATTATTCAAAAAGCCTTGAAAGAGTTTGGGCTTGATGCCAACACCGTTTGCCTATTGCCGCCGCAGCGCGAAATAGTGCAGGAAATGTTTACTGCCACAAAATATATCGATGTGCTGATTCCGCGCGGATCGGAAGGGTTGATCAATTTTGTACGTCAAAACAGTTTGGTGCCTGTAATTGAAACCGGCGCAGGCGTTTGCCATGTTTATGTAGAACAATCGGCCGATTTGCAAAAGGCTGTTGATATTGTGGTAAACGCAAAAGTAAGCCGGCCGTCTGTTTGCAATGCTGTTGACGCCATCATCGTTGATCAAAAAATTGCTGCCGATTTTTTACCACTTTTAGCCCCAAGGCTGGCCAAGCATGAGGTTGAAATTTTTGCCGATGCGCCATCTTATAAAAACCTGAAAGGTTATCCGCATTTATTTAAAGCTAAAGCAGCAGATTTTGGACGCGAATTTATTTCATTAAAATGCGCCATCAAAACGGTTAAAAATATAGATGAAGCGTTGAGCCATATTTCAAAATATTCTACCAAACATTCCGAAGCGATTGTTTCGAAAGATAAAAAAGCTCAACAACGCTTTGTTACAGAAGTGGATGCAGCGGCTGTTTATACCAATGCCTCAACCAGATTTACCGATGGAGAAGAATTTGGATTGGGTGCAGAAATTGGCATCTCCACTCAAAAGCTACACGCCCGAGGCCCTTTTGCGCTGGAAAAATTAGTAACTGAAAAATGGATTTTGGAGGGCAATGGACAAGTAAGGTAATTGCCTGAACCTGTATGTAAGAATTACAATGTACGAGTTATCTGGAACCTGACATATCAACTTTTCCAATAAAATGATAGTATTAAATGATACTATCATTCACCAGAGTCTGATAACAATCGAATAAATAGGATGCCCTATATTCTGTAGTACAAGAGAGTGACACAACACCGATGCCATATATTTATTGCCGGTAAACAAAAAATTATGTCAAAATTTCTCAATCTTTCAACTCATTTAATCCGGAAGCTACGCATCCGGCAATTGTAGTCCGGATCTGCGTTCTTCTCAACCTTTCAACTTTTCAACCAGTCAACTACTTCCCCATTCCCTAAATAATCATTAATTTAGCCGCCACATTAAAAAAGCATTGTTTATGCCCCAGGTAGCAAACAGACAGTTTCTTGATTTTGAAAAGCCGATCAAAGATTTGTTGGATGAAATTGAATTGACTTCGGAAAGAGAAAGGAAAACAGATATCGATCTGAGCGGTCAGATAGAACAGCTCGAACATAAAGTAGGCGAAACCCGTAAAACTATTACACATAATCTTACGGACTGGCAACGTGTGCAGTTGAGCCGTCACCCAGACAGGCCTTATACGCACAAGTATATTGAGTTGATGACGGAAAATTATGTGGAGCTTTACGGCGATCGAAATATAAAAGATGATAAAGCAATGGTTGGAGGATTTGCTTCGCTTGACGGGCAAACCGTGATGATCATTGGTCAGCAAAAGGGATCCAATACCAAAAAACGCCAGTTGCGCAATTTTGGTATGGCCAATCCTGAAGGCTATCGCAAGGCTTTGCGCTTAATGAAGCTGGCCGAAAAATTTAACAAGCCCATTGTTACCTTAATCGATACGCCCGGCGCCTATCCCGGCCTGGAAGCAGAAGAACGCGGACAAGGCGAAGCTATTGCGCGCAACATATACGAAATGATGCGACTTAAAGTGCCCGTTATTTGCGTTATTATTGGCGAAGGCGCCAGCGGTGGCGCTTTAGGCATTGGCGTTGGCGACAGGGTTTACATGATGGAAAACACATGGTACACGGTTATTTCTCCGGAAAACTGCAGCACTATTTTGTGGCGTAGCTGGGATTTTAAAATGAAAGCTGCTGAGCAACTTAAACTTACATCAACCAAAATGAAAGAGTTTGGCCTCATAGACGAAATCATTCCCGAGCCCGATGGCGGCGCTCATTGGGACTATGACACGGCCGCTCAAAATTTAAAGAAGCAGATACTTGCAGGCCTTGATGAACTAAAAAGCATGAAGCCCGACAAGCGCGTGGAAGCCCGCATTGATAAGTTTAGCAAAATGGGCTTCTGGGAAGAAGTGTAACAAGAGTTAACAGATGATGGTTGATAGTTGACAGTATTTTTATTGTCCCGGCTTTAGTGCTACTATCGTCTTTGTTGCGTCGCACTCTTGTACTACACAATATAATTGGGCAAACATCTATTGTCCATTCATTATTCACTATTAATTATTCACTAAAACATATGTCTCTACAACAAAAACTTACAGGAACGGGCATCGCAATTGTAACACCGTTCACCACCAGCGGAGACTTCGACTGGACCACTTTAGAAAATCTTATTAATTTCTGGATTGATAGTAAAGTAGAATATCTTGTAGTAGCAGGTACCACCGGCGAAAGTGCTACACTTACAAGAGAAGAAGAACAAGCTCTTTTCAATTTTGTAAAAGAAAAAACTGCCGGGCGTGTAGCATTGGTTGCAGGCATTGGCGGAAACGATACGCGCGAAGTAGTAGAAGCATTTAAAACAATGCAGTTGGATGGCTATGATGCCATTCTTTCTGTTGCGCCTTATTACAACAAACCCGGACAAGAAGGTTTATACCAACATTATAAAATCATCAGCGAGGCAGCACCCTTGCCCGTTATTATGTACAACGTGCCGGGAAGAACGGGCCAAAGCGTAAGCGCCGAAACGACCGTTCGCATTGCAAAAGATTGTAAAAATATCATTGCAACAAAAGAAGCTTCAGGAAGTTTTGATCAGTTCAATTATATCATGAAACATAAACCAGCCGACTTTATGTTGATAAGCGGAGATGATCCTGTTGCGCTTCCTATGATTGCATTAGGCGCTAAAGGTGTTATTTCTGTTGTAGCCAATGCTTATCCCAAAGAGTTTAGCGATATGATTCGGCTTTGCCTGGCTGGCAAATTTGAAGAGGCCCTTCCTCAACATTTAAGATTTATAGAAATCATCGCATCATTATTTACCGAAGGCAGCCCTGCAGGAGTAAAACAATACATGAAAGAGTTGGGCTTATGCAGTCTGGACGCACGTTTGCCGATTGTTCCGGTTAGCGAAAAGCATGCAACTTATATTAAGAAATTGATGAGTGAGTTTTAAACATACCATAGCCCAAGTTTAAACCTTGGGCTATTATTATAAGCCATCGACCATTTTATTTACCCTTTTTCAAACAATGCTTTCAACTCTTTCGCATCACCTGGTTTCATTTTTCCTCCCAAAATCAACCTCACCTGCCGACGGCGTAAAGCACCGTTAAACAGCTCCATGTCTTCTTCGGTTTCAGGTTTCAAATCCGCTGCCGCCTTAGGTTTTCCCGCTTCATCCAAAGCAACAAAAGTGTAATATGCCGTATTGCTTTGGTATTTGTTTTGTGCTACCAAATCTTCTCCCCACACATTTAAATAAACTTCCATTGAAGTGTTAAATGCACGCGTAACACGAGCTTCAATATGAACTGCATTACCAAGCTTGATGGAGTTCATAAAAGAAAGATTATCTACCGAAGCTGTAACTACCGGCGCGTTACTGTGTTTCTGTGCAGCTAAAGCAGCAGCAATATCCATCCAATACATCAATCTGCCGCCCATTAAGTTGCCAAACACATTCGTATCGTTGGGCAACACAAGCTCTGTCATAATTACTAAACTATCTGCAGGTTTCTTAGCCATCCTATTTTTTTGCAAATGTAGCCGCAAATTGCAGACTTTTACCGTTCTTTAACTCAAACTGTTTATAAAACGATCTAGACATGAGTGCAATACTAACCGATAACAATGCTTTAACCCGCAACAAGGAACATAAAATATTACTGTATTTCATGCTTTGCTGGTTTATTGTAAATGCGCTACAGGCTTACTTCCTAGGGCTTGAAGGCGATGAAGCTTACTATTGGCATCTTTCTCAAAACATCGACTGGAGCTATTTCGATCATCCGCCGGTGGTTGCATTACTTATTCGCATTGGAGAAAGCTTTGGCCACGGTTCTTTATTTACGAGGTTGGGCACTGTAATCGTTACAACGTTATCGGTAGGGATTATTTACAAAGCGCTACCCGATTATCTGAAAAATATTAAATGGTATATTTTCATTTGCGCTTCTACCTTGCTACTTAATGTTTACAGTTTTATTACAACACCCGATGCTCCATTACTATTTTTTGCTTCACTTTTTTTATTAACCTACAAAAGCTTTCTAAATAAACGAAGCGTAGGCAACAGTTTGCTAATGGCCCTGTGTATAACAGGTATGTTTTACAGCAAGTATCATGGTATTTTATTGATTGTATTTGTTGTGTTATCAAATTTAAAAATACTTGCTAACAGATATTTCTGGCTTACTGTTTTTATAACTACCCTACTTTTCCTGCCACATATTTACTGGCAATACCAGCACGACTGGCCCAGCTTCAGGTATCATCTAAATGAGCGGTTAGCAAGGCATTACAGAATCAATCATACAACAGATTATTTATCGGGGCAGATATTAGTTTTCGGCCCATTCATTTCATTGCTATTTTATGCAACCTGTTATCGCCTGAAAATTAAAGACCAATTGCTGAGAACACATTTGTTCATTTTTGCCGGCACTTTAATATTCTTTCTTATCTCATCATTTAAAAATACTGTTGAAGCACATTGGACATTAATTGCCGTTCCATCGTTTATTACTTTGTGTATGGCCTTAATAAATAACGGCACCCAAAAATATCAACGTCTTTTCAAAAAATTTGCTATCGCCAATATTGCAATTATAATTCTTGCCAGAATTTTGTTTTTAATTCCCAACTCACCATTTACTTTGATCAGGCACTATTATCCTTTCTTTTACGGAAAGCAATGGGCAGAAACCTTACATCATACAGTTGGAGAAACGCCTGTTGTATTTGAAAATTCTTACGTGCTTCCTTCTTTATATAAATATTATTACAGCGATGTAACTGCCATCGACTACAACACCAAAAGTTATAGAAAAACAAATTACAACCTGGAGAATGACTGCCTGATTGCAGGACAAAAAGTTTGGCATTACCAGATGACCAGCGAGCGAGATTCTTCACTAAAGTATATTGATACCAAATACAATCCAGGGAAACTTTATCCAATTGAACAATTCACATGCGTGAACGCGCTTAAGATAGAACCTAAACAATTACCTGAAAACCTGAAGATAAATAGTGAATATCCCATTCAAATCGTTTTAGAAAATAAATCAGAGGAAGCAATTAGTCTTTACAATTCTCTCGAAATAGATTATGCTTTCTTCATTGCGAAGGGAGAATTCATCAATTCTGAAGAGGATTATAAAATAACAGGCGACAAAATTTTACCTCATCAAAAAATCCTGATGGATATAAATTTAAAATCACCTGAAAAACCAGGGATTTATAAGTTGTTGTTTTCAATAAAAAATCGTTCTTTTTCTGGAAATTTTGCCAGCGCCTTTTATACGGTTAAGGTTGAATAGGTACAAAAAGAGTAAAAGGACACGTCATTCACATTGGCTAATTAGCTAATTGGGCTTATCTTTGCGACCCTGTCAAAATGTCTTTTATTTGGCGTAGCACTGTTTTTGACTGGGTTTGTCTTTTAAAAGAATTAAATTATTAATATAATATCATGTTTGGTTTCCTATCGAAAGTCTTTGGCGGCAGCAAGTCTGAAAAAGATACAAAAAAACTTCAACCGATTATTGAAAAAGTAAATACTTTTTTCAACCAATATCAGTCTCTTACAAATGATGAACTTCGTAATAAAACACTGGAGTTCAGAGAGCGTATTAAACAACATCTTAGCAAAATTGATGAAGAGATCAATGCCTTAAAAACAAATGCCGACGCCCTGTCGCATGAAGCATTAATTGAAAAAGATAATATTTACAAGCAGGTTGATGAGCTAAAGAAAGATCGTAATAAAGAAATTGAGAAGGCCTTAGAAGAAATTATGCCCGAAGCTTTTGCTGTGATGAAAGAAACAGCACGAAGGTTTAAGGAAAATGAAACAGTAGTATCTAAAGCCACAGATCTTGACAAAGAATTAAGTGTAAAAAGTGAACATATAACTATTGACGGCGACAACGCAATTTATAGCAATACATGGACAGCTGCTGGTGGTAAAGTCACCTGGAACATGTTGCATTATGACGTACAGCTGATTGGTGGCGCCGTTTTACACAGCGGTAAAATTGCCGAAATGGCAACCGGTGAAGGTAAAACGCTGGTTTCTACTTTGCCTGCATATTTGAATGCATTGGCGGGAGAAGGTGTTCATATCGTAACGGTGAACGATTACCTGGCTCGTCGTGACCAGGAATGGAACGGACCCATATTTGAATGGTTAGGCCTGCGTGTAGATTGTATTGATAAGCACCAGCCAAATACTGCGGCAAGAAGAAATGCTTACTTAGCAGATATCACCTACGGAACCAATAATGAATTTGGCTTCGATTACTTGCGTGATAATATGGTGCATACTGCTGATGAAATGGTACAACGCAAGCACCATTATGCAATGGTAGATGAGGTTGACAGTGTATTGATTGATGATGCCCGAACACCGCTCATTATTAGTGGACCAGTTGATAAAGGTGATGATCAGCAATATCATATTCACAAACCGCGTGTACATCAGCTGTTTCAGGAGCAGGAAAAAATAGTACGAGTTGCTTTAAATGAAGCAAAAAAATTAATTGAAAAAGGCGAAGACGATCCTAAAACAGGCGGGCTTCATTTGTTCCGTGCTTTCCGTGGGCTTCCAAAATATAATCCGCTAATTAAATTTTTGAGCGAGCCGGGCATAAAAGTAAAACTTCAAAAAGCCGAAAATTATTATCTGCAGGATCAGGAACGCAATATGCATATCATTGATGAAGAGTTACTATTCAGAATTGATGAAAAAAATAAATCGGTTGATCTTACTGAAAAAGGATTAGGTGCTATTACCAAATCTGGGGAAGATTCTGAATTCTTTGTATTACCCGATATTAGTGTAAGCCTTGCAGACATTGAAACGAGTGATGCTCCAGCAGAAGAAAAGCTAAAACAAAAAGAAGCTATTCTTAGCGACTATTCTCAAAAAGCCGATCGTATTCACTCTGTACAGCAATTGCTGAAAGCTTATGCATTGTTTGAAAAAGATGTGGAATATGTAGTGATTGATGGCGCTATTAAAATTGTAGATGAACAAACAGGCCGTATCATGGATGGACGCCGTTACAGCGACGGTTTACACCAGGCTTTGGAAGCGAAAGAAAATGTAAAAATAGAAGCTGCTACCCAAACCTACGCTACTGTTACATTACAGAATTTTTTCAGGATGTATCACAAGCTAGCGGGCATGACCGGTACAGCTGAAACTGAAGCTGGTGAGTTATGGAGCATTTATAAATTAGATGTAGTAAGTATTCCTACTAACGTTCCTATTATAAGAGATGACAAGCAGGATCTTGTTTATAAAACAAAACGCGAAAAATACAAGGCAGTAATTGACGAAATAGAAATACTGCGTAATGCAGGCAGGCCGGTACTGGTAGGTACTACTTCGGTTGAGATCAGTGAACTGTTGGGACGCATGCTGCAGCAGAAGAAAATTCCGCACAATGTATTAAACGCAAAACAACACTCGCGTGAGGCTAATGTTGTTGCCGAAGCCGGGTTGGCTGGTGCTGTAACAATCGCCACCAATATGGCTGGTCGTGGTACCGATATTAAATTAGGAGCTGGTGTAAAAGATGCAGGCGGACTTGCTATTATTGGTACAGAACGTCACGAAAGTCGTCGTGTTGACAGGCAGTTGCGTGGTCGTGCCGGTCGCCAGGGAGATCCGGGTAGTTCACAATTCTATGTTTCATTAGAAGATGATTTGATGCGTATGTTCGGTAGCGAGCGTATTGCAGGCATGATGGATAAACTGGGTTATAAAGAAGGAGATGTGATACAACACAGCATGATTAGTAACTCCATCCAACGCGCACAGAAAAAGTAGAAGAAAACAACTTTGGGATACGTAAAAGATTATTGGAGTATGATGATGTAATGAACAAACAAAGAAATGCGGTATATGAAAAGAGAAACCACGCTTTGTTTGGAGAAAGGCTATCACTTGATATTGACAATGCCTTTTCAATTGTTGCTGAAAGCCTTGCTTCTTCGTTCAAAGAACAGGAAGATTTTGAAGGCTTCAAACTGGCATGTATTGTCAATTTCGGCATGGATACATCTATTACACAGGATGATTTCAAATCACTTGATGCAGGTAAGCTGGCTGACAAGTTATACACAGAAGCGATACAGAGTTACACCAATCATGTGGACAGTATAGGGAAAAAAGCCATTCCTGTATTTAAAGATATCCGCGCCAGCCAGGGCAGCCACATTGAAAATGTTGTAGTGCCCTTTACGGATGGCAGAAAAGCGATCAACGTATTAGCACCACTTGACAAAACAGTTGAGACTAACGGACAAGCGCTTACTTCAAGTATGGAAAAATCAATCACACTTGCTGTAATTGATGAAGCATGGAAAGATCATTTACGATCGATGGATGATTTAAAACAAAGTGTACAAACAGCGTATTTGGAGCAAAAAGATCCATTGGTAATTTATAAAGTAGAAGCTTTCCAATTGTTCAATAACATGACGACAAACTTGAACAAGGATATCATTGCTTTCTTAACTCAAGCTAATTTACCAGATCAGCAACAGCAAAATAATCAGATCAAAGAAGGGCGCCAGGAAAAAACAGACCTTAGCAAACTAAGCGCTAACAAAGATCAGATCGATGCGGCTGGTAATGATTATGCTGCAAACGAAAACGATTATTTCGATCCTTCGGCGCCGCCGGTGAAACAGGAGCCTATCCGGGTAGGGCCAAAAATTGGAAGAAACGATCCTTGTCCTTGTGGTAGCGGCAAAAGTACAAACAATGCCACGGAAAAGGCAGCGAATAAAATATCTCAATCCCTTCAAAATTTTGGAGGGATTTTTTAGGTAAAAAAGTTATTTAAACTCTTGATTCGTATTGATAACAGAATAACGTTCCCACTGATTTTCAACAGATTTAAAACACCGCAGATTGTAGCAGATTCTGCGCCAATCTGCGCAAAAAAATCAGCGAGCATCTGCTGGGAAAACGCCTTAAGCTCAAAAGGTTAACCACTTTATCTTATAAAATGCAGCTTGTTCCACTAATCATATTAGCTCTTTTAGCAACTTTTAAACAGTGTAACAAAAATCATACGTCATCTCCTGATTCCGACACCACACTCCAACGGCTTTGCACAGAAGCGAAGGAGGGCATATTGACTGTAACGCAATTGGCAACAACCGATACATTTGCCGAGGCTTTAAAAATATCAGAAATGCAGAAGCATTAGATAACAAAGAACATATGATTTCTTTCGGAAAAGATTGGAGCGGAAAGGTTATAAAGTCTGATGCCTTCGCCGGAAATATTAACAACGGCTCAATACCTTCTATCAGTAACCGCTTTGCTGATATACACATTCATACTGATCAATCGCCTCCTTCCAGCGGAGACATTTATGGATTTATTGATGAGGTAATAATCGATTCCAATTACATACGATATGTAGCTACACCGAATGGACTTATGTATGCGCTCATTCTTACCAACAAACAATCTGCTATAAATTTCAATCTTAAATATCCCAGAAGGCCAGGGATAACTGTGCAAAATGCGGATGGAAGTAGTATTAAATATCAGCCTACTTTCCCACAAATATTGGTTGATGAATTTGATCAGATCAAAGGCTGGGGCGGCGCTTCAAAAGAATTGGCGACAGCCTTCCTGCTTGCAAAATACAACACAGGCGTGGCGCTGCTGAAAGAAGATGATGACGGATCTTTCAGAAGATTAATAACCAAAGAGACTAAAGATCGTAATGGCAATAAAATATATACAGCGTATAATTGCGAGTAAATATTTTGATTAGCGCGAGCTAACAATTTGCATTGTAAAATTATTTTTGTGGCTATTGTATCGTCATTGCGAGCGCAACGTAGTGAAGTCGAGCAATCCCAGAATAGCCCGAAGATCCCTCGGCTACGTTTCACTTCGCTCGGGATGACGGTAAATCCGCGTTTATATAGGATGAGTTATATTCCACAGTTGAAGGGAGTGACACAACACCGACGCCACATGTTCACTGATGACTTAAAAAATATCCTGCGCGTATTTAATGATACTTACAACTCATTAAATGTTCTGTCGTACCTTTGCCTGCGACAGTTCAATTCAACTCTAAATCCATAACGCTTATGGATGATTTTCTTGCGGCTCGTTCGCAAATGGCACTTTCTCTTGGGTTTCACATCATCTTCGCATGTATTGGTATGATCATGCCATTTTTCATGGCTGTATCCCATTACAAATGGTTGAAGACAGGTGATGCCACTTATAAAAATGTTACCAAAGCCTGGAGCCGTGGCGTTGCCATCTTCTTTGCAACAGGTGCTGTTTCGGGTACAGTGTTATCTTTTGAATTGGGTTTATTATGGCCCGAATTTATGAAACATGCCGGACCTATTTTCGGTATGCCTTTCTCTTTAGAAGGAACTGCTTTTTTATTGAAGCTATTGCGCTGGGTTTTTATTTATATGGATGGAACCGCTTCAACAAATGGTTTCATTGGTTTACGGGTGTTATAGTTGGTGTAAGCGGCCTTGCTTCCGGAATATTAGTGGTAGCTGCTAACGCGTGGATGAACAGCCCGACAGGGTTTGATTATGTAAACGGAAAGTATGTCAATGTTGATCCGATTGCTGCTATGTTTAACGATGCATGGCTATCGCAGGCCATACACATGATATTAGCAGCAACAGTAGCTACAGGATTTGCAGTTGCCGGAGTACATGCATTGATGATATTGAAGGGAAAAAACATTTCCTTTCATAGGAAAGCCTTTAGAATTGCAGCCATATTTGCAGTAATAAGCGCCATACTTCAACCACTCAGCGGCGATTTTTCAGCTAAAGATGTAGCTAAAAGACAACCGGCGAAGCTCGCTGCGATGGAAGCCCATTTTAAAACAGAAGAAAACGCTCCGCTTATTATTGGCGGTGTGCCTGATGAAAAAACGGAAACGGTTAAGTATGCTATTAAGATTCCAGGTGGGTTAAGCTTTTTAGCACATGGCGATTTTAATGCAAAAGTTACCGGATTGGATGCTATTCCTAAAAATGAAAGGCCACCCGTTGCAGTTGTTCATTATGCCTTTCAGGTAATGATATTTCTGGGTGTTGGTATGATGCTGATCGCATTTTTGTATTTGTTTATTTTATGGAGAAAGAAAGGCTGGCTTGAAAAAGATGGTTGTTGAAACTTTTTGTAGTAGCTATTCCGGCTGGTTTTATTGCTGTTGAAGCTGGCTGGATCGTAACAGAGGTTGGCCGCCAGCCCTGGATTATGTATGGTTATATGCGTACCATCGATGCTGTAACGCCAATGCCGGGCATTGTATATTCCTTTTATATTTTTTCTGCGGTTTATCTTTCTTTAAGCGTTATTGTAATAGTGCTTCTATACCGGCAGGTAAAAATGGTAGGTACATTATATGATCTTCCGACAGATGAAAAATTAAAAACTCAACTATCGTGATTTACGTGGTGATGGCATATTTGTGGGCTGCTGTTCTGTTATATGTTTTGATGGGCGGAGCAGATTTCGGCGCGGGTGTTCTTGAATTTCTTTCTACACAAAAAGTAAAGACCGCACGCGCAAAGTAATGTACCGCGCTATCGGTCCCATTTGGGAGGCCAATCACATGTGGCTGATCATTGCAATAGTAATTTTGTTTGTAGGATTTCCGGTCATTTATACTACCATGTCCATTTACCTGCATATACCATTAACCATAATGTTGTTGGGCATTATTGCTCGCGGTACGGCTTTTACTTTTAGGAATTATGATGCAGTGAAAGACAAGATGCAGGTTGTTTATTCCAAAACGTTCATGTATTCAAGTGTTATCACACCTTTATTTTTAGGTATCATTGCAGGCAGCGCTGTGTCTGGCAGAATTGATCCTAACGCCAATAACTTTCTGGATGCTTATGTATTTAGCTGGCTGGCGCCATTTCCTGTGGCTGTCGGTATTTTCACAGTAATTATCTGCGCATTCTTAGCTTCCATTTTTATTATTGGAGAAACGAAATCAGAGGAAGATAAAACGAGATTTGTAACAAAATCCAAACACATGAGCCTGGCAGCGCTGATCGCCGCTGTTCTTGTTTTTATAGTAGCTACCATTGAAAATATTCCTTTGGCACATTGGCTTTTTGGCAATCCGGTAAGTATAGCCTGCGTTCTGTTGGCCATCGCCTCATTAATATGGATGTGGGCTTCTTTATTTACAAGGCAAACAAAATTATTACGTGTTATTGCCGCAGCACAGATAACCTTATTACTTGTTGCTATCACTTACGAACATTATCCGGTATTGATCAATTTAAAAAACAGTGAAGGGCTTTCCCTTTTAACACAACATGGAGATGTCAAAACCATTCGCTCACTTGGTATTGCGTTACTGGCTGGCAGCGTTTTGATTCTCCCCTCTTTGTTTTATCTTCTTTACAGTTTCTCCAATAGACAGGAAGAATAAAAATATCTTTAACAAACAATTATTTTAACTCGTAGCTAATAGCGATTTCACATCTGTTATTTTTATATATGCAATACCGATACTACCTCATCTTCACTTTGCTGACAACCACCTTTTCTGCGGCTGGCCAGAATGTTGTTAAAGGACGCGTAAACAATTTTACTTACGACACGCTATCCTTTTTAGCAAATGCAAGCGTAACCAATACTACCCGAAACGCATCTGTGTTAACAGATCAATACGGATATTATTCAATTCCAGCAAATGAGAACGATCGCATTGTATATTCTCACACAGGTTTTATAAGTGATACAGTAATCGTACAATCTCAATTTTTTATTTCGGGATATGATGCAGCATTGATCGAAGAGGCAGCGTTTCTTGCTGGTGTAACTGTTATGTCCGAGTACAGAAGAGATTCTATAAGACGCAGGCAACAATATGCATTTGCTTATGAAAAACCGCCTGGTATTACAGGAGGGAATACACCACAGGCTGGCGTTGGAATTGTTTTAAGCCCTTTTAGTTTTTTTTTTCCAAAGACAAAAAGAAACGCGGCTGTTGAAGAAAAGATTACAAAAGCAGGAAGAAGAAGCGTATATAGATTATGTTTTCGCGCCGGCATGGGTAAGCTCTTTAACCGGACTTAAAGGTGATTCTTTACAATTATTTATGAATAGGTACCGGCCTTCTTACGAGTTTTGCAGGCAACATCATAACCGTGCTGAAATGATTACATATATCAGCGACAAGTACAAAGAATTTCGAAAGCCTAATTAAAAAGAGGTGAGCGCAAAGCGTCACCTCTTATCAAAACATAACCAAAAAGCGTTATTTAATTTTCAATATCTTTTTTACTTCTTTTGCTTTGTCTCCTACTTTCTGGGCACCCTTTTTAAAAAGCTTGTCCTACGTCTTGCGCCGTTTCTTTTGTAGCATCTGCAGCTTTTTCTACACCTTTTTTAGTGGCGTCATAACCTTTTTCTACAGCGTTTCCGGTTGCTTCGGTCGCATTATTTACGCCTCTTTTCGTAGCATCCCATGCATTATCAATTGCAGCACCTGTCCTGTCAAAAAACACCCCAGCCTTTGTAACACGCTCTCCATCTTCCAAAATAACTTTATTACCTTCCTTGTCTACTATCTCTCCATTTGTTTTCACTATAACTCCATTATCCAAAGTAATATCTTTCTCAACAGGAACCCATGCCCCGTTAGTATATACCACTAATTGACCATCTTTCTTGATTACATCACCTTCTACATATTCCGGAGTAGCAGGTGCCGTAGGTAAAGTATCAATACTTGATGTTGTAACTGTATCATTTGCGTCAGCACTGTTTGCTGAATTGTTGCACGCCATTGCAATAGCAGCAACAGAAGCAATTACTAATAATTTTTTCATTTTGTTTGAGTTTGGTCGATCAGATATATGATCATTTTTGTTAAAAATTTATTTTCAAAAGTGGCATGTCCACTATTTTTGAAATTAGTAACCGTTTCTTTGTCTTTCTTTTTTATCCACTACTGCACCCACACCTGCGCCCGTTGCCGCACCAATAACTCCACCTACTACACCACCACCTAATCTGTTCTTTTTATTGGCTACAGCACCAATTACAGCACCCGAAGCTGCTCCAACAATAGCACCTTTAGCGGTATGGCTCATTCTTTTCTTTTGTGGAGCCGGGGCTGGTGCAGAAGCTGTACCTGAATTTGATTCACCACTTCCACCACTATTATATGTAGTGTTGTTTCTTGAGTTGGAAGAACTTGCAGATGATGATCTTCTTACAGGAGCTGCAGCAGCAGCTGCCTGCTTAGTTTCCATTTCCTTTTCTGCTTCGATTTCCTCGCGTATTTCACTTTCCATTTTCCATTTTTGATATTCAGCTAAACCTAAAGTGTCCTGCATTTGTGTATTAGCGGCATTTTCATCTTTTTTCCTGCTTGTACATGCGATCATCAAAAAAGTAACGAATAAAGCTACTATTGATAAAATTTTAAAATGTTTCATTTGTCTATTTTTTTAGTTTGTTGGTTAGATAGATCTGATTTGTCAGATTCGCTAAAAACAATATCACTTTAAGAATTTATTGTAACTAGCTTGTTTTACTAACTCAATTTCTGGTTATAAATTGATTTACCACCTATAGACAAAAAATTATGCCAATCAAGTTGCGGAGCAAATCATAAAAAAACCTAATTGAGCGGCACAAATCGTTCATTAGCTATCTTAATAAATTGATAATCAATTAGAAGAATCAAAAAAAGCTGTCTATAACAGACAGCTTTTAATAAAAATTTATTTTGAATATTTTAGATAATTTTTTCCACCTGCATATAATTCAATTCCACAGGGGTTGAACGTCCAAATATTTTCACGATCACTTTCAATTTCTTCTTTTCGTCGTTTACTTCTTCTATAATACCATTAAAGTCATTGAACGGTCCTTCCACGATCTTTATAGTTTCCCCAACTATGTATGGCTCAATCATGCTCACACCGCCAGATTCGTTCATCTCGTCCATGCGGCCCAGCATTTTGTTCACTTCAGACTTGCGCAAGGAGATGGGATTGTCTTTACCTAAGAAATGTATTACGCTATTGGTAGCTACTACTAAATCCCTCAGGTCATCGCTCATCTTTCCATCCTGCACTTCTATCATCACATAGCCGGGATAGTAGTTACGCTCGCGCATCACTTTTTCCCGTTCTGTACCTTATATACTTTTTCAACAGGCAAAAATACCTGTTTCACTGTTTTTTCAAAAGGGCTACGTGAGATCTCTTTATCCAAATACTCCTTTACCTTACGCTCTTTACCGCTTACCACACGCAGCACATACCATTTGGTATCTTGTTGAGGCGCTTCTGCAGCTTTATTTTCTACGTTATTTTCTTCTACCATTTCTTAGCTGTATAATATTTTGTATAAGAAATTAAGGCCGCCACCAGCTAAAAAGTCCATCAACCATACTATAAGTGTGATAATGATAGTAGCAACCAAAACAATCATAGTAGATTGCTGTAACTGCGCCCAATCAGGCCAGGTTACCTTTTCAGCTAATTCTTTGTAGCTATTTTTTAAATAATTGCCAAACTTGTTCATTGTAGTGTAGTTGATATGTTCAAAAGTTGACCGGTTAACAAGTACATCCAATTCAACATTTAAACTTGTAAACTTTTCAACCTAACAAAAAGCACGGGCACAAGGACTCGAACCCTGATCAACGGTTTTGGAGACCGCTATTCTACCATTGAACTATGCCCGTATAAAGCGGCCTCACCAACCCCTCTCCTCTGGAGGAGGGGCTTAATAAGCCGCTAAAAAATTAAAGAACTGTTTTTAAAAACAAAGTACCCAAGCTGATGCCTAAGGTACTTTGTAAAAGTATTCGAAGCTTTTCCAAAGTCCTCCCTTCGGGAGGATTTAGGTGGGCCTTATTTAAGAATTTCAGTAACCTGACCAGCACCTACTGTACGGCCACCTTCACGAATCGCGAATTTCAAACCTTTTTCCATCGCAATTGGAGTGATCAATTTTACAGTTAAGGTAGTGTTATCACCAGGCATGATCATTTCTGTTCCTTCTGGTAAAGTACACTCTCCTGTTACGTCAGTTGTACGGAAGTAAAATTGAGGACGGTATTTTTGGAAGAATGGAGTGTGACGTCCGCCTTCATCTTTGCTTAATACATAAACCTCAGCTTTGAAATCAGTATGTGGAGTGATTGAACCTGGCTTACAAATTACCATACCACGACGGATTTGAGTTTTCTCAATACCACGTAATAATAAACCTGCGTTATCACCAGCTTCACCTTCATCCAATATTTTGCGGAACATTTCCACACCTGTTACTGTAGAAGTTAATGGTTTTTCCATCAAACCTACTCTCAACCGGATCACCAGTTTTGATTTTACCTCTTTCGATACGACCAGTAGCAACTGTACCACGGCCTGTGATAGAGAATACATCTTCTACAGACATCAGCATTGGAAGATCGATTGGACGAGGAGGAAGTGGAATATAGCTATCAACAGCATCCATTAATTCAGTAATAGCGCCAACCCATTTTTCATCACCAGATAATGCACCAGTTGCAGAACCGCTGATGATTGGTGTGTTATCACCATCAAAGCCACGCTTGCTCAACTCTTCACGAACTTCTAATTCTACTAATTCCAAAAGTTCAGGATCGTCAACAAGGTCAACTTTGTTTAAGAATACAACCATTTTAGGTACACCAACCTGTGCAGCTAAAAGGATGTGCTCTTTAGTTTGAGGCATAGGACCATCCGTAGCCGCAACTACAAGAATAGCACCGTCCATCTGAGCAGCACCAGTAATCATATTTTTCACATAGTCAGCGTGACCTGGACAGTCAACGTGTGCATAGTGACGAGATTCTGTTTGATACTCTACGTGAGCTGTATTAATTGTGATACCCCTTTCTTTTTCTTCAGGTGCACCATCAATATCGTCGTATTTTTTGCTGTCGCAAGACCTTTCTTAGAAAGGATTTCAGTAATTGCGGCAGTCAACGTAGTCTTACCATGGTCAACGTGGCCAATGGTACCAATGTTTACGTGGGGTTTCTCCCTCTTAAAGGTCTCTTTTGACATTGTTATCTGTTTTTAAAGTTGTTTTTTATAATTCTGTGCCCGGCAAATGTACTACTATCAGCGCTATTGCGTCGCACTCTTGTACTGCTGTGCATATATTAACAGTTGACAAGTTAATAAGTTGACAAGTTTAACCAGTTGATACGATCGATTTCTTATTCCTTTATCAACTTTTAAACCTTCCAACTTTCAACTCATCTTCACCTTACAATAGAGCCGTTGATGAGAATTGAACTCACGACCTCTTCCTTACCAAGGAAGTGCTCTACCACTGAGCTACAACGGCTTGTCAAATATTAAGTTGACAGATGACCGTTGTTAGTTGACAATAATACTGTCAACCGTCATCTCATTTCTGTCATCTACACAGAGCGGGAGACGAGGCTCGAACTCGCTACCTGAAGCTTGGAAGGCTACCGCTCTACCAAATGAGCTACTCCCGCTAATAATTTCAAATCTGAAATTTCAAATTTGAAATTCAAAGAACTGTGGGCAGGGCAGGGTTCGAACCTGCGTACTCGTGAGAGAACAGATTTACAGTCTGTCGCCTTTAACCACTCGGCCACCTACCCAGTTTTTAAGTCTTAAGTTGAACAAGGAAAGAACCTTTTCACCATGTCAACTTATAAACTTTTTAACTTAACTGAGCCGAAGAAGGGAGTCGAACCCGCGACCTGCTGATTACAAATCAGCTGCTCTACCAACTGAGCTACTTCGGCTTATTATTTAAAAAGAACTGATTTTTCGGTATTTCAATGTATTTCAACAATACAGCAAGTAATACCCTAAAAATTTGGAAGGCAAAAGTAGGGGGAATTTTCCAAACGTCAAAATACGTTAAAGAATATTTTTATAAAAAATAAATAGCGTTCGTTTAAAATATAATGCTGCTACAATGACTTCAATTTACTTTAATATAGCAGTTTTCATTTTCCAAATAACCAGTGCAGAATTTTGTTTTAGAAAAATTCGTTTCCAAAACTGTACTCATTTCCATGGTTGTATCAGCTATCAGTTCAGGATATTGAGTAAGATCTCTGTCTAAGTTGAGAAAAAAGAATAAAGAGTAAGTTCTCTGTCATTATGTTCCCACAATGCATTCATCTTCAAAATCAGTTTACCGTTTTGATTATAAACCTTTCGGATATACCTATTGTGCTCCATTAAATAAATTGTATCTCGTGTATTTTTATAATTCACGGCCGAATACTTTCCCAAGACCGCTTTATGGTTTTGCCTACAAGCATATCCAACAAGAACAATAGACAATATCAGCATACACTTTTTATACTTTGATTTATACATAAGTAGCGTTTTCTATTAAAAAATAATCCTCTCACTCGTTATAACACATAAACGTAAGATAATTCCACACAAAAAAAGCCCCGCTTTTCAGCAGGGCTTAAGTATTTTATTTAAGCAATCATCTTTTGTTTTCGCCTTTTCACCTGGTTTACGAGGGAGTCGAAGGCACTGTCAAACGACTCTTCAAAGGATTTACTGGAAGATTTTACAAAAAAGCTGTGGCGGGGCACATGCACTTTTATCTCCACTATCTTGTCTTTAATATGGTGTACCACATTGTCCAATTTCAAAAATACATCCGACTCAATGATGCGATCATGAAACGTATTCAGTTTTTCCATTTTTCGACTAACAAAATCAATTAGTCTTTGATCTGCATCAAAATTAACCGTTTGAATGTTTACATTCATAGTTCATATATTTAAAGAGTGAATAATCAATAAAATGTTTTCAAAGAACTGTATCAACTGATACTAAAATTAATAAAAACATAATCTATTCTCAAAAAATAATTGCTAAAGTTTTCTATAAATCATGCTTTAGGATGGGCGTTTTTGTACACTTCTTTCAGCTTTTCAATAGTATTGTGTGTGTACACCTGCGTGGCAGCCAGACTGGAATGTCCTAATAATTCTTTTACTGCGTTTAGCTCTGCCCCATTATTTACCAAATGTGTGGCAAAACTGTGTCTTAGCACGTGTGGGCTCTTTTTGTCAAGCGTTGGAATGGCAGATAGTAACTGCTTTACCAATAAATAAGCATATTTCGGATACAATTTTTTACCCTTCTCTGTAACTAACAAAACCTCTTCTTCTCCTTTTTCAAATTCCTTGCGTTTCAAAGCAATGTAGTGTTTTATAGTCAAGATCATCTCGTCAGACAAAGGAATGCTCCGCTCTTTATTACCTTTACCCAATACCTTCACTTGTTGCCTGCTAAAATCCATTTGCTTTTCCTTTAAGTTGATCAACTCGCTCAAACGTAAGCCGGTGCCATAAAATAGAGTTACAAGCATTTTCGCATTAAGAGATTTCCAATCTTCCGTTGAAGCTGCCACAGCTGTTTGTAAAAACTGAATATCATCCTCCTTAATAAATACCGGGAGGCGCTTATTTGTTTTAGGAGAAACAATTTTAGCCATGGGATTAGCCGAAATGCTCCCTGTTCTTAAATGAAATTTGAAGAAAGACTTCAGCGTAGATATTTTTCGATTAATACTTTTTGATGTCAGGCCATGCTCCTTCAGTTCGGCCAACCAGCTCCTCACCAGCTGATAAGTCACCTCAGCCAAATGGGTATCGCCAAATACGCGAAGCAGATAAATATTGAATTCGTTAAGATCACCTTCATAAGCTATGATCGTATTTTGTGAAAACCGCTTTTCAAACTTTAAATAGTTGGTAAAGGGGGCAATATATGTTGCAAGTTTTTCCGACATAAAATAAAAAAGTCCCACATATTCTGTGGGACTGCAATTTATTCAAAATCTCGTATAATTATAGTTCGATTTTACCGCTGGCGATCTGCTGCTTGTACACGGCCTTCAAAACCTGGCCACGACGCTTAATCGATGGCTTTATAAAAGCCTGACGTTCACGCAATTCCAAAAGCACTTTAGATTTCTCAAATTTCTTTTTGTACTTTTTCAGCGCCTTGTCGATGTTTTCGCAGTCTTTAGAATCAATAATTAACATAATTTATATACCTCCTTTGGTAATTTTTTTGAGGTTGCAAAGATAGAGAAATGTTTTTTATAAACAAATATTTTGGTAAGAATGTTATAGACCCTGAAATTAGCATCATGTTTACAGGAATTATAGAAGCAACAGGAATCATAAAAAGAATAGCATCTTCAGGTAGTAATAAAACTTTCTGGATAGAAAGCGATATAAGCAATGAATTAAAAGTAGACCAAAGCGTGAGCCACAATGGCGTCTGCCTTACTGTGGAAACCATTTCAGGTAATGTACATAGTGTTACAGCCATTAACGAAACCTTGAAAAAACAAATCTTGGATCGTTAAAGGAAAATGACCTGTTAAACCTTGAGCGATGCATGATAATGAACGGCAGGCTTGACGGACATATTGTGCAGGGCCATGTGGATGGAACGGCGAAATGCCTTTCGGTAACAGAAAAAGATGGAAGTTGGGAATACGTATTTGAATTCGATGAAAAATTTGCGCCTTTGATGATCGAAAAAGGATCTGCATGTATAAACGGCATTAGCCTTACCGTTTTTGATGTAACCACTAACGGCTTTACAGTAGCTGTAATTCCATATACATACAATTATACCAATATTCGATTTATTAAAGCCCAAAGTACTGTAAATATTGAATTTGATGTAATTGGAAAATATATTTTAAGAAGCCGGGAATTAAATAACAAATGATTTTTATTAAAAAAATCGCCTCAAAACAGGAGATTCATTTCCCACCCCCTCTTTCAAAATATTGTAATCTTTAATTTTTAGTTTACATAATTTTGCACATTGTTTAAAGCAAAAACAAATGGACCTAAGACCAATTGATACGGTTGAGACAATTTCTCAACAGGAGTTTAAAACAAAATATTACAACCCCAATAAACCGTTGATCATAAAAGGCCTGGCAAAGCAATGGCCCGCTTATAATAAATGGAATTGGGATTATTTTATAGACATTGTTGGCGACAAAGAAGTAGGTGTTTACAACAATGTCAAAAGCGACTCCTACACTCCTATCAATACAGCTGACGCCTACTTGAAATTTGGAGAATACCTGCAAATGGTAAAAAAAGGGCCGGTTGACCTGCGTATTTTTCTTTTCAATATATTTCAACATGCGCCTCAAATTGTTAAAGACTTTTCCTGGCCGGATGAATATATGAACGGGTTTGTAAAAAGGTTTCCAATGCTGTTTGTTGGTGGGCAGGGAGCCATCACCCACATGCATTTCGACATTGACCTGAGCCATATTTTACATACCCAGTTTTTGGGAAGAAAAAGAGTATTGCTCTTTCCTTTTGAAGAACAACGCAAACTTTATAGAAAACCCTGGGAAGTTTTGAGCCTGGCTAATTATGCTAACTATAATGAACATTTCGATTATGAAAGCTTTCCGGCAGTAAAACTTGCAAAAGGTTATGAAGTGATCCTTGAACATGGCGACACTTTGTTTATGCCGGCAGGTTATTGGCACCACATGGAATATATTGATGCTGGTTTTGCGATGAGCCTGCGCGCCTTGCAAAGCAGCATTGGCGGCAAATTGCATGGTGCCTGGAATTTATTTGGTATGCGCAATATTGATACATTGATGAAGAAAACAGCGCCAAAGTGGTGGTATGCAAGGAAAAGAGTCAATCTCTATAAAAATGCAGATAGAGAATTGAACACCATATAAAATTCCAGAAAACAATTAATCTTTAATTTGATATTTTGAACAAATCTCCTGCTTAGTTGTTGTGAAAATTAAGAAGCGCAATTCCATTGTTGAAAAAATTTACCATAGTAGCACTACTTACACTTTACAGTTTCACTTCGTTTGGAGTAAGTGTGAACCTGTTTTATTGCTGTGGTAAACTTAAAAGTGTTTCTTTAAAGGTTCAGACCCATCATGCCAACTGCACCGTTCAGGAAAAAAGTAAAGATTGTTGCAAAGACCAATCACTTCAAATAAAGATTTCCGACGATCAGCGCAGTAATGCTTTTGAATCTCTTAGTCTTTATGCGACCAGCCAATTGGCCATAACGCCTCCGAATTTTTACACCTTTACATCGGCGTCGATTTCAACGCGCAATATTCTGTCTCAAATGGCAGACACGTCGCCACCGGCGATCCCCAGTCGATCCATTTTATATAACGTTTTCAGGATTTAGAAAGAAAGATCAAATTTCTACACAATAGCTATGGCTATTGGATTTGCTATTCTTTCTTTTCTTAAAAAATAATTTTGAATGAACGTTAAATATTTATTTTTTGCGTTGATGCTAATAATCAGCGATGCAGCCATTGCGCAAAAACACACCATCTCTGAAACATTTAAAGTACGCGGCGTTTGCGATATGTGCAAAGAACGTATTGAAACCACCGCGCTTGATCATAAAGCAAAAACTGCCGTTTGGGAAGCCGGAACACAATTGCTTACTATAAGTTTCGATAGCACCAAAACGTCTGCAGCACAAATAGGCAAAGCAATAGCCAACGCTGGCCACGATAATGAAAAAGCCAAAAGTGCTGATGATTCTTATAAAAAATTACCGGATTGCTGCCGCTATTCCCGATCAGACAATGAGGCTGACGCACACGCTCTACATGGTATCACCGGAGTTGTACTTGAAGAAAGCATTAAAGGAAAGCTAACACCACTTAGCAATGCCACTATAAACAATATTCACGCTGACGAGCAATTTACAACCGATAGCTCAGGCGTTTTTCATTTTGAGACAAAATTACCAGCACAAATAGTAGTGAGTTATGTTGGTTTTAAATCGGACACTATTACTGTCAATAGCTCCGAAATGCTTTCTATCACTTTAAAAAACTCTGTAAACAGTGATTTAACAGAGGTAATTGTTACATCCCGAACACCGTCGTCCTATGTTTCTACTCTAAGCGTTTTAAATAAACTAAACCTCGGTGTTGGCGAGCTTACCAAAGCGGCTTGTTGTAATTTATCTGAAAGCTTTGAAACCAGTCCATCAGTAGATGTTAGTTACAGCGATGCCGTTACCGGCGTAAAGCAGATCCAACTCCTGGGCTTGTCTGGCAACTACACACAACTCCTAACAGAAAATACCCCTGAGATTAAAGGGTTCGCTTCTCATTACGGAATGACTTATGTACCCGGCCCATGGCTTGAAGGTATTCAGCTAACCAAAGGCGTGGGGTCTGTAGTAAATGGTTATGAAAGTATCGCCGGACAAATCAACATCGAAGAAAAGAAGCCTGATAATTCGGAAAAATTATTTGTAAATACTTATGCCAATACAATGGGTCGCCTGGAAGCCAATATCAATACAGCTCATAAGCTGAATGATAAATGGAGCGTGGGCTTGTTGGCGCATGGCAATTATAGCGATCGAAAAGTAGATGATAATAATGACGGCTTTAAAGATTTACCAACCGGCTCGCAATGGAATATTATCAACCGCTGGAAGTATGTTGATAACAACGGATGGATTATTCAGCTTGCGCTGAAAGCTATGCAGGACAAGCGCTACGCAGGACAAACTAATTTTGATCGCTTTAAAGATATTGGCACCACTAATGCTTATGGCGTGGGAATAGATGCGGAACAATACAGTTTTACCAGTAAAATAGGATATATATTTCCTCAACATAAATATAAAAGCATTGGTCTGATACTATCAGCCAACCGATATACCAACAACGCCTATTACGGGCTTTCGAACTACGTCGGAAAACAATCTACCGTATATGGAAACCTGATTTATCAATCTATCATTGGCAATACCAATCATAAGTTTAAAACCGGATTGAGTTTCTCCAATGAAAATTATAACGAAAACTTTAACACCCTAATATTCAAACGCAATGAAATAGTCCCTGGTGCTTTTTTGAATATACTTATGACGTATCCGATAAGCTTACAGCATTGGCAGGTTTAAGAGCCGACTATCACAATCTTTATGGATTCATCACCACGCCACGCATGCACTTGAAATATGACTTTTCACCTAAAACAAATCTGCGTCTTTCTGGCGGATCGGGATTTCGTGTAAGCAATATTTTTGCAGAAAATGTAGGCGTTTTTGTAAGCTCGCGACAATACGAGATCGTGAACCCTTCCTCAACTTATGGTTATGGACTAAACCCGGAAAAAGCATGGAACTATGGTTTAAACTTCATCCACAATTTCAAATTAAATGGTCATAATGGATCCATTGCTTTTGATGCATATCGCACACAATTTAATAATCAAACAGTAATTGATTTAGACGCAAACCCGCAAGCCATCCGCTTTTATAACCTTACCGGGAAATCTTACGCAAATAGCCTTCAGGCAGAATTGAATTATGAATTGATTAGAAAATTGGATGTGAGAATGGCTTACAGATGGTTGGATGTAAAAACTCAATATCAAAATGGATTGTTGGAAAAACCGTTTACCGCTAAACATCGTGCATTCATAAACCTGGCTTACGAAACTACCAACAAATGGAAATTTGATTATACCACACAATGGCTAAGTAAAAAGAGAATTCCTGGCACTGGAAGCAATCCTATGGGTTTGCAAATGCCTGCTTATGCTCCATCTTATTTTCAAATGGCGGCGCAGGTAAGTAAAAAATTTGGTGAGAAATGGGAGGTTTATGTAGGCGGAGAAAACCTTACCAATTATGTTCAAAAAGAAAGAATTATTGATGCTCAAAATCCTTTCGGCCAATACTTTGATGGTTCGATGATTTGGGGACCGGTTATAGGTAGAATGATTTATGTAGGGATGAGATTTAATATCAAGTAAGCCTTGTTAAATCTACCGTTTAGCAAACCTTCCAGGTTTTGAAAACCTGGAAGGTCTGCTAAAATTATGTTTTGTTCAGACCGAGATGATCAGACCGCTTAAAGACTTATCGTTGTTAATATAGGATCAGATATGTATTACTGCTGAAGAGTGCGACGCAATATTGACGCTATATATTTACAGATGGCTCAATAAGAATCACTTTGTATTCCAAATTTCCCAACTTAATTCTGCCTGGCCAACCAGCATTTCATAACCGTTCTTTATAGCGGCACCGCGCTCCTCGCCTTTTTGTAAAAACAAGGTTTTGGCAGGATTGTAAACTAAATCGTACAAATAATTTTTGTCAGTTAAATATTGATACGGAATATCAGGTGCAGTATCAACTTTGGGGAAGCTACCTAAAGGTGTTGAATTAATAATAAGCGGATAGGCTTCTATAATTTCTTTAGTCAAATCTTCATAAACAAAGCCTGCGCCTTTATTTCGGGAAACATAAGCGTATTCAATACCCAACTTTTTCAAAACATAAAGCACGGCTTTTGCGGCACCGCCAGTACCCAAGATCAATGCTTTTTTATGATGAGATGCTAATTGCGGTAATAAAGATTTTTCAAAAGCAGGCGCATCTGTATTGAAGCCGGTTAATTGACCGTTGTTGATTTTTATACAGTTAACGGCGCCGATTTCTTTTGCTTCGTTGTTCAAAGCATTTAAAAATTGTAATACCTGTTCTTTATAGGGAATAGTTACATTCAAGCCTTTCAGCTCAGGATGAGTTTGCAACAAATCTGTTAATAGAGAAATATTTTCAAGTGGGAATAACTCGTAAGCGGCGTTGGCGATATGCTCTTTTTCAAATTTTTCTGTAAAATATTTTTTAGAAAAAGACTGGGCCAAAGGCATGCCGATGAGTCCGTACAAGTTCATCAGGCGGAAGTTTTCTTATCAAGATATAGATCAAATGTATCGCCGCGAAGCCCGATACGCATAGCTTCCAGCGCAATAACTTCGTTAGGGGAATGTTTCCTAAATTAACATTACATCCAATCAATTCAAGAAAATATAATTGTTGTGCTTTTTGCGGCGCCTCCCAGATTATTTTTTCATCAGGAATTTGTGTTAATATTTCCTGCACCAAGCCTTCACGCACTTCTCCACTTCCTCTGTAAATACCAACATTACCTGCTTCTCTTGCTTCAGCAATTACATATGAGGAGCCGGCTTCCAATTCGGCGCGCATCAGTTCGATCCATTTATAAGGGGGTATGATATGTGTTGCATCTTTACTACCCACTTCACTTAATACAGTACCATACTTTGTCAACTTCTCGATGTAACCACATTTTTCTGCATGTGGAATTACCAAAGAGCCGTCACTAACTTCCATATAATCTATACCAAAAGATTGACAGGTGTTGATATAATCCTGCATCTGATTACGTACTAAATATGCTTCAAATAAAGTACCTCCAAAGTAAACAGCCATACCATGAGATTTGTACACTGCTATTTTTTCTTCCAGCTTGGGCGTAACTACGGCTGTACCAAAACCTAATTTCACAATGTCAACATGGGGCTGCGAAACATCCATAAAATTTTTGGCTTCTTCTAAGCTGAGGCCCTTGTCCATTACCATAGTAAGGCCCGATGTTCGAGGTTGTTTTTTCTTTCTGGTAGTTGAGTCAGATTAAACTTCATTCGCTAATTCAAATTAGATAGCGGCAAATGTATTATATTATGTTCAATAAAAGGAAAGATAATGAGCCTAATGAGGCAATACACTTGTTGACGCTTGTTGACATAAAGCCTTAAAATATGCCTACTTGTTACTTTTTCGCTTCTTATATTTTAAGATAAGATCTGCCACTTGTTGATGTTGAAGTATGGCGGGATTGATTTGTAAAACCTTTTAAACTGGCCAGGATCGCTGATTAACGCCTCTTCCAGGTAGATCAGCGCCTGCTTCTTTTTCCCTTGTGCAAATTGTATAAGTGCTCTATAATAAATAAAAATGGGCTTGTTCTTTGTCATCGTTAATGCGTTATCAATTTGCTTTGATGCTTCATCATAATATTCTGCATCGTATAAGCATTTAATAAGCGCCTCCCAGCCAACTGCGGATTTTGGTTTAAGCCTGACAACATTGGAGAAGTATTGAATCGCCTCTTTAGTAAACCCTAACTGCATTTTACAATCGCCCATTAAAATGCTGTACTCGGGTTTATTACGTTTCAATTTTAACGCTGTATCGAGCTGCTTAACACACATTTCGTATTTTTCTTCTTTGTAATATGTGTATGCAATTTTATATGCCAGGTAACTTATATCAGGATTTAAATGAGACGCCTTACGATAATAAAACCTGGCTAGCGCATAGTTCTTCATTTTCTCATAACAGAACCCAATCGCCTCATAAATAACATCTTCTGGTTTTGATAATTCTAACACCTTCTCTAAATACTCGATCGCGTCTTTGTACTTCCGCAAACGGATATAGGCATCGCCAATATTACGGTAAGCATAATCCATCTTCTCATCAATTACCAATGCGTACTGATAAGCATCAATTGCTTTTTCGTAAAGCTTTAAACCTTGAAACGCTGCTCCTAAATTAAACCATGCTAACTCATTGTAAGGAGTTTCATCAATGATCTTTTTATGCAGTTCTATACTTTCTGCATTGCGGCCTGTATAGTCGGTCCAGAAACAAATTTTATATAATGCTTCTTCATTGTCGGGCTCTTGTTGTAAAATTTCTTTAAGACAGTCAAAAACTTTCTCGAAATCCTCATAATCGTCATAGACGTCCGCCAGTTCAAATAATAGTTCGATTTTATCCTCGCCTTCAAAAAACTCAAGTGCTTCTTTTAATAATTCAACAGCTTCTTCCTGTCGATCAAGTGCCAGAAACGCCTCCGTTTTCAAAATATAGATATCTATATTATTGTTATCAAATATCGAAGCCTGCTCAAGTAAAGTAAGCGCCTGTTCGTATTTGCGTCTATTCAATAACAGATCGGCTTTTTTGATTAATAAAGAAGCTGAATAAGGAAATTGCTCAGTTGCGATTTCTACTGCCTGGAGTGCTTTTAAAAATTGTTCCTGTGCCTCAAAATGTTCGATAATTTTCTCAAAGGCTTCTTCTTCAATGTATGAACCGCCCCTTCCTCCTCTAAAATCTTCGTACCTCTGTAACAATTCGCTTAATTCCTGGTCTTTCTCTTCATCATGCTGGGAAAAATCCTTCATAATTACCTCCTTTTGATTAAAATATATATCCGAACCATAACAATTACTAATTTATACTACTTAAACAATTAAACCCGTGCTAAGTTTTCCTCCAATTGTGAAAAACTAATTTTTGATATTTAAAATGCCATTTTTTCAATTGTTAACAAAATTTTAAAATTTATTATATATTGTCATAAAATTTCTTATCTTTGTGGTGTCTTTTAATTATATTAACTTATATGTTATGATAAAGGCTATCTTTTTTAACCTCATATTTATTTTATCTTTCTCTGCGGTAGCTTTCGCAGAAGGGGAGGCTAATGACAATGATTTGGGTAAGGAAAAACCCAAAAATGGTTTATCGTTAGATAAATCTAAGCAACTTCATTCTTTTTCGCTTCGCTCTGGGATGTATTTCAAGGGCGGAAATTTGATCAATGCAGAATCTGCTTCTAACAATAATTACACGAGTTTCAATATCAATTTCCAAAAAGAACAGAACAACTTCATTCAGCATAATAAAAAGAAAGCATTATTAAGCAAGCTTACTTTTAATCCTAATGAATTATTGAGAAATTATTCAGGTAAATAATCATTGAAAAATTTATACGAAAAATCCCGGTTTAAAACCGGGATTTTTTATTTGGCTTGTTTGCTGAATTCTGTGTAAGACATGGCGCGGTAGCCGGTTTTAGGAATATCAAATTTTGCTAACGGCACTGGATTGAACTCGATATTAGAAACGGTAAATGTAACCTTATCTTTCCCTTTAGATGCATCATACTGCATGGCTAAGCCGGGTAATCCTTTATTAATAGTTTGAAAATTAGTATTTACGGGAATAAGTTCCTTTGTAAAGAAAACAGTGAATGTAGTACCATCCGAAAGTTTTCCTATCGCCTTTTGACATTTATATCCGGCGATTTGCTTGAATTCATTTTCGATTTTATACGTTACACCTTCATAGCGTTTGTTATATGTTTTCCATTCGGCAGGAGAATATGTAATCAGAAATTTTTTATTCCCATAATCTCTTATGTTAGTGGCTGTGCTTGTTTTTTCGTCAAAAATGGTGGATGAAGCGCCTAATGAGCTTATAAAATCTGAGCGACTCATGTTACCTTTCACATAAACGATATTAGTTGCACCGTCAAGCATATCAGCCCTTTTCGGGGTATTATTATCTGTGCTTACAACAATATCGTAATATATTGTTGCATCCGTAACTTTCTTTTGAGCGAAGGATAGTTTTGTTGCGAATAAAAGAATCAGTATAGGAAAAAATCTATTTTTCATTATAAATTATAGTTCAAACAAACCTTAGACGCTACAAGATAAACAATAAGTTGCTTAAAAAAATCCGGGTTTAAAATAAACCCGGATCACTTGCTTCTTATTTTTTCTGCTTGTCTTTTAATTGTTTTTGTTGCTCCTGCATCTGCTCCAGTCGCTCCTGCCATTTGGACTTACCTTTTGGCTTCTTCCTGTTTATTTCAATTTTTGATAGAATTTTATCGTGATCTATGATATAATTCTGAATAACAAACTGAAGTGCTAAAGTAACAATGTTCGATACTGTGTAATACCAGGTAAGTGCCGATGGAAGTTTATTGAAGATAAACAATAAGAACACCGGCATAATGTATGGCATATACTTCATCATCGGATTACTTTGGTCTGGCGTCATGCTCATACTGTATATGGAAATCAATAAGCTGGTCACTACCGCAGCAATTGTAAATAAGCTTAAGTGATTGCCTAATAACGGAATATTGAAGCCAAAAGTTATCGGCGCGTCATAAGCCGACAAGTCATTCGCCCAAAGAAAATCAACCCCTCTTAAATCAACATTAGCGCTAAAAAAACTATACAATGCAAAGAATATCGGAATCTGCAGCAGTGCCGGGATACAGCCCCTAACGGGTTTACACCAGCCTCTCTGAACAACTTCATTTGATCCATGCTCATTGCCTGTTGATCATCTCCGTGTTTCGCTTTTAATTTGGCAATTTCCGGCCTTAATGCTTTCATTTTAGCACCACTTAGGTAACTGCTATAAGTTAATGGAGATATGACCAACCTGATAATAAGTGTCAGCAAAGCAATGATAATACCGTAGCTGGACACAAAACCTTTAAAAAAGTTGAAAATAGGAATGATGATATACTGGTTTAGTGGCCTTACAAAAGCATATACGCCCTGACCAAGATTTACCAGTTTATTTAAACCATTACCTTCTCTTTTCAGAATGTTATAATCTGCGGACCGTAAAATATACTAAATGGAACAGTTACAGTGGCGGCAGGTGTTACTGAAATACGCATGTTTGCAGTAGATTGAGAAACGATATGGCTGTTGTTTTCAGGCATGCTCCAATCCATATTTCCTCCGGAAAAATTATTTTTTGCGATCAGGAACGTATTGAAGAAACGTTGCCTTACGCCTACCCATTCTACAGATTTTCCAAACTCAACTGAGCTTTTTTACCAATGGTATGATAATCGAAATTGCCATCTTCAATATAACCCACCTGAGTATTCTGCCTTTCAAAATCCAGATCAGACTCCTGCTGATGAGCTTCGTATTTCCATATTAAATTCAGATTTCCTTGCGTAAGCAACTGTGCAGGCTGAGTTAGTGCGATGTTAAAGTCGATCTTATAAGTATCGGGATAAATAATAAACTGATGTTTGATGTAAGTATTTGTTTGTGCGCTATCGCCACCTCTTAGTTCGAAGCTTACCACCTGTGAACCGGAAGGGCCTTGTTCTACTTTGCCATTGCTAAAAAATAAATCAGAAGTTTGGGAACTTTGGTTAGCCGCTGTGTTAATAGCATAGCTGATTTTATTAAAATCTGAAGCCGCAAGCACAACCGGTTTTTGAGTTTCAGCATTTTTAAAACTTTTTAGTTCAACATATTTAGGCTGGCCACCCTTATTAGTAAAAGCTATTTTAAAGACACTGTTCTCAGCAAATATCACCTGCTCCGTTCCGTTAACCGCCTGCTGAAACATACCTGCTTTTGTAACCTGTAATTGCGAGTCAGCTTTTTGAGCATCTAACCGCATTGTTGTTGTATCTAACTTTGGTTGCATTGCTTTCGCAATAGAATCCTGACGGGCTTGTTCTATTAAAGACGCCTTCTGCTGCTTGGAATTATAGAAAAAGTAAAAGAAAAAAGCAGGGCCAAAAGAGAAAAACCTATGACGGTATTACGATCAAACTTCATTATGAGCTGTAATTTTTTGAGGCGCAAAGATAAGCAATGTGCAACAGGATTGACAGGTTTTAGAAAGATATTAGACAGCTGCCGCACATAAGTCATTTTGCCTGTATGGTTCAGCAATCAATTTGCAACTTAATGTGTAACATCATTTATTTTTATATCAAAATTCATTTCTATGCCAATAAGAATGACTGATGACCCTGAAGAACAAAGTAATGATTATAATAATGATCGCGGTAGCGGAGGCTCCAATTCATCTGGCGGCGGCGGATTATTTGCATTATTACCGCTCCTGCTAGGTTTGTTTAAAGGGAAGGGCATTATATTCATAATTGTGGTTGGTGCCGCACTGTGGTTTTTTATGGGGCGTGGCGGAGGGGGTTGCGGAAACATGAACATTGGAGATATGGCACAGCAATTATTTTCGCAAAGCGGTTATAGTTATAACCCTAACGAGTTTAATAAAGCCTCAATTTATGAAGGCTTAGAAGATGACACTAATAAAAATCCTTTGCCGGAAGCTGTATCATTGCTACGTTTCGCTCCTCGCCGCGGCGATCAAGGGGCACAAGGAAGTTGTGTGGCCTGGAGCAGCGCTTATGCTGCACAAACTATTTTAACAGCTGCAGCCACAGGGAAAGACCCCAACACACTTGTTTTCAGCCCTTCCTATCTTTATAATCAAATAAGATTAGGCGACGATTGTCAGGGCTCTTATATACAACGCGCTATGGAAGCCATGAAAGTTAACGGTGGCGTACCACTAAGCCAATACCCTTATACAGATCAGGATTGTAGCAGTACTCCAAATGGTACAGCTATACAAGCCGGAAGGCAAAACACCATTCATGGATTTACCAGGCTTACTGAAGGTGATAATTTAAACCAGATTAGTGTAAGAGCTGTAAAAGAACATTTGTCGAAAGATGCTCCGGTGGTCATTGGAATGATGGTTGGGCAGAGTTTTATGCAGGACATGATGGGTAAAGATCTCTGGCAACCACAAGGCCTCGATCAGTCTCAAGTTGGCCTGGGTGGTCATGCAATGTGTGTAACCGGTTATGATGACAGGAAATACGGTGGTTCTTTTCAAATCATGAACAGTTGGTCACCGCAATGGGGAAACAATGGTGTAGCATGGGTTCGCTACGCAGATTTCAAGGAATATGTTCGCGAAGCATACGGAATAGATCCACTTCCAAAGTCTTCTGCTGTAGCATCTTTGCCACTTGAATGTAATATCGGCCTGGTAAATAATGCTACAAAAGAATATATAAAATTAAAATCAACAGGTAATAACACCTTCCAAACCGCCAGTCCCATAAGCATTGGAACCCGTTTTAAAATGGAAGTAAAAAATTCAACTGAGTGCTATATATACATTTTTGGACAGGAAACAGATGGCAGCAGCTATGTATTATTTCCTTACCTAAAACCTGGACAAACGGTTTCCAAGCATGTTCTTTATTGTGGCATCACAGGTTATCGTTTGTTTCCAAAAGGGCAATCTTTAGAAGCCGATAATGTGGGAAACAAAGATTATATGGCCATTGTAACAAGTAAAAAAGAAATTAATTACTCACTATTTAATGAAGCCATAAATAATAGCAAGCAGGGCGATTTTGCGGGTAAAATTAATGACGCCTTGAAATCTTATGCCACTCAATCAACTCAAACCGCTACTGCTGATGGGCGAATATATTTTAAAGTAAATGCGAGCCCTAACCAGGCAGTTGCTACTATTGTCGCTTTCGACAAAAGATAAAATTAATTACAATTAGAGAATTTATAAATCAAAAGCCATCTCAGAAACTCTGGATGGCTTTTTAATTTTCCTTTTATTCTAAACTATCTTTTTTGAAAATTGTAAATAATATAGATCGTCTTACCTTCAAACTGAACAGGACTTCTAGCTTCAAAAGAGTTGTCTGCAAACGATGTTACTTCAAGTGAATAGCCTTCAGCAATATGCTTCGAATCACTTTTCTTTACACCGTCTTGCTTTTTAAAATTGAATAAAGTAGTGCCGCCATTTACACGCTGCGACCATAAAATTTGTCTTGCACCGCCGGGGCAATCACCACCTGCATTGATTGTATATGATCCATATCCATTATTGGGCAACACCCATTCACTTCCCTCAAAACATGTTAAAGGGGCATCATCAAAAGCAGTAACATTTATTTTCCCCTCAACACCTTCCACTCTTGCGGAAGTTATTGTCCAGTTGCCTTTAAAATCTTTGCGTGGTGCAACAGGTGCATTTTTACTTGAAGAGCATGATGCAAGAAAAAGCATCGATGCAATAAAAAAGTGAGAGCCGCTAAGTTTTTGTTTTTATTCATGTTTGTATTTTTTGCTTGTAGAATTGCCAATATAGAGCCGATAACTATCGGTTTCTTATAATACATGATTACGGCTCATTTCATGGTTAATAATTTTAGGTACAATTGCGATGCCAAATTTAGCATTTTGACGAAACCCCAAAACCAAAGGTTGTAAATTACATGGGATAAATTTTGAAAGTGTCTCGCCACTGTATTATTATACAATATGATAACACGTCTGTGCTAATTTTACACGATCCAAATTCAATCACCCTTGCCAACTTTAAATGAAAGAGATACTAGTACAAAAATCGACCATCCCACCGCAATCGCTTTTAAGAAGCACGCCCAATAATTACGACTACTTAGATAGTTTTGAAAGCCAGTTAGCTGACCCAAAGCAAAATCTTAACGCAGAAGATTTAGCAACGGCATTTTTCTTGAGCGAACCTGGATGGGTGGATAAACTATTAAAGTTTAGAAACAAAATCGCAAGGCAACTAAACCTAAAAACGCCTGGTCAAATAAAGCACAAGGAACAATATATTAACGAAATAACATGGACACCAGGCATCATGATCGGCCTCTTTAAAATTTTTGACATAACAGATAATGAAATAATAATGGGTGAAGACGATAAACATCTCAATTTCAGGGTATCGCTTTTTATTGCTAGCAATCAAAACCAAAAGCTAATAACTATATCAACAACAGTACAGTTTAATAACCTGCTTGGAAAATTATATTTCTTACCTGTTCAACCATTCCACAAAATCATTGTTCCCATAATGCTAAAGAATATGATCAGGCAGTTGCATAAAAACAAGGTCAATCCTATCCATTTTTAAGAAGTTTCACTTAGATAATAAGTAGTTAATAAAAGTAAAAATCAATTCGCCAAATTATTTCTATCTGATATTAAGCATGTAAGTCAATATCTTACTACCAATGCAACATTTCTTTACACTTAAAAAATATTTCCGGTACGACTTTGGCATATACAAGAATATTAACACTTAAAATCTACCTATGATTGATAAGATTGATAAAGTTCCGGATAATATTATGGCATTCAGTGCGTCTGGAACAATTGATGCAAATGACTTTACAAATATTTTAATTCCCGCAATTAAGAATTATATGAAAGATCATAAAGATCTTAATTATATGCTCGTGCTCGATAATGATTTAAGTAATTTTTCAGTAACGTGGTGGATGAAAAGCTTATGGGTCGCAATAAGGGATATGACTACTTGGAACCGGTCTGTTATCATCAGCAACTTAGACAAATTAAAAAATTTTACCAACGAATCCTGTAAAGAGCTTCCTGGCGAGCTTAGAGTTTATCCGAAAGAGCAAATAGAGGAAGCCATAAGATGGTTGAGCGGCAACATTAATACGAGATCATAAATATAGAGCAAATAAAATGGTGTACTTGGCTGTTTAATATTGCTTTGATCAGCTTATGATACCTACTTCATAGCCGACTCGACATTAAGGTTGTGAATAGCATTATAACATAAAAAAATCATTTTTCCACTTTATCGTCAACCATAGTTCCATAGATTACTCCTGCAATAGTTTGTATAAACTATCCTCATAATTAACAGATTTCGAAACAATTGCTTAGCTTTCACCTTTGTAAAAATTTAATATGCTTGAATGAATTACCGTAGTTCATTACGTCTATTTTGTTTTCTTTACCTTGGGTTAATTGCATTCCGCTCTTCAGCGCAAAGCAACAGCATTAGAAAATCTAACCATCCAAACATCATTTACATACTTGCCGATGATTTAGGTTATGGCGATGTAAGTGCTTTTAATAAAAATTCAAAAATCCATACTAAGCATATTGACGCTCTTGCCAGTAATGGAATGAGTTTTATTGATGCGCACACCAATTCTGCTGTTTGTTCACCTACTCGTTACGGTGTATTAACCGGGCGTTACGCCTGGCGCACTCATTTACAAAACGGTGTTTTGTGGAGTTATGATTCAATGTTGATTGATAATAACCGGGCAACGGTAGCTTCTTTGTTAAAGCAAGGTGGGTATCAAACTGCATGCATTGGTAAGTGGCATTTAGGTTTGGGTTGGCAAAAAGACAGTGACAATAACAAGGTTGACTTCACAAAAAAATAGCAGCGGGGCCTAAGAGCGTTGGCTTCGACTATTTTTATGGCATTACTGCATCGCTTGATATCCCTCCCTATTTCTATATCGAAAATGATAAGATAACCGCTGCTAAAATTGACAGCATTCCGGGGACTACAGGTAAAGGTTTTTGGCGCGAAGGTCCGATAGGTAATGACTTTAAACATGAAGAAGTATTGCCGCATCTTACACAAAAAGCAGTCGCATATATTAAAGCACACGCCAAAACGTCGAAGCCTTTCTTTCTCTACTTTCCGTTGCCATCGCCACATACACCAATTTTACCAACCAAAGAATACCTGGGCAAATCAGGCACAAATGAATATGGCGATTTCGTTTTGATGACTGATGATATGGTAGGACGAATTATAAAGGCTGTGAAAGACGCAGGCATTGAAAGCAATACTATGATTGTGTTTACAAGTGACAACGGCGTTTCACCGAACGCCGATCTTAAAGAATTGGAAGCAGCAGGACATCAGTCCAGTTATATTTTCAAAGGCACAAAAGCCGATATTTATGAAGGGGGACATCGTGTTCCTTTTATAGTAAAATGGCCTGCTAAAGTTAAATCCGGCACCAAATCTTCTGAAACCATTTGCCTTACTGACTTTATGGCTACTGCTGCAGATATTGTTAATCAACAATTAAAGCATAATGAAGGTGAAGACAGTTACAGCCTTTTACCTTTATTAATACGGAAAGGAAGGTATCAAAGAACGAGCACCATCCATCATTCCATAAACGGGAATTTTGCTATAAGAAAAGGGAAATGGAAGTTGGCTTTTGCTTATGGCTCTGGAGGATGGAGTGCGCCTGTAGAGAAAGAAGCAAAAAACAAGACGCACCTCGTGTTCAATTGTTTGATATGGAAAAAGACGTTTCAGAGAAAACCAATATTGCCTCTGATAATGTAGCAGTTGTAGAGAGCCTTACCAAAACTCTGGAAATAATAATTCAGAACGGCAGATCAACGCCTGGTACAAAACAAGCTAATGATGTTCCTGTAAACTATTCAAAATATAAATGATTTGATTTTATGAAGAAAGTATGTGTACTATCTGCCTTAATTTTATTTTTTGCCTCATTTGCCGGCATAAAAAAGGAAGCACCTTCATCGAAGACAACAGCCGACATGGAGTCTCAGCCACCCAATGTCATTATCATTTTTATGGATGACATGGGTTATGGCGATCCCGTATGCTATGGCGGAGGTCCTTATCAAACACCTAACATTGATGCGCTTGCCGCAAGCGGTATGCGTTTTACTAACTTTTATTCAGCACAGGCGGTTTGTACCGCTTCAAGAGCAGGGCTGCTAACAGGATGCTATCCTACACGGCTTAGTATTCACGGAGCTATTAATCATGCTTCAAAATTCGCACTTAATCCAGATGAGCAAACCATTGCTGAAGTATTAAGAGACAAAGGCTATAAAACCGGCATGGTTGGCAAATGGCACCTGGGACACAAAGTACCTTACCTGCCTTTGCAAAACGGATTCGATGAATTTTATGGCCTACCCTATTCTAACGACATGTGGCACTATGATTATGACGGTCAAAAGATAACCGATACATCTTTATGGAAATCAAAATATCCGCCACTTCCTTTAATCGACGGTAATAAAACTGTAAAGGTCATTTCGTCTTTTGCTGATCAGGATGAGTTAACAACGGCCTACACAAACAGAGCTGTATCATTTATCAAAAAAATAAGAACAATCCATTCTTTTTATACTTCGCCCATTCAATGGTGCATGTACCGCTTGGTGTTTCCGAAAAATTTAAAGGTAAAAGTGGCGCAGGATTATTTGGTGATGTAATGGAAGAAGTTGATTGGTCTGTGGGTGAAGTAATGAGAACATTGAAAGAAAATAATTTATTGAACAACACAATTGTAATTTTCACAAGTGACAACGGACCCTGGCTTAACTTTGGCAATAATGCGGGTAATACCGGAGGACACAGAGAGGGTAAAGGAAGTGCATGGGAAGGCGGCCAGAAAGTGCCCGGAATAATTAGTTGGCCAAAGCTTATAAAACCCGGTACGGTTAGCAATAAACTGCTTAGCACCATCGATATCTTACCTACATTAGCAGAAATAACTGGCGCGAAAAAACCTGAGAAAAAATAGATGGCATAAGCTTTAAAGAGGTATTGTCAGGCAATACAGATATCAATCCGCGCGATGAGTTTGTCTATTACTACGATCGAAACAACTTAAAAGCAATTCGAAAAGGGAGCTGGAAATTAGTGTTTGCTGCTAAATCACGAACATACGGTCCGCCTTCAACCATCGAAAATGACAGGTATGCCGGGAAAACACTAGAAGTGGAAGTTCCGTTAGCTTTATATAATTTAAGTACTGACCCTGGCGAAGACCGAGATATAAAAGATCAACATGCTGATGTAGTAAAACAACTTGATCAAATAGCACAGAAATACAGAGAACAATTAGGTGATGGGCTTACTAACACAATTGGAAAAGAAGTAAGGCCTGCAGCCCAGCTGTAACAGATCAGAACTAATAAAATCGTAGCATAATCCATAATAAGTTTGTGATACTCCATTTTTAATAACAGATGATAGGAATATCTTCGAATATTAATTATACGTTATTCTATCATAAACGATCATGAAAGAATTTATAAAGGGGACTACCAGTGTTCTTTTCCTGCTATTAGCGCTAATCAGCAATGCTCAAATACCGGTACCCAGCCAATCTCAAATTGCATGGCAGGAAGCCGAATTAGGTGTTGTATTTCATTACGACCTGCATGTATT
Organism: Paraniabella ginsengisoli; assembly: GCF_022513635.1. Lineage (GTDB taxonomy): Bacteria > Bacteroidota > Bacteroidia > Chitinophagales > Chitinophagaceae > Niabella > Niabella ginsengisoli. The sequence continues at coordinate 607,887 of NZ_JAKWBL010000001.1, read as the reverse complement.
TGACAAAAAAAATACAATCAGAAAAATAACCGAACAAGCCCCATTGCTGATTACAATATTTTCAATCCAGAAAAGTTGGATACTGATCAATGGATATTGGCAGCAAAAAATGCCGGTGCAAAATTCGCTATTCTTACAGCAACACATGAAACAGGTTTTGCTTTGTATCAAAGCGATGTAAACCCTTACTGCATGAAGGCTTTAAAATGGAAAAATGGGGAAGGCGATATTCTTCAGGACTTTGTAAATTCTTGTCGCAAATACGGAATCAAACCCGGTGTTTACGTTGGCATTCGCTGGAATGCTCGTTTGGGAATTTACGATTTTAAAGTGCAGGGCGATGGCGCATTTGCCCAAAACAGGCAGCAGGCTTATAAGAAAATGTGTGAAGGAATGGTGGAAGAAATTACTACACGTTACGGCGATCTTTTTATGATTTGGTTTGATGGTGGTGCATCTGATCCTAAAACTTATGGCGCCGATGTATTGCCCATTGTTGAAAAAAATCAACCCAATTGCTTGTTTTATCACAATGCACAAAGAGCCGACTTTAGATGGGGTGGTTCCGAATCAGGCACGGTGCCTTATCCGTGTTGGTCAACTTTTCCATATCCTTATTCCCATGCTTCAAATACAGATAAAATTTTTAAGAACGATTTCAAACTATTAAAAGAAGGTGATCCTCTAGGTAAATATTATATGCCGGCCATGTCTGATGCACCACTGCGTGGCTACAAAGGCCGTCACGAGTGGTTTTGGGAGCCAGATGATGAAGCACATATTTATCCGGTAAAAAATTTGGTTGATATGTATCATGGTTCAATCGGTCACAATTCTACTTTAATATTAGGGCTTACGCCCGATCCGAATGGCTTACTTCCTAAAGCCGATGTAGACACGTTGGCCGCTTTTGGAAAAAAATAAAAGAACTTTATACTACCCCAATTGCCAGTACAAGCGGCAACAAAAGTACAATAGACCTTCAAGTGCCTAAAGGCAAACAAATACAACGCATCGCTATCCAGGAAAATATTGTAAACGGGCAACGAGTAAAAGCTTTTGAAGTGCTGGGCTTTCAAAATGGGAAATGGAAAATGATTGTTAGCGGTTCTTCTGTCGGTCATAAATTTATTACATCGGTACCAAAAGCAACTTATAAAAAATAAGATTGGTAATTAAAACATCGAAAGGACAACCTTTTATAAAGCAGTTTGCTGTATATTGAACAGCAAATAAAATTAACCTATGCCGACACTCTACTGACTTCGTTAATAAAAAAATCTGAATAGTTTATAATGAAAAAAATCTTTTCTTTTTCTCCATCGCATCAATGTTTGCTGCAAACGCACAGGTGAAGAAAGACCTAAAAATCCTGATCGACGAAAACTTCCAACTTGCTGCACAACAATATAAATTGCTGGAAAAAATACGCCTGATGATAAAATGCCGAAAACATTTAAAGACGGAAAATCAGAATCGTCAGGGATCAGCTGGTGGACGAGCGGCTTTTTTCCCGGCAGCCTTTGGTTAATTTATGAGGCGACCAGCGATGCCGAAATTAAAACCTTTGCTGAAAAAAGATTAAAGCTTCAGGAAGGCGCACAGCGTCACATAGGCAATCATGATATTGGTTTTATGATTTTTTGTTCCTTCGGAAATGCCTATCGAATTACCGGCAATAAAAATTACAAAAGCATAATCGATACAGCAGCCGCATGGCAGATCAAACGGTACAAGCCAACTATTCGCGCCATTCAATCCTGGAATACATCTGACAAATTTAAATGTCCGGTGATCATTGACAACATGATGAACCTGGAGCAGCTTTGCTGGGTTACCGATAACGGAGGAAGCTCGCAATACAAGCAAATAGCCATCACTCATGCCAATACTACATTAAAAAATCATTTCAGAAAAGACAATAGTTCTTACCACGTTGTAGATTACGATATCAACACGGGAGGTGTTATCAAGAAAGTAACGCATCAGGGTTTTGCAGATGAATCAGCATGGTCGCGCGGACAGGCCTGGGGCTTATATGGTTACACTATGATGTATCGGTTCACAAAAAATAAAAATATTTGAATCATGCAAACGCAATTGCAAAATTCATGATTCACCATCCCAATATGCCAGCCGATATGATTCCATTGTGGGATTACAATGCGCCAGAAGGATTGAAAGCGCTTAGAGATGCATCGGCTGGAGCTGTGATGGCTGCTGCCTTATTGGAGCTAGCTAAATATTCAAAGAAAAATAAAACAGAATATGTAAAGGTTGCAGAAACTGCTATACGTACTTTATCAAGCGATGAATATCGTGCAAAGCCTGGCGAAAATGGCGGCTTTCTTTTAAAGCATAGTGTTGGTTCGCTTCCACACAAGTCGGAAGTAAATGTACCGCTTACTTATGCTGATTATTATTTCTTCGAAGCCATGAAAAGGTATAAAGACTGGTATTTATAGTAGACGATTATTAAGTCATCAGTCAATAAATGGCAGCCATGTTGCGTCGCACTCTTGTACTGAATAAATAAATATCATCCTATATAAGCAAAACCAACCTGGCACTGCATAAGGCCTCTTCGCCTCAAACAATTATGCTAACGCTTCGGGGTGATTCCTAAAAATATATAAAACAATAGACCAACAAAAAAGTATGAAATTTAAAATATTATTATCAGCATTATTAATATGCCTGTTAACTGTAGCAACCGCTCAAAAGAAAAGAATTATCAAACCCACAGACAAAACCTATGCACAGGGCGGATTGCAGGACAGAGCATATTGGTCTCATCTTTTGTACAAAATAGCGTCGCCGGTTATTTTAAATTTAGCCAACAGTACATTAAAAAAAACATGCCGGTTGAAAAAGCTCCAGGCTATGCCTTAAACGCTTCTAAGGTAACTTACTTAGAGGCTGTAGGACGAACAATGGCTGGCGTAGCTCCCTGGCTGGCCTTACCTGATGATAATACAGCAGAAGGTAAAATGCGTAAAGAACTTCGAACAGCATTAATAAAAGGCATTGCCAATGCTGTAGATCCTTCAAACCCCGATTATCTTAATTTCAGAACGGAATCACAACCGCTTGTAGATGCCGCTTTTATGGCTCATGGATTCTTAAGGGCTCCGAAATCCTTATGGGATCCGCTTGACGAGATCACCAAGAAGAGAGTAATTGAAGAATTTAAAGCTTTACGTACAAGAGCAGCAGGCTTTAATAACTGGTTATTATTTTCAGGTATTACCGAAACATTTTTATTATCGGTAGGCGAAGAAGCAGATCCTGTACGCATTCAACTTGCTCAGAAAAAAATAGCGGAATGGTATGTAGGTGATGGCTGGTATAGCGATGGGCCACATTTCAGTATGGATTATTACAACAGCTTTGTCATTCACCCCATGTTGGTTGATATGCTAAAAGCATTGCTCGATAAAAAACGGATCAAAGCCGAAGAATATGACATAGCTGTGAAACGAATGGCTCGTTATGCCGAATGGCAGGAACGCATGATCAGCGCCGAAGGCACTTATGCTCCTTTTGGTCGCTCTATAACTTATCGCACCGGCGCATTTCAAGCACTGGCACAAATAGCGCTAATGGAAAAGTTACCGGAAAACATAAGTCCTGCTCAGGTTCGTTGCGGCTTAACGGCAGTAATGCATAATATGTATGATAAATGCAATAATTTCGACAACAACGCATGGCTGGTATTAGGTTTTTGCGGCCATCAACCCGAAGTGGCAGATTATTATACAACAACAGGCAGTCTTTATATGGCTACGCTCGCATTTCTACCTTTGGGCCTTCCCGCCAACAATAAATTCTGGGCCGATCCTTATACCGACTGGACCAGCAAAAAAGCATGGAGCAGCAAAGAGCTTAAAAAAGATTATAAAGTGGAATACTAATTTAAACTGCTGCAAAATTTCAGGCGGTTAAAATCAAATAAAAAATTACACATGAAACAGTGTTTATTCCTTATAGTCTTCTGCAATTTCCTGGCACATCTTTCAGCACAGGACAACCTCGATCTGTCAAAAAAATTGGCAAAATCGATTCTACAAATATTTTCATTTCTAAAAACTATTACACCTGGGGTGCCAGTGTGGTAGAAGGGGAAGATGGAAAATATCATATGTTTTATTCGAGATGGCCGCATGGAAAACGATTAGAAAAAGATGACTCCCTAAACTATATCTTCGATGGTTTTGCCGGATGGAACAAATATTCTGAAATAGCTTATGCGGTATCAGATAACATCACGGGCCCCTATCGCCATGTAAAAACTATTTTAAAAGGAACAGGCGATCCATCAAGATGGGATCGATTTACTTTTCACAACCCCTATATCCGCAAATTCGAAGGATATTACTATTTGTATTTTATTAGCAACTCATTCGATTCATCACTTACAGGAGATAAACCTCTCTCCCCATCGCGGCTTCAGTGGTTCAAATATAATTGCACTCAAAAAATTGGTGTATTAAAAGCCAAAACCATTGAAGAGTTAATTGATCGTTCGCCAACATCCGCTACAGGCGCGTTCATTATGGAGCCAGACAATAAACAAACTTTTGAAGTAACCAACAACCCTTGCGTAACAGAAGGGCCTGATGGGAAATACTATATGATGTACAAATCGAGGAAACCGGTTTTTGGACACATGACATTTTGGATGGCTATTGCAGCAAAGCCTGAAGGCCCTTTCAAAACAGTAAGCTCCGTATTAACATCACCTGAAACTGCAAGCGAAGACCCATCCATTTGGTATGATAAAAAAAGGAAACGTTTTTATGCAGTAGCAAAATACTTTTCTAATACATTAAAGCTTGCCCCGCAGTTTGGCTCAATAATTCTAATAACCTCAAAAAACGGCATTGATTGGCAACCCGCAAAACATACACTGGCCACTTTAAAAGAGATTAAATTTCAAAATGGCTCTAAGGTTGACCTGGCAAACCTGGAAAGGCCGTTTGTTGTGGCAGACAGAAAAGGACAACCGATCGCGCTATTCGCTGCAGCAGCTATTCAAAACCCTTTTAAAGGAAATCCGCTGAGAGTAGATAACGAACATAATACTTTCAATGTACATATCCCATTGAAATAATTACTAATTGCCCCCATATAACCCGTCCGCAGATTTGATATAATCAAAGTGCTGATCGTCTATTGAGCAATCGAAAAATCTTTTCTTTTTAATTTATTATAATCGTAAAACCAGGGAAAGGTTTTCTTGAACGGCTCAGCATGTATTTGTTGGTACCAGGCTTCATATCTATTTAAAAGCTTTTTTGCAATTTCTGGCTCCGATGTTGATAGATCATGTAATTCAGACCTGTCCTTCTCTATATCATACAATTGCCATTCCTCAGTATTCTCAGCAACAAGTTTCCATTTACCATCAAGTATAGCTTTATTTCCTTCATGCTCCCAAAAAATAGGCTCTTGTCTTTTTAGCTGCTGACCTAAAAAAGCTGGCTTTAAACTTACGCCTACCGTCGGGTGAATTGCTTCCTCCTTATAAACCGAAGGATAAGTTGCATTGCTCAAATCCACTAATGTTGCCATGATATCCGTAACATGCGCAGGCTGTTTTTCAAAACTTCCGTTTCTTGATTTTGGTATTCCATCGGGCCAGGAAACAATACCCGGAGATGCAATTCCCCCTTCGTGTGTATGATGCTTATATGCCCAAAATGGAGTACAGCTTGCTTCGGCCCAACCTTGTCCAAGAAAAACGGCAGAACCTGCCGCCCCTGGCTGATCGCCCTCATATCTCGCTTCAAAGCCAGGCTCTGCATTGCCTCCATTATCAGAAACAAAAAGTATGACAGTATTATCAAACAACCCTCTTTGCTTTAATCCATCTATTAAGCGCCCAATGCTCTTGTCCAGGTGCGATACAACAGCTGCATAGATAGCCATGATGTGATCGAACTTTTGCTTCTCCGCTTCACTAAGGCTATCCCACTTCGGTACATTAGGATTGAGTGGCGATAATTTCCAAGCCGGATCGATTAACCCCAACTTTATCTGGCGCTCATAACGTTGCTTTCTAAGCGCCTCCCATCCTTCTAAATATTTTCCTTTAAAAGCGTTGATCTCTGATTCCGGAGCCTGCAAAGGAAAGTGCGGTGCATTATGAGCAAGATATAGAAGGAACGGCTTTTCTGTGGCTTTTGCTTCGTCTACAAATTTCAAACTATAATCTGTCCACAGATCAGTTGTATACCAATTTTCAGGTAACAAAGAAGTATCATTAGCCAACTTATTGCCATTTAGAAATAGCTGCGCTTTTTTATCATTGTAATAAAAGCCACCAGCCGGGGCATTAAAACTCCGGTCAAACCCACGCTTCCAGAGGACAACACCCTGTTCCTGACCAACATGCCATTTCCCCACCATTGCCGTAAAATAGCCAGCTTGTTTTAATACTTCGCCGATAGTAACCGTGTTATTATTTAAACGTCCGCGATAAGCAGGATGGTCAGGGCCTTTATCATTCATCATGTGGCCTACACCAGCCTGGTGCGGGTAAACGCCGCTTAAAAGCGCGGCCCGCGAAGGACAGCATCTCGCTGCGTTATAGAAGTTGGTGAAACGTACACCATTTTTGGCTAATGCATCAAGATTAGGAGTAGGTATTTCGCCTCCGTAACAACCTAGATCGGCAAAGCCCAAATCATCTGCAAGGATAACTACAATGTTAGGCTTCTTTTGACCCTGACTCGAAGCAAACGACAAAGTAAGCACTAAGCTCAACAATAATTTACTACAAACTATACGTATCATAAAAGTTTTTTTATGGATGAGATTGACTAACACTTGCAACAGGAACAACTTCTGAAAACTCTTCAGAAACAGCAGCAGGAAATTCATCTCCTACTATTGGCCCATCCGCGGAAAGCTCACTTCCTTTCTTTTTAGATTTTAGCAACGGCCACAAAAATTGTGCATACCATTCTTCTTCTTTATAGTGTTTTATCCCATAAGCAGAGGGGTATTTACGTGTAATGATTCCGGTTCCAAAAATAATATCCCAAAGGAAAAACATATTTCCAAAATTACCTTTATAATGGCCAATACCATCATCAGTTGAATCAGCATGATGAGCGTGGTGGGTTGCAGGTGTAGAAATAAGCCGCTCTAAAACCCATGCAAATGGATGGAGTATCTTGTATTTATAAAAAGGCTTATCCCATGCAATACTGGAGTGTGCGGCCGTAGTAATAATACTTTTTACAGCACCTACAAATAATGCGGCGTATCCCAGACCTAAATAAGTAAGCGCCGCTGTCAAATATATCTGCGAAAAGAAAATAGTATATATTATATTTTGTCTGCTAGCCATAGCCATGCCCATATAACTTGCTGAATGATGCGTACGGTGAAAGCGCCACAACCATGGTATCTGATGGTGCAATCGGTGATACCAGTATTGTGTAAGATCATCTGCAACAGCAATAATAAAAAGCGCCCATACAAATGGCACCCAGGCAAAAACATTTGCAGCATTAGGAAGTATATAAGGCAATACCGCTAGCGTAAAATAAACAACTGCCGGACGAATGATAATTTTAGGAATCGCAAAGCATACAATATCCAGCATTGCTTCATTCTTTTTCCAGCGGTTTTCATATAAACCTAAAGAAAATTCTACGATGCCTAAAGCTACAACAATCACAGGCAATCCCCAGGTTCTGAAATTCCTGAATATATTTTCTATCCAATCAGGAGCTTTAAAGGGAATACGTTCATCAATGGCTGCTAACCAGGGTTGTTCTCCAGTAGCTTTCAATACAACAAACATGAGCAATACCGGAAATGCATATAAAAAAATACTGATCAGGCCATCTCTAACAAGCCTTCCAGATGATATGGTTTCTTTTTTCATCTAATTTATTTTTGATTAAAAAAATCAGGCGCGTGTAAATAGTGTCAATAAAGAATAGAATACAAGAAGCGGTATTAAAAACACAACGATACCAACTAATATCTTTTTTGCCAATAGAATAATATCTCTAAATAACATCGTTATAAAATTTAAAGGTGAATATTATTGAACAGGCCCTTGTTCGTTACTTCCGTTTGGATGATGTATTAATTTATTATTTACATCATATCTGTCAATTAAAGGATAAAGCCTGTTTTTTTCAGCCTGCTCATCAAAGAGCCTCTTTAATTCAGCAAGCTTCTCGGGATGTTTTTTTGCCAGATCAACACGCTCATTGAAATCTTCATTAAGATTATACAATGTCCACACATCATCCTCATAGCGCGTTTTCTTAGGTTCGTTGCCCTTGGAAAAATTAAAGTCGATAGCATCCGGACTGTGCGCTGCACCAGCTTTCCAGCCATCTTTATAAATAGCACGAGAACCAAAAATGTAATAATGCTGAATCGTATGTTTCGATTTCGCTTTTGCGTCATTCACAGAATAGGCGAGTGAAGTTCCCTGAATAGTATCCTGCGGAATGCCACGTATATATTGCGGAACATCAATACCCGCTACTTCAAGTGTGGTTGGCAGAATATCAATCACATGTCCATACTGATTGCGAATGCCGCCTTTCTCCTTAATAAGTTTAGGATGGTAAACGATTAACGGATTATGAGTCCCTCCTTCTGATTGTGCATCCTGCTTCCAGTCCTTAAATGGTGTATTAGTTGCTTGTGCCCATCCTAATGGATAGTTTGTTTTGGCAGATGCCGTTCCTATAGAATCAATAAGTGTCAAATTATTTTTAAGATATTCACTTTCATCGCTAGTAGCAACGTCATTAAATCCTGGATTAATAACCCCGTCAACCGTGCCCTCTTTACTGGCGCCATTGTCGCCCACAATAACGTAAACCAACGTATTTTCTTCCAACCCATTTTCCCGCAAATAATTAACCAATCGCCCTATCTGATAATCAGTATATGTTAGATAACCTGCATACACTTCAAAAAATCTTGTGAACAATTTTTGCTCTTCACCAGCAAGACTGTTCCAGGCTTTAACTCTTTTATTTCTTTCAGGAAGCTGAGCGTAAGAAGGAATAACGCCTAGCTTCTTTTGATTAGCCAACACTTTTTCGCGGTATACATCCCAACCTTCATCAAATTTCCCTTTGTACTGATCGCTCCAATATTTATCAACCTGATGAGGCGAATGAGTGGCACCCGGCGCATAGTATAAAAAGAATGGCTTATTTGGTGCATTCTTCTTTTGCCTTTCAATATAAGAAATTGCTTTATCTGTGATTTGCTCATTTAAATGTCTTCCATCTGGTGCAACGTGTGCGTTATCTTCAACCAAATCAGGTTTATACTGATCTGTGGCAGAACCTAAGAATCCAAAGAAATGTTCAAACCCTTTACCCGTTGGCCAACGATCAAAAGGACCTGCATCGGTAGCTTCCTCATCTGGCGTTATACCATATTTACCAACAGCAAATGTGTTATACCCATTATCTCGCAAAATCTCTGCAATTGTTCCCGAAGTAGAAGGCAACCTGCCATCCCATCCAGGAAAACCCGCCGACATACGTATATGTGAAAAGCCGCCGACATGTACAAAATGACTGTTACGACCGGTCAAGAGAGCAGAGCGGGTGGGTGCACATATTGCAGTGGTATGAAAATTAGTATATCGCAATCCATTATTGGCAAGCCTTTCTAACGTAGGCGTATTAATAAGTCCACCAAAAGCGCTTGCACCACCATACCCAACATCATCCAGCAGAATCAATACTACATTAGGAGCTCCTTCCGGAGCTTTGGGTACAGGCCCCCACCACTCTTTCGATTCTTCGAGGGTTTTGCCAACTTTTCCCTGATACTGAGGCTGGGTAGGTTGTGCCTGAGAAAATTGAATGGCCGTAATTACAGTAGCAATTACAAAAAGTGTTTTTTTCATTTCGTTTGGAGTTTTAATAATTGGTGATTAATCCCATCCGGGATTTTGATGGCCTTGAAGCAATTTGTTATTATCTATTTCTGATTGAGGTATGGGATATAAATAATTCTTTTCCGTACCATTGGTTTTACCAACAGCATATAAATTTTTCAAAAGAGTTCCATTACCACTTGCATCTTTTTGCCTGATCAGATCAAACCATCTTTGATATTCAAAAACAAGTTCCAGCCTTCTATCCAGATAGACAGAATCCCTAAACTGGTCTTTTGTTAAGCCGGAAGTAAGATCAGGCAAACCAGCTCTGTTACGTATACGATTAATAGACTTGTAAGCTTTTGCAGTAGGCCCATTCAATTCATTTTCTGCTTCTGCATGTATCAGTAACAGATCGGCATATCGAATAATGGCCACATTTGACGCGGATTCTGTAGGTACAGCTTGTGCATCCGGGTCCCAAAGCTTATTAAAGAAAGGAGTAGAATCGTTAGGAACAGCAGAATTATTAAGTGGAAGCGCATATCTTTTTCCATTTGTAGGACTGGTAAAATATCTTACAAATGTCACGTCACGTCTTTGATCTTTCGGATTATATATTTTATAAATATTGAAAAAATTATCATTTCCATTTTTATAATAGCGAACCATGTGGGCATAATTTCCTCTAAGTCCAGGAACCCCGCTAAGTATGGGCCGCGATGCTTCACTGTTTCCCTGTCCTAAAGAATTAGATTTAAACTGTGCAGAAAAAATATGCTCAATACCATTTTTATACGCAGGCAAAAACACCTGTTCGTAGCTATTGATCAAATCGTAACCATAAGTACCAGTTCCTCCATCTTTAGGACTCAAAGCCTCCTCTGCAATTTTTACCGCATTGGCATATTTAGATGTATTTTTTAAAGGAATTGATGCTTCGGTTAAATAAACCTTTGCCAGTAGCGACTTTGCGGCCCCTGCCGTGGCACGCCCAATGTCAGATCCGGAATACTTATCGGGAAGCTCAGATGCGGCTTCGGTTAAATCCTTTTCAATTTGTGCGTATACTTCTTCAGCGCTGGAACGAGCCACAGCATAATCACCTGGCGAAATATATGTTTGATAACTTGTAATAAGCGGCACTCCGCCATACAACCTAACAAGATTAAAATAATACAAGGCTCTTAAAAATTTCGCTTCGTGTAGCAACCGGTTTTTAAGGTCTTCATCAAAATCGATCTGCGGAATTTTATCCAGTGCCACGTTTGCTCTTTTTATTGCAGAATAATGTTGTTGCCATATTTCATAGATCCGAAGATTAGAGGAAGATTGCGACTGAACCGATAATGATCTAACATCTGCACTAGTAGCACCCGGCCCCGGATCTTCATCATCGCTACCCATATTCATTCCGGTATTAAATAACGTATTATAAGGTGTTTGTATGCCACCAGAATTAAGCATAAAATAAACTGCGTTGATTGCTGCTATTGCGTCATCCTGTGTTTTATAAAACTGATCTTCAGAAATAAATGATTGAGGATTCTCTTCTAAGAACTTTTTGCAGGAACTGAGTATCACTGCTATTACAAAAATTGAGATATATTTCATTCGTATAATTTTTTATTTTGTCCGCCGTGGCGAACGACTTTTTATGATCGGATGCCCGCCCGGATGACCGGTCGGACGGGGAACGCCTACATACATTCCAATGTGTGAGAAGATTTATAATGGACGTTTCATTTTTTGAATTTATAATGTGAGCAATAGACCTAATTGTACAGACTTGCTATTTGGATATACACCATTATCAATGCCCTGAGCAATAAGCGACTGATTGTTGACGCTTACTTCCGGATCGAACCCTGTGTACTTTGTCCATGTAATAAGGTTTTGGGCAGAGCCGTATATTTTAATCGATTTAATGCCGGTGTTGCCAAATGCCTTTCTAGAAAATGTATAGCTAAGCATTACATTTTTCAACCGTAGATAAGATCCATCTTCAATAAATCGATCAGAAATAGTTGCGGCCGGATCCTGGTAGGCAGCTTTTACATCAGTGTTAGTGTTTGTTGGTGTCCAACGATTTAATAAATCTACAGAGCCATTCGCGTAGCCCGTAGCAAGCTCAAGATTATTTCTGTTTTGATTATATATCTGACCGCCAACAGAGGTTTGCAAAAAGAAAGAAAAATTGAAACCCTTATATGAAAAATTATTGGTTAAGCCTGCTGTAAAATCAGGTTGATTAGCAATAACCACGCGATCTCCAGCCTGTGTTATGATACCGTCTCCATTTACATCTCTGTATTTCTGTCCACCAGGGCTTTTATTTTGTTGCGGGGTAAGCGGTTCATCTCCTACCTGTATTACCCCGTCAGTTTGATAAGCAATAAATGAACCTACGGGATATCCAACTTTAATAATAGAAGGCTGAGATATATTAGGTATGATTTGATCCAATCCATTTCCCAGTTCTACTATTTCATTTACATTTTTTGAAAATACCAATCCGGTTTTCCAGGATAATGGACCATCAAGGTTAATTGAATTGATTGCCAGTTCAACGCCTTTGTTTGTTACAACACCTATGTTCTGGTATATAGTTGCCGCCTGACCTCCGCTCAAAACTGCTAATCCGGAAGTACCTGGAACGGTTAAATCAAGTAATAGATCTGAAGTTCTTTTGTAATAATAATCTGCTACTAGTGTAAGGCGGTTATTGAAAAGGCCAACGTCTACCCCACCATTTAACTGAAAAGTTTTCTCCCATCCTAAACCAGGATTAGCCACCGTTGCTGGTGCATAACCGTGTACGGTAGTGTTTGAAAAATTGTATCGAAGATAGGCCAGTTGAGAAAGTGATTGGTAGGCTGGTATGCTTTGATTACCTGTGGTTCCGGCACTCAAGCGCAACTTTAATTGAGAGAAGGAAGAATTATCGGTAAAGAATTTTTCATTTCTTACATTCCACGCAAATGCTGCGGAAGGGAAATAGCCCCATTTATTATTGGCTCCAAATTTTGACGATCCATCTGCGCGAAACGAGAACGTGAATAAGTATCTGGAATCAAAAATATAATTCACACGGCCCAAATAAGAAGCCAAAGCCCAACTTACATAAGAAGAAGAAGGAGTGCGATTAGTTATTCCTGTTTTTATGTTATGATAGGAAGCATCGTCCGTTGCAAAACCCGCTGCTTCAGCAATGACTCCCTCTGTAACTGACTTTTGAGCAGTGAACCCCGCCACCGCATTTAACTGATGCTTATCATTAATTAATTTATCATAACTGATCGTATTTTCATTAAGCCAGTTTACAGTGTTTAAATTTCCTATTTGAGCAAGACCCTGCAAGTCCAGGCCTTCAGCAGTAGTTTTAGTAAATAGCGATTTTGCTTAGTATCGACAACATCAGCACCAATCAATACTTTTGCTTTAAGATCATTAGTGAGTTTATATTCTGCAGCAACATTGCCTAAAAAGCGATTGATATTATTTTCGTTAAGTTGATTATAAAGAGAATTGATCGGGTTCTGTAAAGAAGATTCAAACGGGCTGTAAAGTATAAAAGCACCCGCATCATCGTATATTGGTAAAGAAGGCGGCGTTAGCAATATATTTCCCACAACAGCAGTAGGCGCAATATTTGCTTTTGATCTGCTAACGATCATACTGGTTGATATATGAAACTTATCGCTGTAATCATGTTCAACATTTAATCTTCCTGAAAATCTTTTGAAGTCTGTATTCTGCAAAATGCCCTGCTGATCGAAATAGCTTAAGGAAAGCGCAAGCCTTGTCTTAGCAGTTCCCATCATTAAGGACAGGCTATGACTTTGTATCGGTGCCTTTCTAAAAGCTGCAGACTGCCAGTCGGTGCCAACGCCAGTCGTGTCCAACGCATAACCTGATGTGGTAGGCAAAGAGGCTGTTTTACCTGAGTTAGCAGCAGCATCCTTTCGCAATTGCCACCATTGAGCTGCGTTTAATACCGGTAACGTTTTTGTTACTTCCTGTATGCCGTAATATGTGTCATAAGTAAATGAGTTTTTATTTTTTGCTCCTTTCTTTGTGGTGATGATCACCACTCCGTTAGCACCTCGAGAACCATAAATAGCAGTTGCCGAAGCATCTTTTAAAACGTCTATGTTTTCGATGTCAGTAGGATTGATAGTAGAAAGAGGGTTAATAGCTGAGCCAGTATTCACGCCAGCGTCTACTAATCCGTAATCAGTATTCACAGGAAACCCATCAATTACATAAAGTGGGTTGCTGCCAGCATTAATCGAATTATTACCACGTATCTGAATACTAGTACCCCCGCCCGGCTGGCCGCTTGTTTGCGTAACCTGTACACCAGCTACAGAACCTTGCAACAAACGTTCAACAGAAGAAACCGGTTGGTCTTTTACAACAGATGGAACAGATGCTACCGCTCCCGTAACATCACTCTTCTTTTGTGTTCCGTAACCAACTACAACAACTTCCGAAAGATCCTGATTTATTGGTTCCAGTGTAATTCGCAGAGATAAAGTATCTGTCACTTCAAGCTCCTTTGCTTTATAGCCAACAAAACTGACGACCAGTATGCATGGTATAGTTTGACCTGTTCTTAAACGGAATTTTCCTTTTTTGTCTGTTGAAGTTTGGTTGGTGGTGCCTTTAATGTTGACTGTTGCTCCGTCCAGTGGGTGTTTATCAATACTATCCAAAATGACACCATCCAAGATAGAATTTATTACGGGTTGCGGTTCATCCTGCGCAGTTACATAGAAGTAGAAACCAAATTGGATGATAAAAAGGAACATGATTCTTCTTAGAATCACAAAGCCATTGTAGTTCATAAAATAAAGTTGTACGCATGAGGCTTTGTAGCAACATGCCGAAAATAAATGTTGGAAAATGAAATTGGTTTAGATGGAGATGCCTGCTAACAACAGCAAATAGCCATACTTGTATAGCATCTCTTTAATGTGCAGTGGCGATAGAGTGGTAATTGCAAATGGTTATGCTTTTTTTCATACCTTTAAATTGTTAAGAATTGAATTAATATGTTCTCAGATGTATTAAAAGCTTAACAGTCTACGGGAGCGTTGCCGCGCTTCCGTTTTTTTATTAATATTAAGCTGTGATTTGAAAAAGTGATTTGAAGGTTCAATACAGACTACCTTAAAAAGCAATCTGAGCCTAAGCACAGACGCTTTAACATCGGGTTACATTTGCTTTCCCTTGTAATACCGTCACCGTATTTTCTTTTACAGTTGCCATATCTAAATGATTACTTCGGTTTAGTGAATGTGTAATTGTGATGTTGCAAAATTATCAATATCTTTTAGTCTACCAAATAAATAGACTAATATTTTAAAAAATATTTTCTGGCCGCTTAATCGATCAACGTACACTAAAATTCATTTTTCGATACACTTGCACTTTTTGTTTTAAATTCATGTACAGGTTTTCAATTGCTTCCGGTGTTAGCGCTTCTTGACTGTTACTTACCTTATAAAAAATTCTAGTAAATGATAAAGGCAATTCTCAAAGCTACATTCGTTGCAGGTTCATTAGACATATGTGCCGCATTTGCACAAGCTTATTTGTCGAACGGAGTAACACCAGATATTGTATTACAATACATAGCAAGTGGGATATTCGGAAAGGAGGCCTATTCCGGAGCGGTAAAATATATTCTGTTTGGCCTTGCAGTACACTTTTTTATTGTATTAATGTGCGCAGTTACCTATTTCCTGAGTTATACCAAAGTTTCATTCTTAAAGAAAAGTATTTTTCTAAGCTCCTTTTTAATTGCACTAATTGCCTGGGTGGTCACAACAATGGTAATTATACCATTAAGTAAAATTCAATCATCCCCTTTTAATTTAGAAAAAGCAATAATCGCTATAGCAATTTTATATTTCTGCGTTGGGATACCCATTTCCCTTTTTGCAAAATCTTATTTTAATAAACAAGGCAGTATAAATTGATGATTTCGGGATACATTGATAGTTAAACGCATAAAAAAACCACCCATCAAAGGTGGTTGTGTGCCCAGAACAGGAATCGAACCTGCACTCCCTTGCGAAAACCAGATTTTGAGTCTAGCGCGTCTACCAATTCCGCCATCTGGGCCTGCTTTTTGAAGCGGGTGCAATATTACGAATTTTATTTTAAAATATCATGGCAAAACACTATTATTTATAACGCCTATTTACAACACTTCTTCCTGGGTATAACTGCCCTGATAATAATTTTAAATATCTTCTTAAGATTCGCCATTCAAAAATCTTTAAAGTAACTTACGTACAACATTGCAACAAAGTTACATGATAAATCTTGGTATCATAAAAGAAGAAAAAATACCACACGACAACCGCGTCGCACTTACACCTGATCAATGCCGTTGGCTATTATCAGTTAAAAAAACCTGACAATAACTGTTCAACCTTCTGAAACACGCAGCTATAAAGACTTTGAATACGAAAGGGCTGGCGTAAAGCTAAATCAGGATTTATCAAAGTGCGATGTGCTACTTGGCATTAAAGAAGTTCCTGTAGCTAGCCTTATTAATAATAAAACTTACCTGTTCTTTTCACATACGAAAAAGAAACAGCCACACAACAAGCATTTGCTTCAAGCTATTTTACAAAAAAAGATCACTTTAATTGATTATGAATGCTTAGAACATGAAGACGGCCAGCGCATTATTGGTTTCGGTTTTTTGCAGGAATTGTTGGTGCACACAACGGAATTATGGCTTATGGTAATCGAACCGGCTTATATCATTTGGAACGAGTGTACAAACAAAAAAACTTTAAGGACCTTATACATAGTTATTTTGGTTTAAAACTTCCCAATATAAAGGTTGCAATAACCGGTAGCGGCGCGTAGCACATGGGCTTATCGAAATTATGAATTTGATGGGCTTGCATGAAGTAGAGCCGGATGAATATTTAGAAAGAAGATTTGCTTATCCGGTTTACACGCAACTAAAAGGCCGCGATCTTTACGAACATGAAATTACAGGAAACTACAGCCGCGAAGATTTTCATCAAAATCCACAAAATTATCAATGCAGGTTCTTGCCTATGCAGCGCAAACAGACATCCTACTAAATGGTATTTATTGGGAAGAATCTGTTCCGCGTCTTTTTCAAAAAGAAGACATAACCAATAATCGCTTTATCATTCAAACCATCGCTGATATTTCTGATGACAAATATGGCTCCATCCCCATCAATATCAGTAATGGAAATATTGAAAATCCTGTTTATGGTATCGACAGAAATAGTTTTGAAGAAACGAGGCCTTATGAAACCAACTCCGTCGACGTAATGGCCGTAGGAAATCTGCCTAATGAATTACCGCGAGATGCCAGCCGCTATTTTGGGGAACAGCTCATCAAATATGTTTTAGATAATCTGTCAGAGCAAAATAATAATAACCTGATAAAGCGCGCCACCATTGCTGCAAAAGGAAATTTGGGCAGCCACTTTCAATACTTGCAGAATTATGTGGAATAATGCCGGAAGTATTTCCTACAAAAGAGCGTAAGAATGCTACGGAACAAAGGCGGATACTCACACAACTCATGTTTCGTTCTCTGCATTCGTTGTGTCCGTTGCGTGAAAGAAATCGCTGTGCTAACCAAACAAAAAAGCCACGCATTATTTACTGCGTGGCTCTCTTCATTATTGATTATTCATTTTCTTAGCGTAAAAATAA
The DNA here is from genome assembly GCF_022513635.1 of Paraniabella ginsengisoli. Classification (GTDB taxonomy): domain Bacteria; phylum Bacteroidota; class Bacteroidia; order Chitinophagales; family Chitinophagaceae; genus Niabella; species Niabella ginsengisoli. Next base: position 590,283 of record NZ_JAKWBL010000001.1, on the reverse strand, counting down.
CAACTCACGATATTTTGGTAAATACCATTCTTTATCATCTACCAATAATTCTAATTTGTCAGCATGGTAACGAATTTGATCAAAGAATTTAGCTTTCACGTCAGCTTCGTATGCGATCGCTTTTTCACGAGTGTCTTCAATCGCATTAGCTTTCTTCCTTGCCCCAATCATTTGCTCTACAAGGTCGCTTGCTTTGTTAATATGCTCAGATATTTTATCAAGGATCTGTTTTTGGTTCGCATAAGCTTCTTCCGTCAATCCTGCATCCTTCAAACCTTTAATGTTTTTAGCTAAAAGATTTTGATAACGAATAGCTGGAGGAAGAATCATGCTGGTAGCCATTTCGCCCATGATACGGCCTTCGATTTGAACTTTCTTAATATATTTTTCAAGTTCTATTTCGTGTCTTGCATGAAGTTCAGAATGACTGTAAATACCGTTCTTAACAAACAACTCAGTATTCTTTTCGTTCACCATTGCATCAAGCGCTAACGGAGTTGTTTTCAGATTTGGAAGGCCTCTTTCCTCCGCTTCTTTTTCCCAAGCTTCGCTGTAGCCATCACCTTCAAACAATATTTTTTCGCTGCTTACAATGTAATCATTAATTACCTGCATAATAGCGATCTCTTTCTTCTCTCCTTTTTCGATCAAACCATCAACTTCAGTTTTAAAGTTCTTAAGCGTTTGCGCCATGATGGTATTCAACACCGTCATTGGGCTTGCGCAGTTTGCAGTAGAACCTACCGCTCTAAATTCAAATTTATTGCCGGTAAATGCAAATGGAGAAGTACGGTTACGATCAGTATTGTCTAATAAAAGATCAGGAATATTTTTGTGAATGTCTAATTTCAACATGCTTTCATCCTGCTCATCCATATCATTGTTCACACGCTGCTTAATATCGTTCAATACTTTAGTTAAGTATTCTCCAATAAATACAGAAATGATTGCAGGCGGCGCTTCGTTGGCACCCAATCTGTGATCGTTTGGAGCAGAAGCAATGGCGGCTCTTAACACATCAGCATAATCATGAACCGCTTTGATTGTATTTACAAAAAACGCAAGGAACATCAAGTTGCTTTTAGGCGTTTTACCCGGAGCCAAAAGGTTTACACCTGTATCGGTAGACATACTCCAGTTATTATGCTTTCCACTTCCGTTAATACCAGCGAAAGGTTTTTCATGAAGCAATACACGCAAGCCGTGTCTTAATGCGATACGTGTCATCACATCCATCAACAATGTGTTATGATCTACCGCAAGGTTGGCCTCTTCAAATATTGGCGCGCACTCAAACTGTGCAGGTGCTACCTCATTGTGACGTGTTCTTAAAGGAATACCTAATTTATAGCATTCGTTTTCAAAATCGCGCATAAAAGCATATACTCTTTCAGGAATCGATCCGAAATAGTGATCTTCTAATTGCTGATTTTTTGCAGAGTTATGACCATACAAAGTACGTCCGCACATAATAAGATCCGGCCTTGCCTTAAACAAACCGTCATCTATTACAAAATACTCCTGCTCCCAACCCAGGGTAACAGTTACCTTGGTCACATTTCTGTCGAAATAGTTACATACATCTACCGCGGCCTTGTTTAAAGCATCGATCGATTTTAATAACGGCGCTTTATAATCTAAAGATTCACCAGTATAAGAAATAAATATAGTAGGAATACAAAGTGTACGTCCGTGTCCAATTTCAATAATAAAAGGAGGAGAAGAAGGATCCCAACCAGTATAACCTCTTGCCTCGAAAGTAGCACGCAGGCCACCATTCGGGAAAGAAGAAGCATCAGGCTCTTGCTGAATTAAAGCAGCACCATCAAACTCTTCGATCGGAGTACCATCACTTTTAAGTGTAAAGAAAGAATCATGCTTTTCAGCAGTTGTGCCTGTCAACGGTTGAAACCAGTGTGTAAAGTGAGTTACACCTTTGCTTTCTGCCCAGGCACGCATACCATTAGCGATGTTCGCTGCTACGTTTCTGTCAATTTTCTGACCAGATTTCATTGAAGCCAAAATGCTTTTATAAGCATCGTCGCTCAAATATTCTCTCGCAGTTTTGAGGTTAAATACATGTGAGCCAAATACCGTTGTAATCTTTGGCGTAATTTTTCCCAACTCATCTGTTGTAGCCGGAATGTTTGAAAGTGCAGAAATTCTTAGAGACATCGTGATAAGTTTGTTTTAATTGTGCGCAAAGATAAGATTTACGTTGTTTTATTATAAAACTTAATTGTAATTTTTACAAAAATTGTGAATATTTCTAACATTTTCTTAAAAAAGAAATATTATCAAAATAATTAATTCATTTATGGCCAATTTTAGATATCTTAATTTTTAACTTTGCAAATTATGACATTGCAAGATTTGCCGTACACGGCTTATAGTGTATGATATATAGCATAGCTTAAAATTGGCAAAGTTTGTCTGATCATGGTACATCGAAAAGCAGATATAATTAGTGAAGATTGTCTGCATTGTATCCATAAATAAAAAACACCTACTATTGTAAGTGTTGAATTTTATTGTGATCCGGATTGGATTCGAACCAATGACCTACTGCTTAGAAGGCAGTTGCTCTATCCAGCTGAGCTACCGGACCAACTCAGAAAACTATTTCTGAGGCGCAAATATAGATATTTTTTGACGAGCTATTTCAAATACTCCATCATTTCTTTCTGATACATCAATGCTTTTGCTCTGGCAGCTTCAGCAAAATCCTGTCCTCCCGAAGCAAAAATAATATCGCGGCTCACATTCACTAACAAACCACAATCAGCATTCATCGCCTTTTCCGAGATGTCTTTCAAACTGCCGCCTTGAGCACCCACACCCGGAACCAATAAAAAATGATTAGGAATTATTTGACGAATAGCCGTAAAAGAATCAGCCTGCGTAGCGCCAACTACAAACATTGTATTTTCATCCGTTCCCCATTGCGAAACCGTCTTTAATACTTTTTCATACAACATGCCATCTTCGCAAGACTGCAACTCAAAATCCGCTGCACCTTTGTTCGATGTAAGTCCCAATACAATTGCCCATTTCCCATCGTACTTCAAAAATGGCTGAACGCTATCGCTTCCCATATAAGGCGCTACGGTAACAGAATCAAAAGGTAGCGTTTCAAAAAAGCCTTGGCATATTGATCAGACGTATTCCCAATATCGCCGCGCTTGGCATCTGCAATTTTAAAATGATCATCACCAATATAGGTCACCGTTTGCTCCATTGCCTGCCAGCCGGCCACGCCTTGCGATTCATAAAAAGCTGTATTGATTTTATACGAAACGCACAAGTCTCTTGTCGCATCAATAATCGTTTTGTTAAATTCAACCACGCCATCCGGGTTCGCTCTTAAATGCTCCGGAATTTTTGCAATATCCGTATCAAGTCCAACACACAAATAAGATTTTCTGCTTTTAATCAATTGTATCAGTTCAGCTCTTGTCATCTTAAATTATATACGTTTTAATTTTTTTATTGAATCATCTATAAACAACTGGCATCTTCCTTGCCACGCTCGCTTGTACTGCAGCATATAAATCATCCTACCTATTCTCCGCAAATCAATGTACGAGTTAAGAATTACGATGTACGTTTTATGACATTGGCATTAATTAAACATGATTAAGATAAATGAAATATTCATTTCCTTCCTAATCACAAAATCAAATAAATCCAGGTTCAGACATCACATCGCATTATCATATCATCACATTAGCTAATCGGCTAATTATCCTTATCAACTTTCCCTAACATTCCGGCAAGCTCAACGGCACATTCACCGCCAATCCGCCATCTGCCGTTTCCTTATATTTAAAGTTCATATCCTGCGCGGTCTCCCACATTGTTTTAATTACTTCGTCCAAAGATACACGTGCAAAATCAGGCGTGCTTTGCAAAGCCAACTGACTTGCAGTTATAGCTTTGATAGCGCCCATGGTATTACGTTCTATACAGGGCACTTGTACCAGCCCACCGATTGGATCGCAGGTCATGCCCAAATGATGTTCCATCGCTATCTCGGCAGCCATTAACGCCTGCTTTTGCGAGCCGCCCATCGCTTCGGTAAGCGCAGCTGCCGCCATTGATGAGGATACGCCAATTTCTGCCTGGCATCCACCCATTGCTGCAGAAATCGTAGATTCCTTTTTAAAAATACTGCCAATTTCAGAAGCTGTCATCAAAAAGTTAATTACTTTTTCTTCGTCATTGTTGCCATTGCAAAAGATCATATAATAATGAAGTACGGCAGGAATCACGCCAGCCGATCCATTTGTTGGTGCAGTAACCACGCGCCCAAATGAGGCATTTTCCTCATTCACGGCCAAGGCAAAACAACTTACCCAATCCAGTGTATATTTAAAATTGTCACCGCCTTTTTTAATGGCAATGATCCACTCCTCATAATTGGAATAATTTAAATCGCCTAATAATTTTTTACTTAGGCTGGCTGCGCGCCGGCGAACATTTAGTCCGCCAGGCAAAATGCCCGTTGTGTGGCAACCTCTGTAAACACAATCTTTCATCACTTGCCAAACCTGTAACATTCCGTTTCTTATCTGGCTTTCGCTACGCCAGGCCTGTTCGTTTTCATACACAATTTCGTTGATCGCCAAGCCCGTTTTAATACACCATTTCAGCAAGTCATCTGCATCATTGATCGGAAAAGGTAAGCTAACAGAAGCGTCAGCCACCACAACTTCACCTTCTTTTTTACAAATCCGCCACCAATGGAATAATAGGTTTCTGCAATCGAATCGCCATTGACAAAAGAGGCCAGAAAACTTAGGCCATTGGAATGATAGGGCAATGTTTCGGTAAATAAAAACTCAATATCCTTCGATGGAGTAAATGTTATTTCATGTTCGCCAGCTAAAACAAGTTGCTCCGTTTGTGCGATCTTATTAATGGATGGCGTAATTTGTTCAACATCGAAGGTAACCGGATCGAAACCACACAAACCCAGTTGCACGGCAATGTCGGTACCATGTCCAATACCTGTTTTAGCCAGTGAACCATATAACAGGACTTTTAAATGAGTAACTTTCGAAAGCCTGTCCTGCGCTTTTAATTCATTTATAAAACGCTCTGCCGCACGCCATGGCCCTAATGTGTGGGAACTGGACGGGCCAACGCCAATCTTCAACATATCAAACACCGATATTGGCTCGTACTGCATTGCAACTTTTTATCTGGCAAACCTACATCAAATTCTCATGGATATATTCGATAAATCACAAAAAAATAAAAGGCCTGATAAAATCAAGCCTTTCAATTTATTTTGGATACATCTAATGCACTTTTACAAGCTCAATATAGAAATATAAAGATTGGTTTTGCAAAGGATGGTATGCGCATCCGTAAGCTAAAGATGAAGGGATAATTAACTTGATCTTTCCGCCCTCCTTTATTTTGGGAATGCCAATCGTCCATCCTTCAATAACGCCGTTTAACTGAAACTGAGTTCCTCCGGGGTCTCTTACATAAGATGAATCAAATCCTTTCCCATCCAAAGTACGGCCAACATATTTTGCTGTAACAGTGCTGTTTGATGTGGGTGAAGCACCTGTACCCGGGTCAATAATTTGATACAAAAGGCCACTTGCATCCTGCATGGTACTAATAGCACTATCTGTAGCAAATTTTGTCATTGCAGGCATATCTTCTTCTAATGTCTTAGCTACACAAGGCTTGTAGTCATCATCATTCTTTAAGCAGCCAATTATACCAAAAACACTCGTTGCCACAAAAAGCAACAATAAAATTTTTTTCATAAGAAAATTTATTGCTATTTAGTTATTGCTTCACGTCTGTCAATGATACATCGTAAATTATTTGTGAATTAGAAGGTATAACATTTCCGTTCTCAGCTCTTCCTTCGTTACAGTTTAATCCATTATTTCGAGATGGAACAATTATTTTAAGAGACCCTCCTTCTCGTAATTTGCGTAAAGAATAGGCGATGATAAAATTATTATAATATCTAACACTATTTGTCGCAGTAGTAACATCAGCAGCTAAAATCTCCGAACCTGATAATAACTTTGCAGTCATTTTGAACGCCACTAAAGAATCGAGATTGGGCATTGACCCAGTACCTTCGCTAATTATTTGCACATAAATCTGGCCTGTATCAGTAGCATCCCATGTAAGATTCAAATCGTTTTCAAAAGCAAAGGAATCTATAATAGCCCTATCCCTTTCCAATGAATTAGGTGTACATCTTACAACATCATCTTCATTTTTTAAACATGCAGTTAAAGCTAAAGCCGTTACAACGGCCATCATTGGCAACCAAAAACTTTTTTTCATTCTTACTTTTTTAAAATTTCTAAAGTGGTTAAAAAGGTCTATTTTCTATTAATCAACTCTTTGTAGCGGGTTTCGTTGATATCCCACTTGTGGTAAGACGAGAACACCCCGGTAAACGCAACAATAATTATTCCAGCTATTAATAAAATTATAAAAAGCGACGGATCTGCATTGGCTATCATGGAAGCACGTTTATACCAACCACTCATAAAGTTCAGTAAAATGGCGATCATTAAAACCATTCCAGCGGGTAGTCCTAACAGAATTCTTCTAAAAAGGCGTTTCTTTTTAGTACGGTTCACCTCCCAATATTTTATAAAGGCCTCCTCTTCCTTTGTGTACATGCGGCAAAATTAAGTTCTTTAGCCTGTTTTGATAATACCAGTAAAAAAATTATATTGCGAACTCATCATAATCAATTGTTTGTGAAATTAGCACCTATCCTAACTCAATATCTTACAGCAAACAAAACATTAAGCTTACCTGGCTTAGGAACTTTTCATGCAGATAGCGCTTACGATCCGGAGGTGGATTATAGTAAAAAAGGAACATCTTTGCTCAGCATCAGGTTTGAACAAGAGAAAATAAGCGAGGTGGATGATGATCTGGTCGAATATGTCTCTACGCAAACAGGGAAAATGAAGGTACTGGCTAAGTCTGACCTGATGTCTGAACTGGATGCGGTGATCAACTTTCTCAATACAGGCAAACCCTATTTTATTAGTGGCATTGGCACGGTAACTAAAAAATCTGATGGAACCCTGGAGTTTCATAAAGAAAAATATCAGCAAACAGAAAGAAGAAAGGCGGCGCCTATTACCGAAAAAAATTTCATACCACAAGCCTATATTGATGAAACGAGAAAACCCAGAAGGACAAGGCCAGCAGCTATTATAACAATATTATGTCTGCTCGCTATTGCCGCAACGGTTTGGTTTTATGTAAAAAATTCGGATGACAATGCTGGTGCAATTGAAGAATCTACAGCGCACAATGATGGTGCTGTTACAGATAGCGCACAATCGCCCCGGCCCAGCTCTACATCCTTAAATCCACAATCGGCAGCAGATAAACCAGCTTCTTATAAGTATATTTTAGAGATCACCCGCGAACCTCGCGCATCCAAACGATTCAGTCAACTTAAAAACATTAACTGGCCGGTTGAAATAGAAACGGCGGACTCTGTCAATTACGCATTGTTTATTAAGCTACCAGCCGCGAATGCCGACACAACAAAAGTGAAAGACTCTCTAAGTGTGCTTTCCGGAAGAAGGGTTTGGATTGAGAGATAATCAGAACTACTATTTTATCTTGAGGTTAAATAAGTACAACGCTTAGTGTAAAATATTGGTCTGAATATAATTCCAAATGAAGACATCTTACTTTTTTATACTTTCTGTATTCCTATTTTTTCTTGCGCATCGTCGCAAAATATTTTCATTGAGGAAGCAGAAAAGAAAATAGAGAAATTAAGTTTACTGCTCAACCTAAAACCCAAACAGTCGCAGCAACTTCTAAAAGTTGAATCAAAATATTTATCTCAAAAAAAGCATTTGAAGATACTATTGATAAGGATCCAGATTTTGACATTAATAAAATTCTAGAAAAAAGAAATAAGGGTTATAAAAAAGTTTTAAGTCACGAACAGTTTATCAAATTTCAGGCTATTGAAAAAAATCACTTTAAAAATGTACGTTTCCGTATTCAGAAAGATTAGTAGGTAAACAGTTGCCATCGTTTAAATGGCAATCATAAATACTTTCTTAATCATTTGAAATATTTCGATCCATACTCTTCATAAGTAATTTCTGTACACCTTCCTTTTGTTGAGGTGGTGTAAATAAAACCGCTCTTTTTAAGCGCTCAGTATGAGGGCTAAACAGTTCTGCATTTTTGAAAGCGTATACGCTCCTTTTAGCATTCCTTTGCACTTTTGCCTGAGCTGACATTCCTGTAATTAAAGAAATTGCTTTGTTTAATAAATAATCATCGGTATCTCCAATTGGCTTCCATTCTGAAGGATTGTGTTCAATACTAGTAACGGGGTAATCAGGTGCTAAATACCCGGGATTCTCAAAATCGTTATTATTCTTATCGCTATATTTTAATACTATGGGTTGCATAGCCCAGTTTTGTAACAAAGACTTTTCGCTGTTTGTCAAATCACTTTCGTCATATACCGGCACTGCACGATTATAATCATTTTGACGGTAATTATTAAAGGCATGTATTGTCCACGAACCTGTAAATTTACCACCAGTATTGCTTCCAATATGAATTACCTTCATATATGGTTTCAAACAAAAAGTAAGATATTCCGAAGCAGAATAAGAATTGCCGGTTGCAATAATATAAACCGTGTTTAGATTCAGGTTTACATTTAAAGGATTTTCTGTTCCGGAATTAATAAAATGGTCTTTTCGCGATATATCCCCGTCGTCAAAAACTTTATTTACGAAACTGTTGTAGTTTAAAATTGAAAACACCGACTTGCTTTCAACAACCGATCGGGGAGCAAATAATGATGCCAGATAAACAGCAGCATCGCCATCGCCACCCGGATTATAACGCAGATCAATAATCAAATCGGTTATTCCATCAGATCTAAACTTCTGAAAGGCTTCGTATAGTTTATTATTATAATTACCAATAAATTCTGTATAAAATAAATAACCAATTTTCTTTCCACCATATTCAGGTTCATCTTTAAAAACCGTTTCAAAAAAGACGGGATTTGTTTGTATTGTTACAGGAGTCATGCTAATATTTCTCGGATTAGCAAAATTTTGATCATAAACAGTTGCATTAATCGTATTAACAGAAAACAATAAATCCCTATAATTATCGTCATTTAAAGTTGTGCCATTAATTTTATTTATCACGTTGCCTCTAACTATTCCCGCTTGTGCAGCTGGCGTATTAGGATAAACATAATTTACTAAGGCAACAATATCGTTTGAGGTTTCAGATATATAATATAAGCCCAAACCCCAACCGTAATCTTTAGGAGTTCCGGCAAAACCATTCATCAATGCGTCCACATCATCTGTAATCCAGGACCAGCCCTGCCTTGCATCAAGCGGGTTAAGCAAGGACTTAAAATATACTGCCGGATTTCTTGCACTATCAGCGGTAGGTTTTTTATCTTTCATTCCGTCTGCCCACAAATAATAGGTTGACATGCCATCATATACAAACTGAGAAACCAGAGATTCGTCATTGTGAATAATATCATCATCATCACGATCGCAGGAGGCGAAAAGAAGTGTTGCAGAAATAAGCAGCAGCGTTATACTTTTATTCATAAGTTGTGTTTATGCCAGCCCGAATGACCTGCCGGACTGAAAATTGATGAGTACCTTTATTAATTATTGTCTGTCTCATTGAACCTGGTTTCGCCCAATAGCATTGTCTTAAAAACCAAAATTCTTATGGCTCGTTTAATAGATAGAACTAATTAGTTTTAGAAAATAAGCTGCCAGCAAAGATAAACAATGATATATTTCAATTTAAAATAATCTTTTTGACAGTTATCGCAAATTACTTTACTTTTCGCTTGATTTTTAATCCTTGCTTATGTCTAAAAACGAACTTAGAAAAGAACAGGCCCTGGAGTACCATGCAAAAGGTCGCCCGGGTAAAATTGAAGTAGTTCCTACAAAAGAAGCCAAAACCCAAAGAGACTTGTCTCTTGCTTATTCTCCAGGTGTGGCTATTCCTTGTCTCGAAATTGCAGAGAATGTTGAAAACGTTTATAAATATACCGCCAAAGGAAACCTGGTGGCCGTAATCAGCAATGGTACTGCGGTGTTGGGCTTAGGCGATATTGGTCCGGAAGCGGGGAAACCTGTAATGGAAGGCAAAGGGGTTTTATTTAAAATCTTCGCTGACATTGATGTGTTTGATATTGAGGTGAATGAAAAAGACCCGGTAAAATTTGTAGAAATTGTACAGGCTTTAGAACCGACTTTTGGCGGCATCAACCTGGAAGATATAAAAGCTCCGGGATGTTTTTATATAGAACGGGAATTGAAGAAGCGCCTGAAAATACCGGTAATGCACGATGACCAGCATGGCACAGCGATCATTAGCGCAGCGGCATTATTGAATGCTCTTGAAATTCAAAAGAAAAAGATTGAGAAAGCAAAGTTTGTGGTAAATGGCGCTGGTGCGGCAGCTATGGCTTGTGTTTTATTATATCAGCAAATGGGCGCCAACCCTGAAAACTTTATCATGTTTGACAGCAAGGGTGCTTTGCATAAAGGCCGCACTGGGCTGGACGAAATTAAAGCGCCATTCGCCATAGCAGAAAAAGATGTGTCGCTGGCTGATGCTTTAAAAGGCGCCGACGTATTTATCGGATTAAGTGCTGCCAATGTGTTGAACGGGGAAATGGTGAAGAGCATGGCTAAAAACCCGATCGTTTTTGCGATGGCAAATCCTGATCCTGAAATCTCATGGGAAGAAGCAACATCTGCGCGTAAAGATGTGATCATGGCAACCGGCCGAAGCGATTATCCCAACCAGGTAAATAATGTACTGGGATTCCCATATATTTTTAGAGGAGCGCTTGATGTAAGAGCCACCCAGATCAATACTGAAATGCAACTTGCTGCCGTAAAAGCATTGGCCGAGTTGACCAAAACACCAGTGCCGGATATTGTAAACCTGGCGTACAACCAGCAGAATATGCACTTTGGACCGGAGTATATTATTCCAAAACCAGTTGACCCACGCCTGCTTTCTACAGTAGCACCGGCGGTAGCAAAAGCCGCTATTGAAACAGGAGTAGCCAGAATCAACATTGAAAACTGGGAACAATATGAGCATGATTTAAATAAACGGCTGGGGCTCGATAATCATGTTTTGAGGGTGTTGGGTAATAAAGCCAGAAACGCGCCCAAACGTATTGTATTTGCCGAAGGCGAGAACATCAATATTTTGAAAGCCGCACAGATTGTGTTAGATGAAGGCATTGGTTTTCCTACACTTTTGGGTGATGTAAAAAAATACGCGCGCTGGCAGAAGATCATAAAATAGATATCAGCGATATGCCGCTGATTGATCCGCGCAGCGATGATGCCAAAGAAAAAGAGAAGGATATGTAGACCTGTTTTATAAGAAAAGATCGCGGAAAGGATATACCAAGCATGAGGCTGGAAAATTATTGGAAGATCGCAACCACTTTGGCTGTATGATGGTAGAATGTAATGATGTGGATTGTATGATTTCGGGCTTGACCAAAAGATATTCAGACGCTATAAGACCGGCATTGCAAATAATTGGCACCGAAGAGGGCGTAAAGAAAGTGGCCGGCATGTATCTTATTATGACACCGAAAGGGCCTTTGTTTTTGGCAGATACAACTGTTAATATTAACCCCACGGCGGAAGAACTTGCTGAGATTGTTTTGCTTACTGTGAAAGAAGTTACAGCCTTTAATATAACTCCAAGAGTTGCTATGCTTAGCTATTCAAATTTTGGAAGCAGCAATACACCAGAAGCACAATTGGTGTCGAAAGCGCGGGAACTGGTAAAACAGAAAGACCCTTCGATAATAGTGGATGGAGAAATGCAGGCCAATGTAGCACTTAACAATAATTTGTTAAAGGAAATGTATCCATTTAGCGAATTAGTGGAAAAAGAGGTGAACACCTTAATCTTCCCTAATTTAGCATCAGGAAATATTACTTATAACATTTTAAAGGAAATAGGATCGCATGATGTAATCGGGCCAATACTTTTAGGACTGAAAAAACCGGTACATTTGTTGCAATTAGGAAGCACGGTAAACAACATTGTGAATATGGCTTTAATTGCGGTTACAGACGCTCAGATAAAATCAGCTGCAATTGAAAAAGAGAAAAAGGCTTCTGGGAAAAAACAATAACTATTTCCACATAAATTAATTTCATTCTTGAAAATATTAAAAGAATTCGGGCAGTATATTAAAATGTTCAGGGGCATGTTTCGCATGCCGGAAAACAAAGCTATGTACTGGAAGCAATTTATGCTTCAATGTAACGATATCGGTATAGGTTCGTTAGGTATCATCTGTATCATTTCAGTATTCATTGGTGCGGTATCAACTGTGCAAACAGCTTACCAATTAGTGTCGCCTATTATTCCAAAAACAACTATTGCACAAATTGTAAGGGATACCGTAATACTTGAATTTGCACCAACGCTAAGTTGTATTGTATTGGCCGGTGTTGTTGGCAGTAAAATAGCCAGTGAGCTGGGTAATATGCGCGTGAGCGAACAAATAGATGCGCTAGAGATTATGGGTATTAATACAAAGGCTTATTTAATATTACCCAAAATTTTGGCAGGTGTTTTAACTATACCCTTGCTGATCATACTGGCGATGGTACTGGGTATTTGGGGAGGCCGCCTGGCTGGCTCAGCTGCCGGCATTATTGATCCTTCCATTTATGATAATGGTTTACTAATGGGCTTTAGTGGTTATAACGTGTTTTTCGCCCTTACAAAAAGTTTTGTATTTGCGTTTATTATAACAAGTGTTCCTTCTTTTTACGGCTACCATGTAAAAGGTGGGGCATTAGAAATCGGGCATTCTAGCACAAGAGCGGTGGTAGTATCCTGCGTATTGCTTTTACTGGCCGATTATATATTATCAGCGTTGCTGTTGTAACAAAGAGAATATGTAGGATAAGAAATGCACAGGTGTTGAAGAGTGCGACGCAACGAAGCTGAATCCTGTTTATTGCTGATTAAATAATTAAAACTCATTACTTCAAACCGAAGTACGATGATCGAAATAAAAAATCTTAAAAAAGTTTTGGCGATAAGGTGGTGCTGAAGGAAGTAAGCGCTGTCATGGATCCGGGCAAATGTAACCTCATTATTGGAGCCAGCGGAAGTGGGAAAACTGTGTTAATGAAATGTATTGTGGGGCTGATGCCACCTTCTGAAGGAGAAGTTATTTATAATGACAGAAACTATATTACCATGTCGCTGGAAGAAAGAAAAGCGATCCGAAAAGAGATCGGTATGCTATTCCAGGGGTCCGCTTTATTTGATAGCCAAACGGTTGAGCAAAATGTAATCTTCCCGCTGGACATGTTTACTACCGACAAATATTCAGTAAAGAGAGACAGGGTAAAGGAAGTATTGGACCGCGTAAAACTAAGCGAGGATGCTTATAAAAAATTCCCTTCAGAAATAAGCGGCGGTATGCAAAAACGTGTAGCGCTGGCAAGGGCAATCGTTTTGAATCCAAAGTATCTTTTTTGCGATGAGCCTAATTCTGGCCTTGACCCTAAAACCTCGATCGTAATTGACAAATTGATAAAAGAGATTACCGAAGAATACAAGACAACCACTATTATGAACACCCACGATATGAATAGTGTGATGGAAATCGGAGATCATATTGTGTACATGCACAACGGGGAAAAAGAATGGGAAGGTACCAACAAAGAGATTATATACAGCGATAATGAAAAGCTAAACGAATTCATTTTCGCGTCCAACTTTTTGCAGGACGCCAAAAACATGAGGATGATACAGGAAACCGGGGAAATTCCCAATGATGTCCACTCTGACGTTCGTGATGCACTGGAAGATAAGTTCAATACAGATATGGATGGTGATGGCACCATCGGAACAAAGTAATATTTTGTTAACCAGCTTTTCTGCATATAGCATCGCTATTGCGTCGCACTCTTCAACTTTTCTGCACGAATCAGCAAAAAATTATTTATTAGCATGTTGGTTTCCTTACTTTTGTAACCAATCAGAAAAAACTATAAAATGGCAGTATTAGTAAATAAAGATTCTAAAATTTTAGTACAGGGCTTTACAGGTACAGAAGGTACTTTTCACGCAACACAGATGATTGAATATGGAACTAATGTAGTTGGCGGTGTTACTCCTAATAAAGGCGGAACTACACACCTTGACAGGCCCGTGTTTAATACTGTGGCTGATTGTGTTAAAGAAACGGAAGCTAATGTAAGCATCATATTTGTACCTCCTGCATTTGCAGCTGATGCAATAATGGAAGCAACAGATGCCGGGATTGAACTGGTGGTTTGTATTACTGAAGGCATTCCCGTTCAGGATATGGTAAGAGTAAAAAATTATTTACAAGGCACTACAACAAGATTGATCGGGCCAAACTGCCCCGGTGTAATTACTGCCGGCGAATGTAAAGTAGGTATTATGCCAGGCTTTGTTTTCAAGCAAGGACGCATAGGTATTGTTAGCAAATCTGGTACGCTTACTTACGAAGCTGCAGACCAGGTAGCTAAAGCAGGCCTGGGAATAAGCACAGCAATTGGTATTGGCGGTGATCCAATTATTGGCACACCTACCAAAGAAGCTGTTGAGTTATTAATGAATGATCCTGAAACTGATGCCATTGTAATGATTGGTGAAATTGGTGGTGGCATGGAAGCGGAAGCAGCCAACTGGATAAAAGCGACTGGCAACAAAAAGCCGGTAGTTGGTTTTATTGCCGGACAAACAGCGCCTCCCGGCCGTAGAATGGGACATGCCGGAGCGATTGTTGGCGGAGCAGATGATACTGCAGAAGCTAAAATGAAAATCATGAGCGAATGCGGTATTCATGTGGTAAGCAGCCCCGCTGATATTGGTAAAACTATGGCGGAAGTGTTGAAGAAGTAAGTAGGGAATAGTGAGTAGCGAGTAGGGAAAATTTAAGTTTTAAATATTAAAGATCCTTCGATGAATAATCGGAGGATTTTTTTGTCTGAACCATTACTCAGGCATGAACTAAAATATCGCCTCGGTTCGTGCGGACACCATAGCCGTCAGCTTAATTTTTATTCTTTGTATTGGAGTTCTTTTATACACTCCATCCTTTCTTGTGCGTTTTAGCTTACATTTTTTATCATTGAGGCTATTAGTTTGTTTAATGCTTGTTTAAACACCTGCTATCTATTATTATTTTCGCTGATCGTGTACAAAGTTTTTTACATAGATGCTGTTAAAATTACCACTATGGTGAGGATGCGAAGCGAGGCTGAGCGGTAATTCAATTTATGCAAAAAGCCACAGCACTTTAAATCGAGTCTGAATGTTCTTTAGGCCTAATAAAAATATTCTTTGTTTTTTCCGTCAATGCTATGTTTTATTTTTTGTCCCATCCCGGATGTCACATATCCCGAAACTGTTTCGTTTTTCCGTTGTCCCTGAGACAGGTAATCAATACTTAATAAACAGTCTCGTGTTATTTTTACCCAAACGGTTTTAGATTGTCCTGCTTCCATTTTCTCTATTTGTCCGCCGCCACACCCAATAATATTTACATCTGTCAATAATGTTTGAGTCGAATTTGTTAGCTCTATTCTCATTACGTTTAATAAAGTAAGCGTTGCCCCAAAATAAATAGCGACTACCGGAATATTAAGAAGCATTAGTCCGCAAGTACGTAACAATTGGTTTCTATTTATTTTATCGGAATAGGCTTTTAGTAAAATTCGAAAGAAAACAATAATATTTACAAGTGCTGCTAATGCAATGAAACCGTAGCCCACAAAAAGCAAAACAGAAAATGAAGTAATATAATAGAAGATAAATATCAAGGTTCCTACCAAAAAGAAACCATAGCTGTTCGCTTCCCCAATTGTATGTGTTGCTCCGCAGTCATTACTATGATGGTTTTAAATTTCTTGATTTTATCTAAAAACTGCAGTCGCCATATTTGCTGACTCGTAAGCCATCTTCATATTGTAATCCCAGGTCAGTTTTTTGATATTGATCAGATCAACAATAGTTCCGATAAAGCATAGTCCGAATGTGAAAACATATAATATACCAAGCCCAATATCACCTTTAACAAATCTGTGTATCCCTGCAATAAATACAAAGCCAATCAAGGCCAATACCAACATTAGGGTTTTATCTTTTCTTTTTCCTGAATAAACAGAAAGGAAAGTTTGTTGTTGTTGTTCGCTCATGCTCTGGCCTAGCTTTATAAGTGTGGCCATTTCATCATATTCCATATCAGGAAACATTCTTAATAGTTGTTGCTGATCCATAGTTGTTTGTTTTGTTGATTATATAAATTGACTTGCAGCTTTGATAAAATAATATCATCGTTGCCGGAATTCCTAAAATATGCGCCTGTGTTGCTTTTGCAAATTCAAAATGTAAAGTATGATGAATAGCATGCCCCAATCCACAACCCGGACACCAGCTTGCGCCCAGGTTTTTTAAGATACAAAATGAGTTGCTGCTACCCAGATCCATTATTCCCAGTAAGATCAATGCCCCGTTCCAGAGGATCACTTCGCTATACTTTTGTAAAAAACGGATCATTTACTTTGTTTGAATTATAAAGTAAAGTTAATCCAAACCAACGCTGATGAAATAATAGTAATCGGTAAAAGGTATTTTGGAAGCGGTGAAGGAAGCGAGTTTAAGGTTGAGAAGTTTGTAAGGGCGAACATTCCCTTAAACTTAGGGGTGTGAATTAAATAAATTAAGTACACTATGCTGTTCGAAGCGTTTCCCGCTCTAACGCTTATGTTATCAGCTCCAGACGATAAGTTGATCAATTTACATCGACACGACTCTTATCAACCTGTGAACTTGTCAACTAACCACCTATTTTCTCATCGCCCATTTGATCATCTCCTTCCAGGTTGGTTTTTTGCCATACATCAAAATACCTGTGCGATATATTTTCCCTGAAAACCAAACCATAAATAAGAAACTTAGAACTAAAGAAATCATACTTAGCGACAATTGCCAGTAAGGTACGGTGCCGGGTACGCCATAAGCAACCCGCGCCATCATTACAATGGGCGATGTGAATGGGATAATGCTTGTCCATACGGCAACCGGACTGGTAGGATCTTTCATGGCAATGGTGAGCATGAAGATGGCGAAAATGATGATCATAGTAATAGGAAAAGACAGGGATTGTGCTTCGCGAATATCTTCGTTCACGGCACTTCCTACTGCCGCATAAATAGACGAATAAAAGAAAAAACCACCTAAAAAGTAAAATGCAAACAGCGATAAAATCAATGGCATATTTACACTCGTAAACACTTTTTGCACACCACCCACCACTTCACTCATTGATGAGGAGTTCACGTCTACCGCGGCTTTGCTGGCATTGTAAATAATAAATACAAATGCAACCCATAATAGAAACTGAGTTAAAGCTACCAATGCGATGCCAACGATTTTGCCCAGCATTAATTGAAAAGGCTTTACGGAAGAAACCATCACTTCAGCAATGCGATTAGTTTTTTCTTCCATCACACCCATCATTACCTGCGAACCATAAATCAATAAAATAAAATAAACAAGAAACCCTGCCACATAACCAATGATCATTGCAAAACCGCCATCCGCATTTTTATCTTTCAGGTTTTCGGCAGATATCTCTAAATGGCTTTCAGAAAGGGTTTGGCGTTTTTGAACATCAATGTTCAGATCTTCATACTTAATATCATTCCATATTGAATTGAGTTTTGATCTCACTTCAGACACAGCACCCAACGTGCGGTTAGATTTTATAGAAATATTATTACCAGCCTCACTAACCATTGTATTTGCCGGAATCACAACATAAGCGTCATACCCACGTGATTCAAAGTTTTTTGAAAGTGCTTCCGGAGTTTCCTGCACCAGCGTAAGAATGTTCGATTGATCGCTTTCGTTTGCCTGGGCTATTTTTTCTGTAGTAAATTTTTTTGAAGAATCTATCACCGCAATTTTTAACTGGGTAGAAGATTTAGCGCCAATGTAAGAAGTACCAAATATCAGTCCCAGGTATAAAATAGGAAACAGCAATGTGGAAATAATAAAGGTTTTCTTTTTAACGCGTGTTGAATATTCTCGCTGTATAATTAAAAAGTCTTGTTCATTTGTATTTGAATTAATGCTATACTGAAATGATCTGTAAATAAAGGAGTCTGTCATCTACCATCAGTCAACCCCGCCCGTACCGAACGGGTACGTTCGGGCGGGTGTCATCTACTCAATTATCAATTTCCTGAAACCTGCGCGCCAGCGGCGTTCCATGCACTTGGCGGATAAAAATATCGTTAAGGCTCGGTAATATTTCATTGAACGATTCGATAGCGCTTCCGTTGGAAAGCAGGTATTGCAAAATGTCGTTATTGCTTTTCCCTTCTTTTTCTGAATAATAATATTGTCTGCCGATTGGGACTGAATCGTAAATATGTCATTATCCGCAATCACGCCATTATTATCGACAAAGGAGATTTTATACAAATGCTCTTTAAAATCTTGCTTCACCTGGTCAACCGTGCCGTCTAATATTTTTTGTCCTTTGTTCACCAACACAATATGATCACAAATTTCTTCTACCTGCTCCATTCGGTGTGTGCTGAAAATAATGGTGGCTCCGCTTTTAGCAAGATTAAAAATCTCATCCTTGATCAAATTACTGTTAACGGGATCCAACCCGCTGAAAGGCTCATCCAGTATAATGAGCTTGGGATTGTGCAACACTGTTGTTACAAACTGTAATTTCTGTTGCATACCTTTCGAAAGGTCTTCAACTTTTTTGTTCCACCAGCTTTCCATTTCAAAGCGTTCAAACCATTGTTTGATTTTTTCGGTAGCGTCTTTTTTGGCAAGTCCTTTTAAGCGCGCCAGGTAAAGCGTTTGTTCACCGATCTTCATCTTCTTATATAATCCACGCTCTTCAGGCATGTATCCAATTTTGGCAATATCGTTGGCAGGGTCAAACGGTTTTCCATCAAAAATGATAGATCCGCTATCCGGATAAAAAATGCCGGTTATCATTCTGATCAGCGTTGTTTTGCCTGCACCATTTGGTCCAAGCAACCCAAAAATCTGGCCCTGTTCAATACTGAGGCTAATATCATCAACAGCTTTTTGAGTGGCAAAATATTTTTTAGATTGTTTACTTCAAGTAGCGGCATATCTTATTGTTTGGTGATGTTGGTTTTGCGCAAAGATAGTTGGTAAGTTGATAGATTGACCGGGATAAATCAGGCCGGATATTTTTTTGAATCATCAGTCAATATGAATCATCGATTTTGCGACGCTCCCTTCAGCAGAAGGTATATATATGCTCCTGCATAAACGACAATAATAGTTGACAAGTTTACAAGTTAAAAAGTTTACAGGAACAGACAGAAATTTGAAGCCTGCAATTTTTAACATGTTAATTTTTCAACTCCTCAACTTTTCATTGCTTATTCCCCACCCACTTTATAGTTAATTTATCTTTATCATTTAACAGGCCATGAACCATCATCCATAAACTATGAACTTAATTCCCCAACTTTGCATTTTATTTTCCAAAATATATGAACAGAAAAAACGTTTCTCTCTTTACCGTTTTGATATTGGCGATCATTTTATGCTCCAGCTGGGGATTTTTAGTACATCGTACAATAGCACAATTAGCCATTTATGAATTACCAAAGCCCATGCAGGCTTTCTTTTTTACTAACAAAGATTCGTTGGTGTATGGCGCGCCACGGCCAGATTTGAGACGTACAAAAGATGAGTCTGAAGGAAGCAAACATTATATGGATATGGAAGCATTCGGGTCCGATGCATTTGAAGTTGTGCCACATGATTTTAAACCGGCGGTTGAAAAATACACATTAGATACGCTTCAGAAATATGGAACATTGCCCTATGTTGTTATCGAATATTTAGATAAGCTTACAGAAGCTTTTCGTTCTAAAAGTGCGGACAGCATTGTATTTTATGCGGCTGATTTAAGCCATTATGTTGCCGATGCTCATGTGCCACTTCATACATCTATTAATTATGACGGACAGCTTACGGGGCAAAATGGCATTCATGATCTTTGGGAAACTACGGTGCCTGAAGTTGAAATCATGAACTATCATTTAAGCAGCCGTCATAAAGCAAAATATCTTCAGTCCCCGTCTGATGAAATATGGAAGATCATCGAGCACACTTTTTCATTGTTGCCGGAAATGTTTGAAAAGGAAAAAGAAGTATCAAAAAATTTCACTGATGCTACCAAATATCGATGGGAAGTGCGTTGGGGAAAGAACAGACGATTTTATACAAGCGAATTTGCGAAGCAATATTCTAAGGCGTTACAATCATCCATCAACGATCAATTGATCGCCTCATCCGATGCATTAGCCGACTTTTGGTACACAGCCTGGGTAAATGCGGGCAAGCCAGATTTGAATAAATTATTATCCAAAAAATATAATAAGCAGGCTTTTAAAGCCGAGCAAAAAGCGTTTCGCAAAAATCAATTAATTAAAAAGAAGCTGTTGATCTCTACTCAAAAAATGACGAAGGATTAGGATGAAGTCAGTAAGACCGAAAAGTCGGTAAGTCCGGAAGATTTACTCCAATAGTTTTTAATGCATTCCCTGTCTTCCCGTCTTTCCGACTTCCTGTCTTTCCGACTTTCCAACTTTCCGACTATCTCCTCATGACCCGCATCGGCCTCATATCAGACACACATGGTTTTTTAGATGAAAACGTGTTTAAGCATTTTGATAAATGTGATGAGATCTGGCATGCCGGTGATTTTGGTAGTGCAGCCATTATCGATCAGTTAAAAGCTTTCAAACCGCTGCGCGGTGTTTATGGAAATATTGACGGCGCAAATATTCGTAGCGAGTTTGGCGAGGTTTTAACTTTCAATATTGAATCTGTCAAAATAATGATGAAACATATTGGCGGTTATCCACCAAAGTATAATACTGAAACCAAAAAACAGATCATTGCTGCAAAGCCACAGCTTTTTATCAGCGGCCATTCGCACATATTGAAAGTGATATATGATGATGCTTTACAATGCCTGCATATGAATCCTGGCGCAGCCGGAAAGCATGGCTGGCAAAAGGTCAGAACGCTTATCAGGTTTGCGATAGACGGAGCTAACTTTAAAGATTGTGAAGTTGTTGAGTTGGGGAAGAAAAGTTGACGGGTGATAGTTGACCGATGACAGAACTGTTATTTGATTGTATTTTAATTGTTGAATAGAGAACGGAACGCTGAAAGGAGCGTCGCAAGAAAGATCCCATAAGCACTACAGATTGGCTCATAAAAAATAGAACGTAAAAGTCAAGCTGTTTAATGACAGAGGAAAGTACGCACATTGTACTTTCCTCTGTCATCTGTCAACTATAGTCTGTCATCTCAACTTAAAACCAACCTCTGCCTTGCCCCACTTCTCTGAAAGGCCAAGGAATTGAAGCCAGCATTATAATAAACGAGATAACGTAAAATAAAACTGTTTTACGATGCTTGGTTGCATCAGGAATGTTCTTTTTAGAAAAGGATCGGCCAACGTGTACGAGTGCAATCGCTATGATCATACCAAGTATATGTTCCACAGCAAAGAATCTGTAAACAGGCGCTTTCATAATATCGCCCATTGGCATTTGTTGAAAAAGTTTTAAACCGAATGTCCCGGTAAACCATTGTACAAGGCCAATCAGAAAATTAATATCGCAGCAGATCATTAATAATAATCCGGCTGTAGCATGGCCTTTGGTAAAAGGTTTATTGCGCGCACCAAGGCTTTTAAAAATAGCTACTAAAAATAATAATACGATGGCCCAGCGCAAAAAACTGTGTAAATGTAACAATCCGGTTTGCATAGTTTCGAGATTTATGTATGCGAAAATAGGAAATTTAAGTTGGTAAAGTTTTACTTTGCAATACTAAAAACCTAATATTTATGACATTGATTGCTCCTTCTTTATTGGCCGCTGACTTTTTAAAACTACAATCTGAGTGTGAAATGATCAACAGTAGCGCAGCAGATTGGTTGCACCTTGATGTTATGGATGGAGCGTTCGTGCCTAACATCAGCTTTGGCCCAATGGTGATCGAGTTTGTACATAAAATTGTAAACAAGCCATGCGATGTTCATTTAATGATAGAGCAGCCCGGCCGCTATGCGCAGGAATTTAAAAATGCAGGAGCCGATCATTTAACTATACATATTGAAGCCTGCCCGATGCTGCATCAGGATATCAGTCAAATCAAATCGCTAGGTATGAAAGCCGGTGTGGCTGTGAATCCACATACGCCTGTTTCTTTTTTGAGCGATATTTTGCATGAGATTGATATTGTAAATCTGATGAGTGTCAATCCTGGCTTCGGCGGACAAAAATTTATTCCTTATACACTTGAAAAAATAAAGCAGCTGAAGCAAATGATCAGAGAACGTAATTTAAATGTGTTGATAGAAATTGATGGGGGCGTAACCATTGAAAACGCAAAAGAAATCATCGATGCAGGCGCGGATGTATTGATTGCCGGAAGCACGGTATTTAAAGCCGATGATCCGATTAGCGTTATCGAAAAATTAAAAGCTATCTGATTTTAAAGCCGCCAAATGATTTGGCGGCTTTGTAGAAAATATTTTTATTAATTAAAATTGTTGGAGTTGCTCAAATTCAAATTGACTTTTATCTCCATAAGCATCAAACGCATTTGAGTCTCCAAAAGGGCCTAAATACCTGGCATCACCAAAGGCAAGTATAGGAAAAAAATAAACCAAAGAAAGTATAACCCTGCTGTAAAACCTTCAGCCTTACCAAAACTTTTTGAAAGCATGTTTAGCCCCCATATTCCAAAAACTATATTTATATAAGGTATACATAATAGTATTACCCACCACCATGGTTTACCAATAATTTTTGTAAATATATATATGTTGTAAATAGGTATTATGGCCTCCCATCCTTCGTAATCTGCTTTTTGATAAATTTTCCAAAGACTGGCAATAAATAGTATAAAAATTGCCAAAAAAGGGATTAGAAATGCCATTTGAAGGAAAGAGTTGTCCATAAGTTTTGATTTTATTTTTTAAGATTACCAAATTTATGAAAAACAACCATTATTAAATCAACCAGTTATTTTTTTTATCTCCATCTATTCCCAAATGTATCCCAACTGGTAATACCTATTTTAAATTGCAATGGTGACTGGAATTGATTGGCAAATGCACTTGAAGCATAAACGCCGATTTTAACTTTCTGAAAGTTTTGAAAGGGTAATTTAAAAACTCGCTCAACTCCGGCAAAAGCTTCGGCGTATCTCAGATTTCGTTCAGGTGCTATTAAAAAGCCAGCGCCTGCTACTTCTCGCAAACCTATTTTTTTGAATAGAGGAATTTTATTGAGAATCGCCCCGTTAAATTCATGAAAATAATGCCCTTCGTAAAATCTTTTAAAAACAGCGAAAGTAGAATCCATCGATTGAAAAGCCTCATTAGGATTCATAAATAAAATAGGGTCACCGCGTCGTTGCCACTTATAGTCTATCAGCCTTACATCTTTTGTATTTAAAAAACTTCCGGTTTTTATAGTGTATTGTGCATTGCCAACAAGCCCCATTCTTAAATGCTGGCGAATACCAAACTCGTTATAATCAAAATTCACATCGCTGCCCAACAAACGCGGAATACCCTTACGCCATTGTGTATAAAAAGTTGGCCATTTAGGTTCTAAAATAATCTTTTCTAACGGCTCGCGTATATAAGGTTGAAAAGGAGTATAACTGATTTCGACATCCCCATACAAAGCGTTATATGGCTCAAAAGATGGGGCATTTCCCGTCGGTTCCTGTAATACTTCCTGGAATGCTGAGTCTACTATACTGTAAGTTTTATAATCAGCCAGACTTCTTCTCAGTGACATACTAAAATTAGCTTTAATAAATAACCCGTTAATGATCTCCCGGCTCCAGCCGCCGCCTATCGCATTATCCAGGTAATAATTACTTCTTTTTAACTGGTTAATCCAGGCATCACCCGAAAATATGGCGACAAAATCCCTTGTAAAGTTGATGCTGTAAGAGCCTTGGTTAAAAGGATTATACTTTCTTGTTAATCGTATGCTACCGTTGATGTCTCTGTTCAAATAGCCGTAGCTAATATTAGTATTTAGTGAAATCGTTTTTCTAAGGCTATCGGTTTTATAGAACATCAACGGAAGTTGTGTTCTGAATCCGCCGAAACTAAATGCAATAGTGGATGCCATTGAAGGAAGAATATATCGTATTCCTTTTTCATGGTAGCTCAGGGTTTGTCCCTTGTACAAAATATTTTTCCAGTTGGCTTTGTTGGTTACTTTATCAATAGAATCTTTGTAAGCTTTACTGTTTATAACGGCTCGTACACTATCTGTGTATTGTATAAGTTTTACTTCCTTTTCACTTAAAGGCTCTGTTCTTACCGATGACCAAAATGTACTGTCTCTAAGATAGGCTTCGCGTGTAGCAGCACTCACTTCAGGTCCGAAATATTTCTTATCGAATTTTTTGTTCAATTCAAAATCTTTGAATGTAACGCTTGTTGTGCCAAACGCTTTTCGCTTTTTAGTATTTGAATAATAGGTGAATACCTGTTTAGTAAGCATCCATGCTGCATTGTCTACAAAATCGTAGCTCTGTTCTACTTCAAAAAAATCATACTCCGGAAGATGATATTTAGGAAAAGACAATTTTGTTTTAAGTATCACCCACGCGCTATCATCAATAACAATTTCTCCGGTTACTGTTGCGTTGCTAAGACTGCCCGGCTTTATGCCAATTGTATAAATATGATGATTGCCCTTCTTTTCAATTTTCAAAGTTTTGTATTTATACGCGAGCAATCCGCTATAACTTATTGGCGACAGGAATGGGGTTACAGATAAAGCAGGAACTTTTACTAGGTTATCATAAAAGTTGAAACGCCCTTGTGTAGTTGATAAGTAAAAAAGGTTAGACGTATTGCCCCTTTTGGTTACGCCTGTTCGTTCTTCTTTAAATCTTGTTGCTGATTCATAGTCCAGCCGCAAATAAATTTCACTCATTGAAAGTGGCGGTGGAAGCGGCTTTCGGTTAATGCTATCTTTTATAATTTCTTTTTTCTTCCGTTTTTTTGAAGTTATAGAATCTTCTTGCACAGCTTTTATATAAACATTGCAGCTGAATGCACCAGATGCGGATTGTATCGCATCTTTATTTCTTATTACCTGCCTTATATATTCTTCGGCTTTATCTTTTGAACGACTTATTACAGTTACATTTGATAAATTATTATCCATCTCTTCCATAATAATGGAATGTTCTATACTCTGTTTATTAACTACAACCTTAATGCTTCTTGTTCTATAGCCGATCATCGAAACGATCACTTCATAAATACCACTGTTGACTTCAAAACTATAACTACCGTCCTCTTTAGTAAGAATGCCTGTTCGACTGCCTTTTAACTGCATGCTTGCAAATGCTAATGGTTCAAGCCTGGTATTAGTAATCTTGCCATGCAAGCGGTATTGTGCAGCTGCATATTGACAACAAGGCAGCAATAAACTAAACAGCAGAAGTTTCATCCGTATATTTTTTTGGCTTGCAGTTTACCTGCGATTCTCTGTAGATATAATAATTAGCGTATTACAATATATCCTTTTTACGAAAAACTATCACGTTCATTTGTGGATGCAAAAATGATTGGAAGATTCTTTCGCGAATTATAAGTATTTCCTAATTAAAAAACATTTAACACAATTCACATTTGTTAATAAGTTATATGCTGTTCTTTTGTTTTGAAAAAAGTATATTTGGATTAGAAGGGCAGGCATGCTGCGTAAATGTTCAGCGTGACGAGGTATAAGCCGGTTAGCCCTTTGCCGGTAGCCTTAATGATAAACTTTAATTGAATTGACAGAAACAATTATTAACCTGGAAACCGTTAACCCCCTTGATTTTTTTGGCGTTAACAATGCTAAGCTCGACATCCTCAAAAAGAAATTCCCATTACTTAAAATTCTTTCACGTGGCACGCAATTAAAACTGAGCGGCTCGCCCGAACAGATAAAAGCAGCTACTGAAAAAATAAATCTTGCTATTTCTTATCTCGAAAGAAATGGCAGCATGAGTAATAATTATTTCGATCAGATTTTGGGTGGTGACGATGCCGAAGTAATAGACAACTTCATGGAACGTAATCCCAATGAAGTATTAGTGTTTGGACCCAATGGTAAAAGTGTTCGCGCCAGAACGGCCAATCAAAAGCGACTGGTGCAGGAAGCTGAAAAGAATGACGTAGTGTTTGCTATAGGCCCTGCAGGAACTGGTAAAACTTACACGGCAGTAGCGCTAGCTGTGCGTGCTCTAAAGAACAAACAGGTAAAGAAAATTATTTTAACAAGGCCTGCGGTAGAAGCCGGCGAAAGCCTTGGTTTCTTACCTGGCGATTTAAAGGAAAAGATCGATCCTTATTTAAGACCGTTGTATGATGCGCTGGATGACATGATCCCAGCGGATAAGCTAGGCTATTTTATGACAACGCGTACCATTGAAATTGCGCCACTGGCCTACATGCGTGGGCGTACATTAGACAACGCCTTTATTATTTTGGATGAAGCGCAAAACGCTACCGACTTACAGTTGAAAATGTTCCTGACGCGTATTGGAGCCAATGCCAAGGCAATTATTACCGGTGATATGACGCAGGTAGACTTACCTAAAAATCAACGTAGTGGCTTAAAGACAGCAACTCGGATTCTGAGGAATATTTCCGGCATCGGATATATTGAACTGGATGAAGAAGATGTTGTAAGACACAGGCTTGTTAAAGCCATCATTAAGGCCTATAATGCCGAACATGAGCAGCAAAGCACAGAAAGAGAAGCTTCAAGATAAAAGAGGTAAAATCCATTTTACCTTTCAAGGTATCCGTCTAGGCGGATGCCTTTTTCTTTTTGCCTATTCTCGTCCTGTGATCATAGCGACAACAAAGAATTTTATGGAAAGATGGATCAGGCGAAAGCACTTTTGAAAAGCGGTGATATTATTGTGCGCGATGGAAACGATGAAGTAAGCGAAGCCGCCAGGAATTTTAACCGAAAGGATAAATCCTATTCTCATTGCGGCATTATCCAGATAGAACATGATACTGTTTTTGTCTATCATGCATTGGGCGGCAGTTTCAATCCATCTCAAAAATTATTAAGGCAGCCACTGAATATATTTTGCCACCCGAAAGAGGTGAACAAATTTGCTGTATTCAGATACGAGTTAGATATAGATGAAGATATAAGATTAAGCGATTGGATACATCGCAGCTACGTTGAAGGTTTGCCATTTGATCTGTTTTTTAATTTTTATACTGATGATAAAATGTATTGTAGCGAATTTGTATTTAAGGCCATAAACACCGCTACTAACGGCGCTTTGAATAAATATTTGCAGAAAGAAGGTGGAGTCTTGTATGTAACGATTGATGATTTGTATTTGAATGAAGGAGCGAAAGAAGTAGTTGAGGTTGGGTTTTAGAATAAACGCCGATTATTTTTTCAGTGTAAGCAGATCGCTTACTTATATTTTTTATCCAAAAAGTCAGTGTATTCTTTTGTCGCTCTTTTATTGTCAATATCAATAGGAATATTTTTACCGGTTGAAATACTTTTTACAAATGGCGAAATTTCAAACTCATCATTTTGTTCGAGCGTTACTAAATGAAGATAATTTTCAATTAATCTTGATAAACTTAGCTTTTTAGTAGCAGCGTATTTTTTCGCACGTTTAATTACAGTTTCTTTTAGTTTTAATGTAAGCTTTGTAACCATAATGTATTATTTTATGTAAATAGCAGTGTTGTTCGCCATTCTATTCTTTCATTTCTATAATGTAAGAGTCCTTTTTAGTTGTTTTTCCATTGGTCAAAGTTCTTGCATACCTAATTCTTTTTGGCCAACCAATTGAAGAAATAAATTTGTACTCGCTGTAATCTTTAATTTCAAAAGTATTCATGATATTTTTTGCTTCCACAATAGCTTTATCACTATCCATTTTCGTTTTTTTTAAAAATCCTTCAAAGAATTTTTGTGTCCCCACTTTATCTATGTCTTGCTTAATAACTAAAGTAAAATAATTTAGTTGAGGGTTTATCTCTGTTACTTTATATGTTTCCTGAGCAGGTAAAGGTTCTCCACCAAAAGGGTTTGGTAATTGAGTGGTTACGCTTACTGCATTTGTTGTGAATAACTGACCATAAGGACGATAAAACATTTGTATTTCCTTGATTAACGCAGATTCTACCATCTCTTTAGAATTGAAAAGTGCTTTAGATTGTTCTACTGCAACTTTTGCGGCACTATCCATTTTTTGAGGTAAAGAAATTTCCATCATTTTAGCATAAGAGTCTCTCACTTCCTGCCAGTTAATCAATTCGATAAACTCACCGGTTTGCGAGGTTTTAAAAATCATTTTCATCCCTTCATAAACAGGAAGCGAATCCGCTAATCCAGGACGTGCTTTTTTAATTTTATCAGGTAGATGGAAAGTCCATTCAACAGTATAATTATTTTTTGTAGAATCAAGAATGTTTGTATGGGCTTCATAGGAAAAACTAAACTCGGATTTGAGCGCGTTCGATTCATAACTTTCTGTATTATGGATAATATAGAAAATCTTCTTCTCACCCTTGCCCCAATTTGCAACATAGTTAGCTGACGAATCTTCGTGTATGTTTTGACTAAAAACAACAGAAGCGATAAGCAATGTAAAAATGGATAAAAAATATTTCATTTTGGTATGATTAAAATTAAAACTTCGTTCCCGTTGGCGTAGGCTCAAGTATACATTTTTCAATGCCCCCAAATGCACCACAGCACAAGAGCGCGACGCAATATCGTTGCCATATATTCTACAGCTCGTCAACAAATAAAAAGGGCCCTCATTGCTGACGGCCCTTTAAAAATATAATTACAGCTTAAAGAATCAATAAAGCATCTCCATAACTAAAGAAGCGGTATTTATCTTTGATCGCTTTTTTATAAGCCTCTACCGCAAGTTCATAGCCAGCGAAAGACGCCGTCATAATCATCAGGCTGGTTTAGGCAAATGAAAATTGGTAACCAGTGAATCGGCGATATTGAAATTGTAGGGAGGATGGATGAAAGTGTTGGTCCAGCCTTCTGAAGGTTTCAACATTTTTTGCGCTGTAAAAGAAGATTCCATGGCGCGCATGGTAGTGGTACCAATGGCGCAAATACGGTTGCCAGTTTCTTTTGCTTTGTTAACAATTTTACAAGCCGCCTCTTCAATATGGAAGTATTCCGCATCCATTTTATGTTTGCTCAGGTCTTCCACTTCAATAGGCCGGAAGGTACCCAACCCTGTGTGCAAAGTGATCTCAGCGAAACGGATACCTTTAATTTCAAGACGCTTAATCAACTCGCGACTGAAATGCAAACCTGCTGTTGGCGCAGCTACCGCACCTTCGTGCTTTGCATATACGGTTTGATAACGCT
The DNA here is from genome assembly GCF_022513635.1 of Paraniabella ginsengisoli. Classification (GTDB taxonomy): domain Bacteria; phylum Bacteroidota; class Bacteroidia; order Chitinophagales; family Chitinophagaceae; genus Niabella; species Niabella ginsengisoli. The sequence goes on along the minus strand of NZ_JAKWBL010000001.1, from coordinate 560,701 downwards.
CTTTATCGTCTTCATCTGGCTTGCGTTTAATATATTTAGGTAAAGGAGTTTCTCCTAAAATTTCAAGCTGTGCACGGAACCCTTCTTCATCGCCTTCCCACAAAAATTTAATGGTGCGGCGCGGCTTGTAGTGTTGTCGATTACTTCGGCAACCAGCTCTTCGTTTTCACCAAAATATAATTTGTTGCCCACGCGGATTTTTCTGGCAGGGTCAACAATAACATCCCAAAGGCGATTCGGTTTGTTTAATTCACGCAGCAAGAACACTTCTATTTTTGCCCCGGTCTTTTCCTTGCGCCCATACATGCGGGCCGGAAACACTTTGGTGTTATTTACTACAAACGCGTCTTTATCATCAAAGTAATCCAGGATGTCGCGAAAATGCTTGTTTTCTATCTCTCCGGTGTGGCGATGCACCACCATCATACGGGCATCTTCTCTTTTTTTAGCCGGATGTTGTGCGATAAGGTTAAGCGGAAGGTCGAATTGAAATTGTGAAAGCTTCATGTAAGATAATTCTTTTCGTTTTTTAGTGATGCAAAATCAATAAAAACAAGTGCGTTGAAGCTGAGGTTGGTGTTAACGTGCCTGAAATGTCAGACATTTTTATCCCGCCGAGCCCCGGTCTTACGGCACCGGTTTTCGATTTTGTGGCTGCAAAGGTAGTGTTTTATGTACATATTCGCTACCTTTTTTTATGGGCTCTCAGCCATCAATATGTCTCAACTTTCGTACCGGCTGTCCGCTATACCTTCGCTTCGCTGCGGTGCCGCTTCCATCCGGCAGCCTCTCGGCGGTTGAATATGACCGGTCAGGCGCAGACATCCGAGAGTTTGAAAACTCGGAGGTCTGCAAAGTCGACTATTTTAAAAGCTCATACTTATCCGGCAGGTTGCTTTCGTATGCTCTAATATAATCGATGAAGGCTTCTTTACAACCAAACCAATCAATCACTTCATTTCGTAACAATAATGTGGTTTTATCCGATAATATCGCCTCATACGCTGAATATAAATATTCCGCAGAACTATTACAAAGGCCATGCCTTACAGGGTTAGTAATAATATATCCAATGATAGAAGTATAATAGCTTTCGTTAATAATTTCTTTTCGTTTAAAGCCTTTCTGAAACAAGCTTCCTGTTCTGTTATACGCTTTGTTAATTGCTTTTGAATATGCATTGAAGAAGTTTGAAAAGTGCTGTTCCTGGTTCGGTTGTGTTAAGACCTTCGAGGTTTTGAAAACCTCGAAGGTCTGTAGTTCACGCATCCGTATAAAAAAATGAAAGTGATTAGGTAAAAGACAATAGCAAAATGTTTCAGCTACGGGTTCAATATATTTATTCCAGAGTTTTAAGAAGTAAATATAATTTTCCGCTTCTTTAAAAATATTTTCTTTGTTATTGCCCCGGTTATAAACATGGTAGTAACACCCTGTTGCAAGTCGTTGTTTTTTCATATAGTTAGGTTAGAAGTTACTAGATTCCGGCTTTAGACCTCCGAGGTTTTGAAAACCTCGGAGGTCTAAAAAACTACACCGCTTTAGGTATTGCTTCAATCAACCTTTTAGTGTATTCAGTTTTTGGGTGCTCATAAATATCATCTGCCTGCCCCATTTCTTCTATTTGTCCTTTGTTCATCACAATAATACGATCGCTGAAATAACGTACCACGCTTAGGTCGTGGCTGATGAAAACGATCGTGAACCCAAATTCTTTTTTAAGATCATTCAATAGGTTAAGCACCTGTGCCTGCACACTTACATCCAGCGCCGAAACTGATTCATCACAAATGATAAAAGAAGGTTGCAAAGCCAACGCGCGCGCAATGACGATGCGCTGCCTTTGACCACCGCTAAACTCATGTGGATAACGGCTATAATGTTCCGGCAGTAAACCCACTTTTTCTAATAGCTCAATAGTTCGTTGCTTTCGGGCACTTGCAGTTTTAATAATACCATGAACTTTTAACGGCTCTTCTATAGCTGCGCCAATTTTTTTCTTGGGTTTAAAGAAGAATAAGGATCCTGGAAAACAATTTGAAGGTGCTGTCTTAGCTCACGCAATTGCGCGGATGTATACAGCAGTAAATTTTTCCCTTTATAAAATATATCACCTTTGGTTGCCGGGATAAGCTGTAGCAAGCTTCTCCCCAAAGTTGTTTTGCCGCAGCCGCTTTCGCCTACAATACCTAATGTTTCGTTTTCATATACTTCAAAGCTTACATCGTTTACTGCTTTTGTAAAGCTAATTGACTGGCCTAGCCAATTCTTTTTATTAGGAAACCAAACAGAAAGGTGTTCTATTTTTACCAATGATTTATTTATGTCGCCAGAGGCGACAGCATAATGGTTCGAGGCGAGGACGCCTCGAACAGCACCAACGCCGTCGGTATTATTACTTAAAAAATCACTCACAACAGGCAAACGGTCGCCACGCTTGTGGTTCACAGGCCGGCAGGCCATCAGCGCTTTTGTATAAGCTTGCTTGGGGTGATGGAACAAGTTTTCGGTTGCGCCTTCTTCTATTATTCCGCCTTTATACATTACAACAGCGCGATCGGCGATCTCCGCCACCACGCCTAAATCGTGCGTAATGAAAATAACACCCATTCCTGTTTCTTGCTGCAATTCTTTTATTAACTCTAAAACATTTTTTTGTACAGTAACATCAAGCGCGGTAGTGGGTTCATCGCAAATAAGCAGCGATGGTTTACAGCACATTGCCATCGCAATCATTACCCGTTGTTTTTGGCCACCGCTAAGCTGATGCGGATAACGATGAAACATCGCATCCGGATCAGGAAGTTTTACTTTTTCAAACCATTGTATGGCTTGTTTTTTAGCTTCCTGTTTGGAGATATTATTATGAATCAGTAAAACTTCGGCTACTTGCTGACCGCAACTAAAAACAGGGTTTAGTGAAGTCATAGGCTCCTGAAAGATCATGGAAATTTTATTGCCACGAATCTGCTGAAGTTCTTTACTGGTGAGCGTTAAAAGACTAATTGAAGTGTTTCCATCTTCACTAAAAAAATGGCTCCATTATCAATAATGGCCGGCGGTGAAGGCAACAGTTGAAGAATTGAAAGTGAGGTAACAGATTTGCCTGACCCACTTTCACCCACAAGCGCTACAATTTCACCTTGGTACACATCAAAAGAAATATGATTGATCGCTTTGTTTACCTGGCTGTTGGTAACAAAACTGATCGAAAGATCTTGTATAGAAATAAGCGGTTGTGGCATTTATTTTTTGATCACCTCCAATACTTTTATGTTTAATTTTTTTGTTGGCGTTGGATAATAAGCCATACATACCATACACCTGTTGGGACGATCGTTCTCTACTTCAAAATAAAATTCATCTCCAACTTTTAATCCTTCGGGAAGATCGCAGGGGTTTTTAACGCCAAATGCATTTGTATAAGTACTGTCGCTTTGTGGATTGGTCCATGTGGCTTCAACAAGAGAAGTATCTTTATTCCCTTCGATCAAGCTAAAAGTATAATTTGAACAGATGCCTGCAATTTCAAAACGTGCTTTCATTTTACTTGTGCTTGTACCGGAAGGGTTTGTTTTAGTTGCACGATATCGTGAAAAATGATATTGTAATTAGTAGTGTTAAGGCTAAAAAATTTTTCATTAATTATAATTTTGAGAGTTTAATGATTTAACGCATGCCATACGGCTAACGCAACAATGATGATTTATATTTTAGTACAACATCGCGATGCTTCGACCAGCTCAGCATAAACTGCCCCGAATGTGATGCCACATAATCGGGACGATAAACCGAGCGTGGCAAAACTGATGCCATATATACTGCTGTTGGGTTCAAAATTAAAATCGAAGATGTCGTATGGTTTGCCTGTTGTTGATGAGTTGCCGTAACGAACCAATACCTATTTTTAAATGGTTTTCCACATAATCTGATGTTACCTTTTTATCGCTTTCTTCGGTTTTTACGCCTTCGGGAATCATGGGCGAATCGCTAACTAATAACAACGCACCAGTGGGGATTTTGTTATAAAAACCAACGCTGAAAATAGTAGCAGTTTCCATATCAATTGCGTAGGCACGAATCTTTTTCAGGTATTCTTTAAAGGGTTCATCGTGCTCCCAAACCCTTCTGTTGGTGGTGTAAACGGTACCGGTCCAGTAATCTGTTTTAGCTTCGCGAATAGTTGTGCTAACTGCTTTTTGTAGTGCAAACGCAGGTAACGCGGGAACTTCTGGCGGAAAATAATCACCAGAGGTTCCTTCGCCGCGAATGGCAGCAATAGGAAGTATTAGATCACCGACTTTATTGCGTTTTTTGAGTCCGCCACATTTTCCTAAAAACAAAACTGCGTCTGGCTTTATCGCTGTGAGTAAATCCATAACTGTAGCCGCTGTTGGGCTCCCCATTCCAAAATTTATAATTGTAATATCTTCTGCGGTAGCGCATTGCATTGGTTTCCCTTCACCGATAACATCTACTTTATTCCATTCAGCAAACATTTTTACATAGTTACTGAAATTAGTAAGCAGGATATATTTTCCAAAATTTTTAAGATCTTCTCCGGTATAACGTGGAAGCCAGTTTTCTACAATGTCCTGTTTTGTTTTCATATAAATTACTTTAGCTAAATTAAACTTTTATTTTTGGACTAATGATTTCAATAGAATATCCTAAGCCGGATTTTAAAATAGAGCTCAGAAATAACCAGCCCCATATTTTTGATGCGATACGCCGGAAGTGGTTATTGCTTCAGGATGAAGAATGGGTGCGGCAGAATTTTGTGCAATATCTGTTGCAGGTAATGAAATATCCTAAATCTTTAATTGCGCTGGAAAAAGAGATTTACTTAGGCGATCTTAAAAAGCGTTTTGATATACTGGTTTATGATCATGATCATAAACCCTGGATGTTAGTTGAGTGCAAAGGAGACAAGATATCAGTTGGAGAAAGTGTATTGCATCAAATACTTAGATACAACATTTCAATGCCAGCAGAGTATTTAATTCTTACCAATGGTAATCATAATTATGGCTGGCAAAAAAGGATGGACAGTTAATAGAAATTGATTCACTTCCTGAATTTGTTGCTTATCACTAACTCCTTACTGCCTGAAGTATAAGTATAAAATCCCTCACCTGATTTTACACCCAGATTTCCTGCTATAACCATGTTCACCAACAAAGGGCAAGGTGCATATTTGGGATTGCCAAAGCCATTATATAACACCTGCAAAATTGAAAGACAAACATCCAGTCCAATAAAATCCGCCAACTGCAAAGGCCCCATTGGGTGCGCCATTCCCAGTTTCATGATGGCATCAATAGCTTCAACATCGGCCACGCCTTCATGTAAAGTATAAATAGCTTCGTTAATCATTGGCATTAAAATTCTGTTGGCTACAAAGCCTGGGTAATCATTGGCAAGTGCAGGTGTTTTGCCAAGTTGTTTTGCTAGTTCGACAATAGTCCCTGTAACATAATTGTCGGTTGTGTATCCGTTAATGATTTCAACCAGCTTCATTACTGGCACTGGGTTCATAAAATGCATGCCAATAACCTGTTGGGGACGTTTCGTTGCAGCAGCAATTTTCGTGATTGAAATGGAAGAAGTATTACTCGCCAGAATGCAGTCCTGTGGCGCAAATTCGTCAATCTGTTTAAAAATATTCAGCTTGAGTGTTTCGCTTTCAGAAGCTGCTTCTATAACTAATTGTGCGCTTGCAACGCCTTTCTCAATCTGGGTTTCAGTGGTTATGTTATTTAAATAATCTTTTTCTGATTTTCGTTGATCAATTCTTTTGCAATTTGTCTATCCAGGTTTTTTGAAATAGTGCTAATCGCTTTTTCCAGTTGCGCAGCAGAAATATCTATTAGTATAACATTGAAATGATGTTGCGCAAATACATGTGCTATACCATTGCCCATTGTGCCTGCACCAATAACAGATATATTTTTTATCATAACAAGAGTTTATGCATTGGTAAGATAATAAAAAAGTAAGAGGAAAATAGTGTCTCACAGAATGTACGGAAATACACAGAATAATCAGGCACTTGCTTATGTTTTTATTTCTGTGTCAGTCTGCGTTTTCTGTGAGAACCAAAATGTAGCATACAGTTGCTTTTGCTGATCTATTATTTACCTAAGTTTGTATGATGATGATAAATAACAAACGCATTGGTATTATTGTACTGATATTGCTAATTGTTGGTGGTGTTATTTTCTTTAGTAATAAGAATGGTGCCGCTGATAATGCCTTTGCAGCAGATACAGTAACAATGCGTATTGATGAACTTACAAGCGCGAAAGTTGTAGTTCCTTATGTGAAGAAAAACCATAAATTGCCCGATTATTATATAAAGAAAGGCGAAGCAAGGAGGCAGGGCTGGATTGCATCTGAACGCAATTTGTGCGATGTACTTCCTGGAAAGGCAATTGGTGGAGATGTATTTTCTAATCGAGAAGGAAATTTGCCAAAATCGGATGGAAGAAAATGGTTTGAAGCAGATCTGAATTATAACTGTGGCAGGCGCAATGCAGACCGGCTCTTATTTTCCAGCGATGGATTAATTTATGTTACATACGATCATTATAAAACATTTCAGCAAAAATGAATAAGGCAATATTTGATTTTGAGCGCATCGGAACAATGGACGATTTTTATATTGTTGCAAAACGGCAATTAAATTTGCCTGAACATTTTGGTAAAAATCTGGATGCTTTATGGGATTCTCTTACTGGCGATATTGAGCTGCCGCTTGCTGTTCGATTTGAAAATATGTCAATGTCGCAATTAGAGATTTTTGATAAGCTGATACAACTGTTTGAAGAAGCATCTGGTGAACTTGGCGAAGCATTTTCGTTTGAATATTATTTGAGGAAAGCTGTCTGAACCTGGATTTATTGGATTAGCAGATTTATATATCAACCATTCAACAGTTGTTACCATAGCAATCGTGACAAAACACATAGGCATATAGAATGTTATGCTAAAAGGAGACATAAAAACACATAATCGTTTTATCGCGTGGATACTATGTTCCGCCTTCGGCGGATTCTATACATCCTTATAAAGGGATAAAACTACATGCCTATGTGGTTAAGTTTTTTCACCGCCGTTGCATAATCTAAATGCATGATAAATTAAAAATTCATCTCCACCTAATCACAAAAATCAAATAAATCATGGTTCAAATATTCTTCAAAACCCTTGCTGGTCATCATTTATTTCCAACCAATATCCGTCGGGATCCTGTATCCATAGTTGTTTGATGCCGTCTGGTCTTGACGTAATAGCGCCTTTTTTCCTGCCGCATCTTCCCATTCTATTTTTTTCTCTTTTAAGATTTTAATAAATGCATCCAAAGAGGGAACACTAAAACAGATATGATGGTTTTTGTAATATTCTTTTTTAGCTTCAGCACCTTTTATCAAATGCAATGAAGTGTGTGGCCCCGTTTTCAACCAAATATGTTTGCCGATTTTAAAAGGTTCATCAATTTGCTCAAGCCCGATGATGTTCTTATAGAAATCACCGGCTTTTTGTAAATCTACCACATATAAAGCCTGATGATTGAGCACAGCCTTGGGCTTGATATTATCTTGAGCGCTTACTGACAGACATACAGAAAAACAGATAAGTAAAAGAACACTTCTTAACATGTTGAAATTATTTTAAAAGTGGAGTTATTTAGTTTTGAAAAGTTCATCTTTGGATACGACCTTAACCTTATCGCCATCTTTTAAAGTTTGACTTACCACACTATATGGACCTGTTACGATCATATCGCCTGCTTTGATACCGTTGGTTACTTCAATGTAATTAATATCCTGGATACCAGTTTTCACGACCCGTTTTTTCACGATACCGTCTTTCATTACCATAAATACAATTTCTTCCATATCGTCGCCACCCTGATCTTCGGCAGCGTCGGAAGTATTCGCTTTTTCATTTTCCTTTTTAGAGTCGGCCATACTCTTATCGCTACCTTTTACACGCGCATTTACTGAAGCAATAGGAACAGAAATTACATTATCTTTTTGCCTGGTTTTGATGTCGGCCCGCGCATTCATTCCTGGTCTAAACGGCATTTTTCTATTAGTGATCAAATCCTGATAAGAAGATTTGTCAAGTCGTATACGCACTTCGTAATTGGTTACTTCCGTACTCACTGAGGCAGCCGTTCCCAAATCGGATTTTACGCTGCTGGCAATCTTAGTCACAACACCTTTAAATTTTCTTTCATTGTAGGCATCCACTTCAACATCTGCAATATCTCCAATACTTACTTTTACAATGTCATTTTCGCCCACGTCTACGCGAACCTCAATTGTATTCATATCGGCTATCGTCATCATCTCAGTTCCGGCCATTTGTGCGGTCCCAACAACGCGTTCTCCTTTTTCTATTTTTAAAGAAGAAACAACGCCGTTCATTGGTGCTACAATTGTAGCCCTGCTGAGTGTAATATTCGCTGAGGTTAACCCCGTTTGAGAAGATTGAACACCAGCTTGCAAGCTGCGGATATTCTGAAGCGCAGCATCATAGTTAGCTTTTGCTGAAGAAAGGCTGGCTTCAAATTGTTCAAATTCCGCCTTTGATATCACCTTATCATTATAAAGCATTTTATTCCTGTCATACTGTTGTTGTGCCTGATCGAGTGAAGCTTTTAAAGCACCCAAAGCTGCTTTGTTGTTGGCTACTGTTGCCTGCGATTGTCCAACTCTTGCTGCCGCCTCATCTCTTTGCAAAGCGTAAACATCAGCATACACACGGGCCAACACCTGGCCTTTTGTAACGCTATCACCCTCTGCTACTGTTAAGTCCGTTACCTCCCCACTTATATCTGGGCTTATTTTCACTTCATACTCCGGATAGATTTGGCCGCTTGCAGTTACCGTTTCAGTTATAGATCGTGTGGCCGCTTTTTCTGCTGTAACCTGTATGCCCCCTTCCCTTTATTCATGTTCACTACAACAAGGAACACAGCAGCGAGAACCGCGCCTCCGATAATTAATATTTTTTGCCAACGTTTGCTCATCCTTAATTATTTCTGATTTGATATTTTAGTTTAGTCCATTGTTCATAGTCTTCTTGCCACTTACTAATTTCTTACTGCTAATGTACCATTCATTATTCATCATTCATGACTCACAACTTCAACCCCTGCCCTTTGTAGAACTCAAGTAATTTCATTTTAAAAACAAAATCATATTGAGCAGATAACAGGTTTATTTTAGCCCTGAATAAATTATTTTGATTTAAGATAAGGTCGATTGGTTGCAGCAAACCAACATCAAATCTTTTTTGGCAAAGTCGTATGCTTTTTGTGCAGAGGCTACCGCTATTTTAGTTGCGTTATATTTTTGTACTGCCGCTATTGCATTAGTATGTGCCTGGTAAATATCCTGCTTTAATGTGCGCGTATCCTGCTCTTTTAACAATTGTTGGTTCTCCACATCCAGCTTGGCTTTCTGCCAGTTGGTTCGCGCTACACCTCCATTAAAAATTGGGATATTAACGCCTACACCAACGTTTTGACTAAAGTTATTACTTAATTGCCGGAAATAAGTGTTTTTATCGAACCCAAGTGGTTGTGTTATTGGCGAAGTTACAGGATAAGCCACCCCATTAACATCAACTGTTCCAACCGGAACATTAATTGTCTGAAAACTATTAGGTATGGTTCTTTGCGCGTTTGAATAACGTGAATTCAATCCACCAAAAAATGAAAAGGAAGGATACAAACCTGCTTTAGCTACAGCTACATTTTTCTCACTTGCTTTTAAAGTGAGATTATTTATTTTTTGCTGAGGAAGGTTTTCCAATGCTGATTGATACACAATAACAGGATCTAAATCTGCCAGAGCCTCTACAGGTATAGCTTCTACTGGCGGTACTTCTATATCAAAAGGTGCATCTGCTTCCAGGTTGATCAATGCTTTAAGCTGCAAAAGTGATAAAGTATAATTGGTTTGCGCCGTGAGCAAATTAGAACTATCAGTTGCATATTGCGTTTCAGCTTCAGCCTCGTTCAGTTCTGGCAAGGCACCCGCTTCAACTTGCTTTTTTATGTTATCAAATTGTTCGCGGCTCTGTGCTACCTGTACTTTATTTACATTAATCTGCTCTCTGTTTAAAAGTGCCGCCAAATAAGCATTAGCGACGTTAAGGGCCACATCATTTTTTGCCTTCTCAAGCCTGGCAACGCTAGCCTGAGCCAGGTAATCATTTGCTTTGATCGTATTCTTTTTACTAAACCAATTAAACAGATCAAGTCCTACATCCAATCCATGATTGGAAAATAATATTTGGTTTGTAGTAAACTGATTAGAGGTAGGATCAATTGAACGTCCAAACTGAAAACCGGCACTGTGTTGGCTATTAATCCTGGGATATAAGGCTAATATACTTTGATCGTGCGTTAGCTTATCAAAACGCGCCTGCACATCTGCTTGTTTTACAGAAATGTTATTAGCAAGTGCATAATCAACACATCGCTTCAGATCCCATTTTTCCTGAGCAAATGCCGGGTTAAATACAAGAGCCAGTAATAACAAACAAATAAGACACCTCATAAGATACAAGCTAAATAAATGATTGGATAAAAATACGATAGAATGAAGATAAATTGCCTTTTCGTTTTTGACGACAATTTTTAATAAAAAAAATGATGTTTATGTTGAATTACTAACTTTTGTAATTGGAATATTTTTTAAGTGTTGAGTTTATTATTTCAGGTAACGAATTAATAACTATCCTGCAAAGCGTTTGAATGCGGATACAACTAATTCAGCTCACGCATAAATTCTTTTATATTGGCGCTCTTCATGCCCAACAAAAAAACTTTAAATAGATAAAATTTATCTTTTTAAATTAAGCTAACGCTTCTTTACAGCAGGCAGCAGCGAAAACGGTTTCGTAAATAAAATTAGGAGTTTCTCTATCCTACGCATCAAAAATTTATACTTTCGGGTTGTAATACGATTGCACACAAACAAAAACCTTGGAGCCATGGCCATGAATGAAAAAGTATTCACACCAAAAGAAGTAAATCCTTTGAACAGCCTTGATGAATGGGAAGATGCTGTATTAGAGCGTTATCCCGATCCTGATAGTATTGCATCGTCAAAAGCGACAGAAGAATATCGAAACTACGATGATCCAGCCAGAGATACTGTTAAAGAATTTTATCGGCTTAATCATACCTATCAAACCTACGATTTTGTACAGGAAAAGCGTAACAACTATCTGAAATTTGATAAGAGGGAAATGCCAATTTGGAGCGCTTTTGATTTTCTAAATCAATTGGTGGATGATTCTGATCCGGATACAGATCTGGACCAGTTTCAACATCTGTTACAGACCTCGGAAGCCATCCGGCGCGATGGACATCCCGACTGGATGGTTTTAACAGGATTGATGCATGACATGGGAAAGGTGTTATGTCTTTTTGGTGAACCACAGTGGGCAGTAGTGGGTGACACGTTTCCTGTAGGGTGCGCCTATTCAGATAAAATTGTGTATCCAGAATTTTTTAAACATAATCCTGATTACGCCAACCCGGAATATCAAACAAAAACCGGGATATATAAACAAGGGTGCGGCCTGCGAAATGTACACATGTCTTGGGGGCATGACGAATATATATACCAGATGTTGAAAGACTATTTACCTGAAAGTGGCCTGTATATGTTGCGCTATCATTCTTTTTACGCCTGGCATCGCGAAGGGGAATATCAATATTTGCTTGATGATCATGACAGGGAAATGCTGAAATGGGTCAAACTTTTTAATCCTTACGATCTATATTCAAAAAACCCCGAACCACCTGATTGGAATAAATTAAAGCCTTATTACCAGGAACTTGTTGCGAGATATTTACCTGTTACTTTAAAATTTTGATGATGGTATTTTCAGTTTAATAATTTCTTAATGGCGCTCCTTGCGGGCAAACATTTTTGAACATCTACATTTACAACCAAACTATTATGCTATGAACAAAACCTTGTTTTTAAAGGGGAAGGCAAAGCTATACCCCTTATTCATTATTTTCATCACTAGCTTCTTATGTACAAAAGCTATTGCAAAAGAAAGTTTTTCGTTTATTGAAGAACGTTTGATAACCGGAATAGTTTTAGACGCCAGCACCAAGGAGCCTCTCGAAGGAGCTACAATAAGCTTAAAGAAAGGAAGTACAAATACCATTTCTGATAAAGCAGGAAAGTTTTCGATTTCAGTTCTTGCTGAGGATGGCATTTTAGTTATAAGCCATGTTGCTTACGCAACACAGGAAGTAATTATAACTAGTACTACTTCAAATATTGAAGTATTATTGGAACCGGCTTCATCGGAGATGGGTGAAGTTGTTGTAGTAGGTTACGGAACTCAAAAACAGAAAGACGTTACGGGGGCTGTAACAACGCTTAAAAGCAGCGAATTTAATAAAGGCATTATTAATTCACCACAGCAACTGTTACAGGGAAAAGTATCTGGCGTCAACGTTACTTCTGCCACAGGCGAACCAGGAGGTGCGCTCAAGATCACTATCAGGGGACCAGGTAGTGTGCGCAGCGGAAGTAGTCCTTTATTTGTAATAGACGGTTTGCCGCTGGATAATGCAAGTACAGGCGGAGGCGACCCACTTAATGCCATAAATCCTGATGATATAGAGTCGTTTGATGTGTTGAAGGATGCATCAGCTACGGCTATTTATGGTTCCCGCGGTGCCAACGGGGTTGTTATAATAACGACTAAAAAAGGAAAAGCAGGTACGTCAATTTTAACGCTTAATGCAGGCCTTGGGGTATCAAAACTCGCAAACAAAATACCCGTTTTTACAGCCGATGAATTTCGCAGGGAAGTGCCGCGCGCAGGCGGAACTTTAGATGATAAAGGCGGCAACACAGATTGGCAGGATTTGGTAACCAGAACAGCGCTAACTCAGAATTATAATTTAACCCTGAGCGGTGGGTCTAAACAATTGGTTTATTATGCATCTTTTGGAGCGCAACGCCAGGAAGGTATTATACAAAACAATTCATTGGACAGATATACCGGCCGTTTTAATGCTACGCAAAAGTTATTAGACGACCGGTTGGTTGTAGAAGCTAATCTTAGCTTTGCCAATACAAAAAATGTTCGCCCACCTATTACAAGTATTATAGGCGAAGCTCTGGGCAATAATCCTACTTATCCTGCCTATGATGAAAATGGAAATCCTGCAGTGTATCAAAATGTCTTGAATAATCCGTTGATCTATTTTGATCTTGATAAAGAAGTAGGCACCATTAACAGAGTCATTGCCAGTATTTCTCCTTCTTTAACAATCATAAAAGGATTAGTTTATAAACTTAATTTTGGAGTTGACAATTCTAATGGTGTGCGCGACGTGCAGGCGTTGGGGAGCACTTCTCCTCCAAGAGATGGCAGGTATGAAAACTATCAGACTCACAACAGAAATACCCTGATCGAAAATTATCTAACTTATTCGAGAACCATCTCATCTCATACTTTTTCGGCTCTTGCAGGATACTCTTATCAGAAATTTTTTATTCAGGAAAAGAACTTTAGCATCAATAAAATTCCTATTGGTGGCGTGGAGCCAATTTATAACCCGGGAGTAGGAACAGAACTAACACTCGCAAACAACAGGCCTGGTGGAAAGGCCACGATCAATGAGCAGCAGTCCTTATTCGGAAGGGTAACTTATCAGTATGACAGCAGATACCTGGCTACTGTTAATTTCAGGGCTGATGGGTCAACCAAGTTTGGAGAAAACAATAAGTATGGTTATTTCCCATCCTTTTCATTAGGGTGGCGCATTTCGGAAGAAGCGTTTTTGAAAAATTCGTCAATTGTAAATAGCTTAAAATTGCGTGCTGGATGGGGCAGAACCGGCAACCAGGAAATAGAGCCGAAAATCACACAGGCTTTGTTTATATCAACAAGCGGAAGCTATCCACTTTACTCATCAGGCCCCTATCCGGTAAGTTATTCCTACGCAAGGTTTGCTAACCCTGATCTGCAATGGGAAGTATCGGAGCAAACAGATTTGGGGTTAGATTTCGGATTTCTAAACGGCGATCTGTCCGGAACTATAGATTATTTTAATAAAAAGTCTACTAATATTTTATTACAGGTTACGCCGGCTGATCCTGTTCAACCGGCCCTATATGTTTGGACCAACGAGAAAGATATGATTATCTCCAATAAAGGAATCGAATTGGATCTAAATTACCGTAAAAGAATAAATGAACATTTAGGTTTTGGGATTGGAGGTAATATAAGTTTTATTAAAAATGTTGTAAAAAATTCACCGTATACCATTATCCCGTCAGGTTCGGCGCAAGGTTCCGGCCTTACTTCTGCTACCATCAATGGTTATATTAACGGCCAGCCAATTGGCACTTTTTTCCTTCCACAATTTATAGGTATCGGTGCAGATAGCCTGAATAATTATTTGGATGCTGACGGGAACGGATCTTTCTCGAACGATAAAGACAGGGTTGTTTTAGGAACCGGTTTACCCTCACGCCTGTATAGCTTTTATGGAAATTTTAATTTCAAAGGCCTTGATTTGGCAGTAAATTTTAATGGCGTTTCCGGTAACAAAATTTATGACAATACGGCAAACAGTATTTTTTATAAAGCCAAAATTGCAAAAAATACGAATACTACGGCCGAAGCTACAAAATATCCAAACGAATCAAATAGCAATACCGCCCCAGTTAGTTCCCGGTTTTTAAAGAACGGCTCATATCTGCGCCTGAACAACGTTTCATTAGGTTATAATTTAAAAACGCAAAGTATGAGCTTTTTAAAATGGGCATCTTCCGTTCGGGTGTCAGTAACTGGCCAGAATCTCTTTGTGTTCACGGACTATGATGGTTATGATCCTGAGGTAAATATTGACAGGAATATTGAGAGCGCAGTATCTTATGGAATTGATTATTTAAGTTACCCTAAAGCACGCTCTGTAATCTTTGGTCTCAATGTGTCATTCTAAAAAACGATCAACATGAAAACAATTTATATATATATATTATTTACTGGCATTATAATAATATCAGGCTGTACAAAGCTTAATGAAGAGATATTGGACGAATCTTCTGTAACCGGGCTTACCGATAAACAACTTGCGGAAGGAACTCTTGCTCCTGTATATACAGCACTGCCTACCATTTTTCAGCATACCAATTACTTTGCTTTGCAGGAAATTTCTACTGATGAAGCCATCCTCCCTTATCGTGGTGGTACCGATTGGGGAGATAATGGCATTTATTTATCCTTACATAAGCATGAAACTACTAGTGGCGACCCTAACGTAAGAAATACCTGGAACAATATAGTGATAGGCCTGTCACGGTCGATAACAGCCATCACCACTTTAGCAACCAACACAGACCCTAACGCCAAAACATTCCTGGCTGAAGCAAGAGGGATGCGGGCCTATTATTCGATGCTCACGCTTGATCTTTTTGGACTGATATTTATAAAAGAAGATCCTAGAGACATATCAAAAGTAGTAAGGGGGCTGAGGCTGTAGAATATATCAAATCAGAACTGCTTGCTATTGAACCCCAACTCGATAATACCACGGGGCCAGGCCGAATTACTAAAGCTGCCGTTTGGGGATTATTGGCAAGATTACATCTGGGTGCTGCTGTATATAGCAATATTTATAGCACAAGTTTCAATTTTAAAAACGAGGATATGGATAAAGTAATTGAGTATTGCGATAAGATTATCAACTCGGGGCAGTATGCGTTAGCTAGTGAGTATTTCTCCATTTTTGATGACAACAACCATACAAATAAAGAATTGATTTTTGCAGTAGATCAGCGTGCCGATTTAAATGGTCACAACCGCATGGCTTATTTTTCACTTTCGGGAGATCAATTTCCGCTTCCCGCTTATACAGCAGCTAACGGAACTGATGGGCCGGCTATCACTCCTGATTTTTACCAAAGCTGGAAAAATGCATATACACCTGCGGATCCCGCTACAAAAGATCCCAGGTTTTATAAAGAGAATCTTTCCATATACAGCAACCCTGCGGATTCCTGTGTAGATGCTGCTTCCTTTAATATTAACCGGGGCATTTTAAGAGGCCAACAATACGGCCTTACAAAAGATGCATCGGGGGCTTTTAGAAAATGCTCCGACGGTAAGATGAAGGTTAGTCCTTTGTTCAATGCAACACGTAGCAAGCCTAATCTTCCTGTAAATTTCACCGAATTTATCGACTTTTCCGTAGCAGGCAGTGATTATAATACAGGTTATAGGGTGGAAAAATATGAGTTCAGCAGGGGATCGGTAAGCGGAAGAAATTTTGGCGAACATGATATTGTAATTCTTCGCTTAGCCGATGTATATTTAATGAGAGCTGAGGCTAAACTTAGAAAAGGAGGAGGCGAAGCAGCTGCGCTGGCTGATGTAAATGCTATAAGGGCTGCACGCACAGCACGTATAGCCCCACCTGCATTAATGACTATGAATCTTGATCTTTTATTTCGTGAAAGAGGATTTGAATTGTATTGGGAGCATTTGCGCCGTACCGATATGATTCGTTTTGGAAAATATGAAGGTGCATGGACTGAGAAAACAAACAACGATACCAGAAAAAGAGTATTCCCAATTCCACAAACTGCTATTGACGGCGCCTCAAGCCTTGAAGGTTACCTGGTGCAAAATGATGGATATTAGCAAAACCGTGTACTCACAATATAGGCTGTGATATTGACTCACAGCCTATATTATTATAGTGTCTGTATCATTAATATTACAAAATTGTAATAAAATTCTTTTTGTAGCATAAGTTCATATACACGGCGATTTGCGAACCGTGCATGATAATTCGTCAATTTTCAGGTTGCTGTAATCTTTAAAGTATATTATATACCCGTTCGGGTAAACACTTAATAAGAAATAGAAAATTTTACCATATACAAAATCAAATGCGATAATTCTACTTAATCAATTCTTAAGCGTCTATCCTATTCCAATGTAATTAATACTGATTGCAAAGGTCAGCACCCCTCTTTTCTACGCTCATAACATAAAAAAATTTAGGAGTTGCGTTTGGGGCAGAGGGCGGCAGTGTTTTGGCTCTTTTAAGGTTTAATGGTAGTTTTGTACTGGTTATATTAAATAGGTGTGGTCGAGGTTAGCAACGGTCCTGTCAGATGATCAGATTCTGACAATATAAAATTAAAGGGACTTTAACATAATATCAACCCGAAATTCATATAATTGTATCAGTTTTTTATATAATTTTTCTTATATATTTAAATACGAAGCTTATGATAAACCAACGATTAAAGCAACTAAGAAAGGCAAGCGGTATCTCTCAATCTCAAATGGCAGCCCTTTTACACAAGAGTCAAAATGCTTATAGCCTTATGGAATCCGGCAAATCAAAAATAGATGCATCTCTTATTCCGGATATTTGCAAAGCATTTAATGTAACGCCCGACAGTTTATTTTCATTAGAGATTACAGCACCTTCCCCAAATGATGAAACATTGGATTATATAAAGATTATCAAGCTGTTGAAAGATGAACTGGACAAAAAGAATGAGATGTTGAAGCTTTCTTTGCAGGCGTTAGCGGAATTTGATAAAGTAGTAGAAAAAATAAGGATATTATCAGTTTCCTGAATATAGTCAGAGGAAATATAAGTAATGACGCCGGTTACGTATCGGCTAAATAGGTCAAAAAAAATCCGGTCTTCAACCGGATTTTTTTAATTTTTTATTCCTATTAATTTGTAGCGTAGTATGAGTTGTCTCCCATTCTACGGGCGCCTAAATAACGTGCTGCATAGTAATTCTCATCTAAATCACTAACGGTAACCCCTCGGCCTGAAGAAGCATGCACAAATTTATTATTCCCCAGATACATTCCCACATGCGATATGCCCCCTGTAGTATTGAAGAAAAGTAAATCCCCTTGCTTTAAATTGTTAGAAACAGCCATCGCAGCAGCTTTGAACTGTTCACGTGCAGTTCTTGGCAAATCAATTCCAAAAGCCACTTTATATACTGCTTTCACAAATGCACTGCAATCAATTCCTCTTTTAGTAGTGCCACCATAACGATAACGTGTACCATACCATTCGTCAATTGTTTCGAGCAACTTAACATTGGTCAACATGCCGGGCAGCATATTTAATAAAGATGCATATTTAACTTGTACTTCGGTTGGAATTGATAGTTTCAGAGCTGCAAGATCTGCCTCAGTTGCATCAATGTCAGATATCTTGCTTTCGTTGATGACATCCTCCACACGTTTTTCGCGTGTAGCAGATTTTAAACTAAATGATGAGGCAGCTACCTGTTGCGCCTTCATTTGCTCAGGCTGCGTTGGCACAGTCTTTGAATTAAATTGGTTGTTCAGTTTGAGGGGGCAGAACAGCTAGTCATTAAAAGAGAGGCAATTAACCCCAGAAAAAACACACGTAGCATATATATCAAATCCTTTTAATTATAAATCCTGTCTAAAAAACGGAATTTGTTATCAATTTTCGAGTATTAATAACGGCATTTCACAAATAATATTGTGAGGGTTACCGCTTTTTTATTTTATTTTATACAAAACATTGATTTTAAGCCGAATAGGATTGTAATTCATTGAAATCCATCCTATAAAGTTTCTTTTTTCCCATTGCCGGATCGGTAATACTTTCACCTCCTGTTTCAACATGTCCTGCAAATCTTTGAAGTTCATTACTGTTTTTCCTTCTCACCGTGAAATCGTACCAATTGGAAGATTTTTTAAGATTAAGAACAATAGACTTATTGCGTTGATGAGCGTTAATAGTATGGCTAACCATCGGGTTACCATAAGCATTATCAATAATTTCTATATCAATGTCTTTTTGCTCTTTATTTGACAATAACAATTCAATATTGCCGGTTACTCCTTTTTGCTTTTGATAATGGCAACTGATTTCTATATCAGAACCATTGTTGTCGCCCATAAATTCACGATAGAATCCGTTGGGACCGTAAACGCGTAAGTGATAAGCGCCTGTGTCAAAATCCGATAACTTCCAGGTATCAACCAATTGATGCCCGGCAGCAACAGTATAATTCCAGGAACGGTTGACCTCAAATTCATTTTTGTTTTTCAGTGCTTTGTGCTTTCCAATAGCATAAACACGAAACGGAGCCCCGGCAGCCAACTCACCGAATTGCTGCTTAGATGCTTCCAGGTGAATTTCAAAATTACTTTTATCCCTGTTCAACTTGCCGTTAACGTATAACTCATAAGGAATGGCGCAGGATTGCCTTGTACCGGTTTCCTGCTTCGACATCCACTGGCTTAAATCTCCCTTTTGAAGATCTGTTTCCGTTATTTTTTTATACCCTGCAGGCTCAGGAGTAAACTTAGCGTTATAAAGGGTTTCAATAAATCGATCCCGATTTACAAAATTTATTTTACGGTCTTCATCCTTTTTAAAAGTGCTGAAGGCTGATGTAAGATCTCCGCTTATGGCTCTTCTCCACGGATTTATATTGTCGAATTTTATATCTTTTTTGAATTTTTTACTGCAAAATGTTTCCAGAAATTGAAGAGATAGAAGTGTGTTCAAAAAGCTGAGAGCAAACTTTACCACCTCTGCTCCACGGTGAAGCAATAATCATTGGCACTCTGAAACCCAGTCCCACAGCACCTTCCCGCGCCTGGTTGGCTGGAATGCCTTGTTTTACTTCATTATCAAAGCGAACATGCTCTATTTCTGTGTCAATTTCCGGCATACATTTTCCGGTTCCAGGAAGCTTATTGTCCGAAATAGAGAAGGGAGGAACATGATCAAAATAACCGTCATTTTCATCGTAAGTAATAATAAAAATAGTTTTTTGCCACACTTCCGGGTTTTTTGTAAGAATGTCAAGTATTTCCGAAAGATACCAGGCTCCATACCAGGGAGCACTAGGATGATCGGAGAATTTTTGAGGCCCGGCCAGCCAGGAAATGGTTGGCAAGTTTCCTTCGTTCACATCTTTTCTAAACTGATGAAAAATATCGCCTGCAGGTACTTCCAACTCCTGTTCTTTTCCTTTTTCCTTATACTTTAATTGGGTCAGGTTGTGATAGTCAGGATCTCCGATATTGGTAGTGAACGCATTTTGAAATAATTGTTTTTCCTTGTCAGACAATTTTTCAAAATTTTCTTTATTCCATTTGGCAAGTTCTTCACGAGCAGCATCTAATGCTTTTTGCTTATTTCTGATGGCCGCCAGATTTTTTCTTCGTCCATTTCGCCAGGACTTGCTTCTTGAAGATTGTTAATTTCTCCGGGCAAAGTGTCAACCTGGTTTTGAAGGCTTTGAATATATTTTGGTGCGAATTTTACATTGTAGGCTGCGAAAAATTCTAACAGGTTACAACCAAAATTGGCCAACCACGAACGCTCCTCTCCTTTGAAGCCACCGCCAGTTGAAATTTCATTCTGATAAAACTTCCAGCCGATCTCGTTTTTTGAAAGAAGCTCGGGAAAAGTTGCCCACTTTAGTTTCGCTGCAGCATAATCGGTATTGCGAATATTGGCCTTGGTGAGTCCATTTTCTTCATACATTATATTGGCAGTCCAGAAAAAAGAGCGGTTGGGCGTAGTACTCGTCATTACAGAGCAAAAATTCTGATCACAAATAGTAAAAGCATCGGCCATGGCATAATAAAAAGGCAGGTCTTCACGGGTATAATGCCCCAAAGTAAGCGGCATAGAAGCGTATTTTTTATTACCCGATTTCTTTGCCAGCAACCATTGATCATATTTGCCCAAATTGTGCGCGTCTACCTGGCTTGCGCGAGAGTGAGGCAAATCTCCCATCCAGGTAATCTTTGAATTTTTTATATCTAAACGAAATGGCGCGTAAGTATCGCCTTTATCATCTGTTTGAAACCATACTGGATTTTTATTGGGAAGCGAAATAGCACGAGGATCATTAAAACCTCTTACGCCTTGCAGCGTTCCGTAACTATGATCGAAAGACCGGTTTTCCTGCATCAGGATCACAACATGTTCAGCATCAAGGAACGTGCTGCCTGGTTTAGGATCAATTGCCATGGCTGCTTTAATAGAGTCCGGCACAAAAGCCGTTACACCGGCTGCACCAGAAAGCAACATCGCTTTTTTAAGAAAATCTCTTCTGTTATCCATTATTCAGATAGGTTTAGGGCTTTATTCAAGAAAATAAATGTAGAAAAAGTTTTTACTTAGCAGGTTGGCCTGTTTTAAGTTATTGTAAAATGCAGTGCCGGCATAGCAATCTTTAAAAACAAGTCAACCATCACATCGTTTATTCGTTTTATCTAAGCAGGATGTGGATAATTTATAGATCCGCTTCCGCAAAGGATTTAACGTTCACAGCATTAGACTGTGCATAAACAGATTGGTTTAAAAATAATTTTTATTGCACATTGCGTTTGGTAAGTTGATGAATAGGAAGTAGGGAATGGCGAGAGCAAGTAGGTAATATCGAACCATTTGAATTTATCTGCTTCTTATTTATATCAAAGACATTTGTTGACAATAAAGGAGAAGTCCTAAGGACTTCAATTATAATAGCCACCAATCCAATTGGCGGTTCAAATCAATCCGTCAATCCAATTGACCGAAAAAATAAAAGTATATAAATGAAGTTTTCGCATTTACACGTTCACACACAATATTCACTTTTAGATGGGGCAGCGTCCATCGGTAATTTATATAAAAAAGCCATTAAAGATGGTATGCCTGCGTTAGCCATCAGCGATCATGGAAATATGTTTGGTGTTTTTCAATTTGTAGCAGAAGCATATAAGAATCTGGATGAGAACGGTAAGCCCAAAGTGAAACCCGTTGTAGGTTGCGAGTTTTATGTTGTAGAAAATCGTCATGAAAGAACTTTTACAAAAGATAAAAAAGACAAACGCTATCATCAGATTTTATTAGCAAAGAATGAAAAGGGTTATAAAAACCTTACCAAACTCACCTCTTTAGGCTTTATTGAAGGGTTGTACGGTAAATATCCACGTATTGATAAAGAACTGATATTGCAATATCATGAAGGATTAATTGCCACAACCTGTTGCTTGGGCGCTTCAGTACCACAAGCTATTTTAAGAAAAAGCGAAGCCGAAGCTGAGCAGGAGTTTAAATGGTGGCTCGATTTATTTGGAGATGATTTTTATGTAGAACTACAGCGTCATGATATTTCTGATCAGGATAAGGTAAATGAAGTGTTGATAAAGTTTGCCGCCAAATATAAAGTACCCATTATTGCCAGCAACGATTCGCATTATGTAGAGCAGGAAGATTTTAACGCGCATGATATTTTGCTTTGCATCAATACCGGGGAAAAGCAGTCTACTCCTGCGTTTCGGGGCGATTTTTCTGATGATGATGTGAACATGAAAAATATGCGTTTTGCATTTGCAAACGATCAGTTTTATTTTAAAACGACCGAGGAAATGTCGAAGCTGTTCAGCGATATTCCAGAAGCAATTGATAATACCAACGCTATTGTAGACAAAATTGAGTTGCTCGATTTAAAGCGAAGCATCCTATTGCCGAATTTCCCTATTCCCACAGAATATAAAACCCACACGCAAGATGAGAAAACGGATAAAGGATTAGTCACTGCCGATTCATTAAATCAGTGGGAATATTTAAAACATCTTACTTACGAAGGCGCACGCAATCGTTACGACGGAGGCTTTGAAGGAGACGTAAAAGAACGTATCGATTTTGAACTATTTACCATCAAAACGATGGGCTTTGCAGGTTACTTCCTAATTGTAAGTGATTTTATCAAAGCAGGTCGGGATAGCGGCGTATTTATTGGTCCGGGTCGTGGCTCGGCTGCGGGTTCGGTGGTAGCCTATTGTATCGGCATTACCAATATTGATCCTATAAAATATAACTTGCTATTTGAGCGTTTTCTAAATCCTGATCGTAAATCGATGCCGGATATTGATACCGATTTTGATGATGAAGGCCGCCAGAAAGTAATTGATTATGTAGTACAGAAATATGGCAAAAGCCAGGTGGCGCAAATCATTACTTATGGTACGATGGCGGCCAAAATGAGTATCAAGGACGTTGCCCGCGTAATGGATCTACCGCTGTCCGAATCAAACGCATTGGCAAAACTGATTCCGGAGAAGCCGGGAATTTCTTTGAAACGTGTGCTGCATGCGCCTTTACAGCCAAAAGCTGGCGAAAAATCATTGATAGAAAAAGAAGGATTGGTATCGGAGGATTTGGAAAATGTGAGGAAGATCCGTGAAATATATAATGGTCAGGATCTTCAAAGTAAAGTATTGCATGAAGCGGAAATACTGGAAGGTTCCGTACGTAACACTGGTATTCACGCTGCAGGAATCATCATTGCCCCAAAAGACTTGACCGATTTACTGCCTGTAAGTACGGCTAAAGATTCTGACTTGTGGGTTACACAAATTGAGGGAAGTGTGATAGAAGAGGCTGGTGTAATTAAGATGGACTTTTTAGGTTTGAAAACCTTAACCATTATCAAAAACGCACTTGCTTTAATCAAATTAAATCACGGTTTAGATATTGAAATAGATAACATTCCGTTAGATGATGAAAGCACATACCGGCTTTATCAAAAAGGAGAAACAAACGGAACCTTTCAGTTTGAAAGTCCGGGCATGCAAAAGCATTTAAGAGATTTGAAGCCGGATAAGTTCGGAGACCTAATTGCGATGAATGCATTGTATCGACCCGGGCCGTTGCAATATATTCCAAGTTTTATCAAGCGTAAGCATGGATTAGAAGATGTTTCTTACGACTTGCCGGAAATGGAAGAATATTTGGCAGAATCTTACGGGATTACGGTCTATCAGGAGCAGGTAATGCTACTAAGTCAAAAATTGGGTGAC
Organism: Paraniabella ginsengisoli; assembly: GCF_022513635.1. Classification (GTDB taxonomy): domain Bacteria; phylum Bacteroidota; class Bacteroidia; order Chitinophagales; family Chitinophagaceae; genus Niabella; species Niabella ginsengisoli. The sequence goes on along the minus strand of NZ_JAKWBL010000001.1, from coordinate 536,806 downwards.
TTTAGTAAAGGCGATGCGGATGTATTGCGTAAAGCAATGGGTAAAAAGCAGAAAGCCGTACTTGATAAAATGAAGAAACAGTTTATTGACGGTGCTGTAGCGAAAGGACACCCTGCCGATAAACTTGAAAAAATATGGACGGACTGGGAAGCTTTTGCACAATACGCCTTCAACAAATCGCACTCTACTTGTTATGCGTTTGTGGCCTATCAAACTGCCTATTTAAAAGCGCATTATCCCAGCGAGTACATGGCGGCAGTATTGAATAATGCTGGATCGTTGGATAAAATAACCTTCTTCATGGAAGAATGTAAAAGTATGGGATTGAAAGTGCTGGGTCCTGATATTAATGAATCATTGAAAGGGTTTGCGGTAAACAAAAAAGGCGAAATACGTTTTGGTTTGGGTGGATTAAAAGGTGTGGGTGAGGCAGCAGTCGAAAGCATTATTGAAGAAAGAGAGAACGGTGCTTACACTACTGTCTTTTTGATTTAGTAAAGCGAGTAAACCAGCGTGCCGTTAATAAAAAAACAATGGAAAGTCTGGTGTATGCTGGCGCGTTCGATTGTTTTACAGAACTACATCGTGCGCAATATTTTCATACAGAGCCTAATGATAACATGAATGGATTAGAAAGAATTATTAAATATGGCCAGGTGTATCAAACTCAATCGCAAAACACCTCCAATACGTTGTTTGGTGATCTAAGCGAATCAATGGAAATTCAAACGCCGAAACTTCCTGATTGCGAGCCCTGGCCATTGGTCATTCATTTAGATAATGAAAAAGAAGTAACAGGAATTTTCATCAGCGGTCATCCGCTGGATGATTACCGTTTTGAAATGGAGCATTACGGCATTTCAAAAATTGGGTTTGTGAACGGGTTTAAAGATGATAAGGAGAAAGTAAACTCCAATGCTACATTTAAAATAATGGGATTGGTAAGCGATGCACAGCACCGTGTAGCAAAGAGCGGGAATAAATTTGGCAGTTTTGTTATTGAAGATTACAGTGGAAAGCTTGAGCTGGTGCTGTTCTCAGAGGACTATTTAAAACATTCTGCAATTTTACAATTAGGGGCAACTGTTTATATCACCGGCTTTTTTAAACAACGTTTCAATGGGGATTTCGATTTTAAAATATCATCTATTTGCCTGGCCGAAAGTGTAAAGAAAAATTTTACAAAACGATTAAGCCTGCAACTACCAGCTACTGATATAACAGAGGATATGATCGCTTTTGTACAACAAAATCTTAAAAACAACAAAGGTCCCAGCACTTTGAACTTTATGATCAGAGACGAAGATGAAGATATTGCAGTTGAACTACTCACAAACGGTAAGGGCTTTGAAATGAACAATGAGTTGATTCAGTTCTTATCAGATAAAGAAAACTGGAAAGTGAAGGTGGAATATAATTAGCAAGTGGAAATTTAGCAAGTAGCAAGTGGGACAACCTCGTCTGACCGTCTGCTAATAATGATATGGGGTTTTATACTTTGAATATTAATTCACGTTTTATCGTCGTTCCGACCGAAGTTTTGCCTCAAGCAAAACGAGTGGAGGAATCTCTCGAATGATGTAAGAGATTGCTCGGCTTCACTGCGTTACGCTCGCAACGACGAACACAACTCCTTAAATCGGTCAGACAAGTCCTTCAACTTTTCAAATCTTTTCTTGTTATCCCATACATGAAAACATTAACCTGGAAGGAATATTTGAATTATACACATGAGCTGTTAACAGCAGAACCTCCCGTGCCACCATACGACAATACGGATTATTATCATTACACCAAAATGAATGAAACCCGTATGAAGCGCTGGTTAAAAGCCAATCCGATAACTCAGGAAACCGAGGTCGTAGTAAAAAGTATCAAACAACCGCAACATTGGACCGTAATTACCGAACCCTGGTGTGGTGATGCGGCGCATATTGTACCGATATTGTATTTGTTGAGTGAGCTCAACGATCAAATTAAATTCAATCTTCAATTGCGGGATAGCGACTCTGAAATAGAAAGCTACCTTACTAACGGGTCGAAATCTATTCCCATTTTGATAGTGAGAGACGTCAATGGTAATGATTTATTTCATTGGGGACCCAGACCTAAAGCGGGACAGGAAATGTATCTCAAACTTGCTGAACAGAAGGCAGATTTTGAAGTAATAAAGAATGCTATTCAAACTTATTATAATGCGGATAAGTCACTAAGTACCCAAAACGAGATTGTTGAGTTGTTAAAGCAGCATGCTATTTAAATTTATATTCAGCGATTTTTTACCGAAGGCAAACTTTGCAATCTTTGGTTGCGAAGAATATGAATACTTCTTAGCGAACTTTGCGTGATAATTCATTCAAGTTTCCGAATAACAGATCGTCATCGATTATTATATTAGTTTTGTGCTAATAATACCAATAATGAAAAAACTGCTGAAACTTCTTGGAAAAATGCTTTTATATATTCTTGCATTTCTTGTGCTATACGTCATCGCTGCTCTATTGATTCCACATATTCCGGTTAATAAAAACAAGGATTATAAATCTCCTAATGATGTTACAATTTTTATAAAGACAAATGGCGTACATGCGGACATCGTTGTACCGGTTCGTAACGAATGGATGGATTGGACGAAGTATGTAAAATATGAGGATACGGATTTGAAAGATTCAACGTATTCTTATGTGGGAATGGGTTGGGGCGACAAAGGATTTTATTTACAAACACCTACCTGGGCTGATCTTAAATTTTCAGTAGCATTTAAAGCAATGACAGGGCTAAGCAGCTCTGCGATACACGCGACCTTTTATAAAATGGTAACTCCTGATGCATCAACAGTTGCACTTCATATCAGCCAAGAAGATTATACGGAATTGGTAAAATACATAATCAACAGTTTTGATATCAATAAGGAAGGAAACCCCATTCAGATTCCCAGCGTGGATGACGGGTATGGAAATATGGATGCATTTTATGAAGCAAAGGGATCGTACAATTTATTTCGTACCTGCAATTCTTGGGCGAACAGGGCATTAAAAGCAGGACATCAAAAAGCGGCATTCTGGGCTTTGCGTGATAAAGATATTTTTAGACATTATGAGAAATAGTGATTGATTGTTGATATATGCACAGCAGTACAAGTGAGTGACACAAGGAAGATGATAGAAGCGCTGTCGCTTGTGACAAAATAATTACGCCGTCAATTCCAATATACGGCTGCTTCGTTCTCTAACTGCTGCTAATAACTCCGGATTTTCTTCCAGGTTTTGCCCGTAAGATGGAATCATATTTTTCAGACGATCCATATTCGCTTCCGCCCTATCGGGAAAACATTGATATAACAACTTCAACATGATAGAAACCGCTGTGGACGCGCCTGGAGAAGCGCCAAGCAATGCAGAGATGGAGCCATCAGCCGAGGTTACGATCTCAGTTCCAAACTGAAGTGTTGGCCCGTTATCCGGATCGTTATGAATTACCTGAACGCGCTGCCCGGCTTCCTGTAATTTCCAGTCTGATTTTTTTGCTTCGGGATAAAACTGCTTCAACACTTCTAACCTGTCTTCAAATGACAAACTCAATTGTTTGATAAGGTATTTTTCAAGATCGATATTTTTAATACCCACTTTTATAAGCGGGAAAATATTCCAGTATTTTACCGTTCCGAACAGGTCCCAGTAAGATCCTTCTTTTAAAAACTTAGTAGAGAACGTAGCAAAGGGGCCAAACAAAATTGCTTTTTCTCCATCAATAATGCGGGCATCAAGATGCGGCACACTCATTGGAGGTGCACCCACTTCAGCTTGTCCGTAAACCTTCGCATTATGTTGAGCGCTTATTTGCTGATCTTTACAAACCAGCCATTGTCCGCCAACCGGAAAGCCTCCATATTTTTTGCCTTCAGGAATATCAGCTTTTTGTAAAAGCTCCAAAGAACCGCCGCCAGCACCAATGAAAACAAATTTAGCAAGCACTTCATATTTTTTACCGGAAGAAAGATCTTTCACTTTAATACGCCAGCGCTTATCGCTCAACTGTTTTAGCTTTCTTACTTCGTGGTGCAAATGCAATTGCGCCCCGCCTGTATTTTGTAACGAGTTGATCAATGCGCCTGTAATAGCTCCAAAGTTTACATCGGTTCCCTGCGTTGAATAAGTAGCAGCTATTTTTTCAGATGCCTCTCTTCCTTCAACAATCAAAGGCGTCCATTGCTTTATCACATCGTGGTCTTCCGAATATTGCATTTCCTGAAAGAGATTACTTTCCTGTAGCGCTTTAAATCTTTTATTCAGATAAGTTACATCCTTCTCTCCACGAACAAAACTCATGTGTGGCGTGGAGCGTATAAAATCCTTTGGATTTGCTAACCTTTCCTGTTCTATTAAATAAGACCAGAACTGCTTAGAAACCTCAAATTGTTCCATAATAGCGCGCGCCTTATCTGTATGCACCACACCATTCGCATCTTCGGGCGTATAATTTAATTCGCACAATGCAGCGTGGCCCGTGCCCGCATTATTCCAGGCATCAGAAGCCTCTTCTGCAACGTCCTTCAATCTTTCAAAAATATGGATCGATTTATCCGGCGCCAGTTGATTAATGAGCATGCCTAATGTTGCGCTCATAATTCCTCCGCCAATAAGGACTACATCTGTCTCGATGATTTCTTTCATACCCATTTTATTTAATTCAAAAAATGCGGCGCGAAAATACTACGAATATGTTTTTTAACCTACGGCTGAAAAGAAGGAATTTATTTTTAACACAGGTTTTGACCAGCAAATGACAATAGGTAACGTCTATTTTGCTGGTTTCATTTTATATGATTTTAAATAATTATGTAACAAGCATTCAACATATATCATCCAAATTGCGTCGCACTCTTGTACTGTTGTGCTTATGGCATCCTACACATTCGATAAAGACCTTCGAGGTTTTTAAAACCTCGAAGGTCTTACACTTCCGACTTCCTGACTTCCCGACTTTCAGACTTCTTCTCTCATCCCTCAATCAACTCACTCAACTCCAGCCAGCGCATTTCTTTTTCGTCCAAAAGGCTGGCAATTTCTCCAATACGATTAGAAGATTTTTGTAATTCTTCAAATGGAAGATTGCTATCGTTTAATTGTGCGGTTATAGTTTTTCTTTCTTTTGTAAGGTCTTCAATTTCTTTTTGGAGTAATTCAAATTCTCTTTTTCTTTAAAAGAAACTTTTTTCTTTTCGGGAGTTGGTACGCTTTTTACGATTTCTGTTTTTGCTGTCAAATGCGAGCTGTCATCTGTAATCTTCTTCTTCTCTTCCTGTAATCTGAACTGCGTGTAGTTTCCAGGAAATCTTTAATAACGCCTTCGCCTTCAAAAACCAAAAGATGATCTACAAGCCGATCCATAAAATAACGGTCGTGGCTTACAATTAACAAGCAACCAGGAAATTCCATCAAAAAGTTTTCTAATACGCCAAGTGTTGGCAAATCCAGGTCGTTGGTCGGTTCATCCAGAATTAAGAAGTTAGGATTTCTAAAAAGAATGGAAAGCAGGTGGAGCCTGCGTTTTTCGCCACCGCTCAATTTACTGATGTATGTATATTGCTTGTCAGCATTGAATAAAAACAGTTCTAAAAATTGCGAAGCGCTCATGGTGCCCCCTTTAGCCAACGGAAAATGTTCAGCAATATCTTTTACATATTCAATCACGCGCATATCATTTTTCACTACTAAACCCTGCTGCGAATAATTGCCGAAAATAATCGTATCACCAATATTTACTTTTCCGCTATCCGGTTCCTGCAAACCCTGTAAAATATTGATAAATGTAGATTTGCCTGCTCCGTTCTTCCCAATCACTCCAACACGTTCGCCTTTATTAAAAGTATAGTCAAAGCCTTCAAGGATTTTTTTATCGCCAAAAGATTTATACAATTTTTTCAGTTCAACCACTTTTCCGCCAAGACGGTTCATTTTCATTTGTAGTTCAACCTGCTCATTTACCACTTGTTTTTTGGCGCGCTTTTCTACTTCGTAAAAACTATCTTCCCTGCTTTTTGATTTGGTTGTTCGTGCTTTCGGTTGTTTACGCATCCACTCCAACTCGCGCCGGTAAAGGTTTTTAGCTTTGTCGATACTTGCCAGATCATTTTCTATACGTTGAGCTTTCTTTTCTAAATAGTTTTCATAATCACCTTTATGAATGTAGAGATTGCTACCCTCCATTTCCCATATCTCATTACAGGCTGCGTCTAAAAAATAACGATCGTGGGTAACCAATAATAAGGTTACATTTTCTTTATTTAAAAAATGCTCCAACCATTCCACCATTTCCACATCCAAATGGTTGGTGGGCTCATCCATAATTAGTAAAACATGCTTATGTTCAAATCCAATATCAATAAGGGTTTTAGCAAGTGCTACACGCTTTTTTGCCCGCCACTCAGGTTTTTTACTAATGCGTCGAGGTGATGAATTTTAAGTTTGCCAAAAATCTGCTTCACTTTTGAATCAAAATCCCAGGCATTTAATTCATCCATCTGCGCTAAAGCATCCGTTATTTTGTCAACATCTTCAGTTTCGCTGGCCGACTCATAATCTTTAATGGCTTTTATTACAGGGTTGCTATGAAAAAATACATTATCGGCAATGGTTTTTTCGTCGTCAAGATCTGGCTCCTGTTCAAATAAAACCACATCAACGTCTTTGTTGATCCAGAGTTTTCCTTCATCAGGTGTTTCTTTACCTGCTAAAATTTTTAACAAGGTTGATTTACCGGTACCATTGCGGGCTACCAGGGCTATTTTATCACCTTCTTCTATATGAAATGAAATATCGGAGAACAACGGCTGAATGCCATAACTTTTTCTAAACCCTCTGCGGAAACGTAATGCATTTGTTAATGTGATAATATGATGATATGATAATAGCCTGCGAAGGTAAGAAGAAAGAAAGGGTAATAGGAAAAACGAGAAATAAGATATTATTTTTAAATCGTGCGTATATTTGCATTATACGTGCGCATACTATTAATTGTACGAGTTGATAATTAAAAAATAAAAATGAAGGCGACGCTTAATCTTAGATTTGATAGAGAAACTATTGAGGCTGCGAAAGAATATGCTTTGAAAGAAAAGACAAGTGTGTCGGAAATTGTTGAAACCTATCTGAAAAAATTGACAGCAAAAAGCAGCAAAAAGAAATTTCAATCTGATAACCTTATTGGAATTCTTAAACAGTATAAAAATCTGTCTAATGACGAAATGAGAGACCTATATATGAAGGGTAAGCACAATGCGTAAGCTATATTTGGATACCAATGTGATTTTGGAACATGCTATGCAGCGCGATAATTATTTGGCTGTGGCTGATATATTTCATCTTGCTGAAGCGGGGGCTATTGAATGTTACACATCGGCGGCTACTTTTTTACGATAGCTTTTTTCTTCGAAAGGAGCAAAACAGCAAACAGGTTTTCAAAATCTATTTTTCATTTATCAAAACAGTATCCACGCGAGATGAGGACCTACAAAATGCTATCAACTCTTCGTTTACAGATGTTGAAGATGGATTTCAATATTATTCTGCATTAGGAAAATGCGACGCCTTCATTACTTTTAATAAAAAGATTTTACAAAGCATCAGACAAAAAAATTGCCTTGCCTTACGCCTTCCGAGTTTTTAAATTTAACGTGATCATACCGCATTTTCTAAAATGTAGAGATGGGTCGTAAATCAATGTTCTATATCGACTTCAACAACCCTCCATCCACCGGAATGCTCGCTCCTGTTACATAAGCCGCCTGCTCCGAAGCTAAAAAAGCAACAACATTTGCAAGTTCTTCCGGCATGCCCAATCTTTGTAAAGGAATATCAGTAATTGATTTTTTTGTAATTTCTTCAACAGTTGTATGCAGCATTTTTGCTTGCGTTTCAAATAATTCGGCAAGTCGCTCTGTGTCAAAGTTTCCGGTAAGAATATTATTTACAGTGATATTGTATTTGCCCACATCGCGAGACAAAGTTTTGCCCCAAGCCACAACAGCCGCGCGGATTGTATTGGATAAAGCAAGATTGTCAACCGGCTCTTTTATTGTTCTTGATGTAAGATTAATGATGCGGCCATATTTATTTTCTTTCATTCCCTTCACCACTTTCGCCGTTGTGTATTGAACCGTTTGAAACAAAAGATTGAAGGCAGATAAATAATCTTCAGATGTTTTTTCCAATACCGTTCCGGCTTTAGGACCATTGGTATTATTTACTAAAATATCAACCTGGTTAGATAAAAAATAATGATCAATGATCTTTTTATACTTCTCAAAATCCGAAAAATCTGCAACTAAATAATTGTGTTTTTGATTTTCGGAAACGGGTAACGCTGCAACTACCGTTTTTAATTTTTCTTCATTGCGTGCCATTATTGTAACCGATGCGCCGCTTGCGGCTAATTGTTTTGCAACTGCTAAACCAAGTCCCTGGCTGGCGCCGCCAACCAAGGCCTTTTTATATTTAAGAGAAATGAGCATGGAAAATATTGAATATTAAATTTAGAATTTCAAATGATAAATGCGGTGACGAAATTTTACATTCATCGTTTTATATTTATCATTTAAACTTCTTAAAGGCTTCCTTCTACTTTAAGTTTATTAAAAGCTGAGTCCAGGTTCGTTCCTAATGATTTTTCAAATGCAGCTTTCATATCTTCAGGTTGCGGATGTTTATTGCTCCATTCTTTAAAATATTCTTTAAAAGCAGCGTCAATCTTTTCCTGTCCAGACTGCTGTTCCAATTGATATACCCACATGGCGGTTTTAATGTAGGAGATCAATCCATACTCCTGCGAAGTTTTAAAATTAGCAGCAGGCTGATCAATAACTGAAGTCATCGGGATCTGACGCATAGCATTATAAAGTGTTGCCTGGAATTGAGACACTGGTAAGTTTTTTAGAGCTTCCGGCACCTGATCTTTAAAGATCGAATTGTACCTGTATTTTTCTGCTTCATATCGAAACTGAAAATAAGTATTCAATCCTTCATCCTGCCAGGTATGTTCTCTTTCATTACTGCCTAACATACTCATAAACCAGTTATGGCCAATTTCATGAGCGATTACACCATCCAGATACTCTTTGCTGGCATCGGGCACAGTTATTAATGTAATCATTGGATATTCCATCCCACCGCTCGAATTGTTTTTGGGCCCTTCAAAAACCTGTACCGTTGGATATTGATAATCACCGATCCATTTGCTATAGGCTCTTGTGCCGTCTTTGGCATAATCGATACTGTTGTTCCAGATGGTGCCCGGCTTGTTTTTATAATAGGTAAAAGCATCTACTATTTTATCCGAACTCAATTGTAAGGTGTCATACTGAATCACCACATTTTTTTCCGCAAACCATGCAAAATCAGGAACATTTTCGGCGGTATAAGAAAGTGTTTTACTTCCGGATTTGCCTTTATACAATTCTGGAGTACCTGTGCGGTTGGTTGCATTTTTAGAACCGATAGTTTTGTATTGTTCCAGCTCATCTTTGTTTTGTAATACGCCTGTTGCGCCTACTACATATTCGCCGGGTAATGTAATATTTACTTTATAATCGCCGTATTCGCTGTAATATTCACCCATGCTCAGGTAAGGAAATTCATGCCATCCACTTTTATCATATACTGCTGGTTTAGGATACCATTGTGTTGCCATAAACTGGCCGTCAGCAAATCCTGAGCGGGAAAAATAGGAAGGAAGCTTTACGTTAAAGTCTGTTGAAATGGTGGCTGATGCACCAGGTTTCAGGCTTTTCGGTAAAAGCACTTTAATGATATCGATATAATTTGGATTACTATGCGGCTCCGTTTTCGCAGTCTTTCCGTCTACTTTAAAATTCAGTCCATCAATATAACCGCGCGTAATATTAGACAGATCTTCCTCCGATGTAGAGTCGTTCATTAATTGCTGAAATAAAGCAGTGCTGTCATTTTTATAAGCATTAGGCCAAATGTGAAACCAAATAAAATCGAGCGTTTCAGGAGAATTGTTGGTGTACACCACTTCTTCTTTACCCGAAATGGTATTGACTTTATCATCCAGTTTTACATCCATTTTATAAGATACATGTTGTTGCCAGTATTTATCCTGGGCAAAAACAGTTGTGGTTAGCGCTAACAAAAAGCACACATAAATCGATCTTAACATACAAGTAATTTTTTTGAAGATAAGGAGAAGTTCTAAAGCTTATTTCATGTTTTGATGAACGGTATAACCAACAGCAGATTAGCGTTAAGGGTTTATTAAGATAAAGCAAACTGCTTCATAAAATAAGCACCAAATGGATAAATACTACACTTTTTAGCGGGAAGACATAGGGGTAATGACTTTGCTGATTGTATTAGATATGTTAGTCGATTATTAAATACCAGTTTGGCAAAAGCCGACATAAATATAAAAACATGAAAAATATAATGAAAAAAGTACTGTTGCTCACTGCTTTTTCCCTGTTTCTTACAATATCCCATGCAAGCGATTTTGAATTGGTAAAAACCGACAAAAATATTTCAGTTTATGAAAGATGGGTCAAACATAATGGCAAAACCGTTCGTGAGCTCAAGGTGGATTTTACAGCTCAGGCTTCATCTGCCGAAAAGGTGATTGCCTTGCTTAAAGATCCTTCCAAAGGAACGAAGTGGAATACGAATGCGAAAAGTTTCCGCATCGCCCACACAAGCAATGATGCTGTATGGTTAAGTTATGTGCGTTATGATATTCCCTGGCCTATGAGTGATCAGGACTGTAGTCTTAAATATTATTTTAATAAAAGTGAGCTAAACAATCCTGTATGTAATATTTATTTTGAAGGTATTAAGACAGAAAAATTTCCCGTAGTAAAGGATGTTACAAGGATCACCGGAACGAAGGGGAAGTGGATGGTTGAAAAAACAAAAAGCGGAAATCTGAAAATTACTTATCAGATTGTTACTGATAAAAGCGCCAGCGTTCCCCGGTGGATTTCCGATCCCATCATACACGATAATATCATTACAACAATGTCGGTATTTAGAAAATTATTGGAAAGGGCATAATTCTTCATCTCTTAATACCGGGCTCTTACCAATTGCCGTTTTACAAAAAAATGAACCAATATTAATCCGGCTACAAATCCGCCAACATGCGCTGCATAGGCAATGCCGCTACCCTCGCGACCCATGGCGCCCCAGCCTTCGATCACTTGAAGTGCGATCCATAATCCCAAAGCAATAAAAGCATTAACCCTGATGATAAAGGGGATTAAAAAAACGCGGATTTTATTTTTTGGGAATAATAAAATATATCCACCCAATACACCCGCAATAGCGCCTGATGCACCTAAGCTCGGTGTGTACATTCCTGTATTTGTATAGGAAGACATATATACATGAGCTAATGTTGCCAGAACACCGCATAACAAATAAAAAGCTAAATAGCGCGCATGGCCCATCACATTCTCAAGATTGTCTCCAAAGATCAATAGATACATCATGTTGCCGATGATGTGTGCAAAACCGCCATGCATGAACATGGATGTAATGATCGTTCCATAAACGGGGATGGGTGTTTTGCCAAGCCCGCCGCCGGTAATGTCCCGGTTATTTAGAATTTCTTCAGGCACCGTTGCAAAACTCATTATAAAGTTTTCGTTGCTTCCCATTCCCTGGGCAAATACAAAAACGAGTACATTAATCGCAATAAGAAGATAATTAATATAAGGAGTTAAAGTCCGCCCCGAATTGTCATCACCAATTGGTATCATAAGATTAAAATTATTATGGAAGATAATCTATAAACTACAAAAAATTGAAGGCTACTTATTCAATATTTTAAAGAGGTACCCCATATTAAAATACATAACAAAATCACCAGCAAAATAACAAAGGCTGGCCTTGAGGTTTCCCAAAAAAGTTTACCTGCCAGTTCTTCTTCCGTTTGTTTGATATCAGTTACATAATTGCTATTGATTTGTTGAAGAGAGCTATAAAAAGCCGCACGCTTGTTTGTAGGTAATACTGCCACAAGTTGCAGGAACTCACGCACAATAGCATCATTCACAGAAATCTCATTAAAATCATTTAATAATTTAAGATTTTCATTTGTTAGAAGTAGCTCCAATTCTTCTCTAATCCCTTCCTTATTCATTCTATAAATATCCATCTGATGAATTTTTTGGCTGGCTGACAAGACTTGTCTCAGTACATCTTCAGGTGTATTTATGGGTAGTTCAAAATTTTGGCCATACGCCTTGTGAAGCCATCTTTCCTGCAGATATTTTTCTTTCCTTACGGGATTGGATAGTGTTTCATACGCCTCTTTGATTAGCTCAAAGTATGCGTTAGTAGATTTATTGTCAGCATTTTTATCAGGGTGATATTGATGTGCAAGTTTACGATAAGCCGTTTTAATTTCAGAGAGATCGGCTGAAGGAGAGATTTTCAATATTTGATAGTAATCAATTGCCATGTATAGCAAATATGTTAATTATTTTTTGTTGATATATGTGAAAATTATGAAATTCTATTCTAAAGGATATCACATTGATATTCATGCGCTTTTATATATCGCTCTTTTGAAGAATGTAAACTAAATCTTAAAACATTGTGTGAGAGGCGACTTTGGAATAATTTAAGCAACTTTATTTACATCACCACGTCATTATATCAGAAGTTCAAACTTCAAAATTTTATAACAACAAAGTTTAAATAAATTAAAATGAAACGATTAATCAACTTTTTAGGTGTGGGATTAGTGCTTGCGTTTGCAATGCTATTAACCAAGCCGGTTGATGCACAGCCGAATGTAGGGGTTAATATCAATTTTCAGACTTTCTATGATCAATTGAGCCCTTACGGAGAGTGGATCGACTACCCTGAATATGGATACACATGGAGGCCGCGTGTTGGTTCCGATTTCCGGCCTTATTCTACCAATGGTTCCTGGGCTTATACAAACGACAACGATTGGATGTGGAATTCAGGATACGATTGGGGTTGGGCAGCATTTCACTATGGCCGTTGGTTCCATGATCCCCTTTATGGATGGATGTGGGTTCCTGGTTATGAATGGTCTCCGGCATGGGTAAGCTGGCGTGGTGGTGGCGATTATTATGGTTGGGCTCCTATACGTCCGGGCATTAATATCAGTATCGGATTTGGAGGTTATAACCCTCCTTATGATTACTGGACTTTTGCACCAGGCCGTTATATGACATCAAGATATATCAGCCGCTATTACTATCCTTATCGTAATAATGTTACCATCATTAACAGAACTACTATTATAAATAATTATTACGGGTCACGAGGTAGTAGTTCGAACAGAGGCAGAACAAGTAGAAGCTATTATACGAACGGCCCTCGTCGTACTGATGTAGAAAGATACACTGGCCGTATAAACACAGTAAGTGTAAGAAATTCTACAAGACCAGGCAGGACTTCTGTAAGCAGAAATTCAATTTCAGTGTATCGTCCGGCAGTAAGTAGAACCAGTAATCGTTCTAATTATGCGCCACGTACAGTACAGAAATATGATAGGAACAGTGTGGCTAGCAGAAGTAGCAGCAGCAACAATAGAACAAGCAGAAGCACTGATGTACGTACTAATTCAAATAGCAATAGTTCAAATGCTAATAGTTCAAGATCACGGGCAAATACAGCTACACGTCAGCAGGATGCTACCAGGGATAACAGGAGCACTAATACTAACAATAGCGCTGACAGATCGCAGGGATCAAACCGCCGGTTTGAGTCTGATGCAAACAGGTCGAATGCTACTCAACAAGCTGATCAGTCAAGACAACGTAACGAAATTCAAAATCGTCAGCAACAGATGCAACGTTCACAGGAGGTAAGACAGTCTAAAGAACGTACTGAAGCAACAAGACAGCGCAGTAATGCTGAGGCACAACAGCGTTCAGAGCAAATGAAACAGCGTAACGCTGAAGCACAGCAACGCACGCAACAAATGAGGCAGCAGCGTGAAACTCAGGCTAGAGAGCAAAGCAGGGCAAGAGCTGAGTCGCAGCAAAGATCTGTACAGCGTGAAGCGCAATCGCGTAGCAGAGAAGTACAAGCACAGAGGCAACAATCATCTCCAAGAGTAGAGAGAAGCGCACCAAGCAGAAGTGTTGAGAGCCGCAGCTCCAGCCCTTCGCGTTCATCAGGAGGTGACAGAGGCGGAAGCAGCCGAGGCGGAAGGGGAAGATAAAATTGGGTGAGGTTTAGTTTTTTATATATTTAAAGTTTGCAAAACGGTTCCGGATTTCCGGGACCGTTTTTTAGCGTTTAAGAATGTTGACCCATTTTTACTTTTTTACACTTGTCGTTTATGTGGGCTGATAGTAGTATGGCTGTTGAAGAGTGCGACGCAATTCTGATGAATTATATTTATTGATGATACAATAAATATTTTACTTATGAATGTTTTTTTGCTCTATTTTAGCGTATTATGAGCCACAAAATGATACAAACCATGCGTTGGTATGGTGACAACGATGCTGTTTCGCTTAGCGATATTCGGCAGGCTGGTGCTACGGGTGTAGTAACCGCACTCCACCACATTCCGGTTGGTGAAATATGGACCAGCGAAGAAATTATTAAAAGAAAACAAACCATTGAAGCTGCCGGGTTAACATGGGACGTAGTTGAAAGCCTGCCCGTGCATGAGGATATAAAGAAACGCAACGGAAATTATAAAACCTGGATCGAGAACTACAAAGTAAGCATGGCCAATCTGGCTGCTAATGATATTAAAGTAGTTACTTACAATTTTATGCCGGTGCTTGACTGGGTAAGAACCAATCTTGATTACCCTACGGAAACGGGTGCGCTTTGCCTTCGCTTTGGCTGGAAGGAATTTATTACGTTTGATGTTTATATTTTGAAACGACCGGGAGCAGAAAAAGATTATGCTGAAGCAGATGTAAAGAAAGCAAAAAAGTTTTTCGAAAGCCTTAGTCTTAATGAGATCGAGAAACTGAAGGTTTCTTGCCTGATGGGATTGCCGGGATCAGACGGTTTGTTTACAACTGAACAAGTGTTGTCTTTATTAGATGAATATGGCAACATTTCTGCTGAACAGCTTCAACAAAATCTGTTTGCTTTTTTAAATGAAATTGCACCAACAGCAGAACAACATGGTGTACAATTGGCCATCCATCCAGACGACCCACCTTATGCTATTTTAGGTTTGCCAAGAATTATGAGTACAGATGCGCATATTGATGCATTGTTTAAAAATGTACCCTCAAAAAATGCGGGGCTTTGTTTTTGTACCGGTTCCTACAGTGCACGAAAGGATAATGACTTGCTGGCAATGATCAAAAAATATGGAGAGCGTGTTTACTTTTTACATCTGCGCAGCACAGACAGGGATGAAGAAGGAAATTTCTTCGAAGCAAACCACCTGGAAGGGAACGGCAATATTGTATCCATCGTTCAATATGTGTCGCAGCTACAAAAAGAACAGAACAGAAGTATCCCCATGCGGCCAGATCACGGCCATCAGATGTTGGATGACCTGGAAAAGAATACCTATCCCGGATATTCTGCCATTGGAAGGCTGAAGGGCCTTGCTGAAATAAGAGGGGTTGAAGCTGCTGTTCATCAACTTCAAATAAATTAATCTTCTAAGTAACTGGAAATAAAAACGCCTGAATTAACACACAGGCGTTTTTATTGTTTGATATATTTTTAAGAAAAACCCTGACTTTTTATCCAATTTTGATTGTCAAAAGAAGAGTTCTACTAATCCTTCCTACATTTGCCTCCAAAAGCGGATAGTTTGTATTTTTAATCTATGTTCACCTTATGACTAAAGCTATTTATGCTACTTTATTGGCAGTAATCTTTTTATGTTCCGGCTGTTTTGAAGTTATAGAAAAAATTGATCTGAAAGATAATGGTTCAGGAACTTTTCAGTTTACGTTAAACATGAGTAAAAGCAAAACAAAAATTGCTTCTATTCTTAAAATGAAAACCATCAATGGCCGACCCGTGCCCACCAAAACCGAAATCACACAAAAAGTGAAAGAAATAGAAACCATCCTTAAAGCCAGTCCGGGCATTAGCAATGTAACCAGCCAACTGGATTTGAACAATTTCATTGCCACTATTAAATGTTCTTTTGATAAAGTAGAAAGTCTTAATCGCGCAGCAAGAAAAATAGGCGAAAAGCAAAAAGCAAAACCAGGTGAAATAAAGGATAATTACGCTTATCAGGCTACTTCTAAAATTTTTTCAAGGCTTGCTAACTTCTCGCTGAGTGCCGAATACAACAAGCTTAGCAATGCAGATAAAGAAATATTTAACGGCGCAACATATACAGGTATCATCCGGTTTGAAAAACCAATAACATCTGTCAGTAATAAAAAGCAAATTATCATCTGACAAAAAAGCGGTCATGCTTAATGAAAGTGTCTTAGACATTATAACCAATAAAAAAACAATCGCCAATACTATCATCATAACAAAATAAACGATGACAAAAATCATACTAACAATATTTATAGGTATTACCGCGCTCGTAGGCAATGCTCAATATAGCCGGCCCAAGGCTCCCGATAATGCCTTACTGGTTATTAATTATTCGGGCAGTGCGTTAACAAAAAGTGTTCCTGTAAGCAAAATAAATTCCTATGAATTTGTAAAGAACAAATTACTTGATGAGTTAGGATTTGACAGCGTTTCTTCCATCGAACAAACCGGAATTGATTTCGAAAAAGACATGCTTCAATATGCTGTGATGGAAGATAGTGCAAACAGTTTTGTAACCATTCTTCCATTGAAGAACGAAGCTAATTTTTTAAGGCTTTTACAGAAAGAAAAAGAACCTGCTATCGAAAATGCCGGCACTTATAAAAAGATGACATTAGACGATGACAAATATTTGGGATGGACTACTAATATGGCAGTTTTTGTGTACACCTCTCATAAAAAACCTTCATATAAATATAGCTCCGATATAGGAATTGAAGAAACTGAAACAACAGTCGACACTACCGTTGTTGATGTAATGGGTGAAGAAGAAGTAATAGAGGCTGCCGATGCCACTATTGAAGCCGCCACCGCAACGGTAGATTCTGCTCTTGCTGCTGCAGATTCTTCTGCGATAGTTGAAGAAATAGAAGTTGGAGAGGATGGACTTCTTGAAAATGTACCCCCCCGCAGCTCCTCCAGCCAAAAAATGAATCTTGGGAGACAGAAAAAAATATGAGTCAGCCACAGATAATTGGTATACTTTAAGAAAAAATATGTAGCTCAAAAACAAAAGGAAACTGCTGACAGCCTTATTCTATTAACGTTTAGCGGGCGGCAGCAATCCTCAATAGAAGATAATCCACTTTATTTTAAAACAATAGATGCTGCTGCACCTGTATCGCTCTGGTTCAATTACGACAACCTGGTGTCCGGGCTTTGGTCAGCCATTCCGCGTAGTGTATTTGGTATGTCTAACAAATATCAACAGAAGGATAAAAGCTCAGGTGCAAAAATAACCAGCGGCGTTAACCTTTATTTTGATAAAGATAAAATAAGGATGGAACAAAAAATATTTAGCGGTGATGCTGAAACGTCGAAACTCTTAAAAGATATTTTCGATAATAAACAAACAGCTTCGCTAACCAATTATATAACGGCAGATAATATTGGTTTCATTTCAGGTTCTTTTAATACAGAAGCGGTTGGTAAGTATTATTATAAAACACTGAAAGATTATCTTTCAGGAAGCTACCTCTTTGGCAGATATTCTGAACTGACAGATATTTATATTGATCTTTTAGAAATAGTGATTGACGAAAAAGCAATTGCAGAACTAATGCCTGGTAATTTTGTAATGGTGCTTCACAAGCTAAACACAAAAAAGGTTAGTTATACAACTTATGAATATGATGATAATTTCAAAGAAAAGAAAATAAAGAAAACAAAGCAGGAACTATCGCCAGAATTTACCATAGCTTTTGAAACCAGAAAAAGCGATTTCATGCGAAAACTTGTGAATCTTCCCACCAAATATAGTGAAAAGGGAAAGATCGAATATACTTACAAAAACGGCTATTATGAATTGAAACTCGATCCTGAAAAAGAGGCCGTTGACCATCTTTATTTTGTTGTGAACGATGATAAAGTTGTAGCTACTACATCTATGGAAATGGTGCAGATGTCTTTAAGAAACAGTCGATATAAAATGCCTAAAGAGATGAAAAATTTCGTCTTTAAAAACAACTATGCCGTTAACATCAACATAAATAAACTATTATCTGAAATTAGTTCGGAATTAAATACAGACACCAATAAAAGAATAAGAGATTATCTGCAAAAGAACATGGGCAATATCAAATTTGAAAGCCGTGTAAAAAATGGCGTGATACACAGTTCGGGCACAATGGATGTGAAAGGAGGCCACACCAACAGTTTTGAATTTTTGTTTAATATGTTTGAAGAAATTAACCGAATGCTTGAAGAGGATAAGCTTAAAGAAACTGCCAATAAATTATAAATGCTTTCTTTAGTATTCTAAAATTATAAAGTAAGCATGAAAAGAACGAATGCTGCATCTTAAATCATAATATTGGATATGTCTTGTTTTATTTGCAAAACATAAATGGCGTTAAAATTTATACGAATGAAAAAAAGGAAATGGCTCGGGTTGTTGCTAATAATTATTATAGCAATAACATGGTTTACCTTTTTTATAAAACTTACAGCGAAAAATATGTTGCTCAAAACGCCGATCATATTATTTGCCTGGATACAAAAAAATCGCTAACACCATTATTTGGAGCTACATTACAACTCCTTCTCAGTGGAAAAAAATGTCCCCTTTTAAAAAGAAGAAAAAGGGAACTGATTGGAAGGAGCTGGTAACGTTACCCGACTACATTTTTGCCTTTCATGTAAAAGATCAGCCGATAAATGCATGGTATACTGTCTTGGAAATAAAAAATCCGGAAAGCTTTATAAAAGACATCTCAAAGCTTGATTTTAAAAAGATAAAAGGGACCGAAAGGTATGCATCTTCTGTACATGGTATTGAGTTTATGCAAAATGGCAAACAACTTTTAATAGCAAATGCTTCTGTAAAGAATAAAAATTTGATGGCTGATGTTGCGACAGACTTGCTTGAAAAAGGTAATCACATTGAACGGCAAAAGCTTTCAGAAAATATAAATGCAAAAGCTCATTTATCATGGCGTTTTTTAGGTAACGGATCGGTAAAGAATGCTGACGGAATTGTCCATATCGACAAAAGCCAAATCAATGCGACTTTAAATTTAGCATTTGACAATCAATCTATCATTCAACAAAAAATATTTCAGGTTTCTGATAGCGCTCTGCTAAGTTTAGCAATGATGCGACCTCCGGTGTTTGTTTATAAGTTGATACCGCAGGAAGTCAAACAAAAACTCTCACGTTTAATTAACTTCAATATTGATTCCCTGTTTCAACCGGGCATCAATTATTGGCAGTCGGAAATAGCGGGTTTCACTAAAAAAGTGGATACTGCTATTAGTTATGATTATGATGCTGATTTTAATCCAGTAGAAAAAAAGTTATCAATACCACTACGGAACCAGATTTGTCGATAAAATTTTATGGCAAAGGTGTAGACAAACTCTATCGTTACTGGCGGGATAGTTCCGTTATACAAAATACAGAACAGGGTGAACTTTTTACATCGATACCATTTGTAAAAACTTATGCATTAATAAATGGCGGCAACGAATTGAGCTTACAATCTGGAAATTTTGAGGGTAACCCTACAAACCAAAAAAGCGATGCCTGTATATTATATGCGTCTTTAAATCCGCATCAAATACCCGACTCTTTGCTGAAATACGTGCCCAAAAGATTCGAGTTGCTATCAAAAAAATTGCTGCTGTAAAATTAATAGCTGAAAGCAAATTGCCCGGCAGTATTACCATAAATGCTGTGCTTGAAAAGAAAGACGATAGTATGTGGTTTGATTAAAACGATCTTTTTTCTTTGCGGCTTTTCTTCTTTTCTTTGCACTAAATTATCAGGATAAAAACCTGACATCATCATGCAGAAAATTATTCAACTCAAATTATCTCCACAAGATGCGTCAAACGATGGTTTCATTAAGCAACATATCGCCGCAAGTGAAGGCATTTCGCCCGAAACCATTTCAGGTTTTACCATTTTAAAGAGATCGATTGATGCACGCTCCAGGCAAGCATGGATCAACTTAAAACTAAATGCGTATATCAACGAGCCTTACCAGCAACGCGAGCTGCAGCATTTTCAGTTTAAAGATGTAAGCAAAGCAGATAAAAAAGTAGTCATCATTGGTGCCGGGCCAGCTGGCATGTTCGCTGCCTTGCAATTAATTGAATTGGGCATACAACCTATTTTGTTGGAGCGAGGAAAAGATGTAAAATCCCGCAGGCGTGATTTGGCTGCTATGAATAAGGAAGGTATTGTAAATCCCGACAGCAATTATTGCTTTGGCGAAGGCGGCGCGGGTACTTACAGTGATGGCAAACTATACACTCGCAGCAATAAGCGTGGTAGTATTGACAGAATATTAAACTTGTTTGTGCAATTTGGAGCTGAAGAAAAATATTATACGAAGCCCATCCGCATATTGGAACCAATAAGCTACCGAAGATCATAACAGCTATGCGTGATCAGATCATCAACTGTGGTGGTCAGGTTTTATTCGATCAAAAGGTTGTTGATTTTATCATTCATAATAATACAATAACCGGCGTAAAAACCCAAATGGGAGTCGTGATTGATGCCGATCAGGTTATCCTTGCAACCGGGCATTCGGCAAGAGATATTTTTTATTTACTGCATGAAAAAAACATTTTAATTGAAGCTAAACCTTTTGCGTTAGGAGTTCGCGCTGAACATCCGCAGGAACTTATAGATAAAGCTCAATATAAATGTAACACAAGAGGTGAGTTTCTCCCGCCAGCATCTTACAGCTTAGTGCAACAGGTTAGTAATACAGGAGTGTTTAGCTTTTGTATGTGCCCGGGCGGTATTATAGCACCAGCGGCAACGGCACCCAACGAAATAGTTGTCAATGGCTGGTCGCCTTCGAAAAGAAATAATCCTTATGCCAACTCTGGAATTGTAGTACAGGTGCAACTTGAAGACGTAATCAAAAGAAGTATATCAAAAAATATAGATCCACTTTTATTACACTTTCAGCAAGAAGTGGAACAACGCGCATTTGCAGCTGGCGGTGGCTTGCTTAAAGCACCGGCGCAAAGAATGGTAGATTTTTGCAATAACAAAGTTTCCGCTACATTACCCAAATGTTCTTATTTACCTGGCATTACAAGCTCCGATCTTTCAAGTGTTCTGCCTCCATTCATACATCATGTACTTCAAAAAGCCTTTATTGAATTTGGTAAAAAAATGAAAGGCTATTATACTAACGAAGCAGTATTGGTAGCAACAGAATCACGTACTTCGTCACCCGTAAGAATACCAAGAGATGCAGAAACATTGCAACATCCTCAAATTAAAAACTTATATCCTTGTGGTGAAGGGGCAGGCTATGCGGGCGGTATTGTAAGTGCGGCAATGGATGGAGAAAGGGTAGCGATGATGATAGCAAGTAAAATGGGAGACACGTTGAAAGGTTTATAAGTTGACAAAGATAGCTCTGCGATTAATGATATACCATTTGCTTGACAGAGGTATAAGTTAAAATATGCACCACAATTGAAGAGTGCGACGCAACGAAGATGCCACATGTACCGCAGCTGGTTCAATAATTATTTATCATCATCATCGGTTTCTATTTTCACTTCAGTTGTCCGTTCAGCAATCTCCTGCTCATGGGCAGCAACTACTTTATCATTATGTAAATTTTGAATAGAATCTTCATGCTCCACTTCAACCTGCTCTACCCAAACAGCGTATTGGCTTGGAAATATATTCATGTCGTTGTGTATGGAATATACTCTTGTAAATGCGGCACCGAAATAAAGTATGACAGCAGAATAATAAACCCACAATAAAATAACAATGATAGAACCCGCAGCTCCATATGCTGAAGTCATTTTATTATGACCGAGATAATAGCTGATTAAAAATTTGCCCAGCATAAATAATATAGCTGTAACAAAAGCGCCTGCACGCACGGCCCGCCAGCGAATACGCGCATCGGGCAACACTTTAAAAATTAAACCGAATAAAAAAGAAGTGATTAAAAATGTAATAATAAGATTGGATATGTAAGCAACGGTTACTTCCGTTTCGGGAATTTGCCTGGTGAGCTGATCGATAAAAATATCCATGATACCATTTACCAGCAGGGATACTAACAACAAAAAACCAAGAGAGACCACCATTGAAAATGACAGAAGCCTGTCTACAATAAGCTTTAACCAGCCTCGGCCTTTTTTCGGCTTTGTCTTCAGCCGCCAGATCATATTTATAGAATCTTGGATCTCTGCAAAAATGCTGGTAGCACCAAAAATTAAAGTGGCTAACCCAATAACAGTTGAAAACCCCTTTCCCGAAATATCGTTAGACGCCTCTTTGATAGTTGTTTCAATCTGCACCTTCGCACTTTCACCAACAAGGCTTTCTATCTGGCTGTAAAGGCTTTCTCTTACAGATGAATCATGGCCGGACAAAACATCACCGATCCAAAGCACTACAATCATCAAGCCTGGAATAGAGAAGATTGTATAGTATGCCAAGGCCGCACTCAATTTTAGAATGCGCATTTCAAATAGCTGCTCTACAGAATCTTTTAATATATGCCAGGCTTTTTTCATTAATTGCTACTTCAATTTTTCATTATTCGCATGTCGGTCCGCATCACGCACCGTTTTTTTTTCAAAGTTTTTTTCTAAAGCATTTGTAAGGTTTATACCTGTTTGATTGGCCAGGCATAACACTACCCACAAAACATCTGCCATTTCATCTGCCAGCATATTCTTTTGCTCTTCAGGCGTATAAACTTTACCATTTTTATAGGATTGTTCGCCGTATATACGTGACATATGTTTAGCCAGCTCCCCTACTTCTTCTGTTAAGATAGCCATGTTAGTAAGCTCTCCAAAATATTTCACTCCAACGGTTTTTATCCATTCATCAACCTGTTGCTGCGCTTCATTTATTGTCATGTTCTATTCTTTGTTTTTTGTGTCAATAATAATGGTAACGGGGCCATCATTTACCAATGCTACTTTCATGTCTGCGCCAAAAACACCGGTTTTTATATTTTTATTTAATGCAGACGATAACCGCTCAATCATTTTTTCATACAATGGATTAGCAACGGATGGTTTGCTTGCTTTAATGTAGGAAGGACGGTTGCCTTTTTTGGTAGAAGCATGTAATGTGAACTGGCTTACCAATAAAACATCACCGTCAATTTCTTTAAGTGAAAGATTCATTATGCCTTCTTCATCATTGAAAATTCGCAACAAAATAATCTTTTGGGCTAACCAGTCAATGTCCTCTTTAGTGTCTGCATCTTCAATACCAAGCAATATCATCAGTCCCTGGTTGATGGTCGAATGGACCTTCTCATCAATTGTAACACTGGCTTCTTTTACTCTTTGTATAACTGCTTTCATTTATCTATTATCTATGCAAAATATAAAATTTAACTTAGAGTATTAAAATGACAAAATGAACGTTTCTAAAGAAATTGCTTTCAAAACAATGCGAAGCGGCGGCAAAGGCGGGCAAAACGTAAACAAAGTGGAAACCGCAGTTATAGCATCCTTCCATGTGGATCAATCAGCTTTACTTACTGAAGCACAAAAACAAGCAGTAAAAGACAAGTTATCGTCCAGGATAAACACAGAAGGGTATTTGCTTGTAAAATCTCAAACACATCGAACCCAGCTGGCTAACAAAGAAGAATCTATAAAGAAAATAAATCAGCTGTTAACCCAGGCGCTGCAAAAAAGAAGGCGCGCATAGCAACCAAAGCTTCAAAATCATCCATTGAAAAAAGGATCGAATCTAAAAAAAGAACAAGCTTTATAAAGGCAGGACGTAAAAAGTATAGAGAAGATTAATAACCAACTAACAAAATTGTTTCCTATTTTTATCGGGTTGCAAAATGAAGAGTTGCTGTAGCAAACAGGCTTTGCTTTTAGAGCAAACCTTTCTGCTGTGTGAAGTATATGTTTAAAAGCTATTATATTCATTGCTAAAATCCAACTCACGGATTGTGCAAATATATCTTACAAAATAAAAAGTAAACTTAACGCATGAAAAAATCTGCTTTTCTAAACCTCTCTTTTGTGGCTTTTGTTTTCCTGATGTTAGCCACAACCTCCAATTGTATTGCCCAGGGTAAAAAATCTATTAATTTACTAAGTACTGAAAATGCTTCTAAATGGCGCGGTTATGACGGCAAAACTTTACCGCCAGGTTGGGTATTAAGCGACAATATGATTTGGGTAGACAACGAAAAAATCAATGAAAAGGTAAATGATGTTTCTTATAAAGGCAGCAAGGACATTATTTTTTCAGGTCAGGAATTTGAATACTTTGAATTAACGATAGACTGGAAAATCGGGAAAGGCGGCAACAGTGGTATTTTATATCATGTAAAAGAAGGCTATGGCGGCCCATCTAACATAGCTCCGGAATACCAACTTATTGACGACCAAAACTATGCCCAAATGCATAGTAATTTAAAAGATTATAATTCCCAGTTTGGCGCCAAACATCGGAACAATTACAAGACTGGCAAAAAACTGGTGCTGATTATGCTATGCATACAGCCGATGAAAGCAAGAAAGTGTTACACCCCGCAGGAGAATGGAATACAACAAAAATTGTAGTGGCATCTGGCAAAACCGAACATTGGCTTAATGGTGTAAAGCTCTTGAGTTTTGAACCCGGTTCGGAAGATTGGCTGGCTCGAAAAAAGCAGGCAAATGGGCTAAAAGTGATAATTATGCCAAATTCAAAACAGGTTATATTGCCTTGCAATATCATGGCAGCTCCCTATGGTTCAAAAATATAAAAGTAAAACCTCTTAAATAAAATATCAATAAAAATAAACAGATGAAAAGAATCGACTTTATAAAAACGACAGCCGCCGGTAGTTTAGCGTTTATGCTGCCTTTGCATTCACTGGCATCTAACGGTAAAAAATTGAGAATTGCCCAGGTTGGCCTTGGTATGATGGGCACAGCCGACTTAAAAGATATTGCTTCACACCCTGCTGTAGAAGTAGTAGCACTTTGCGATGTTGACATGAATAAAATAAACGCAGTGAAAGCAACATATGCAAGCGCTAAAATATTTACAGATTACAGAGAAATGCTTAAGAGCATCGGTAAGGATATTGATGCCGTTGTAGTTTCAACGCCCGACCATGCACATGCGCCCGTGGCATTAATGGCCATGGAAATGAACAAAAATGTGTATTGCCAAAAACCACTTACACATTACATTTCTGAATCCCGCAAAATGGAGGCAGTAGCCGCACAAAAAAATTAGTGACACAAATGGGTATCCAGGTGCATTCTTTTTACGATTATAAATTAGCTACCATACTTATTCAAAAAGGAATTATTGGAAAGGTAAAAAAGTAATTGCCTGGTCTCCTAAAACATGGGGATATGATGGGCCCGAACCAGAAGGAAGCGATCCCGTACCTGAAGGGCTTGACTGGAATCTTTGGTTGGGTACTGCAAAAGAAAGACCTTATAAAAAAGGATTTTACCATCCGGGAAACTGGCGCAAATGTCTTGATTATGGCTGCGGAACTTTAGGTGATATGGGCGTTCATATTTTTGATACTCCGTACAACGCACTAAAGCTAAGCGTTCCTTTAACTGTAAAAAATGAATGCCGTGAACCCAATAATTTCGGACATGCAGAAAAAAATCATGTCACTTATGTTTTCCCGGAAACTCCATATACTGCTAAAACGCTTGAGTGGGTTTGGTACGATGGAAAAGGTGCGCCTGAACTTCAAGATGAATTAAAGCTTCCCAATGGCGAAACTTTACCTGATCAAGGCGCGATGTTTATTGGCGAAAATGGCCAACGCCTCTTATTGCCACACTTTATGCAACTTCCTAAACTGATCATTAACGACGCCTACAAACCCATTGATATTAAAAAATATGATACAAAAGGTGAAGCAGGTAAACCAACTGCGAGCTATGATGTTGAAGGAGAAAAGCACTATCACGAGTTTGTAGATGCATGTTTAGGCAAAGCAAAAACCAGCGCTCCATTTTCTTACGCAGCAAAACTAACCGAAGTGATTTTGCTGGGTGTGATTGCTGCACGCTTCCCTAATAAAACACTTAATTGGGACGGCAAAAATGCACGGTTCAAAGAAGAAGAAGCTAATAAATATTTGAGCGGAGAGTATAGAACCTTTTAATACTAATTTTTAAGTTAACAAAAAGACCAGCGCTGCTGGTCTTTTTAATGCTATCCATTTTACACTTTAAGGAAACTTCTTAAAAATTGTAAATTTCAATACCACTTCTAACAACAACCAAAATAATGCAGCAAGCACCAATGGAATAAACATTTCCTGTACTTCCTTATATTTTATTATTTCAACTTTAGATTTTTCCAACCTATCTATCTGCGAATAAATTGCCTGTAACGAAGCCTTGTCCGTCGCACGATAATATCGCCCGCCAGTACTGTTGGCAATCCGGGTTAATAATGCTTCGTCTATATAATTTCTAACTACATTGCCTGCCACATCCTTTACCATTTGTTCGGCAGTGCTCGTTGCAGAACCCAGGCCAATACAATACACTTTCACATTGTTAGCTTTTGCTATTTCCATAGCCATTTCCGGATCAATAATTCGTGTTGGCGGCGCATCTTCCTTCCCATCTGTCAGTAAAATAATTACCCTGCTTTTATTAGTTCCCTTACTAATTCTATTCACCGACATTGCGAGTCCTTCACCTATAAGCGTTCCGGTTTCCAGGTAACCACCATCCATAATCTTCAAGCTTTGCAATTGATTCAGCACGGCATTTTTATCAGGTGTAATCGGACATTTGGTAAAACTCTCACCCGCAAAAATTACCAGGCCAATGCGGTCAACCGGACGGTTCTTTACAAACTCAATCGCCACTTCTTTAGCCACTACAAAACGATAAGGCTTTACGTCTTCCGTGCCCATGCTTCCACTTACATCAAGGCATAAAACAATATCAATCCCCTCTCCTTCCGATCGGCTTTTCTGTGTTTGATGTTGTGGCCGTGCCAAAGCCATGATCAGGCAGGTTACAGCAAGCATTCTTAATATAAAAGGAAGATGCCGAAACTTCGTTTTAAAAGTTGCCGGCGTATCAATGTTAATAGAAGAAGCCATAACAGCCCCTTTATCCCTACTTTCGTTTCTGACATATCGCCATATCAAAAAGGAATGATGCCCAAAAGAATAAAATTCTCAGGCCATATAAACGTTATATTTCTTAACCAATCGTAAATCATGCTATATAAAGCAATATTTTATTTGTTGTATCAACAGATGAACACTGCTCAACAGTCTTGCCACGCTCGCTTGTACTGTGGAACAAATATCAGCCCACATATTCTTCGCCATGCCTGAACAATGATTTATAGGATTATTTAGATTAACAGGATTTTGCCAATCTCCCTCTAATCCTTAAAATCAAAAAAATACAGGTTCAGACATTATCACATCATCACATTGACTAATTTTCATTCAACCCGTCAACCGTCAACTTTCATCTGTCAACTTCTTTACTCATGTCCGGTTCGCGTCTCACCGTTTCCTCAATATAATGAATCGAATCTTCAATCACTTCAAACGCCGATGTGGCTTCACTATCTTCCGGATCATATTTAGCAAATTTTACAAAGTCGCATAAATACAGCACTTGCGAAAGGCTATCATACTTCACTTCGTCTTTCATTAATGGTTTTATTTTTTCTACCAGGTTATTAGATGTTTGCTGAAGTGAAGTTATCCCGGTTCTTTCCAGCACATAAGTCCGGAATATTTCTACTAACTGCGCATAAAAACTTTTTTCCTCTGGCTTACTTTGCTTTAATTCTGTCAAATGTCTGATCGCTTTTTTATACGGCGTATCTCCCGAAACCATTGTCCGTTGGGGCTTTGATCTCTTCTCTGCAGTAAGTAAATAAATTATCAGCGTTAATATAATCAAAAGCCCGGCGATAATATACCACCATTTTTCAAGGTTAGCATCCAATTTAAAAGGCACGCCTTTTATTTCCTGTACATCATAGTAAGGTTGTTTGGGATCAAAATTTTCGGTAAACACCACATCAACCAACACACTATTTGTTTTTACAAACTTCCTCAACGCAAACGACGGTATTACCCAGCGTCCAGAATCAAAACTGGTTAATTGATAATGCTGATGATATATAGTTGTATCTCCTTTTTGCGTTACCTTGAAACTGTCTCTTACAACAAATTCAAAGTGAGGAATACTATCTACCTTAAATGCCGGCGGTTTCGCACCATTAAGTGATTTTATTTCAAGCGTTAGCCAAAATGGCTCACCCAACAAAACCTTGTTTTTGTCGGTGAACGCACGAACCGAAACTGGCTGGGCAAAGCAATACAAACCCGGAAACAGCAAAAGAAGAAAAATACATTTTCTCATTAGCTGTTTCAAATTATTGTATCGAATAATATTAAACAAATCAATTTTCAAATTTTTCAAAATCAAATCCGGAAATCAGAGTCCGGAAGCTATGCATCCGGCAATTGTAATCAGACTCTTTCGGAGTCGTTTCCTTGTACCTGTCAACTTATCAACCTGTCAACTAAACTTTCAGCTCCCTTTTATCCTACTTCTAAAAAATCGCTGCAATACATTTACGTGGTCATCTCCTGTTTTCACATGCAACAGGTCACTACCCGATTTCTTAAACACATTCACACAATATGCTGTTGCTTTAAAAAACTGCTCTTCATATTTTTTCTAACATATGCATTGCTGGTATCCACCCATTGCGTGTTTCCTGTTTCAGCATCCACCAATTGCATTAAACCAGCATTCGGCAATTCCTGATCCATCTGGTCGTAAATCTTGATGCCAATCAAATCATGTTTCTTGCCCGCTACGCGAAGCGCATCTTCATAATTTGCATCTATGAAATCACTTAAAACGAAGGCAATGCTCGACTGCTTAATGGCATTTGTAAAATACTTAAGCGCTGTATTCAGCCGTGTACCTTTGCCTTTAGCTTCGAGGCTCAATATTTCCCGAACAATATATAGCGCGTGCTGCCTTCCTTTTTTGGGTGCTATATACATTTCAACTTTATCGCTATAAAAAATAGCACCTACTTTATCACCATTGCTGACAGCCGAAAACGCAAGCACAGCAGCAATCTCTGTAGCTACATCTCTTTTCAATCCATAGTGTGTGCCAAATAAAGAACTATTACTTATATCAACCAGCAGCATCACAGAAAGTTCCCTTTCTTCTTCAAATATTTTGCTGTAAGGATGGCCAAACCTGGCAGAAACGTTCCAGTCAATAAACCTTACATCGTCTCCGGCCGCATATTCGCGCACTTCTTTAAAAGACATTCCTTTTCCTTTAAAAGCGCTATGATACTCGCCCGAAAATAAATCTCTGGCGAGCTTCTTACTTTTAATTTCAAGTTCACGAACTTTTTTAATATTTCGGAAGTGGATCGCATTTAGGAGTTGACGGTTGAAAGTTGCCAGATGACAGTATTATTTAAGTGCTGACGTTTCAAAATATTTAATAAGTCCATTCAGAATTTTAATACATTCATCAATCATCATTGCTAATGGTTCAAAATCAGATTCAGTGATAATTTCAACCATCACCGCAATATTCAACAAAGTTTCCAATTCATAAATCGAACCTCTTGATACATGAAGAAACTGAATAGTATCCTTTTTATAATTTCTAACAATGCCCTCAGCTATATTGCAGGGAATAGAAACGACAGCACGATTTGTCTGACTTGTCAAGGCATATAACTCTTCTTTAGGGAACTGCTTAGTAAGAAAATAAACAGCCTTAACAAGTTCCATTGATTTTTTCCATGCTTCTAAGTTTTTATAATTTGTCATGATTGATGTTTTTATAGTTTTTCTATCAACTGTCAACTTCCATCTGTCAACTCTCCACCCCTCACGGTACATTCACCTTACTTAATATTTCATCGATAATTTTTTCTACATCTACATTTTCTGCTTCTGCCTCATAAGTAAGCCCAATACGATGTCTCAACACGTCATGCGCTATACTTCTAACATCTTCAGGCATAACAAACCCTCTTTTTTCAAAAAAGCCTGAGCCTTTCCTGCCAGCGCTAAATTAATGCTACCACGCGGTGAAGCACCGTATGCAATCAATGGTTCTAACTTTTGCATTTCGTAACGGCCAGGATATCTTGTAGCGAAAACGATATCCAATATATACTGCTCAACCTTTTCATCTAAATAAATATTCCGAACCAAATCTCTCGCATGTAGAACATCTTCAATATTTACGACAGGGTTGATTTCCGGCATCTTTACGGACTGTACATTAGATCTTAATATCAACTGTTCTTCCTGCATTTCAGGATAACGAACGATCACTTTCATAATGAATCGGTCAACCTGCGCTTCAGGTAGCGGATATGTTCCTTCCTGTTCCAATGGGTTTTGCGTGGCCAATACTAAAAATGGCTCTTCAAGATTATAAGTTGTATTGCCAATGGTAACCTGCCGCTCCTGCATAGCTTCCAACAATGCAGACTGCACTTTGGCTGGGGCACGGTTTATCTCATCTGCCAAAATAAAATTGGCGAAAATGGGCCCTTTGCGTACCACAAAATCATTTTGCTGCTGATTGTACATCAGTGTCCCTATCACATCGGCAGGTAGCAGGTCTGGCGTAAATTGTATCCTGCTGAAATTAGCCTGAATAGCTGTTGCAAGCGATTTTATCGTCAGCGTTTTAGCTAAGCCAGGAACACCTTCCAAAAGAACGTGGCCATTACTTAGCAATCCGATCAACAGGCGATCAAGCATGTGCGCCTGCCCAACGATAATGTGACCAACTTCATCTTTAAGCCGGTCTACAAAAGTGCTTGCATTAGCGATCTTTTCGTTTAATATCTTAATATCTTCTGCTGTCTTTGTTAAGTTCATTGTTAATAGTTAATAGTGATGACAAAGTGGGAAATAGCGAGTAGCGAGGGGGAAATGCAGACTCCATTTATCATTTTTCATTTTTCCTACTCGCTACTTACCACTTCCTATTCCCCTGCCTCCTCATCAACTCAAATATTTTGCCACAATAGGAATTCTTCTTCCCACACCAAACGCTTTGTAGCTAACCCGGATGATTGGACAAAACTGGTTACGCTTATATTCATTCAAATTAACCATTCTTAAAATCCGGTTGACCAGCTTCTCATCGAACCCTTGTGCAATCAATTCTTTCGGGCCCTGCCGCTCTTCAATATATTTGAAAAGTATGGTATCCAGCTCGTCATATTCAGGCAGACTGTCGCTATCCTTTTGATCGGGCCTTAATTCAGCCGAAGGCGCTTTTGTTAAAATATGTTCAGGAATTATCTCTCTATCTCTGTTGATAAACTTCGCTAAGGCATAAACCTGTGTTTTATAAACGTCTCCTAAAACACCTAACCCACCCGCCATATCTCCATACAATGTACCATATCCTGTAGCCAGTTCACTTTTATTAGATGTGTTCAAAAGAATATATCCAAATTTATTGGCAATTGCCATCAATAAATTTCCGCGCGTACGGCTTTGAATATTTTCTTCTGCTACGCTGAAAGGCAGATCCTTAAATATCGGATTGAGTTCAGTAAGAAATGTTTCATAAATATTTTTGATCGCTATAATGTCATAAGGGTTTTCAAGATTCTTACTTAGTTGTTCTGCATCGCTTACAGAATGTGAAGTTGAATATTGAGACGGCATCAAAACTGCCCTAACGTTGTCTTTTCCTAATGCTTCAACTGCAAGCGCAATAGTTACAGAACTGTCTATTCCTCCGCTTGACCCTATAATAGCTTTAGTAAAGCCCATCTTCGAAAAATAGTCTTTTATTCCAAGTATCAGAGCGGCATGTATTTCTTCAATACTTTTTTCATCTGCCAGGTATTCCAGCACATTTTTGTCAGCGCCAACATCAGACGCTGCATAGTAAACCTTCACATCCTGCAAACCTACAGCCTGTTTATTTACCAGCTCATTTAAATCAAACACCTTAAAATCTTCTTCAAAATATTTCAACTCTCCTACTTTATTACCAGCATTATTGTAAACAAGACTTCCGCCATCAAACACAATTTCAGTTTGAGAACCTACCGTATTACAATACAACATTGGTAGATTATATTTTAGTGTATGCGCTTTTACAATGCTGTTGCGTACAATATCCTGCGCATAATTATACGGAGATGCAGAAAGGTTGATCATCACATCTGGAGCAAACTTTATCAACTCTTCCATGGGCGTTGTCCTATACAATGGATTACTACCCATGTTCCAAATATCTTCACAAATAGTAACTGCTAATTTCTTTCCTTTAAACTCAAGCACATTCCAGCTATAAGCAGGTTCAAAATACCGGCCTTCATCAAACACATCATAAGTTGGAAGCAGCGTTTTATGAACTTCCCCTTTTATTTCTTTCTCGTAAAGTAAAAAGACTGCATTGAAAAGGTCTTTACCCTGCGAATCTGCATTTCTTGCAGGCGCACCAACCAGCACGCCAATATCGTCAGCATGCCCTCTTATCGTATCAATCGCTTTGTAACATTGATTAATAAAATCGCTGAACTCTAAAAAATCTCGCGGTGGATAACCGCAAATACATAGTTCGGAAAAAACAACCAGGTCTGCGCCTTCATTCCGCGCCTGCGTTATCGCGTCGATCATCTTTTTTACATTCGAATCAAAATTCCCGATGTGATAGTTTTGTTGCGCCAATGCTATTTTCATCCATTTTTATTTTATATATATAATATGAATTTATCTGACAATAGAAATTCAAAAGAGCCAAATGGCCTGACATTTCATTCTACAAAAAATGTGAGGTTACAAATGTAAACTTCTGGATTATAATTATTACCCTGTTTAAATGTTTTAACATTCATACAATGCGACTTAAAAAACCGAATAAAATATACATATCAATTTTGTTTTCAGCAAAAGAATAAATAGCATCTTCCTTTCCGCCAGCTGGCGGATCGCTTGTACAGAACAACATACATGAGCACATATATTCTATCGTTACAAATCTTCATCTTTGCTGGCCAGCAACTCAGATATTTTCGCATTCTTGTTGATTACTGTGAAATATTTTTTTACATGCTGCCACCCTTTCGCCTACTTTTGCATCTCAAATAATATAACGAAAATATTTTCGGCTTGTTTTTTGTGTTTTTACGTATCAAAAAATTGATTTAATGAAAAAATATTTGTAACTGCTTTATTTATACCTATTTGCATGAATTTGCTTGCGCAAAACAGCCTTTCTTCTGAGCGTCAGCGCGCAAGAACTTTTATGCAATCAGGCGATTTGGATAACGCAGTTTTAGTGCTTACCAAAGCTAATGAAACGGATAAAAATGACATGGGTATTCAAAAAGACCTGGCATTGGCCTATTATTATCAAAAAAGTTATACAAAGGCTTTAGAAAGCATTAAACCAGTAATTGCAAGCCCGGATTGTGACCCGGCTGCATACCAGTTAGCAGGTAATATTTACAAAGCACAGGAAAATTATAGTGCGGCAGAGAAAAATTACAAAGATGGTTTGAAAGATTTTCCAAAAAGCGGGCCTTTATATAACGACTATGGAGAACTGTTGGAGATTATGAAAAACCCAACCGGAGCCATACAACATTGGGAAAAAGGTATCCAGGTAGCACCATCTTACGGGGGCAATTATTATAATGCAGCGGTATATTATTACAAACAGCAAGATGATAAAGTTTGGGCTATAATATATGGCGAAATATACGCAAATATGGAAAGCCTGAATCCTAAAGCAAACAGTATTAAGAAAATGGTTTTAGATGCATACAAGCAAAAGCTTTTTATTTCTAACAATCTCAAAGCTGATGCGGCGAATCAAAAGAATGCGTTTGCAAAAGCTGTTCTTGAAACTTTTGCTAAACAATCCGGCATTTCGGCTCAGGGTATTACACCTGAAAGCCTGGCTATGATTCGTACTCGTTTTATTCTTGACTGGAACACATCTTATGCAAAAGAATTCCCTTTTAAATTGTTCGATTATCATCAACAATTAATGAAAGATGGTTTGTTCGATTCTTACAACCAATGGATGTTTGGACCGGTAGACAATCAGGCTAATTTTGAAAAATGGGTTCAGGCGCATAAAGAAGAATATGATAAGTTTACAGCGTTCCATACCTCAAGAGTATTTAAAATGCCCGTCAATCAAGCCTATTCTTTAAAATAAATTTGTTATAGCATAAAGTCCCAAACCACCTGCTTGTTCGGGTGGTTTTTTTATGCAAAAACAGAACTGAACGAGCATCCTTTTATTTAACTATTTTTCTTAACTTGTCTGTTATTAAACGATTACTATGGGTTATCCAGAATACCGATTGTTTGATGCCGTTGCGCACCAGCTAACCGCATTTCCGAAAACTAATATGCTTAATGCCAAAGAAAATGGGCAATGGAGATCACATGCAACAAAAGACGTTGCCGATATTGTAAACCGCCTATCTGCCGGCTTATTAGCAAAAGGAGTAAGTGGCAAAAATTTCACACCGGAAGGCAGCGATAAAATTGCTATCATTAGCAATAACAGGCCAGAATGGGTTTTTGCGGACCTGGCCGTTCAACAAATCGGGGCGATCCTTGTACCGATGTACCCAACAACCAGTCCTGCAGAGATGGAATATATTCTCAAAGAATCCGAAGCTAAATATATATTTGTTAGTAATGAAGAATTACTT
The DNA here is from genome assembly GCF_022513635.1 of Paraniabella ginsengisoli. Classification (GTDB taxonomy): domain Bacteria; phylum Bacteroidota; class Bacteroidia; order Chitinophagales; family Chitinophagaceae; genus Niabella; species Niabella ginsengisoli. The sequence continues at coordinate 501,860 of NZ_JAKWBL010000001.1, read as the reverse complement.
GAAAAAGTTCGATCATTAAATAGTGATTCTTTAAAAGGCATTTATACTTTTGATGAAGTAAAAGGAGCAGCCCATTATACAGAACTTTTAGCTTTAGCTTCGCCTGATCTTTTGGAGCAAGTAGAATCAGCAAAAAAGCAAATCCCCAATTCTCATGTAGCTACTATTATTTATACCAGCGGCACAACAGGAACACCAAAGGGTGTAATGTTAAGCCATAGCAATATTGTAAGCAACATCTTTTTTCGAAGGCTAGTTTTCCGTTTCCCGACCAACCACAAACAAAAACACTTAGCTTTTTACCGCTCAATCATATTTTTGAAAAGATGATCACCTACTTATATCTTTTTAGCGGTATTAGTATCTTTTATGCAGAAAGTTTGGAGACGATTGGAGAAAATCTGAAAGAAGTAAAGCCTGATGGATTTACTACTGTGCCAAGATTATTAGAGAAAGTGTACGAAAAGATCATGGCTAAGGGAAATGAACTAACCGGTATAAAAAGGGCACTTTTTTTCTGGAGCGTTGGCCTTGGTATGAAATACGACAATAGAAAACCTCCGGGAGGTTTGTATAAAATCAAACTAAACATTGCGCGAAAGTTGGTTTTTAGCAAATGGCGCGAAGCTTTAGGCGGTAATATTAGTTTTATCATTACCGGCGGAGCCGCCGCATCTGAGAAGTTGTTGCGTATTTTTAATGCGGCCGGAATACCTATTTATGAAGGTTATGGACCAACAGAAAACAGCCCGGTTATTTGCGTGAACCGAAAACAGAATAACGAAACTTATTTTGGAACCGTTGGGCCACCCATTGAAGGCATTGAAGTAAAACTTGCTGAAGACAGTGAAATTTTAGTGAAAGGAGCAAGTGTCATGTTAGGTTATTATAAACATCCCGAATTAACTGCAGAAGTTATAAAAGACGGATGGTTACACACAGGCGATATCGGCACTATTATCGAAAACCGTTTTTATAAAATAACGGATCGTAAAAAAGAATTATTTAAAACCAGTGGTGGTAAGTATGTAGCTCCTCAGCCTATTGAAAACAAGATGAAAGAAAGCAAATTTATAGAGCAGATAATTGTGCTGGGTAGTGAAAGGAAATTTGTTAGCGCCCTTGTTGTTCCATCTTTTAATGCGATCCGTGACTGGATGAAAGAGAATAATATTGCAGATCTAACAGATGAAGAAATAATAAACAGCCAGGAAATTCATGATCTTTTTCGCTCAGTAATAGATCATCACAATGTTAATTTCAATCATGTTGAACAAATAAAAAAATTCATATTACTCCAACATGAGTGGAGCGTTGATGGCGGTGAGATGACACCTAAAATGAGCCTTAAAAGAAAAGTAATAATGGAAAAGTACAAAGATGTTATTGAGGGAATTTATGCATAGAGCAAAAGCTCTATGCAGTCCCTGGTAATCTTAATTACATTTTTTCATCATGCTTTTTCGAAGCATCTTTCTTATCTTCTTTGCTTTCCATCACTTTGCTTCCTTTTTGCATTAATGAAGATACCGGACCTTCCATATCTTCCTGTGGATCAGTTTTTCCAAGCGTTTCAGGATCTGGCTTGATAGGCGCATCTTCGTGTTCCTTTTGATTTTTTTTTAAATTTTCATTATCCATAACCAATAGTTTTTAAAATTAAAAATCGTTTATTATTACCTAATAGGTGCAATTATCATACCTAACAAATTTATCTTTCTATCGTTATAAAGACATCACCCACTTGTGTCCCCGATGCCATATTGCTCTTATTAATAATGATTGTATAATTACCTTTTTGTTTTACATCAAATGACATTTGCTGACCAAAAGGGCCATCGGTACTTCCATCCGGCAAAACTATCTGGCTAATCCTGATATTTGCATCAGGGAGGCTATGACTAATACTTACTCTGAGCAAACCTACATCCAAATCATTCAGTAAAACATGAACAGATTGCATGTCTGAAGTAATGGTCCTTTGCAATTTTGTTATAGGTAATGTTTCGGCTGCAATAGGAACCTGAATAATACTTTCCCTGGGCATCACTGCCGAAGCAGTATCCATTTCTGTAATACTATCCATCAGCACGCTGCTGTCTTTCACCGCAACTGTCGAATCAGTTTCTTCTGACTTGTTAACTTTTGATGAATTGTTGCAACTAATAATTACTAAACAGCCGATCAAGAGGGGTATAATAACTTTCATTAGTAAAATATTTACACGTCTGCCAGATAATTGCGGCGATTGACTGGTTAAAATCTATTTATTTGAGATATCGTATTATGTTCACGATTTATGCAATGCAAAAAAGTTGCCAACAAATAGTCGACAACTTTTATAAACCAACAAAACTAAGCTTTTATTGACCGGGATTGCCTCCGGAATTTTGGGCACGCTTACCTTCGCTTTCTAAACCTGTTTTACGCTGGCGGGCCGCTTTAACCTGGTTGCTTCCAAAACGATAATTGAAATTGATCTTAAACATACGACTTTCCCAGGCTGCATCAATTCGACTATAGGCACCGGCATAGTCGTTAATACCTCTGAAACGCATTGTTTTAAAGATATCATCAACACTAGCCTTTATTGTACCTTTTCCTTTAAGTACATTTTTTTGAAGACCAGCACTTACAAATCCCATTGCTTTACCACGAAATGTGCCTTCCCAAATAAATGGTGTAATATATAAGCCTGTAAGTTCTGCAGTCAAATCTTTATGTAACTTAAATGTATTTTGAATATAGATTTGTCCATTAACAACATCCTGATTGATTTTCCTGTTACCCCCGAAGTCAGCTTTGTAATACGTGTAATTTCCAGTCAGACTGGTAAAAAAACTATACCATTTATAGCTGAAAGGATAAGTTACATTCATGCTAACAACATCCTGCGTAGCAAGGTTACGAGGGGTTTGATATTGAACCGACCCTTCTGGCTCGAGGATGCGAGCGAACATATCGCTTACATGGCTGTAAGTAAGGCTGGTATTGAGTTTATATTTATAAGTGTGTGTAACTCCAAAGCTGTTTGTGTATTGCGGTCGCAAATTGGTATTACCTTTTGAATAAGTATAATCGTTCAGCTTAAACTCAAAGGGGTTCATATTTTGATAGTCTGGCCTGTCTATACGACGACTATAAGTAATATTGAACACACTCATGGGGTTCTTATTAAAAGTGATGGCAGCACTTGGAAAGAAATCAAGATAGCTTCTTTTTATAGCTGAATCATAAGGTGCATACTCATATTTATAAACTGCTCTCCTGTTGACAACCCTTCGGAATTAGTTTGCTCTGCCCTTACGCCCAATTGGATAGCAATGCCTTTAAACTGCTTATTATAGTTAACATATAATGCGTTTACACTTTCTGTATACTCAAAACGATTGCTTCTGTTACGGTCAAAACTTTCATTATTGTTAGCATCAACATTATACTGCCCAAAATCATTGTCGGTTTTTACATATCCAATCTTACCACCATATCCCAGTTTTCCCTTCATCAATGGCTGTTCATAATCGGCCTTGAAAGAGTAGATATCAATATCCGTTGGCGCTATCATTCTGTAAACATTTCTGAATAATTCTGTAGTGCCAGATCCATCATAATAAATATTAGGGATCAATTGATTATTCCTGATATTATAGTAGCCATAATCTGCATCTACATTTAATTCATGGCCGCTTGTATCGGCATACCGATAATTCAGATTATAATTAAAATTCTTATTGCTTTGATTAATATCCGAATTAGCTTTTAAGATGCGGTCAACAACCCCGGTAGATTGCGGAGCTATGGTCATTTCCCCATCATTGTTTTCAACAAAATCAGAAATGCTTCCGTTAACCAACACACCCAACGTATTTTTATCATTGATAAAGTAATCAAGGCCTGCTTTAAAGTTATGCGACTTCAAATCGTTTACCTGATTAGCAAACTGGTCAAACACGCTATCAGCCTGCTCTCTATAAAGGCCCAGGTTGTTATATCGCAATCCCTGATTATGATTATAATTACCGAAAAGATTTACTTTTTCAACGCGATAATTCAGATTAATGCCGCCATCATATTTAGCATACTTAGCCACACTGTAACCTGCATTAACAGATCCGTTTAAACCATAAGATTTGTTTTTCTTAAGCCTTATATTTATAATACCGGCATTGCCTTCAGCTTCATATTTAGCAGATGGATTTGTAATCAGCTCAATTGCTTCGACACTTGAGGATTGAGTTGATTTCAGATAGTTAGCAAGATCAGTACCGCGAAGTGGTGATGGTTTTCCGTCAATATAAACCCTAACGCCATTTTTACCCGCCATACTTAGGTTATCGTCTTTATCAACCAATACGCCAGGAGATTTCCGTAGAAGCTCTAAAGCATCATTACCGGTAGCATTGATCGTGCCTTCTACATTTACAATCATTTTGTCGGACTTAACCTCAATCAAAGGTTTCTTTGCTGTAACAACAACTGCTGACATTTCAGTAGCTGACGCAGCCATTTGAATATCTGCTAGCTTTTTATCATCACCAGCATAATCAAACGTGCCGGAATAAGCTTTATCAAAACCCACAGCGCTCGCCATCAGCATATAATAACCTGGAGCGATGTGCTCAAAAATGTAAACACCATCTTTATCAGTAGCATTCAATTTTACGATAGACGAATCCTTCCCATTTAATAACGATACGGTGGCGGCAGTCAAACCTTTCCCATCCACATCTTTAACAGAGCCTTCAATTTTCTGTGCGGATAAATTCTGAAATACAAACAGACCTAATGCCAATACTAAGAATCTCATAACAAACTTTGATTTATAAATTGATGTGCAAACCTATTTGTAAATCATGATTTGGAAAAGCTTTTGCCGATGAATGGTTAAAAAACTACGGCGAATGGTACTTTTTGATTAATCAATTTACTAATGTGATGAGGCGAAATAGTCCATTAGCTATTCACTAATTCCCCCACTGCCTACACGGCTTTGCTCGTCGTCGGCGCTGCCGGTGCGGCGACGGGCGGGTTTTATATCGTTACTGCCAAATTTATAGACGAGGGAAACATTAAACTGAGGATTATCCATTCGGCGGTTATTATCAACCGTAATATCTACATCAGCATATCGCGAATATCCGCTGAAGTTGCTTGTACGCAGAATATCTCTGGCTCCAATCTTAAGAGTTCCTTTTTCTTAAAAACTTGTTTTGCCAACGCAACATTTAAAGCCCCCATTGGATTGCCAATTATTAGTCCATCTGAAGGACTTGAACTAAACCAGCCACTTATTTCACCTGTCCATATTTTAGCAAACGAAAAACTATTGGTCACATTTGCATCAAGCACATTAATTTCAACTTCTATCGGTGTATTTATTTTACCATCATTGTATAACCCTTTGTATTGATTATTAAATACGCCGGTATAAAGGCTCAGGTTCCACCATTTTACCAATTGTTTGTTTATCGATACTGACGCTCCCCATTGTCTTCTTTTTGCAAAGTTTTCTGTGGTTTGAAAAGTAGTTTTCTTTTCGGTGTTCTGCTTTAATAGCTGTGTTATAATATCATCAGTTCGCGTATGGCTTATAGTTAATGTCAGGAAACTCCTGTATGTATGACTTAGTTCAAACCTATTGGAAAATTCGGGTTGCAGGTAGGGATTTCCCTGTCCGTAAGTAAGCGAATCTATAAAATAAACAAACGGATTCAGATCATCATAATCGGGTCTGCGCACCCGACGGCTGTAGGCAAAACTCAGTTTATTTTTATCGTTGATGCTATAAACGGCACCAACATTCGGAAACAGGTTAGTGTATTTCCGCGTAAAGCTACTATCTATTTCTACCTGCTCACCTTTGGCGTTTGTATTCTCTACCCGAAGACCGGCACTTAATTCCCATTTTTTGAGGCTAGCTGTAAATATGCCATATAAAGCATTAATGTTTTCTTTAAAAATAAAATGGTTACTTCTTTCTATATCATCAAACCATCCGGTACTTGTATCGCGCATATACCGAACATTGTTATCAGTATTTACATAGCTGCTCTTAATACCTGCTTCTAATTTTAGTGCTTTGGAAAATGGGTGTATATAGTCTACTTTACCACTATATATATTTACAATTGATGGTTGTGTGCCACGTAAAGAGATGGTGTTGCCCACTTGTGTATTATCAACATCTAAAGCTCTTGTAATAAGTAAATTTTTTCCCTGGTCGTCATAATATCCATAATCTAAATCGGTAGTCATTTCTTTTCCTAACGAATCGAATGTATGCTTGTAATTTCCATTAATATTGATATTTTTCGAACGCCCCGAATTGTTTCCTTGTGATGCCAGAATGGAACGGAGCGCTTTATCCGTGCCGTACAAGTTTGATATACTTTGATTATTTCCTCCCATTCGCTAATACCGCCTCTTATAACTATGCCAGCCACATCATTATCGGTAAAATAATAATCCATACCAACCCTGGTATTATGCCACTCATTATCGTTCTTCCGATTGGTTATTTGAGCAGAAGAGTCCGAGTACGCTCCATCCTTATAAAAATTTCGGTTTATGGCCATTGTTCCTAAGCTTTCCCACACACCGCCATTGTAACTTCCAAAAATATTCAGTTTATTATTGCGATAGTTAAGATTGGCCCCGCCATTATATTTAGGATATAGGCCCTGTATATAATTTAAGTCCAAATTACCATTAAACCCTTTGATAGTGCCTTTCTTAGTTTTAATATTGATGACACCCGATCCACCTTCTGCGTCGTACTTAGCTGGTGGCGATGTCATTATTTCTATCTGATTAAGGCCGCTTGCCTGTATACTTTTTAAGTAGGCGGCTAGTTGAGTACCGCTCAAATAAGTAGGTTTATCATCAATCAATATCATTACACCGCCTTTTCCCTGAAGGCTTACATTTCCATCTGCATCAACCGATACGCCAGGCGATTTCTCCAGTATTTCCAACACATTCAGTCCGGCATTAGTAGGCTGACCATCTACATTTACTACCGTCTTTCCCGCCTTCATTTCGATGGGCGGGCGTTTTGCAGTTACAACAACACCAGTCATCTGTACGGTACTTTTGTCAATAATTAAATGTTGTGTAATGCTACTTATACTATCATATTCAAATACTGCGGAATATGTTTTGGCATAGCCAATGCTTGTAGCCATCAATATATATTTACCTGCGGCGATATGCTCGAATAGGAAATTACCTTCTTTATCGGCGGCATTAATTTTCTTAAGAGATGAATCTTTTGCATTTAAAAGGGATACAGATGCGTTAGGCATTGGCACCTGGCTGTTGTCTGTTATTTTACCATTTACAGTTTGGGCTGTTGCTACTTTGGCAATTGTGAAAAGGGCTATCAATAAAAAAAGAACGCATAAAAGTGGTTTAATAAAGCAAATCTATCTTTGGATCATGCTCATAAAAAGCATTTTACGGTAAATGGTGTAAAACGACCGATAAAAGTGATGAAATGCCACATAAGCGGTTTGGCATAAATGACCTGTCCTTAACTAGTCGATAAAATCAGGTAAATGTTACAGTTGTACCGAAAATAAATATCAAATTCAATACAGTTTTTAAATGCGCAGAAAAAATGAGTTTTGTTTCAGAAAAATTGGATGCTTTTGCCCATATTTGTATTTCAAATAAAATATTTATATAACTATGAGTTATCCTGATACACTTCGTTATACCAAAGATCATGAATGGATCAAACTAGAAGGTAATATTGCTACAATAGGTATTACAGATTTCGCTCAGCGCGAATTAGGTGATATTGTATTTGTAGAAGTGGAGACAATAGGAAAAGCACTTAAAGCTAATGAAGTCTTCGGAACCGTAGAAGCGGTGAAAACTGTATCTGATTTATACCTTCCGGTGGATGGCACTATAAATGAACTTAACCCGGCACTTTCTAATGCGCCGGAACTGGTGAATACAGATCCCTATGGCGAAGGATGGATGATCAAAATGACTGTTGATAATCCGGCTGATGTTGATGCATTGTTAGATGCTGCAGGATACGAAGCCGTAACAGGATAAGTGCGTCAAATTAATAAAATTCAAATTTTGAAAAAATTATCGAATAGTTACTGGCCGGCCATTTTTTGGTCGGCCATTATTGTTATACTTCTGGTTATACCGGGTTCGGATCTGCCGGAAGAAGCCTCTTTTCTTAATATCCCATATTTTGACAAATGGATCCATTTTGGACTTTTTGCACTATTTGTCGTTTTATGGTGTGCAATAGTACGTTACAAGAGTTCGACTAATACAATCAAAAGAAATTTCATTCTGGTTACACTAACTGGTATTCTGTTCGGATATATAATGGAATTGGTTCAGAAATATTTAGTAGCCAATCGTGATTATGATATGTGGGATGTAGTTGCAGACAGTGCTGGCGCTATAGTCGGCCTTATTTTTAGCCTTATAGTATATGCAAAAAAATAGACCCCTGTGGAAACAGGGGTCGCAACCAAAACTAACTGCTTATGAGAAAATTGACTATCTTAATTCTTATACATTATTAAACGTACAAGAGAATTATTTATTTTATCGTAGTTGTTAAAGTAATTTAAAAGCATTTTAAAACTCAACTTTTGATACTTTATATTTTGTAAGAACTACATTTAAATAAATAACAGAAATTATGCCAAAACTGCAAAATCGGTTTTCTATTTAAAAAAATTTTGGATTAAATCCGATAATCCACTTTCCTGTTGTTGCTTTTGTTGCGCTTGTGACGAAACAGTTTTGTTAGCTTCGTCAAGATCAACCTTCCCTTCTCCGGTAAACTGACTTATTAGTCCCTGAAAGTCAAAACCATTTGATTTATTCTTCCCACCTGTAAACGCGCCTATCAAATCGTTTAAATTAAAAGCATCATTTTCCGGTGCGTTGCTTCGTGTATTATTTCTCAACTTATCCAGCACACCTGGAATAATATCTCCTGCCACGTTATTAGCCACAGCTGGACTCAGGTTCAATTTTTTAATAAGATTGCCGGCAAGTTGACTGATAAGTGTTGCTACCATCGGATTAGTTAAAAGTCCTGCTTTACCTTCATTGCTGTTATCTCCAAACATGCCAATTATATTTTGAAGTCCTCCACTACTTAACATGTTTTGAAAGCCGCCAGTAATAGTACTCGCCGCCTCTTTCATTACTTCAGCATTTTTTTCATTTGGAATGTCGGCGTTTTGAACGACGGATTGCTGACCCTGTTGTTTTACAAGATCCAAAATTTGTTCAAGCATGATGATTGTATTTTTGGTGATTTTAAATAAGTCCGAACATGCGTACACCTGGTCTGTATGCAATTGAAAGTAGAATTTTCGCAACCAGTTTATTATACTTACTTATTAGCGTTTTTCTCACTTTTCCACCAGCGAAAGCCTATAATACCAATTACAAGTAATGGTATAAAAGCCAGGTATATAATGCCTCCGTTCAAACCATGTGCCGGACCATCGCCTAATTGCTGAGCTGTTTTAGTACAGATGGAACATTGCGCCGACGCTGAAATAGCGGAAATGAAGGAAATAATAATCGTTGCAATTCTTTTTTGCATGCCGCAAAATTACAAATTATACAATGAAGCTTTGGTAGTTATTTTGATGTACAATGTTAAAACTCGCGTAGGGATATGCTTTTTCGAAGGCTACCGGTGTTTTCACCTGCTGCTCTTTCCACTTCATTTCGAATGCGTTTAGCAGATTGGCATTTTCTTCTATCAAATCTATTTCCTGTTGGTCGTAAGTGCGCCAAAAGTAGCTGTATACTGTATTGTGGTTATACTCATGGTACTTTATTCTTTCACTCAATATATAATTTTCCCAAAGCATTCCCACATCCTGCCGCAACGCCATAAAACTAAAATTGCCAATCAGCGCATTCCGAACTCCGTTATCGGAAAAATACCAACGACTGCTTTTGACAATCTCTTTTCTGAGATTTTTGCTATATCCACTACGTTTATAAATTACGAATACCTTGCTCAATAAATCAAGATATCGTTCTACTGTGTTTTTACTCAAGCCCAAGCTGCGGCCTAACTCTTCGTTCGAAACTTCTTTGCCAATTTGATGCGCCAGCAATATCAATAAGTCTTTTATCTTCTGCGGATTGCGGATATTTTCAAAAGCAAGAATATCTTTTAAAAGATATGTATTGACAAGTTCCTGCAAGTATTGCTGCTTTTCTTTTAATGATTCAATATTCAGCACTTCAGGATAACTACCAAAAATTAATCGTTCTTCTAGTTTTTGCTTAGTTTTCAAAGGGTTTTCTACCGCGGCCAATTCCATCTGCGCTATCGGATATAATTTATTGGTGATGCTGCGGCCAACAAGCGGCTCACCTGCGTTTTGCTGTAAATCAAAACTGCTGGAGCCTGTAATAATAATGTGTAACGGTTTAATTTCATCAATCATTAACTTCACTTTTCTGCCAATATCTGTAATATATTGAGCTTCGTCGATAATAAGCAATTTTTTACCTTCCAACAATCTCTTGTAATTAGCAACCGTTCTGGTTGATAATAATTGTTCAATATCTGCATCTTCGCCATTCAGCCAAAGGCAGTCTTTTCCAAAATGTTCTTTTATCTTCAATAATAATTCGGTTTTACCCACACGTCTGGCACCAACAAGCAGACTTACTTTTTGCTTCTTGCAATCATCAATTATTTTTTGAAAGATGGCTCTTTGTAGCATAAGTGGCTAAATTAAACTGACGCAATTTACATTAATTCCGTCAATAAACTGACGTAATTTACATTAATTCAGTCAACAAGCTGACGCAATTTACATTTCTTGAATACAAAAAAATCCCGATATTGCTATCAGGATTTTACAATTATTTACAAATCAGGAAATTACGCTTCAGTAGCCATTTTTTTGCCTGACGATTTCTTTCTGTTTCATCCAATATAACTTTACGCATACGGATAAAATTAGGAGTTACTTCAATACACTCATCTTGCTGAATATATTCCATACACTCTTCCAGCGTCAATAATGTCTTTGGAGCAATGCGCGTAGCATCATCGCTTCCGCTAGCGCGGTGGTTGGTTAATTTCTTTTCCTCGATAGCATTAACTATTAAATCTCCAGGCTTGATGTTTTCGGCAAGAATTTGTCCTGCATAAACTTCTTCTCCCGGATCAACAAAGAAAGTACCACGATCCTGTAATTTATCAATAGAATATCCTGTTGTTTTGCCTTGACTTTTTGAAATCAATACGCCATTGTTTCTTCCGGGGATTACGCCTTTCCAAGGCTGGTAATCGTTAAAACGGTGCGCCATTACTGCTTCTCCGGTAGTTGCGGTAAGCATTTGGGTACGTAAACCAATCAATCCGCGTGAAGGAATATCAAACTCCAAATGTTGCATTTCACCTTTGGTTTCCATAATCAGCATTTCGCCTTTACGACGGGTAACCAAATCAATTACTTTGCTGGCAAACTCTTCCGGAACGTCTACTACTAAAGTTTCATAAGGTTCGTATTTTTTGCCATCAATTGTTTTTACTAAAACCTGCGGCTGGCCTACAGTTAATTCATACCCTTCGCGACGCATAGTTTCGATCAGCACTCCTAAATGCAGGATACCACGGCCATATACTAAGAAACTTTCTCCGCCTTCGCTTTCTTCAACACGCAAAGCCAGGTTTTTTCGGTTTCTTTCATTAAGCGATCGCGCAAATGGCGACTGGTAACAAATTTCCCGTCTTTTCCATAAAATGGGGAATTGTTGATACCAAAAAGCATGTTCATGGTTGGTTCATCCACGCTTATCACGGGTAATGCTTCGGGATTTTCAACATCGGCAATGGTATCTCCAATATTAAAATCTTCGATACCTACAACAGCGCAAAGATCGCCAGCATGAACTTCAGCTACTTTCTTCTTACCCATGCCTTCAAACACATACAATTCTTTTACACGAATTTTTTTAACAGCGCCATCGGCCTGAACCAAGGCAACCTGCTGGCTTTCTTTAATAGACCCGCGAGCCACTTTACCAATAGCAATACGCCCAAGGAAAGAAGAATAATCTAAAGAAGTAATCTGCATTTGCAGCGTTCCGTGGTGAATATGTGGCGGTGGTACATATTTGATGATACCGTCCAGCAAAGGATTAATATTGTCGATTTCGGTTAAAGAATCGTTGAACCAGCCATTTTTTCCTGAACCATAATATGTTGGGAAATCCAATTGTTCTTCTGTTGCATCTAGATGGAAAAACAGGTCAAACACCGCATCATGTACTTCATCCGGACGGCAATTGGGTTTATCTACTTTATTGATAACAACAATTGGCTTTAAACCTAAAGCCAAAGCCTTTTGCAATACGAATCGTGTTTGCGGCATAGGACCTTCAAAAGCATCCACCAAAAGAATAACACCATCGGCCATTTTCAATACGCGTTCTACCTCACCACCAAAATCGGCGTGACCTGGAGTATCAATTACATTGATCTTCATGTCTTTATAAGTAACCGCTGCGTTTTTACTAAAAATAGTAATACCGCGCTCACGCTCTAAATCGTTACTATCCATGATCAGATCACCTGTATCCTGGTTGTCGCGAAACACTTTAGTGGCGTGTAAAATTTTGTCAACCAGGGTTGTTTTACCGTGGTCAACGTGTGCTATGATGGCGATGTTGCGTAAATTCATGTTGAATGAAGTTGATAAGTTTACAAGTTGATAGGTTTACAAGGGTTTTATTTTGAAGGCTTTAAACATAATTTTTAGCATTAAAACCCCGAAACCTGTTAACCAGAACTCTTTAAAAAGAGCGCAAAGGTACGGCTTTTATTCAGCTTATCCTATATTGGAGAAATTATGATTATATTATTTCAGTATATTGGTGAGTGAAGACACTCAATAACGCTGGACGAAACCAAAGCGGCGCGTTTGTTTTTTGTATTGTTCGTCGTTTAAATAGGTTGATTTATATTCTATAGCAGAAGAGCGCGACGCAACGAAGATGCCATATATTCTTCAGCCGGGACAATAAAAATCCCCGGTAAAATTAATTACAGAGGATAATAATATATGACAGTATATTTTATCTGCGGCTCATTAAAATTCTTAAAATATACCAAAACAACAACATTACCGAAGCAAACAACTGCAATGCCGCGCCTACATATTGGCCGGTGTGGTATTTATCTTTTATCTGACTTGTTTGATATAAAATACTTGCTGATGCCAACGCCACCATGGCTACTGAAAACCATAAACCGAGATTGAAACCGAATATGGCACCGGCTACAATTAATCCTAATGCCACAAAACCACCCACTACAATAGCTGTTCTTAAAAAGGAAAAGTCTTTTTTAGTTAGAAACACTACTGCTGTAAGTCCGCCAAACATAAACAAAGTAATGATTGCAGCTTGCTGAACAACAGCTGCGCCATCGCTCATTACCAAAGCAATATAAAGAACGGGCAGGAAAATAATGGCTTCAATAAGCACATAAATACCAAGCCCAACATACTGCATATTTTTGCTTAAAGAGAAAGCAAACTTATTGGCTACTATACTTCCCAGCCAAAATAAACCGATAATGAACAGCCAGATGAATTTGCCACCCATCATTTGCTGTATAAGTTCTACAGGAACGGCTCTTAGCAAAAACCCTTCTACAACCATAAAAGATAAAATGGCAATGGCTACGTGGATATAGGTTTTTTTATAGAACACGGCACGCTCCACATCGTTAGCTTCGGAAACAACAATTACATTTTCGTTCATAAATTGCACTTTAGGAGGTGAAATTATGTAATATTTAGAATACATACAACAGTAACAGGTTAAGATTTTAAAATAACATTGCAGTAACACAATTTTTGTAATTGTATCTTTAGAATGTTCTTCAATAAAATAAAAAAGCAGTGCAGCTGCAGCTAAAAAATATACACATGAAAAAGATAACTTTTGGGGGCCTTTTATTTTTCGCAGGTATAGGAGTTTGCTTTACAGCTATGAGCCTGTTCGGATTTAAAGAACAACCAGCTGTAGAAAAAATAGCAGTTCCTGGTTTGTATAAAGCGCCGGCGCTACCCGACTCCATGAGTTTTGCCGGTGAAACAGTTCCGTTAGAACGACGGGAAATAAATGAGCAATTGGACCGGGAGCTAACATACAATTATTTTCAGCCGCAAAATGTAGTATATATCATCAAACTCGCTGAACGCTTTTTCCCACAAATTGAAGCTGTTTTACAGGCCAATAATGTGCCTGATGATTTTAAATATTTATGCGTTGCGGAAAGCAATCTTCAAAATCTTATATCTAAAGTGGGAGCAACAGGTTTCTGGCAATTTATGGCAGGCACTGCCCCAGGCTATAACCTGGAAGTTTCGGGTTCAGTTGACGAACGCTATCATGTAATAAAATCAACAGAAGCGGCTTGCAAATATTTAAAACAGGCTTATAACCGCTTTGGTAGCTGGACAGCGGCAGCCGCATCTTATAATTGTGGAATGGGTGGTTACAATCAACGCGTAACGCAACAAGGTAGTAAGAATTATTACGACCTGGTTTTGCCGGAAGAAACCAATAGATACATTTTTAGAATTCTCACTTTTAAACATTTGCTTGCCAATGCAGAATCGCTGGGCTATGATGTAGCAGATAGTTATCGTTATACATCTCTCAAAACAAAAAACATAACTGTTACACAGACCATACCTAACCTGGTATCATTTGCAAAAAGTAATGGCACCAGTTTCAAAGTGCTTAAAACATTAAACCCCTGGTTGAGAAGTAATACATTACAGGTAAGAGCGGGAAAAACGTATGACCTTTTATTACCTGAATGATAGCGATCAATTACTGTTTACTTTCTTTAATAAAAAATGTAGAATAACGAAAATTGCAACGGCCATTACAATATAGCCGTATCCCATCTGTTGCTGATTTTGTGGTTGTAATAAACCTACCACGCTATAACTTGTAAAAGAAGTAACAATATATACCCCACCTCCGGTAAGGCCGCTGGCCAAACCTGCCATCGCTGGGAAATGCCCCAGACAGTAGGCAAAATAATTGTTGAACATGAAGCCTACGCAAATATGGATGAGAAAAGCAAATAATAATAAGGTGTAAATATTATACATAAAAGCGGCCATTCCAATCATTGCGATTGTAAATATCAGTTGCAATGCATTGCTCCATCTTAATTTTAATAAGAACGGCTTACCGATCATTGCCTTTCCAATAAAACCGCCTGCCATCCATGCCAAACCCATTAAAAGCGAAGCATAGCCTGCAACTACAGCTGAAAAACCAAGTTGGTGTTCTATAATGAATGCACCTGCCAGGCTAAATATCATTGTTGAACCATACGCCAGGCCGCAGATTATAATTCCCCAGGCAAAGCCTTTATCACGCAGCATCGATCTGTAATCTTTTAATACCTGCTTCGATTTAAACTGGCGCCATGATTGCACGGTTTCTCCGGAAAATATCCATTCCAGAATAAGCATAACGAAAGCATAAATAGCTAATAAATAGAAATTGGCCTGCCAGCTAAAAAATTTTTCCAGATAACCGCCTATAAATGGTGCAATAACCGGTGCAGAAGACCAAACTATTGACATGATGCTCAAATAATGTTTGCGCTTTTCGCCTTCATAAACATCTACAAAAAAGCGCGCTTCGATACCACAATAAAGCCTGTTGTGATACCTTGAACTATACGCATGGCGTAAATCATTTCTATTTGCCTTGTAGAAACAATAACAAAGTTGCTGGCTATAAAAACTGCTAAAGAAAATAAGGTGAGGCGGAAACGTCCAAAACTATCGATAAGGCTTCCTGTAATAAATTGCGATGCCCCATAACTTATTAAAAATAAAGTAAGGGTGAGTTGTATGTTGTGCTCCGGCTGATGCAGATCCTGAGCCATGTGTGGCATTGACGGAATGTAAATATCCGTGATCAGCCCGGAAAGCGGGATCAACAAGAACGCCAGCCAGGTAGCGATTTTTTTATTTTCTTCGGGTAATTGTTTTACGTTTTTAAACGAGCGGATCTTCGGTTCAGATAAAGTTAAAGCCATAATCAAATTGCGTATGCCAAATTACAACAGCCAACTATAAGAATTGTTGAGTACTTTTTTGCGATTGATCGCTCTCACAGATCGCACAGAAACACACCCAAAGTGAGGCTTCTGTGTTTGTCCGTGTTTTCTGTGAGAAACGATTCTTATGTTAAAAAAATGGATGGTTTGATCATAAAAGAATGACACAAATAAATCTCTGACGCATATTTGTGCATTCGTGGCAGAGATTTTATTAGTTTATAATTTGTCGCGATTAAAAAATTGAAACCGATTACAATTTGATAAAATACATTACATTTGACATCAATAAATTTTTCCCTCACAAAAAAGGGTGCTTTTTATTTACTATTTGCTTAAGTATTTTTAAACGATTGATACATGTCAGAACAAACCTATGATGCCATTGTAATCGGCTCTGGTATCAGCGGCGGATGGGCCGCAAAAGAACTCTGCGAAAAAGGATTAAAAACATTAATGCTGGAACGCGGCAAAAATGTAGAACACATCAAAGACTATACGAGTGCCGCAAAAGGGCCGTGGGAATTTGAACACCACGGAAGCCTTAGTTTAGTACAAAAAGAATTACAAGTTAACCGCATCAGAGGATTTGGCCCTAATGAAAAAATTTAGATTGGTGGGCCAACGATGTAGAAGCGCCGTATGCCGAAGTAAAGCAGTTCAACTGGTTTCGCGGCTACGTTGTAGGCGGACGCTCTTTGTTATGGGGAAGGCAAACTTACCGATGGAGCGATCTTGACTTTGAAGCCAATGCAAAAGATGGAAGTGGTATTGACTGGCCACTTCGATACAAAGAAATTGCATCGTGGTACGATTATGTTGAAAAGTTTATAGGTGTTAGCGGTAGTATCGAAAACCTTCCCCAGCTTCCCGATGGCCAGTTTCAACCTCCTATGGAAATGAATATTGTAGAGAAAGATGTGGCGGCTCGTATTAAAAAAGAATATAACGACACACGCCGTATGATTATAGGGAGATGTGCGCATATTACAGAATCTTTACCGGGGCGAACCAAATGTCAGTATCGGGCTAAGTGCGAATTAGGTTGTCCTTACGGTGGTTATTTTAGTACGCAATCCTCTACACTACCTGCAGCCGTAAAAACCGGTAATTTAACGCTGCGCCCATGAGTATTGTTACAAAAATTTTATACGACAAAAATAAAAAACGAGCTACAGGCGTAGAAGTGTTAGATGCAGAGACCAATAAAACATATCAATACAAAGCCAAAATTGTTTTTCTTAACGCTTCTACCTTAAACAGTACATGGGTACTGCTTAACTCGGCTACAGATATTTGGCCCGATGGCCTGGGCAGCAGCAGCGGCGCTTTGGGACATTATTTAATGGATCATCATTTAGGATCGGGTGCTGGTGGGCGTTCGGAAGGATATGATGATATGTACACTTATGGTCGGCGGCCAACCGGCATTTATGTTCCTCGTTTTAGAAACCTGGGCAACGAAAAAGAGATTACCTACGCGGATATGGCTATCAGGGAGGAGCAGGCAGAGGAAGAGGCACAGCCGCTGCTGAAGAAATAGCAGTTGGCGTACAGCTGAAAGAATCCCTTACCGAAGCCGGAACCTGGAACTGGTGGTTGGGCGGCTTTGGCGAAGTATTGCCCTATTATGAAAACATAGTTGGTCTTGACAAAAACAAAAAAGACAAATGGGGCTTGAATATTTTGTCGATAGATGCCGAGTTAAAAGACAATGAACTAAAGATGCGCAAAGAAATTATAGAAGACGGAAAAGAAATGCTGGAAAAAGCCGGTGTAAAAGAGGTGTACGGCTTCGACCGCGATGGCGTTATGGGACAAGGCATACATGAAATGGGTACAGCACGCATGGGACACGATCCTAAAACCTCGGTATTAAATAAACACAATCAGGTATGGGATGCGCCAAATGTATTTGTAACAGACGGCTCATTTATGACTTCGGCCGGATGCGTAAATCCATCTTTAACTTACATGGCTTTCACCGCACGTGCGGTTGATCACGCAGTAAACGAATTAAAAAAAGGTAATTTATAAATTTAGTTGAGAGATGACAGTTGACAGTATTTTTATGAACCCAGCTGAGTGCTACTATCATCGATTTTGCCACGCTCGGTTCATCGTCCCGATTATAATTAAACTCCATTTCCGCTCCCCTTCTCCTTCAGAAGAAGGTGTCCGCCAACCGGCGGACGGATGAGGCACAGAATCGTGGCAGTTTATCCTGAGCTTGTCGAAGGGTCGCACTCTTCAACTACAGTACATAAGTCAACAAAAACTAAGCGTAGCAATATTTTTTCAGTTTTGATATTATTAAGTCTGCCATCCGTCAACTATCATATGTCATCTCAAAATAAAAAATCATGAACAGAAGAGAAGCCTTAACCAGAGTTTCGGTTTTATTAGGAGGAACGATCATTGGTGCAGAAGTATTTTTATCGGGTTGTAAAAATGCAGCGGCCGATAAAAGCTTATTTGCAGCAAAAGATGTTGCCTTGCTGGATGAAGTTGCAGAAACCATTATTCCACCCACGCCCGACTCTGGCGGCGGAAAAGTTGCGCTGGTGGGCGAGTTTATGAACACAATGGTTACCGATTGTTATAATAAAGAAGAGCAGAAAGTGTTTTTAGATGGCATTAAACAACTCAACGCATCTTGTAACGAAAAATATAAAAAGATTTTGTTGATTTATCAAACACCGAAAAAGCTGATTTCTTAACGGCTTTGCATAATGAAGCAAACACGTATGTAGCAACTGCTTCTTATAAAAAAGAAAAAGAGGCATTTGACAAACAACAGGAAGAATGGGTTAGAGCAGAAGCTGCTAAAAAGAATTTTGGTGCCGCTTATCTGAAAAAGAAATATCCGCCGCATTATTTCACAATGATGCGCCAGCTTACACTTTGGGGCTATTTCTCATCCAAGGAAGGAATGACTAAAGCATTGCGATATGTTGAAACACCTGGCCGCTACGACGGTGCTTATCCATATAAAAAAGGAGATAAGGCCTGGGCATAGTAAATGTAAAAAAGTTGTTGAAAAAGTAACAAGTTGATGATTGCAAAAGCATCATTAATGTCTCCTTACATCTAATTGAAATAATTTCATTTCGAGCTGCTCAAATTGCCGGTATTTATTATCTTGCTAAGATTAACACTTGTTAGCATGAATTTTACGATTATTGCCGGAATAGGAAAATATGTTCCAGAAAATATAGTAACCAATGAAGACCTTACGAAAGTAATGGACACCAGTGATGCATGGATACAAGAACGTACGGGAATCCGCGAGCGACGCTATGCAACGCGCTTTGAAGAAACTACAGCAACTATTGGTGCAAATGCCGCGAAAGTGGCAATGGCGCGTGCAAATGTTACAGCTTCTGACATTGACTTTGTGATTTTTGCTACACTAAGTCCCGATTATTATTTTCCCGGTTGCGGAGTATTGATACAACGCATGCTTGGACTGAAAGAAGTTGGTGCGCTCGATGTTCGCAATCAATGCAGTGGCTTTGTATATGCATTAAGTATCGGTGATCAATTTATCAAAACAGGTATGTATAAGAATGTACTGGTAATTGGAGCCGAAGTGCATTCTTATGCCCTTGATTTTAGTACGCGGGGGCGCAACGTATCGGTAATTTTTGGCGATGGTGCCGGCGCAGTTGTTTTACAGCCATCGCCTACAAAGGATCGTGGTATATTAAGCACGCATCTACACAGCGACGGAGCAGATGCCGAAATATTAAGTATGCCGAATCCTGGATTTCACGCTGGGGTCCATAACCCAAAATGGAAGCCACCGCAACCCGATGCACCATACGGAAACATGTTTATTACTCAGGAACTGTTGGATAAAGAAGACCTGTTCCCGTATATGGACGGACAGGCAGTATTTAAAAGAGCTGTTATTAAAATGCCTGAAGTAATTTATGAAGCACTGAATCAAAATGGCTACAAACCTGAAGATCTGAAATTGCTGGTACCACATCAGGCAAACCTTCGCATAGCCCAATTTGTACAACAAAAATTAAATCTAAGAGACAACCAGGTATTTAATAATATTCAAAAGTATGGAAACACTACTGCGGCATCAGTTCCATTAGCATTATGTGAAGCCTGGGAAGCTGGAAAAGTTAAGGAAGGCGACCTTGTTTGTCTTTCCGCTTTTGGTAGCGGTTTTACATGGGCAAGCGCATTGATGAAATGGTAGGAATATAGCGAGTGGGAAATAATTTTGCAACGAGTTTATCAGCCCTTATGACTTTCAATTTTTATACCTTACAAAAATAATTAGACTTCCTCATGTTATAATTATGTAATAACTTTGTGCTATGATTGTCAAATTAAGAAAAATAGGAAACTCCAACGGCATACTTCTTTCAAAGAACTTGCTGGAGCAGTGCTCGATAACAGAAGAAGTAAACATAGAAGTAGTAAACAGTACTATTATTCTTAAACCTGTCGAAAAACTGCCAAGAGAGGGATGGGAACAACAACTTATTAATGCAGGTGCATCAAAAGAGAATGAATTATTATTAGGCGACTTTGATAATGACTTTGAAAAAAATGAATGGACGTGGTGATTAAAAGGTTTCAAGTGTATTTTATTGAACTCGACCCAACAAGGGGTAGTGAAATAAACAAGACACGGCCATGTGTTATTATATCGCCAGATGACATGAACAGGGTTTTAAATACCGTGATTGTAGCACCTCTTACATCTACTATTAAAAATTATCCAATGCGGGTAAATTGTATAGTAGCTAAAAGAAAAGGACAAGTAGCGTTAGACCAAATCAGGACAATAGATAAAAACAGGTTAAAAACTAAAATAGCCTTACTTAGGCACAGCACGCAAAACGAAATAGTTGAAATTCTACTGGAGATGTTTAAACAATAGGAAGACTAAGTGTACAAACCCCCATTTACAGAAAGCACCTGGCCTGTGATATAAGCCGCCTCTTTTGTTACAAAAAAACCAACGGCATGCGCCACTTCTTCAGGAGTACCAAAACGGTTTGCAGGAATTAGTTGTTTCATTTGTCCCTCATCTATTTCGGCAGTCATATCTGTTTTGATAAAGCCTGGCGCAACCGCATTAACAGTAACGTTTCTCTTACCGGCTTCCTGCGCCAATGCTTTTGTTGCTGCAATAACACCGCCTTTAGCTGCAGAATAATTGGTTTGTCCGGCAAGGCCTTTTAACCCACTTAATGATACAACATTTACGATTCGGCCATAACGCTGGCGTAACATGCTGTTTACAATAATACGCGTTACGTTAAAAAATCCACCAAGGCTTGTGTCAAGCACATTGTCCCATTGTTCATCTTTCATCCACATCAACAGCACATCATCTTTTATGCCGGCGTTGTTAACTAATACTTCAATTGTTTTGTCTGCATTAGCTTCCATCCATCCATTTAGCACAGATTGCACTTCTTCCCTATTCACCACATCAAACTGTAATAATTCACCATCACTTCCGGCGGCTTTTACTTCGGCTAAAGTTTCTTCGGCTTTTTGTTGATTGCCCTTGTAGTTTATTAAAACATAATAGCCCATGGAAGCCAATTTGATACAAATTGCTTTGCCTATTCCGCGTGAGCCGCCTGTTACTAAAGCACAGTTCATAATTTTATAAATTTCAAGTTGCTGGTTTCAGGTTTCAGGTCACGAACCTGCAACTAGTAACCGGTAACCGGTTTATCCGAACACTGTATCTGGCGCATTAGCTTCGAGCCAGGTTCTCACTTTTGCCAAACTTTTATACAACGGCCCATCTTCTACAAATTTTGGGAAGATAATTCGCAATGCATCGTAAACGGCTCTTGTTTTGGGCGACATTTTTTCCTGGCATTCCAGATAATCAACCGCCTGCAACAAAGTCATAGCCTGTATGGCAACCACCTCATAAGTATTGTCGATTACCTTTTTGGTTAATTGCGCCGCATTGAAACCCATGCTCACAATATCCTGATTGTCGTTGTTGTTGGGAATGCTGTGCACATACATCGGAAAGGAAAGCGTTTGGTTTTCGGCAGTTGTAGAAGTGGCCGTAAACTGAATACCTTGCATCCCAAAATTTAATCCCAACACGCCCAAATTTACAAAGGGTGGAAACTTTTGATTGAGCCTGCTGTTTAAAAAATAATTTAACTGGCGCTCGCTCAACATACTTAATTTGGTAATGGCGATTTTTATCTTGTCCATTTCGAATGAAACATAATCGCCATGAAAATTACCGCCATGAAATATATTTTGATTGGCGACATCCACAACCGGGTTGTCATTTACCGAATTCAGTTCATTGACAACTGTTTCTTCAGCCTGAATCAATGTATCGTAAACAGGGCCAAGCACCTGCGTTACACAACGAAGCGAATAATATTCCTGCACCTTATCTTCAAACACATCGTGCTGAATATTTTCAGGATTATATAAATGTTCAGATCGACTGCGAATCATTTTACTGTCCTGCAAAATATTTCGGAACGATTCTGCAATGTGATTTTGCCCTTTATGATGCTTTACACTATTGAGTTCGTGAGAAAAATGGTCATCGTACACTTCCATTAATTCGTTAGTGATAGCAGAAAGCATAACAGACCAATCGAGTAGTTTATGCGCACGAATAATGTTGAGTAGCCCTACGCCAGTCATTGCTGACGTACCATTTATTAGTGACAGCCCTTCGCGAATATGTACCTGCAAAGGCTTCAATCCTGCAAGCTCAAAACCTTGAGCAGCAGGCATTAATTGCCCCTGATACCATACTTCTCCTTCGCCAATAACGCCAAGCGCCAGATGCGCCAACTGTACGAGATCGCCACTTGCACCCACTCCACCATGCTCATAAATACAAGGAACCAGATCGGCATTGATCATGTCAGTAAGCAGTTCAACTAATTCTAAATGTACACCTGAATAACCTTGCAAATGATTATTTAATCGGGCAATCATCACAGCCCTTCCCAACAAGGGATTTAAGACTGCGCCGCCACCACTGCTGTGACTGCGGATTAGGTTATATTGAAGCTGAAGGATATTTTCATCGCTGATTTTGTATTGAGCCATTGGCCCAAAACCGGTGTTAATTCCATAAATAAGTTTATGGTTAGAGAACTGTTTTAAAAAATCAAAGGAGTCCTGTACCTTTTCA
This sequence comes from Paraniabella ginsengisoli, assembly GCF_022513635.1. GTDB lineage: Bacteria > Bacteroidota > Bacteroidia > Chitinophagales > Chitinophagaceae > Niabella > Niabella ginsengisoli. The sequence goes on along the minus strand of NZ_JAKWBL010000001.1, from coordinate 478,566 downwards.
ACAGCAGCATGATTAATGGCAATCGGCTTTTTATAAAGTAGAATTTCCTCGAACTCTTTCAAAGACAGTTTTGTACCGCCTACCTGTATCATTGTATGTAAAATTGTTTAAACAAGGTAGCAAAAGAACAAAATATATAGGTGGTAGCCAAAAATAACTACTAACGAGCTTTTCAAGAAGCAAACTCCATATTATACAATCCAAAATATGAGCTTTAGAGAGAATAAATTATCGAAAAACTTTTATTGCAAATGCTTTTCAAGCGCAGACAAACGCAGTTTAATCTCGGCGAGTTCAACATTCATGCTTCCGGATATATCCTCCAAAGACTGATAAAAGCCCAAGATAGTTTGAACTTTATGAATATTCTTTTCAGAAATTTTTTGATCCTTCATAACTACGACACCCTTTTCAATTTTCTTTAAAGTTGCTATAAATACCCCTTCTTCACAATCAACAATCTGTGGTATATTGGATCGGATCTGATCTGGTCTTGCTAATACAATTTGATTATTATTCAAAGAAGTGTCAATAATAATAGCATTCGAAATGCTAATCCAAATTGCATCGGGAGGGAACATTGGATTTGCTGATTCTATTTTTTGTGTGCCGATCGCCAATTCAGGGCCTTTAAAATTGACTAACTCATTTATAGTTAATTTTTTATTTATTAGATCGTCTATGCTTACACCGAATATCTGCGCAGACCTTACTAAAGTTTCAATTTTAGGCTCTGCCCTACCCTCTTCATAAGAGCTAACCGCAGCCCTGGTTAATCCCAGAACATCGCCTACGTCTTGCTGCGTATAGTTTTTAAGATTTCTTATCTTTTTAATATTAACACCAAAATTCGACATAACTCCGTAATTTGTTACAAATATAAGCAACCAAAATGCAAATAAAAATGACAATTTTAAAAAATAATGCTAATATTATTTGCATTATTTAAAATTGCTTTGTATATTTGTTTTGAGTTTATAGAAACCATTTCAAAACCACATTAAATGAAACACTACAATGGAAAATTTTTTCAGTAAAGTGAAAAACTACGTTGCAGCGCTTGACTACGACATTTTATATGAAAACATGGCTGATGGCATTATCGTAATAGATAAGCAAGAAAACGGAATAAGAAATATGGTGCTGGGCGTTGCAAACCCAATACTAATTGTAGAACAATACCTGTTCGATTGTACAGACGATCTGGTTTACAAAGAACTGCTGATTAAAAACAGAGATATTGTGCATGGCGCTTTTGTTTTAGATGAAACCGGGAAAAAGTCATTTTTAGAAATACACTTCAGGTAGAATCGCTCGACAAGCGCGAACTGGAAACCACCATTAATTCATTATCACTATTACTGTCAGAATACTCTAACGAAATTTTGAGATTTAGTAAATAAATAATTTCTTTTTACACCTTAATTTAAACATCATGAATATCTTTAAAAGACTTTTTAGAATTGGCCAGGCCGAAACACATTCTGCCATTGACAAATTGGAAGACCCCATTAAAATGATTGAGCAGGGCTTGAGAGATTTACATACAGAATTAGACCAGGCTAACCGTGCATTAGCGGAAGTAAAGGCAATGCATATACGCCGCGGCAATGAACTTAAGCAATACAAAGAAGATGAAGGCGCCGTTCATAATAAATCTATATTGTTGCTGAAGAAAGCACAGGAAGGCGCTATGGAAAGCAATGAAGCCGACACATTGGTAAAAGAAAATCTGAGGAAAAAGGCAGCAATTAGTAAAAAGATTTCAATAACCGAACAAGAGGCAAATGCGCTTCAGACGCAGGTTACAGGGCTTGAAGGCAATGTTACCAAAATAAAATCAAGCATTGGCCAGTGGGAAAGCGAATTGAAAACTTTGCGCGCCAGAGTAAAAGTAAGCAATGCCACACAGAAAATTAATCAGCAACTAATGAAAATGGACTCGAACAGTGTGGCCCACATGTTGGAGCGCATGAAAGATAAAGTGCTGGACGAAGAAGCATTGGCAACGGCTTACGGAGAAATGAATAAGCAGGAAGAAAGCCATGAAGAGAAAGTGAATAAATTGATTGACGATTTTTCGGCAGAAGATGAACTGGCCAAACTTAAAAACCAGCTTGGGATTGAAAACAAATCCGAACCGAATGTCGAAAACGATAACACCAATCCATCTTAATTATTAATATATGCAGGATTTTTTTGAGCTGGCCTTTTCCAAAGTAAATTTTGTACCAACGCTGCTTGCCATTTTGTTTGCAATCTATTGGGTTATTACCATTTTCACAGGATTAGATATTGAAGTAGCTGATGCAGATGTTGACGTTGATGCAGATGCAGACACACATCATCCTGATTCGCAACATAGTGGAGACGGCGTATGGGACAGCATTTTGAAATTCTTTTATATCGGCGAACTGCCTATTCTTTTTATTCTATCGCTGGTAAGCATTTTCATGTGGCTCTTTCTGATTAATGTTACATCATGGCTTAGCTGGGAAGATAGCTGGATTGGCTTTGTATTGTATCTACCGGGCTTTATTATCGGGCTCTTAATTACCAAAGTTGTAGCCCTTCCTTTTTTGAAATTATACAGAATGTTTAATCACAAAGGCGAGGAGAGTATTGATTTCATTGGAAAAGTGGGCGCAGTGGTAGCAACTGTTAAAACTGATAAGATCGGTCAAATTGAAATCAAGCATCAAGGCGATGTAATAAGGGTTTATGCAAAATCTATGACCGAAGAAGAATACAAAGCCGGCGAGCAGGTAATCATCCTTGAAGCCTCGCCCGATCAAAAATTTTACTTAGTACAATCCTATAACTTATAAAAATCAAAACTTAAACTATGGCGAACTATTCGTTTTATATTACTGCAGGCTTTTTAGTGTTGGTTGTAATTGGGCTTATTTTCTGGCTTATTTCCATGTACAAAAAAGTAAGTCAGGGCAAAGTGCTTATCCGAACCGGGCAAGGAGGCGTGAAGGTTTTTTTCAATGCCGGCTTAGTAATTCCCATTCTGCATAAGCAGGAAATAATGGATATTTCTGTTAAGAAATTAGACATTGAACGGCTGGGCAGAGAAGGCCTAATTTGTAAAGACAATATGCGTGCAGATATTAAAGTGGCCTTTTTTGTGCGCGTTAATAAATCGGTTGATGATATTATTAATGTGGCTCAAACCATTGGCACCGACCGCTCATCATCGCACGAAACATTAACCGATCTTTTCGAATCTAAGTTTTCGGAAGCATTAAAAACCGTTGGTAAAAAATTTGATTTTATTGAATTGTATGAAGCCCGTCGCGAGTTTAGAGAAGAGATCATTAATATTATTGGTACCGACTTAAACGGTTATGTGCTGGATGATTGTGCTATCGATTATCTGGAACAAACCCGCGTAGAATTATTGGATAAAGAAAATATTTTGGATGCAGAAGGTATTAAAAAGATTACCGAGCTTACCGCCATTCAAAACATCAAGTCTAATCTTATAAGAAGAGATGAAGAACGCACCATTAAAAAACAGGATGTTGAAACCCGGGAAGCGATTCTTGAATTAGAACGCCAGTTGAAAGAAAAAGAAGAAACCCAGCGCAGGGAAGTAGAAAATATTAAATCGCGCGAGCAGGCAGAGATTGATTTGGTAAGAGAACAAGAACGCTTACGTTCTGAAAAAGTACGCATTCAAACCGAAGAACAATTACAAATTCAGGAAGAAAATAAATTACGCCAGGTTATTATTGCTGCTAAAAATAAAGAGCGTGCCGAAGCGGTGGAAACAGAACGTGTGTTGAAAGATAAATATCTTGAACTCACAGAACGCGAGCGTGTAGTGGCTTTGGCAGGAATTGAAAAAGATAAAGCACTTGAAATTGAAAAGAAAAATATTCAGGATGCCATTCGCGAACGTGTGGCGCTGGAAAAAACAGTAGTTGAAGAACAGGAAAAAATAAAAGATGTTCAGGTGTTGAAAGAAGCCAATCGCTTGAAAGAAGCAGCGATCATTAAAGCCAGTCAGGATGCAGAAGCAAAATTAATTGAAGAAGTGAAGAAGGCCGAATCGCAGGAAAAAGCCGCAACACACGAAGCTCAGAAAGTATTGATAGAAGCCAATGCCCGTAAAGAAGCGGCAGGTAAAGAAGCGGAAGCAAGAAAAACAATTGCTGACGCCAAGGCGAAAGAAGAAGCCACCATCGGTTTATCGGAAGCACAGGTAATGCATGCAAAAGCCGAAGCAATGGAAAGACAAGGTTTTGTTGATGCGGAAGTGATTGCAAAAACAGCGATTGCCGAAGCAACGGGCATTGAAGCCAAAGCAGAAGCAAGACGTAAGGAAGGTCTTGCCGAAGCAGAAGTAATCCGTGAAAAAATAGTGGGCGAAGCAAAAGGTATTGAAGAAAAATCTAAGGCAATTAAAATGCTGAATGACGCTGGTAAAGACCACGAAGAATTCCGTCTTACTTTACAAAAAGAAAAAGAAGTAGAACTGGCAAGCATTCATATTCAGAAAGATATTGCCGAAGCGCAGGCTGGCGTATTAAGCGAAGCTTTTAGAAATGCAAAAATTGATATTGTAGGTGGCGATAATACTTTTTTGATAATGTAGTTCGACAGATTTCAAACGGTAAAGGTTTAGATAAATTGATCGACAACTCGCATCATCTTTCTCAACTTTCAGAAAACCTTTTGGGCAATGGCGACGAATCGGAAGAAGATGTGATAAGCAAAATCCGCAACATGGCTGATAAATATGATATCCGCAGCGAAGACATCAAAAACCTTTCTATTGCTGCATTGATTGCTCGCATGCAATTGGCTGCAACAGGCGCTGACAAAGGATTTCTGAGCAATTTGCTCAACTTCGCCAAAGGCTTGGGAATTGAGGGAAAGAAGTTGAGTTAAGATCCCTAAAGGGAATATAGTTAACAGGTTGAAACGTTGACAGGTGGCGATGATTGTTGAGTGTTGCTTAATAATCGTTGAATACTTGTCAACATTTCAGCCAAATCATATCGTCATTGGCAGCATAGGTATTCGTCATCCCGAGCGAAGTGAAACGAAGTCGAGGGAGCTCTACGTTATATGAGAGATTCCTCCACTCGCGGCTATCAGTCCGCCAACTGGCGGATCGGAACGACGACGAAGCGTAATTATTGGTTAACAAAAACAATAAAATTCACGAATGAAAAAAATATTTTTCTTTTTGATTACCTTCTTTGCAGTAAATCTATTATTTGCTCAAACTGAAAATTATAAAATTGCTATAAACAAATTTCAGGAAGGTTATAACAAAGAAAATTATGATGAAATATTTAACAGTTTCTCAAAGGAAATGCAAGAAGCATTGCCACTTGTAAAAACAAGAGAATATTTTACAGACTTAAAAAATAAAGCGGGTAAGATAGAAAGCAAAATGTTCACTAAATACCGACAAGTCACTTTTGCTGCTTATAAAGCAAAATTTGAGAAGGATATCTATGAAGTAGCCATTTCACTTGACGCTCAAAACAAAATAAACGGATTTTATGTTAGACCGGAACAGCCGAATGAAAATGAGACAGAGGCAGTAAATACTTTAACTAATTATCCAAAGAAAATTTCTCAAATCATCTTTTCACAATCAAAAAATCTTCCAAATACAGCACAACTTTCTATAGCCATTATTGAAAATGGAGCAACCAATTATTATAGCATAATAAAAGAAAACGACTCGATAAAATCCATCAATAATCAAACTAAAGTTTTTGAAATTGGCTCGATAACCAAAGTGTTTACATCAACAATTTTGGCGTCTTTGGTAGAAGAGAAAAAATAAAACTGACAGATTATATCAATTCCTATTATCCTTTCACTTTCAAAAATAATGTCCAAATTAGTTTTGAGAGTTTAGCAAATCATAGTTCAGGATTACCTCGTCTTCCAGATAATTTGAAGCCGAAAAATCCAATGAATCCTTATAAAGATTATGGTAAAAAAGAGATTAAATTATATCTTACTAATTCTTTAAAAATTGAAAGCAAACCTCAAACAACATACGCTTATTCAAACTTAGGAGCGGGATTGTTAGGCTACACGCTTGGCTTATCACAAGAAATGAATTTTCAGGATTTATTACAAAAGAAAGTTTTCGATAAATACAAAATGAAAAATTCATTCACAAGTTCTCAAAATCTAAAAGATAATCTTATTAAAGGATTGAATAAAAATGGCGAAGTCGTATCCAATTGGGATTTTGATGTATTGTTCGGAGCAGGCGGCGTGTTATCAACAACAGAAGATTTGGCAACATTTGCAAAAGCACAATTTAACGCTAAAAACAGTGCACTTGCGTTAACAAGAAAGCCAACGTTTACAGTAAATGATAAAATGAAAATGGGATTGGGTTGGCATATTTTAAAATCTGATAATGACAAAGAAATCTTTCGTCATAATGGAGGAACGGGCGGCTATTCGTCTTCAATGGCAATAAGTGTTGATGAAAAAACAGCGGTCATTATTTTATCGAACGTATCAGGAATTAACGACAAAGTTGATGCGCTTTGTTTTGAGTTACTCAAACAAACAATTAAAGAATAACTCATCAAATATTTCTTAACATCTCAAGCATTACAAAACTCAATTAAACAATATTCAACCATATTTTACCTTTTCAACCTTTCAACTTCCCTACCATAAAACATGGCAGAAAATACTACCGACATACAAATGGATTCCGGCGCTTATGAAGTCATACTTCAACGGTTGCAAACACAGAAAAATAAGTTGCTGGAAAATGTAGAAAAATTAAACAGCGAACGAAAAGAAGTATTTGGCGCAACAGCGTTTGAGCTTTTGGCTAATCTGCGCATCAATACCGAAAATAATTGCATCGCAAAAGACATCGTTGCATTAGGCGACGCCTGTATTTTCGGCTACAATGTTCAGTTTGGTTTAAAGCAAGGCGTTGAAATTAGCGATGTATTCAGCATTTATCATTTTGATGGAAAAGATTTTTCGGCAAAAAATCTCAACCTTTTACAGGATGAAAATTTTATTACTGAATTTAAAAATCTGTACAAATATTTCAGGCATGCCTCTTTTTCCCGATTTCATGTAAAAGGGAATTTGCTGTATATGATATTTCAGCAAACTGAAAATGTTCAGGACATAAAAGCCTTTAAATGGCTGATTGAAAATGATACGCTACAATTTATAGATGCGCGTAGTGCCAATGAAATAAAGTATCCGCCACAACATGATTTTGAATGGACCAAGGCTACGCGGGATATGCAACGCAGCGGTAAAAACCCACACCTGTCGATATTAGACCGTGTTTTTGTTGAAACGATCAATGGTGATTTGACCATAAAAATTGAAGACAATACCGAATCGGGCAAAGGCATTTATCAAGAAGAAGTGGAGCAAACAGATCAAACGCTTGATGATAGTGAAGTTTATTTTTCCGACCTGGGCAATATTATTCTGTTACGCATCAAACCTTATATGGAAGCCGACAGGTATTTCATATATAATGACAAACTTAAAACAGTAATACGCATAGACACTTTGGCTGACGCGGGTTTGCTGCTGCCCGAAGAGCAAGGAATCTTATTGTCAAATGGTTATTATCTTCAAAATGGCGAGCATAAAATATTTGACAGAAAAATTGACAATGTCAAATTAACAACCCGTGTGGATGCGCCAAACGGAGAAGATTTCTTATATATTTTTTATGAAGAATATAGTAGCAGCTATGTATTGCTGTCTTACAACGTAATTGAACAAAAAATACAAACGCCCATACTTTGCAATGGTTATACCATTTTTGATAACGGCACGCTTGTATATTTTATTGCAGAAAAAGACCCCACACGTCATCATTTAATACAGGTTTGGCAAACCCCTTTCTCGAAAGAGATGCAGTTGAATGAAACATTGAGCCAGCATCATTTATATAAAATAGGCAATAAAGCGATTGTGCAGGCAATGGCAGAAGTAAGAGAATTGCTGGTGCTATTAAATCAGCATGATAATTACGAAGGGCTGTATGATGACATTCTTAAAAAAGCCAGGAAATTTATGACTCTTTTTTTGGATACAGGACCATACACATTACAGTTTTGCAGAAGCTTTAAAAGACATCAAACATATCGCCGGCAACGCTATTGATGAATTTCAGAAAGTAGTGCAAATGCGCGAGCAGGCGGCGGTTTATATGCAGCAGGCAGAGGAAAAAGTAAACAAACTGTTGTTTGATGTACGCACTTCCAAAAAAGAAACCTTACCCGATTATGTAATGCTGCTCAACCAGCTTCGTATGTTGCGAGGCGAAATTGTTGGACTTAAAAAAACGGCTTATACCGATGTTGCGAGTTTAGAAAAACACGAAAAAACTTTAGCTGAAAAAACAGATGAGCTTTCCAAAGCCTGTGTTCAGTTTTTATTAAAAGATGATGCGCTGGATATTTATAAGGCACAAATCATTCAACTACAAAATGCGTTACCACAAGCTGCCAAAGTAATTGAAGTAAAAGATTTGGAAAAGCAAAGTGCAGAAATTGCAGGGGCGTTGGAGATGTTGATAGAAATTGTTAATCAACTTAAAATTGAAGACACCTCGCATACCACACAGATCATCGAAAACATCTCGCAACTGTTTTCTCAACTTAATCAATTACGTACACAGTTGCAAAACCGGCGCAGCGAGCTAAATAAAAAAGAATCGGAAGCAGAGTTTCAGGCGCAGATGACTTTGTTAGATCAATCAGTCATCAACTTTTTAGACATGGCGGATACGCCGGAAAAAGCCAATGATTACTTATCAAAATTGACCATACAGCTTGAAGAAATAGAAATGCGCTTTGCTGAATGGGATGCTGTTCAGGAAAAAACTGCAGAAAAAAGACAGGCTATTTATGACAGCTTTGAAGCACGTAAAGTGCAATTGACGGAACAAAAAAACAGAAAATCCGGACAGCTTCTACAAGCCGCCGAGCGTATTATAACCGGTGCAAAGAACAAGGTAAAAAATCTGAAAAGCGATACTGAAATTAATGCATTTTTTTCATCCGACATTATGATTGATCGTGCCCGGCAAATTGCACAGGAGCTGATGAATATGGAAGATGCAGCCAAATCGGAAGAAATTCAACAGCAATTGCTGGTAATACAACAAGAAGCCATTCGTAATTTAAAAGACAGAAAAGAACTCTATGTTGACGGTGATCAGGTGCTGTCAATGGGCAAGTATCGCTTTGCCATTCAATCTCAAAACCTGGCGCTGTCGCTTACTTATAAAGATGATGGCTATTGCTATCACATCACCGGCACTTCCTATTTTGAGCCTGTATCTAATGCTGGTTTAACTGCTTTGCAGGATGTTTTTGAACAGGAATATGTTTCAGAGAACGATGATATTCCACGAGCTGTATATTTTGCCTGGCGCATTTTACAACAGCAGAAATTCGGCAAACTGCCTACAGATGAGGTTTTGGAAAAAAGCGTACGTGAATATCTTGTAACGCATCCGTTGGAAGGTTATGTAAAAGGTGTGCATGATAACGACGCTTTTACTTTAGCCAAACAATGGCTGCAACTACAAAAGGATTTAGGCGTTTTAAAATACCAGCCTACAGAAAGAGCATATACACATATTTTTTGGCATTATTTATCAGCCAAAGAAAAAGATGATTTTACCAAACAAATCAGTGCTGTAAAGTTTTTAAAAGATCATTATCATCAGCAAAAAGAAATAGAGCTGTTTATTAAAGATGCGGCAAATCATCTTGATAATTTTTTGCAAAATAATTTTCCAGAAGTAATTATTGATGCCAAAGAAGCCGCTTCTTATTTATATAATAAAACAACCGGTGTTATTAACATCACCAAACACAATCATAAAATCTATACCGGTTTTAAAGAGCATTTAAAAGCAGATTTTATAGATAAAAAGTATGATGAATACATGCGCGAGCTTCAGGCAGAACCCGCTATGCTGTGGGCTTTGGTTGAAAGCTGGTTATTACGTTTTGCTAAAACTAAAGAACATGAATTATCTGCCGGAGTGATTACAGAACTAACCGCATTGCTGATTGTAGAAGCCAAAAAGAAAATTGAAGTTGAAAATGTAGCTGATGAGATTGAAATAAAAGCATTACAATCTATCAACACAACCGACAATCCATTTGTATTGAATCATTACAAATGGGCAACACTACTTAAACATTTCGATGCAGTGTTGGTGCCGCAGTTTAATCAGTTGCAACAACTCAAACGCAATTTGTTGCAGGAGAAAAACAAAGAACTAAGACTTGATAATTTCAAAACAGAAGTGTTAACGTCTTTTGTACGCAACCAATTAATCAATCAGGTGTATTTCCCCATCATCGGTTCTAATTTTTCCAAGCAAATTGGCGAAGCCGGTGATGCCAAACGCAGCGACCGCAGCGGTTTGCTGTTATTGGTTTCGCCGCCGGGTTATGGCAAAACTACGTTGATGGAATATGTTGCAGACAGATTGGGGTTAGTTTTTATAAAAATAAATGCGCCATCGTTGGGGCATAGCATCACTTCGGTTGATCCTAATGAAGCTAAAGATGCCGCAGCTAAAAGTGAATTACGCAAGCTAAACCTAGCGTTTGAAATGGGCGATAATGTAATGCTGTATATTGATGACATACAGCATTGCCATCCTGAATTTTTGCAAAAATTTATTTCCTTAGCCGATGGACAACGCCGCATGGATGGAGTGTTTAACGGTGCATCAAAAACCTACGATCTGCGTGGCAAACGCTTTGCCTTGGTAATGGCCGGCAACCCTTATACCGAATCGGGCGAAGTATTTAAGATACCAGACATGCTGGCCAACCGTGCCGACATTTACAACCTCGGCGACATGACGGCCAATAACAAAGCCTCTTTTGAAATGAGCATGTTGGAAAATGCGCTGACCTCAAACCCTTACCTGCGCAAGCTTACACAAAGTGGCACCGAAAATTTATACAAACTGGTAGCTTATGCGCAGGACCCCGAAAGCAACCTGCCTAACTTAGAAGGCAACTTCTCGGCATCCGAAATACAGGATTTTATTAAGGTAGTAAAACATGCTTTGCAAGCACGCGCCGTGGTTTTAAGAGTAAACGAAAACTATATAAAATCTGCCGGCATTGTAGATGCTTTTCGTGAAGAGCCGCCGTTTAAATTACAAGGCTCTTACCGAAATATGAATAAGATATTGGCTAACGTTCAACCCATCATGAATGCTGATGAAATAACTGAATTGTTAATCAACCATTATAATAACGAATCGCAAACGCTTACGCAGGATGCCGAAGCCAATCTTTTAAAACTGCGGGAAATAATGGGATTGCTGACTCCCGAGCAGGAAAAAAGATGGGCAGATATTAAAGTGCAGTTTAAAAAATACCGCATGCTAAAAGGCTTACCAGATCAGGATAAGTTTGCACAAATATTGCACAAATGAATCAGTTTGTTGATGGACTGGAAGGGATAAAGGAAGTGTTGAGGGAGCGGAAGGGTTAAATTTTCTCCAAACTCTCCCCCACTGCTTTTATCGTTTTATCCAAATCTTCATAGCTCAACGCATTATTTAAGAACCAGCTTTCGTAAGCTGATGGCGGCAGATAAACGCCTCGCTTTAACATAGCGTGAAAAAACTTTTTAAATTTTTCAATATCAGAAGCTGCGGCGCTGGCAAAATCAGTAACCGGTTTGTTGCTAAAATGTACGCTAATCATACTTCCTAAATGGTTGATGATATAAGGTTGCCCCCAAGCCTTCAACACTTTTTCTAACCCAATTTTTAAATACTGTGTTTTATCATCCAACTCTTTTAACAGCGATGGATTTTCTTTCATCTCTTTTAGCAAAGTGTAACCAGCAATCATCGCAATTGGATTGCCGCTTAAAGTGCCGCCCTGATATACATTTCCGAGCGGTGCAATGTGCTGCCATAATTTCTTTTTTCCGCCAAAAGCACCAACGGGCATACCAGCTCCAATCACTTTTCCGTAAGTAACCAAATCGGCATTAACGCCTAATTTTTCCTGAGCGCCGCCCAATGCCAAGCGAAATCCGGTCATCACTTCATCAAAAATCAATACTATATTTTCTTCATCGCAAATAGTTCGCAAGCCTTCTAAAAAGCCCTCCTGTGGCAGGATACAGCCCATATTACCCGGAACAGGTTCCACAATAATGGCGGCAATTTCATTTGTATTTTCAGACACTAATTTTTTAACCGCATCTAAATTATTGTAAGCACAAGTAAGCGTATCTTTAGCAGTAGTGGCCGTTACACCCGGCACGGTTTGAATATTAAAGGTTGCTACGCCGCTTCCGGCTTTTACCAAAAACGGATCGGCATGGCCGTGATAACAACCTTCAAATTTGATGAATTTATTTTTGCCTGTATAGCCACGTGCCAGTCGTAGCGCGCTCATACAAGCTTCGGTGCCGCTATTTACCATTCTAATCAAATCAATATTGGGTGCCATCGATTTAATGAGTTCCGCCATTTCAATCTCCAATTCTGTTGGCGCACCAAAAGATGTAGAAAACTGCGCGCGATCGCAAATGGCTTTAACAACAGGCTCATACGCATGACCCAATATCATGGGGCCCCAGGATGCGATATAATCTATATACTGATTATCATCTGCATCATACAAATAAGCACCTTTTGCTTTCTTTATAAACACAGGCGTGCCGCCTACACTTTTAAACGCGCGCACCGGCGAGTTTACACCGCCAGGAATGGATTGTTGCGCTCTTTCAAATAACACTTTGCTCGATTCGTAACTATACATAATTATTTTAATCTTTATTATTGAACCACCGACAATACTACTATCATCGATCTTTCCGCCAGCTGGCGGATCGCTTGTACTATAGAATATAGATCAGCGAAACACTAACTCCGCTTTTCAAATTCATGTTTAATAGTTGTAAGCAATTCATTAAAATCCACTTTTAGCCTGCTTGCTGCAATGTTTATCGGCGTTTTAAGAGATGCGTAATTTAGTTCCATCATTTTTCTTTTTACAGAATTAGGTTCGGCTGCAATGAATGCTTCAGGGTGCTTTATAAAAATCGTGATAAAATTATCGCCGGATATTTGAATTGTTTTTATTTCGGAAACGTCTTTCCACAAAACTTTTGAAAAAGAAACATTCATTGAGTTGTCTGCAATTCCTTCCTCATCTATTGTAAGCCCCGCTTTTTTGGTAAATACTTTTTGCGATACAAAAGCTGCACAAAATATAAATATAAACGTGCCGATGTATCCCATTATTTTTATAAATCCGAAACTATTGCCTCTTACAAATAAGTCCGGCCTAATAGCCATAAATGTAAACAGGACGAATAGTAAAACGAATATGACAAACCTTTTTGTAGCTTTTGATTTATCAAGCGGAACACGAACACGAGGCATAACAATTTCTGATTTGAGATTTTTGATTTCTGATTTGAAGTCCTTGTAAACATTTCAACTTATCAACATGTCAACTGCTTGCTTGGCAAAATAGGTTGCAATCAAATCGGCACCTGCACGTTTAATAGAAGTAAGGCTTTCAATAATCGCTTTGTCTTCATCTAACCAACCTTTTTCAGCGGCAGCTTTTATCATTGCATATTCACCACTAACATGATACGCTGAAACAGGCACGGTTACTGCATTTTTCACTTCACGAATAATATCCAGATAAGCCATTGCAGGTTTCACCATCACTATATCAGCACCCTGTTCTACATCCTGCAAGGTTTCGTTAATCGCTTCTATTCGATTGGCATAATTCATCTGATACGTTTTCTTATCACCAAAGCCTGGCGCACTATCTAACGCATCTCTGAAAGGGCCATAAAAGCAACTGGCATATTTGGCGCTGTAACTCATAATGCCTGTGTCGGTATATCCATTTTCTTCCAAAGCCTTTCTAAATGCGCCAATGCGCCCGTCCATCATATCGCTTGGAGCAATAAAATCTACTCCGGCTTCGGCATGTGAAAGACTCATTAGCGTCAATGCTTCAACGGTTTCGTCGTTCAGTATCGTTCCTTTTTCAACATCCACAATACCATCATGTCCATAAATAGAATAAGGATCTAAAGCCACATCGGTCATTACCAGCATTTCGGGAACAGCATTTTTAATTTCTTTCACCGCGCGTTGCATTAAACCATCAGGATTCCAGGATTCTTTGCCAGTGTTGTCTTTTACATTGTCAGCCGCTTTTACGAAAAGCAAAATACTTTTCAAACCCATACTCCAAAGCTCCTTTACCTCCATCACCGTAATATCCAAACTATTTCTAAAATAGCCGGGCATAGAAGCGATTTCAGTTTTATTATTTTTTCCTTCATCAATAAATAAAGGAACGATAAAATCATTGGGCGTTAATATCGTTTCAGCGACTAAAGCTCTTGCTGCTGCTGATTTTCGGGTAATTCTGTTTCTTCTTTGTAAATACATGATTTTTACACTTTAAATGCAAAACGATGGTTTTAAAAAATATTCAACATCTGTTAACTCGCACAGCCCAATCTTCCTCTGATATACTATTCTCATTGATCCAGTCGCGCGGGTGCAAACAAACCTGCAACAATTTATCTTCTTCACTTGCGGGAATGGGGCTGTAGTTGTAATCAAATCTTACTGTTGGCGGCAGGCTCATCAAAATACTTTCGGTTCTGCCGTTTGTTTTCAATCCAAAAATAGTTCCTCTATCATGTACCAAATTAAATTCTACATAACGGCCTCTTCTTATCTCCTGCCAATATTTATGTTCGGGGGTAAACACTTCACTTTTCCTTTTGCTAACAATAGGAAGATATGCAGGCAAGAATGCATTACCGCACGCTTTTCCAAAATTCATCCAAAAGGCATCTCCCCTGCCCTCTCCAAAGGAGAGGGAGCTTTAGACCCTGAAAGTACAGGGAACCCCGACGGTCTTTTATGATCATAAAAAATACCGCCAATGCCACGTCTCTCATTATTACGATGTGTATTTACAAAGTAATCATCACAAACTTTTTTGAACTTCTGATAAAAAGACGGATCGAATCCGTCACAAACATTTTTATAGGTCTGATGAAACTGAATAGCATCTTCTTCAAATAAATAATAGGGCGTTAAATCTGTTCCACCGCCAAACCAGCGGTCTATTGTATTTCCTTCAGCATCATACAACTCAAACATCCTATAATTGCAATGAACCGTTGGTACAAACGGATTGTATGGATGTATCACCAAACTCAATCCAGCTGCGAACCATCGATCGCCAGCCTCCCCCTTACCCCCCTCCGGAAGAGGGGGAATTAAGATTAAGCACTTTACGCATGGTATCAGTCACCTCTCCATGTACCACAGAAGTGCTTACACCGCCCTTTTCAAAAACATTTCCATTAGCGATAACGCGGGTTTTGCCACCGCCTCCGCCTTCGCGCTCCCATTTATCTTCAATAAATTTTGCTTTGCCATCTTCCTGTTCCAAACCAGCACAAATATCATCTTGCAGTTGGTGAATAAATAACACCCAGTTATCACGAATGGAAGAAGTTTGTTGCATATTGATCTATTAATTATGAGACACTAATTACCCTTTACCGCTTCTACAAAAGCCTTGGCATGATCCACCGAAACATTAGGAAGAATGCCATGTCCTAAGTTGGCTATATGTTTGCCCGGCCCAAAGGCAGCTAACATTTCTTTTACTTCTTTTTGAATAACAGGAATAGGAGATAACAATTTCGCCGGATCAAAGTTTCCCTGCAACGTAATATTGTCGCCTGCAAACCGTCTTGCCATTTGTGGTTCAATAGCCCAATCAATTCCTAAACCATGCGCACCCGTTGCGGCCATTTCATTTAAAGAACTCCACGCCCCTTTTGCAAAAACAATTGTTGGCGCTTCATCTTTAATTGCCGCTACAATTTGACGAATGTATTTTAAAGAAAATGTTTCAAAATCTTTCTTACTTAATAACCCGCCCCAACTATCAAAAACCTGCACCATATCTGCACCTGCAGCTATTTGCCCTTTTAAATAAGCAATGGTTGTATCTGTAATCATTTGTAATAAAACATGCGCCAGCTCCGGGTTTTGATAACAAAAACCTTTTGCTTCGTCAAAGGTTTTGCTGCCTTTGCCTTGCACCATGTAACAAAGCAATGTCCATGGCGCACCTGCAAATCCTATTAATGGTACACGGCCGTTCAACTCTTGTTTTATTAATTTAATTGCATCAAATACATAGTGCAAATTATCCTGCACATCGGGTACATTAATACGAGTTAAATCTTCTTTTGTTTTGATGGGCTCTGGCAATAATGGCCCCAGCTTTTCAATTAACTGAACTTCCATTCCCATTGCCTGCGGCACCACCAAAATATCAGAAAAAAGAATAGCAGCATCTACGCCCACAATGTCAACCGGCTGTAGTGTTATTTCGCAGGCCAGTTCAGGCTTTTGACATCTTTCAAAAAAGAATATTTTTCGCGCAGCTTTATGTATTCTGGCAAATATCTACCCGCCTGGCGCATCATCCATACAGGTGTACGTTCAGTTGGCTCGCCCAATAAGGTGCGGATAATTAAATCGTTTTTTATTGTAGTATCTCTGTTCATTTTGTTGACCTCACCCCCAACCCTCTCCTAAAAGAGAGGGGAGTAGAGTCGTTTATATTTTAAGTATTAATCCCATTTCTTACTTCAGCCCGTTTCCATCACTTTACTTAACATCGCATCTCCGCTGGCTGCATCAGCCACAATAATATTATTCGTATAAGGCTTTAACGATTTTGCAGTTGTGTTTCCTACCGCAAAACATTTTGTTGCTTCATCAATTGTATTCAAACTAAAAAAACTTTCTACGGCACTTGGACTAAAAAATAATATACCATCATATTGCGGCGTTATTTTATGCGGCGTTGCCTCAGTTGTGTACACCGTATACTGATGCAACAGAATCTGCGTGTCAGCCAGCTTTTCAGGAATTGTATCCATTCTTTTATCGCCACAAAAAAATGAATTTCTCTTAATCCGTCTTTTATAATTTGTTCCGCTAATGCCGCACTGTCTTTTGCATTTGCATGAATAATAGCTTCGGGAAAATATTTTTGTACGTTTTGTTTGGTAGCACCAAACAAGCAGTAAATAGTCCACCGTGGTTGTTGCGGCAATACAGAAGCCACCGCCGCTACTGATTTGGAGCTGGTAAAAATTGCGTTGATTTGCTTTTCCGCGAGCATATTTATTGTTGCCGCTAACTCCTCTTTATTAATTTGTCGGGATTCAATAAATGGTAAACAGGAAATATTAATAGAATGTTCGGCCGCTTTTTTCACAATCGCATCATCCAATATTTTTGTACTTAACACATTCACAATTTTCTTCCTCTATTTTTTATAAAATGGATTTTTGACAGGATTTATACGCGTACTATAAATATTTAGTATTTCAATAGTATTGTCACTTATCCGATAATACAAACGATTGTGTTTAGTTATTAAAACCGACCTGCAATTTTTTATACCTGAGTTGGCTCCCGTGTAAGGCTGTTGGGCAAGCTGTTCGATTCTTTTGTTTAAACGAACGATAAGCGCTTCAGCAACGTTTTTGCCCCATTCACTTTCCAAATAAATTAACAGTTTTACCACTTTATTTGTAAAACGTTTCTTAACAATTATCTGGTGCGCCATTTATCAATTGCTGCTTTAAAACTATCGTAAGATTCAGTATCTTTTCCAAAAGGCTCGTTCAACATATCCATCAATTCCTGATTATCATTTTCTGATAATTCAAAAAAGCTACTTACCGTTGTTGCCTTTTTTAAATAGTCAAAATCTTCGTTGAGTGTTTTCAACAGATCCTCATCTTCCGTTTCGGAAATCTTATTTAGTAATTCTTGTTTTACAGTTGAAAGCATTATTCTTTTTCTTTAAAATTACTAAGTTTATTTAATATCTTATCCGCTCCCAAGCCAATCAGCTCTTTAGCCACTATGCCTCCCGCATCGTCAACTTCATTTAAAGTAAAGCTTCTTTTAATTTCTAACTTTTCTTTTCCATCTGGGGAAACAACATTTCCTTCAAACAAAATTTCATCGCCATTTACCTGCGCCAATGCGCTAATTGGTGTAGAACAACCGCCCATTAAAGCGCTCAAAAATCTCTTTCCACTTTAACCGAAATTGCGGTGTCAACATCGTTAAGCGGCGCACATGCTTTCATCACTTCAACATCAGTTTCCCGACCCACTACCATAATAGCTCCTTGCGCTGGAGCCGGCAACATCCAGTCCAGATCAAAACTATTTTCAGGACGCACACCAATACGCTCCAAACCTGCGGCTGCAAAGATGGCCCCATGCCAATTACTTTCAGCTACTTTTTGTAAGCGGGTATTTACATTCCCTCTTAAATTTTCTATTACAGTATTTGGATAACGATTCAACCATTGCGCCTTGCGGCGGATGCTGCTGGTGCCAATAGTGAATGGTGAATGATGAATAGTGAATGGGTTCGATAATTGAGGTTCGATTGACTTTTCACCATTCATCACTAAAATATCTTTATAGCTTGCCCGCTGTAAGACGGCGGCCTGTGCAATGCCTTGGGGCAATTGAACAGGAACATCCTTCATGCTATGAACAGCAATATCAATTTTATTGTTTAACAATGCCGCGTCAAGGCTTCGGGTGAAAACGCCTTGCACACCCATTGCGTAGAGCGGTGTTACAAGGTCAATATCGCCTTCGCTTTTTATAAAAACCAGTTCAGCCTTTTGGCCTTTTTCTTCCAATAACTTTTTAACAAGATCAGCCTGCCATACCGCAAGCTGGCTTTCTCTTGTACCTATTCGGATGGGATTATTTTGCATCAGGACATTCGCAGGTAATC
Source organism: Paraniabella ginsengisoli (assembly GCF_022513635.1). Classification (GTDB taxonomy): domain Bacteria; phylum Bacteroidota; class Bacteroidia; order Chitinophagales; family Chitinophagaceae; genus Niabella; species Niabella ginsengisoli. The sequence goes on along the minus strand of NZ_JAKWBL010000001.1, from coordinate 459,671 downwards.
ATTAATCAAATTGATGAACTGGCAACCTTTATCGTTTTTTGTTTTTAGATTTACAGCAAGTTGTTTTACTGCTTTTTGTGCCTTCACCGTTTGCTGCTTCAGATCAGCATCTTTTGCAAACTCGCATGTGTGCAATTGCAACTTATCAATTTCATGCAATTTACTTTTCCAGGTTTTTAAGTGAAGTGCATAACGATAATCTTTAAGCCATTGCCAGAATTCCTGCGTATAATATTCAATAATGGCTTCTGCTTTGGGCACTTCCGCTCTGCGTCTTGCCAGCGTTTTATCTAAAATGGTAGTAGAAATTTCATCTACATCTATAACCAGTTTGCCATTCATTAATTTCACATCCGGATGTACATTAACCGGAACAGATAAATCCAAAATCAACTTATCATCTGTTTCATTAAAATGTGCTGGTAACACTGTCGGCTCATTGGCATTGGTACAAACTATCACCACATCAGATTCAGCAATTGCCTGAGCTTTATTTTTATATTCAGAAAAATGAATGCCATTTGAACGGGACAAAGCCAAAGCTGTGTCATCTGTACGGTTCATCACGGTAAGCGTAACACCAGGAAAATAGGTTACCAGATTTTTGCAAACATTGGCGCCAAACTTTCCTGCTCCAATTACCAGTATTTTTTTAGCTGCAAGATCAGGAATTGCCTGTAATAATTCAATCGCAGCAAAGGAAACAGAAACTGTTCCATTGCTCAATTCTGTTTCAGTTTTTACACGCTTGGATGCCTGGAAAACAAAATTCAGCGTGCGATCCATTACAGGCCCGATAACACCATTTGCATTGGCTAACTCAACTGCTTTTTTTATCTGACCTAAAATTTCATAGTCACCCAATATTTGCGAATCTAAACCAGACGCTACATTAAACAGATGTTGTAGTGCAGGATTTCCATTTTTAAATACGCATATTCAAAAAAGGTGCTTCTGTCGGCTCTGCATTGATCCAATAAAAGATTGACCAATTGCATTACTGATTCGGCAAATCCATAAATTTCTGTACGGTTACATGTAGAAACTACAAAAACACTTTTAAGATCGGCTGCTTTAGCAGCAAGGGCGAGTTTTGCAAACTGTTCGTTATTAATTGAAAACAAACCACGGGTTGCGGTATCAGCTTTATGGTAGTTGATTCCTGCAACGCAAAATCTATCGAGCACTTGCTTTGAAATATGAAAATCTTCTGCAGACATGTGAGTCGTGCAAATGTATAGAAGGTTCCGTTTCCTAACGTCATTTTTTTGTCATGTACTATAAAAAAACATCCGGATAAATGTTTTTTGTCATCGATCAATTTTATTATTCCAGAGTTTCCTTTTACTACCTTTGCAAAAATTTTTTAATGATTATTCGTAGTTTAGGAGCTTAGTAAATTATCACGCTAAGTTCGCAAAGAATACTTTCATGTTCTTCGCAAACAAAGAACGCAAAGTTTGCCTCTGGCAAAGGCTAAGCCCAATGCCTGTTCCCTAATACGGATCATTGAACTTTTAATCGGCTTGGAATAAACGCTGCGAATCTGATGAGTTATAATCGGAACGATAAACCGAGCGTGGCAAGGAAGATGATAGTAGCACAAAAGCTGGTAACATAATTATAACTATCGTTGATGAATAAAAAAGGAATTATACTGATGAATTTGGGATCGCCTGATTCGACCAGCCGATCGGATGTAAAAGAATATTTGGATGAATTTTTAATGGATGAAAGAGTGATTGACAAGCCTTATTGGCTACGTTTGTTATTAGTAAAAGGAATCATCACACCTTTCAGAGCTGCAAAATCTGCAGAAGCTTATAAAACTATTTGGTGGGAAGAAGGATCGCCGCTGGTGGTACTTACAGAAAGACTTCAAAAAGCGTTACAACAAAAAACAGATATACCGATAGAAGTTTCGATGCGCTATCGTAAACCGCGCCCCAAAACAGCTTTCGATAATTTGCTGGCAAAAATTCCGGATCTGGAAGAAGTGATTTTAGTGCCGCTTTATCCGCATTACGCTATGAGTAGTTGGGAAACTGCTAGTAGCACACATGAAAGAAATTCACAAACAACATAATTATAAATTTATATTAAAAACAGTTCCTCCTTTTTATAAACACCCTGCGTATATTAATGCATTGGCCGAAAGCATGAAGCCTTATTTACAAGACGAATTTGATCAGTTATTATTTAGTTATCATGGTATACCGGAAAGGCATGTACTAAAAACAGATCCTACCAAAAGCCATTGTATGCAAGTGGATAACTGTTGCTTTAAATCGAGTGCATCGCATCCTACCTGTTATCGACATCAGGTTACCATAACAAGTGAATTGGTTACAAAAAAATTAGGATTAAAAAAGAATCAATGGGCTCAGGCTTATCAAAGCCGTCTTGGGCGTGATCCCTGGTTATTACCGAGCACACAGGAACGTTTGCCTAATTTACCCAAGGAAGGCGTAAAAACAATTAAAGTAGTTTGTCCATCTTTTGTAAGTGATTGTCTCGAAACATTGGAAGAGATTGAAGAAAGAGGAAAGGAAGATTTTATGGCGAATGGTGGTATAAAATATGAATATATACCTTGTATGAATACACAGGAAGTTTGGGTGAACGCATTAATGCAATTGATTGGGGAAGCAGAGGAAGCTCCTTTTGAAAAAATTTCAATGCCCAAATTATGAGTCATGCCTACGATTTTACACAAAAACGGATATCGCTTTTTCTTTTATACAAATGACCATCCGCCACTGCATATTCACATAGAACGAGAGAATAAAACGGCTAAGTTTAATTTGGTGCCAATCGAACTAATTCTCTCAAAAAGATTCAATGCAAGAGAACTGTCGGAAATTCGTAAATTAGTAGCGCAGCATTCAGAACTTTTCAAACAAAAATGGAATGAATATTTTAACAATAACTAAATCGCACAACGCAACAAATGTTTTGTTCGATGCGGATAAAATGACTGTTTTATTGGAAGATGGGCGCGAATTATCTGTACCTCTTGAATGGTTTCCATCCTTAAGAAATGCGACTACCGAACAGTTAAATAATTGGCGATTCATAGGTAATGGGGAAGGAATTCACTGGCCCGATATTGATGAAGATATTTTGATTGAACATCTTTTAGATTAAAGACCTGACATCACTTGAAAGCCGCGACTGCGGCTTTTTTTAACTACTTTAATAATGTGCAAGGAACATCATTATCAACTTACGATTAACTGGCAAAGTGAATCTGGCACTCAAAGTTATAACTCATATACACGAGACCACACTATTGATATTGCAAGCAAGGCCACTATTGAAGCGAGTTCCGATAGCAATTTTAGAGGAAATGCAACCAAGCATAATCCTGAAGAACTTTTTTGGCATCGATAGCCAGTTGCCACATGCTTTGGTATTTACATTTTTGTGCTGTTAATGGTGTTGTAGTAACAAATTATAAAGATGAAGCTTCAGGCATAATGGAAGAAAGCAGCAATGGTAGCGGACGCTTTATTTCTGTTACATTAAAGCCTATTGTAACTATAACAGAAGAAGCAATGCTTCCTAAAGCAGAGGAGCTACATAAAGAAGCTAATAAATTTTGTTTTATCGCCAATTCCCTGAACTTTGTAGTGGAGCATCAGGCGGAAATTATAATTGGTGAATAATGTATTTTCTTTCGTCTTACAATTCTTAATATGACAAACAAAGAAAACATAATTGCTGCGTTACAATTGCATAAAGCAGAATTATTGAAATTTGGAGTGCAAAACATCGGACTGTTTGGGTCGTACCTGAGAAACGAGCAGTCTCAAGGCAGTGATATTGATTTGTTAATTGACTTTAAACCAGGTGAAGAGAATTTTGACAATTACATGGCAGCTTACGATTTATTTGAAAATATTTTCAAAAATGAAAAAGTTGAAATTGTAACCAAAAACGGATTGAGTAAACATATCGGACCTAAAATCTTAAATGAAGTCATGTATGTTTAAAGAGCCAGTTGAATATTTGAAACATATTTCTGACGAATGCGCTTATCTGTTATCTGTTCAGGAGGGTTTGTCTAAAGATGATTTTTTAAACGATGAAACATTAAAACGAGCTGTTGTAAGAAGTTTAGAAATTATCGGCGAAGCCACAAAGAAAATTCCTGCTGATTTTAAAGTTAAATGGAGTTCTATTCGGTGGAAAAATATGGCAGGAATGCGGGATCGGTTGATTCATGATTATATTGGGGTAAACTATACCATTGTGTGGGATGTTTTTAAAAATAAAATTCCTGAGCTATCTAATCAGATACAGGAAGTATTAGAAAATTAAATAACTGCCCATTCACCTCATGTCTTACTTATACTTTAAAGCCATTCATATCATCTTCGTCGTTACCTGGTTTGCGGGATTGTTTTATATGCCGCGCCTGCTGATTTACAATGTAGAAGCGAATGATAAAGAAGAAAGCGTAAAACATACACTACAAAGCCAGTTTAACATTATGATGAAAAGGCTTTGGTATGGTATTACCTGGCCATCGGCTATTCTTACTTTAATATTTGGTTTAACAGTTTTATTAAAAGGGAATTGGGTCACTATTCTTTTTGAAAAAGAAGGACTTTGGCTATTACTCAAATTAGTATTGGTGCTCTTTCTTTACGCTTATCATTTGTTCACACATCGTATTTTCAAACAACAGCTTAAGGGAAAGTTTACATTAAATTCACAGCAATTAAGAATGTGGAATGAAGTAGCTACTTTATTTTTGATCAGTATTGTGATGTTGGTAGTGGTAAAACAAGGGATTAGCTTGTTGTGGGGATTGGTGGGAACGGCTTTACTGGTTATTATATTGATGCTTGCAATCAAAATTTATAAAAGCCTTCGAAATAAAAACTAAACTTCTATTATGTCAATTAAACGTCGCGATTTTTTGGGCAATGTGTCCAAAGCTGGCCTGTTGGGTGCATTAGGGATTGGTAACGGTATTAAACTGATTGATAATGTAAACGATGTTGCTGCCCGCCCGGAAGAGGGACACATCTTTTTATCTCAACTTACTTGCAAGCCCCTTCAGCAAACAGCATGAATATTTTTTGGATCACTAATAAGCTTTGCTATAGTTGGGTTGAATATGGCGAAGGTGATAAGCTCGATCAAAAAGCGCATGAAGTTGCCGACGGTTTAGTTAATGCATATAATCGTGTAAACAATGTTCGTTTAGCCGATCTAAAGCCCGACACTAAATATAGTTATCGTGTTGTATCAAAAGAGATATTAGAATTTCTGCCTTATAAACTTACTTATGGACAGACGATCACCAGCGACGTGAAAACGTTTAAAACTTTAGATCCAAGCGCAAAGGAGGTTAGCTGGCTGGTGATGAATGATATTCACGATCGTCCGAATTCGTTTGCACAATTAATGAAACTAAACGGAACCGATCCTTATGATTATGTGTTTTTAAATGGTGATATGTTCGATTACCAAACGGATGAAAAGCAAATTATAGATCATTTGGTACAACCATGTACTGATGTTTTTGCCAGCAATACACCATTTCTTTTCGTTCGGGGCAATCATGAAACAAGAGGAAAGTATAGTCGTGACCTGGCCGACTATTTTACTTCGCCATCGGGGAAATATTTTTATACTTATCAATGGGGACCCGTCTATAACATTGTTTTAGATACCGGAGAAGACAAGCCGGATGACGCACCTGCCTATGCGGGTATTGTTGATTTTGACTCATACCGAAAAGAACAAGCTGCGTGGTTTGAAAAGGAAGCGCAAACAACGGCTTTCAAAAAAGCTCCTTTTCGCGTGGTGATGATGCATATTCCGCATTTCTACTCGGGTGACTGGCATGGAACGATGCACTGTCGTGAACTGTTTGCACCGTTATTTGATAAATACAAAGTTGATATTGTATTATGTGGCCACACACATAAATATGGTGTATTTGCCCCCGAAAAAGGGAAACACAACTATCCTATTATCATTGGCGGCGGGCCGCAGGAAGGCAGGAGAACCATCATGAAAGTGAAAGCCAATCAGCAAGAACTAAACCTGAAGATGATCAAAGATGACGGAACTGAAGTGGGAAGTTATTTAGTGAAGAGAAGATAAAAAGGATGACAGCATCATTGAACTTCTATACGATACTGATTTTTTTATTACAGATATCCATGGATATAATTCATTTTCGTATAATAAAGGCATTCGCTTTAATACAAAAAAACCTGTACTTATTTGTACAGGTTTTTAAAGTAAAATATATCAGGAGTTGCTAATTGTACCCATCGTTTTGTCCAAGCTCTGCCTCCACGTTTGCATCAATATCTCCTTGAGGAATTGGGAATAATTTATGAAAATCCATCATGGTTGGCCCCGAAATAGGATTATGCAGTTTGGTACGTTCTACCAACTTACCAGTTCTGGCCAAAGTTATTCTTCTCCAATCTTCCCCAATCAGCTCCCGAGCGCTTTCGTCTAATATATAATCTATTGTAACATCGGCGGCGGTTATTAATGATGATGCGCCCGCTCTCTTAATTTATTAATATCATCGGCAGCTAAGCCCGGCTGACCTTTGCCCAAATAAGCTTCGGCTCTTAATAGATAAACGCCTGCTACTCTAAACATATACCAGTCGTTGTAAATATTACCACCCGCATCATAGCCTTGTGGATGAGGCCCACCAGCGTGCGTAAATTTTTTAAAATAAGGAAAATGATTTCTGTCCAAATCAGATGATTTGGGTATAATTTTTTCACCAAAATTGGCTGATTCCGGATTGTTAATGTAAAAACTACGTTGAACGTTATATTCCGAGTTTCTCATATCATTATTAAAATCATCCCACATTTCCTGCTCCACCCAAGGTGTAATGCGAATGAAAGTAACCGGCCTCCCTAAATATTCATCTTTCAAAATAGCTGCTTTATTATCGGGTGTTTTTAACCTTTCCAAAAACGGCCCCCATGCACGCTCCACCATATTGGTAACAACATCACCTCCCGAAACGCCAAACTGAAACTGAAGTGCCCAGATATTTTCTTTGTTACCAGATTTTCTGTCCTGATTGCCCATTCTGAATAAATCCCAATACACATCGCCTCCTGTATCAGATGTTCTTGATCCAAACCGGGTGCGCATTAAGTCGTATTGAGGATCATTTAAAATACTGCTGGCTGCGGTAATGGCTTTATCCCACTGCTCGGTTGCAATATAGCTTTCTGCTAAAAGATAGTTGGCCGCTGCTTGAGAAAGGCGGGCACCCGTTTCATTTTCTTTTGGCAAATTGGCTGCAGCAAATTCTAAATCTTCAATTACAAACTGAAGCACTTCTGCCTTTGGCGATCTTACATAATCAAATTTAGGCTCTGTTATTTCTTCTTTCAAAAGCGGTACATCGCCCCAAAACCAAAGCAAGGCTCTGTAAGCAAAGGCTCTGAAAAACCGTGCCTCTGCCAAAATTCCGTTTTTCTCAGCATCAGATGCCCAAATGGCCTCGGGCTGTTCGGCTCTTGTAATAATTACATTGGCATCTTTAACTATGGAGTAAAACCTCGTCCAAAATCCAGCCACATTGTTGTCAGATGAATTGAGCGTGGAATAATCAGTAATATAACTTTTCTTATCTATATGATAACCTATATCAGCACCCTGACCGAAAAAAACTTCCCAGGATTTTTCATCAAGTGTACTTTGCGATGAGCGAATAGCATCGGGGTAAGAACTATTAGATTTAGCGATTAACGCCCTTACCTTAGCGTAAAGACCCGTTACGCCCGCATCAAAGCCAGCTTTATTCACATAAGTGTTTTCGGGTACTAGAAAAGATCTGGGGGTTTCCGTTAAGAGATTTTTTTACAGGCCCCTAATCCCATCAGCAGAAAGGCTAAAGGAGCTATTAATAATATATTTTTTAATACTTTCATTTCTATATTTTTTCAGGTATTTAGAATTTAAAATCAAGACCAACAGTGTAGGTTCTCAGCATCGGGAAATGACCAATGGTTGTTCCTTTATAGCCATCACCTTCGGGTTCGGGGTCGTAACCGCTCCATTTGGTCCAGGTATAAAGATTGGTACCGCTGGCAAAAATGCGTAAACCTTTTATTTTATACTTATCGAGCAATTGCTGGTTAAGACTGTAAGACAGCGTCACATCCTGCAATCTGATAAAGCTTCGGTCTTCCAAATAAGCATGTCCGCGGGGTGCGGTATAATTAATTCTGGCTGCGGTGTTGGATGGGTTGTCGGGTGTCCAATAATCCATTTGGGTAAAGCTGAACCGTTCCGTCCAAGAAGCGAAATTATTATTCGGGTTATGCATTGCAATATTATTTCCCAGATAATACCCGTTGCCACCTTGTATAGAATTAATTCTGGCAAAAAGCGCCCAATTTTTATAGCTGAAAGTATTGGTAATGCTAAAGCGATAATTAGGGGTGCTATAGCCCAAAATATGCCGGTCGTTAGCTGATAGCTCGCCGTCGCCATCATAATCCACAATCCGGAAATCGCCTGGAGCATAGCCCGCTGGTATATTTTCTTCGCCGGTTTGATGAATTCCGTTGATACCATAGCCGTATATCACTCCCAACGGTTCTCCAATAAACCAGCTGCTGGCAATATTATCATCTTCCTTTCCATCTCCATCGTTATCGGCACCCACTAATTTGGTAATCTTGTTTCTGTTTAATGCAAATGTTCCTGCCATATTCCAAACAATATTTCCGCTTCTTACAATGTCGCCATTAAGTGCAATTTCTATTCCTTTATTTGCAGTTTGTCCAATGTTGGTTAACACGTCTGCATAGCCGGTAAAGTTTTGTAAATCGCGTTTTAGCAAAAGGTCGGTTGTTTGAGAAGAATACAGGTCAATATTACCGCTTAATCTGTTTTTAAAAATGCTGAAATCTATCCCTAAGTTATAACTGCTGGTTTTTTCCCAACCCAAACTGTTATTAGCAATTCCGGTTACTTCAGCGCCCACTTGGGAAGTGCCGCCATCTCCAAAAATATATTGTTTGGCATTGGATATTTTTGCGAGTGTTGAATATCTGTCAATAGCCTGATTACCATTTTGTCCGTAAGAAAGCCTGATTTTTAAATTATCCATCCAGGTTATATCTTTCATAAAAGCTTCTTCCGAAACAGTCCAGGCTATACCTCCTGATAAAAACGTTGCGTATTTGTTACCTTCTGCAAAAGCCGAATAACCATCTCTTCTTACAGTACCGGTAATGCTATACCTGTTATCGTAGCCATAATTGATTCTTCCCATTACAGCCGTTTGGTTTTGATCTGCATAACCCGAAGAGTTTTTCTGAACCTCACCTAATTCTAACGCATAAAAACCGGTTGCCTGATTAAAAAAGTTGTTAGCAGTAGCTAGTGTATTTGAAGCTTTATAAAACTCGCGGCTTACCAAGCCTGTCAAGCTTAAGTCGTGAACACCATTAAAGGTTTTGTTATAACTTACTATATTATCAAATAACCAGCTCAAAAACTGCTCATTCTTTTTGGATGCAAAACCATTTTGAACGGGGTCTAAATAGCTGTTTTCAAAATTATTCTGATCGTTCTGGCGGTGATTAATAGAATAATTAGAAGTTAATTTTAACCCTTTTACAAACGGCACATCAATAATGGTAGAGACAGCGCCCCAAAGGCTGGTTCTGATATCCTCATCAATAATATCTTTTTGCAAATATGGATTTCTGAAATACGGATCCTCCATTGGGTAATACGCATACTTGCCACTACTTGCCCCATCTTCGTAAATATTACTATATGGGCTTAACCCATGTAGTTGATTTAACTTGCCATAAGGCTGACCCGAATAATCCATACTTGTAAAAGTAGATTTTACATTGATGGCTAACCAATTGGTAATTTTGTTAGATACATTTAACCTTACTGAAATCCGCTTAAAATCATCATAGTCCACAATGCCCTTTTGCGTTAAATATCCGCCCGATAAAAAGTAATTGGTTTTATTGGCTTGGCCCGAAATGCTTGCATTATAATCGGAAAACAACGCTGGTTTTATTAATTCTTTAAACCAATCAACCGTTTTGCCAGCTTTATAATTATTTGCTTCAATAAGGCTTAAATAATCTGTAATTTTTGCGGGATCTGCTTCGTCTCCCTGCGCTATTCTGTAATCCAATATTTTTTTATGTACTGATCGGGTGTTAAAGTAGGAATCAGCTTTACAGGGTTGGATGTACCATAATTGGCTGATACATTAAATACGGGTTTTCCTGAAGCTCCTTTTTTGGATGTTATGATGATTACCCCGTTTGCCGATCTGGAACCATAAACCGCAGCTGCACTTGCATCTTTTAATACATCAATTGTTTGAACATCGTTGGGATTAATTTCGTTCAAACTACCATTAAAAATAATACCATCTAATATAATTAGTGGCGAATTTCCGGCAGTAATCGAATTCTGTCCTCTAATACTCAATGAAGGGTTTTCTCCCGGCCTATCGGTGCTACCAATATTTAGCCCCGGCGCTGCGCCTCTTAAGGCTCCCAGCACATTGGTATTGGGTACATCCTGCGTAGCTGTCATGTCCACACTGGCAACAGCACCGGTTAAATCACGTTTCTTTTGCGTGCCATAACCCACTACCACTACTTCATCCAGCTTATTTTCTCCTGCCAATAAATTAACGTCAATATTTGTGCTGCCGTTTACCTTTACTGTTAGTGGAACATAACCAACAGCCGATATTTCCAGCTCGGCATTTTCGTCAACCGTTATTACAAAGCGTCCTTCATCATCGCTAATAACACCTTTGCTTTGTCCTTTTACGGTAACGCTTGCACCACGTATCGGATTGCCTTGGTCGTCTTTAACCGAGCCTGTAACTTTTATAGGGTCGGGCGGTTGTATTTTTTAAACCTGTCTTCTTTCACTACAACCGTTTTGTCTAAAATGCTATAAGCAAGTGGCTGATTGGAGAAAATCAAGTCAAGCATGTCTTTTAAAGGCATCCTTTTTGCCGAAACAGTTATTTTTTTGCTTTTGGCCAGCAAGGCATCATTGTACAAAAAGTTATAGCCAGTTTGTTTTCTGATTTCTACAAATACTTTTTCGAGGCTTACATTTTTCTTAGAAAATGTAACCGTTTGCCCGCTTGCTCCTGCAAAAGCAGGCAATGTGGCCGCAAGAAAAAGACAATAGATAATTTCATATACAGCAGTAATTTGGCGCATCCCGGCTTTGCCGGTAAGGCGCAGTTTTTCCTTCGTAAATTCATATTTTTGTGATGTGTTTGGTTAATAAAATTTTTACCTATTTTTATTTTACTGAACTTTTGGCGGGTCGTGCTCCAACACGCCCGCTTTTTTTATTTTTGATTTTTAACAATAATCGTTCTCCCTTCAATTTTAAAATCGAGACCGCTGCTCAATGCTAACATTTCCACAACACGCAAGGCATTTGTATTTCTGTCAATCGTTCCAGATAAAGTAATGTCAGAAACTTTTCCTTCATAGCGTATATTCACATCGTACCAGCGTGCCACTTCCTGCATAATATCTCTGATATCCGTTTGCCTGAAGTCAAATATTGCATTTTTCCAGGCCACAGCAGCGGCGGTATCTGATTTTGTAACGTCCAATCCGGCTTTTATAACGGCGGCTTGTCCGGGTTTTATCAATGCAGAATCATTACTAGACTTTACCGTAATCAGGCCTTCTAACAAAGTCACTTTTGTTTCTTTTCCAAATGAATTGATATTAAAACGCGTACCCAACACTTTAACTTCCGTTGATCCGCTATAAACAACAAAAGGGCTGTTGGCATCGTGCGTTACTTCCAAGTAGGCTTCTCCGTTTATCTGAATCCGTCGTTGCTTCTTGTCAAAAACAGCCGGATATGTAACCGAGCTTTCTGCACTTAGCCAAAGACGGCTTCCGTCTGGTAGTATAAACTCAATAGGTTGGCTGCCTCGTGGGTTGAAAATAGTATGTAGCGTGCCGCTCTTTTCTTTAACCAAAGCGTGGGGCAACGTCACCACATTTTTAGTTGTGTGCAATTCTTGTGTGTCGCCGTTTTCTAAAAACAGCACCGCTCTTGAAGATTGCGGCGGAGCAATATCGGTTAATATAGCTATATTTTTTGGCGAAACATCGTCACTATTAAACCGATATATGTAAAACAACATGCCTGTAGCCAGCACAAGAGAGGCTGCCACCAGCCAGCGCTTAATAGCAATGGGCAAACATGTTCTTTTGAAAGTTGGCTTCTGAATTGTTTTATGAATGGAATTGTACAGTATTTCGGACTGCTCTTTTGTAAGCAATATTTCAAAAGATTTTTTATCCCAATATTCCTCAATTAATTTTTTTATTGCCGCAGCATTTTCCTCTTTGCGGTAATAAGCAAACAGCTCTTCTTTGTCGGAAGTAGTTGCTTTTTTGCAGCAAACAATTGAAGCAGTTCTATAACTCGTTTTTTACTCATATTAGCAGTTACAGAAATCGTTTTAAATCGCCGTAGCAGATATAGGACAATTGAAAAGCAAAAAAGGGCTAGTCTGGAAAAAATTATTTTATAAAAATAAAATGAGCAGGAACAGCTCCATGTTTCTTTGGCAGTAAGAAAGCACAGAAGCACTTGCGGCTTTTAAATGGTTTTTTACCGTATGAATACTTAAGCCCATGGCTTCGGCAATTTCGGCCGGCCTAAAACCATCAAATTTGTTGAGCAGATACACTCTTTTTTGTTGTTCGGGTAGTTTATAAACGGCCCGAAAAATTAAAGCCGATTGCTCTTTTTGTTCCACATATTTACTTATAGAAGGCGACTCAACCGGATGGGTGTTTTGTTTTTGATAAGCAGTAGCTCTGGCCGCTTTTGCTATAATATTATAAGCATGATTGCGAATCAACACTTTTATCCAGGCTTCAAAGTTTTTAATTGTTTTTAATTGGTCTCTTTTTTCCCAAATTTTAAAAAAACATCCTGGGTAATGTCTTGAGCAATAGCATCAGATTGGGTGAAGTAATAACCGATAGAATATATTCTTTGATGATAGTGATCATATAACTGACGAAAAGCCCACTCATTTCCATCTGCTATCAACCGTAGTATTTCTATCGTATCTTTCATATCTCTTTCATCACGTTAGCAATAAAAAAGCCCGTAGTACTTTGACTCCGGGCTTTAAATGTTATATAAAGATATAAAAGCTATCTCACTTTATAAATAAAATCATTGTTTTTAAACTGCTTGGCTACTTCGCGCAAATCGTAAGCAATACTTGCATCGATCATTTTATCGCCCATTTCCAAAACAAAACCTCCAATAATATCAGGGTTTACTGTTTCCTCTAATTCTACATTTTCAATATCGGCAGCTTTTTTAACCTGTGCAATAATTCCATCTTTTACAGCATCGCTTACAGGCACCGCCGTGGTTAATTTAACAGTACTTATGTTTTTATGCTGCTTATAAAGCTTTACAAATTCATTCAGCATTTCTGGTAAATGAGATTCGCGCACTTTCGAAATCAGCAACCTGATAAAACCGTTTGTAATTTCGCTAATGCTATCTTTTGTAATGGCATCAACAATCTTTTGCTTTTTATCTGCTTTAATAATTGGGCTACGCAGCAAACTCACAAAATCGCTGCTTTGCTGGCACACTTCTTTTAACCACTGCACATCAGTAAACACACGGTCTAACTGCCCTTTTTCGATGGCAATGTCCAGTAAAGCTTTTGCGTATCTGTATGCTAAACGAGGATTAAGCATTTGAAATTTTGAATTTTGAATATAAAATTTTGAATTTTAAATGGCGTTGTCCTACTTGCCATTCACTATTCCCTACTTGCTAATTAAGCTTAATGCTATCAACTAAGCCGTTAATATGGGCTTCTTGTTTATTAGCGCTGCTCAACTCCTGTTTTAAAACTTTTTCACTTACTTCAATAACCAGCTTACCAACTTCGTTTTTAACTTCTGTTAAAGCAGCCATTTTTTGAGCGTTGATTGCCTGTTGTGCATCAGCAATAATTTTAGATGCTTCGGTTTTTGCCAGCTCTTTTGCCTCGTTGATCATTTTGTCTTTTGTTTCGCGTGCATCTTTTATCAGCGCAGCTCTTTCTTCACGGGCTTTAGCTAATAAAGCTTCGTTCTCGCTTTGCAAAGCTGCCATCTCTGCTTTTACCTTTTCAGCAGTAGCGATAGCACCAGCAATATTTTGTTCGCGCTCGTTCAAAGATTTCAAAATCGGCTTCCAGGCAAATTTTTTCAGTATTAAAAATACTACCACAAAGGCAACAAGCGCCCATACAAAGTAGCCAAGATCGGGAGTGAGTAATTGCATTGTTTTATGTTAAGTTGAAAAGTTGATAAGGATGAGAAGCTATATATCCTTGTTAACTAAAAGTTGATTTATATTCTACAGATCAAGTGTGCGATCCCTCGACAAGCTCAGGATAAACTGCCGCGATTCTGATGATTTTTAATCGGGACGATAAACCGAGCGTGGCAATACCGATGCCACATGTTCTTCAGCCGGGACAATAAAAATAAAAGAACTAAAAAAACTGCACCCGCCGCCCTTTGCTTAAGGTGCAATAATTTTTTGGTGAAGCTATTACTTCAATACTGCCAATAAACCTGCGATTACCGCAAACAGGGCAACACCCTCGATAAAGGCTGCAGTTAAGATCATAGCACCACGAATGTCGTTAGCTGCTTCTGGCTGGCGAGCGATACCTTCGGTAGCGCCTTTACCGATTTGGCCAATACCCAAACCAGCACCAATTGCTGCTAAACCAGCGCCAATAGCACCACCTACGTGAGACCAGCTACCAGTTACTTCCAACAAAGTGTTCAATAAATCCATGATTGTGATTTTATATAATTAAAAATAAAAAACTTATTAATGATGCGGATGCACATCTTCTTCATAATGATGATCGCCAATAGCCCCACCGATAAATACAGATGTAAGTACCGTAAATATGTATGCCTGAATGAAAGCAACCAAAATTTCAATAACATAAATAAACACCGCAAATGCTATTGATATAGGACTGAATGCCCAGCCAGCCGTTTTGCTCATTTCGCCAAATATAAAAATAAGGCTTACAAAACTAAGGATGATGATGTGGCCAGCCGTCATGTTGGCGAACAAACGCACGATCAACGCGAAAGGCTTTGTAAATACACCCAACAACTCCACCGGAATCATTAATATTTTTACCGGAAGCGGCACACCAGGAAACCAGAAAATATGTTCCCAATAATGCTTGTTAGTGCTGCACAGAATAACTACTAATGATATAATCCCCATTACTGCAGTGAAAGCAATATTACCGGTAACGTTGGCCGCGCCGGGCAACAAGCCGAAAATATTATTGATCAAAATGAAGAAAAATACGGTAAGCAGATAAGGTAAATATTTTTTGTATTTAGGTCCAAGATTAGGTTTTGCAATATCGTCGCGCACGAAAGTGATTACCGGTTCTACTGCATTTTGAAAACCTTTAGGAGCTGTGGTAACACCTTGCCCGGTTTTGTATTTTTTGGCAATAGATGTCAATATAAGTATCAACACGATCAGCGCCAGCAACATTTGCGCAACGTTTTTAGTAATTGAGAAATCGAACACTTTAACTGACTCGTCAATATTACCAGCCGCATCAACTGCTACGATCTTATCATGCTCTAACTTATAACCATTGTAGGCTTCATGTCCGTGATGAAAATTGGAAGACATGAATGCAGAAAAACCTCTTTGAGGTGAATACACCAAAACAGGTAAAGGCAAGGTTGCGTGAAACTCTGTTCCGTCGCTCTTTTTAAAGTTAAAGAAATGAAATTCATGTGCATCTGCAATGTGATGCAAGATAGCTTCACCCGGATTAAATGCTTCTTCCGCTTCAGCGCTGTGCGCTGCTGTAGCATGTTCTGCATCAGCAGTTTCATGTTGCGCAAGCGCAGATTGCCCAGCAAATACTAAAAAGAGGCTAAAAGCCGCTACAATAAAGGATTTGAAGCCGTTAGAACCCATCATTCAGTGAAATTTGGCGCAAAGATAAGGGGAGTTAGGGAAAGTTGTACCTGGATTTGTAGGATTTTTAAGATTAGCAGGAACCTTTCAACCTTGTCGTCTTTAAACTAATCTTCTTCCTGTATTTTTTTATTTTTTCTAAATAGATCACATCAATTTGGTCTTTCGGCCTGTTGACCGCTCTTTTATTGGCGAGTAAATGATTTATATGTAAAAAAGGTATCTCTACTCCATCAATATCAGCAACCCCAGCCAATTCCAGGCATTTCTCAAACGAAAAACCTTCCAGTCCTTTCATTTCTGTCAAAAGATCAAGCCGATAGCCATTGTTCAGATAAAAATAAGTCCAGCCCGGTACAATTTGCATGTTATTGATCATTGCATAGTTTTCACCGGTATAATCTTCAAACGCTTTGCGAAAATTTTCTCGATTTGCTTTTGTATCCTTTAGCCAGACATCGACATCTTCGGTTGAGCGTTGATAACCATTAAGGTTTGTAGCAACACCGCCAACCATAATGTACTTCACCTTTCTTTTGTTAAGGCAATTCCAAAACTCTAATAATTCAGTATCGAATATATCCATACATTAGGTTAGTTATTGCTTGTATGGCTTATAAGTAATTTTAGCATTTTTAAACATGATATTTCTTTTCATTAGGCATGTCATTACAAGAAAACGCTCTTTGTAACTGCGCTCCAAGGCTGCGCGCAACAAATCATCTTCGGCTTTTTCAAAGAAAACATCTTGCGGCTCATTTACTACAGAAAGCATATCGTCTTCATCAGAAATACTATATTTTTTTCTTCATCCATTTATACATGCAATTTACTGATTTTTGGGCTTGTCTGAACCTGAATTTATGAGATTTTAAGATTAACAGGAAATGTACGGTGTACAATGTTTGATGTACATCCAGAAACTTGTGAACCTGAAACCTGCTCCCCTCACTTCACCCGCTCCGGATTTTTTTAATGAAATCTGCCCATCCCTTCAGGCTGCCAGCTGAAGGAATGGGTGATTGTAACTGGTAATGATGACAGATGGCCACAGCCAAAGCATCGGTCGCATCAAAATATTGAGGTAACTCTGTAAGGTTCATTGTTTGTTGCAACATTTTCCAAACCTGCTCTTTATCGGCATTCCCATTTCCGGTTACGGCCAGCTTCACTTTTTTAGGAGAATATTCAGTGATTGGCAGATTATGGTGCATTGCAGCGGCAATGGCAACTCCCTGCGCTCTTCCCAGCTTAAGCATACTTTGCACATTTTTCCCAAAGAATGGAGCTTCGATAGCAAATTCTGTCGGTTTATACAAAGAAATCAGTTCCGTCACTTTTTGATGTATCAGGTTAAGCCTTTCGTAATTGCTTTTTTAGCAGGCAATTTTAGGCATGCATCTCAAGCAATTGCACTTTTTGCTGATTACACAAAATGATGCCGTAGCCCATAATGATGGTGCCGGGGTCGATGCCTAATATTATTTTGGAAGATTGTTGCAAACAGATACTATTTTTACGCTCAAGGTGAAGGTGAACAAAAATATTAAAATATTCATCAATTATTTTTTAGGACCGCTTTTGTTTATATGGCTGGCCTGGTCTATTTACAAGCAAATTAGCAGTCAGGCGGGGCTTGAAGAGTCGCTTTCCAGCATCAAATCATCGCTTGCCAGTTACAATATTTTTTATTTGATTGCTACGATATTTTTAATGCTTGTAAATTGGAGCCTGGAAGCTTACAAATGGATGCTGGCGGTAAAACGAATTCAGCAAATAAGCTTTGTAAGGGCTTTCAAGGCTATTTTTTCAGGCATTTCATTCTCAATCAGTACTCCAAATTCAATTGGCGAGTATGTAGGCCGGGTATTATACATGAGCGAAGGAAACAGGATAAAAGCGATCTCGCTCACTATCGTTGCCAACATGAGTCAGTTGATCGTAACTTTTTTGATGGGAGTTGTGGCTTTGTTTCTTTTAAAAAATGACCTGATCGCAGCAGGCATTGTAAGCTATGCTTTTGCCAATGCATTTCTTTGGGTCTCTGTCATTATAGTTATTATATTGTTGTTATTTTACTTCCGATTACCATGGTTGGTAAAAATTATTGATAAATTGCCGCAAATCAGTAAGTTCTCGTGGGCCATTGAGGCGGTAGAACATGTGAGTGCAACTTTATTGGTAAAGTTTTTGTCTTTGTCAGTAGTACGTTTTTTGGTTTTTAGCTTGCAGTATTTCCTGCTATTTGAGTTATTTGAGGTAAATGTCACGCCAGTGCAGAGCTGGATGGGAATAAGTGTAATGTTTTTAGTAATGGCTATCATACCAACAATCGCTCTTTTCACAGATTTAGGCTTGAAGAACGAGCTAAGCATTCAACTTATGGGACTGTTTACAGTTAACCACCTGGGTGTCAGCTTAACTTCATTAGCTATATGGTTAATAAACCTGGTATTTCCTGCTTTAATTGGTAGTTTGCTAATATTGGGAATAAAAAATATATTTTAAAAAACAAACATGAACCGGCGTATGAATGATCGTATCGCTGAAAAACCTTCCAAAGCGTTTCTTTTAACACACTAAAATTCGCTAAAGGAAAACTAAAAATGCAAGAATGAAAGCACTTAGATTATCAGTTTTAGCTATTTTTTCGATTGCCGCGATGGCCAATACAAAAATTCCTGTTACCACAGAAACTGACGATATAATACAAAAATGTGGGATCGATAATACTGCGTTCAAGGCAGGAGAAAAAGTGGGATTTGTTGTTTATTATACAGCAGCGAAACTCATCAATGTGACCGCAGGCGCGGGATCTTTTACAACTACGCTTGAAAAGCTGAACGGCAAATCTGTTTACCATGTAGTTGGCGAAGGGCATACACTTCCTTCCTATGAATGGGCTTATAAAGCCAAAGATGTTTATGAAACTTATATGGATGTTGAAACTTTGCTACCACTTAAGTTTGTACGCGATGTAAATGAAGGCGGTTATAAAAAATATCAGAATGTAGGCTTTAACAGAGCAGCGAATACAGCTATCAGCAATGGTGTTTATAAAATTCCAGCGTGTGCGCATGATGTGGTAAGTGCTGTTTTTTGGGCCAGAAACATTGATTACAATAAATTGAAAGTTGGAGATAGAATAGGTATAAAGATTTTTTTAGATAATGAAAATCATGATCTATACGTAAGATATTTAGGCAAAGAAACCATAAGCACCAAATATGGTAAATTCAAAGCCATTAAAATAAGACCTACAACAATAAAAGGAACCATTTTCTCTGGTGATGATCAAATGACAGTTTGGGTTACTGACGATGCAAATAGAGTACCTATACGTATTGAAAGCCCGATCATTGTAGGCAAGGTTCGTATCGACATGACAAGTTTCCAAAACCTCCGCAGTCCAATGACTTCACTTATTAAGAAGTACTAAAGAATACTAATATCTATCGCTAAAAAGTCCGAAAAGGTTTGAAATCTTTTCGGACTTTTTTTTAATCAATTCTCCAATCTTTAATATGCTCTTGCAAAAAG
This sequence comes from Paraniabella ginsengisoli, assembly GCF_022513635.1. Taxonomy (GTDB): domain Bacteria; phylum Bacteroidota; class Bacteroidia; order Chitinophagales; family Chitinophagaceae; genus Niabella; species Niabella ginsengisoli. The sequence continues at coordinate 440,084 of NZ_JAKWBL010000001.1, read as the reverse complement.
CACTCGTCGTTTAGAAGGCTTTCCTGTTAAAATACATACACCCTCTTCCAAGCCCATATCATCAATGGGTATACAACGTATTGTGGCTTTCGTTTTTTCTTTGATATCGTTTTCAGTTTCAGCAGTTCCGTCCCAATGTGCCAATATAAATCCACCTTTCTCATCTAAAAGTTGTACAAATTCGTCCCAACTATTGGCTTTAGTAATGTGCTCATCGCGGTAAGTTTTAGCCTTCTTAAACATATTATTCTGTATATCCAGCAACAACCCGTCTATATACTGAGAAATGCCGTCTGTGGATATTGTCTCTTTGGTTTTAGTATCTCTGCGCGCTACTTCAATTTGGTTATTGGCCAGATCTCGCGCACCCAAAGTAACTCTTACAGGAACGCCTTTTAGTTCATATTCAGCAAATTTCCACCCCGGGCGATTATTATCACTATCATCATATTTCGCCCTGATCCCCATATTTTTCAGGTTTGCCAGTATCTCATTAGCCTTCGCATCAATAAGTGCTTTTTGCTCTTCGCCTTTATAGATAGGTACAATTGCCACCTGTAAAGGAGCAATTTTGGGAGGAAGAATTAATCCTTCGTCGTCACTATGCGCCATAACCAAAGCACCAACTAATCTCGTACTTACACCCCAGCTCGTGGCCCATACATATTCCTGCTGATTTTCTTTAGTCAAGAATTTAACATCAAATGCTTTGGCAAAATTTTGTCCTAAAAAGTGAGATGTTCCTGCCTGCAACGCTTTCCCATCCTGCATCAACGCTTCAATACAATAAGTATCTACAGCACCTGCAAATCTTTCACTTTCTGATTTAACTCCTTTAATAACAGGGACCGCCATAAATTCTTCAACAAATTCCGCATACACATCCAACATTTTTTTCGCTTCTATTTCTGCTTCTTCCTGAGTTGCATGTGCCGTATGTCCTTCCTGCCATAAAAATTCTGCAGTGCGCAGAAATAACCGGGTACGCATTTCCCATCTTACAACATTTGCCCATTGATTTACCAGAAGCGGTAAGTCTCTGTAGGATTGAATCAATCCTTGTATGTATTCCAAATAATTGTCTCGCTAGTTGGGCGCACAATCAGTTCTTCTTCAAGTTTAGCTTCCGGATCAACGATTACCCCTTTTCCGTCAGGGTCATTTTTTAGGCGGTAATGCGTTACCACTGCACATTCTTTAGCAAAACCCTCTACGTGCGCTGCTTCTTTGCTTAGAAAGCTTTTTGGTATAAAAAGTGGGAAATAGGCATTTACATGCCCCGTGTCTTTAAACATCTTGTCCAGCGCATCTCTCATATTTTCCCAAAGGGCAAATCCGTAAGGCTTAATTACCATGCAGCCCCTAACAGCAGAATAATCTGCCAAACCACCTTTTAATACCAGATCATTATACCATTGTGCATAATCCTGTTGCCTCGATGTAATTTCTTTACTCATAAAATTTATTAGATTCGTTCGAAAGCTAATAAGCTATTTTTTACGTATTTCTAATGCACTTCATTGCTTCTACATATAAATAATACTTACCAACCTTTTTTAACAAAATATGTTGTGAATTAACAGCAATTTGTGCATCCTTTTATAACATTCTTACGTCACAAGTGATATAGGAATATGTATTATTTTTACAACTTGCTGACTAAAGGATCGCAAATGTAAATTTTAAGCCTAATTAAAACAATTATTAAATATATAAATGGCCAAAATGAAGATAAAATCCACAACCCTACTGTTCCTTTTAGGCGTTATGATCGCTTTTGCAAGCTGTTCTACCGCCTATAAAACGGGGCAGACACCGGATGACGTGTACAGTTCACCCGCGCCCACGCAGGAAGAATATGCCAAGATTCAAAAAACAGATGAAAAGCGCTATCGCAGTTACGATGACGATGATGAGGAATATGAAGACTATGACGATCGCTACCTGCGTATGAAAGTGCGTAACCGGGATCGCTGGAGCGAACTTGATAATTGGTATTACTATGGCGACAGGTACAACTTTAGCTATTATAACAACTGGTCTTATTGGAACGATCCGTGGTATTGGAATAACCCATGGAGCCCTGTTAGTTATTGGAATATGTGGTATAATCCATGGTACACGGGATGGTATGGTGGCTGGGGCGGCGGTTTAGGCTGGGGTTGGAATAGCCCCTGGTATGGTGGTGGCTGGTACGCCGGATGGGGCGGATGGTATGGTGGCGGTTTTGGTGGATGGGGTGGTTGGTACGACCCGTGGTATAACGGCTGGTATGGTGGCGGTTGGTACGGTGGAGGCTGGTACGGCGGTGGTGTTATTGGAAGAAATGTAGATTACGGACCCAGAAGAAGCAATCTCGGCAGCTATGGCAGAGGAAACGTAGGTACGGGTACGGCAGCTAGCAGAGGACGTGGCACCACTCCGGGTTATAGAAATAATTCAGGTGTAACTTACAGAAGTACTTATGGCGTTCGTAATAATGCAAGTGTAAATACCGACACCCGCAATTCTGGTTATAGCTCAAGAAGTTCCGGTCGTTATTCTAATAATGGAAGTTATAACCGTTCATATAGATCCAACGAGACGTATAGCAATAACAACAGAAGCGACAATTATTCTTCGCCAAGAACAGAAAGCAGGTCTTATTCCCCACCTGCATCATCTCCTTCCAGAAGTAGTGGTGGTTCTTATGGCGGCGGCGGTGGCGGCAGTCGTAGTGGCGGTGGCGGCAGCAGCGGCAGAAGGTTTTAACTAGTGAATGCTAAAAATGAAATAGAATTTAACCCTTAATCCATTTTATAAAATGAAAAAATTTTCCTGGCTGCAACGTTAATCGCTGCGTATAGTGTTGCTCAGGCTCAAACGCCTGAAGACGCCTTGAGATATTCCTGGCTACAGTCATCAGGTACTGCACGCTCGCAGGCTATTGGTAACGCCAACGGGGCCATCGGTGGAGAAATATCCACTATTTTCGAATCCTGCTAATATCGGCTTTTATAAGACAGGCGATTTTGTAATATCTGGCGGAGCCAATATGTTTAATAATAACCTTACTTATCTTGGTGTTACAGAAAAAGATAATAAAACGAATGGCTTTTTAGGTACAACTGGTTTCGTATTGGGCAAACCCAATTATGGCCAGGGCTCTCTTAAAAGTTCTGCCTTTGGTATCGCCATAAACAGAGTTGCAGATTTTAACAACCGCATGACCTTTACCAATAAAGGTGGACAATTAAGCCGCACATCAATGGCAGATTATTTCATTGAAGATGTTGTGGCAAATAATGGTTTTAATGATTATGGATCGGGATTAGCGTTAGACGCGGGATGGATTGAAGAGGATGGAGACGGCAATCTTTCATCTTCAGCTGTTGATCTTGCCATAGAAAGTGGACTTGAACAAAAACAGGTAATAACAACCAATGGCGGCATTACAGAATTTGCAATAGCAGGTGCCGCTAATCTTAACGAAAAAGTATTTTTAGGTGGTTCTATCGGTATGCCTATACTTAGGTACGGACAAAACAGACAGTACACAGAACAAGATCCGACCACAGATGACAATGGCTTTGATGCAGCTTGGTTTGACGATGATCTGGTAACAAAAGGAGTTGGTATTAATATTAAGGCTGGCGTAGTTTTTAAAGCTACTGAAAATTTAAGATTGGGTTTTGCAGCGCACTCACCTACTTTCTATTCTATGAGCGACAGCTACGTGGCAACTGCCGGTGCTAATCTAGATGATTTTGATGCAGAAGCTTCAAGTAACGAATTGGTTTATGACTACAACCTTAACACGCCTTACAAGTTAATGGGAAGTTTTTCCGTTTTATTTGGCAATGTTAATGATGTTAGCTCGCAAAAAGGGTTTGTTTCTGGCGATGTAGAATACGTGAACTATATGGCATCAAACTTCAGAACAACTTCTGATGATCAAGGGGCCAACAACGGATATTTCCGCGACTTAAACAATGTAATTGACGATGCCTATAAAGGTGCCATAAATGCCCGCTTAGGAACTGAATTAAAGTTTAATGTGCTCGCAGTACGCTTTGGTGGCGCTTATTATGGTAATCCGTATAAAAACTTAGCGGGTGAAAAAGGCGAGTTGGTTCAAGCTACCGGTGGTTTAGGATACAGGAATAAAGGTTTCTTCATTGATCTGGGTTATGTACATTCTTTCCAAAAAGATGTGATATTCCCTTATCGTTTAACTACAGCAGATTTTTACCCAGCAAATATTAAAAGTAACAATTCGAGGATTCTGCTGACGCTTGGTTTCAAGATTTAAGCAATCAAACTTTCATATATGAAAATCCCCACTCTTTGGAATGGGGATTTTTTTATTGCTTGATTAATTATCTATTACGCTAATGCAGCAGTTGAAGTGATTTTTGTATTCAACAACTTACTGATTGGACAGTTTTGTTCCGCATTTTTCACCGCCTCCTGGAATTTCGCATCATCAATATCCGGAATTGTAGCTGTTACGTCTAAGTGGCTTTCAACTATTGCTCCGTCCTGAAAATCGATCGTACACTTAGTGTCGATATTATCTGCGGTAAAGCCTGCTTCGTTCAATACAAAACTTAACTTCATAGTAAAACAACCCGCATGCGCAGCAGCAATCAATTCTTCAGGATTGGTTCCTGGGTTACCATCTTCGAAACGGGTTTTAAAAGAATATTGCGCTCTATCTAAAACACCTGATTGTGTTGAATTAGTTCCTTTGCCCTCTTTACCTGAGCCTTGCCAATTGGCTGTTGCAAAACGTTTCATTTATTTTTATTTTTAGGTTTAGAAATAGAGTGTTTTAGAAACAAAAATCATCCCTTTAATCAAAAGAAGAAACATTGCTTACTTCAATTTCGGGATCCCTGTCTTCGGGTTCAACAAATTCTAAAAGGAAATTATTTTTTCCCTCACCGGTCATGATCTTCAAAAAGCTTTGTTGCACCAGCTCTAATACCGACAAAAACATAAATATTGCCTGCACCCGGTTTTCTGCTATTTCAAATAATTTTTCAAAAGAAATATTCTTTTCTCTTTGAGCCATTTCAACAACCTGGCCACGGCTGGTTTCCATGGTGTAGCTATACTGCACCACAGTATGTACAGGTTTGTTAATCCTGTCACTATATTTTAGCATGGCCTTCTCAAAGGCTTTCATCAATTTAAATAACGACAGCGCCTGTATCTCTGTGCCTTCGCCTGCCTCTTCTCCAACGGTTGATAGTTCTTTTTGAATATTGCCCCGTTTGATCATGAGCATACGCAATGCTTCTTGTTCGGCTAATTGTGCTGCTGCTTCTTTGAATTTTTTATATTCCAATATTTTACTTACCAGTTCTTCCCGAGGATCGATTTCATTTCCTTGTGCATCTATTTCTTTACGAGGAATAAGCATTTTGGCTTTGATGCGCATCAATGTGGAAACAAATAAAATGAACTCGCTGGAAAGTTCAATATTCAAGATGTCCTGGTTATGGATATAATCCAGAAAATCATTGGTTATTTCAGTGATCGGGATGTTATAAATATCCAATTCATCCCTTTCTATAAAGAAAAGTAAAAGATCAAAAGGACCTTCAAATTGGGAAAGTTTGATCTGATAAGTAGAATTTGTCACTATTTAATTTTTGTTCTAAATAAATAAAAGTCCTGCACAAAAGCAGGACCATACAAACGTACATAATTTTATAGAAGACGGCCAGAAAAGATATTAAGGCTTATTTTTCAACTCGTCTCTTATCTCAATTAATAATTTATCGGTAGAAGATGGTGCAGCGGGAGTTGCCTCTTCCTTCTTTTTCATGCTATTTATCATTCTCACAATAACGAATAAAGCAAATGCAATAATAATAAAGGAGATCACCTGAGAAAGAAAATTACCATATTTTATAGCTGTGCCTGGTATTACCAGTTCGTTTAAATTTTTCAGATTAGCCTTTTCCAATGCTGGCGTTAATATGGCTGGTGTAATAATATCCTCAACTAAAGATGTGACTATTTTGCCAAATGCGCCACCAATAACTACAGCAATAGCCAAATCAACTACATTACCTTTAATAGCAAATTGCTTAAATTCTTTTAAAAATCCCATAATTAAAGTTTTATTAGTTTAAAAACAAATATAGAAAGGAATAATAATGCCAGAAATGAGCTTTTTCTAACTTTTATGTCAATGTTGGAAATTTCATCTTTAACGCCTTAAGCTTCTCTAGTATGGTTAGTGAAATAATATACTCTTTATACCAATTCTGATCGGCCGGTACAATTTTCCATTCGGGCTTGTTGCAATGCTTAAAACAGTCTTCGTAATATTTATAGTACTTATCCCTTTGCTTCGCTTCTTCAAAATCCTTTTGATTGTATTTCCACATCTTTGCAGGATTTGTCATCCTTTCTTTTAGCCGTTCCTGCTGTTCATTAGCCGACACATGCAAATAGAACTTTAGTATAACCGTGTTATTATGAACCTGTAGCAACTCTTCGAAAGCATTGATTGCCGCAAACCGTTGTTTAGCTTTTTTATCGCTGCAGTTACCATATACCCTTGTTACTAAAACATCTTCATAATGCGAGCGATTGAACACCTGCATACTTCCTTTGGATGGCACATGTTGATGAACCCTCCACAAAAAATCATGCGCGGCTTCCTCTTCGGTCGGCACCTTGAAAGAGTTTACACTAACTCCTTGTGGATTTAATTTACCGAATACATTTTTGATTGCACCATCTTTACCGCTTGCATCCAGACCTTGTAAAATAACAAGAACGGAATGTTTTCTTTCAGCATAAAGTAAATTTTGCAGACCGTCAAGTTCTTTCAGTATTTTTCTGGTTTGCTCTTTACAATCTTCTTTCAATACCGTTTCCGGAGCCATTGTATCAATATCTGAAAGCTTGTAAAAAGCCATAGCAAAAATTAAATTGACATAATTTCCTTTTCCTTCGCGGCTAGATGCTTTTCTATAAAAGCAATGTAATTGTCTGTAAGTTGTTGTACACTTGCTTCTGCATCTTTAGAGGCGTCTTCACTCAATCCATCTTTTTGTAACTTCTTAATGGCTTCAATAGCATCTCTCCTGCCACTTCTAACGCCCACTTTTGAATTTTCACCTTCGCCCTGACTTCTCTTTACTAACTCCTTTCTTCTTTCTTCGGTTAATGGAGGTAAAAATAGCCTGATGTTTACGCCATCGTTCTGAGGGTTGATACCAATGTTTGCTGCAATAATGGCTCGTTCTATGGGTTGCAGCATATTTTTTTCCCACGGTTGTATGTTCAGCGTACGGGCATCCATAACGGTAACATTTCCAACCTGGCTAATAGGAACCGGAGATCCGTAATAGTCCACAACAATGCCATCGACAATTTGTGGAGTAGCTTTACCGGCGCGAATTTTTGCCAGTTCGGACTCTAAATGGCTAATGGCTCTCTTCATACTTTCTTCTGAAGCCGCGACTATCTTATCAATTTGATCTTGCATACATTATATTTTGAGGTGCGGCAAAACTAATAAAATGCGTGAAGATTTAGAAGCCTCGCAATATAATAATTAGCCTTGTATTTTTTCTGCAGGGATATGTTGCTTTGTGTTCAGGTCAATAACCTTTGAGTTTGCTTTTCTGTTCTGCAAATTTGTAATAATCTGACGCTGGATGACAAGCCTGCGTTTTGGCAGTGTAGCATACAAAATACCGATAATAGAAAATGATAAAGCAAAAGCAATAATTAACAGCACAGTATTACCCAGGCTTCTGGCAAAGTACACACCTCCAATCATTAAAACATTTGCAGAAACACATACCAGGGTTACTGTAGAATGACTCAAGCCTTTATCAATAAGAATATGATGAATATGATTTCTATCAGGTGAAAAGGAGAGCGCCCTTTTAATATTCTAATAGAAAACACTCGGATGGTGTCGACGAGGGGAATTAATAATAAAGATATACCTATTGCAGCAGCAGAGCTGATAGGCAGTATGGCCGTAGAGTTACCTGCAACGCTAATAAATTTAAGCACCAATATAGATGCTACCATTCCAATTGTAAGCGAACCCGAATCGCCCATAAATATTTTAGCCGGATGGAAATTAAAGATCAGGAACGCTGCTAAAGCGGCAGAAAGAGAAAATGAAAAAGCGGCATATCCCACCAAGCCAGATAACGAGAAATAGGTACCCAAAAGTAAAGTCATCATAATCCCCAGTCCACCGGCAAGGCCATCAATACCATCAATAAGATTATATGCATTAACTACAAGTATTATGGCTATATAGGTTAAAGGAATTCCATACATTGGATCTAAAGCTTCAATTCCTAAAATTCCATATAAGCTATCAATTTTCAAACCACCCAAATGAATAATAATTCCGGCGGCCAATATTTGGACAATAAATTTTTTGAATGCGGACAGCGCAATAATATCATCCTTCAACCCAATAAAAAACATAATAAATAATGCCGCAAAAAAATACTGGAACTCAGGTTGTAGTTGGAAATTAATACTTAATAAACACGAAAAAACAAAAGCGATGAACACCCCTACCCCACCAAGGGATGCAATGGTGTGCTTGTGAAGCTTTCGTTCGTCAGGAACATCAAAAAGCTTTTTCTTTTCTGCTATTTGAATAATAACAGGAATTGCCAAGAATGCAACTACAAATGAAATTATAGCTGTTACAAATATCTGAAGCATTCGATAAGGTTAAGGTAATACAAAAGTAGACATTCCGTCCTTAAAAACAACTTTCGAGCCGCATTTTATATTTTATCATTATGTAAACATTATTTCAACCTTATATAAAAAAACCCCATTTTTGCAACTCATTAAAAACTGAAACGATGGCAACATTGCAGGAAATAGCTTCTCAGGTAAGAAGAGATATAGTAAGAATGGTACATGGCGCTCAAAGCGGTCACCCCGGTGGTTCTTTAGGCTGCGCCGATTTCTTGACCGCACTTTATTTTAAAGTGATGGAACATGACCCCTCGTTTAACATGGAAGGCAAAAACGAAAATGTTTTCTTTTTATCAAATGGTCATATTTCTCCTGTATTTTATTCAGTATTAGCGCGTTCGGGATACTTTGACATCAAGGAACTCGCTACTTTCAGAAAAATCAACAGCCGCCTCCAGGGCCATCCTGCCACACACGAACACCTGCCTGGTATTAGAGTGGCCAGCGGTTCTTTAGGCCAAGGAATGAGTGTGGCGATAGGCGCAGCATTGTCTAAAAAATGAATGGAGATAGTAAACTTGTTTATTCCCTACACGGTGATGGCGAACTTAATGAAGGTCAAATATGGGAAGCCGTAATGTTTGCAGCTCATCATAAAGTTGATAATTTGATCTCAACAGTGGATTGGAACGGCCAGCAAATAGACGGACCCACAGATAAGGTGCTGAATATGGGTAATCTGCACGAAAAATTTGAAGCTTTTGGATGGCATGTGCTGGAAATGAACGGTAATGATATGGATGATGTAATTGCTGGACTAGACAAAGCTAAAGCAGCTTCAGGAAAAGGAAAGCCTGTTGCAATTATGATGCATACTGCTATGGGTAAAGGTGTTGATTTTATGGAAGGCACACACGAATGGCACGGCATTGCCCCGAACGATGAACAATTGGCTAAAGCATTGGAGCAATTGCCTGAAACATTAGGCGACTATTAACTTCAAGCAAAATAACTAAAACTTAAAAACCTGAAAGTACTTCTTTCAGGTTTTTAAGTTTCTGCATATACCAAGAATTTTTCTTATTGATACTGAATATACATGGGAATGGGTTTAAACTTCATCAATTCTGAAGGAGTAAATAACCCTTTCGAGTTGCCTTTCAAATCATTTTTATAAAATATTTTAAACCCGGCAAACTGAATAGGTTGCTCATAAACATACCGTTTCCAGGTCCCAGCTTTTAATTCCTTTCCACCCCAACCATCCATATCAATTACAACCTGTACTTCAGGAACTTTTTTAATTGCTTTATAATTTTGCACCATATCGTTTGTAAACCTGTGTATGACCAATATCTTGGGAGGCAAATTATTCTTACGCACAATTTCTGCGAGAAAATTGATAGTGTAATTAATATCATCTGCATTAAAACTGCCTATAACCGTTCCTGGCTTTTGACCACCTTTCATTGAGAATTCAGGGTCAACTCCTAAATGGAAGTCAGGAGATTCAAGATATTTAGTAAGTCTTGGAAGTTCATCCTGTAAACTGCTAAGTCCCACCTGCACATCAATAAAAGCAAGTCCATCTATTTCTTTTGCCCATTTTTGGATCGTATCAATTTGATGAAACGGCATCCGAAGGCGATACTTCCCATCTGAACCAGGAGCGCTTTGCGCTGTCACTGCTATATAATGAAGAGCGGGTACCACGGGTGTTTCAGGATCGGCTTCCTCCCATTTTTCAATTTCGCCATTTAATTTACGCAGCATTTCTTTTTAGGAAGTTCACCCAAAATGCCCATCCCTTTCGAATACAGGTTTCCATAATAGGCTACAATTCGCTTGAATGGCAGCAAAGCGCCTTCCACCGGATAAGGCGCTTTTACAGGCCACCTGCCTGAGCTATCGCCATTAGCCATCCATTTCATCTTTTTGTTAAACTCTGAAGTGTCTATTCCGGTTGTTTCCACAATTGTATCGGCGGCTACTACTGGCGTGCTGTCTTTATTAAGAGAATCGTTATATACTACAGATGTGTCGGTATTCTCATTACTGTCCGACGGTGTATTATTGCAACTCAGGGCCAATATTATCAGCCCGATAAAAAACAAAATTGTTGATTTCATTTAAGTGGTTTAGAAAAGTAAATAAACATTTTTTCAATTATTATATTCGTGGCTTTTCAATAGGCGCATCCTGTAAGCATTCATAGCTGTGGTACCCAACTTTTTTATAAGGCTGTAGTTGGCGATGATACCGACCGGAGCGCCGATTACCGGAAGCAACTGCGCCATTTTTGCGAGGTCGATGTAATCTCGATATTCCTGTTGGAATTTGCGCCAGTCAAACTGGTTGATATCTGATGGAAGCGTTTCAGAAATATGTTCCCAATCAGCAATTTTTTGGTAAACACTTTTACTATGTACCCTGCTTGAGAAAGCAAGTTCAAAAATATGGAGCAGGTAAATTCGCTCTTTATAGTCATTCAAATCAAATCCGTAAGCAGAAGCAATTTCGTATAACAACTTCAATTTTAAAGTAATTAATAAAGGGAAATCAGCCAGTCCTAAAAAGAAACCGCCAGCGCCAGTGATCCCTCCCTCTATTGCTGCCGTGCTCCGATAAAATTTAATTTTTTCTTTTACAATAAGCTCTCGTTCAAACAAAGACAGATCTTTCAATGGTTTAGTGGTCGTGTATTTTGCGCCAAACAATACGCCTCTGATCATTTGTTTTATTACTGTTGTAATAGCCGTATGTACCTTTTCTGGTATATATGAATTGATCTTGTCCTGCGTTTTCTTTGACAGCCTACCAAGAATTCCTGGATTCTTAGTCATCTTGAATTGCCATTTGCGCAATTCATTGCCAGCAAAAACTTCGTAGGTATTCATATCCTTCATACGTTCAAAAACTATACCTGCTATTACAGCCAAAAAAATGGCCAGAAAATGTATTCTGGCCGTTATATAAAATATTATAAGTTATTACCAAAATCTGACGTAGATAGCAGTAATTATAAGTAAAGTAATTACAATCAGGAACAGTGTCCTCGGATCCACTTTAAACATGCTCTTGTCAATCGCAAACGATTTTGGATTTATTTTCGGACCGGCAAGGCTCATCGCAATCATAACGGCAACGGTGATTACAAAAGACCAACCCATATTGATCAGGAATGGTATCTCTGTTATTGTATGAACAACACCTTTTTCTAATTTCTCATAAGTAAATGCCGTGTACATCCAGGTTTCCTTTCCAAAAATATCAACCGCATAGCTATTGAAAAATATGGCCAAAACAAAGCCAAGTATCACCCCTACCAGTGCGGCAGCACCAGTTGTGCGTTTCCAGAACATTCCCAGCAGGAACATTGCAAATACACCCGGACTAATAAACCCGGTATATTTTTGAATAAATGTAAAACCACCTTCACCACCAATACCCAAAGCATCAGTCCATGTAAATGCCAATGCAACTAGCATTGCTATTATAATTGCCCATCTTCCGGTTCTCACCATTTGAATTTCAGTAGCGTCAGATTTAAGATATTTCTTATATATGTCTAACGTATAGATGGTGGAAATACTATTTACTTTTCCTGCTAAAGAGGCAACAATAGCAGCAGTAAGTGCAGCAACAGCTAATCCCTTTAATCCAACTGGTAAAAAACCTAAGACCGCAGAATAGGCGCCATCTTTTACTCCGCTAAACCCAGGTAATTGCCCTTTCGTATATAAAACATACGCAGCTATACCCGGAAGCATTACTATTATTGGCATAAATAATTTCAAAAACCCTGCGAATAATATACCGGTACGTGCAGTCTTTAAATCAGCACCCAAAGCACGTTGTGTAATATACTGGTTACATCCCCAATAGTTCAGGTTCACAATCCACTGGCCGGCAAAATACATTGCCAAACCCGGAAGTACCACATATTTCTGTACGTCTAAGTTTTCCGGCATTGCTAAAGTTGTTGTTGTCACTGCAGGTTTATCCAGCATCAGATTAAAATGCCCAGGTGCTTCATTCAATAATGTTTTGAAACCCGCAATAGCACTTCCTATAGCTGCACCGTTAATGCGTTGGTCAACAATCTGCAACGCCATATATACCGTTGCAAAACCACCAATAATAAGTACGGCAACCTGAATTACATCCGTATAACCAATTACCTTCATACCTCCTAATCCAATCAATAAAGCCATGATTAAAAGGACAATCATAATTATGTGCAGATAACCTCCACCGAGCAACGTGTCAATAGCAAGTGCGCCCAAATATAAAATCGAAGTAAGGTTTACAATGACATAAAGAAACAACCAGAATATCGCCATTATAAGCGATACGGACTTATTATACCGAGTTTCGAGAAACTGTGGCATGGTGTATATCTTGTTCTTCAAATAGACGGGTATAAACCAGATAGCAACAATAATAAGCGCGACGGCAGCGATCCACTCATAAGCGGCAACGGCAATACCAACGAAAAAACCCTCACCGCTCATTCCAATAAACTGCTCAGCAGAAATATTAGAAGCGATAAGCGATGCCCCGATAGCCCACCAGGTTAACGAACCTTCAGCAAGAAAATAATCGTGCGAAGCCGAAACCGTGGTTTTTTCTTACGCATGTAAACCCAATAACCGTAAGATGCAACAAGAATGAAATAGGTGAAAAATACTACATAATCAAGCGTACCCAAATTACTACTCATAATGACAGCAATTGAAAATTTGTTAAAAAGTTCGCTAATATAATTAATAAATTAATCGCAAAAGAGAAAAACTTTTAAGATCTGTTTAATTGATAATACACATCGCTCCATCGCAACTCATTTTTAAAATTGTACAGCTCAGTATTTTTACTGATGAGTGTAAACTCAATTCCTGCCATATCTGCGAAATCTTCCAGATGTTCCGAAGTCAGATTTTGCGAATAACCTGTATGATGTGCACCGCCAGCCAATATCCAGGCCGCACAGCCTGTATTCATATCAGGATAAGGTTTCCAAAGCACACGAGCAACAGGAAGTTTGGGCAAATCGTTTTGAGCATCTACGGCTTCCACTTCGTTCACCAACAAACGGAAACGATTACCCATGTCAACAACAGAAGCATTTAATGCCGGACCGCCGGTCGCGTTAAACACAAGCCTTACCGGGTCTTCTTTTCCGCCAATTCCTAAAGCATGAATTTCTACATTGGCTTTACCATTTGCAATACTTGGACAGATCTCCAGCATGTGCGAGCCTAATACCAAAGAATTATTCGGATCGAAATGATAGGTGTAATCTTCCATAAAACTATTGCCACCAGGCAAACCTGCGCCCATAACTTTCATGGCACGTACCAAAGCAGCCGTTTTCCAATCGCCTTCGCCAGCGAAGCCGTAACCCGCGGCCATCATACGTTGCGAACCAATGCCGGGCAATTGTTTCATGCCGTGCAGATCTTCAAACGTATCGCTGTATCCTTTATAATTACCGTCTTCTAAAAAATGTTTTAACCCTAATTCTATTTTAGCCGCATCAATCAACGATTGGTATTGAGGGCCTCGTTGGTGCAAGCTTTCCATCACATTATAAGTCTCAAAATATTCAGCAATCAAATCATTCACTTCTTTATCACTTACATCATTGATCACTTTTACAAGGTCTCCAATACCATGCGTATTTACGCTATATCCAAAACGAAGTTCCGCTTCTACCTTATCGCCATCCGTAACAGCAACGTAACGCATGTTATCGCCAAAACGTACAAAACGCGCGCCTTGCCAGTCGTGCCAGCCAGCCGCAGCCCTTGTCCACACTGCAATACGCTCAATCGCATTATCATCTTGCCAATGTCCAACCACCACTTTTCTGCGTTTACGCATGCGGCTTACCATAAAACCAAATTCCCTGTCGCCATGTGCCGATTGATTGGTGTTCATAAAGTCCATATCAATAGAACCCCACGGAATATCGCGGTTATATTGCGTATGAAAATGCAGCAAAGGTTTGTGCAAAATCTTCAATCCATTGATCCACATTTTAGCTGGAGAAAAAGTATGCATCCAGGTGATCACGCCAATACAATCCTTGCTGTGATTGGCTTCTGCACAAAAGTTATAAATCTCTTCGGTCGATTTCAAGGTGCCTTTATAAATAACGGTAACCGGAATGGCGCTGTGCGCATTGATATAAGCAGCAATTTCTTTTGAATGCTCAGCTACTTCTATTAAAGTTTGCTCCCCGTAAAGGTTTTGGCTACCTGTTGCAAACCAAACCTCAAGTTTTTTTAACTCAATCATGAAAATATTTTTATTTTTTATGTTATCAACTTATGAATATTACTCATCGATATTGCCACGCTCGCTTGTGCTTATGAATAAATATGATCCTACATATTCGCCGTTAACCGGAAGCTACGCATCCGGCTATTTATATTTGACACCACGGTTTAAACCGTGGGCTAAAATTCAGACGTCGGCCAACCAGTTCTACAGATCTCCGAGGTTTTTGAAAACCTCGGAGATTTAAACCTGTCAACTGTCATCTACCCTCTGTCAACTTCATGTCTGCCCATAATAACTATCCGGTCCGTGTTTACGTTCATAATGTTTATCTTTAAGAGCCTGCTTTAACCGAGGCGCTTGCGGATTGATTTGTTCAGTAAGCAATGCCATTTTAGCCACCTGCTCCAATACCGCGCTGTTATGAACTGCTTTTGCGGCATTCTTTCCCCATGTAAATGGCGCATGATTGCCTACCAATACCATTTCCACTTCTTTATAATCAAGTCCCTTTTCTTTAAAGCAATTTATGATTTGAAAACCTGTTTCATACTCATAATTTCCTTTAATCATTTCATCGCTCATGGGTGGTGCGCAGGGAATATCAACCGTGTTATAATCAGCATGTGTTGTTCCAAAAATGGGTATATCTCTTTGCGATTGCGCCCAGGCGGTTGCATAAGTTGAATGTGTATGTACAATGCCATTGATGTCTTCCCAATGTTTGTACAAAACAGCATGAGTTTTTGTATCAGAAGAAGGATTTAAAGCACCTTCCACCGTGTTGCCATCAAAATCTACAATTACCATTTTTTCGGGAGAAAGATCATCATAAGCCACGCCGCTGGGTTTAATGGCAAACAAACCTTTGCTTCTGTCGGCCTCGCTAACATTGCCGAAAGTAAATAATACCAACCCTAATTTGGGTAATTGCATATTGGCTTCGTAAGCTGCTTCGCGTATGTATTTATAGTTCATTGTTTATAGTGAATAGTGAGTTGTCAATAATGAATAGTTAGTGGTCAATCGCACGTATAACAAATATGTTGATGCTTACTTAATGATTATAGCTCCAGCTTTGCTTTTTTGGTCAGACCCGGCTCTCATTATTCACTACTGACCATTGACTTCTAAATATTTGCCAAATGCCTCATACTTCTTCATACGCTTTGCATAATACTCCACATTTTCTGGCTTGGGATGATATTCTGCATCAAAGCCTTGTCCCATCGCATTCATAGCTTCTTCCACATTTGCATAAATGCCTGCCGCCGTTGCCGCGAACATAGCCGCCCCGGTAGCACAGGTTTGTTCGGAGCGATGAATTTTTATTGGCATATTCATAACATCGGCCATCACCTGCATTACATAAGGCGCTTTACGAGCCACACCGCCAACGCCTATCAAACCCTTTACGGTTACGCCTTCGCGATTGAAACGATCGACAATAGCACGTGCGCCAAAACAACTGGCTTCTACCAGTGCTTTAAAAATAGCAGGCGCATCGCTGCCAAGGTTCAGGCCGGAAATGGCTCCTTTTAATAACTGGCTCGCATCCGGTGTGCGACGCCCATTCAGCCAGTCAACCGCCAACTCGTCTTCGTCATGCAAAGGAAGCTTAGCGGCTTCTTCAGAAAGCTTTGCAATTATTTTTGATTCGATAGATTTTCGTTGTTCTTCATTATCTAAAAATTGCAAAGGCCATGCTAATAAGTTTTTAAACCAAGCATAAATATCGCCGAAAGCGCTCTGACCCGCTTCTAATCCCATCATTCCGGGAATAACAGAACCTGGAACCTGGCCGCAAATACCGCGTACCAGCTTATCACCGACTTCATTAATCGGCGCTACCAACATGTCGCAAGTGGAAGTGCCCATTACTTTGCTTAAAAAATACGGCTCAATTTGTCCGCCAACGGCACCCATGTGCGCATCAAAAGCGCCGATGCCAATAACGACATTGGTATTTAAACCTAATTTATCGGCCCATTCTTTTGAAAGATTTCCAGCCGCCTGATCAGCAGGATATGTTTCGTTCGGAAGTTTGGAAGTAAATCCATCTAATAGCGGATCAAGCGAAGCGAAAAAATCATTGGGCGGAAAACCATCAAATTCTTTTGCCCAAAGACCTTTATGTCCGGCCGAACAAACACCGCGCTTTAGCGCTTTCACATCGTTTCCGCCGGTTAATAAAAATGGGATCCAGTCGCAATGCTCTACCCAACTGGCTGTGGCCTTTCTCACCTTTTCATCTTCACGAAAAACATGCAGCAGTTTCGCCCAAAACCATTCGCTTGAATAAATGCCGCCTACATATTGCAGGTAATTGGTTTCAAATTTGGTAGCGTGTTTATTAATTTCGTCAGCTTCTTTTATAGAAGTATGATCTTTCCACAACACAAACATGGCGTTGGGATTTTCAGAAAATTCAGCATTCAATGCCAGCGGAGTTCCTGTTGTATCAACAGCAACAGGTGTAGAACCGGTCGTGTCAACTGAAATTCCTTTTATGTTTTTGGCTACATCTGCATCAGCTTTTGCAATGCAATCTTTTATGGTTAATTCCAAACCTTCTATATAGTCCAACGGATGCTGACGAAAACGGTTAGCGGCTGCATCGCAGTACAGGACTTGCTTCCAGCGTGGATATTCAAAAACTGAAGCAGCAATTTCGATCCCATTTCTGGCATTTATTATAACTGATCTTACAGAATCTGAACCATAATCAACACCTATTACATAAACATCTTTTGACATGGCAGCCATTTTTTGCCAGCTAAAATATGAAATAATTGTACAATAGACAATTATTTTAATTTTCTGGGGGCTACGCCTTCATTGGTAATAATTATCGGTTTAATAAGACCTTGCTCATCAAATTCCATTTTATCAATACACACTACACGGGAATCGCGACCTTTTTCGGCCTGAGGCCTGCGGTGGTAAACAATATAATATTCATCTTTACCAGGAATCTGAAGTACCGAATGGTGACCAGCGCCATTGGCAATAGCCGGATTTTGCTCCAAAATTGTTCCAACACGTTTAAACGGACCCATGGGCGAGTCTGCAATGGCATAAGCTACGCTATAATCTGGCCCCGTCCAGCCGCCTTCCGACCACATAAAATAATATTTACCATTTTTAATAAACATAAATGGCCCTTCCACATACTTTTCAGGTGTCACTTCTTTAAAAGTAGATCCATCTTCAAACGGTTCAAATCCAGTAAAATCCTTGTTCAATTTGGCTACGTTGCAATGTTTCCATCCACCATAAAACATATAGTATTGGCCGTCTTTATCTTTAAATACAAACTGATCAATTGGTTGAGCACCGTTATAAAATTTATCAATCAGCGGTTTTCCTAAATAATCTTTATAAGGCCCTTCCGGCTTCTTAGCTACCGCAACACCAATACCTCCTTTTTCATTATCACTCTGAATATCGTTTGCAGCAAAAAACAGGTAATATTTTTTATCTTTTTCGATAATAGCTGGCGCCCACATGGCTCGTTTTGCCCATTTAATAGCTGCTGTATCTACTATTTTTGAATGCTTTTTCCAATTTACCAGATTGCTTGAAGAAAAGGCATCAAGAAAAACCTGTTCCTCATAACGCGCAGAGTAGGTAGGGAAAATCCAATACTTATTCTTAAAAATGGCCGCTTCGGGATCAGCATACCATCCTTCAAAAACAGGATTTCCAGAAGACTTTTGAGCATTGGCAGATATAGTAAAAAACGCAATAATTAAAAAGAGTAATGATTTCTTCATGTTGTTTAGATAAAATAAGGAAAATACGATAGAACGCACTAAGTTACAGATTGCGGCGTAATGTACATTAGCGCAAATCCGGATCTTTTGTCGTTCTGGCCTTTGGTATCAATTTTGTTTCACTCTTATAAACAAACTATACACTATGAAAGCAATTTGGACGGGCGCCATTGGCTTTGGTTTGGTCAATATTCCCATAAAGCTTTATTCAGCTACCGAAGAAAGCAGTTTAAGTCTTGATATGCTGGATAAAAAGATCATAGTCATATCCGTTATAAAAGGGTAAATGAGAAAACGGGTAAAGAGGTTGAATGGGCCAATATCGTAAAAGGATATGATTACGATGGTAAATACATTGTGCTTGATGAAAAAGATTTTGAAAAAGCCAGCCCGGAAAAATCCAAGATATTGTCGATTGATTCTTTTGTCAAAGAAGAGGAAATTGATAGCGTTTATTTTGAAACGCCTTATTTTTTAGAGCCTCAAAAAAATGGAGAAGCGCCTTATAATTTACTTGCCGAAGCATTAAAAAAAACAAAGATGGCTGGTATTGGCACATTTGTTATGCGCAACAAGGAGGTATTAGGTATTTTAAGACATTATGAAAATATGATCATTTTTCAAAGAATGCGCTATGAAGAAGAGATCAGAAAAACAAGCGACTTATCGATTCCAAAAAGAACCGTGAAACCAGCTGAACTCAAAATGGCCGTAACATTAATTGAGCAGCTTTCAGAAAAATTCGACATCTCGGCTTATAAGGATACTTATTCTGAAAAGTTGATGAAGGTTATTGAGGCGAAAGCAAAAGGCAAAAAAGTTTCCACCCCTAAATTGAGAGTAGCACACATCAAAACAAAGGATTTGATGGAACAATTAAAAGCAAGTCTTTCATCAAAGAAAAAAGCTTCTTAATATTAAATTCATGTCCACATTAGCCAAATACAAAAAGAAAAGAAATTTTTCTTCAACAGCCGAACCTAAAGGAAAAGTTTCAAAAGCAGGGAAAGAGTTGAGGTTTGTAATTCAACGGCATGCCGCAACACGCCTGCATTACGATTTTCGCCTTGAAATGGAAGGCGTATTAAAAAGTTGGGCAGTGCCGAAAGGTCCGTCTCTTAACCCGGAAGATAAAAGGCTGGCCATGATGGTGGAAGATCATCCTTATGATTATAGAACATTTGAAGGTACCATCCCTGAAGGAAATTATGGTGCTGGCGAAGTAGAGATATGGGACGAAGGCACTTACGAAGCTTTGCAGAAAGACAGTCGGAAAAAAGATGAAACTATTCTTCTTAAAGAATTAAAAGATGGCTCACTCAAATTCATACTGAATGGGAAAAAACTGAAAGGTGAATTTGCGCTTGTAAAGATGAAAACAGAAGATGTGGGCAACGCATGGCTACTTATTAAACATAAAGATGAACATGCAGTGAAGACAAAATACGATGCTGAAAAATTCACAAAAAAACATCAAAAGTCACAAAAGCTGTTGAGGCAAAATCAACAAAAAAGTAGCTTCCAAAAAAGCTTCAATAAAAAAAAAAGCTCAAACCCTGAAATAAAAACAAAGCGTTACGCGGCTTACTTATCCGGAGAAAAAAAATCAAAGATTTTATTCATCCGATGCTGGCCAGCTTGGGTAAAGAACCCTTTGATGATCCAGATTGGATCTTTGAAATAAAATGGGATGGATACCGCGCTATTGCTGAATTGGGAAAAGAATTAAAATTGTATTCTCGTAACGGAGTATCCTTTATTAAAAAGTACATTCCTATTGTAGATGCATTGCAAGAGCAGCAACATGAAATGATTTTAGATGGTGAAATTGTTGCATATAACGAAGATCATTTACCCGACTTTCAAACCCTTCAACATTTTGGCGAGCAGCACAATGTGCCTTTAGTATATCATGTATTTGATTTATTGTATTTAAATGGTCATGATATCAAGTCGCTAACCAATATTGAACGAAAAGAATTACTAAAAGAAGCCCTTGTTGAGAGCGACTTTATAAAATATTGTGATCATGTTGATGGAAAAGGAGTTGACTTTTTTAAAGCAGCCAAAGAAAACAATCTTGAAGGCATGATCGCCAAAAGAGCTTCTGCACCTTATTCCGAGGGGCATCGTAGTGGCGATTGGCTCAAAATAAAACATCACAATACAGAAGAAGTGATCATTGCCGGATTCACTGAACCACGCGGCTCCAGGAAAAAATTTGGTGCGCTTATTTTGGGGAGGTACAAAAACGATACACTTATTTACGCCGGCCACACAGGAACTGGCTTTGATGAAAAATCGTTGACCGAAGTTGCGCAAAAGCTTAAACCTCTCATCAGGAAAAGTTCTCCTTTTGATGTAACTCCAAAAACAAATATGCCCGCAACATGGGTGCAGCCTAAATTAGTATGCAATATCAAATACACCGAACTTACAAATGAACATATTTTCAGGCATCCTGTATTTATGGGTTTGAGAATTGATAAGTCACCTAAGGAAGTAACCGTTCCCAAAAATGAAAAAGCTATGGCTAGTAAACCAACAAAAACCCAGAATGTTAAAACAGCTCCAAAAAAATCTAAGTCCTCAAAAAAACAAAATCAACGGAAGATAAAGGACGCATGTTGAAAATTCAGGGTAAGGAAGTGAAGCTGACCAATCAAACGAAGATTTACTGGCCAGATGAAGGCATTACAAAGGGTGATCTTATTCATTATTATGATAAGATGTCAAAATATATTTTACCCTATTTAAAAGACCGACCCGAAAGCCTTAACCGGTTTCCGAATGGTATAAAAGGAAGTAGCTTTTACCACAAAGATGCCGGAGACACAGCTCCCGATTGGGTTTCGTCGATCAAGGTATTTTCAGAAAGCAATCAAAAAATATCGATTACATTGTTTGCAATGATAAAGCAACGCTTTTGTACCTTGCTAATCTCGGTTGCATTGAAATGAACCCGTGGAACAGCACTACAAAAAAACAAGAGCATCCCACCTACATGATCATTGATATTGATCCGGGGGATAATAATACATTTGAGCAGGTAATTGAAACAGCGCTGGCTACCAAACAAGTGCTGGATGAGTGCGGTGTCACCTCTTTTTGCAAAACCTCTGGCGCTTCAGGTTTACATGTGTTTGTTCCTATGTTTAATAAATATGATTATGAGCATGTGAAAACTTTTGCCCATCTGACTGCGATGAAAGTCACAGAACTATTGCCTGATTTCACTACGCTCGAAAGAAATCTGAAAAAAGAGGTACCAAAAAATATATGTCGACTATTTACAAAATCGGAAAGGGCAGACTATTGCAAGCGCTTACAGCGTACGTCCCAAAAAAGGAGCAACAGTTTCTACTCCGCTTGAATGGAAAGAGGTAAAGAAAGGGCTGCATCCTTCAAAATTCGACATTTACACAGTTCCGAAACGTGTTGCTAAAATTGGCGATATTTTTAAGCCAGTATTGGGCCGAGGAGCAGATATTATGAAATGCCTGAAGAAAATGGAAGTCTGAGATCAGCAGTTGATTTATGTAACACAATTAAACTGAGCGTAGCAAGATTGTTGCCATGTATTCATCTGCTGGTAACATAATAAATATTCAAATCGTAAAATCCCAATATCTTCGCAGCCTTTTAATAGATTTAAGAATGAAATTCCACGACGAGATCATGAGGAGGCGCACATTTGCCATCATCAGTCACCCTGATGCCGGTAAAACAACGCTAACAGAAAAATTCCTGCTTTTTGGTGGCGCCATACAGGTTGCCGGTGCAGTAAAAAGCAATAAAATAAAGAAATCGGCCACATCAGATTTTATGGAGATTGAGCGGCAGAGAGGTATTTCTGTTGCTACATCTGTGATGAGCTTTGAATATAACGGCATATTGATCAATCTGCTGGATACGCCCGGCCACAAAGATTTTGCAGAAGATACCTATCGAACACTTACAGCTGTTGACAGTGTAATATTGGTTGTGGATAGTGTAAATGGTGTGGAAGATCAAACCCGCCGTTTGATGGAAGTGTGCCGGATGCGGGACACACCGGTAATTGTTTTTATTAATAAAATGGACCGCGACGGTAAAAATCGTTTTGACCTTTTGGAAGAAATTGAGAAAGAGCTAAATATTCAGCTACACCCGATGACCTGGCCCATTAATAGTGGTAAAGAATTTAAAGGTGTTTATAATTTGCATGATAAAAATCTGCGGTTGTTCACGGCGAGTACCAAAGCGGATGATGAGAACGCCATTGCGATTAACGACATTAATGATGCTGTATTAGAAGATAAATTAGGAACTGCTGACGCAACCATTTTACGTGAAGATGTTGAGTTAGTGGACGGGGTGAATGGAGAACTGAATGTTGCTGACTATCTGGCTGCGAAAGTGTCGCCGGTATTTTTTGGTAGCGCCATTAACAATTTTGGTGTGAATGAAATGCTGGATACTTTTATCCGCATTGCACCAACACCGCAAAGCCGCGAAACTACTGAAAGAGAAGTGGATGTTGAAGAACCAAAGCTAAGCGGATTTGTATTTAAGATTCACGCCAACCTTGACCCTAAACACCGAGACCGTATTGCCTTTCTAAGGGTTTGTAGTGGAAAATTTGAACGCAACAAATATTTTCATCATGTTAGATTGAATAAGGACGTGCGTTTCAGCAATCCTTATAGTTTTATGGCGCGGGATAAAAGCATTATTGAAGATGCTTACGCTGGCGATGTTGTGGGTTTGTTTGATACCGGAAATTTTAAAATTGGCGACACGCTTACTGAAGGAGAAAACTTTTTCTTTACTGGCATTCCTTCCTTCTCCCCGAGATATTTAAAGAAGTAGTGAATAAGGATCCGATGAAAACCAAGCAGCTTGAAAAAGGCTTGCTTCAGTTGACAGATGAAGGTGTAGCGCAGCTTTTCACACAATTTGGAGGAACGAAAAAAATAATTGGCTGTGTTGGTGAATTGCAGTTTGAAGTAATTCAATATCGTTTATTGCATGAATATGGCGCTGCTGTTGAGTTTCGAGCCCTGCCTTTTTACAAAGCCTGTTGGCTTACCAGTAAAGATGCAAAAAAACTGGACGATTTTACTAAATTCAAACTTGCCAATAGCGGCGAAGATAAAGACGGTCATGTTGTTTATCTGGCCCAAAGCGAATGGTTTTTAAATACCGAGATCAGCAATAACCCGGATATTGAGTTCCATTTTACGAGTGAGATACATAAGTAATTTTAAATTAAATTGTTTTGTAATTTTACTTTCCAAAATTCATACTTATGAAAAAATTTAAACTAACTACCTTATGGACTGGTGCCTTGTTTTCTGCTGTAATAATGCTAGCGCTCTCCTGCTCGAAAGAGAATCCCGAGAACCCTGTTTTAAATGAAAGCGTATTGACTTCCGAATCTTGGAAAGTTGATGAAGCAATCGGCGTTTACGGAGGTACTAGCCTTAAATACAAACGTGGTGCAGATGACAACAACTGGAATCGTGATGCCGATTATTTTGTTTTCAATAAAGATAATACTGGGTATGTTAATGACGGAAACAACGCAAGACACGAAATACTTCGATGGGATCTTAAGAAAACGGAGAATAAAATTCTCATTGAAATGATGATTTATCAGAATGTGGGTGGAGTTGGTTATACCGACCTAGTAACCTGGGATAATATTATTTACAGGAACGGTAAATTACAATACTCTGAGTATTACACAGATAGCTATACAAGCTCTAATTTCCATGCTCAAGTTGTTCGCTCTCCTAAATAGTATCCTTTTAACTAATATGTGCCTAATCGATTTATTAATACTTCGCAACAATCCCCGTATAATTATGCGGGGTTATTTTTTTCAACTCTGCTTTTACCGCCGCGGAAACTTTAAGTGTACCAATAAACTTATGTAAAGATTGTTTAGTAATTCCGTCCTTGCCTCTGGTCAAATCTTTCAAGGCCTCGTAAGGATTCGGATATTTCTCGCGACGGAGAATGGTTTGAATCGCTTCAGCCACAACGGCCCAGGTGTTGTCCAAATCTTCGTTCAGCTTAGCTTCATTTAAAACCAGTTTCCCTAAACCTTTTTCAATGCTTTTTATAGCGATGATAGTATGAGCTATGGGTACACCAATATTACGCAAAACAGTACTATCTGTCAGATCGCGCTGCAAACGGCTTATAGGTAATTTGGCTGAAAGATGCTCCAGCGTTGCATTTGCCATACCCAAGTTACCTTCCGCATTTTCAAAATCTATCGGATTTACTTTATGCGGCATTGCTGAGGAACCCACTTCACCGGCTTTGGTTTTTTGCTTGAAATATTCCATGCTGATATAAGTCCAAACATCGCGGCAAAAGTCTAATAGAATAGTATTGATTCGTTTGATACAATCAAAATGGGCCGCCAGGTTATCGTAATGTTCTATTTGTGTAGTAAACTGCAAACGCTGTAAACCAAGCACTTCTTCAACAAAATGATTACCAAATTTGATCCAATCCGTTTTGGGATAAGCTACATTATGAGCATTGAAATTTCCGGTTGCACCGCCAAATTTTGCGGATACGGGAATGTAGGAGAATAATTGAATCTGATTTTCCAACCTTTCAACAAACACCATGATTTCTTTACCTAACCTTGTTGGAGATGCAGGCTGGCCGTGGGTTTTAGCCAGCATGGGTATTTCTTTCCATTGATGTGCTAATTCTACCAATTGATTTTGCAGATTTAAATAAGCCGGCAATAACTCAAACTCAAGGCTATGTTTCCATAATAAAGGAATGGCCGTATTATTCACATCTTGCGATGTCAATCCGAAATGGATCCATTCTTTTGCGTCTTCCGCATCAGTTTTGTCAAGCTCCGATTTTAGAAAGTATTCAACGGCCTTTACGTCGTGATTTGTCGTCCTTTCAATTTCCTTGATGGCCTCCGCATTAGCAACGCTAAAATTTTCTTTCAAATCGCGTAAATGCTTTTTTGCTGCTGCTGACAACTTTAAGAACTTTTTATCGGCTAAAAGTAAAAGGTAGTCGATTTCGACAATTACTCTGTATTTGATCAATGCATACTCACTGAAATATTCCTGCAGGCTTTGAACCTGCTTACTGTAGCGGCCATCGATGGGCGAAATAGCTGTTAAAGACATTATTTGATTTCTGATTTGAGATTTCTGATTTGAGATTTCAATTTCAAATTAAATATGAAAAATTTCAAATCCTGTTATCTTTGCCCCGCAAAAATAAAGGAATAAAGATTGGAACAAAAGATTAGAGTAGGAATTGTAAGTTATTTAAACACGCGGCCTCTTATATATGGCCTTCAAAGACTGCCGATAAAAGATAAAATTGAACTGATTGAGGCTTACCCGGCATCGCTGGCAGACCTGCTTAAAAGCGGAGCAATAGACCTGGGGCTGGTACCGGTTGCTATTATTCCGGAACTTCTGACCTACGAAATTAATGGCAACTACTGTATTGGTGCTATTGGCGATGTAGCCTCTGTAGCGCTTTTCAGTGAACGGCATGTTACTGAAATAAAGAAAATTTACCTGGATTATCAAAGCCGCTCTTCCGTTCAATTATTAAAATGGCTGGTTCAACATCATTGGAAAATCGCTCCGGAGTTTATAGAAGCGAAGGATGAATCTTACATACACGAAATCAAGGATGACTGCGCCGCCTTAATTATTGGAGACCGGGCATTGAAGCAACGTCATCATTCAAAATATGTTTACGATTTGGCCGGAGAGTGGAAAGCTGCTACAGGATTACCTTTTGTGTTTGCCGCCTGGGTAAGTACAAAAAAATTATCTAACGATTTTATCGCAGCGTTTGACGCGGCTAATGCTTATGGCTTACAACATATTGAAGCAATAGCTGCTGAACATGATAGCGGCTTGTATGATCTTAAAAAATACTATTCTGTAAATTTGAGTTATGAATTGGATGAAGAAAAAGAAAGGGTTTAGAACTTTTTTGAAAGAGATTTAGATTCAATTCGCCATATTTTCGACAAATACCTTCTGAACATTAAAACACAAACAGATGAAATGCCGCATTTGCAGTAATGATATCAATAACAAGCAGTTGGTATTAAAAGAAATGATGTATGGATTAAAAGACTTGTTTGACTATTTCCAATGTTCAAATTGCGGATGCATACAGATAAGTGAAATACCAGCCAATATAGACAAATACTATCCCAACGATTATTACTCCTACACTGCGGCAGAAGTTCCCGTAAAAAGAAGCGCGATAAGAAGTCTGCACTTTAATTATCATGCTTTCAACAAAAACAAAATGATTGGTGGCTTGCTTGCACTAAAATTTAAACCATCATTATTTTACGACTGGCTTAAAGTTTTGAATCTGCATAATAGAAATGAGCGTGTTTTAGATATTGGTTGCGGTAACGGACAGCTACTTAAAAGAATGTATAGGTTGGGCTTCAATGACCTTACAGGAATTGATCCTTTTCTAAACCAGGATACCATTTATAACGAACACCTGCGGTTACTTAAAAAAGATGTTTTTGAAATGGAAGGCAGATATGATGTGATCATGATGCATCATAGCCTGGAACATATGGACCATCAACACGAAGTGATAGCCAAAGCCGCATCGTTACTGAATAACAATGGCCGACTATTGATTCGTATACCAATTGTAAGTACGCCCTTGTTGGAAAAATATGGCGTTAATGTTGCCACCCTTGATCCCCCACGACATTTTTTTGTACATAGCCTGCAAAGCATTAAAATATTGACAAAAGAAAATAATCTATCACTATACAAAACTGTCTTTGATGCACAAGTTTTTTCTATTCTGGCTAGTGAACAATATACAAAAGGCATCAGCAATGTGAATGACAGCAGAAGTTATATACAAAACCCGGAGGGAAGCAGCTTCACTGAAGAAGATCTAGCTCGTTTTCAGCAAGAAATCAACGATTATAATCAAAGGGGAGAAAGCGACTCAGTTGCGCTGTATTTTAAAAAAGAATATTAAGCTGCCAATAAAAATACTGATATCATTTAAGCTTACCCATTTTATCGGCCTTGTAATGTTTGTAAGCCAATAACAAATACTTTAACAACTGTCCTTTTTGGGGTCCATATAAAAAATTGTTTTTTATCCTGTTGAGTACTGCAGCACGCCTATATGGGAACGACGCTGGCAATTGTTTCTCATACTTCTCACTTATATATAAATAATTTCTTACCATATAATAAACCCGCAAGGGAGAATGGAGCGTACGCGAAGTTTTCTTAAAGCTTTTTAAAGATCTGTGTTGAGATATTGTACCTAAAGAATGATTCAAAAAATATTCTTAAACTTGACCGTTTTATAACCATTTATGTTTGCCCTCAAACAATATTCAGAATCAACTTCATCAATAAATAATCGCTCATCAAAGCCGCCGATTTTTTTAAAAAGCTCAAGATTTACCAAACTACCTGACGTTATGAGAAAAGAAGTTTCTTCTGATTCACAGTTTAAAGCACCGGTTTTTTGTTCATACTCCAATCCAAACATAGCAACCTGTTCTTTTTCTTTAGATGAAGTTATACAGGAAAAATAAATATCCAGAGCCTGCTCATCAAAAAAAGAATCCTGATCCATAGTTAATAGCCAGTCTCCCTCTTCCGCCATAGCCTGAGCAGCAGCTTGATTTAGTCGCTCTGCAATACCTTTATTTATCCCATCAGCTGTGTACACAATATTGCTGCCAAGCTCTTTTAAATCCAGCGGCACAACAGCATCACTATTATCAAATATGTAAAGCTTTGATAATTTTTTTGCATAGCTTCTAATGTTCTGAATTACATCACTTGCTGGATTATACAATATAACAACACCAAAAACTTTTTCCATTATTAATTAAAAGAAATTATTTTGCCAAGTTATGAAATAGCGAGAAGAATACTTCATACACAAACGAATGATTATTTCGAGCTATTCCATGCGAAAAAAATAAACGAATTAAAATGGAGCACTAAAAAATCCTTTTTATGAGGTTATTGAAATAGTGCTATTTTTCTGGCACTTTTAATCATTAAAAAAAGCAAATACGTGAGATTATCCGATTCCATAATTACAGCAATAAGTGCGCTAAAACATCCCGACAAAAGAAATACTATTGCACTGGCCAGATCGCTTAAAGGAAAGACCGGAATTGAAATTGGCGGACCAAGTGGCTTTTTTAAACAAAAAGCTATTTCCCTGCTTACTTATATGCAAATCGTATTGACGGTGTTAACTTTAATACAAGTACGGTTTGGGAAGGTAATATAGAAGCCGGTGAAAACTATCAATACCTGCAGGGTTATCCAAAAGGGACACAGCTTATTGCAGAAGCGGCAGACCTTGAAGGCATCGCAAACAATTCATACGATTTCCTATTATCCTGCCACAGCCTTGAACACGTTGCAAATCCTATTAAAGCATTAAAACGGTGGCATGAAATATTAAAGCCTGGCGGATCCGTCTATATTATTGTACCAAATAAAGAAGTCACTTTTGACAAAAACCGTCCTTACACTACTTTCGAGCATCTTGTTGCTGATTATAAAAATAATATTGATGAACGAGATAATACTCATGTTGATGAAGTACTAAAACTACATAGTATTGCAGATGACGAAGGCGTTAAAGATTATGAAGAGCTCGAAGAAAGAATGAAAAACATCTTCGTGAACCGATGCATCCATCATCATGTATTTTCTTTAGAAGTTATGAAACAGGCACTAGAATACTGTAACTTTAAAGTAATGCTGCAAAAGACAATCCATTCACTTAACTTATTTTCTGTGGGAGTAAAGCCTTAATAAAATGCCGTTTATTTCCATTTGCATACCTGCTTATAAAAGAAGCAATTTCCTGGAGCGCTTGTTGCAATCCATCGCTATACAAGATTATAAAGACTTCGAAATTATCGTAACAGATGATAGCCCTAACGATGAGGTTAAATTAGTCTGTGAAAAATATAGCGATGAAATTTCAATTCTTTATCACAAAAATGAAACCGCATTAAGCACGCCAGCCAATTGGAACAAAGCCATATCATTAGCCAAAGGCGAATGGATAAAATTAATGCATGACGATGACTGGCTGGCAACTGCTTCAGCATTGCAGCAGTTTGCAGATTGTGCAAAGAAGAATGATAATGCGTTCATCTTTTCTGCATATACGAATGTCTATGAAAAAGATAGTAGCGAAAAGATAGTTTTTCCGGAAAAGTTTAGGTTATTACAAGCAGATAAAGAACCTTCCATACTGGTCGCCAAAAATTTTATCGGCCCGCCCAGTGTAACCATGCACAAAAATGATAGACAGCACTTATACGATCCCGCGCTAAAATGGTTGGTAGATATTGATATGTACAGGCGGCGAATTGAAACAGACAAACTGGTTTATATAAATCAGCCTTTGGTTAAAGTGTACATGAGCAACTCCCAGGTTACAGCTTACACAAAAAATATTGGCAATATTGAGATTCCTGAACATTTTCATTTTTTAAATAAAATGGGAATTAACAAGTTGAAGAATATATTGGTATATGATTACAACTGGCGCTTTCTAAGAAACTTCAGAATAGAAAATATAAAACAGATCGAAGATTTTGGATATGATGGTTCCATACATCCAATACTTAAATCGATGATCGGTACACAATCAAAATTGCCACGGGCTCTTTTACGCAGCGGTGTAATATCTAAACTACTCATGACTTTACACTTTCTAAAAAACAAGCATAAAATAAAATAAAATAATTGATCCGCTATTCCATAATAATTGTCAACTACAAAACGCCGCAGTTAGTAATCGACTGCATCGACTCTATTTACAAAGGCACATTGCTTTCTGAAACAGAGATCATTGTTGTTGATAATGATTCGAATGACAATAGCGAGCAACAAATTCTGTCTGTACATCCAAATATCACATGGATCAATATGGATTATAATAGCGGATTTGCCAGAGCTAACAATGCAGGCATTCAGGCGTCAAAAGGGGCAATAGTATTGCTGTTAAACTCTGATACGTTGAATGAAGATGATGCTATCGCCAAATGCTTCCGCCGGTTTGAAAAAGACGATTGTATTGCTGCAGGTGTTCAGCTATTAAATGCGGACAGGACCCCACAAATATCAGGCAACTATGTTTTAACTGGTGGTCTTAATTATTTGATGGCGCTACCTTATGTAGGAAGGCTTATAAGAAAAATAGGCTTATCGTCAGGTGTAAAAAAAACAAATATTGCTAACGCGACTTCAACGGCTGACGTTGACTGGATCAACGGTGCTTTTTTGATGGTAAAAAAATCTGCTATTGAAAAAGCAGGTTATTTAGACAAAGATTTTTTCCTTTATTCGGAAGAAGCAGAATGGTGTAGCCGGTTAAAAAAGATCGGTACACTTCGCATCTATGGCGGCTTACATGTTGTTCATCTGGAAGGAGGAAGTTCAAGCGAAGCCTATAATTCTCAAACCAAAGGCTATCAAAACCTTTCCGATAAAAAAGGTTTCCAAATTATGCTTTCCAATTTTGTGAGATTTAGAAAAGAGTTTGGAGTATTTTGGTACCTATTTCATTTGGTAGCTAATCTTCTTACCATACCAATTTATTTGTTAGTAGTAACTATTAAAACATTATTCTTTACCAAAGGAATAAGTGCAGAATGGAAATTGTGGAAAGGCTACACAACCAATGTGTTCCGATCATTACAATATTTTTTCTCATACTATTCAACAAGCCACACTTTTATAAAGTGTTATAAGTTACTGATGATGTTGGTCATACAATCAATATTGGCGTGAAAAAAATTTGACAAAAACTGAGTGTCGCCTTGGTGAGTGTCTTCACTCACCCGTAACTCAAGTTCGTGAAGACACGAACCTTGACTTGACGAGTACCTATATAACCTCTCACAAATCCTTCAAAAAGTTAAAATTCTTTTTATCCAACTCATAGTATGGAGCAGAAGAATACTTATAGTCGCATGGGTCTTTTGCCAGTTGCCAGTATTCGGCAAGAGGATTATTGTGAATATATTTCAATTTCTGCAAGGCCACCTTATGTGTATATAAGGGGGTCGCTAATGAATCTCTTTGCCAGAATTCATAACTTTTATTCGAGGCATTTACAGCATAAAGACTTAATGCATGATTGTTTTCGCTACGCAGCATTTTCTTGAATTGATGAGCTGTATATTTTAATAAAGATCCTTGCGGGCTTTCTTTGCCGTTGGGCTCATTAATACGCCAAATTAAATGTATATGGTTGGGCATTATTACAAAGGCATATACATCAATCTTTCCTGCAACACTTAAATAACGCAGTGAATCGATTACTACGTCTTTATACTTATCTGCCAACATTAAGGGATTCCATTGGTGAATAGTTGCCGTCCAAAAATATACTTCATTATGTTCAAGAAATGATTTTCGTTTGGGTTGTAACGATGGGTTATTCATAGTTTGTGATTTATATAGGTTATACAAAATGCCGGTCTAAGGGTGCGTGGAGACACGCACCTTGGCAGCGAGTTTGCACAAAAATATCATCGTTTTGGATATAATTTAGCTCGCTAATTTTTATGCTCCTAAGATGCGTGAAGACACGAACCTAGGCAACCCCGCACCTTGGCAGTGAGTTTGGTCACAATCCACCCTGGCAGACCCTTTGGCAAAAATAGGTACACGCCGCCTTGACAGAGTTTGGTTACATCCATACTACGCCGCCGTGGTGCGTGTCTCACGCACCAGCTGGGTCATAATGCTTATTACTCTTCTTGCAATTTTATCCCAACTAAAATGTTCGAAAAAAGGAGGCGAAATAGCTTCTTTAGGTTGTTGCAATTTTGTAATGATTTCTTTAGCAAATTCCAAACAATCGGCATCTTTAACAAGAGCCAGATGATTACCCGTAACGGAAAGCGGTACCCCATATGCGCCTGCTTTAAAAGATACCGCAGGCGTATTGGCTCCTAACGCTTCAACCAATTTGGTTTTAATGCCGCCACCGTCTGTTATTGGGTTCATAAACAAATCGGCTGACTTGAAGTATAGATCAATATCCTCAACAAAACCTTTGTAAATAATATTCTTGTATTCAAAAGCTTTTAGGCCATTATAACTCTCTGGTAAGCGAAGACCGCAAATAACTATTTTGTATGGAACAGTACAATGTTGAAGTAGGTGAGGATTGATCTCATTTAGAATTCGATCCAATCCATCACGGTTTGGGGCATAATCTAATGTGCCATTAAATAAAATAATGTTAGTATCAATTGAAAGATTTAGTTCATCGCAAACCTTCTTTTTACATATTTGCTTCTCATCAAGATCAGGAGCTTTATCTGCTTCAATCCCATAAGTAATAACTGTGCATTTTTCTGCATCCAATCCATATTCTTTTACAGCATAGTTTTTATCTTCTTCTGTGATGAAGAAATTGAAATCGGCATGGCGATGCGCAAATTTTTCATAATGATGCATAATACGCCACCACCATTTGCGCATGCTTTTAAACCTTGCTGCTTCAATATTATGCGAGTGAATAATCAATTTTAAGCCTGCATATTTTTTTAGTGCATAGCCGAGCCAGGCATAATATGGATGTTCTATAATTACATGTTTTATACCTTTTTCTTGACATGATTTTTTTATAGATAAAAATAACGCCGGATTAATATAACGAAGTTTATTGCCGCCGCTTCCTAACACGGGTGTAAAATTGATACCATCAACATTACCACGGTTTTCATTAACCGTAAACGCAGTAATGCTTGCGTATTTAGCCAAGTACTTTAAAAAAGAAAAATACCCTTTTCTCCACCTTTTATGGCAGGAACTATTTTATAAGGAACTATGGA
This sequence comes from Paraniabella ginsengisoli, assembly GCF_022513635.1. GTDB lineage: Bacteria > Bacteroidota > Bacteroidia > Chitinophagales > Chitinophagaceae > Niabella > Niabella ginsengisoli. The sequence continues at coordinate 406,451 of NZ_JAKWBL010000001.1, read as the reverse complement.
TGCGATTCGTAGTTCACGGTTCGCAGATGCGCTATTGTCTATTGTCCATTGTCCATTGTCCATTGTTTATTGACTATTGACCATTGACCATTGGCTTTTTCCTTCTATCAACCCACCATTGCATTACAAAGCCACCGATTACTACAATGATCACCAACCAGGAACTTAAGTAGGAAATATTCATCCCTCGTTTTACAACTTCAGGATCAAATACAAGTTTAATATTATGTTTTCCTTGCGGGATGATTAAACCGCGCATAAAATAATTGGTTTTGATAATCTCTTCCGGTTTGCCATCTATAAAGGCTTTCCATCCTGCTGGGTAATATACTTCACTAAATACAGCAAAGCCCCTGTAGGTGTATTTGCGATATATTCAATCTCATCATTTGTATATTTTGTCAAACTGATCGTAGATGATGAATCTGCACTTAGATTACCATTTTGCTTTAACAAGCTTTGTTGAACAATTGCCGTGTCCCTAAGATTTGTCCTTCCTATTGCCTGCAATTCTGCTACTTCGTTAGCAACAGGCTTCACGGCTTTTACAAACCATGCCGCGCCATACGCATTGGGATTGGGAATTAATTGTTGTTGCCCTTGCTGATCTGCATTAATAATATATCGTACATCTAATGCATTTAAAATCTGCTCGTTTGGCATGCCACTAAAATACCTTTCAATAATATCCTGGTAAATGCGCAGTTTAGCCGGATGATAACCCCGTACCGATCGATGAAAATAAGATACGCTGTTGTTGTTCAAACCTTGAACATCATATACACGGAAGTGGGGATCTTTATCTTTTAATATCTGCTGGTCAATTGGTGATGGTGTTGCCTCGGCTACTTGCAATTCATCTTTAGCAATATATTGATCGTCACTAAAGTATTTTTTATCAACAGCCCAAAGGTCAATTAATGTTACTACAGCAAGCAATGCTACAACCATCACCGGCTTGATGATGTTTTTTAAATAAGCATACAAAACACCCAATACAATAATCATAAATAAAATGCTACGCATTACCTGCCCGCCAAACATGCTTTGCCTGTCGGCCTTCATTCCTTCAACAATAGCACGGTTAAGGGTATCATTACCAGCTTGGTCTAACTGCATTTGCATCACCTGTTCATCAAATCCGGATGAATAACTTTGCCCTATATATAATAATGCAAGCAACAAGGTGATGCCGCCAAGCGTGTACAATATCTTTTTGAAATTGATTTTCAAAATCTCTTTTGCATCTTTGGCAAAACATAAAGTATAAACAGTAATTACTGCCATCAAAGGCATAGTAAGATTAGCAACTATTAGCGCCATAGATGGTGCACGAAACTTGTTATAAAGTGGCAAGTTGCTTAACAAAAATTCATTGAACCCAGGAAAGAATCTTCCCCAGGCCATTAGCACAGATAATATTGTCACCACCAAAAGCGCCCATTTAACCGGGCTACGCACAACTACAAATCCAATTATAGCCAGTATAAAAATGATAGCCCCTATATAGGCCGGCCCGCCAGAGTAGCCCCATTCGCCAAGCATTCCGCCCCAATAAATGGGCAATTGCATTTGACTTAAAAATTGAGAGGCCTGCATTTCGGGTACCCCCGCTTCCACCAGTTTTTCAGTTACTTTTGAATCTTCTGGCAACGGAGATGATGTACTGCCACCAACAGCTTTAGGCATTAGCATTACTAAAGGTTCGGTTGTGCTCATACTATATTGAAAAGCATAACTGGCATCTAACCCAGTGGTATTTGCCTTCTTTACTTCATTACCTGTAATTTCTAAACTTTTGCCGCCACGCATTGTGTATTCGGCATATTCTTTTGTACTCGTAAAAGCCAAAGCATAACAACCTAAGCCAATCAGCGCCGCAACTGCACTTAACCCAAAGGAGATACCGATATGTTTAAAATCTTTTTCTTTTATCCATTTAACTAAATAAGCAATGGTAAGGGCACCTGCAATAAAAAAGAAATAATAACTTATTTGAGGATGATTAGCCATCAACTCGAACATGGCACCTAAGGTTGCTACTGCCAGGCCAATCCAATATCTTTTTGCATAAATAAGCAACAAACCAGCTAACAACATAGGCATATAAGCGATAGCCATCATTTTAGTTTCGTGGCCGCCACTGATAATTAATGGATTATAAGTTGAATAAGCAAAAGCCAGCGCTCCGAATATTCCGATAACAGGATGAAATCTCAATACCACGCAAAGAATATAAAAACATACGCATGCAATAAAAAAGAAGTTCATGGGTTTGGGAAGCCAAAGCCCCATTACTTTATTTAAATCCACAGGCAATGCACTTTTACCTTCCAAGGCTATTTGATAGTTGGGCATACCACTAAAAACGCTGGTGCTCCAAAGCGGAAGACTTCCAGTTTCTTCCTTTATTTCAAGAGCATTCTGAGCTGAACCTTTCCAACCACTAATGCCGGTATCGTGCTGGTTCAGCACTTTACCTTCAAGCACAGGTTTGCAAAACAATACGGACACCAATAAAAAAATCAGTATTGCCAAAAAATGGGGAAGCGATTGTTTGATCCAGTTATTCATTATAAAAATTTATTGTTTGCCACAAAGGCACGAAGACGCAAAGTAAATAAAAGTGATGATTATTCGTAACCTCTAAAGTTTGAGTAATTTGTCACAAACAAAAAGAACACGAAGTTCGCCTTCGGCGAATGACTTCAACACTTACAATACCATTCTTTTAATACCATTTTTAATTAAAGGAACCGTAAAATTGATGATAAATCCTAATCGTTTGCCCGTAAGCCGTAAATAACTCAGGAGCTGCGCTTCCCAGACGGTATGATACTCTTCGCAGGCTTTCAACTATATAATTATCTTTTCGTCCACTAAAATATCTAATCGCAAGCCTTCTTCAAACACTACCCCATCATAAATTATAGGAACTTTTTTCTGGTAAACAAACGGAATTTGCTCTTTCTTTAGCTCATAACAAAAACATTTTTCATAAACAGACTCCAATAAACCAGGTCCAAGTGTTTTATGAATTTTGTAAGCGATGTTAACGATTTGTCTTCCCAAATCTTCTGTATCCTTATCTATTACAATCATGTTAAAATATTTTTGCGCCTTCGCGTCTTTGTGGCACTAAACAAAATAATACTATTTTATACGAAATTCGCTTATGCGTTGGTTAATATTTTTGTCGCGGGTGGCTTTTTTAAGCGGGCTTTTTATGCTGCTGGCATTTTCATTGCTTTTTTATCTTCTAGTAACGATGAAACTATTTCTTCAACCATTATACTGGCTGGTTATGGATTAGCGATGGTGTTATTACCGCTGATCTGTTTATTATATATTATAGTTGCTATTTCTGGAAAAAAGCCAGCGAACCATATTCCACGCTGGCTCATCGTAATCAATATTGCTTTTCTAATCGTATTTATAATTTTTACTTTTTATTTCAATGATCCGTACTATAATAGGTGATAAATCGACCCGGCTTTTTATTGTATTAGGTGGCTTTTTTATTGCCAACGCCATTGTTGCAGAAGTAATTGGCGTAAAAATATTTTCGCTGGAAAAAACGATTGGTATTCAGCCTTTTGATCTGACCATTTTTGGAAATAATTTTTCCTTTAACCTTACCGCCGGTGTATTGCTCTGGCCTGTTGTATTTATAATGACCGATATTATTAATGAATATTATGGTGTAAAAGGCGTACGGTTCTTGTCTTTTTTGGCGGCGGGGCTGATTGCTTACACTTTTATTATGTTTCAGGGAGCGATAGCATTAAGTCCTGCAGATTTTTGGACGGGCAATTATAAAGCGCAACATATTGATGACGCAAATGAAGCGTATCGGGTTATTTTAGGACAAGGCTCGTGGATCATTATTGGCTCGCTGGCTGCATTTTTAATCGGACAAATTTTAGATGTAGTTGTTTTTCACAGCATCAAAAGGGCAACAGGTGAAAAAGCTATTTGGCTGCGCGCCACAGGCTCTACACTTGTATCGCAATTAGTTGACAGTTTTGTGGTATTATTTATTGCTTTTTATATTGGGCCTCGGGTTTCGGGTAATCAGGGCACACCATGGAGTTTGAATTTAGTGTTGGCTATTTGTGTAGGAAATTATATATATAAATTTATTGTAGCAGTGGTGATGACACCAGTTATTTATTTGGTGCATTGGCTGATTGAACGCTATTTGGGCGCAACAGTGGCTACAGAAATGAAAAGAGAGGCAATGGGGAAAGGGAGTTAAGGATTTAGTGAAAAATCAATATATATCAATATCGGTTGATGAAAGTTTTTCTATAAGATTTAATGGTAAACTTTTTAAGATTTAATGCAATTTACAAAATAAACCACCCTCTATTCAGAATTTTCATGATTTTGAATATTGAATCCGAAATTTTAGTCCTATTTTTGCGCGATTTTTTTGTTGAGATTTATTGATCAGTTGAAGCGTGCGATCCCTTCGACAAGCTCAGGATAAACTGCCCGATGTTACGCCTCATCCGTCCGCCGATTGGCGGACACCTTCTCCGAAGGAGAAGGAAAGCGGAAATGGAGTTTAATTATAATCGGAACGATAAACCGAGCGTGGCAACGAAGATGATAGTAGCACTGTAGCTGGTAACATAAAAAATAAAATACATGTCTGAAACTCAATCCCGCGCTATTTTATTATTAGAAGATGGAACTGTTGCCGAAGGATTTGCTTTTGGCGCCATTGGCACAACTACCGGCGAAATATGCTTCAACACGGGCATGACCGGTTACCAGGAAGTTTTTACCGACCCGAGTTATTATGGTCAGATTGTGATTATGAACGCTGTGCATGTTGGAAATTATGGCGTTATACCCGAAGATGTGGAGAGCGATAGTGTGAAAGTATTGGGTGTGATTGCTAAAAACCTGAATGAGAATTATTCGCGTAAAAGAGCAGAAGGCTCACTGGATGCCTACCTTAAAAAGAACAATATTGTTTCTATTCATGGGGTTGATACCAGAGCGCTGGTTGCACATGTTCGTACCAAAGGGGCGATGAACTGTATCATTTCTTCAGAAACTTTTGATATTGAAGAATTGAAACGCCGCCTGGCCGAAACGCCGGATATGAGCGGACAAGAATTGGCTTCTATAGTTTCGACCAAAGAAGCTTATGAAATGGGCGATGCTAACGCCGATGTTAAAATTGCGGTGATGGATTATGGCACGAAACAGCATATTCTAAAATGCATGGTTGACCGCGGCGCGCATGTGAAAGTGTTCCCAGCTAAAACGGCTTTAACAGAAGTGAAAAGTTTTAATCCGGACGGATACTTTATCTCGAACGGCCCCGGCGATCCTGCCGCTATGGATTATGCTGTTGACACTGTAAAAGAAATTTTAAAAGAAGATAAACCTGTGTTTGGTATTTGCCTGGGCCATCAGTTATTGGCGCTGGCTAACGGAATTGAAACTTTCAAGATGCATCACGGTCACAGAGGGTTGAACCATCCGGTTAAAAACCTGCTTACAGGTAGGTCGGAAATCACAACTCAAAATCATGGTTTTGGTGTTGATCCCGAGTCGATAAAAAATCTGATAAAGTAGAAATAACGCATGTGAACCTGAACGATCAATCGATAGAAGGTATACGCGTTAAAGGTAAACCTGCATTTTCGGTACAATATCACCCGGAAAGTACACCTGGCCCACATGATTCAAGATATTTATTTGATGATTTTATTTCATTGATAAAAAATTCGAAGAACTGATTTTATAATCTGTATCATATTTTATAGGCCGGATTGCTTACGCAATCCGGCTTTTTTATTGGATAAATAATACTACAATGTGCGTTTCTCTGCTGGTTTTCCAGAGATTGTGCAAATATTTTCTGGTTTTTGCAGGAATTTGCAGGAATTTATATTATCTTTAATACGGCCTTAACAAAACCATAAGAGATTGCCCACGAAAAGAGACACATTTACGCGCCCAAAACCAGCGTAAAACTGTGATATGAGATACAGTTTTGTTTTCCAAAATATATTGAACGGATAGAGGAGTTTAGCTTTTGAATATGCCTTCAACTGAAAGTGTTATATGACCTTTTAAATATTTAGCTGATTTCAATCTAAAATATAATAAGTATGAGAAAAACTTTTTCTTAGTGGTGCTTTTATTTGTCTTTACTTTTTGCAGTCAAATCGCTATGGCCCAGGCAAATATTGTTTCGGGGTTTGTAAAGACTGCAGAGGGTGTTCCTCTTATGGGTGTAACCGTCTCAGTAAAAAATACAAATAGAGCAACACTTACTGAATCTTCCGGATATTTTTCAATTAGTGCGTCTTCTGAAGAAACACTGGAATTTTCTTCTGTTGGCTACACTACGCAAAGCGTTTTAGTAGGTGATTCCAAAGAAATATCTATTTCTCTGCTAGCCAAAGAATCCGACATGGACGAAGTTGTGGTAGTAGGTTATGGTACACAAAAAAGAAGCAATGTTACGGGAGCGGTAGCAAGTATTGATGTGGAAAAAACACTGGGAAGCAGGCCTATTGCCGATGCAGGGCGTGGTTTACAGGGTGTTATACCTGGCCTGTCAGTAAGGATTCCAAGCGGTGAAGTAGGTTCTGACCCATTGATGAGAATTCGTGGCTTTGTAGGTTCAATAGAAGGTAGCAGCCAACCGTTGATATTGGTTAATAACGTTGAAGTTCCAAGCATACAGATGATCAATCCAAATGATATTGAAAGCGTCAGCATTTTGAAAGATGCATCGGCAAGTTCTATTTATGGTGCTAAAGCAGCATTCGGCGTTATTTTAATAACAACTAAAAGAGGAGCCAAAACAGATGGGGTTAACCTTACTTACAGCAACAACCTGTCCTGGCAAAATCCTGCAAAAAAATTGAAGTAGCTGGTATTGATGGATTAGAGTATACATTGGAGGCACATAAAAATATGAAGGGAAGCGGCCCTGCCGGCGGTTTTTGGAGAATTAGTGAAGAAAGCCTGCAAAAATCGAGAGAATGGGAAGAAAAATATGGAAGTACCGTTGGTAAGTTTGATCCGGTAGTATTCAATAGAGATTGGTATTTTGATGGGGTTGATAAATATGGTATCAGAATTTACGACCCCGCGGAGGCAATGATCAAAAAAGTAGCATTCACGCAGAACCATAATCTTTCTCTTAATGGTAAATCAAAAAACACCACTTATAATGCGAGTTTCGGCTACTTTGGACAAGAAGGAATGATGAAACCTGCCCCACAAGACGACTATACCAGGTACACCGCTAATCTAAACATATCTTCAAAAGTAAGTGATCACATCACCATCCGTGGAGGAACATTATTTTCGGACAGAACGAAAAGATACCCCAACTCGGCCACTGGGTTCGGAGCTGACCCTTGGTTATATTTATATAGATGGAGCCGTTATTTTCCAACAGGCGTAACAGAACTTGGAGAAGAAATACGTGATCCTTACTGGGATACCAAAAACGCCCACACAGCCATACTCGGCAATAAATACACTAACCTGAATTTTGGAACAACTATAGACATTAATAAGAACTGGCAAATTATTGCAGATTACACATACGATATACGGCAGGAAATAAGAAAATCATCGAGGCCCACTTTCTCCGGCGCCTGGCATTGGTATGCACCTGTTGCCTGGACGGATGATGACGGAAACCGGGTTTATGTAGATGATGCTGGTAATGTTACAGAAAGCGGCGGCGTAGCTGCGTGGCGGTTTCCTGTTAGTGAATACATCGGTAAGGTCGACACCTATATCTATCAATTTACCCAAAGAGAGGAGCGGCATACAGTAAACGCCTACTCTACTTACAACCTTAATCTTAAAAATAGCCACGATTTAAAATTTATGTTGGGAACCAATATTGTGGCCAATAAATGGAACAATCACTTTTCCCGGGCTTATGAATTGACGAATATGGACAATCCTCAATTCGCATTTACTTCTGGCAGGCAAGAAACAGGAGGAGATGCTAACTGGGATTCGCAATTGGGTTATTTTGGAAGGGTTAACTATGCATTTGCCAACAAGTATTTACTGGAGGCTAATCTTCGTTACGACGCGGCTTCTAAATTTCCCGCATTCCTGCGCTGGCAATGGTATCCGTCGTTCTCTGGTGGTTGGGTACTAAGCGACGAAAACTTTATGAAATCAACAAAAAACATTTTAAGCTTTGCCAAGTTCCGCGCATCATGGGGATCGATTGGCGACCAGTCGATATCAAATGGACTGTATATTTCTTCTCTAGGGAAAATAGAAAAAAATTCATGGTTAGATGGCACAGGAAACCCATTTTTTCAATTAGGTACCCCCAAACCCTGTTTCCGCTAACATCGCCTGGCAGGATATTGTTACGCTCAATTTAGGAGCCGACTTGCGCTTTTTCAAAAATAAGTTTGGGGTTGTGTTTGACTTGTATGAGCGGCGAACTCAGAACATGATCATACCGGGGCAAGACCTTCCTGAAACTTTTGGAGCCGGTGCACCAAAGGGGAATTACGGAAACCTGAAAACCCGTGGCTGGGAAATTGCTTTTGACTTCAATCATCGATTTGCTGGCGGCCTTGGTATTAACCTGATGGCTAATTTATCTGACGCGGTTACTGATATTACAAAATCGGCAGATTGGAATATGCCATATGAAGACAGAGCTCTTGATAATACGTTCACAACAGGAAAACGATATGGAGATATTTATGGCTACGTAACAGACCGGTTATATCAACAAGAGGATTTTGTGTATGATGCTAATGGCAATTTTGTCCAGGAAACAATTGTGTGGCAGGGTACGGCCAAACGAACTAATAAGCTGGCGGGAAATAATCCTGTATATCAAACCCAATTTGAAGATGGCAACCAGATTCTTTTAATCAGCCCAGGTGATGTAAAGTTTGTGGATGTAAATGGAGATGGCTACATCACATCCGGCAAAGGAACTTTTGGTGATCCGGGTGACCGGGTTGTGATAGGCAATTCTCTTCCCCGTTATGAATATGGATTTAGAATTGGCCTTGATTATAAATCTTTTGATTTTTCTGTAATGGGCCAGGGCGTTGGCAAGCGTCATATATGGGGTGCCGGCCAGTTAGCCATTCCAGGCTTTCATGTAAAAGACGGAGCTATGCCTCAAACCTTTGCCGGAGATTTCTGGAAGGAAGACAGAACCGATGCTTTTTATCCAAGAGCCTGGAATCTCAATGGTGCTAATTCAGGGTTTGTGATGGTACCTCAAACAAGGTATTTACTCAATATGTCTTACTTCAGAATTAAGAATATCACTTTAGGATATAACGTTTCGCCCAAGCTTCTCAACAATATTAAATTGAAGCAAGCACGCGTTTACGTTTCTTTCGAGAACTTTATCACCTTCGACAAACTACGTGGCCTGCCCATTGATCCGGAAGCCATTTCGGGACAATCGATGTTAGCAGACAACTACAATTTGGGTCGCACAGGCACATCAAACCCTACTTTTAAAATAGCTTCTGTAGGCGTAAACGTATCGTTATAATTTAAAACAAACATTTTTATGAAATGAGCATAAAAATATTTGATCGACTTAATAGCGAAGCGATGAATATTTTTTCTGCGAATTTCATCTGACCATAAAAACAATAAAATGAAACAGATGAAATATACAAATACATATCTTTTTATACTTGCCTTTGTAGTTATGGCCTTGTTTGGTTGTAAGAAATTTTTAGACAGGCCGCCGCTGACAGAAGTAACAGATGAAACTGCCTGGACATCTGAAGACAATCTTAGATTGTATGCTAATAAATTCTATCCGGCTTTTTTCACAGGTTATGGATTAGGTTTTAATACTGAAGGAGCTGCCATGATGGATTATCAGTTTAGCGACGATGTTTTCCTAATGGGTAACCAGGGTAATTTTACAAGGTCAGTCCCTAACGGCGGTAGTATTTGGGAAATGGATACTATACGCTCTGTAAATATAATGCTGGACCGGATGGAAACTCGCATGAAAGACTTACTGGAAGAGGACGCCTACAACCATTGGACAGGAATAGCGCGTTTTTTTAGAGGTTTAGAATATACAAGATTAGTTACAAAGTTTGGCGATGTACCTTACTATGACTATGTGCCAAGTGATATAAACCTGGACGACCTATACAAGCCTCGCACACCACGCAACGAAGTAATGGATGCCGTTTACAACGATTTAAAATTCGCACTTGAAAATGTGAGAGCATCTGACGGAGACCAGTTTGTTAATAAATATGTTGTGGCGGGATTCACATCAAGGGCTGCTTTATACGAAGGTACATGGCAGAAATATTATTATAACAATAACGAAAGAGCCAGAAAGTTTTTGGAATTAGCACAGGAAGCCGCAAACATTGTTATATCAAGCGGTAAATATGATATTGTAACAGATTTTAGATCTCTGTTTGCTTCTAATAATTTAGGAGGAAATAAAGATGTAGTATTCTATAGAAATTATGATGCAGCAGCTGGCATTACACATTCTGTAGCTTCTTATAATAATCTGTCCGAATCTTTAGCATTTGGCCCAACCACCGATTTAATTAAATCATTTATTTGTGTTGACGGGAACACCTGGCAAACTTCAGGAGAAGACGATGCTAACGACTTTACTTTATCCAAAATAATCACAACAAGAGACTCTCGTTTGGAAGCTTCTTTTTATGACAAACCAACTCCAAAAAACAGGGCGGCATTCTGGTATATCACCAAGTTTATTCCGCGAAGCGTGATCACATCTGTTGCTGCTGGCGCAACACCTCCCAATGAATTTACGAGCAGCAAAAACGAAACAGATTATCCGGTATTCAGGTATGCTGAAGCATTATTAAACTGGATTGAAGCTAAGGCAGAATTATCTACAATAGGCGGAGCCGCTATAACACAAGCTGATATTAATTTATCTGTTAATAAGATAAGAGATAGGCCATTGGCAAAAGAAGCCGAAGACAAAGGCGTTAAACCAACTGCGCATTTAGATATCAACAACCTTCCGAACGATCCGGAGAAAGACCCCTCAGTACCTGCCCTACTTTGGGAAATCCGCCGTGAACGGCGTATGGAATTGGCCTTCGAACATTCGCGCTTTGAAGACCTGAAACGCTGGGGCAAGGTAGCATATATGGATACGGATAATAGCAAAGATCTGACATCAGGAGGTTGGGTAAACTTTTCTTCGGAGTTACCGCCTACTGAATTGAAAGCAGGCATCTCTGTAATAGACATGGCAGGGAATACAATTGTTTACAACGGTTCAAATGGTGCATTGTTAAAGGGCTTTTTAGAACAACCAATACAAATGGCAGATTACCATACTTAAACCAGTCTGGAATAAACCCTTATTTGTCACCAATAGGAAGAACGGAAATAGATGAATATACATCACGTGGCTATACACTGGCACAAACAGAAGGCTGGCCTCAAAATTAAGCAGCATTACATAACTCCAAAATTGTAAATAAATGAAATTAGAAAATATATCAAAATATTGGTTGGTGTCAGCCTGTACAATGATTTTGTTCATTATGGGCTGCACAAAAGATTTTCCTCAAAATGTAGATTCTTCCGCTGAAGTGATCTTACAGTCCATAAAAATTGTGAATGCTGGCGAAAATGGGAATACGGTAATCGAAGGAACAATTGACGAGAACCTTAAAACAGTAGCTTTCCCCAGGATCGACACATTAACCGATTTTTCTAACATTAAGTTTGAAGCCACTATGTCTAATGGCGCCAAATTAGATCAGCAATCATATAATTTCCCTTTTGGCGAAGGAGCTTCTTCCAATACCTCAATAGTTAAAGTAATTAATAACAAAAGGTTTCGCGAATATCGGGTTACGCTGCGTTTAAATATTCCTGTTTTTGGGGCAGACTTCGGAAAGCGAGAAATATTTGATTATACTAACAATGAATTAGGAAATCCCGTTTATCCAACATTTGTTTCTTTAAGCACAAGAGGAAGCGGATTTGACGGAGAACATGTATTGATTGTAACACGCGCCGCAGGCGGATCGCATCTTTTAAAAGTATCAGATCTTCGAAACAATAACATTACTCCTATTACGCTAAATCAAACAGGCGTAGCCGGAGGAACATACCTTGTTAACGTTGGCGCACAAGTTAATGGCCATACCTATATTGCGAATTTATCCGGCGGACAAGTCTCTCCATTCAAAATATACCACTGGACCGACCCTGCGGCAGCACCAGAGATTATAGCTAACTTAAATATTGCAGCAATACCTGGAGCAGGCAATCGCCATGGCGATAATATGTCTGTAAATCTTGATGCTAACGGTAATGGATTTATGTATTTCGGGGACAATGCCGTTTCGAAAATACTTCGTTTAAAAGTAACCGACTATACTACGATTTCTGATCCTACAGTGCTACCAAATGCCGCAGCATCAACTTTTGTTATGTCATTTAATCAGGTAGGTAACACTTCAGATTATATATATACTGGTTATGATGCGCCAATAAGAGTGGCAAATGAGTCAGCAGGTATTACTTATACTTTAAGCAGTACAGCTGTTCCTATCAGAGGCTCGGATGCGCGTGTAATACAGTTCAATGGAGAAAGATATTTAATTATGACAACCGCTGCGAGAACTGGGTCAGACCCTGTGGTGCTATACGTTTATGATATTACAAGAGGCAGCAGCACCGTTGAAGCGCTGACGCTTTTTAATGAAAGAGCTGACAAATCTGCAATATATGAGTATTCTCTTTTAGGTCCGGCCAATACGGCTCCATCAACACAAACGGGTTGGTTTGTAACAAAAGACGAAGAAGGAAATGACTCAAAGCTTACACTATATACAGCCTCCGCTGATGCAGGATTTGTGCTGATCGACTTTCCAAAAAAGAACAAACTGATTAGATCAATTATAAATCATGATTGTTTAAACTCCACAAAATACTTCACGGATGAAACAATATAAATATCTGTTGGCTGCAATTATATTAGCGGTCATATTCAATTCCTGCAAAAAAGGCAGCAAGGATATAGATGTTCCGCCGGATCCGGAGCCGCCAAAAGAAAACGCGATGCTCCTCCCCAAAAAACAAATGCGCGCCACCTGGATGGCAACTGTTTTTGGACTGGACTGGCCACAAGGAGATTATAATACAACATCTCAAAAGCAACAATACATCGCCTATCTTGAAAAATTTAAACAGCTAAACATGAATGCTGTTTTTGTTCAGATTAAAGGTATGGGTGATGCATTTTACAATTCGCCTTACGAACCTTGGAGCGCTAATATAACGGGATCAAGAGGCCAAAATCCTGGTTATGATGTATTAAAATATATGATCGATGAAGCCCATGCACGAAACCTGGAATTTCATGCCTGGATCAATCCTTTTAGAATTGCTACCAGAGCTAGCAATGCCACACCTTACCCACCGCTACATTCTTCTGTACCGGCTAACTGGGTAGTAAGTCACGAAAAATGGCAATTGTATAATCCTGCAATTCCGGAAGCCAGGAATAGATTAGCAGACATCGTGAAAGATATCATTACAAAATATAATGTAGATGGAATACACATGGATGACTATTTTTATCCCGATCCGTCTTCCGCCGGCCAGATGGTATCGGATGCAGGAGATTACGCCACCTATGGCGCGGGTTACAGCACCATTGAGGAATTTCGCCGCAGCAATGTTGATAAAGCAATCAAAGCAGTATATGATGTTATAGTAGCATCTAAACCAGAAGTAATATTTTCTATTTCTCCAACTTCAGATTTTACATATAATCGGAATACGCTTTATGCCGATATAAGGAAATGGGCAACAGAGGGCTGGATGGACGTTGTTATTCCTCAGATATATCATAACAGCAATTTTGCAGCTAAGCTAACAGAATGGGATATGTTCAATAACAAACCCAATCTTATGATTGGACACGGTTATTATTTAATGAACAATACTTCGGAACTTACCAACCAATTCAACTTGACAAAGAATAAAAAAGCGGTTGTTGGCAGCTTGTTGTATAGTGCAAAGTACTTGAATGAGAGCCCTGCGCTTACAAACAAACTTGCAGAAATATTCGCCACCCCTGCAGTTATTCCCTTCCTGGGCCGAGCTGTGGCATCTGCTCCAACCGATCCACAAAACGTAAGAATAGACGGCAGTTTATTAAAATGGACCGCGACTGGCAATGTAAGATCTGTAGTTTATTATACACCAGCTTTGGAACAAGAAAGCCGTGTTATAGCCATTACCAACGAAAACCAGTTCAATGCAGGCCAATCAGGATTTTATTGTGTGTCTACACTTAATGCAGACAATAAAGAAAGTAAAATTTCTGCTACTGTGAAGAAGTAATACTATTAGAGCAACAGATTTTATTAGTAAATGATTTGCTTTTTTTAAATAATATTACACCCGTCAACAAATAGTTTTTTTGTATATTGTTATTAAATTTTCAAGAATTGCTTAAGAAGGAAAGACAGGCTTATATACTTCACCAACTCAATCTGCATAATAAGATTGTAAGTGTCGACTTATCAAATGAAATAGCAGTTTCGGAAGATACTATTCGAAGAGATCTGCAGGAGTTGTCCGAAACTGGGCAATTAATAAAAGTGCATGGTGGTGCACTTTCAACGGCTTTTAATGAGGTTCAGTTTAAAGCAGTAAATGTTTATTCTCAATCTCATAAAAAGATAATTGTTAACAAGGCTTTGGAGTTGATAAAGAATGGGATGTTTATTTTAACAAGTGGCGGTACTACAATTCTTGAATTGATTCGGGCATTACCACCACATCTTAAATTAACGATAATGACGGGTAGCATTCCCGTTATTAATGCATGCATGGCACATCCCAAACTAGATGTGGTAGTAATTGGAGATAAATTATCAAGAGACTCGAAAATAACAGTTGGCGCTGAAGCTATTCAAAAGATAAGCAATGTAAATGCCGATTTATGTTTTTTAGGAACAAATGCTATTGACGTTGCACATGGGGTTACAGATAATGATTGGGAAGTAGTTCAAATTAAAAGGGCGATGGTAAGTTCATCATCAAAAGTGATTTCTATGACCATTTCCGAAAAACTGCAAACGTACCAGCCTATTAGTGTTTGCAAAATTGAGCGGATCGATTATTTGATTACCGAACTGGATTCGACTGATGAAAAGCTAAAGCTCTTTGCAGATGCGGGAGTTTATTTATTATAAAACTATCTACAACCAATAACAATAAAATACATATCATGAGAAAGACAATCTCAAATTCCATCCTATTTTGGATGTTTTACTGTTTATTACCCATTACGGGTTGGGGACAAACCAAGACGATATCAGGATCAGTATCCGGGCAGAACGGCCCTCTCCAAGGTGTTACTGTTGCCGTTATTGAAACACAAACTGCGACTTTGACGGATGCTGACGGCAAATTTTCAATAACTGCACAAGCTGGCCAGTCATTAGAATTTACTTACATAGGATATGAAAAACAAACGGTAACCATCAGTACGGAAACTAACATCAATGTTACCTTAACCCCTGGTACCGGAACGCTTGAAAGTGAAGTGGTGGTAACAGCCCTTGGTATTAAAAAAGAGCGAAAGGCGCTGGGATATTCGGTTTCTGACCTGGGGGCACAGGAACTAATGAAAAATAAAAACACAAATGTTGTTAATTCCCTGGTAGGAAAAGTACCTGGTGTTAATGTTACACAATTTAGCGGCGCGGCGGGTGCCGGGGCATCTATTACTATACGTGGCGGTAATTCTACATCTGATGGGAGGCAAAATCAACCATTATTTGTAATCGATGGGATTATATATGATAACTCCACTACTGTTACAGGTAATACTGGCACGGACGGTTTGTCCCGTAGCAATACCAGCTATTCTAACCGCATTATGGATATTAACCCGGAAGATATCGAAAACCTATCCGTTTTGAAAGGTGCTGCTGCTGCTGCCTTGTACGGATCACGCGCTGCTGATGGTGTTATCATCATCACTACAAAAAAGGGTGCTGAGGGTAAGGTAAATGTTAATGTCAACAGTAAAATAATTACTTCTTGGGCGAATAAAATTCCCGAGGCTCAAACCCAGTTTGGAAATGGCACCTATGCGAGTAATGGCGTTTTCAATGACATTACTTACAGGTCATGGGGTAAAGAAATCACGTCTGCCGACACAGTATACAATAATATTCAAGACTTTTTTAAGAATGGTCTTATCTATGACAATAACGTGAACGTATCCGGAGGCACAAAAAACGGTTCATTTTATTTATCCGCATCAAATTACAATCAAACAGGCATCGTGCCTGAGACTGATTATAATAAGACAACCTTCAGGTTTAATGGTGTTCAAAAATACGGTCGATTAACACTAGATGCCAATGCAGCCTATTCTGTTGCAGATAACGACAGAACACTAACCACAGGTGGCCTGTACGCTGGTGGTGGTAATGGGACAATGGGTGCGATATATAGCTGGCCGCAAACGTTTGACATCAAAAGATATCGAAACCCGGACGGAACACAATACCGGAGATTCGATGGAACAATTGATTTAGTAGATGACATTGACAATCCTTACTGGATTATTAATATGGATAAGTTAACATCGCAAACAAAACGTTTCACGGGAGGCCTGAATGCCAGCTTCAAAATTGCGGAATGGTGGGACGTTATAGCGCGCTTAGGTTATGATCAGTATGCTACAAATGATTATACCTATATAGCACCAGGTTCTGCTGTGATTCCGTTATACCAAAATGGCCGGCTAAGCAAAAGCTTGTATGATTATACTTTTATCACTACAACCGCAATGAGTAATTTTCATAAAACAGTAGGAGATTTCGATCTTCGCTTATTATTAGGAACTACTTCAGAAAATACAGAAATAAAAAGCCAAAATCAGTGGGGATATAATTTTGTAACAGCCGGCACCATTGCTTTTAGCAATTTTGCTCCGGAAAATCAGTTTTTCAGAGATCGTATAACACAAAAACGACTGGTTGGAGGATATGGAGAATTTGGCGTTTCGTATAAAGATATAGCTTTCATTACCGCTACAGGTCGTAATGACTGGTCATCTACATTGCCCGTTGAAAACAGATCTTATTTTTACCCTTCACTAAGTGGTTCTTTTGTTTTTACAGAATTGTTACCCAAAAACAATATCCTGTCCTTCGGTAAAGTTCGCGCAAGTTGGGCCCAGGTGGGTAAAGACGCAAATGCATACGCTACTCTCACTTATGTTAACAACCCAATTACGATTGGATCTTTTACAGGTATAGGAAATCAATATACAAGTGGAAATCCTTTCTTAAAGCCCGAAATTCAAAAGTCCTGGGAAGTTGGCGGAGAACTTAGATTCCTAAAAGGTCGAATTGGGTTAGATTACACTTATTATCATAGCCAGACGGAGAACCAAATTGCCCAGCCTCGTCTGTCAAATGCCAGCGGTTATATTCTGACAGCTATAAATTCCGGTTCTGTGATCAACAAGGGGATGGAAATAGCACTTACAGGAAAACCTGTGGTACAAAGAGATTTTGGATGGGATGTAATGCTGAACTTCTCTTACAACAAAGGAAGACTGGGTGAATTTTTGCCAGGGGTAGCATATTTTTATCCGACAGACGCACAATTCGGAACTGTAAAAGCGGCCTCGATTCCTAATGGCGGATTTTTCCTTGGAATGACCGGAACCACTTACTTACGTGAGACAGATGCAAACAATCAGGAAATAGCAAATGGGCGCTATCAGGTAGATCCTACAACTGGATTATATAAACTTAATAATAACAATCCGATCGTAGGTAACCGGGAACCAGATTTTATTGGCGGCTTTAATAATACACTTCGATACAAGGACCTAACGTTATCGTTCCTCATCGATGTTCGTAAAGGCGGAGACGTATATAATGGAACTGAATATTCTATGATCCTGAATGGGCTAAGCGAAAGAACTTTGTTGAATAATCGCGAATCCGTAACAGTAAATGGCGTGAACAGTCAAACAGGTGCTGAGTTTTCTCAAACGTATAATGCTGATGAGTCTTATGTTATAAATGGGACTACCTATTCGGGAAATTATATGATTCAGCAGTATTGGGCCAATTATGCAGCCAATTCCATGAATCTTATTACTTCTGTAAACTGGTTAAAGCTTCGTTCACTGTCATTAACATACGATTTTACCGATATGCTAAAAAGCACAAAAGTGATTAAAGGTATTTCAGCAACAGCGATCGGCACCAATTTATTAACGCTGACGAACTATGAAGGCATGGATCCGGAAGTAAGTGCGGCTGGAGGAACAGGAGGTTCTGGTTCGACAGGTATAGATTACTTGGGTGTGCCCGCAGTAGCAAGTTTCACATTTGGTATAAACCTTAGTTTTTAATGAAACAAAACAAGATCATGAAAAATTTAAAACATATTATACTTAGCAGCCTGCTTTTCTTAGCTTTTACTTCGTGCAAAAAATGGCTGGATGTAAATACCGACCCTAACAACCCTAACAACGAAAGTGTGTTAGTAGAAAACAGGCTTCCCTGGATACAACATTTTTACACGTATACCGCGGGCGTCACCAATTTTCGTACAGCTTGTCAGGCTGGAGTATACTACAGCAACAGCGGTTCAGCCAACCCATTTACTACAACATGGATCGCCTCTACAGGAAATACAACCCCTTACCAAACCTGGTTTGTAGAAGTAGCATCCAATCTGAAAGATCTATATAATTCTGCTGAGAAAAAGGCGCTTACTCCTACATGGCTACGGCCGAAGTATTTCACGCGCTAGGATTTATGCAGATGTTGGATGTGTATGGTGAAATGCCGTACACTCAGGCTATATCTTCAATTGCCAGCCCTACTTTTGATGATGGTAAAACCATTTATTATGGATGTATGGCTAAATTGGATAATGCAATTAGCTTATTTAATAAAACCCAGGATGCTGCAGCCCCGGCCTTTTCTAAAGGAGATATGTGGAATAACGGAGACGTGAGCAAATGGATCAAGCTATGTTACGGATTAAAAGCACGCTATATGCTTAAACTTTCCAAGAAATCAGATCTGTATAATCCGGATTCTATTTTATACTGCTTATCCAAAGCACCCCAATCTAATGCAGACAATATTGTTCAACCTTCCTTTAATAATAGTACAGTTACAGATTATTTATTAGGTGATCCTGTTGTAACTAATGGCAATTGGAATTATGCTGGTTATGGCAGCAACCAGCGCATTTCTCAATATCATTATAACCTGCTGACAAATATGCGTGCGTCAGGAATTACAGATCCACGGATGACAAAAATAGTACCCGCATCGATGTCTGATATTAAACTCGATGCAAGTAAAAAGGTAGCCTCTTATACTTGGAACCGCTCTAAAGGTGTTGATTCTTATGGACCATCAACTCGCCTTGTGAAAGGTGGCGCTACATCTATCATCGCCCCCACTTATGCAACCGCAAATACGCCCATAAAGTATACAATTGCAGATGCAACCGAACGCACCAATTTCATTGCTGCACAGGTTCTGGCAGGTCGCACTCACACTATTGATGGCACCAGTGTAACGGTTACATACAACGCAGGATCTATATTTATCAACAGCACTAACTATTTATATTCAGGAGATACTTCTTATGTAAATATGCGCACCTTCTCACTAGCTACAGGCGGCACAAATGAAATGGATCTTAACTGGTATCCTTCAACTGCAGCCAACACTGCGGGTGCGGTTGCTTCAACAGGTTCTTTCCAAATTCGACCTGTATCTGACCAAGAAATTTTAACCTATCATGAAATGTGCTTTATTAAAGCTGAAGTTTACATGAGAAAGGGAGATAAAGCAAATGCTCATGCAGCTTACATGGAAGGCGTCCGAGCTCATTTAAATATGATGCAAGCCAAGTTATCGGAATGGCAGGCCGCAGGCTACGCCTCTGTTAATCCGGATATGGCTCCCATGAATCCCAACGATATCACGGCTTACTTAGCCAGTAATGCTATATGCCAGGCGGCGGGCAACCTTACAATGTCCGATATTATGCTGCAAAAATATATAGCGATGGGCTGTAGTATTGAAAACTGGAATGACATGCGCCGGTTTAATTTCAGCACCGGAAATGTCGGCGGCTTTGGAGTTGTTTATCCAGGATATGACAGAGGACCTTTATTTGCCGGTCAGGATATATACATTGGTGCTTCCAAAACAGATCCGAGATACTGGCAACGTCGTTGGAAATTGCCTACTACTCTTGAACTGAATTACAACCTGACAAACGTGCTTGCCGTAAATGCTCACGCCGCAGATCCGGATATTTGGAGCATGCCGATTTGGTGGGACTGCGCAAGTGATGATGAGTACTATAGCTACATTAAGTAGGGATATTACCCAAAAAACAAATAACTCACTGCCACGGCAGTAATAATACCCGCTAGGTCTGCGAGCAACATAGCGCCAACAGAGTAGCGGGTATTTTTTATGCCCACGGCCCCAAAGTAAACCGCAATAATATAGAATGTTGTATCAGCCGAACCGCGAAATACAGAAGTAAGGTTTCCTGCAAAAGAATCAGGACCATGGGTTTTTAAAGTATCGATCATCATGGCACGAGCACCACTTCCGCTAAACGGTTTAAGTATCGCCGTAGGCAGTGCATCCACAATTCGTGCATCCCCACCAAAAAAGCAAATGCCGCTTTTATTCCACCCATTACAAAATCAAAAGCGCCGCTGTTACGCAGTAAACTGATCGCAACTAAAAGCCCCACCAAATAAGGAATAATTTTTATTGCCGTTTCAAAACCGCCCTTTGCGCCATCCACAAAAGCATCAAAAATTGGTGCTTTTTTATAAATCGCTCCTGCTATGATGAGTAAAAAAATAAGTAAAATCAATCCGTTACTTAAAGTAGTTGAAAACAATTGAACACCTCTAATATCAAGCGTTCTCACGTACACAATCAGCGCTGTGAATAAAGCTGTAATACCAAGCACCCAACCCACTATTACAGGCTGAAACACTTTTATTCCCTGCTTAAAAGATACAATTACCATCGCCGTTATTGTGGCTACAAAAGTGGCAATCATACAAGGAATAAATATTTCGGTAGGAAATTGAGATTTTAACGCAACGCGATCTGCAATGATAACAGTAGGTATCAAAGTGAGTCCGGAAGCATGTAAACACAAGAACATGATCTGCGCATTTGTGGCTTTTGTTTTGTCAGGATTTAGTTCCTGCAAGCTTTCCATCGATTTAATACCAAAAGGAGTAGCGGCGTTATCCAATCCCAAAAGATTGGCAGAAAAGTTCATCACCATATGCCCCATTGCCGGATGATTTTTGGGCACTTCCGGAAAAATTTTTGAGAAAAACGGTCCAATGATCTTAGAAAGAAAACGCACACCACCGGCCTGCTCCGCAATATTCATAAAGCCTAAAAACAAAGCCATAATACCTATTAAACCAATGCAAAGATTTACCGCATCTTTAGTGGTGTCAAAAACTCCGTTAGTAGATTGCAGGGTAAATAATTTAAAAGTCCCGCCGCCAGCGGCTGCTACACGATGCCCTTCCCAGTTTACATCCTGTCCATTGCGTAACTGTGCATGAACACTGGCCGGCAGCATTAACGAATCCACTTCTTTTACAAAAGTCGTATCGCCACTTTTTCCCGTCACCATCTGTGAAAAAATCTGCTCTTGTCCACTTTGAAAAACAAATTTTCCCAGCGCAACAGCCAATGCAATAATTATAAACGCGCTCCAGATTCTACTTAATACCATAATTGTTTCACTTATTTTGCTTTATACTTTTTCAACTCTTTTTCTAAAAAATTTTCTAACTGTTTTTTGAAGGTAACATTACTGCATATTTGGAGACAAACATTTTTTCCCGAATAGTTGCTCCCGAATATTCCACAAGGGCTTTGTTTTTATCTGTTACTAATAAAATACCTATAGGCGGATTATCGCCTGCCGATTTGTAATTTTTCTCATAAAAACTTAGGTAGGATTTTAGTTGAGAAGCCTGATAGCTCGCTAATTTTTCAACCTTCAATTCTATAAGCACATGGCAGTGGAGTATGCGGTGATAAAAAACCATATCCACGAAAAAATATTCGTCGCCTATTAGCAATCTTTTTTGTCTTGCTTCAAAGCAAAAGCCATTACCAAGCTCTAATATAAATTTCTCTAAATGATTAAGTAATGCTGTTTCTAAATCTGTTTCGTTAATGGTGTTCGATTTAGGCAATTGAAAAAAATCGAAAAAATAAAAATCTTTAATAGCATCTATCGCTTGTGTTGGTTTTATTTTTTCTTCTATTTGCTGTAACGATAGTTTTTTATTTTTTGACAACCCTGTTCTTTCGTAGGCCAACGTATTTATAGCTCTTCGCAAATCACGAACCGAAGGTTGGGTATGTAAAAGTAGCAGCTCGTAATACAGTCGTTTATCTCCTTCCTCAATTTTAATCAGCTCTGTAAAATGAGAAAAAGATGTTGCTGCAAATAATTGAAGAATATGCTTTTTGTATTGCGCTGGCGTTATCCCTTTAACAGGAGCTGAAACACGTTTTGCCAAAAGCTTTGCCACGCTTGGTTTCAATAGGTCAGACAGTGTCTGACCTATTGGTATTAGCTGTTCAAATTCGTCAGACACTGTCTGACCTATTGAAGAATAGTCCAAATAAAACTTTCTGAAAACTTTCAGGTTTGTTTCTGAAAGCCCGCGAATTTTGATACGTTTTGCCAGCTTTTCTAAAAGCAACTCTCCGTACTTTGCCCGGTCTTCGCCTCTTTGCTCATACTCAAAAATATAAAATCCGATAAGCCAGTTTCGCAGCGTTATATGGCGGTTTACAGCCTTTACTGCCGATTGCTGCAAAGAAACATGGGTTTGTTTAATGGTAGAAAGCAGTGCATTAAAGTTCATTACCAAAAATAATGATTTGTGCTTAAGCTGCGGGCATAATACCGATTGCACATTTATAATAGACCGTCCCCGCCAGAATGAATCTTTCGGGCGGGCGAACTAAATATCCGTTTCGCATAACATTTTTATTGAATAGGTCAGACAGTGTCTGACCTATTCAAACATAACTCTTAACTTTGCCCACTTTTATGGATAGACCCGTTTATGTAGGTTGAAAAATGTACTGCAGCACAAGAGTGCGACGCAACGAAGCTGATAGTTGTTCATCAGCCGGGTCAATAAAAAATAACAATCGAAAATTTTAAATAAACATGGCTTTACAAGCAGGAATTGTGGGGTTACCCAATGTAGGAAAATCAACTTTATTTAATGCGGTAAGCAATAGCGCCAAGGCGCAGGCCAGCAATTATCGCTTCTGCACCATAGAACCTAATACGGGCTTGGTTGATGTGCCGGACGAGCGCATTGATAAATTGGCAGAATTGGTGCAACCCGACCGCACGGTGCCTACCCAAATTGAGATTGTGGATATTGCCGGATTGGTAAAAGGAGCCAGCAAAGGCGAAGGATTGGGCAATAAGTTCCTCGCAAATATTCGTGAAGTGGATGCCGTAATTCACGTTATCCGCTGCTTTGAAGATGAGAATGTATTACGTGAAGAAGGCGCTATCAACCCCGTAAGCGATAAAGAAATTATTGATACCGAGCTTCAGTTGAAAGACCTGGATAGTGTGGAAAAACAAATCCAGAAAAAGAAAAGCAGGCTAAAACAGATCCTAAAGCCAAGCCCGAATTGGAAGTTTTACAAAAATGCTATGCGCATTTAGAACAGGGCAAAAGCATCCGCTCACTAGATTTGACCAAAGAAGAAAAAGCTGCGGTTGCTGATATGTTTTTACTTACCGATAAGCCTGTACTTTATGTAGCTAACGTTGATGAACCATCCATGCATACAGGTAATAAATTTTCAGAAGCATTAAAGAAAGTTGCTCAGGAAGAAGGCGCAGAGATCATTATTATGAGCAATTCTATTGAAGCGCAAATTTCGGAAATGGAAGATCCTGATGATAAAGCTTTATTTATGGATGAATACCAAATGAAAGAGCCTGCTCTAAATCGCCTGATTCGTTCGGCTTATCAGCTTTTAGGATTGAATACTTATTTCACAGCCGGTGTTCAGGAAGTGCGTGCCTGGACCTTTCATGAAGGCTGGAAAGCCCCGCAATGCGCCGGTGTTATTCATACCGATTTTGAAAAAGGATTTATCAAAGCAGAAGTAATTGGCTATGAAGATTACCTGCAATATAAAAGCGAAGCTGCTTGTCGCGAAGCCGGTAAATTAAGAATTGAAGGAAAAATATTTGGTTAAAGATGGAGACGTAATGCATTTCAGATTTAATGTGTAAATATTTCATAGCCCACGATTTAAATCGTGGGCTATGATTACACCACCAACAAGCTACAACCCCGCAAATCGCTATTATCCATGCGGCCGGTTACTTCAAAGCTTCCATCATTATTCAGCACACCTAAATCATCAGTAGCAATAAAGCTGCAGGAGTAAATATTGGCCAGGTCGATTATATTGATCAGTCCTCTTGTTCTTGCAGTAGTTGTATCTTCCTTTACTGTAAGGGGGTCTTCTTCATCTCTTAACAATATACGCATCCAGTCGGGTGTTTTAAATAAGCCGTTGCCGTGTGAATAGGCTTGGGATAGAAGTTCGGTCATTCCATATTCAGAATGAATCGTGTTTAAAGAAAAGGCCTGCTTCAATATATCATGCACTTCAGCTCTTATCATTTCTCTTCTTCTACCTTTCATGCCGCCTGTTTCCATCACAATGGTGTGCTTTAATGGCATTTTATATTTCTCTGCAAAATCAAGCAGACCAAAGGTTACACCAATTAACAATGTTTTTTGCCCGACAGCTTCAAGGGTTTGAAGTGTTTTAATAAGTTTGTCAAAATCATTCAGGTAAAAACCACTTTGATCATGTCCACTTTGATCAATCAGTTTTTGAACCATATACACCAGCGACGAATTTTGCCGCTCAAGGTAAGAAGGCAATAGGCCTAAAACGCACCATTCGTCCGGCTTTCCGTAAAACTGTTCGAAGCATTTATTAAAACTTTGCTCATAAATAGCTGCATCTTTTACGTAATGCTTGCTATTGATCGTTTCGGTCGTTCCGCTGCTTTCAAAAACAAGATTAGTAGTAAACGTGGTTGAAATTATTCTGTGTGTTTTAAAAAAACGGATAGGCAAAAATGGAATCTTCGCTGGTTGATCAATTTTTGAAACAGGCACAGCCAACGCATCTACATATTGCTTGTAAATATTGTTGTTAGCATATTGAAACCTGAAAACTTGCAGGCACGCGTCATTAAAATCCAACGCATCGTTGAAAATACTTTTTATCAGGTTTGCGCCGTTATCCATCTAATTTTTAAATACTTTTACGCACAAAAATAGTTTTAATTGCGGGGTTCTTATAATAGAAAGTTTTTCGACTTCATTGTTTTCAGCAACATTTTTATAGCCCTTTGCGCTGTAGCTATGGCTGGCTATAGCACGCATATCTTTTCACTGGGCTTCCCTCCGCCCCATTTTGCAGGCTTTTTATTTTTTTCTACACTGGCCAGCTACAACATTCATTGGTATTTGACAGATGAAACCACCGAAATTACCGCATCGCGCACTTATTGGCTGGCGCGCAATAAGTGGGTACACGCATTTTTCTTTCTCATCAGCTCGGTTGGATGCAGTTATTTTCTTCTACAAGAATTGAATTATATCAAATGGATACTTCCGGCTGTTTTTCTCACATTAATGTACACGGCCCCCAAATTTCCATTTAAACCTTTTATAGCTTTAAGAAAATTTATTCTTGGTAAAACAATTTTATTGGCGCTAATGTGGACATATATTACGTCTGCACTTCCATTTTTTATTTTAGAAAAACAATGGGAACCGGCATACGCCTTATTTTTCATTAACAGGTTTAGCCTCATTCTCCCCATTTGCATTTTATTCGATTTAAGAGATAAAGAGTATGACAAAGCAACAGGTGTCAAAACTTTTGTCACATTGCTGCCCAATCAAAAAATAAAAAAACTCTTCAATAGTTTTATTATCCTTAATGTAATTAGCGTCATATCACTTTGGCAATACACATCGTTTTCGTTTGTGGATAATTTTATTCTATTGATTCCTACCATCTTAACATTTTCGCTTTATGCAAATGCCACAAAAACCAAGAATGATTATTTATTTTATTTTATCTTAGACGGCTTAATGGCTCTTTCGCCTTTACTGTACTTTATAAAACTATATCTTATCGGTACAATATTTGCGTAGTATTTAAATATCTTATTCTGGCAATGCACACTTCATTTATAAAAATCATACACTTCAGCAGACTTGTAAAGATCAACGAGAGATTACGGGAATTCAACTACAAAAAAAACAACACTGCGGGTGATTATGTTTTTGATGTTGATACTGCCGACGACCGGGGTAATCGTATCTTTTTCCGGTTAAGTAAAAACGATAATGAATGGACACTGAATTCCACTCATGCAATTCCTGATTGGATAGGACAGCATTTACAACAATTAGTTACAGAGCTGGAAGAAGGAATTCTATCAAACTAATCCCCTTTCCTTTCGCATTATATTTTTTGAAGTCATCAGTTGATATGTGGCATCGCACTTGCGTCGCACACTTCAACAAAATGTACATATCTGATCCTATATAAAAGACAATAATAAGATCACAAATATATATGTGTAGTAACACTCCTCTTCAGGAGATGAGGATTTATAGTTAGTTTTGTTTGGATCTGTATAATATACTAATCAGCATTATATCTCTAACTATATACTAAAGCATTGGATCCTTTTCAAATTAAAGCACGTTATGTCGACATCAAAGGGAAAAGCATTTTCCCTGCACAAATTACTATCCATGATGGTATTATCTCCGGCATTAACCCGATTAACAAGCTTCCCAACGATGCGCCTTACATCCTGCCTGGCTTTGTAGATAGCCATGTGCATATTGAAAGCAGTATGCTTGTTCCTTCAGAGTTTGCAAAACTGGCCGTGGTTCATGGTACCGTTGCAACAATAAGTGATCCACACGAAATAGCTAATGTTTGTGGTATGGAGGGAGTAATGTACATGATCAACAATGGCAAAACCGTTCCTTTTAAATTCAATTTTGGAGCACCGAGTTGCGTACCTGCCACTACTTTTGAAACAGCAGGCGCAGCTTTAAAAATTGATGCAGTGAAAGAACTGCTCAAAAAGGATGAAATAAAATACCTAAGCGAAATGATGAACTTTCCAGGTGTTTTGAATGGTGATGAAGAAGTAATACAAAAGATAAAAGCCGCACACGATTTGGGAAAGCCGGTTGATGGCCATGCTCCCGGATTGCGCGGCGACGATGCCAAAAGATATATTGAGGCCGGAATCAGTACTGATCATGAATGTTTTACTGCAGAAGAAGCGTTGGATAAACTAAACCTTGGAATGAAAATTCTGATACGTGAAGGAAGTGCTGCCAGAAATTTCGAAGCGCTGATTGATCTGTTAAATGAATTTCCTAATCAAATAATGTTTTGCAGCGATGATAAGCATCCTGATAGTTTGGTATCGGGTCATATTAATCAGCTTTGCAAATGGGCTGTTGCCAAAGGAATTGATATATACAAAGTGCTGCAAGCCGCATGTATCAATCCTGTTGAGCATTATAAATTAGATGTTGGATTACTTCAAAAGGGCGATCCTGCTGATTTTATTTTGGTGAAGGATCTGAAACATTTCGAAATTCTTAAAACTTATATAAATGGACAGCTGGTAGCTCAAAACGCCAAAAGCCTCATCAAGCCACAACGCGCCAATATCATCAATAATTTTAACTGCACTATTAAAGAAGCAAGCTCATTTGCAGTGCAAGCAACAGCGGAAACAATACCTGTTATAGAGGCGCTGGATGGCCAGCTCATTACGAACCAGCTTTTATTATCGCCAAAAGTTGAAAATGGATATTTTGTTAGCGACATTGATAAAGATATTTTAAAAATTGCAGTAGTGAACAGGTATGCCGATGCACCAATTGCAATTGCTTTTATTAAAAACTTCGGTTTAAAAGAAGGCGCTCTTGCGTCATCTGTAGCGCACGACAGCCATAATATTGTAGCTGTGGGTGTTGATGATGAAAGTATTTGCAAAGCAGTAAATCTTATCATAGAAAATAAGGGAGGAATCAGCGCAATAAGTAATTCACACAGGGAAGCCATTTTACCCTTACCGGTTGCAGGCCTGATGAGCAATGAAGATGGATATAAAATAGCAGATGCCTATACAGCGATCGATAAAATGGCTAAAGAAATGGGAAGTGGATTGGGTGCACCTTTTATGACATTGTCATTTATGGCGCTACTCGTTATTCCTGAATTAAAATTGAGCGATAAAGGTTTGTTTGATGGGAAGAAATTTGAGTTCGTTTGAAAAAGTCGGGAAGTCAGCAAAGACCGAAGTCCGAAGGATTGTAAGCAAACTTATCTCTTTCCCGACTTCCGGACTCACGGTCTTTCCGTCTTTCCGTATTCCCGTCTTTCTCTATCTTCTCCACTCACCGACCCAACCCCTTCATTCACCGATATATTAAGTTTATATACAATAAATGTGTTGCAAACGCAGTTAGGGCACACTATTTTTACTTAAAATTTAAAAACAATGAGCGAGAACAATCCATACAATACAGAGATGTATAAAAGTGAGCCAGGCGGCTACCCGCAACCAGATCCTAAAAACTTCAGACCAAAACAATCACAAAGTCATATTTGGATAGGCGGCTTTTTGCTGGTAATTGGCGTTGTGTATTTATTAAAAAAAATGGGCCTTGATCTTCCCGACTTTCTTTTTTCCTGGCAGATGTTTCTGATAGCGCTGGGTATTTTTATCGGCATCCGCAAAAACTTTGAAGGCCCGGGTTGGATGATTTTGGTGCTAATAGGTTCTATATTCCTGATCAACGAATTTTTTGTATTTGGTGAGCTAAGGCGGTTTATACTTCCTATTATCCTGATTGGCTCGGGCTTATTTTTCATATTCCGTCCTAAAGGCTCAAAAAATTATATACAATTTGATGAAGGCGGCACGGCGCCTCTGGCTGGGGCAAGTGGCCAGGATTATATAGATACGACTTCAATTTTCGGCGGCTCTAAAAAGAAGGTTTTTTCTAAAAGCTTTAAAGGCGGCGACATGACCAATGTATTTGGCGGCAGCGAAATAGACCTTTCTCAAGCTGATATTAACGGCACCGCTGTGCTCGATGTTACTGCACTTTTTGGTGGCGCTACACTCATTGTTCCTTCGCATTGGAATGTAATTTCGGAAGCGGTTGCTATAATGGGTGAGGTAAAAGACAAACGTGTAATGCAAGGCGTACCCGAAGTGAATAAAACATTGCTTATAAAAGGAACTGTAATTTTTGGAGGTATAGACATTAAAAGTTTTTAATTTAGTATTATGTAAATTAAATAGTGTCTGTCAGGCTGAGCTTGCCGAAGCCCGTTCAACGTACCCTTCGACAAGCTCAGGGTGACAACCGACACGACAGCGTTTACTTGACGTACATAGTTCATTGATTGTATTACTATGAACCATGAACTATCAACTATTAACCAAATAAACCATGTCTTCTCCTCTTTCAGAAAAGCGATTTATTTTTTCTCTTATTGTTGGCTGGGTTATATTGGTGAACGCGCAGGCACTCATTCTTTATCGCTTACAATTTCCGCTTAGCATTGCAATTAGTGATAGCCTTATTTGTATTAGTTTACTGCTACTGGCTGGGCTGCTGGTTTTAAATATCACTAAATATTATCTGCCTACAAGCTATCAATATGTTGGTGTTGTAGTTTCATCAATTGTGTTAGCCGCATTGTGGCTGCTTGTTTCTAACAGCTTTTTAAAAATTATTTTTTCGGGGCAAATCGCCTATTTATCATTTCTACATAATTCATTGGCCATAAGATTTGCCTTTGCATTTTTGGTATTAACTATCGTTACTACAGCTTCCATACTTTGGTACAACTGGCAGGAACGTCAAAAAGAATCACAACGAAAATCTGATGTAGAAGCGCTTTCCCGCGAAGCGGAATTATTTAAGTTACGTCAGCAGTTGCAGCCCCATTTTCTTTTCAATAGCCTTAATTCAATCAATGCTTTAATCGGAATTGATCCTCAATTAGCGAGAAAAATGGTGCAACAACTTTCCGATTTTTTGCGCGGCACTTTAAAAAAGAAGAGTCGCAAATGGTAACCTTGGAAGAAGAAATTGGCTACCTCAACTTATATTTGGAGATAGAAAAAGTACGTTTTGGTAATCGGCTGCAAACAGAAATAAACATCAGCGATGGCTGTAAACCTGCGCTGCTACCTACTTTATTGCTTCAACCCATTGTTGAAAACGCTATCAAATTTGGACTTTATGACACAACGGGACAAACGCTCATTACAATTGATTGCCAGTCAGACGGGAAAGAACTGATCATCAGTGTAAAAAATCCATTCGATCCGGAAACCTCCAATCCAAAAAAAGGAACCGGATTTGGGTTATCATCTATCAACAGAAGATTATATTTGTTGTTCGCAAGAAACGACTTGTTAACAACAGCGATTCATGATACTGTTTTTGAAACAACTGTAAAAATCCCTCAGTAAAAATGAGTAAAGTAATAATTATTGACGATGAGTTTTTAGCCAGAAGCATGGTTAAAGAATATTTGAGAAAGCATCCGCAATTAGAAATAGTGGCAGAATGCGGTGATGGCTTTGAAGGATTAAAAGCCATTCAGGAGCATGAGCCTGATTTGATTTTTTAGATATTCAAATGCCAAAAATCAGCGGTTTTGAAATGCTGGAACTGGTAGAAAATCCGCCTGCCGTAATTTTTGCAACAGCATTTGATGAATATGCTATTAAAGCTTTTGAAGCACACGCCATAGATTACTTACTAAAACCTTTTGACCAGGAACGTTTTGACAAAGCGGTAGCTAAATTTATGGCACAAAACAAACCAGCCGCTACAGAAAACACAAAAGAACTATTGAACGATGCACAATTACCCGGTAGCAATAGCCGCATTGTGGTGAAGAACGGGAGTAAAATAAAGATCATTCCCGTGCAGGAAGTGTTGTACCTGGAAGCGGCAGATGACTTTGTAAAAATATTTACCAAAGAAGGCTATTTTTTGAAGAACAAAACAATGGCATTTTTTGAATCTTTTTGCCGGCTGATATGTTTGTGCGCAGCCACCGTTCATTTATTGTAAATATTCAGGAAATCACCCGCATCGATCCTTATGAAAAAGACGGGCATGTAGCTGTGTTAAAAAATGGCGCTAAAATAAACGTAAGCCGCAACGGATATGGTAAATTAAAAGGCGTGTTGGGATTGTAAAATCCATATTAAATATTGTTAAAAGCACAAAATTAAGGCTACACGAAAATCTGAACTCTACAAGGTCCTATTTCGCACTCACTTTCCATATAATCCCGGACGTATCATCGTTTACCAATAGAGAACCATCGGGCGCAACGCTAACATCAACAGGTCTTCCATATACTTCACTTTTTTCATCGTTGGCAATAAAGCCTGTGAGAAAATCCACAGGAGGTTGTGGCTTGCCTTTTACAAAAGGTATAAAAACCACTTTATATCCCGAAAGCTTGGAACGGTTCCATGAACCATGCTGACCAATAAATGCTCCGTTTTTATATTTGGCAGGAAACTGCTTTGCTGTGTAAAATGTTATTCCCAGCGATGCGGTGTGCGGGCCTAAAGGCACATCGGGTATAATGGCTTTATTTACCAAATCTTCATGTGGATCTTCGGCCCAGCGCGGATCTTTTACTTTACCGTAATAACTAAATGGCCAGCCATACCAGCCGCCGCGCTTTACACTTGTGGCGTAATCAGGCACAATTTCATCTCCCAATCCATCACGTTCGTTAACCGCAGTCCAAAGCTCGCCGGTAACGGGATTCCAGTCTAAGCCAACAGGATTGCGAATGCCGCTGGCATAAATTTTAAGATCAGATCCGTCTGGATTTGCTTCGTAAATCAATGCACGGCCTTCTTCTTTTTCAATGCCTTGCTCGCCTACATTACTGGCAGAACCAACAGTAATGTAAATTTTATTTTTCGCTTTGTTGGTAATAATATTTCTCGTCCAATGGTTGTTATAACCGCTTGCGGATAGTTCAATAATTTTCTTGCCTTCTCCTTCCAGTTTGATGTCGCCTTCTTTATAAGCGTAACGATAAACCCCGTCAGTATTTGCGATGTAGAAATAATTACCCAATATCAGCATTCCGAAATTACGGTTGAGGTTATTAATAAATACATGGCGTTCATCGATATTGCCATCTTTGTCCTTATCTCTCAATAAAGTAATTTGATTCGCGCTTTTACGAGTGCCTGCTTCAGCAATAAAATAGTCTCCATTTGGCGCAATATAAGTCCAACGCGGGTTTTCGAGCTTGTCGGCGAAACGCGTAACTGTAAATCCTTCAGGCGTCTTTGGCGTTTGCCCTTCCGGCCAGTCGATCGTTCTGCTGTTTTTATTTGCCGATTCTGTTTTAAATGGAGGCTGCAAAACCAAAGGTCCAACAGCTGTTTTTACAGTAACGGGCGCCTGACCAGCTAATTGCTTTTTGGTTTCGTTATCTATTTTACCCTGACCATAGGCATTTATACAAATTGCCGCCAACAAAGACAAAGGGATCGCATTTTTTAACCGGACCATATACTTGTTTTGAAGAATTAACAGATGATAAATGTACATCAACTGAAGAGTGCGACGCAATATTGATGCCACCTATTCTTCAGCCGGGTCAATAAAAATCTAAGCGTCAAACTCGTAGCCAATATCCTTTCTAAAATACATATCATCAAATTTTATTTTAGACAAAGCTTCTTTTGATTTGGCTACCGCTTCGGGAATGCTGTTGGCAAATGAAGTGGCGCAAAGTACGCGGCGCCGCTGGTTACAATGTCACCATCTTTTTCTTTTGTACCTGCCTGGAAAATAATAACCTCCCCCAACCCTCCGAAGGAGGGGGAAAGAAATGGCATATCCTTTTTCGAAATTGCCGGGATAGCCTCCACTTACTGCTACTACTGTTGCAGCGCTGCGATCATCCGTTTCAATTTTTATATCGCTTAATGTGTGTTGTGCTGCTGCCAGGCAAAGTTCAGCCAGATCATTTTTTAAGCGCGGCATTACCACTTCCGTTTCAGGATCGCCCATGCGGCAATTGTATTCAATTACATAAGGCTCATTGTTCACTTTTATTAAACCGATAAAAACAAAACCGGTATAGTTTATACTTTCATTTTCTAAACCCGCTACAGTTGGTTTGATAATTTTTCTGGTCACTTTTTCCATAAATTCTTCTGATGCAAAAGGCACGGGGCTTACAGCGCCCATGCCACCTGTATTTAGACCAGTATCTGTTTCGCCAATACGTTTGTAATCCTTGGCTTCGGGCAATAACACGTATTCTTTACCATCCGTCAAAATAAATACGCTCATTTCAATTCCGTCTAAAAACTGTTCTACCACAACCGTTTTACTGGCATCACCAAATTTCGCCTGCACCAACATAGCTTCAAATTCCATAATAGCATCGGCATGTGTTTCGCAAATCACCACGCCTTTTCCTCCTGCGAGTCCATCGGCTTTTAATACAATTGGTAATGAATGTGCTTTTAGATAATTAACGCCTTCTTCAAATTGTTCTGCCGAAAACTCTTTATATGCTGCGGTAGGAATATCATGCCTATGCATGAAAGCTTTGGCGAATGCTTTGCTGCCTTCCAACTGAGCGCCAAATTGCGATGGACCAATAAAATGAATATGCTTTAGCTGATCTTTTTGAAAATAATCCCAAGCCCCTTTCACCAAAGGTTCTTCTGGACCTGCAATTACCATTTCAATTTTGTTATCAATACAAAATTTACCAAGCTCTTCAAAATCGGTAATGGCAATGTCGATATTAGTTCCGCATTGCGCCGTACCCGGATTACCAGGCGCTATGAATAATTCATGTTTTCCTTGTCCTCTTTCTTTAATGTTCCAGGCCAGGGCATGTTCTCTTCCACCGCCTCCAAGTATTAATATGTTCATTTATGCTATTTTTTAGAGGTGGTGAAGGTAATGAAAAGAATAACCAGGCGCAACAGCCTTCCTGCTTAAAATATTTCCATACCACCTATATTTGCCGTGTTGTATTTGCTTATGGCTAAATTGCTATATTTACTAATCTTGTAAAAAATATTAATATGTCCGCAACCGAAAACGACTTTTTTAAGAGCCGCGTATTGGGCCACCCTTCAGGTTTATTTGTATTATTCTTTACGGAAATGTGGGAAAGGTTTTCCTACTATGGCATGAGGGCTTTGCTGGTGTTGTTTCTGACATCGTCCTTAATTGGTGACAACCCAGGCTGGGGATGGCCACGTGAACATGCGCTTGCCTTGTACGGATCGTACACCGCAATGGCTTATTTAACGCCAATTTTGGGAGGCTATTTTGCAGACAAGATTTTGGGTTACCGATGGGCGGTAGTATTAGGCGCTTCACTTATGACATTGGGTCATGCTTCCATGGCTATTGAAACCAATCAGATGTTTTTATATATGGGCCTGATTTTACTTGTTTTAGGTAATGGATTTTTCAAACCTAATATGACATCTATCCTGTCTGAAATGTATAAAGAAAACCAGCAAAAGAAAGACGGCGCCTATACTATATTTTATATGGGCGTTAATTCGGGGGCATTTTTGGGCATGCTGCTTTGCGGTTATCTTGGTGAGAAAGTTGGATGGAGTTATGGATTTGGCCTTGCCGGCATATTTATGCTGGTTGGTATGCTTCAGTTTTATTTTACTCAGGGCATTTTTGGAAGCATAGGTTTAAAGCCTGTTAAAATAAAAAAGATATTGAAGTAGCGGAAAGCACAGAAGGTAGTGTTGTTGAAAAGATAGATATCGCTAACAATATGGATAAAGCGCCATTAAACCCTTTTTCGATTTTTGATTTGGTAATTATCGCTATTGTTTCTATTACAGGATTAGTTTGGGTTATTAATGATCCCATTTCTAAAATCACTTCCTCCAAATTGTTCAACTTTACGGTAGGCGGTTTATCTGGGAGCAATTTTGTTGTGCTAATTGCCTTGGGTTTATTCATTTTTATTCTTGTGAAAAGGATCAGTCAATATACACCGGTGTTAAGAGACCGCATGATTGCTATTATTGTACTAGCGTTCATTACGGTTTTTTTCTGGGCATCTTTTGAGCAAGCTGGCGGCTCCATGACGATTTTTGCGAATGACTACACAGACAGGGTTTTGGAAGGTAGCGGTAAAATAGCTTTTAATATTGTTAATACATTGATTACCGTAGCCCCAATGGCCATTATTTCCTATGTCCTAATAAAACTGTTCGGTCAGACTTTTAAAAAATATGCGTTAGGTAATATTATTCTAGCTGTAGGATTCTTGTTAATCTGGGGACTTGTTATTTATATGCTCAGCCAACAATATGTTGAAGAAAAATCGGAGATACCTGCTACTTGGTTTGGTATTCTTAATTCTTTATTCATCATTAGCCTGGCGCCATTGGTATCTAAAATATGGGAGAGCAAATTCAACCCTCCAGCTACTGTAAAAAATGGAATAGGAATGATATTGCTGGGTATTGGTTTTGCTGCTTTAGCCATTGGAGCTTCATCTATTCCACAAGGAGCAAAAGTAGCACAGGTAAGCCTCATTTGGTTAGTGTTTGCTTACTTGTTCCATACACTTGGCGAATTATTCATTTCTCCCGTTGGCTTGTCTTATTTGAGCAAACTTGTTCCTGGAAGAATGATTGGTATTATGTTTGGAATCTGGTATCTGGCTATTGCTATCGGAAATAAATTAGCCGGAAGCATTGGGGGTGAGATTGATAAAATAACGGCCAAATATGACATGCAGACCTTTTTCTTAATCTTCACATTTATTCCAATGGCATTGGGTGTATTGATTATTTTACTAACACCCGTTTTGAAAAAACTAATGCACGGCGTAAGATAATTATACAAGTAATTTTAAAGTCCCGAATCATTTGATTTTGGGACTTTTTTAATTTTAGAACATAATGCAACAAACAGCTTCAATGCGGCAACCCCGCCAACTATACTTGTTATTCTTCGCAGAAATGTGGGAACGCTTTTCCTTTTATGGAATGAAAGCATTGCTGATTGCCTACATGGTAACAGAGTTAAAATTTGATGAACCAAAATCTTACGGTATTCTCGGTGCTTACTCAGCATTAGTTTATACAGTCCCAATGTTGGGCGGCATGCTGGCCGATCGTTTTCTGGGTTATCGACGAGCAGTGATTTACGGCGGCCTTCTTATGACCATAGGACATTTAGTACTGGCACTACCGCAGGAATGGAGCTTCTTTTCAGGTATGGCATTTATCATTTGTGGCAATGGATTTTTCAAACCGAATATTTCCAGTTTAGTCGGCACTTTATATGAAGCAAATGATCCTCGCCGCGACAGCGGTTTCTCTTTATTTTATATGGGAATCAATATTGGTGCGGCTTTGGGCGGATTGCTTTGCGGGTATGTAGGGCAAAAGATCAACTGGCATTATGGTTTTGGTTTGGCTGGTATTTTTATGTTATTAGGATTAGTTGTTTTTATTTTCGGACAAAAATCTCTTGAACACAGAGGCCTACCTCCAAATATGGAAGCACTAAAAAACGCACCTTCGGCATTAATACAGAGTACCTGATTTATGGAGCATCACTGTTAATTGTGCCTATTGTTATCGCACTTTTCAACCGCCATGAAATAATGGACTATTTTATGGGCATTTTGGGTGCACTGGCCATTGTATATGTTTTATGGGAAGCTTTTAGAATGGAAGTAGCTGGCAGGAATAAATTAATTGCGGCTTTGTTTATGGTTGTTTTCTCCATATTCTTTTGGGCTTTTTATGAGCAAAATGCAGGAGCGTTGAATTTATTTGCAATGCGAAATGTAGATATGCATGTAATGGGCACAGAACTTCCAGCTTTAGCCGTGAATAATTTCTTGCCTCCCGGGTGGGTAATTATATTAAGTTTCTTTTTGCCTGGCTATGGACATGGTTAGCCAAACGAAGAGTGGAACCTTCAACACCAGTTAAGTTCGGCTTTTCGTTTGTATTAATGGCCGCAGGGTTCATGGTATTTTATCTGGCATGTTTGAATGCCGAAAACGGGCTGATCAGCCTTTTTGCATTTGCGATGGGATATATGTTTATCATTGCAGGTGAGCTTTGCCTATCCCCCATTGGATTATCAATGGTTACCAAACTTTCGCCAATAAGAATGGTAGCGGTAATGATGGGCATTTGGTTTTTCGCCAGTGCCGGCGGTGAGTTTTTAGCAGGAAAGATCGGTAAAATGATGAGTGTTCCGGAAGCTGTTCAAAATAATGCTATCGCTTCCCTTCCTTATTATGCTACGATCTTAAAGGAAATAGCTATAGCCTCGGCCATTGCAGGAGCTTTAATACTTTTTCTATCTCCCTTAGTTAGGAAATGGATGGGGGATGTGAAGTAAAAGTTTATAGTGTTACAGTTGAAAGTTGACAGTTTGTGCCACTTCTTGTCAACTTTCATCTGTCAACGGTCAACTTTTTCCTTACATAAAATCATCTACTTCTCTGTAAGCCTGTACCAGTCTTTCCTCCCCGGCTTTTCCAGCTTGGGATATGCCATGTTCCATTCCAACTACACCTTTGTATCCTTTTTCATGTAAAAACTTGAATACGTTTTTATAATTAACCTCTCCGGTTGTAGGTTCTTTACGTCCGGGATTATCGCCTACCTGTATATAAGGAATTTCATCCCAGCATAATTCCATATTCTTAATCAAATTTCCCTCATTCTTTTGCATGTGATAAGCATCATATAATATCTTACAGCTTGGACTATCTACAGCTTTGCATATCTCATAAGTTTGAGTTGAATACCTTAAGAATAAGTCGGGTGTATCACTTAGCGGCTCCAGCACCATTATAATTCCGTGTGGCTCAAAAATTTCGGCGCCACGGCGCAAGGCTTCCACTACATTAGCTGTTTGTATGGCAAGTGGCAAAGATTTTTCAAAATCACCGGGAACTACTGTTACCCACTTAGCATTGCAACGTTTCGCAACTTCAACTGATTTTCGGCAGCCATCCAGAAAAATATCAATATGTTCTTTCTTTTTCGCAGCTAATGTATTAGCTCCGTTACCGCCTTTGGGCACTACAAATACACCCATTCTCATGTTGAGTTTTGCAAGGGTTTCACCAATTTTGCTTTGCATTTCAGGCGTCCTTCCTGCCATTCCGTTATCTTCTATAGATCTGAAACCCAGGTCGTGCATATATTTTAACTGATCTATAAAATCTTTCCCTGCGCTATTGGCAAACATGCCATCGTGTGGGGCATAATCAAGATGAAATGTTTGCCCTTCAACTGTTTGAGTTCTGCCAAAACTTGCAGAAGCTATAGCTAGTGAGCCTGTTGAGAGCAGGCTGTTCTTTAAAAAAGACCGTCTTTGCATCGTTATGATTTTTTAGGCGAAATCCGATAATATCGGGTTTATTTTGATAAATGGTAAAAACAAAAATGACACATGAAAAATAGCAAAATTTGTTCAACCACCCTAAACAAACGTTTGCACAAAATAATTTCGACTTAGTTTTATATCTTTAAGCCCATGCGAGAGATTGTTTTAATCGCCTGTGGAGCGATTGCCCTAAATGCCTCGGCACAGGATCAGGCATTTGAAAAATATGAACAGGCCATTCCCGGCAGTACTGTGAAATTTGAAATGGTTCCCATAAAAGAAGGAAGCTTTATGATGGGTAGCGCTAAAGAGGCAGATGAAAAGCCTCAACATGAAGTGGACCTTACTGCTTTTTGGATGGGCGCTAAAGAGGTAACCCACGATGAATACGGACTATATCTTAATGACGAAACTTACGGACAAAACAGTGAAGTAGATGCTATTACACGTCCCACCAGGCCTTATGTAGATGTAACTCTTGGAATGGGCAAAGAAGGCGGTTTTCCCGCTAACAGCATGAAGCAGCATGGCGCGTTGATGTACTGCAAATGGTTGTATAAAAAAACAGGTGTTTTTTACAGGCTGCCAACAGAAGCCGAATGGGAATATGCCTGCCGCGCTGGTTCCAAAACAGCTTATCCTTTTGGTAATGACAGCGCTCAACTTAAAGAGTATGCCTGGTATGCTGCCAACAGCGAAAATAAATATCATAAAACCGGATTGAAAAAGCCCAACGCCTGGGGACTATACGATATTTTGGGTAATGTGCAGGAATGGGTGCTTGACCAATATGCCGAAGATGCTTATGGTAAGATAGAAAAAGGAGCCAAAGACCCGGTAAATACGCCCACTACAAAACATCCTTTGGTGGTACGTGGCGGGGATTATGATGATTATGCGGACAAGTTGAGAAGCGCCAATCGCGAACCATCTGATTTGATCTGGAACAGAAGAGACCCTCAAATACCTAAAAGTAAATGGTGGAATGCAGATGCTCCTTTTGTAGGATTTAGATTAGTGCGCCCTTTGAAACAACCTACCAAAGAAGAAGCAGCTCGCTTTTTCGAGACGTATTTGAGTTTATAATGGCGTAGTTGAGCAAGTTGATTTATATTCCACAGATGAAGTGATTGCGACGCAAGACCGATGCCCTATATTCATAAGCTGGTATAATAAAATTATTTTATACAATAAATATCAAAACAAAAAAGATGGACAATAAAACAACTCGCAGAAGATTTGTACAACAAAGCGGCTTGCTTGCTGGCGGCCTGATGGCTGCACCACTTTTAAGCAGGGCTAATTTCTTTTCAGGTGCGGCTGGCACTATAAAAATCGCATTGATCGGCTGTGGCGGGCGTGGTACAGGCGCAGCTACGCAGGCATTAAGCACAAAACAAAACGTGCAGTTGGTTGCTATGGCTGATGCATTTAAAGATCGAATTGATAGTTGTCATAAAGCCATTACCGGAGAGTTGGCAGAATCTGGCATTGACAAAAATAAAGTTGACGTGCCCGAAGACAGAAAATTTGTTGGTTTTGATGCGTATGAAAAAGCAATAGCATTGGCTGATGTTGTAATCCTAACAACTCCTCCGGGATTCAGACCTATACATTTTGAAGAAGCAGTAAAGCAAGGCAAACATGTATTTATGGAAAAGCCTGTTGCTACAGACCCGGCAGGTATTAAGAAAGTATTAGACGTTGCGGAGATAGCCAAACAAAAGAAATTAAATGTTGTAGTTGGTTTACAAAGAAGATATCAAAATTCTTATCGTGAATTATTTAAAAGGAAAGACCTGATCGGAGATATCACTTCAGCTCAGGCCTGGTGGAATAATGATGGTGTGTGGGTTAAAGAACGCCAACCTAACCAAACAGAAATGGAATACCAGATGCGTAACTGGTATTATTTTAACTGGCTTTGTGGCGATCATATTGTGGAGCAACACGTACATAATATTGATGTGATCAACTGGTTTAAAGGCGGATACCCCGTAAAAGCTCAAGGTTTGGGCGGCCGCCAGGTTCGGACCGATAAAAAGTATGGCGAAATATTCGATCATCATTTTGTAGAATTTCATTATGCTGATGGCAGCGTTCTAAATAGCCAGTGCCGCCATATTCCAGGTACCATGAGTAAAGTAGATGAATTGATTGTTGGAACTAAAGGAAAAATATATGGTGATACGGGTATCATCAAAGATAACAAAGGCAATACGCTATTTGCATTTGACAGAAAAACTGAAAACAATCCTTATCAGGCAGAACATGATGAACTGTTTGCAGCTATTGCAAAAGGTGAATATAAATTTGACAACGCTGAATATGGCGCCATGAGTACCTTAACAGGTATTGTGGGACGTATGGCCACTTACAGCGGACAGGTAATTGATTTTGAAAAAGCGTTGAACAGCGGTATTAATATTATGCCAAAGGAATATAGCTTCAATGCTGCACCACCTGTAGTACCAAACGCTGATGGAAGCTATCCAATTGCAGTTCCTGGTAAAACAAAATATTTTTAAGCATAAAATTTATTACTAGTTTAAAGACTTGCCTTAACAGGTAAGTCTTTTTTATTAACTTTCATTGAATGGAAAAGTATGCGCTGTTAAGATTCCACGCGTCAATTGATATCATTGGGATCAATCCTTTTGTTACATTACCTGAAAATATATTGCAATCCATTTTTAAGCAAGCAGAAAAAGATAAAGGACCCATACCTGTAAAAGGCACT
The DNA here is from genome assembly GCF_022513635.1 of Paraniabella ginsengisoli. GTDB lineage: Bacteria > Bacteroidota > Bacteroidia > Chitinophagales > Chitinophagaceae > Niabella > Niabella ginsengisoli. The sequence continues at coordinate 365,046 of NZ_JAKWBL010000001.1, read as the reverse complement.
CTTAACAAGAAAGCATATACCCAAACCTTGTTAAAATATAAAGGGGTATGGCGCTTGTACATTAATACAGTAATGCTTAAAGATTCTCCAAAACGGATTGGAGAAACCGTTGATATTACTATATCTTATAACACTTCGCCTCCAACAGTCGCCGTTCCTGTCGCTTTTATTAAAGTTTTGAAAAAAGACAAAGAAGCGGCTGCAGTTTACGAAACACTTCCACCGTCATTGCAAAAGGAAATCAACCGTTATTTATCTAACTTAAAAACAGAAGAAAGCCTGGATAGAAATATTTTGCGGGCACTTAATTTTTTAAAAGGAAAGGAACGATTTGTTGGGAGAGATAGGCCGCGGTAATAATGCTCATCAATGTTAAACCATAAACTATTTATTTAGCGGTTACAAACTCATACAGATCTTTCAAAAATTCGTGCAGCTCTTTCATAGATGGGATGGGTTCAGCAATAAGTAAGAATAATTTGCCGGTTTGTTTTAAGCGTGCCTTATTCGTCTGTGTTTGCAAATAATCAATGATCTTCTGAAAAATATCAGATTCAAAATAAGGAGAATCCGGCCTGTTAATAAAATGACAACGCAATGTTTCGCTTTTAAGAGTCATTTTTTCAAAACCCAGTCTGATAGCCAGTTTCCGGCATTTCACTGTTTCAAACAAATCATCAACCTGGGGAGGCATGGGCCCGAATCGATCTTGTAATTCTTTGTGCATTTCATTCAGCTCCTCGTCGTTCTCACAATTATCCAATCGCTGATAAAGCGAAAGCCGCTCTGTAATATTTTCTACATACGCATCAGGTATCAATATCTCCAAGTCCGTATCGATGGTGCAATCATGCACATAATCATCCTGCTTGCTAATCTCTTCTTTAAACAAGTCTTTGAATTCCGTTCGTTTTAACTCGCGGATAGATTCATCTAAAATCTTCTGATACATTTCAAAACCAATCTCCGCCATAAAGCCACTTTGTTCACCGCCCAATAAATTCCCTGCACCACGAATGTCCAAATCGCGCATAGCTATTTGAAAACCGCTTCCCAGTTCGCTATGCTGTTCCAGTGTTTGCAGGCGTTTGCGCGAATCACTTGGCAAAGTGCTCATCGGCGGAGCCAGCAAATAGCAGAATGCCTTTTTATTACTTCGTCCCACCCTGCCACGCAACTGATGCAAATCGCTCAACCCAAAATGATGCGCATTGTTTACAATGATCGTATTCACATTTGGAATATCTACACCGCTTTCCACAATATTGGTACAAACCAACACATCGTATTTACGGTCGATAAAATCCAGTATTTTTCCTTCCAGCTGATGACCTTCCATTTGTCCATGTGCATAGCTTACGGAAAGATCCGGACAAAGTCCTTGTATCAGTGCAGCCATTTCTGCCAAGCCTGCAACACGATTATGTATAAAGAAAACCTGTCCGCCACGTTCTGTTTCAAAATAAATGGAATCGCGAATAATGTCTTCATTATACACCTGCACTTCCGTTTGAATAGGCTGCCTATTAGGCGGTGGCGTATTGATGATGCTTAAATCCCTTGCGCCCATCAAAGAAAACTGTAATGTACGCGGAATCGGCGTTGCCGTAAGCGTTAAGCAATCCACAGTTGTGCGGATTGTTTTAATTTTTTCTTTGTGGGCTACGCCAAATTTTTGCTCTTCATCAACGATGAGCACACCAAGGTCTTTAAACTTCACATCTTTGCCAATGATTCCATGCGTACCAATAAGGATATCGATCTTGCCAGCTTTCAGTTTTTCAAGCGTTTCCTTTTTTCTTTTGCTGTTTTGAAACGATTGATAAAATCTACCGTAACCGGAAATTCTTTCAGGCGGTCGCTAAAAGTTTTATAATGTTGAAAAGCAAGAATAGTTGTAGGAACTAATACGGCCGCTTGCTTCCCATCAATGCAGGTTTTAAAAGCCGCACGGATAGCCACTTCGGTTTTCCCAAATCCTACATCGCCGCAAACCAGCCTATCCATAGGCGAAGCTGATTCCATATCCTTTTTCACATCGGCTGTTGCTTTGCTTTGATCCGGAGTGTCTTCATAAATAAATGAGGCTTCCAGTTCTGTCTGCATATAATTATCCGGCGTATGCGCAAACCCTTGCTGGGCCTTACGTTTAGCGTATAGCTTTATCAAATCAAAAGCAATTTCTTTTACTTTCGCTTTGGTCTTTTCTTTTAGCCGATTCCAAACATCACTACCCAACTTGTTCACTTTAGGTACGCTACCATCCTTACCTGTATATTTTGCAATTTTATGTAGCGAGTTGATGTTTACATATAAAACATCTTTGTCTTTATAAATCAATCTTACGGCTTCCTGTAACTTGCCATTAACGTCCATCTTCTGCAAACCACTATACACGCCCACTCCGTGATCTATATGCGTTACATAATCACCGGGCTGTAACTCACGCAGCGTCCGTAATGTTATCGCCTTGTTTTTATTATAAGCTTGCTTAACCTTGTATTTATGATACCTCTGAAAAATTTCATGGTCGGTATAGCAAACAACTTTTAAATCATCATCGATAAAACCCTGATGAATAGAAAGCGAAACCGGATTGAAAACAAGCTCTGCTTTCAGATCGTCAAAAATGGTTTGCAGCCTTTGAAGTTGCTTAGGATTTTCTGAAAAAATATAAACGCTGTACTCTTTACGTTCCTTTTCTTTCAGATCTTTTATTAGCAATTCAAACTGACGATTAAACGCCGGTTGAGATTTTGTATTGAATTCAAATTCCTCTTTTGCTCCATAGTCATTTCCACCAAAATGCAATACAGACCGGCTTTCCATAGATTTCAGAAAGCGTTCTGCATCAATAAAATCATTTGAGGAAAGATCTTTCTTTATCAATTTATCATCATCACTATTGGCCGAAAACTGAGACGTAGGATAGGCTTCTAAAAAATAGTTCAGTTCTTCAACATTATCCTTCAAGCGCTCTTCGCATAACTCCTGATCCTGCAACCAGATAGCAGTATTGGCCGGCAGAAAATCGAAAAGAGACACTCTTTCTTCCGAAGTAAACTGTGTGTCCACATTAGGTATAATAGAAACGGAAAGCAACTTGCGCTCGCTCAACTGTGTTTCAGGATCAATGATTCGAATAGAATCTACTTCATTTCCAAACAGCTCAAAACGATAAGGCTTTTCATTCCCGAAAGAATAAATATCAAAAATACCACCGCGAAGTGCGTACTGACCGGGTTCGTACACAAAATCACTTCTCACAAAACCGTATTCATCCAATTTTAAAAGCAACTGCCCGATATCAATCGTTTCAGAAGTTTTAATATGAATGATATTTTCGGAAAGAGTTTTTGAAACAACAACCTTTTCAAAAAGCGCTTCAGGGTAAGTAACTAAAATCTTTTTTCTTATTTCACGCCCTTCAGTACGTGAAGCCAATTTAGTAAGCGCTTCGGTTCTGAGCATGACATGCGACGCGTTGAGCTGGCGATAATTTTTTCTTGTTTTAAAAGAAGAAGGAAAATAAAATAAATCCAAAGCTCCTGTAATATTCTCCAGGGTATTATGAAAGTATGCCGCATCCTCTGCTTCGTTCAACACAATAACATGATTCATTTCCGAAGCATGATTGGCAGCAGCAGCGAATACAAAAGGAGCAGAACTTCCGAAAAGTCCTGTAAGTGCGGTTTGCGATGGTTTGGGCAAAGAAATCCTAGCCGCTATTTGTAAACAGCGGGGTCATTCTGATAAAAATTCTGCAACACATCCTGACTCATCAGTGTGCAAAGGTAAAGAAACTTTGAGTTTTAAATGAACCGATCATCTGTCTATTTACAGAATATGATCAATGTTCAGGCGTTCAGAGCTGTAAACGAGTGGTATCAGCGAAAGAATTATCAATAATCGTTTCATGTGTTTATTTATTTTTTTACAGATGGAACTTTTTTATTAATGACGTGCATAAAATTAAAATTGTAACAGTCAAGCAAAACTTTTTTAAACTTATATTCGGGCATCGTTTAAATTTTTGATTCCATGCGCAAAACAATTGTTTCTATTCTTCTGGTTTTCAGTATCACTATAACTTACGCTCAATACCAGCCAACCTGGCAATCTTTAGACGCCAGGCCCATACCCAAATGGTTTACAGATGCTAAGTTTGGGATCTTTATCCACTGGGGATTATACAGTGTTCCCGCGTGGGCTACCAATTCGAACGCCGATGGATTTGGGAGTAATTATTCTGAATGGTATTGGGAAAGATTGAATAATAAAAAACTGAAAATACACAAAGAATTTGTTGACTTTCATAATAAGAACTTCGGCCCTCAATTTCATTATCAGGATTTTGCAAGCATGTTCAAGGCTGAATTATTTGATCCGGAAAAATGGGCAAAAATATTTAAAGATGCGGGTGCGAAATATGTAGTGCTTACCAGCAAACACCATGATGGCTTTGCGTTATGGCCAAGTCGCGAGTCGTGGAACTGGAATGCAGCAGACGCTGGCCCGCATAGGGATTTGGCTGGCGATTTAAGCGAAGCTGTAAAAAAAACCGGCTTACATATGGGCTTTTATTATTCTTTATATGAATGGTATAATCCATTATATAAACAGGATGTAAAAAAGTATGTTGATGAACACATGCTACCACAGATGAGAGATCTGGTTACCCGTTACAAACCCGATATTATCTGGCCGGATGGAGAGTGGGACCAAAGCGATACCACCTGGCGCAGCCGCGAGTTTTTAACCTGGCTGTATAATGAATCTGCTGTTAAAAATACGGTAGTTACTAATGATCGCTGGGGTGGTGGTCGCAATCACGGAGGTTTTAACACTACTGAATATGGCAGCGGAAATGCAAGCCTTGCAAGACCTTGGGAAGAATGCAGAGGAATCGGAGAATCTTTTGGTTATAATAGAAATGAAAACCTGGAACAATATCAAACCAGTAAGCAACTCATCCACATGTTGATTGATATTGTTTCTCGCGGTGGTAATTTGTTACTGAATATAGGCCCGGCAGCGGATGGAACCATACCAGTTATTATGCAACAACGGCTGAAAGATATGGGCGATTGGCTGACAATCAATGGTGATGCGATTTACGGCACCACAGCCTGGAAAGAAAGCCCCAAACAAAAAGATACAACAACATTTTATACAAGAAAAGGAAACGATCTATATGTTTTCGTGACCGAATGGAAAAAGCAAATTTCAATTCCCGGCGTGATGGCGAAAAATGTAACATTGCTTGGATATAATGGCAAAGTAAACTTTTCTAAAAAAGCAAACAATATTGCGATAACTGCGCCCAACCTGGTTCCTGGCGAGCATTCCGGCAAAGATGCATGGGTTTACAAAATAACGAATGCCTTTTAAAAATGATATTCCGCATATTGTAATTGCGCCCAATGCTTTTAAAAACAGTATGCCAGCTGATGAAGCGGCGCTGGCAGTTAAAGAAGGATTAGTAAGTAGTAGGTTGGCCTGCACCATAGATATTGCGCCGGTGGGAGACGGAGGTGATGGCACAGGAAAATTACTTTCCAAATATTTACAAACGCATGTCACTTTTTATAAAACAGTTGACCCGTTGGGTAGAAAAATAACTGCGCCGGTATATTATACAAAAGATAAGCAAACCGCCATTATTGAACTTTCTGATTCATCAGGATTAAAACTATTAAAGCCTTCGGAATACAATGTTTTACATGCCAACACGCGCGGCACAGGTATTTTAATAAAAAGGGCGTTACACAAAAATGTTTCAACAATTATTTTGGCTATTGGCGGAAGCGCCACGGTAGATGCCGGTGCTGGAATATTGCAAATGTTAGGCGCCATTTTTTTACTAAAGAAGGAAACGCCATAACCAATATTCCTGTTGATCTGGATAAGCTTTATTCTATTTGATCTTTCTCAATTTCAAAAACGGTTGGCGCATGTCGAAATAATTGTATTGTGCGATGTAGGAAATAAATTATTAGGCAAAAAAGGGGCTGCGCAAATATTCGGACCGCAAAAGGGTGCGACAGAAAATGATATTTTACAACTGGAAAAAAGCCTTACAACTTTCAACTCGGTTATTTATAAAATGACTGGCGTAAAAATGAGTACTTTACCGCATAGCGGTGCTGCGGGCGGCGTGGCAGCTGCTCTTTCTGCATTATGCAATGCTAAAGATGTAAATGGCATTGACTATTTTTTAGATATCATCAATTTTGAAAGCCGCTTAAAAAAGCGGATGTAGTTATTACCGGGGAAGGAACTATCGATCATCAGACTTTACAGGGAAAAGCGCCGTATGGCGTGGCGCTGGCTGCGAAGAAAGCAAGAATTTCTGTTATTGCAGTTGGCGGCAAAATAGATGATGGTGAAAAAAGTTAGGGCGATATTTTGACGAATTAGTACCTATTAATAGCAATGAAACGGATCTGAAAAAGGCTATCAAAAATACCAGAAAAAATCTTGTAAATACGGGAAGGATGATAGGTATAAAATTAGCTAATTAGCTGATGTGATAATGTGATAATGTGATAATGATTTTGGGGTTTAAACGTTGAATATTGATTATTTATAAATCCTCTTAATCTGACAATCCTACAAATCATGGTTCAGACAATTGTTGCGAATAAATAGGTTGAGACATATTCTACAGTTCAAGCGTGCGACGCAACGAAGATGCCATATATTGATTGCTGGTACCATAAAAATATCGCTGTATGTGTTAAATGTATGGCGCAAAACCAACAAAGTAGCTACTTTTACAATCTAAAATGAATGATTATGGAGGAGAGTAAACGACAAAAACAGGTAGCAGGTTTGCTGAATGAAGAAATGAACGCCATTTTTCAAAGGCTTGGCCTGGGTATGATGGGTGGCGGAATGGTTTCAATATCTGGCGTGAAAGTTACGCCTGACCTGCTGGAAGCCAGGTTTTATCTGAGTTTTTTCAAATAAATGACAAAGAGGCTGCATTGAAAAAAATTGAAGAACGTCATCATGAAATAAAGAAAGAGCTTACATCTTCTGTTAGGCATCAGCTGCGCAGCATGCCGGTGTTACGTTTTTTTGCGGACGACACCTTAGATCATGTGTTCAAAATGGAAGAGATTTTTAAGAAGATTGAAGAAGAACGGAAGAAAGACGGTTAAAATTTAAAATGTAGAACATTAAATATTAAATCTAAATTTATAGATGCTGCGTTTTAAATTCTTCATTCAACATTTTACATTCTAAATTCTACATTTCAAATTGACTTCTCTTTTTGCCTGGCGTTATTTTAAAGCAAAAAAGTCTACTAATGCAATCAACATTATTTCGTGGATATGCATTGTGGCAATTGTTGTGGGAACCGCATCGCTGATCCTCGTGCTTAGTGTTTTCAATGGTTTTGAAGGATTGGTGAAGTCGTTATATGCATCTTTCTATCCTGATCTTAAAATAAGCCCAGCTTCCGGCAAAACACTTACCCTTACCCAAGATCAGCTTCAACAAATAAAAGGAATTCACAACATTAAAAATTTTTCACTTGTTGTGGAAGAAAAAGCTATTTTACAAAATGGCAATAATCAATCTATTGTACATCTTAAAGGCGTAGATAATAATTATAAAACAACTACAACTGTTGACCAGCATATCTATTCTGGAAAATTTGATATAGGTACAAGCCAACAGCCGTTGCTGGTTTTAGGCGTTGGTATAGAAGGAGCGCTTGGAATACGGGCAGGAAGTGATGTTATACCATTAAGTATTTATGTACCCCGCAAAAGTAACTCTGAAGAATTGAGTGAGCTAGAGAATATCAGTTCCGATACTATTCATACCGCAGGTTCATTTATGATACAACAGGACTTCGACAATAAGTACGTAATAACTAACCTTGTTTTTTTACAACAAGCTATGCGTTTAAATTCAAATGATTATAGCGGTGTTGAAATTTTGCTGAAAAACCCGAGTGAAGCAGATGAAACAGGCCAACAACTGGCAGCTATATTCGGATCCAGATACAAAATACAAAACAGGTATCAACAAAATCAGAGCCTATATGCCATCATGAACCTGGAACGCTGGATCTTTTATGCAGTGCTGTGTATCATTCTTATTGTTGCTGCTTTTAACATGGTTGGTGCCTTAACTATGCTTGTGCTTGAAAAACAAAAAGATATAAGCGTATTAAACGCACTTGGTGCGCCACAGCATTTTATTTTAAAAGTATTTTTAGGTGAGGGCTTTCTCCTAGCGGCCATTGGCGGCGGCATTGGTATGCTGATTGCACTGGCACTGGTTATATTGCAGAAACAATTTCATTTAGTTCCGTTGGAAGGTGGATCTTTTCTAATAAATTATTTCCCGGTGGAATTAAAAATAACTGACTTTATTTTGGTAACCACAACAGTACTGGTTGTATCTTTTCTGGCGGCCTGGTTTCCGGCGGTAAAAGCCTCAAAGCAGCATTTTTCCTTGAGGAGTGAATAAATACATTTCGTATAAAAAACTTCTACGAGCCACGCAAGATTTTCTCCATCTTCCGACCTTTTGCTAACTCGTCAACCAACTTATCCAGATATCTTGCCTGCCTGGTTAAAGTATTTTCGATTTCTTCAATCCGGTACCCGCAAATCATTCCCGTAATAAGATGTGCATTAGAATTTAGTGTAGCGTGTTCGAAGAATGTTTCAAAAGTTACTTTTTCTTTAATGAGTTGCTGTAGCTTTTTTTCGTCAAAGCCTGTAAGCCAGGTTATCACCTGATGTAATTCTTCCTTTGTTCTTCCCTTTTTTCGACTTTTTCCAAATAATGCGGATAGACAGAAGAAAAAGTCATTTTTGCAATACGCTGGTTGTGCGTGTCTGATGTATTCATTTTTTTGTTTTTGGCCCACGATTTAAATCGTGGGTTATGAAATTTCTCCAACCAAAAATACGCTTCCGAATATTATTATCAAATCGTCCGTATGCGCATGAGCTTTAGCTTCTGCAAGTGCTTCATTAACATTAATAAATACATTTCCTTGCAGGTTGTATTTTGCAGCCAACGCTTGTAACTCGCCAGCAGGTAGTGCACGCGGAATATCAGCATTAGTAAAATAACAGATAGCGTGTGGTGGCAACAATTGCAACACAGCTTTAACATCTTTATCCTTAACCATTCCTAAAATGAGATGCAACCGATGATACGTTGTGATCTCCAGTTGATTTAATACTTCCCGCACTCCACTTTCGTTATGCGCTACATCTACAATCACTTTTGGATTTTGCTGAATGGTGTCCCAACGGCCATGTAAGCCTGTTTGCTTTTTTACATGCCGAAGGCCTTGCGCTATCGCAGCATCGGGTATATCAAAACCGGCCGCTTTCAAATGGCGGCAACTCTCCAAAACGGTAAGCAGGTTCTTCGTTTGGTATTGTCCGCTAAGATCAAGGTAATATTTATGATGATCTACTTTATGAGCTTCGGCGACCTGAATCACCAGTTCATTATTCTCGTATTCCCACTCTGTCATTTGATAGTACTCGTTTGCAAAATAGAAAGGCGCGTCCTTTTTCATTGCAACTTCTTTAAAAACAGACGCTGTCTCTGGTACATGCTCACCTAGAACCACCGGAACTTTGGGCTTTATAATACCGGCTTTTTCGAATGCAATTTTCTCCAAGGTATCGCCTAAAAATTGCATATGATCAAACCCAATATTTGTAATAACGGACAACAGCGGATTAATGATGTTGGTGCTATCTAACCGGCCGCCCATGCCGGTTTCGATCACCGCGACATCAATATTGTTGTTTGCAAAATAATGAAATGCCATTGCTACAGTTATCTCAAAAAAGCTGGGTTGTATTTTTTCTATCTCCGGCATTATTCGTTCTACAAATGCTACAACGTCCTTTTCAGGGATCATTTGCCCGCCAATTTTTATGCGTTCTCTAAAGTCTTTTAAATGTGGCGAAGTGTATAACCCCGTCTTATAACCAGCAGATTGTAAAATGGATGCCAGCATGTGGCTTACAGAACCCTTGCCATTTGTACCCGCGACATGAATAAATTTTTTGTTTTTATGAGGATTGTCCAGCAACTCGCAAAGTGCTATAATATTTGCAAATCCCGGTTTAATGGCTTGTCCTCCATCGCGACTGAACATGGGCAATTTATCATATAAATAATCTAAAGTTTGCTGATAATTCATAAAGCAAATATACGGTGGGGTGTAATGAGCCAATCAGCCGATGTAATAATTGGCTAATATTATAATTGTGTGCGTCTTTCGGACTTCCCGACTTGCAGACTTTCCGACTTCCTTCTTCTCTCATTTCGTACATTTGGCGCATGAACAAAGTTGCGATTATAGTTGCCGGAGGATCCGGAAAAAGAATGGGAGGTGATTTACCCAAACAGTTTTTAATGCTTCATAACAAACCCGTTTTATATTACACATTAAACACATTTCTCTCTTCCTATGATGACATGCAGATTATATTAGTTCTTGCGGAAGACTATGTAGATATGGGCCGCGAAATTATTGACGCCTATTTTGAAAAAGACAGGATAAGAATCACTATTGGCGGCGTTACCAGGTTCGATTCGGTAAAGAACGGGCTTTCAATGGTTACGGATGAGGCGATAGTATTTGTTCATGATGCAGCGCGTTGCACGCTTTCAGCCGATCTGATACACCGTTGTTATGAAAAGGCTTTGGAGTCCGGCAGTGCAATACCCGTAATTAAATGCAGCGACAGCCTTCGTATGATTACCGAAGATGGTTTAAATGAGGCCCTCGATCGTGAAAAAATAATGCTTGTACAAACGCCACAGGTTTTTCATAGCAAAATTTTAATCCCCGCTTTTAATATTGATTATAAAGATTGGTTTACCGATGAAGCAAGTGTAGTAGAAGCTTTCGGTATGATGGTATCATTGGTAGAAGGGGAAAAGCAGAATTTAAAGATTACACATCCGATAGATATGGCAACAGCAGAGAAAGTATTGGAAAACCTCATCGTTTAAAGAGCCTTAAAGGCCATTTTAAATGATTCCATTTTAAAAAATAGTACGGTTCTAATATCGCACCAAATGATTTTATAAAAGATTCGACGCCGGGAATAGAGCTACCTTCAAAATCTAAAATAAAATTTCTGCCAGCATGTTCTTTTATGATTTGGTCTATCATAAAATGATGCGCTTTTTCAGCGCGCCCCCCACCGACGTAGCGGCTGTTATTTTGTATAACCTGTTTTCAAATTTGAAATAAAGAGCAGTGCTGAGAAGTATCTGATCGATGTTGTACACTTCATATACAAATGCATTTTCAGGAGAAAAGACTTTCGCGGCATTTTTTATTTTTACATAATCAAATGCAGTCAGATTTATTTTAGATCCATTTAGCTCTTTAAAAAAACCTACAGCTTGCTCTGTATGTTGGCTTTTTCGTAATATAAGGTTTCCCTTTAGTGTTACCTGCTTTAGTACTTGTTTAAGGCTTTCTTTATATTCATTAGTTATTTCACTATACGGCCTGTTCAGGTTGAGGATGTAATTTTTTCTTTCTAGAACTCCCGGAAACATTTTAAATACATCATTAACGCAAATTTCAGCAAACGGATATTTTTGTTTTAAAGCAGATATAAAACAGGAACGGATTTCATCCGATACTTCTGTTGAAGAAAAGATACCAAGCCGCTGCGTAAATGCTGGCTGTACTAAATAAGGTATTCCAAATTTTTGTTTAACAGTAACTGGCATAATTGCCTTGTAATTGCCCCAAACCAAGGCTTTCCAACCAGGGCTGCTACAATCTAACCATTTGGTTGTAGCATATATAGCACATGCAGGACTTTTTTGACAGCCTGATCCCATAAATTATCGTCAATATCTGTTCGGGATAAATATCTTAAGTCCTGCATTAGGATCTATTTTCCTTTTCCTTGAAAAATAATTTTAATCGTATATATCAAGACTTTAAAATCAAAAGGGAAAGACACCTTTTCAATATACTCAACATCGTATTGACTTCTGGTTATCATTTCCTCTACATTATGCGCATAGCCAAACTTCACCATCCCCCAACTCGTTAAGCCTGGACGGACCTCTAAAAGCTTATTATAATCCGGTTGCATGGGTGCTATTTGTTCAATAAAAAAAGTCTTTCGGCCCGAGGTCCAACAAGGCTCATATCGCCAATAAAAATATTCCAAAGTTGCGGTAATTCATCAAGCCGCCATTTTCGTAAAGTGCGCCCTAATCGCGTTACCCGTATATCATCATCGGAGGAAAGTTGAGGACCATTAGGTTCCGCATCTACAACCATCGATCGGAATTTATAAATATAAAAAAGTTTGCCATCCTTTCCTACTCGCTTTTGCTTGTAAATGACAGGCCCTTTATCGTTTACTAAAATATTAATAGCCACAATCAGCACCACAGGCAATAAGATCACCATGGCCCAAAAAGAAATCAGGATATCGGTTAAACGTTTTATATAGCGACTATAAATCTTAATGATGATTAGATTTAAATTATATGCTTATGCCTACATGCTTGTTAGCCTGCTATGCTGGCATTACCAATCTTTATAAGTATCTGATGGGCAACATCCATTGCTTTTAGACCATCAATTTCGGAAACTACAGTTTGTGTATTATTGATAATAGCATCCTTAAACTCTTCAAGTTCCTGCCTGATCGCGTTTACCTCGGGTACGGGAGGATTTGCGATAGCGATAGTTTTAGTTCCGCTTGGAGTAGCCATTTCAAAGGCGAATACGTCTTTATCCTGCGGCTCTTTTAACTTTATGATCTCTGTCTTTTTATCAAGAAAATCTATACCAATGTAGGCATCCTTTTGAAACACCCTCATCTTACGCATTTTTTTCATAGATATACGACTGGACGTTAAATTAGCCACACAACCATTATCAAATTCAATTCTTACGTTAGCAATATCAGGCGTATCGGTCATTACAGCAACGCCGCTGGCAGATATCTTTTTCACATCGCTTTTAACCAGGCTCAAGATAATATCTATATCATGAATCATCAGATCCAGGATCACACTTACTTCAGTTCCTCGTGGGTTGAACTGTGCCAGGCGATGCACCTCAATGAACATTGGTTTTAAATCAACACCCTTCAATGCGAGAAAGGCGGGGTTAAATCGTTCCACATGGCCTACCTGCAATTTAATGTTCGATTCTTTAGCAAGTTTCACCAGTTGGCGAGCCTCATCCATTGTGTGTGCAAAAGGTTTTTCCACAAACACGTGTTTCCCCAGCTTTATAGCTTTTTCACACCATTCATAATGATAATTAGTTGGGGCTACAATATCAATGGCATCGCATTGGCTTAAAAAATCGTTTGTATCGAAAAAACGCTTAATAGCATACTTTTCAATTACCGCATTTGCATTCTCATCATTAGGATCTACAAATCCTACTACTTCTACATCTTTAATCTCCAGCCAATTATTCAAATGAAATTTTCCGAGGTGCCCAACGCCTACAATTCCTACTTTAAGCATGGTCAAAAGTATCTAATTTTAAACTGCCTTTAAAAAAATTTTCGATAAGCGTCTTGTTATTTTCGATAAAAAAAGCAAGTCCGTAAAAGACCTGCTCTTTTGTTGACCCATAAGGATTCGAACCTTAACTAACTGAACCAAAATCAGTAGTGCTACCATTACACCATGGGTCAATCCTGTTCCGATTTCTCAATCGGGGTCGCAAAAATAAGCATTTCAATTATTTTTAGCAAACAGAATTCAAAAAATATTTACAAACCGATTTTAACTATAAATATCAGCAGGTTATGAACGTGGTTTGAATGGTAACTGTTAATTTAGCAAATGCTATATTTTATTAATGATTTAAAAGAATTTAAATGAAAGTAACCGTAGTGGGAGCTGGCGCAGTAGGAGCTACCTGTGCCGATAATATTGCCCGCAAAGAGCTGGCTTCAGAATTAATTTTGTTAGACATCAAAGAGGGCGTTGCCGAGGGGAAATCTATCGACATGATGCAGACCGCTGCCCTTTTGGGTTTTGATACTAAAATAAAAGGCGTAACAAACGATTATGTGGCTACAGAAAATTCTGATGTTGTGGTTATAACATCTGGCCTGCCAAGAAAACCAGGAATGACCAGAGAAGAACTGATTGGCGTAAATGCAGGTATTGTTAAAAGTGTTACTGAAAACATTTTAAAATATTCTCCCAATACGATCATCATTGTTGTTTCCAACCCAATGGATACGATGAATTATCTTACTTTAAAAACTTCCGGCCTACCTAAAAATAAAATCATAGGTATGGGTGGCGCACTTGATTCTGCTCGTTTTCGTTATTATTTAAGTCAGGAATTACAATGTTCTCCAGCTGATCTTAATGCTGTAGTTGTCGGTGGTCACGGAGATACGACAATGATTCCATTGATTAAACACGCTACCTGGGGTAGCACTCCGGTTACTAATTTTTTAAGCGAAGAACAACAGCAAAAAATTGTCGCGGCGACAATGGTTGGAGGTGCTACACTTACGAAATTGATCGGCACTTCAGCATGGTATGCACCAGGAGCTGGCACTGCTGCAATGGTAGAAAGCATTCTTCGTGATGAGAAAAAACTCATCTCAAGTGGTGTTTATCTGGAAGGAGAATATGGCCAAAGCGATATTTCGTTGGTAGTTCCTGTAACAATTGGTAGAAATGGATGGGAGCAGATTCTTGATTTCAAATTGAGTGATGAGGAGCAGGCTGCGTTTAATAAAAGTGCAGACGCAGTTAGAACGATGAACGATGTATTAAAAACATTATAAACAATAAAGCTCCGTTGAAAATCGGAGCTTTATTTTTTAATTAAATTAATGAAATCCAGATACGGGAAAAGCGGCAAAATAGCTTCCCCATTTTTTGACCCGGCTGAAGAATATGTGGCATCTTCGTTCCGCCAACTGGCGGACAGCGTCAACTAAAGTACATATCTAATCCTACACAGGCGGATAAACGTCCATCATCCATGGTCTATTATCTATCATCTATTAAATCTTTTATTTTGAAAAGAATAATACACCTAACGTTATTCTTCCTGATATTATCAGCTTCAATTAATGTATTTGCCCAACATAAACTACAGCCGGGTTTTAACCCTAAAGAATATGTATCGCTATTCTCGCTGTTCTATTTTGACAGCAGCATACCAGATAGTAATTTGCGAAAAACTACAGCGGATCCATATACAAAACTGTACCGTTCTCCTGAAGTAGGATTAAAAAATCAATGGTCGTTATACTTAAGTAAAGACAGTGTAGCTGTCATTTCTATACGTGGCACAATAGGTGACAAAGTGAGCTGGCTCGCCAATTTTTATGCAGCCATGATACCTGCGATTGGCAGTCTTCACTTAAACGATTCTACTGATTTTAGGTATAAACTATCATCGGATAGCATGGCTACTGTGCACGTGGGCTGGACTGTGTCAATGGCATCTATGGCCCCGGATATTGTAAGTAGAATAAAAGACCTTTATCAAAAAGGCGTAAAAGATGTTTTTATTTTCGGGCATAGCCAGGAGGCGCCATTGCTTTTCTGCTACGCTCCTACCTGTATTATTTGCAGCAGGATGGCGAACTACCGAAAGATATTCAATTTAAAACTTATTGCAGTGCCGCGCCTAAACCAGGCAATATGTATTATGCTTACGACTATGAAAACATAACGCGTGATGGTTGGGGCTTTACTATTGTCAACCGTAAAGATTGGGTACCCGAGTCACCATATACCATTCAGCGCATTCAGGATATGAATGAACCTAATCCTTTAATCAAGACGAAACAATTACTAAAAAAGAAAAATTTGGAGTGCGATTGATTGGTGGTATTTTATATGGAAGATTAAACCGTAAACCACAAAAAGCACAAAAAATGTACACCAAATATTTAGGAAATATGATCTATAAATTAGCAATTAAAGACGCTTTACCCGGATTTAAACAACCGGAATACGCGCCTTCTAATAACTATATGAGAGCAGGAAGTCCAATTGTATTAATTCCAGACGCAGCGTATGACGAGCGATTTAAGGATGATGGAAAAGATAACTTTTTACATCATCATTTTGCGCCATACTATTTTCTAATTCAGAAACATTATCCGCAATAAAAAAGCTGCCAGTCATTACAACTCTGACAGCCTTTTGCTTAATAAATTATCAGCTTTTTATGAAGCCAGCAATTCTTTTACCATAGCTGAAATGGCTTTACCATCTGCTTTTCCTGCAAATGCTTTGCTTGCAACGCCCATTACTTTACCCATATCTGCCGGAGATGATGCGCCCGTTTCTGCAATGATCTTTTGCAATTCCGCTTTCAGTTCTTCAGGTGAAAGTTGGGCTGGCAAATACTTTTCAATTACAGCGATTTCCTGCTTTTCTTTTTCAGCAAGGTCGGGTCGATTCTGTTTTTCAAAAATCTCCAGCGAATCTTTTCTTTGTTTCACTAATTTCTGCACAATCTTAATTTCTTCATCTGCAGAGATTGCATCTTTTGCACCTTCTGCAGTTTTAGCCAACAAAATAGCTGCTTTTACCGCACGCAAACTTGTAAGTGCGTTGGCATCTTTTGCCAACATTGCGGTTTTAATATCTGTATTAATTGTTTGTTCGAGTGACATATTTCTTTTAATTAAAGAGTTTATAAGATAATCGAGTATTGTGATCGGTCATGTACAACTGTTGACGCTGTCCGCCAGTTGGCGGAACGAAGATGCCACATATTCTTCAGCCGGGTTCATAAAATTTATCGCTTTTTTGTCGCCGTTTTTGAAAACGCTGGTTTCGTCTTTACACCAGATTTCTGATAACCTGCTTTATTCGATTCTGATCTTGCTGTTGAGGACTTGTTAAATGTTGACTTCGGCCTTTCACCGGATTTCTGATAACTTGATTTTGTCCCTTCCGACTTGTGTGGTGAGGACTTGCCAAACGTTGACTTCGGCCTTTCACCAGATTTCGGATAACTTGATTTTGTCCCTTCCGACTTGTGTGTTGAGGACTTGCTAAATGTTGACTTCGGCCTTTCACCAGATTTCGGATAACCTGCTTTATTCGATTCTGATCTTGCTGTTGAGGACTTGCCAAACGTTGACTTCGGCCTTTCACCAGATTTCGGATAACTTGATTTTGTCCCTTCAGACTTGTGTGTTGAGGACTTGCCAAACGTCGACTTCGGCCTTTCACCAGATTTCTGATAACTTGATGTTGTCCCTTCTGATCTTGCTGTTGAGGACTTGCCAAACGTTGACTTCGGCCTTTCACCAGATTTCTGGAAGCTTACTTTTTTGATTCCCGGCGTTTTTGTTGCAGGCTTATCAAATGCCAACTCCGGGTCTGCATACTTATCATCTGCTATTGGTCGCTCGTTTTTACCAATAGTTCGTTCATTCCCTTTTTTCGATTTGACTTTACCCGCATCCTTACCAAAGTATTTGAGGTTTCTCACCTCTTTCTCTGACAGAAAACGGAATTTACCTCTTTCAACATTTTTCTTAGTAAGTCCTGCAAACATTACACGATCGAGGTTCTTTACGTCGTAACCCAGGCTTTCAAAGATCCGGCGTACAATGCGATTGCGGCGCTATGTATTTCAACACCCACCTGCGTTTTGTCATTTGCATCGCTGTAAGCCAAAACATCTACATGAGCCGGACCATCTTCAAGCGTAACACCTTTTAATATCTTATCGAAATCTCCTCTTTCCAGCGGTTTATTTAAAGTAACTGCGTAAATTTTTTTGATTTCATTGCTTGGATGCGTCAGCTTTTGCGCTAACTCTCCATCGTTCGTAATTAGCAAAACACCAGATGTATTTCTGTCGAGGCGACCCACCGGATACACACGTTCTTTTGTAGCATTTTTAATAATATCCAAAACCGTTTTTCGCTTTTGTGGATCGTCGGTGGTGGTGATATAATCTTTTGGTTTATTCATTAGAATATATACCAGATTTTTCGTGATGCCTACTTTTTTGCCGTTGGCAACAACCTCATCTCCGTTAGCCATTTTGTAGCCGGGTTCGGTTACCACTTTTCCGTTCACCTTCACTTTACCATCCTTAATCATTTCGGCTGCTTCGCGGCGGCTGCTAATGCCACCATGCGCCAGGTATTTGTTTAAGGGCATTTGCTCCACATTCACATTTTCACGAACTACTTTGGGAGCTTCTATATGTTTTTGGGCGGCTTCTTTTTTCTTTTGTTCAAAAAACTCGGCACGCTCCTTTTTATATTTACGTTTCTCCTGCTTAAACCCTTCCTTTACAGCCGCGTTACTTTTCGTTTTTACAAACTTCGCAAACCGTGGATCAACTTTTTTCATTATTTAGTATTTTGCTGTTTTTCAACAGTAATTAAAGAACAAAGATAGCCATTGCAGAAAACAAAAAAGCCACTCTGAAATAAAGTGGCTTGATTGGCACATATTGAAAATGCTATTTTTTCTCCTTATCGCCGCGGCTTCTCCTCTCTTTCATTTTTGCTTCCATTTTTGTTTTTTGCTCTGGAGTTAAAATTCCATTTACTTTTTCCATTCTTGCTTTTCTTAATTCCATCATCTTTTCTTTCCTGGCGTCATCACTTAAAGATTTATCGTCTCTTAAAGTCTGATACTTTGTTTTTTGCTCATCGTCGATGGTTTTCATTTTGTCTTTTTGATCTTGTGAAAGGTTCAGATCTTCATACATATTGCCACGTTGGCCGCCTTTTCGCTCGCCTTGTTCTTTCTTTTCTTTTGGAGGAGCATCTTGTGCAAAAGTGGAAGTAATGCTGAAAGCGCTGATCATGGCAGCGAGAAAAATTGTCTTTTTCATGTTTTTATTTTTTTATTTTTTTGCTTTTAAGAAATTTTATAAATCATCGGTTTGAACCGTTTAAGCCTTGTTTGTTATTTCGTAATTCTCTTTGCGACATCATCAATCTGGATTGCCGCTGCTTCTCCTCCCACTTTGCCTTTTGCTCGGCTGTAAGAACGCTTCCCAACTGCATATTATATTCCCGCTGAACCTGTCTTATCTGATTTTGTTTTTCACTGGCATTTAGAGAGATATTATTTCTAACCAATTGTAACCTGGAGTTGTACTGTTCAGTCATTTGCTTTAATTCCACACGCTGCTCTGAAGTCAGTTTTAAGTCGTTCCAATTAGCCTTCTTATTTTTAGATGTCTTTTTTGGAGCATCCCTGCTCAAACCGTTCTCATCTTTCCCTTTATTTTTTTCAACATTGTTCACTACACTTTTTGCCTGCTAACATTCTTTCCCTGCTCTTTAATTTCTTTCAGATTTTGCTCATACTTTGTATACTGTTCTGCTGTTAAAACGGCTTTCCGTTTATCAGCCTGCTGCTTTTTTAGTATCTGAAGTTTTTCCC
The DNA here is from genome assembly GCF_022513635.1 of Paraniabella ginsengisoli. Lineage (GTDB taxonomy): Bacteria > Bacteroidota > Bacteroidia > Chitinophagales > Chitinophagaceae > Niabella > Niabella ginsengisoli. The sequence goes on along the minus strand of NZ_JAKWBL010000001.1, from coordinate 345,633 downwards.
GTCTTTGTTTAGCATTTATGTTGCTGTCCGATGTAAGATTCTTTTGTTGTTGCTTCGCATCTTTGTTTAAAGCTTGTAATTCTTTCAATTGCTCGCGAGATAAATTCAGGCCAGCCAATGCATCCCGTTTAACTTCTTTTTGTTGTGACAAGCTTACACCATCGTTTACACGGGACGGGATTTCCTGTGCTATCAATATGCTGGTTACCAACAAAAAACTTATGATAAATAGCGATTTCATCCTTGTTGTTTGCATAAAAGCTATTGTTATTAGATGATATTCGTAAGGCAAACTTTCTGCTAAGTATTGTTAAACATTTTCAAACAGTAATATGACCTGGACTCATTCACAAGGTTTAAACAGGAAATGTTAACCTATTTTGATGCGCTTCACTAAATTTTATACCTTGCGCCCATGCAGGATTATTTACAAGGATTGAACGAGCGGCAAAAAGAAGCAGTTTTACATATAGGCGGCCCCATTATGATCATAGCTGGTGCCGGTAGCGGAAAAACCAAAGTGCTGACTACACGTATTGCACATTTAATGGCCAGTGGTGTTGATTCTTTCAATATTCTGGCGCTGACTTTTACCAATAAGGCAGCCAAAGAAATGAAGGAACGTGTGGAGCATATTTTAGGCAACAACGAAGCACGTAATTTATATATAGGAACTTTTCACAGTGTGTTTGCCAGAATTTTAAGAGCCGAAGCCCACCGCCTTGGTTATCCCAACAATTTTACCATTTACGATACAGATGATGCCAAAAGTGTTGTGAAAGCGGTGATTAATGAAATGCAGCTAGACGATAAATTGTATAAACCTTCAACAGTTTATAACCGTATTTCTTCTGCCAAAAACGCACTGGTTACCCCGATTATGCCAACGACTATTATGTGCAGCAGGAAGATATACGAGCCAACCGCCCAGCGCTGGCAAAAATTTATGATGCATATTGCAAACGCTGTTTTAAAAACGGCGCTATGGATTTTGACGATTTGCTGCTGAAGTTTTATGAATTACTGAAAACATATCCCGAATCGTTAAGCAAATACCAGCATAAGTTTAAATATATATTGATAGATGAATATCAGGATACGAATCCGGCGCAATATGAAGTGATAAAGCTATTGGGCGCCATGCACGAAAATGTATGCGTAGTGGGTGATGATGCCCAAAGTATTTACAGTTTCCGCGGTGCTACCATTCAGAATATTTTACAGTTTCAGAAAGACTATGACGAGGTGAAAGTGGTAAAGTTGGAACAGAATTACCGCAGCACCAAAACGATCATTAATGTGGCCAACGAGGTGATTGGCAACAATAAAGGACAAATACCCAAAGTCCTTTTCACCGAAAATGCGGAAGGCGAAAAGATCAAGATCGTAAAAACCATGTCGGACAACGAAGAAGGAAAGTTTGTTGCCGACAGCATACAAGAGCAGAAGCTACGCAATCATTTTTTGAATAAAGATTTTGCTATTCTCTATCGCACCAATGCTCAAAGCCGTGCTTTTGAAGAATCTCTCAGGCGCAGGGAGATTGCATACACTATTTATGGCGGCATCAGTTTCTACCAACGTAAGGAAATTAAAGACCTGGTAGCTTATCTGCGTATCATCATCAATACAAGAGATGAGGAAGCGCTGAAAAGGATTATCAATTATCCGGGTCGCGGCATTGGTAAAACAACAATAGATAAGATCATCCTGTTGGCCAATACCCATGACAAAACCATGTGGGAAATATTGGTTGAAGCCAATCAACACGGTTTTCGTGCTGGAACACTTGAAGCGATCAACCAGTTTGTTACGATGATCAAAAGCTTTTCGAGCATGCTGGAAAAACACAATGCTTACGAAGTAGCTTTTCATGTAGGCAAACAAACCAATCTGGTAAAAGAATTATTTAACGATAAAAGTACCGAAGGGTTACAGAAATTTGAAAACATCCAGGAGTTATTAAACTCCATTAAAGAATGGGTTGAAAGCCCGGATAACGAAGAAGGCGAAGTAGTAGATAAAACCCTGGGCGCTTACCTGCAACAAATCACCTTGCTTACCGATGCTGATGATAAAGATCCGCATGCTGATACAGTAAAACTCATGACCATACATGCCGCCAAAGGCTTGGAATTTCAATGCGTATTTGCAGCCGGGCTAGAGGAAATGCTATTCCCAAACGCCATGAGCATTAACACACGTGAAGAATTGGAAGAAGAACGCCGCTTGTTTTATGTAGTGGTTACCCGCGCGAAAAAGAAACTTTGGATCACTTATGCCAACACACGCTATAAATTTGGACAGTTGGTGCAAAACGAACCCAGTCGATTTATTGAAGAATTGCCGGAAGAATTTCTTGACAGAAGTTATGCAGGCGGTGGCACTAAAATGTCGGGCAGCTTTGGATTTGGCGGCAGCGCCTTTGACAGGATGAATGGCGGCTGGAGCAACAGTAAAAAAACAGCAGCCGATGCCGAAAAAGATACGGCCCGCCACCTGAGAAAAAACAACTACTCCCGCCTATTTGCCTCCGAAAGCAGAAAATAAAGTAGCCGAACATACGCCAACAGAAGGCTTTACTCCAAGTGATGTAAAAGAACTTGCTGTGGGTAATAAAGTAGAACATCAAAAATTTGGTTTTGGCGAGATCGTTAAAATGGAAGGTGCCAGTCATAACCCGATGGCAGTGATAAAGTTTGACGCTAACGGCGAAAAAAGATATTGCTGAATTATGCAAAATTGAGGATTGTGGAATAAGCTATTTGATGACACGAATACACGAATATTAGTTTTGATATATACTACTCAAGGCATAAAAAGTGTATTTGAAACTCTCGGGTCTAACTCCCTCTCCACTTGGAGAGGGGCTGGGGGTGAGGTTTGGCGAAGATGCGTAACTCACTAATTTATCCCTTGCGAAGTACAGCGTGTATTATCTATTCGTGCATTCGTGGCCAAAATTTCATGCATTCGTTTAAGCTTTGTTGTCCTCATTTAAACCATTAATTTCACATTTCTTACCTTCGCAGCTCTTAAACAGAGCATGTTTTCATGCTCCGAACCTCAAAAGTGATCAAGTGGAAAGGAAAAGAATCATCACCCATAACTATTTTAAATTAGTACTTATATCTGTTTTAATTAGTGTAATAAGCTGTTTGTTAGCATTTTCATTAAAACATCTTACCGAATTTTTTGAGCATAAAATATTCACAGCGGCCGGAAGTATGAATAAGGCCATATTCATTTTGCTGCCCACTATTGGCATCACTTCTATTTACTTTCTTCGTAAATACATTTTCCAAAACAGGAAGAATAAAGGGATTACCGAAATTTACAAAACCCTTGATCAACGCAAGGAACACCTTCCGTTTTTCAAAATACCTTCCCATTATTTAAATGGTTTTCTTACCGTTATTTTCGGCGGCTCAACAGGTGTGGAAGTATCTACCGTTGTGGCCACAGCTACGGTAGGTAACATGGGCTACAAAAGAGAGTTCTCCGCAAAAATGTACAAACGGGAACTGGTTTGTGCTGGTGTTACCGCAGGTGTAGCCGTTCTTTTTGCCAGTCCTTTGGCCGGTTGGCTTTTTGCAATGGAAGTAATTGCAAGAAAAATTGATAAATCATTAATCATCAGTTGTACCGCTTCTGCTATAATTGCTGCAGCCTTTGTTTTCTTCTTCGATAGTACGCCACTACTACATTTTAGAATTGGCGAATGGCATTTAATTGCCATACCTTTTTTATTTTACTAGGTTTACTTAGCGGCACGCTTTCTATGTACTTCACCATTTTAGTAACACGCATGAAAAGCCTGTTTGCCAAAATCCAAAATAACTTTTTACGTGTAAATCTTGGAGCGCTTGTTGTTGGTACGATGATCTTATTTTTCCCGGCATTGTATGGTGATAGTTATCACGGCCTGCACGAAACCTTGGAAACAGTAACCAGCAAAGAAAGCATCTCATTGATGGTGCTTGCTGCATTAATTATATTAAAGCCTTTAGCCGCTTCGCTTACACTTGGCGCGGGTGGCGATGGCGGAGTGTTTGCGCCGAGCATTGTTGCCGGGGCTTTTCTCGGTTTATTATTTGCCTTGTTTTGCAACAGTTATTTAGGTACCGAATTAATACCATTAAACTTCGCGCTGGTCGGTGCCGCCGCCACTTTATCATCAGCAATATTTGCGCCTTTTACCGCGTTAATATTGGTTTGTAACCTGGTACCAAACGGATACGATCTGTTCATCCCCATCCTGATCGGCTGCTTTACATCCAAATTGTTCTCCCAAAAAGTCCTTCCTTACAATGCTTACACTTACGATTTTTATAAATTATCAAAAGCAGGTTAAGAATTTTTTGGGTCAGCAATAAACAGATGGCATCGGTATTGTGTCACTCCCTTTTTTGTGGTGCATTGCTCGTCCTACATAAACGATGATATTAAAGACTTCCGAGGTTTTGAAAACCTCGGAAGTCTTAGATGAAACATCCGGTCTGACCAGCAAAATGATTTTCCTCTTATTTTTTAGCAAAAACAAAGATATTTGCAGCTATTTTGAAAGTATGCATGCTACAAAAAAATATGCCCTGAATGATATTAAACGAGCCGCCGAATGGTTACTGGAGCAGATAAACGACCACAAAGTGATTGCGCTTCATGGAAATATGGGCGCCGGTAAAACCACTTTAGTAAGCGCTGTTTGCAGATTGCTGAAGGTAACTGATGCCGTTAGCAGTCCTACCTTTTCGATCATTAATGAATATAACTATGATGATAATGGTGCGGATGGCAGCGTATATCATATCGATCTGTACCGGTTGAAGGATGAGGAAGAAGCAATAAGAGCGGGTGTTGAAGATTGCCTGTATAGCGGCGGTTATTGCTTTGTGGAATGGCCCGAGCGAGCCGACGGCCTATTACCACCAAAGACACTTCATGTGCACATACGCCTGGAAGATGATACACATCGAAGCCTTGAAATAGCAAAGAATTAGCTAAATTTGAAAATCGGACGATAGTCTATCGCCATTGGCTACAGATTATTGTCTCACGGGTGATGATTCATGTACTGCTGTACAAGAGTGCGACGCAAGATCGATGATAGCAGTACTGTCGATGACACAATAAAAGATATTTTTTAGTCGTATTAAATATTATAAACCAAGATAGTTTAGTCCACTCTGTATGAGCAAGAAGCAGCCTGTAATTAGTACATCGTTCAGCTACGAAACGCTGGAAGAAACCCTGGATATAAAAGTGAAGGGCGAAGGCATGATGATCGGGATACCGAAAGAAATTGCCTTTCAGGAAAATCGCGTTGCACTAACGCCAGATGCCGTGAGTGTGTTAGTAAACAACGGTCATAGCGTAATGCTGGAGCATAATGCCGGCGATGCCTCGCATTTTAGAGATAAGGATTATAGCGATGCGGGCGCTAAAATTGTGTACAGTCGCAAAGAGGTTTTTAAAGCGCCGATTATGGTAAAGAGCGCTCCTGTTATTGAAGAAGACCTGCCGCTGCTGCAGATGAACCAGGCCATTATTTCACCGCTACATTTATCGGTGTTAAGATCGGAAGTGTTGGGTACAATGATGAAGAAAAAGATCACAGCGCTTTCTTTTGAGAACCTTAAAGACGACAGCAACTCCTACCCCATCGTTCGCAGCATGAGTGAGATTGCAGGAAGCGCGGTAATGCTGATAGCAGCACAATACCTGGGCTCGGCTAATCATGGTAAGGGCGTGTTGCTGGGTGGTATTTCGGGTATTGCACCTACCAAAGTTATTATTATTGGCGCTGGCATTGTGGGCGAATATGCGGCGCGTGCAGCGCTGGCGCTGGGCGCATCTGTAAAAGTGTTTGATAATAATGTAAGCCGTTTGAAACGCCTGCAAAATACAATAGGACAACGATTGTGGACCTCGGTAATTGAACCCAAACTATTAGCCAAGCAACTGCGCACCTGCGAAGTGGCGGTCGGCGCACTGGCCAACCAAAACGGGCGTACACCTATGGTGGCCACCAAGAAATGGTAAGCGGTATGAGGCCAGGATCGGTAATTATTGATGCCAGCATTGACCGTGGCGGCTGCTTTGAAACCTCGGAAGTAACTTCGCACGAATCGCCGATATTCATAAAATACGGCGTGATACATTATTGTGTACCTAATATTCCATCAGGTTTTGCGCGCACCGCTTCACAGGCAATCAGTAATGTGCTGATGCCTTTGCTGATTGACGCCGGCGACGAAGGCGGGCTTGAAGATCTTGCCTGGCACCGCATTCATTTACGCAACGGCATTTACCTGTTTAAAGGCCACCTGACTAACTTTTACCTGAGCCAGCGTTTTGACTTAAAATACACCGATCTGAATTTACTGATTGCGAGCCAGAGGTGGTAGTTGTGAGTTTCGCATTTTGGATATTTAGCATATACGCATTTTGTATTTTTTAGGGCTTAATGCAAAATTATCTAGTTGATTAATAGCCAGTTATATTGTTTTTCAAAAAAGAACATTTCGTATATTTTTCGTTAGCAGCCAAATTAAGAACCCTAATACCAAAAACTACTCAAGACAAATGAACAATAAATCGATAATACGACTCAGCAATATAATCGGAATAATTTCAATAATACTTTTGGTTTATTGGGTTTTTGTTTTCGTTTCCATTACTGTTTTTGGTCTGAAAGTATTTAGAGAAAACCTAACCGAAACATTTTACTTAAGTGTTGTTGGAATCTTGGCATTAATGTTTGGTTCATTAATCATTAATGTAATGTTCAATCTGACAAGAATTGCAGAAAAGCATAATCAGGATGAACTGAATGAATCAAAACGGACAACTAAAAAATTAGGGATTATTTTCGGATTGAGCTTTCCAATAGTTTTTGCACTTTTATTTGGTGGCGACTATTTAACTTCTAAAAAGAAAGAAAGTATGCTAATTGCTTCTGCTAAATCAATTGTTGAAAACAATGAAGATAAATCAAACAAACTACTCAACTATTCATTTAATGAAAATTGGATTGCTGAGACGGACGATATTCTTGACCTATATTCAAAGACAGACAAACACTTTCCATATGTTTCTGTAATTGTTGCTGACAGCATTGATAAATCAAAAGTAATTTTAGGTTTCAGAGATTATTATGGAAAAGTAAATGACACAATTCAACCAATCAAAAAGGACTTCATTCAAGAGACAACAAAAGAAGAACGAGATTACTTAGACAATGTTTTTTATAAAAATCTTGACAAAGTGAGATTTAGTGCGAGTGACGGAAAATATGAACTTTTCTACCCCTACATAAAAAACGGGAAGAAAATTGTTCTGTATTTTTCAGACTATCAACGATATGGGAAAATTGGTAGTTGACAAACACTGTAATACGGCTGCTAACATGGTTGGCTGTTGCGCAACTGGGAAGCAAAAAAGGAAGATGAATAAAAACAGGATTATAACGCTTCAGAGTTGAATAAATGAATTTTATTTTATTTTTAAACCCAAATATTTAATTGAAAAGGCGTTTGTTTTGACATATTCATTCTGGGTTAAGTTGTGCAACAAGCACATGGTATTTGCAATAAGGCGGCTGACGAACAAGTGCTCAACTTCGGAACTTCTATTTAACTTTGGTACAAAACTCAACGGAAGAACATAGATTTCCGCCTCATCGCAAATACCTGTTCGTTAGCCACAATTTAAAATGAAAGCTCTCACATATTTCAACACTCTGACAAAACTTCCTAATTGGAACCCCAATAGTCACGTTCATATTAGACAAAAACTTGGCTTTGCTTACGAAGACACAGAACATTACATTCACTTGTATGGTTGGGACGGTGGCTTCAAAGGAATTTCGATAGGGTTGACAGTAGTTGAAGCCAAGAACAATGATAGAACAACAGGAAAATCACTTGAGGATTGGGTAATTGAGAATTTTGGAGCCACAAATATTACAAATTCCACAATAGAAATTGGGCATTCTGTAAAAGGCATTTGGAGACCTGGTCTTTACTATAATTCAGATGTAATTCAAGCAATTGGTACAACAGAGCACGAACGGTATTTATCTGAACAAGGAATAAGAGTTCTTATACAAAAATTAGATGAAATTTTTTTATTTGTTGAGCCAAATAATATAACCAAAGAGACATATAGCCATAAAATAAGAGAGCTACTTATACTGTCTTGCACAGAAGTTGAAAATTTTTGGAATTACTACCTGAAACTATGCGGAGTGCCTGAACGGAGAAATGGCTATTCTACTAACGATTATGTTCGACTTAAAGAAAAATTGTACTTAAGTGATTTTGAATTCAGTCTTATCTCTTGTCCTGACTTAGGCGTAATACGTCCTTTTGAAAACTGGGACAGCTCAAGTCCGACCCAATCTCTCTTTTGGTATAATTCGTACAATAAAACTAAACACGATAGAACAGCGAATTTTAATCAGGCAACCTTGTGGAATTCAATAAATGCCGTTGTCGCTTGTCTAATTTTACATTGCGTAAAGTTCGGACCCTACACTATGTTTGAAAGTGACAACCATTTTTCATCTGTTATTAAACAACTGTTTTCAGGTAAGCTTTACACAGATTGTAAAGAAAGCTTTTATATACCAAAAATAGAATTGACACCAGGTTCAAGAACAGATATGTTCGTTTTTGACCCAAGAGAAAATGGATTAACAAAAGACTACATTATTAACGAATTGACAATATAAACTGTGGCTAACAAGGTATTGCCAAAAGCGGGGCGAAAGTGAAAAACTCAACGGGCAGGAATTCTATCATCGCCAATACGGAGGACGTTGGTGATCATTGTAACGAACGACATCTCAGAAACCAATGAACTACAAAAAAATTAAACCTTACAAAGAATTAGAGCCCTATATTCATTTTTATTGGGAACTGATAGGAAATGAAGTTGAAAGACAATGGGAACGTGTTTTTCCAGATGGCTGTGCTGGTGTAGTAATTAATTTAGGAGACACTTGCTTGACCGACAACGGATCGGCTATAATGGAATTTGGGAAAACTTACATAGTTGGCGCAATGACTTCATTTAAAGACAGCTTTATTGATACCCATACGCATTTAATAGGTGCGTGCCTGAAACCTGCAACTTTTGCAAATTTTTATAGCTATACGTCACAAAATGTGTTGATTAACGACACCGTTGAATTTGAAAAATCCAATTCATTTAATGTCGATAAAACATTTGTCAATCCATTCAATTATTTTGACCATTACTTTTCAGAAAGAATAAAAAGTAAAATCAATCCGTTACAATCAGTTATCAACGACATACACTCAACAAACGGACAAATCAGCATTTCCGATCTAGCAAAACGAAATTTTATTACGGTAAGACAATTAGAGCGAAATTTTAAAAAGCTCATTGGCTTATCCCCAAAAGAATATTTAAACATTATTCGTTTTCAGAATGCTTTGAGTTTAATCAAACAATCAAATCAAAACCGTAGCTTATTAGATATTGCATTTGAGTGTGGCTATTACGATCATTCACATCTTAGCAATGAAATCAAGCAAAAGACAGGGCTTCCACCATCACTACTTTTTTAATTTGTCGCATTTTTACAAAGTACGAATGGTTGCCGAAAAGTAATTTTGTGGAAACATTAAAATTTAAAACAGATGCGAAAAATGTCACTTTTCATTGCAACAAGTTTGGACGGTTACATTGCAAAACCAAATGACGACCTTAGTTTCTTAAAACTCGTTGAAAAGGAAGGCGAAGACTATGGTTATACAAAATTTACAAACACAATTGACTCTGTAATTATTGGCAGAAGAACCTATGACTATGTACTTAAAGAAATCGGACCATCTCACTACGACAACGGACAACGGGATGTTTATGTCATAACAAGAACTGAAAGGCCTCAAGTCGGTAGAACAATCTTCTATACAGGAAACATAACCGAGTTAGTGAAACGACTAAAGTCTGAAAAAGGAAAAAATATTTATTGTGACGGTGGTGCAGAAGTAATAAATGAACTATTGAAACACGATTTAATAGACGAGCTTATAATTTCGGTTATCCCTGTTTTATTAGGTAATGGAACAAGACTTTTTAAAGACGGAAGGCCGGAACAAGTACTTGAACTTATCCAAGTCAAAACATTTGATACGGGATTGACACAACTGCATTACAAGCGGAAAAAATAAACAACAAACCGCTAACATCGGTGCTTGTTACATAACTGAACGGAAGTTTCATTGAACTTTAATAATAAAACCGGGTTTTGCGCTTCGATTATCTGCCACATCACCAAGCTGAAAAACATTAACGGTCATTGTAACGACTGTGCTAAAATAAAGAACAGACAAAATGAAAATTGAAACCCATAGTATAAACTACATAAAAATAGCCGAAATTATCACGGATAAAATAATTTTAAGAACTATCGAAGACGGGTTAGATTTATTGGGGAATCTATATTATCAAGGATTTAATGAAATCATTATACACGAAAAGAACATCACTCCAGACTTTTTTGATTTAAAAACCAAAATCGCTGGAGATATACTTCAAAAATTTGCACAATATCAGATGCCGTTGATAATTGTTGGAGATTTTTCTAAATTTAAAAGCAAGAGCTTAAATGACTTTATTTATGAAAGTAATAAGGGCAGACAAATCAACTTTGTAGCCTCTCAATCGGAAGCAATAAAAGTATTGTCAGATAAATGAACACAGGTTGGAATTTTGAAATTGCAAGAGAAGGTCCAGCACAATCAAAGGCGAATGATGGCGAGTTAAAACAGTTGATTGGATAGAAGCCCAAAAATGTGAAATCTTTGCTTCACACAAAAAAGAGGCTGCTCAATGAACAACCTCTTTCTTAAAACAAAAGTTTAATTTATCCCAACGCTGATCGAATCGCTTGTTCAATTGGCGTGAGCTTATTATTAATCCCATTAATTGTTAATTCATTCTTCAATAACAAAGGTGGCTGGGCCATAAACTTGGGTGTACTTCCTGTATGTGCCTGTGCGGCATGCACCAGAAAGGGATGACATAAATACACAGTACCGGCTTTGCCGGTTGCAAATGCTTCTTCACGATCTGGAAGATCATTTGCCCTTGCTGCAAGCTCCATAAATGAAAGCCCGGAACTACCTTCCTTGCTTAATATCCTGGCGATATCTGTGTGCGATTTTTTGTAAATAATTGTTGGAGCATCATTGTCACTTACATCCGAATACAGAACCAACATCAACAAAGCCCTGCCTTTAGACCGTACATTAACACGCCATTCAAAATAGTTGCCTGGGTCTTCGCCCGGAAAACCAGCATCCACATGTTTACCGGTGTCGTTCGGCAATTTATCTGAAGGAAACCTGACAGGAAAAGCGCCTACGCTTTGGCAAGGCAACCACTTATCAGCGCCGACCAATTGATCGAATGCAGTATGCAACCGAGGCGTATTTATAGAATCTAAAAATGCCTTTTCTGAGTACATCCCTAAGCGAACAACCGGTTCAGTCCAGCTTTCGGGATCATAGCGGTCAAACGGAATATCCTTCCATAACCTGCTCACAACTTCATTTGCTGTTTGTGTAGTAAATGCATTATCAATACTAACAAACCCTTCTGTAATAAAATGCTCTACCTGTGTTTTACTTAAAATATCTGACATAACGTTAAATATTAAACCGCAGTGCAGTAGCTATTGCACTGTGAATGATACATAAAATAATATTGTGTAATAGTAATTGGCACCGTAATAAATAGGTGCATTGCTTTAGAAAGCGGGAAGGATATTATAACATCACTGTCATTCTCATAACAGCAAATTTAAACCTTCTCTGCCAAAAGAAAAACTAAAACTGTGTAACGATTGATTGACATCAATGTCAAACAGCGGTGGCGTATTCATCTTTTGTATTAAATTCGGTAACGTGTTTTTATTAGATTTTTAAAGTAGGAATTAAATATTCAACATGAATAGAACAGAAATCAATATAATAATAGGTCTTAAAGATCTGGAAGAATTAATTTCAGTTTTTGCAATTGTTTTTGACATGCCTGGTTTTATCAGTCCATCGAAAATGCATTTACAAAAATTGCTAGGCAGCGATACCTTTTTTGCAATAGTAGCAAAGCGTGAAGATAAAATTATCGGCGGCTTAACGGTTTATACTCTTGATCAATATTATTTGGAAAAACCACTGGCTTATATTTACGATCTGGCTGTATTAACGAAATACCAGCGTCAAGGAATAGGTAAAGCACTTATTACTTTCACCAATGAATACTGCAAGGAAAAAGGATATGCAGAAGTTTTTGTGCAGGCAGATAAGGCTGATGATTATGCTATAGAATTTTACCGCTCAACACAACCCTCGGCTGAAGAATCAGTAGTGCATTTTGCATACAATCTTGATAAGAAAAAAATTTGATCGCTCTTATATAAAGATGCGGCAATGCTTATCTAAGTCACCTCTTTTTGAATACACTTGCTGGTTTTAAGATTCCGGCACAGACTTAGCTGTTTCATTCCTGTTTTTAATTAATAAATTTCCCGATCTCATACAGCCCATGTTCCTGTATACTGTAAAAAAAATAATGGCAGGTAATGCTCTAAAATCTGAATATGAAAGCGATAAAAATAACAGGCGCCCGGCAAAATAATCTTAAAAACATATCCCTGGAAATTCCTAAAAACAACATTACTGTTTTTACCGGTGTTTCCGGTTCCGGAAAATCGTCCCTGGTTTTTGAAACAATTGGCGCCGAAGCGCAACGTCAGATAAACGAAACGCAAAACAGTTTTGTTAGAAATCGTCTTATGCACTTGGGAGTTGCCGATGTCGACAAAATTGAACACCTCAATGTTCCGGTTATCATCAATCAAAAAAGACTTGGCGGCAATGTGCGGTCTACGGTAGGTACCGCTACAGATGTATATGCATCGCTGCGCCTGTTATTCTCGCGCATGGGAGCGCCTTTCGTAGGTTATTCCAATGTATTTTCTTTTAATAATCCGCAGGGCATGTGCCCCAACTGCGAAGGTTTGGGTTATGTACAAAAAATAAATGTGGATGCACTGATCAATAAAGAAAAGTCTTTAAACGAAGGGGCCATACGGTTTCCAACTTTTCAACCCGGCGGCTGGCGTTGGACACGCTATGTTTATTCAGGCTATTTCGACAACGATAAAAAATTAAAGAACTACACAAAGCAGGAATGGGAGCTGCTCTTATATTCGGAAGAACATAAACCCAAACACACTGGAAGAGAATGGGGAAAAACAGTTAAGTATGAAGGTGTCATCCCCGGATCGAAAAAGGATTTTTAAAGAAGGAATCAAAAGAAAGTAACACACATAAAGAATCGAGGAAAAAAGTTGTTGTCAGCGTAACCTGTCCAATATGCAATGGAAAAAGGTTGAATGAGAAAATTCTTTCCTGCAAAATTAAAAACAAAAATATCGCCGACTGTTCTGCATTACCTATTGATGAATTACTTGCTTTTATACAATCCTTATCTTCAAAATCACTGGAGACAATCCTTCAAGAGTTAATAAAAAAATTAACCAATATTGTCAACATCGGGCTTCAATACCTAACGCTAGATCGAACTACAAACACACTTTCTGGCGGCGAATCGCAACGTATCAAGATGGTACGCCATCTCGGCAACAGCCTTGAAGATCTTTTATACATTTTTGATGAACCCAGCATTGGCCTGCATCCCAAAGACCTGGACAATATTTCTCATATCATCAGGCAAATCAAGGGTAAAGGAAATACTGTACTGATTGTAGAGCATGACCCGGACCTGATCAAACTAGCCGATCATATTGTTGACATGGGTCCTTTATCGGGAGTTAACGGTGGTGAAATTATTTACGAAGGATCCTTTGCCGGTTTAAAAAAATCTGATAGCAAAACAGGTAATTACTTTTCAGGAAAGAGATCATACAATCGTCAGCCTCGCAACAGAGAGACATTTATCACCATCAAAAATGCAACCATTTTCAACTTAAAAAATATAACGGTAGGCATCCCAAAACAAAACCTGACAGTAGTTACCGGTGTTGCCGGTTCAGGAAAAAGTACGCTAATCACTAAAGTACTTCCAGCACAATTTCCCGAAGTGAACCTTATAGATCAGTCGGCGATTGCAGGCAGTGCACGCGCCAACCTGCTTACTTACTTTTCAATTTCAGATACCATAAGGCGGCTCTTTGCACATGCAAATAATGTAAGTGATAAATTTTTTAGTCGTAATAGTGAAGGCGCTTGCCCCAATTGCAAAGGACTGGGAATTGATAAGATTGATCTTGCCTTTATGGAAGATGTGGAAGAACCCTGTGAAGTATGCAACGGAAGCGGGTTTGATCCCAATGTATTAAAATATCGCTACAAGAGAAAAAACATTGCCGAAGTGATGCGGCTAACCGTAGAAGAAGCACAATCTTTTTTGAAGAACAAGAATTTGTAAAGCAACTTCAGCTGCTTACTGACCTGGGCCTTGGCTATTTAACACTTGACAACGGCTTAACAGTTTTTCAGGCGGCGAAAGACAACGACTGAAGCTAGCGAAGGAATTGAAAAAGGAAAACCATATTTTAGTGCTCGACGAACCAAGCACTGGCTTGCACCCATCTGATACGGAAAGACTAATGAAAATACTTAACAGGCTTGTTGACAAAGGCAATACATTAATTGTGATAGAACACAACCTTGACATCATATCGCAAGCCGACTGGATTATCGATATTGGCCCTGGAGCAGGGAAATATGGAGGCACATTAATATTTGAAGGTACTGTTACAGAACTGCTGCAAAACACGTCTTCTGTAACAGGTGAATATTTAAAGAAACATCTTACTAAATGATCGCCGTATTTTATTTTGAAAAGAAAACAATACACATTACAAAAAGTAAAAATGAAAAAAATTATTCTAGACCTCGCTACAACACTTGATGGATTTATAGAAGGACCAAACGGAGAAATTGACTGGTGTATTATGGATGACGATATGGACTTTGAAGGTTTTCTTTCGGGCATTGATACGATTTTTTACGGCAGCGTAAGCTATGATATGTGGGGAAATTTTCAACCGGAAGCAGATGCGGCAATGGGAGAAAAATCTTTCTGGTCAGCTATCCATTCCAAAAAGAAATATGTTTTCTCCAGTAAAACTAAGCAGGATAATAACGCTACATATATCGATTCGGGCATTGCAGAAAAAGTGAATGAGATCAGGCAGCAACCCGGCAAAGACATCTGGCTCTATGGTGGTGCAAGATTGATCAAAACATTTATAGATCTTGATCTGATAGATGTGTACAGAATTTCTGTTCACCCAACGGCATTAGGCGCTGGCAAACCGTTGTTTGAAAACCTGAAAGAAAGGATCAATTTTAAGTTGTCGAAGGTTAACCCTTTCAAGTCCGGTGTCGTGCAGATAATCTATGAAAAGTAATTTATAAAAAAGCCCGGACAACGCCTTGTTTGTCCAGGCTTTCCCAATCGCTACTCGCTTCTTTCCTACTCCCTACGAGTTAAGCAATCCCACAGTATGCTGAATCCGTTTGATCGTTTCTTCTTTACCAATGATCTGTGCAATATCAAAAACGCCCGGGCCAAATTTCCCTCCCACTAACATGATCCGAAGCGGCAGCATTACTTCTCCTGGTTTTAGCTGATTAGCGGCGGCTATTTCTTTAAAATTATTTTCCAGATCCTGCGCTTCCCAAAGGGTTGACAATTGATAGTTGCGAATCAGCTCCTGGAAGAACATGGCTTTAGCATCATTCCATTTCGGCTGAATAGCAGATAAATCAATGCTTTCAGGCGTTTTGAAAAAATATATCCGGCCTGCTCATAAAAATCAGTCAATAGTGTGCAACGATCTTTTACTAAATCAATTACTTTGTTAAGCAACTCGTCATCTGCCACTTCGATGCCTTTGCTTTTTAGCACTTCTTTTACCAACAATTGTAACCTGTCAACTGTCAACTTCTTTATCCATTCGTGGTTAAACCACTTAGCCTTTTCATAATCAAATTTAGCGCCCGCACTATGTATGCGATCCATCGAGAATTTCTCAATCATCTCATCCAGTGAAAAAATTTCCTGCTCCGTGCCATCGTTCCAACCAAGCACAGCGAGCAAATTCATGAATGCTTCAGGCAGAAAACCCATCTCCTTAAACCCTTCCGTAAGATCGCCGGTTTTAGGATCAGTCCAGTTCATTGCAAATACCGGGAATCCGTATGTAGCGCCATCACGTTTACTAAGCTTTCCGCTGGGACCCAGTATCAACGGGAAGTGCGCCCATTGCGGCATCTTATCTTCACCAAACAAATACTTCCAAAGCAGCACATGCACCGGCGCACTTGGCAACCATTCTTCACCCCGAAAAGCATGAGAAATTTCCATCAAATGATCGTCAACAACTACCGCCAGATGATAAGTAGGCATACCGTCAGCTTTAAGCAATACCTTATCATCAACCAGCGATGTATTAAAGCTCACTTCGCCGCGAATCATATCGTTAAAACTCACCGTTTCCTCATCCGGCATTTTGATGCGCACCACATAAGGCGTGTCACTATGCATCAGCTCATGCACTGTATCGCCATCAAGCGTAAGCGAATTGCGCATTTGCATTCTAACTTTGTTATCATATTGTGGAGCCGGATTTTCATCCGTTCTATATTGCTGGCGCATTTGTTCCAACTCCCCGGGCGTATCAAAAGCATAATACGCATGGCCTTCAGCAACCAATTGCTCCGCATAGTTTTTATACAATTCTTTGCGCTCACTTTGTCGGTAGGGTCCAAAATCACCTCCATGTTGCACGCTTTCATCAGGCTCTAATCCCGCCCATTTCAAACAATCAAAAATATATTCCTCTGCTCCGGGTACAAACCTTGTCTGATCCGTATCCTCTATCCTTAAAATAAAATCTCCGCCATGTTTTTTAGCAAACAAATAATTATATAACACGGTTCTCACACCGCCCAAATGCAACCCTCCTGTAGGAGAAGGCGCAAAACGTACTCTTACTTTCTTATCGCTCATGGCGCAAATGTACATTGGTATCGCCACGAATGCACGAATAGAGACCAAATTTATTGTCCAGGCAGATGAATATTACTCATCGGTATTGCCACGCTCGCTTGTACAGCAGAACATATATCATCCCACATAAACGCTACAAACCTGAAACTTGCAACCTTTCAACTTATCAGTTAACTTTATCGCATGGCTTCAAACTCTCCAATTTTCATGGACTATAGCGCCACCACGCCATGCGACGAGCGGGTAGTAAACGAAATGCTACCTTATTTTACAAGATACTTTGGTAATACGGCAAGTCGTACACACAGTTTCGGCTGGCAGGCTGAAGCAGCAGTAGAACAGGCCCGTGAGCGTGTCGCCAAGCTTATCAATGCACAACCCCGCGAGATCATTTTTACTTCGGGAGCAACCGAAGCCTGTAACCTGGCGTTGCGTGGCGTTTTTGAAATGTATGCTATAAAAGGCAATCATATTATCACAGTAAAAACCGAACACAAAGCCGTTTTAGACACTTGCAAAGCATTAGAAAAAAAGGAGCTTCGGTTAGTTATTTGGATGTAAACAAAGACGGACTTATAAATATTGAATCTCTTAAAAAGAAATAACACCTTCAACGGTTTTGGTATCGGTAATGTTTGCCAATAACGAAACAGGCGTTGTTCAGCCTATTAAAGAAATAGGAACGATTTGTAAGGAACATAAAGTGCTATTTTTTTGCGATGCTACGCAGGCCGTTGGTAAAATACCGGCTGATGTAAATGAATTACAAATCGATTTACTTGCTTTCAGTTCACACAAAATATACGGGCCAAAAGGTGTTGGCGCGTTGTATATCAGAAGCCGAAACCCACGCGTAAAAATAACGCCTCAAATTACAGGCGGCGGTCACGAACAAAATATACGAAGCGGTACGCTCAACGTTCCGGGAATTGTTGGGCTAGGCAAAGCCTGTGAATTATGTATAACTGAAATGCCTGAAGAACAAAAAAAGTTACAGCATTTAAGAGATGCGTTAAAAGATGCATTACTGCAAATACCTGATACTTTTTTAAACGGCCATCCGCAATTTCGGTTACCGCATGTATTAAATATTTCGTTTGCACAACTGAACAGCAGCCTGCTATTATCGGCGCTAAATAAAACAATTGCTTTATCATCCGGTTCTGCTTGTACCAGCGGAAGCCTAGATCCATCTTATGTTTTGGCAGCGATGGGTATAGATGAAGCGCTTTCCAGATCAGCCTTACGCTTTAGTATAGGCAGGTTTACCACTGAAAATGAGATTGATCTCGTTATCAAAGAAGTTGCAGAAAAAGTCAGCGATCTTAGAAGCCAGATTTTAATATAACAGTCCAGTGGGTTTATTATGTTCAAAATTAGTCAACCACCAAAAGACCCACTGTTACATTTACAAATCCGTCGCAAAAAGTATTTACAGCACATCTGTTTTCTAAAAGAATAGTTGTTGCATTTTGCAATGTAGCTGTAAGACCGGTATTATTACTTAAAGCGATTGTTTTTTGTAGATTCAAACTTTTACTAATGGTGCCTCTATAAACACCTAGGCCCGTTCTCGTCCATGTAATAGTAACATCCAGATTGTTTATTATAGGAATGCCAATTGGAGCGGCAGTGCCCGCCTGGCTCACCACTGATGCATATACACGGTTCGCATTACACATATATGTTGTAGTCGTAATCTCATTATTATCTAAAATAGAATTTCTATTTAAATCCATCCCATAATTGATACGGTTGCCACCGCCTGCGCAGTTAGCTCCAATAGGTTCAACCGCAACGCTCACCAGGCTATTATAGCCATTCGAACCGGAACCGCCTGCAGCATTACAGATATACTTCGAACTTTGAATTTCATTATTATCTAAAATATTATTCCCATTGTTGTCTAACCCACTATTGATTTTATGCCCCCTGAAGCGCAGTTCGCTCCCGCTGGTTCAGCAACCACTGAAATCAGCGATACTTTTCCCTCATCACCATTGCATATAAATTTTGTGCTTTGCACCTCAGTAGTTTCTAAAACATTATTCCCATTGGCATCCAAACCAGACATTACTTTATAGCCACCTTTTGAACAATTGGTTCCAGCATTTTCTGTAACAAAAGATATCAGCGAATTTTTCCCGTTGGAGCCATTTCCGCCGCCACCATTACACAGGTATTTAGTATTTTGAATCTCACTTGCATCAAGTGTTCCATTGCCATTCTGGTCAATTCCTGTTAACACCTTATAACCTCCGGCAGAGCAATTAGTTCCTGCAGGTTCATTTACAAAATCGATCAGGCTTATTTTCCCATCGGCACCATCAGTCCCGTCACCGGATTTTGAACAGCCAAAAAGAACAACACTTAATAGAATAAGAGAAATAGAGCAGCTTTGCATACTTATTTGGTTTAGGTATAAGAAAGTTAGTTTAGGTCGCGAAATTAAGTAAACAGATTAAGAATAAAACAGGTAGCCCGTTAAGTTTAAAATATGTTTTATAATTATACAATATTTTGATTTTGATCATGATGCACAGCATATCTGGGCAGTATTATCCATCCATCATAGGGATACATTATCGAAATCTGCTACCTTCGTAACACACAATAAATATTATTTATATGAGCCAGGTTTGGAAAGAATATCAGGAAAAAAATAAAGAGCGCTTTTTAAATGAGATGATGGATTTGCTGCGCATACCATCGGTTAGTGCTAAAAGCGAACATAAAGGCGATATGATAAAATGCGCGGAAGCAGTAAAGGCCTCTTTACTCGCCAGCGGATGTGATAAAGCAGAAGTAATGGAGACGGGCGGACACCCTGTTGTGTATGCTGAAAAGATAATAGATCCTGCAAAGCCAACTGTTCTTGTTTATGGCCATTATGATGTACAACCGGCTGAGCCTTTGGAACTTTGGCATACACCTCCTTTTGAACCTACCATAAAAGATGAAAAGGTATTTGCACGCGGAAGTGCTGATGATAAAGGCCAATTTTATATGCACGTAAAAGCGTTGGAAACAATGGTACAAACCAATACCATGTCAACCAATATCAAGTTCATTATTGAAGGAGAAGAAGAAGTAGGCTCGCCTAATTTGGGCAAATTTGTTGCGGCTAATAAAGAGTTATTAAAAGCAGATGTGATACTGATCAGCGATAGTTCTTTGTTAAGCATGGAAAATCCTTCGTTAGATACCGGCGTTCGCGGTTTAAGTTATATTGAAGTGGAAGTTACCGCATCAGCGCGTGACTTGCATAGCGGCACTTATGGCGGCGCAGTTGCAAATCCAATTGTTGTATTATCTAAAATGATTGCCAGTTGTCACGATGAAAACAATCATATTACTATTCCAGGATTTTATGATGATGTGCAAACATTTTCAGACGACGAAAGGGCATTGATCAATAAAGCACCATTTGATGAAACAGGTTACAAAGATGAAATTGGTATCAAAGAACTTTGGGGAGAAAAAGGTTACAGCACTTACGAGCGAACCGGCATCAGGCCAACGTTAGAGCTGAACGGAATTTGGGGCGGTTACACAGGCGAAGGTGCAAAAACAGTATTACCGGCAAAAGCAACAGCGAAAATTTCTGCGAGATTAGTTCCCAATCAAACAAGTGAAAAAATAACTGAACTGCTGTTAAATCATTTTAAAAAAATAGCTCCGTCCGGCGTTACTATAAATGCTTTTGAACATCATGGAGGCGAGCCTTACGGAACGCCTATTGACAGTAAAGGATACCAGGCAGCCAGTAAAGCTCTGGAAACTACTTTTGGCAAAACTCCTATTCCGGTAAAAGGTGGAGGCAGCATTCCGATCTGCCATACATTGGAAAGTGAATTGGGTACCAAAATTATCTTTATGGGATTTGGCCTAGATAATGATGGGTTACACAGCCCCAATGAAAAGTATAATATTGAGAACTATTATAAAGGGATAGAAACCATCCTTATTTCCATAAGTTTTTTGCAGAGTAGCGCGATGCCACGAATACGCGAATAATGGAGTTGAACAAAATTCATTCGAGTATTCGTGGCTAACTAAAAAAATTGCAATATTTGCTATGATGGAAAAAGAAAAACTTCGTCTTGACAAATACTTATGGTCGATTCGCTTGTTTAAAACACGACGATTGGCAACTGATGCTTGTAACGACAACCGTGTGAAGTATCAGGAAGAAAGCGCCAAGCCCGGCAAAAATGTGCACCTGGGAGATATTTACGACATAAGAGCCGAAGGAAGAAAATGGGTTATAAAAGTTACCGGCTTGCTACACACCCGCGTTAAGTATGAAGAAGCCATAAAATATTATGTTGATCTTACGCCGCCTGAAGAATTAGAAAAAACTAAAATACAGGCACCTTCATTTTACAGCGGCAAGCGTCTCAGTAAAATTGGCCGACCGACCAAAAAAGAACGCCGGAACCTGGATGATTTTATGGATGGCGAATAAACCGTAATTTTGAAATATGAAAATTTTGTTAGAAATACCAGACGATAAAGCACCAGCATTAATGGCAGTGCTGAGTGATATTTCTTACGTAAAAACTTCTGTTCTTCCCAAAAAGAAAACCGTTTATCTTTTATCTATTTACGATAAACCGGAAACTCAAAACCTTAGTGCCAAACAAATAAACGATTTGCTGCAACTGCTGTCATAATTCGTACATCGTAATTTAATGTCGTTAACTTAAACCGTCATCTCGTCCGCAGAGAGATATCCTTATTTCATAAAAGATGCTAACTATAGGAGATGCCTCCTTACGTCGGCATGACGCCCCGTTAAGTTAATGACATTGCATCGCAAATCGTACATTTTTACACCGTACATTTGCCATCATGCACATCGATATACTTACCGTAGTTCCCGAATTATTAACCAGCCCTTTCGAACATAGCATCATGAAACGTGCGCAGGACAAAGGATTACTGACCGTTCAGGTGCATCATTTGCGCAAATGGGCGGTGAATGAGTACGGACAAGTTGACGATTACCAATATGGCGGCGGTGCCGGAATGGTAATGATGTGCGAACCGCTCGCCAACGCTATTGAAGAACTTTCAAAAGAAAAGAATTACGATGAAATTATTTATCTCACGCCTGATGGTGAAAGGCTTAACCAACAAATTGCCAATACCCTTTCTTTAAAAGGAAACCTGTTAATGATCTGTGGTCATTATAAAGGTATTGATGAACGCATTCGCCAACAATATATAACCAAAGAAATTTCCATAGGCGACTATGTATTGAGCGGTGGAGAATTGGCTGCTGCAGTTTTGGTTGATGCTATTGGGCGCTTATTGCCTGGCGTTTTGAATGATGAAACCTCCGCTTTAACGGATTCCTTTCAGGATAATTTATTAGCGCCGCCTGTTTATACACGGCCTGTAGATTTTCGTGGCAATAAAGTACCCGACGTACTCATGAGTGGCAATCATAAAAAATAGAAGACTGGCGTTATGAACAATCGATACAACGCACTAAAGAAAGAAGGCCTGATTTGCTGGAATGATTTTTTGCCACGAATGCACGAATAAAAACCAATTTATTCGTAGCAAACTTCTTCATCTTCTGTACAACAAACAAAAGAACACCGACTGGGTTAGCTGAATTAATATTTATCCAACGAAGATTCATTCTTATACCAATTGCGCATTTGTTATAGACCAATCTCATTGGCCTAAACAACTGTAGTATCAGCATTATACGATGAATATTTGGTCTAAAATAAAAATCAATATCATATTATTTGTGCATTCGTGGCAAACCTCTCTTAAAAAATTTTCGGGCTTACTGTGTCATAATACAACACGTTTGCTTTTCAATCGAAGCTCTCCGAAATTAACAAGTAGCGCCAATTGATTATTTGAAACTTTAAGATAATTGAGACATTGAGCCGTGTGTTCATTGGCAAGTTGTGAACAACATTTTACTTCAAGTATAATTTTATCAAACACAATAAAGTCTGCATAAAATTTGTGGGGCAAAACAATCTCTTTGTAGCGAACTATATACTCTCTTTCCCTTTCGAAAGGGATAAGCCGCTTAGTAAATTCATATACTAAAGCATCTTTATATACTATTTCTGAAAAGCCGATTCCCAAATTATTGTGAACTTCCATGCAAGCACCAATAATTTCAAAGCTCTCTTCTTTAAATAGTACAGAATCAGTCATAGATTATTTGATGTAAGTAATTTAGCCACGAATTCACGAATAAGAATTAATCCTTTGCAGCATGCACTCTTTTCTTAAATCGATTATTCGTGAATTCGTGGCATAAATCTTTGCCTTAAACCAATCAATTCGTGCATTCGTGGCATAAAATTATATTTTCCCAACCATCTTAGCCGGAATCACCCACTCGTCAAATTCTTTCTCAGTAAGATATCCCAGTTTCACGGCCATTGCTTTCAACGTTGTGCCTTCTTTGTGCGCTTTCTGTGCTATTTCTGCCGCTTTGTAATAACCGATTTTTGTATTCAACGCCGTTACCAGCATCAGCGAATTATCAACATGCTTTTTAATATTACTTTCAATAGGAGCCAGTCCCACAGCGCATTTATCGTTAAAAGAAACACAGCCATCACCAATCAGGCGCGCGCTATGCAGAAAATTATAAATCATTACGGGTTTAAACACATTCAGTTCAAAATGCCCATTAGCACCGCCCACACTTATCGCCACATCATTACCCATTACTTGCGCCGCAATCATTGTTAGTGCTTCGCATTGCGTTGGATTCACTTTTCCCGGCATTATAGACGAACCCGGCTCATTATCCGGAATAAATAATTCACCTATTCCGCTGCGCGGCCCGCTCGAAAGCATACGAATATCATTGGCGATTTTCATCAAACTAACCGCCACGGTTTTCAATGCACCGTGCGCTTCTACAATGGCATCGTGCGCTGCCAATGCTTCAAACTTATTTTCTGCTGTTTTAAAAGGCAGTTTGGTAAGACGCGCAATTTCGGCTGCCACATTCTTATCATATCCATCGGGCGTGTTAATCCCAGTACCAACAGCCGTTCCGCCCAAAGCCAGCTCGCTCAAATGGGGTAATGTGTTTTTAATCGCTTTCAATCCATGATCCAGTTGTGATACATATCCGCTCAACTCCTGCCCCAATGTAAGCGGCGTGGCATCCATAAAGTGCGTACGTCCTATTTTCACCACTTTCATGTACTGCTTGCTTTTCTTCTTCAACGTATCGCGCAGTTTTTCAATGCCCGGAATCGTTACTTCCACTAATATTTTATAAGCCGCAATATGCATCGCCGTTGGAAAAGTATCGTTGCTGCTCTGGCTTTTATTCACATCATCGTTTGGATGTAAAAATTTTTCCTTGTCTGTCAACTTTCCGCCATTCAATACATGTCCGCGATACGCCACTACTTCATTCACGTTCATGTTGCTTTGCGTGCCGCTTCCCGTTTGCCACACCACCAATGGAAATTCATTATCCAATTTACCATCCAATATTTCATCACAAACTTTGCCAATCAACACACTTTTATTTTTGGCCAGCACTTTCGCTTTTTGATTCGTAATTGCCGCCGCTTTTTTCAGGTAAGCAAACGCCCGAATAATTTCTTTTGGCATTCTATTAATATCCTGCGCTATCTTAAAATTTTCAATCGAGCGCTGCGTTTGCGCACCATAAAAAGCATTGGCAGGTACGTTCACCTCGCCCATCGTGTCCTTTTCAATTCTGTATTCCATAATCGTTGTAAAATTTATTTGAGATGCTAACAAAGGTATTGTTTAGACCAATTCGCAGTAAAATATTTTTGTAGTCGACAGTAAACACATGGCATCTTTGTTGCGTCGCACATTTCAATTGTAGAATATATGGCATCCTATATATGCGCGTTTATCAGTAAATTCACATACTCTTTACCGTGAAATATTTCATCATTATATTATTGGTGCTCGCTGGCATTTCTTACTATGCTTGTTTCATAATTGGTGAAAGGAAATCTGATGCAACTGTCGCTGCGACAGATTCAGTCTTCGTCGACACATTGCCGCAAACCAGGGATTCACTTCAAAAAACAAAAAAAGATCTAGCTGCCTGGAACAAAAAAATCCCTTTGAATACAATTGTAGATTTTGCAGAAACATTACAAGGCATTCCTTATTTATATGCTTCCAGCGATCCTTCAAAAGGCTTCGATTGCTCCGGCTTTATTACATATGTCTTCAACCATTTTGGATTGGATGTTCCGCGATCTTCAGTGGAGTTCACCAACAAAGGCATTACAGTTCCTAAAGAAAAAGCAAAACGCGGCGACCTTATTTTATTTACCGGAACAGATTCAACTTCAACAATAGTGGGCCACATGGGCATCATTACTTCTAATACTGACAGTTTGCGATTTATACACTCAAGTTCAGGAAAAGCCAATGGCGTAACCATTACATCGCTGAATGAATACTATCTTTCAAGATTTGTAAAAGTAATTTCTGTAGAGACGGGGCTGTAGCGAGATTGAGCTTTAACCTTTCGCAACGCTATTGCAATAAAAGAATTGGTTTCTGCAACCATGTTTTAATAATACCTCCGGCTGAATCAACCATTCCTTCAACCTTGCTATAACTTTGCACGTTATAATAGTGAGTTATGGATACAAAAGAAAAAATAAACTGGAAAGTGAAAGGCATGGATTGCGCCACCTGTGCGCTTACCATTAATAAATATTTGACTAAAGAAGGCGGCAAAGACATTCGGGTCAACTTTGCTACAGGCGATGTGAGTTTTGAAAATAACGCCAACGCATCTATTGATAAAATTTCAAAAGGGCTTGCCGATCTGGGTTATACCGTGGTTGATGAACATCAATCAAGTCACGCGCACACCAACGAACAGGGAAAGGTAAAAGGCGCATTTATTAAAAACAATGCACAACGTTTTTGGTTCTGCCTTCCTTTTACATTAATACTTATGTTACACATGATACCCGCTATGCATCATAGTTGGATCATGCAACCTTACATACAGTTGGCATTATGCCTTCCAGTTTATATTGTGGGCATGTCTTTTTTGGTATAAGCGCCTGGAAAAGCATTCGCAATGGAATGCCGAATATGAATGTATTGATCGCCATTGGCGCAACTGCTGCATTTGTATATAGTTTGTATGGCATGTTAACCGGACAAAGCGAATACATATTTTTTGAAACTGCCGCAACTGTAATTACGTTGGTTTTCTTGGGAAATTTTATTGAAGAAAAAGCTGTTGATGCTACACAGGCACAATTAAAAAAACTGGCGCAAACGCAGGTGGTAATGGCCAACATGATTGCTTATGATAATGAACATAATGAAAATGTTTTTCCCGTTGAAAGCAGTGCATTACAAACTGGAGATTTAATTCTAATCAAAAGTGGCGAACAGGTTCCTACAGATTGTAAAATATTATGGGGCGATGTAAGCGTGAACGAAGCGGTTATTACCGGCGAAAGTGTTCCGGTAAACAAACAGGCTAAAGATAAATTGATTGGCGGCAGCATTGTTACAGACGGCACCGTTAAAGCACAGGTAACGGCGGTGGGTAAAGATACTGTGCTTTCGGGGATTATAAATATGGTGCAGGAAGCGCAAGGCGAAAAACCGCCGGTACAACAAATGGCTGATAAAATCAGTGCCATTTTTATTCCTATTGTATTGGGTATTGCTGCGCTTACGTTAATTATAAATTGGATTGTTTTAGACGATTTTACATCATCATTAATGCGCGCCATTGCGGTGTTGGTAATTGCCTGCCCCTGTGCAATGGGGTTGGCAACACCTGCTGCTATTGCCGTGGGTTTGGGGCGTGGCGCACGTAATGGCATCTTATTTAGAAACGCCACCAGCCTCGAAAATTTTAAAGATATTAAACAGATTGTTTTTGATAAAACGGGAACATTGACTACCGGGAATTTTTCAATTACAGATTACACCGTTTTAGATAATGGGATTGATGACACTACATTTAAATTGCTGGTGTATTCGTTGGAAAAATATTCCAATCACCCTATTGCCAAAGTATTTGCGAAAGAGTGGAAAGCCAAAGGAGATATTCGCTGGCAAAAGATTGAAGAAATCAAAGGCGAAGGCATGCGTGCTTTAGATAAAAGTGGCAATGAATATCGTGCAGGTTCTTATAAAATAGCGGATCATTTAACCAAAGATGACACACATAATATTTACATTGTTGAAAACAATAAGTTGATTGGCGTTATTGATGTTACTGATGAATTGAGACCGGAAGCAAAACAGGTGGTTAATTATTTTCATAGCAAAAACATTAAAACCGTTTTACTAAGCGGTGATAAAAAAGCTAAAGCAGATTTAATTGGAAAAACATTAGGTATTGATGAAGTGATTGCCGAAAAAACTCCGGAAGAAAAACTAAAAATTATTGCAGCAAAAAATGCACAAACACAAACAGCGATGGTGGGTGATGGTATCAATGATGCACCAGCATTGGCTAAAGCAACCATTGGTATTAGCATGAGCGATGCTTCGCAAATAGCGATGCAAACTGCGCAGGTTGTATTAATGAATCACGGATTGAAAAAACTGCCAACTGCTTTGGGCTTAGGCAAACACACTTATAAAACGATTAAAGAGAATTTGTTTTGGGCATTCTCTTATAATATCATTGCCATTCCTGTTGCTGCTTTAGGCTTTTTAACGCCATCTTTTGGAGCGTTGATTATGGCTTTCAGCGATGTGGTGCTGGCGGTAAATAGCAGCAGGTTGCTGGTGAAGAAAGTGGAGTGATAGAGGAGAAGATGACAGATGATAGTTGACTGGTTGAAAAATAGCAAGTAGTGAGTAGGCGAGCTTCATTGAGGATTGATTGTTGAATAGTGATTATTCAAATTTTCAATCTTATTAATACATTAATTCTATAAATCATAGTTCAGACAATTGGCGAAGAATATATAGGATGCCATATATTCTACAGTTGAAATGTGCGACGCAACGAAGATGCCACATATTCACTGATGATTCAAAAAGTATAATTCACGAAAACCCGGCGGCAGCGCGCTTCTTCGTCATCTTCTGAATAATCAATACAGAAATGATCAATAACAAAATGGGAATGATTAAAAAATAAAACGCATTAACACCACCAATACTGCCAAACAGCGTTCCTACAATTCTTGAGCCCAGTGTTCCGCCTAATGCAGAAAAAATAATAATGAGCCCTGACATCGGTGCATGAAGATTTTTAGGCAGATGGCTTAATACGGTGGAGTTGAGTAATGGATAAATTGGCGCAATAAATAACCCGATTAAAGGCAACATAAAACCAAGCATGGGCACTTCGGAAAAAGCGTTAAACTTTTCTAGTGTATTTGACGCTTCAAGCTTTGGAAGTACCGCGAGTAATAGCAAAATGGCTAAAACGGCGCAAACAATTACAATAATAGCCCATGATATTTTTTGGATAACCAACCTGCTATAAATCTGCCTACAGCTAATGATATTGCAAGTAGCGAAGCCATTTGTACGCTTAATGTTTCTGAAAATAAAAAAACTTTTTCGTTAAAGCGTGGCAGCCATGTCATAATACCTTGTTCGATCATTACAAAGAAAAAAGCAGAGCCGATGAATACCAGGACTAAAGGAATAACTAAAAGGCTAAGTGAATTCTTTATGTCGTCTTTCCAATCAGCCCCTGCCGTTTGCACCGGTATTTGAACATTAGAAAAAATGAGAAACAAAAAAGACAACGCTATAAGGCCGCACAATACTAAATAAACCTCAAGCCATGCGTTCACATCAGTTTCTGAATAAAATGCAGGAAATAAAAAATAAGCAGTTGCGATGCCAACCATAAAAACTCCTTCGATAGAACTCATTAAAGACGAGTGCTGGCGCGGCGTATCAGTAACAACTCCTACAAGACTGTAAACAGACAATTTTATTAATGCAAAACTGACACCTACCGACAAGAACATCATTTTTGCCGCCCAAAAACTATTGGCAAAGTGCATACCCAAACAACCTACAAATACGATTACGAGCGCGATGAGCATGCCATTTTTATAACCCAACCTGGGTAAAAAAGATGCTATAAAAAAGATACAATTGCAATAGGCAAATCTTTAAAAGCCTCTAAAGCGGACGCGGCTTTTTCATTCACGCCATACACATTAATAGACTTTGCTATTACAATGCCTACGCTATTCAGCAATATGGCAAATACAAAATAATTGATGTAAAGAAAGAATTTTATTTTCCAGTTATGTAGCATATTACAAAAATGCAAAAAAGGCCACTTAGTTAATGGCCTTCTTTAAGCTATGATTAAGAAATCTTATTTAGTATATCCAGGGTTTTGTGTAAGGTTAGGATTTACTGCAATTTGCTGACTTGGTATTGGATAAACCAATGTTTTAGGATCAGGATCAGCGGCTTTCTCCTGCCATGCTTCCAAGAACTTACCAAACCGGATCAGATCCTGCCTTCTCCAACCTTCCCAATACAATTCACGCGCACGTTCATCTAACAGATTATCAAGTGTAAGCGACCCAAATGCAGCTACCCCACGCTTAGTTCTAATGCTATTTACAAAACCTAAAGCTTCGGCAGCAGTACCACCTGTTCCACCACGCAAAATTGCTTCTGCCTGCATCAGTAAAACATCAGAATAACGATACACCACCCAATCATTATTTCTTTGACCGGTTACTGAATAGTCGAACGCATATTTCATAGGCCGTATACCTGCCGTTTCAAGCGTTGCCCCTGATGTACGTATGGTTACTTCTCTTGTAAATACCAAAGGTGCATTAGCAGGGTTTCTTGCATTTAACGGCTGATTGGTAGACCAGTTGTATTGTTGGCCGGCGAAGAAACCTACATTCTGCCTATCATAGTCTTTACTTCTGTTTGACGTTGTATCAGCTGGATAATCATAATATATTCCCCTTCTTTCATCTATTGCCTGAAATTTATCATAGTAATCAGACAAGGTGCACCAGCCGTTCCACCCACCTGGATTTAAATTATAGTGAGCGATGGTATTCCAAGTTCTATCTACATTACCTCCTCTTTCACCATTTTTATTAAACAGTGTATAAATGTTTTCTGTAGACTTCACATCATTGTCGGGTGCAAAATTATCGAAGTACTTGCCGGCTGCGGATACTGTATAAAAGCCTGATCCAGTAATTTCTTTTGCCAGCGTAATTACCTGGTTCATATCAGCGACGTCAAATGTTGGAGCCTGTCTGTTTAGAAACACGCCTTTGTTTAAATATATCTTCATCAATAAAACCTTTGCAGCATTTTTGTTAGCTACATAAGCCGATTTAGTATTGCTGTTGGGAAGCGCACCTATGATTTCATTCAATTCTTTAATCATATAATCCATAGCAGCTTGTGGCTGCAATACTTCGGGAGGAATTCTAAAATCCTCTAAGGACTCGCCTTCTCTTATTGGTACTACACCATACAAATCAAGCATATCAAACATAGCTATGGCACGGATAAATCTCGCTTCAGCTGCCTGCTGTGCACTTGGATTAAAACGTAATACGTTAGTTGCATTATAGATTGCCGTACCCAGACTTACGAAGGTATTATTCATGTAACCGTTATCTGGATTCCAGGTATGTAAATGTATAGCACGGTGCATACCGTTATCATCCCAGTCGCCGCCACGGGTAGGAGCCATTGCTGCATCTGTTGAGATCTCCTGCAGTACCCATCTTTGTTCCTGTTGATAAGGCGTGTTTAAAGATGTGTATGCAGTTACCAGCAAACCGGTTGCCTCAACATTCGATCCTTCTTCTAATTCACTTCTAAATTCTTCATTAAGCTTGGTACAGGATGGCAATATTGTAACGAATGCCCCCAATATTAAAGGTATATATAGTATATTTTTTGATTTCATCTGTTTGTGTTTTAATTATTATTAATAGCCAGATGGTTGTTTACAGCGAAAAATTAACTCCAAGTAAAACCGTTCTCGCAGGCGGATAAGGAAGGTATTCAATACCCAAAGAAGGTATGCCGTTTGTCGCTCCATCTGTATTAACTTCCGGATCGAACCCTGTGTACTTCGTAATAATAAATAAATTTTGTCCCGTAAGCGATACATTGAAGTTTTTCAATGTCTTTCCAATATCACCTACATTATAACTCAATGTAAGATTGGCCATTTTCAGGTAATTACCTTTTTCCAAATACCGTGTAGAAGGTGATGCAGAATTTGATGTAGATTCTTTAACACGAGTATCAAAAAAAGCGGAGCCAATATTTCTTAAAGGAAGGTTGCTTATTCCCAAGCTAGTGGCTGCTGTATTATTGAACAGGTAATGGCCCATCGCTCCATTCATGTTAGCTCCTAAAGTGATTTTTTTATAGCGTACATTAGTTGAAACTCCGAGTAGCGTAGTTGGATTAGGGCTGCCTGAATATACTTTGTTAATGGCTGGATCATTAGTATTAGCGTCAGCAATGCTACCGTCCAAGCCTCGATACAAACTGAGTCCTGATTGAGGATCAATGCCTTCGTATTGGGCAAGATACCAAACATTCAGCGGCTGGCCGTTCACCATTCTTTGTCCTAATACACCGGAAAAGCCTTGTCCACGTAAGGCTCCCGTTTCATAATAACCAATCAGCCCACTTACACTATTTTTAAGAAACGTGGCATTACCTGTGAGATCCCAATTCCATTCTTCACCTCTAATAATATTGCCAGTTAGCGAAATTTCAACTCCTTTATTAACTATTTCCCCATCCAGGTTTACCCATATGCGCCCTGCTGGTGCAGGCTGTGCAAGGGTTTGCTCAAACAAAGCATCGGTTGTAGTTTTATTAAAATAATCTATCGAACCATAAATTCTATTCTTCAAGATCGCAAAATCAATCCCTGCATTAAATGTGGTAGAAGTTTCCCATTTCAAATCAGGGTTACCATAGTTTGCCTGACTGATACTTTGTGTACCAAAAACCAGCCTGTCCAAAGAAGCTCCGGAAGGAAATTCCTGGTTACCTGTTCTACCCCAACCAACTCTTACTTTTAATTGATCAATGTTTGTGTTACCTTTTAAGAAATTCTCCTCGGCCACATTCCATGCAACAGCTAATGATGGGAAAATAGCATACTTGTTATTTACACCAAATTTAGTAGAGCCATCCCTTCTTACGGTAGCAGTAAGTAAATAACGATCCAGATAATTGAAACCACCACGCAGAAACAGCGACTGTAATTGATTTGTAGGACTTCTGTATGAAGCGATTTCACGGGTAGACACAGGTGAATACTGCAGATAATCAAAGTAATCCAGACCTAAGTATTGAAACCCACCAGCAAAGGCGATGTTGTTGTTGAAACTATAATCTAAATATTCATAACCCGCAACAGCATTGATGCTCCAATCTTCAGACACATCTTTATTATACGAAAGTGTATGCGTCATTTGCTGATTCGTTTCGCCGGTATTTGAAATAAACGCCTGCTCATTGCTTACAGCTGAGGGGTCAATGATACCAGCTCTGTACATTCCCTCCCTGTTGCCGGTTTGCCGCATTACACTGTATGTAAAACGATATTCCAGATCGTCTGTAAATTTGTAGTATGGAGATAGATTTGCTACTAGTGTGTTAGTTACAGCTCTATCTTTAAAAGCTTCAGCACTCGCCAAAGGATTACGGGTATTCGTATTAATAAAAGTCAACTCACCGTTTTCATCTCTAAGCGGACGGGTAGGATTCCATTGCAAAGCCTGAGAAATAATATTTCCCTGAGCGCCTACACCTACGTTGATTGGAGCATATTGGTTGTTCAACTGTGTAAAGAACAAAGAGAAATCAAGTCCAAGTCTTTTATTTTCGAGGAACTTATAATTACCCGTAAAGTTCGTGGTGTATTTTTTTAACTGAGAGCCGATAATAATTCCCTGCTGATTCAGATAACCACCTGAAAGACGATACTTTCCATTAGCACTTCCGCCTGATACATCGGCATAATAGTTTTGCGTTACCGCGCTCCTCGTAATTTCCTTAAATGCATCCACGTTACTTCCGAAGTCCGCATTAGCGGCTTCTTCTGGCGTGTAATAAGCTAATGCCTCGCGAAAGCCTGCCGCATCTAATACCTTGGGTTTCTCCCGCATGTTTGATATACCTGAAGAAGCACCTACCGAAAGTACAGGATCACCAATTTTTCCTTTTTTCGTTGTAATAATAACCACACCATTAGCACCTCTTGATCCGTAAATAGCAGTAGCGGATGCATCTTTAAGGATATCCATGCTGGCTATATCGCTCGGATTTAAATAGCTTAACGGATTACCCCGGTCGGAGGAAAAATCGCCGCGGCCCTCCGGTAATGGAGAGTTTCCTGCCATAGGCACACCATCTAATACAAAGAGTGGGTTATTGCTGGCGCGAATAGAAGAGTTACCGCGTATGCGTACGGTTGTTGCCCCGCCTTGGTTGCCCGGTGTTGTTGATGATCATGATACCCGGCGTTTTACCTTGTATCAATTGATCGGGGTTAGTAACAATACCTTTATTAAAGTTTTTTTCGTTTATAGTTACCACCGCTCCGGTCACATCTTTCCTTTTTGCAGTACCGTAACCAATTACTACTACCTCTTCAATATTTTGTATTTCCGGCGTTAGTTGAATATCAACCGTTGTTACATTGCCTGAAGTAACGGTTGCGGATTTTGTAGCAGTTGCGTAACCAACAAAAGTCACTGACAGATTATAATCTCCACTTTCCACGTTAGTAAAAGTAAACTGCCCGTCGGCACCTGTTGAGGATTGTACATTTTTTCAAGCAGTGTAATGGTAGCTCCCGGAAGTGCTTCGCCTTTGTCGTTGGTAATTTTACCATTTATACCTCCGGCTTGCCCATAACTGTAATCAAAAGCAAAAAGGAACTGCAAAAGCAACATAGCTCCCGCCAGTTTTGTTCCCCGCTTCATGAAGAAAGAGCGTCTTTCCATAATCGTTGAGTTTAAGGTTTTAAGAAAAAAAGATTCATTCGCAAACATTTATAATTAATAAAAATTTCAGTTTTATTTATGATAAAGCAAAATCGGATTATAAGGAATGCTTCATCTTTAAATACACACCATTAGTCCAACCAAACCCGTCCTGATTGGGATACTCGCCACCCGTATCATTATCGCTAGCTGTCATTACAACCGGATACTTCTCCATTAAATGTCCGGTCAACCTATATTTATGCTCGATATTTTGCATCCAACTTTTTCTGATATTTTCAGACAACTCATTATTTCCATAGTTCAACGCAGCCGCGTAACCAATCCATTGTAAAGGAGCCCAGCCTTTAACTGCATCCCATTGCTGTTTCGTTTTTACGTTAGTTGTAAGCAGCCCACCTTCCTTCAACATATTTTTCTTAACAAAAGAAAGAACCGCGGCAGCTCTTTCATTTGAACTAATACCTATATATAAAGGAAAAAGCATGGCAAGAGTAAAAGAACTGGTTGCATGCTTATTTTTGAAATCATAATCCTTGTAAACGTGGCTATCCTCGTCCCACAAATAGTTTTCAATAGCGGCAGTACGTTGAGCAACGAGTTGCTCATACTTTTTCTGCATAGAAATATTACCAGAAAGTGAGAAGGCGGCAAGTATTGTTTTCTCCATATGTAAAAGCATGCAGTTCAAATCTACCGGAACAATCTCAGTTGTACAAATACTATGCAAATTTTTTCCATCGCTAAGCCATCGGCTCGAAAAATCCCAACCCGATTCACAAGCTGCTCTAATATTTCTATACAACTCTTTATTATCTGGTGCCTGCATTTTAACAGCAACATCCAACGCATAACCTTCAGGCCTCGGCGTATTTTCAGTATCCCAATAGCGATTTAATAGTGACCCGTTTTCCATCCTCACTACCCGAAGGCAACAATTATTCTCTTCATCTAATGTTTCACTTCCTTTCATCCAGAACTCATGCTCCTTTTGTAAAGTGGGCAAATATTTTATCAGAATTTCAGGCCCTTTAATTTCTTCCAGAAGCCTTACCATTGCTGAGTAAAACGGAATTTGAGAACGTGTAAGATAATAAGTTCGGTTAGCGTTAGGAATAAACCCAATAGTATTGATCAGGTAAGTAAAATTGTCGATCATTCCTTCTACCAAATCCACTCTGTCACTTTCAACAAGTCCCAGCATTGTAAAATAACTATCCCAATAATATTGTTCTTCAAACCTTCCTCCAGGTGTTACATAAGAATGGGGCAATCCTATCAATGATCCATTATCTTTCGTATTGGTTCTGGTAAGTTTATCCCAAAGACCGAAAATATGATCGTCAATTGATTTTTTCGGCTTCTGGTTATGCTCAGTAAGTTGGCCTGGTAACATAAAATTGTTGCGAACGAATTGCAGCAGGCTGAAACCTTCCTGCTCTTTTTGGTGTGCATATTTTGCGGCGATATAGGGCAACGAGTATAAGGGAACCGCATCTGCAAATGTTTTTTGATCATCAAAAACATGTTGCGCCTGTACATCGGCAAACAGGGTTCCAGCATTAGAAGATGTATCTATAGCAATCATATCGTTTTCGTTAACCGGCAATCATTAAATCGAATATTTATTGTGTTGACACCCAACTACAAAAACTCTTCAAAAGCGACCGTTTTATCTTATTTCAAAGATCAACAACTCGCAAAC
Organism: Paraniabella ginsengisoli; assembly: GCF_022513635.1. Lineage (GTDB taxonomy): Bacteria > Bacteroidota > Bacteroidia > Chitinophagales > Chitinophagaceae > Niabella > Niabella ginsengisoli. The sequence continues at coordinate 309,864 of NZ_JAKWBL010000001.1, read as the reverse complement.
GAGTAAATACAACGCTATACATTTTTTATTGAACTATATTAACCTTTTTTTATTTAATTTTAATACAGCTACAAATCGCGCGTGAGGATTTTTAAAAACTCCCCGACTATTTAAAATATTGAAAATATCTGATGAAAATAGAGTATGAAATTGTACGATCAGACCCCGGTAGCTCGTTTCGGCTACTCCATCACAAAATGGTGAAGAGTTCTGATTTTATCTGGCAATATCATTATCATCCGGAATTTGAACTTGTATATGTTCCCAGAGGAAGCGGCACACGCCATGTTGGTAATCATTTGAGCACCTATCATCAAGGAGATCTGGTACTTATAGGAAGCAACCTGCCTCATTCAGGATTTGGCCTCAACTCAACCGATCTCCATGAGGAAGTAGTGCTGCAAATAACTCCTGAAGTTTTTTCATTTGATTTTCCTGAAATGACCGCTATTGAACCTTTGCTTGAGCTTTCTAAATACGGCCTTGCATTTTCTCCCAGAATACAGGATCAGGTAGGAAAAAAATGTTGAAAATGATAGAACAATCCCCTTTCAAAAGATTGTTAACCTTGTTTGATATATTTGAAATGCTCGCTCAAACAAAAGATTACAATATTCTTAATAATGGCATTGTTCCATCTGCACTTTTATCAAAATACAAAACCAGGCTTCAAAAATATTTACTTATGTAGGTAATGAATATCAAAATGAAATTCATATCCAGAATGCAGCAACACTCGTTGGCTTATCTGTACCGTCTTTCTGCAATTTTTTAAAAAAGCAACCAACATTACTTTTTCGGAGTTTGTAAACAGGTACCGTATTCACAAGGCAGCTGCCCTGTTACATCAGGACAAAAGTATTTCAGAAGTATGTTTTGAATGTGGCTTTAATAATGTAACGTATTTCAACAAGATCTTTAAACAAGTGATGCATGAAACACCTTCGAAGCTGAAGAGAAATTTACTTGTAGGTTCTCATCTTGTATAAAAGCTTTTTGTTTTGACCATCTTGATCAGTTCGCTAGATTAAATGCAATTAATGTATTTTAGGGTCGGCATAATATGCCTTTTATGAGTACAATTGCGCAGCAAACCCTTAAGGAGTATTTTGGTTTTGACAACTTCCGGCCAACGCAACAGGAAATTGTTGAAGCAGCACTGCAGGGAAATGACGTGCTGGCACTAATGCCTACAGGTGGTGGAAAGTCGCTCTGCTACCAGGTTCCGGCACTAATAAAGGATGGATTATGCCTTGTTATTTCCCCGCTTATTGCATTAATGAACGATCAGGTTCAGAATCTTCGCCGAAAAAATATCACGGCATTCAGTATACATACCGGCATGCAACGCCGTGATGTAATAAGCATTTTAGAAACAGCAGCGCATAGCAACTGTAAATTTTTATACGTATCGCCAGAACGCCTGGAAACGGCCTTGTTCAAAGAATATCTTCCTGGTTTGGGTGTAAACTTAATCGCGGTTGATGAGGCGCATTGTATATCGCAATGGGGTTACGATTTCAGGCCACCTTATCTACGCATTGCTAAATTACGCGAAGAACTACCCGGCGTGCCAGTTATTGCATTAACTGCTTCGGCAACACCATTAGTACAACAAGATATCTGCGAAAAATTATCTGCCGAAGGCGAAAACAAATTCAGAATATTCCGGCAGTCTTTCGAAAGGCCTAATCTTTCGTACAGTGTTTTTAAAGTAGAATCGCGCATCAACAAAATTATTTCGGTACTCAAAAGTGTACAGGGCTCAGCTATTGTTTATTGCAAAACAAGAAAGCGCTCGAAGGAAATAAGCGAACTCTTAAATGCGAAGAACATCATTGCTGATTTTTACAATGCCGGGCTGTCAATAGAAGAGAGATCGAAGAAGCAGGAACGTTGGATTCAAAACCAAACCAGGGTAATGGTTTGCACAAATGCTTTTGGAATGGGCATCGACAAACCTGATGTTCGCATAGTTATTCATGCAGATGTTCCGGATTGTTTGGAAAATTATTACCAGGAAGCTGGCCGCGCGGGGCGCGATAATAAAAATGCTTATGCCGTTCTTTTGTATAACGATGCAGAACTTGATGATTTAAAAACTTTGCCTGATGTTCGCTATCCAGACATCACTACTATTAGAAACGTTTATCGTAATGTGGTACATTATCTTCAGCTACCGGAAGGCGAGTCGCCAGGTGATAGTTATGATTTTAACCTGAAAGATTTTATAAAGAAATTTGGCCAGAATGTGCAAACTACGATCTACGGTTTAAAGGCATTGGAACAAGATGGCTGGCTAAGTTTTAATGAACAGGTATTTAGCCCGGCAACAGTTCGTTTCACTATATATAAAGAAGATCTGTACGAGTATGAAAAGAACTTTGCAGATTATGAGCCGCTGATCAAAACTTTATTAAGAACTTATGAAGGCATATATGATTATCCCGTATATATTTCGGAAGCGTTTTTAGCACATCTTTTAAAATATGATATTGCGGTAGTAAAAGAACAGCTTAGAAAACTGCATGTTGACAGGGTTGTTGTATATGAACCACAGAAGGATGAACCCCAGGTAATGCTGACCAGAACCCGTATTAAAACTGCCTTGCTGCAAATAGACAACGAGCAACATAACAAACGAAAATTAAATTTTTCGGAAAGGATCGATAAAATAGTTGAATACATAAAGGAGCAAATAACTTGTAGAAGTAAGTTGATCGGAAATTATTTTGGAGATTCAAAAATGACCGATTGCGGTATTTGTGATAATTGTTTGCGTAAAAGAAAGGCATCTCTTTCTCAGCAAAGTTTTGATTTGATAAGCAATCTTTTAAAAGAACATCTTCAAACACCGATGACAACAGAAGCTATTTTTTCAGTTTTGAAAGGGCATCATAAAGATTATATTTTAACTGTAATCAATTATTGGATAGATGAGAACGCTATAGTGATTGAAAGAGACGGAACACTTGTGTACAAAACAAAATAAGCCTGCCCATATTTTATAAATCAACATTTTTATTCTTCAATTTTTTAGTAAAAACGCCCTGTTTTCCTTATATTTAACGAAATCGGAAAACAAACCTGTTATACATGCTTTTAACGGTCCTCGCTGGTTTCATTGTTGCTATTTTATTAATTCCCTTTGGGAAAATAATGAAATCAAATTGGAGCATTTTACTAATGCTGCTACCACTCAGTATATTTATTTATTACCTTACGCTACTGCCAAATATATCACTGGGGCAGGAGTTTTTTCAGTCCACATCCTGGTACCTTCTTTAGGCGTGAATCTTGATTTCAGGCTGGACGGATTGTCCCTGTTATTTGCCCTGCTTATAACAGGTATCGGTGTAGCTGTTTATTTTTATGCACGAACCTATTTGAAAGGCCATCTTTATTTTGATCGGTTCTTCGCCTATCTAAGTTTATTCATGTCTGCCATGCTTGGCATGGTGCTCGCAGATAATATATTATTACTTTTTATCTTCTGGGAGCTCACAAGCATCAGTTCATTTTTCCTAATAGGATTCAATAATACAAATCCAGAATCGCGGAAAAGCGCACTCACGGCACTTTCTGTAACTGGCCTGGGCGGATTTTTTTACTTGCAGGTTTAATATTATTAGGAAATATAGCCGGGACTTATAGCATTTCAGCGTTGATCCATTCGAGGGATATTATTATCGATCATGCTCAATACCCGCTGATACTTGCATTATTGTTTATGGGCGCTTTTACCAAATCCGCTCAATTCCCTTTTCATTTTTGGTTGCCGGGCGCTATGAAAGCGCCAACTCCTGTGTCTGCGTATTTGCATTCTGCAACGATGGTGAAGGCAGGTATATATCTGCTTGCACGGTTCGATCCAATATTGGGCAATACCGCGGCATGGAGTTATCCGCTTATGATAGTTGGCGGTTTCACGATGTTATACGCCGCTTATCATTCGTTGTTGCGAGTCGATTTAAAAAGCATCCTCGCTTATTCTACAATTTCAGCACTGGGCATACTTACATTTTTAATTGGGCTTGGCACAAGAGATGCAGTGATTGCAGCCAGCGTGTTTATTTTAGTGCATGCGCTGTATAAAGCTTCGCTATTTCTTATTACAGGCATCATTGAGCATCAAACACACACACGCGACATCACGAAATTGTCTGGTCTTCGAAAAGTATTATTACCGGTGGCTATTGCCGGATTTTTAGCTGCGCTTTCCAGCGCCGGTGTTCCTCTTTCATTTGGATTTATAGGTAAAGACCTGATATATGAGGCCACCTTGCATGCAAAGTCTTCATGGGTCTTTGCATTAACTTCGTTAGCAGTGCTTACTAATATCGGCCTGGTGGCTGCAGGTTTTATGGCGGGCGTCAAACCCTTTACCGGAGCACTTCCTCAGTCTCACCAAAAAACACATCTTCCATACATTTCCATGTGGCTTCCTCCGTTAATACTTTCCGTGTTGGGTGTTTTGTTCGGCCTTATGCCCAATTTAATTGGCGAGCTTTTTTCAAGACAGGCGGCGAATGCTATATTTGGAACAGATACAAAACTTAATTTAAAAATATGGCACGGCCTTAATACGGTGCTTCTATTAAGCCTTGCCACTTTGGCGGCCGGAACTGTTTTATACCTGTTTAATAAACCTTCGAAAGAAAAAGCAACTATTATATCAAGATTTAAATGGATTTCTCCAGAGTTTATATTTGAAAGGATTGCAAGCGCATTATTTATATTTTCTGAATGGTACACCGGAAAATTTCATAACGGATATTTACGCTCCTATCATTTACAGATCATTTTATTTGCAGAAGCTTTGTTAGCTTACAAACTTTGGCTAAGCGGACCGGTAGATATTAATTTTTATGGCTTAGCCATGCTTAGTGTTTATGAGGTTGCGATTGTGGCAATACTTATCGGCGCGCTTATTATTATGCTTACTACTCGCACAAGACTTACTGCAGTAGTTTCGATGAGTGTAATTGGTTATTGCATTTGTTTAATGTTTGTTTTTTATAGCGCGCCAGACCTTGCGATGACACAGTTTACAATAGACACACTTACAACGGTATTGTTTGTACTGGTATTATATAAACTTCCTCCTTTTTTAAATCTTGGTACAAAAAGAGAGCGTTACCGCGACATGGCTGTAGCCTTGGTTTCGGCTTAATACTTTGTATGGTTGCGCTTCAGGTGCACCACGAACCTATTGTAACTGCAACCAGCGATTTTTATGGGGACAATGCCTATAAAATGGCCAAAGGTAAAAATGTGGTAAACGTTATACTTGTTGACTTTAGAGGCATTGATACACTTTTTGAAACCGTGGTATTAAGTATTGCGGCTATTGGAGTTTATAATTTATTAAGGTTAAGATTAAAACCAACGGAAAAAGAATAAAATGAGAAGTAGTATTTTACAAACAGCAACAAGATACCTGCTCCCAATACTGTTGTTGTTTTCAATTTTTCTTTTATTGCGCGGACATTATTATCCCGGAGGTGGCTTTGTAGGCGGACTTGTGGCCTCAATAGCATTTGTGCTGCACAGCTTTGCAAATGGTACAGATGCTACTATGAAGTTGCTAAGAAAAAAGCCTTTGTCTCTAATACCAGTTGGGCTGGGTGTTGCAACGCTAAGTGTGTTAGTCCCCGTTCTAGTTGGCTTACCACCTATGACAGGACTTTGGCTCGAGGGCGACTTTCCCATTGTAGGCTCAATAGGTACTGCATTGTTTTTTGATCTGGGCGTATATCTTGTTGTAATAGGTGTTGTTCTAACCATATTGTTCACTATTTCTTTAACAGACGATTAATGGAATTATTACTCATATTGGTAATAGGCTTGCTTTATACAGGTGGTGTATATTTTATACTTCGAAGAAGTATGGTAAAGCTTTTACTAGGAATTATGTTGCTGGGCAGTGCCACTAATATATTGATTTTTGTGCTTGGTGCTATCGTAAAAGCCAAACCGCCAATAATAGGTTCGGCACAGGAAGTTCTGAATAAAACCTACGCAGATCCTGTTCCACAGGCATTGATCCTTACTGCCATTGTAATAAGCTTTGCACTTACTGCATTTGCCATTGTGTTATTGAAGCGCGTCTATGCACTATTAGAAACAGATGATTTGGATAACTTAAATACACCCGAGGAAGAAGATATATGAGTGACAATCTTATTTTAGCTCCGGTTTTTATTCATCTGTTCATCGCCATTTTTCAACTTATAGCTTGGAGAAAAACGGTCACTCAAAGAATTTTATCTGTAGGCGGCGCTTTAGTAGCCCTTATTTCAGCCGCCATGTTATTTACTCATGTTTATGTACATGGCACTATTACGTTAAATGCATCCAATTGGAAAGCACCTTTTAGTATTGTTTTTGTAGCAGATCTTTTAGGCGCCACCATGGTAGTGCTTACATCCATTGCAGGTTTTGCAGTGTCCATCTTTTCGGCAACCGGACTCAGCCGGCAACGAATGCTGTATGGCTATTTTCCTATATTTCATTTCCTGCTTATGGGATTAAATGGCGCTTTTTTAACCGGCGATATTTTCAATCTGTATGTTTGGTTTGAAGTAATTATTATAGCATCGTTTGTATTAATGACACTTGGCGGCAGAAGAAATCAATTGGAAGGTGCATTAAAATACATGTCGATGAACATACTTGCATCGATGTTCTTTCTAACAGGAATTGGTATTTTATACGGTATGACCGGGTCGTTAAATATGGCAGACCTGTCTATTAAAATGCATGATGTTCAAAACAGGTCATTGGTGGGTATTACATCCGTATTTTTTATACTTGGTTTTGGCATCAAATCAGCTGTATTCCCTTTGTACTTCTGGCTTCCGTCCTCTTACCATACACCGCCATCAGCAGTTGCCGCAACCTTTGGCGGGCTGTTGACCAAAGTGGGGATATATGCTATACTTCGGGTTAACAGCCTGATATTTATTCCAGATGATTTCACCAAAAAACTATTAATGGTAATGGCCGTACTTACCATTTTAACCGGCGCTTTTGGTTCGCTCAATAAAATGAATATTCGTCGGCTGTTCTCTTACCTTATTGTCTGCCATATCGGGTTTATGGTAGGAGGCATCGCCATATTCACGAAACTGGCATTAATGGGTACAGTATTTTATCTGATACATGACATAATGGTAAAAACAAACATGTTTTTAATTTCTGGGGTTATAATGCAATTACGAGGTGTTATTACTATGGAAAAGCTTGGAGGTTTGTATAAAGAATATCCGAAAATATCACTTTTGATAGCAATCGTTTTACTTTCGCTGGTAGGAATTCCGCCACTATCGGGCTTTTGGCCTAAAGTATATTTATTCCGAGAGGCATTTACGGGACAGCATTACTTTTTTGTAGCGGCTTTAATATTAGGTAGCCTTGTAACCTTGTATGTAATTGCAAAAATGTGGGCAGAAGTTTTTTGGAAAGATATACCAGCCGATGTTACTGTGGACAACAAATTTGAGCCCCTACCGTTTCTTAGAAAATTGCTATTATTAATACCCATTGGGATTTTAGCAATTGCTTCAGTTTATATTGGATTAAATGCAGAAGCAATTGTTCAGATTGTTGACCGAATTGCAGAGGAGCTGATAGATACCAGTTCCTATATAAACGCAGTATTTAAAAAGTAAAAACGCAGCGTATGATTAAGAATTTTTTAATGAACCTGCTGCTATCTTTTTTATGGGTAGCGCTAACCGGATCACTATCATACACAGGTTTTGCCTTTGGCTTTATACTGGGTTTTTTTGTTTTATGGATTATGAACAGAAACGAACAGGAACGCAGGTATTTTTTCCGGCTACCGAAAGTGTTTAGTTTTGCCTTTTATTTTTTGTATCAGATGCTGAAAGCCAATGTACAAGTAGCTTATGACGTAATTACTCCTAAATATTTTTTCAGGCCGGGTGTTGTTCGTTATCCTTTAAGTGCACAATCTGATTTTGAAATAAATGTGTTATCCACGCTCATTTCGCTTACACCGGGAACACTCATACTTGATGTTAGTGAAGATAAAAAAGCACTTTTTATACACGCGATGTACCTAAAAACTCCCGAGGCTTTTATTCATCAATTAAAAGAAGGCATGGAACGCCGCTTATTAGAAATATTAAGATGACATTATCAACTTATTTTGATTTTATAATTTTGCCGATTCTGACACTTTCTGTGGTGCTGGTATTTATTCGTTTATTTAAAGGCCCGTCGATAGTAGATCGAGTAATAGCGCTCGATCTTATCATCACTATTGGTATTGGAATTATTACTGTTTACAGTATCAGGCAAAACCAAAAAATACTTTTGGATGTTGCGATTATACTAGCACTGATCGCATTTCTCGGTACTATCGCATTTTCTTATTACATAGAAAAACAAAAAGATGATTGATATAATTTTAGCTATACTAAGCACGCTCGGAGCGCTTTCTATTTTATTTGCATCCATCGGTATCCTAAGAATGCCCGATTTTTACCTGCGTCTTTCGGTAACAGTAAAAGCGTCTAGTCTTGGCGTAGGCCTTTTATTAATCTGCGCCGCTATTATGTTTCCCGATGATGCCTCGGTAACAACAAAAGCTATCGCCATTGTTTTCTTTCTGATACTAACAGCGCCCATCGCTGCGCACATGATTGGCAGAGCTGCTTATTTTATTGGAACACCCTTATGGAAAGGCACTGTAGTTGATGAATTGGATGGCATGTATAATAAAGAAACACACGAGTTACAAAGTGACCCTGATAAAGCCATCGATAAATCGACTTCAACATTTAATGACCAGATAGCAGACAATGATAAAGAAACACGCTGATCTATTTAAGCTGCAATTGTCTTAATGGTTTTCCACCATCAATAAACAACCTTCCATCCTTTTTCAGGCATTCCCGAATGCGAGCGATGCTTTTCATTTCCAAATCGGGGTGCCGTCCATCAAGCGCTCCTACACGAATGGCAAATGCGATGTCGAACAAAACGGTTCCGTCCATCTGAAAATTTTCAATTGCGCACTTTTGAAACTCCAGGTTCCCGGTAGCCATTTCATTCTTTGATTGCCGCTTAGCTTTTTCAATTGCCTTTTCTGACCGGTCAATAGCCAGCACAAAAACATTTTTATATCTGTTAACAATCTCGCGCGCGGCAACTCCGGGGCCACAGCCGATCTCCAATACCCGCATTCCATCAACTAAAGAAAGGGCATCAACCACCTCTTTTAATCTTGAAGATATTTTTTGGCCCATGGAATATCAAGCCCCTTTCTTCATAAAATCAAAAGCGCCTTTGCGAAGATGAATCCCATGCTCAAGCCATGCTTTCATACATGCAAGAAAATTAGACCATCCCTCTGTTTGACCGATCGCCCATTTTACTCCTTTCTCGTTCAACTCATGCCCTTCTTCAAAAACTTTTATAACGGTATCGTTATCTGCTCTTTCTTCAAGTTCAATTGTTACAATTGATTGCGGATCCCACACAAATACGATTTTTTCATTCTCCCTCACCTCCGATACTGTAAGCGGATAAGAACCATCATACTCCGGAAAAGACCAGTTAAGCGATGCGCCTTGCTCCATTTTTCCTGAACCTTTGGAAATAAAATAATGCTTCATTATTTCCGGATCAACAATAGCCTCGAATATTTCCGATACTGGCTTTTGAATACCAATGCTTGCTTTTGCAATAACTTTTTGTTCCATTTTTTATAATTTACTTTTTTAAAAAATTTCTGATTTGTGCAGCGGTAAAATCAATGAGTTGTTTGTCAACAACCCGGTTCTCATCCGCCATCATAAATGATCCATGCCCGGCTGGAAGTATCATTAATCTTGAGTTGTGTATTAATTTATTCATTTCTGCTAAATGCATCGCTTTAACCACATCCTGGTCGCCACTTATTAAAAAGACTGGCGCTTTAATTGATTTTAACACCTCTTCATTCCAATCTTCAAAATGAATCATTCGCTGACTGTCCTTTTCAAACATGTTTTGCAATTTTTTATCCCCTTCATCAGGATTTAATTGCAAAAAATTTTCTTTTAAATAAGCCGGCATATGATCAATCGTTATGTGATTCATTCCTTCAAAAAAACCATCGATCATGCCGCTACGTTTTACAACGCCAGAAGCAGCAATAACTTTCTCTACTTTTTCAGGAAATAAATGGGCAATTTGTAGAACCGTGCTTGCACCATTACTAAATCCTAAAAATGATGACCTTTCTACGCTAATTGCATCCAACAAGCCAACAACATCTTTTGCATCTTGTTCAAAAGTTTCAGGAACCTGCCTATGCTGTGACTTTCCATGGTTTTGAAGATCAATTCCTATAAGTTTATACTCATTTGATAATCGCTCAACAATTTCCGAAAAATCCAACCGTATAGAAGAACCGCCGCCATGAATCAACGTCAATGGCTCGCCTGACCCGTAAACCTCGTAATAGAGTTCTATACCATTTACCTCTTCATAACCACTTTCATTAGGCTTCATTTTTCAATCTATTTTGTTAGATGATACTTCAATCCCATTTCCCCATTGATGAATTTCCTCGTCTCTGTGATCTTCAATTTCTTACTTTCATTAAGCGTTTTAAACCAGGGAATTCCTTTTCCAAAAATCACAGGATTTACAAAGATCCAATACACATCAATAAGATTATGTTCCATTAATTGCCCTGCAACAGAAGGGCTTCCAAATATAACAATAGGCTTACCGGGCTTCGATTTAATCTCCTTCACATTACTGATAAAGTCCTCACTTAAAACCATCTCATTGCTGCCTTTCAAAGTTCGGGAAACGATGATTTTATTTGTGTCATTATACCAATTGGAATAACGAACCTCCGCTTTTGTTGCAGCCGGATTCTTCGCTGCCGTTGGCCAGTACACATTTAACATGTCGTAAGTAACACGGCCTGATAAAATGGTATCAGCTTGCTCGGCAATATCGGTAACAAACGCCAGGTTATCTTCGCCTGGCTGAAAGCCATCCAGGCTTCCGCTTTCGCTGGCAACAAATCCATCCAGGGAAATATGTACGATCAACTGTATTTCTCTCATTTGTTCTCTGTATACTTTTTAAATCTGTGAAGCACTGACAGGCAAAAAGAGGCCTGCATTTCTACTGCCATGTTTTCTTCGGGTTCGAAACTTTCTTTTACAATGGTATTATCATCAATATGCTGAAACTCTATCGTCGACTTACGGCCATCATCAAGTGTATATTCAAGCAGTTCAAAGCGAACCACATTATCGTATTTTCCTTTATGATTGAACCCTTCGCTACCGTCTTTCTTTTCCATTCTGAAATTGAAATCACCGCCAATGGCAACGTTGTTTACAGCTTGTGGACAATGCCAATCATCAAACGGCATATTCCATTCCCTGATGCAAGATGGATCAATCCAGCTATTCCAAACCATTTCGAGTGGTTTCTGAACCAGCTCGCTTACAACTATTCTTTCCTTATCCATCTGTCGCTATTTCATTGAATGCAGGCCAATTGTATTGCCTTCCGTATCCGTAACAATTGAACAAAAGCCATACTCGCCGATCGGCATTTTTGGTTTGCAGATTTTCCCTCCGACAGCTTTTACCCTACTTTCCTCAACTGCGCAATCTTCACAACCAAAGTATATTATAACATCGGTGCCGCCGACTTTGCCACCTTCCATTTTCACCAACGTTCCAGATGTACCATGATTTTTCATGTCTCCGGGAAATGCTTTCATTTGCATGGATTCGTCTGAAGGGTCAGACATTTGCTCCAGCTTAATGTTCAACACAGTTTCATAAAATTTTGTGGCCCTTTCCATATCATCTACATAAATCTCGAACCATACGACAGGATTGAATTTTTGGTTTTCCATAATGACATTTTTATTTAACCAAAAGTAAAAAGACTAAGGCCACAACAACTTGTCATTTGGCAAGAAATAAATGGTATCCTAAATACAGCAATACTATTAAGCGCTTACTCCAGGAGATTTAACAATTTCCTTTCTTATCCTGCTTAAAGAAGTATCTGTAACGCCCAGGTATGAGGCTATTTGTTTAAGAGGAACGTGCTGAATAATTTGAGGCTTTTCATTGATCAGTTTTAAATAGCGGGTGGTTGCGGTTTCTGTGATCATATCAAGTGATCGCTGTTTTACAGAAAAAGTTGTTGCGAAAACCAAAGTCTTCCCCACTCTCTGAAACCAGGGACATTGTGATAAAGCTGCTGAAACGCATCAAAACATATCTTCCATAATGTGCAATCTGTAAGCGCCTGAAGTGTTTCCTGTGATGGAATTCGTTGAAAAAGCGAAGCTGGCGCAATGACCAGTTCTTTATCTGAAAAATATTCAGTAGTTATTTCATCATTATTATAATCGTGTACAAATGCCTTTATCAATCCTTCTTCCAAAATATAATATTCATTAGCTACTTTACCTTCTTTCAAAAGAACATCGCCTTTTGAAATAGTAACGCGCTCATGCGATGCAGCAAGCGTTTCAATGTCTTTGTCAGATAAAAGCGGGTGCTGATAAATGTTTTTGAAAATAGGGTGCATGGTTACGAAAATTTATCTAAAATAACCAAATTCTGTCGATGTTATCCGGCAATCTTAATAGTTATCTTTGTATTTAAGCTCAATTTAAAAATACACACATGAAATCGATTTTAGATGAGATCGACAGCCTGCAACACGAATTAAAGGCTTTTTATCCTTTAGCACAGGATCAACAAAAAAACTGGATGAAAAATTCAGGTTAGAGTTTAATTATAATTCCAATCATATCGAAGGCAATACGCTGACTTATGGAGAAACTAAGCTGCTTTTAATTTTTGATGAGACCAAAGGCAATCACGCATTACGGGAGTACGAAGAAATGAAAGCTCATGATGTTGCTTTTCAAATGGTGAAAGAATTAGCTGTGGATAATGAAAGACCTCTGACAGAACAATTTATTAAACACTTAAATGAAGTATTATTAGTTCGGCCTTTTTGGAAAGAAGCCATTACCAACGATGGTCAATCAACAAGAAGATTAATAAAAACAGGTGATTACAAAGAACACCCGAATTCTGTCAGATTACCCAATGGAGAAATGTTTGAATATGCAAGCCCTTTAGAGACGCCTATTCAAATGAGAGAATTAGTAGAATGGTATGAGAAAGAAAAGGATTCTTTGCATGTTGTAACGCTTGCCGCGATGCTTCATTATAAATTTGTACGGATCCATCCTTTTGATGATGGGAATGGGAGAATTTCCAGATTATTAGTGAATTATGTTTTATTGAAAAATGGTTTTCCTCCTTTGGTAATAAAATCAGAGGATAAAGCAAATTATTTAAGAGCGCTGCATTTAGCAGATGCCGGAGATTATGAAGCTTTTATTTCTTATATAGGTGAACAATTACTTTGGTCGTTACAAATTTCTATCAAAGCAGCCAAAAATGAAAATATTGAAGAAGATGAAGATTGGAAGAAAAGGCTGCATTTATTGAAGACAAAAACGTCTAATATAAAAGATGCTGAAGTGTCGAAAGGCTCAGTAAATTTTGATAAACTTTTTTCTGAAATTATATTTCCTTTTTGTTGAAAGTAAAAGATTCACTTGTTGAGTTTGACGATTTTTTTTTAGAAAAGAAAATTTCCTTTTATGATAAAACGCAGAAAAATTGGGTTACAATTTCTAAACAAGCAAAATTAATTCAACAAGCTATAAACTCATTTCACAATAATAATTTAGCCATCGATTTGGTCTTGTTGGATTTTAAAAAAATCATGAAAAACGCGTCCATGCTTCAGTTGACATATCTATCTCTCTTGAACACTTATCTTATTCAATAAAAATTTCAGACAAAGAAATTCTCAGGAAACTATACCACGAAAATTTTACCGAACAAGATTTAGAAACTGTAAAAAATAAAATATCCACACTCATTGTAACCGCTATTGAAAAAAGCTTGAAACCCCAAAAGATTAGGCAATTATTATCTTTGCAAAATGGAATTATTTGCGGAATCGCTCACTGAATATAAAAGACTGTTAACCAAAGAGGTAAGAATCGGAGATTTATTGCTTGGCAATAACCATCCTATTCGTGTGCAAACGATGACGACTACCGATACAATGGATACAATGGGTACGGTAGAGCAAACCATTCGCTGTATTGAAGCGGGTGCAGAACTAGTGCGCATTACAGCACCTTCGAAAAAAGATGCCGAGAATTTACTAAATATTAAAAACGAGCTTAGAAAAAGAGGTTATACTACACCACTTATTGCCGATATTCATTTTACGCCTAATGCTGCGGAAGTAGCCGCCAGAATCATTGAAAAGGTCCGCGTTAATCCGGGTAATTATGTTGATAAGAAAAAGTTTGAACAGATAGAATACACCGATGCCGAATATGCTGAAGAGATTGATCGCATTCGCGAACGGTTTACGCCGTTGGTAAAAATATGTAAGGAATATGGAACGGCTATGCGTATCGGCACCAATCATGGCAGCCTAAGCGATCGCATTATGAGCCGTTATGGAGACACGCCAATCGGCATGGTAGAAAGCGCAATGGAGTTTTTACGTATCGCCCGCGATGAAAGTTACCACCAGATCATACTGAGTATGAAAGCCAGTAACCCACAGGTGATGGTACAGGCTTACCGTTTATTGATCAAACAAATGAATGATGAGTTTGGAGAGATTTATCCACTACATCTTGGTGTTACAGAAGCAGGTGATGGTGAAGAAGGACGTATTAAATCTGCAGTTGGTATTGGAACGTTGATGGAAGATGGCATTGGCGACACCATTCGGGTATCTCTAACAGAAGATCCTGAATTTGAAATACCAGTATGCAAAGATATTGTGAAGAGGTACAGCCCCTTGCCCCCCAAAGGGGGAATATGCATGGCGACGTTCAATCTTCCGGCCTTCCGGACTTCCGGACGTTCGGACTTTCTTACCAACGCCACCAAACCATTGCAGTAAATAATATCGGCGGTGGACAAGTGCCTGTTGTAATTGCAGACCTTAGTAAAGTTGAAAACATTACACCTCAATCGCTACAGGGAATCGGTTATACATACAACGAAGCTGATGATAAATGGAATATTGCTGATGCTGCAGCTGATTATGTATATATTAATCAACCTGATATTGGATTTGCTTTGCCAGGTACTTTAAAAGTAATTGTTCCTTATGAGCAATGGGCGAAGCAGGTAAACTCCCCCTCCTCCGGAGCGGGCCGGGGAGGCTAAATATTTTCCCATATACAATGCAGAACATTTCGCAGCAATACAAGAACCGGAAAGCGACATCAATTTTGTAATGATCGATTGCCCGCAGGATGAAAAATATTTAGAAGCCTTTTCGTCTAAACCTAATACTGTTCTTTGTTTAAGCAGCACTCAAAAAATGCGATGCAAACAGTAAGAGCTGCATGTGTCAAATTAAAGCAGAAAAATAGCACCAATCCCATTGTTTTCATAACCGACAGTAACTGGAAAACAGCTGATGAGCATTTGATACATTTTGCTACAGAAACAGGCGCTCTTTTTTTAGATGGTTTTGGTGACGGCCTTTGCCTTGGCATGAGCAGCAATGCTTATAACAGTTTCAATGACACAGAACTTAGCGGTCGCCGCTATTCCTCCCCCCCACCGGAGGAGGCCGGGGGAGGCTTTTATTAACAACACCGCTTTTAGTATTCTGCAAGCTACGCGCATGCGCATTTCTAAAACCGAATACATTTCCTGCCCGTCTTGTGGAAGAACTTTGTTCGATTTGCAGGAAACTACTACTAAAATTCGATCAGTAACCAATCATTTAAAAGGCGTAAAAATTGCTATTATGGGCTGCATTGTAAATGGCCCGGGGAAATGGCAGATGCCGACTTTGGTTATGTTGGAAGCGGACCCGGCAAAATCACTTTATATAAAGGAAAAGAAGTAGTAAAAAGAAATGTAAATAGTGATGTAGCTGTAGACGAATTGATCAACTTACTAAAAGATAACGAAGCCTGGATAGAACCGTAAGATTTTTTTATGCATCGGCTGAGGAATGTTACTCATCTTCCTTTCCGCCAGCTGGCGGATCGCTTGTGCTGTTGTGCATAATTCAACCTACATAATCTGCAACAGCATTGTTGGCCAAACCGCGTAACAATTACCCTTCCGTAAAAACTCATTTTAGCACTTTTTTCAAAGAGTAAAAGAGGCCGTTCATTGGCGATAAAGACACATCCATCGAAAAAAGAGCTAGTTCTTTTAATTGCTCATCATTTTTCCAAAAATTTGCATTCATAAATGAACACTACTCCGTGTTTTACATGAGTGACCGTTGCTACCAAGAAATAAACCTTAACCAGGTTATCTTATCCTATCCAAAAGTGGCTATTCGAAAGAGTAGCCTTTTTTGTGACACACTAATATAGCATCATCTCTATCTAAACTTTATAACAAATCCACCCAATCTATTAGCCATTCACCATCTTTGCATGTTATGACATTTCCGCTTATCCTGCAATCCTATTCTATCGATGATGTTGAACAGGAAATATATATACCAGACCAAAGCTATATTCAACAGTTTTATAAGGATAATACAAATGCAGCCTATTGGGCGCGCATTTGGCCTGCCTCAGTAGGTCTTTGTAAGTTTTTAAAACAAAACCTAAAATATATTGCAGGCAAAAAAATATTAGAGCTTGCAGCAGGATTAGGATTACCCGGCATTTATAGCGCGCCATACGCGGAGACTGTAACAATTACAGATAAAGAACCATTGGCAGAAGATATTGTGCGTAAATCGGCAGCATATTTAAAGCTGACGAACGTACAAGCAAAAACTTTAAACTGGAAAGATATTTCGCCGGAGCAACCGCTTGACGTTTTGTTGTTAAGTGATGTAAACTACGAACCTGCCGTGTTTAAAGAATTAGAGGATGTTCTTATTAACTATTTGAAAAATAAGATTACAGTTATCATAAGTACGCCCCAACGTTTAGTAGCAAGGCAATTTATAAACAGCCTGCTTCCCTATTGTATAAAGCAATGGAATTGCAGCATCATACTAGAAAATAGTGAAACAGGAGTGAGCGTATTTGTTTTGCAGAACGGATAAATTTTTATGCCACGAATGCACGAATAAATATTGAGGGTACTCGATATTAAAACATACCAAGAAGGGCAGATGCAAATTGCAATTGCATCATTCGTGGCATTGATTTCATAGTTTATGAGTGCCCTGATTTTATAACAATTTATGGTTGAAAAAATTCATGTAAGTTTGATGCTACTTAATCGGGACGATGAAGAGTGCGACGCAACGAAGATGCCAATTGCACAAAAGCCTGGTTCATAAAATTATACAGATCAAATGCAACAAGTAGACTTTTTAGTGATTGGTACGGGCATTGCCGGACTTACTTATGCCTATAAAATGGCTGAAAAATATCCAGAGAAAAAAGTTTTGGTAATTACCAAGGCCGCGGCTGATGAAACTAACACAAAATACGCACAGGGCGGTGTAGCCGTTGTGAATGACCTGGAAAAAGACAGTTTTGAAAAGCATATTGAAGATACATTGATTGCTGGCGATGGTTTGTGCAATAAAGAAGTTGTAGAGATAGTTGTAAAGGACGGGCCTGCACGTGTGCAGGAATTGATTGACCTGGGCGCGAACTTCGATAAAGAAAAAAGTGGCGAATATAAATTAGGCAAAGAAGGCGGCCACAGTGAGTTTCGGGTTATACATCATAAAGACATTACGGGCTGGGAAATGGAGCGAACACTGCTGGATGCAGTTGCGGGATTGAAGAATATTGAAATTATTAAGCATTGCTTTGTGGTTGACATTATTACTCAGCATCATTTGGGTTATTTGATTACTAAGTCTACACCGGATATTGAATGTTATGGCGTGTATGCATTGAATCTTCATACCAATGAAATTGAAACGATTTTAGCCAAAACAACTTACCTGGCCAGCGGCGGAAACGGACAGGTATATCGTACCACTACCAATCCTGGCATTGCTACCGGAGACGGCGTGGCAATGGTATACCGGGCGAAAGGCCGGATCGAAAACATGGAGTTCATACAGTTTCATCCTACTGCATTGTATGAACCGGGTTTGCGTGGACAGGCATTTTTAATTACCGAAGCGGTGCGTGGTGACGGCGGTATCCTTCGCAATAAAAACGGCGAAGCATTTATGGAACGCTATGATGATCGCAAAGACCTTGCCCCACGCGACATTGTTGCCCGGGCTATTGATAACGAAATGAAGATAACCGGAACCGAGCATGTATGGCTGGATTGCAGGCATTTTGATACAGAAAAATTTGTTGAACATTTTCCTAATATTTATGAAAAATGTAAAAGTGTGGGCGTTGATATTACTAAAGACATGATACCTGTTGCGCCGGCTGCGCATTATAGTTGTGGCGGCATTAAAGTAAATGAATGGGGGTTAACTTCAATTAGAAATCTTTATGCTGTTGGGGAATGCAGCAGCACCGGTTTACATGGAGCCAATCGCTTAGCCAGCAACTCTTTATTAGAAGCTATGGTTTTTGCGCATCGATGTTTTGTGCATGTTTCGGAAAAAGTTGATAACGATGAATTGCCGGAACATCCCACTTTCAAACTGAACATTCCCGAATGGAATGCTTTGGGAACCAGCACACCAAAAGAGCTGATTCTTATTACACAAAGTTTGAAGGAAACACAGCAGGTGATGAGCGATTATGTAGGTATTGTTCGGAATAATATAAGGTTAAAGCGCGCCAGCCGCCGGTTAGATCTACTTTGGGAAGAAACCGAACAACTTTATAAAACCAGTACACTTTCGCCTAATATTCTCGAACTTCGCAACCTGATAACAGTTGGCTATTTAATTGTGAAAGGATCGAGTTTTCGTAAAGAAAGCCGTGGCCTTAATTTTAATACTGATTATCCGAATAAAAGTGAATTATTGCAGAATACTGTGTTGTAAATAGGTTCATGGTTGATAGTTCATCGTTAATAGCAGAAACAAACTACACACTTTGCTTTTCCATGAACCATAAACCATGAACCATGAACTAATCTCATGTACTATATTATCTACGGTTTTTTATACTTATGTTCTCTGCTTCCATTGTGGTTGCTATATCTTATTTCTGACGGATTTTATTTTCTTATTTACTACGTTTTTGGCTATCGGAAGAAAGTGGTATTGGGAAACCTTGCTATTGCTTTTCCCAAAAAAACAGAAAAAGAACGTATCCGCATTGCCAAAAACTTCTATCATAAGTTTATTGACTCTTTAATCGAGACCATTAAACTATTATCAGCCCCTGATTCTTTTTTTGAAAAACGGTTTACCGGCAACTGGCAGGTGGTTAATAAATATTATGATGAAGGCCGCTCGGTACAACTACATTTGGGTCATAATTTTAATTGGGAATGGGGAAATGTTGCAGCCGTTAAACAATTTAGGTATAAATTTTTAGGTGTTTATATGCCGTTGGCTAATAAAACTTTTGATCGTCTTTTTAAAAGATAAGATCCAGAAGTGGTACCGTACTACTAAGTGCTCACAAAATGACCCAGGAATTTTTGCCGCACCGAAATACACAATATTGTTTGGGATTGGTAGCAGATCAAAGTCCGGGCAGGATTGACAAGGCTAAATGGTTTGATTTTTTTGATCGCAAAACAGCCTTTGTAATGGGGCCTGCAAAAAATGCCATTAGCAACAATACGGTTGTAATTTTTGCTTTTATAAGCCGCCCAAAAAGGGGCTATTACCATGTTAGCTTTACCCTTGCTGAAGAATTTCCTAAAGAAAGAAATGAAATAGCACTGACACAGCAATTTGTTGACTATCTCGAAAGCATAATCAAAGCCAATCCCGATATGTGGTTGTGGAGCCACAGAAGATGGAAACATGAATGGAAAGAAGAATACAATACTGTTATTGAATAAAAACCTCTATATTTGCAGTTGCAGGTCTCATACGGCCAGCTCCTGTTGAAACTCCCCAGGGCCGGAAGGCAGCAAGGATAGACGGTTGTAGCGGCGCGATATGAGTAGCCTGCTTTTTTATTTCTTCTCCCGTCTTCTTCATTTAGCTTTTATTATACTACTTTAGCATAACGCTATTGGCATGTTGCCACAAGTACCACAGATGAAGTGCTTGCGACGCAATACCGATGCCACATATTGTATAGCTGGTACAACAATCAAAAACTCGTAAAAAAATAACACATGAAATTTTTTATCGACACCGCAAATCTGGATCAGATCAAAGAAGCCAATGATATGGGTATATTGGATGGAGTTACCACAAATCCATCGCTTATGGCCAAGGAAGGCATTAAAGGCCAAGATGCTATTATGAAACACTATGTAGACATTTGCGAGATTGTAAATGGAGATATTAGTGCAGAAGTAATTAGCACCGACTTTAATGGAATTGTAGAAGAAGGTAAAAAACTGGCGGCACTGCATCCAAATATTGTAGTAAAAGTGCCGATGATCAAAGAGGGTGTAAAAGCTATTAAGTGGTTTACAGACAATGGTATCAAAACCAATTGCACCCTGGTATTTAGTGCCGGCCAGGCGATACTGGCTGCTAAAGCTGGCGCCAAATATGTATCCCCTTTTATCGGCCGCATTGATGATAGCGGTTGGGATGGCGTACAGTTGATCGAACAGATCTCTCATATCTACAATATTCAGGGTTTTAAAACAGAAATTTTAGCAGCGTCAATCCGTAGCGCTAACCATATTATTCGCTGCGCGGAAGCTGGTGCTGATGTTTGCACTTGTCCGCTGGAGCCGATTTTAGGTTTATTAAAACACCCGTTAACAGATATTGGCCTTGCAAAGTTTTTAGAAGATGCTAAGAAAACGCAGTAGACTTAAGAAATAGGGAAAAGCAAGTAGCGAGTAGGAAATCCCTCACTCGCTATTTACTTTTCAACCTTTAACTTATTAATTTTTTCTCAACTTCACACCCATTGCGCATCTCAACATTCATAGCCAACCGGATAGCATTTAATCAGAATCGTTCCTTTTCAAGGTTTATTATCAGGCTTTCTATTGTCGCCACAGTAATTAGCGTGGCCGCAATGATCATTACATTGGCCTTCGCCAATGGCTTTCAGCAAAAGGTAAGCGAAAAAGTATTTAGCTTTTGGGGGCATCTTCGTATTCAGGAAGCACTACCCTATTCTTCTTTGATCACAGAAGAAATACCGATCATTAACAATTCAGAAATTGTAAACGAAATAAAAGCCAGGCCCGAGGTAAAAGCAATTTACCCTTTTGCTACGCGCTATGCCATTTTAAAAACCAAAGACGATTTACAAGGCATTTTAGTAAAAGGATTGGATAAAACTTATGACTCCAATTATTTAAAGGAATTTATAGTGGAGGGAAGTTTTATAGCTTTCAACGACAGCAGTTACAGTCGTGATATTATGATATCTAAAAAAACGGCAACCGAACTTAAGTTAAAGCTGAATGACCGGGTTTTAATTTACTTTATACGTCCCGATGGCTCCAAAAGGCCAGACAGACTTACCATTAAAGGTATTTTCAAAACCGGTATCGGGGATTTTGACAATTCGTTTGCGATAGGCGATATTCAGTTGATCAGAAGATTAAATGACTGGCAAAATAACCAGATTGGTGGTTATGAAGTTGTGTTGAACGATTATAAAAAAGCTGACACTACAACGCAGGTATTGGCAACATTACCTGGTTTTGATGAAGACTGGAGCGTTCAAAATATTAAAGATTATATTCCAAATATATTCGACTGGTTAAATATGCAGGATACCACCAGGAATGTTTTGATCGGAATTATGATTGTGGTAGCTGTGATAAATTTAATTACCTGCCTTATAATTTTGGTGCTGGAGCGTATGCGTATGGTTGGTGTATTAAAAGCAATTGGTGCATCAGACTGGGCTGTACAAAAATATTTCTGCGCCATAGTTTGATTATTGCCTTGCGTGGTATTCTAATCGGCGCAGCTATTGGCCTGGCAATTCTATATGCGCAGATAAAAACCGGCTTTATTAAGCTGGATGAAGAAGCGTATTATATGGATAGAGCGGCAGTGCAAATAACTGCATGGGAGGTATTATTTATCTGCCTTACAACTTTCGTTATTTGCATGATGGTGTTACTCATCCCTTCCTACATCGTTAAAAAAATTCAACCGGTTAAAGCAATACATTTTAGATAAAAAGAGATGACAGTTGAAAGATGGCAGATGAAAGAGTTTTTTACAAACCCATATTTCTGTCAAACTATCATCTGTCATCTGTGAACTACTATTATTCGTCAACTGTAGTCCTTAGAGCTCCTTCAAAATAATATCTTTCCATTTTACTTTAATTCCACCACCATCGTGGATCTGCAAGGCAATAAAGCCATTGGCAGCACCGATTTTACTATCGGAAAAATCTACCATTTGATGGCCATTCAACCAGGTAGTAACCTGATCATTTACCACCCTTATTTTCATTGTATTCCATTTTCCTACTTTCAGATGTTTTTCATCTTCAGGTTTAGGCTTTATCAACCATCCACGTCCGTAAGATTCATAGATGCCGCCGGTATTTTTATTGATCGGAGCTACCTCAACCTGCCAGCCACTTATTTTTACGCCCTCAATGGATGAGCGGATAAAAACGCCGCTATTTCCATCAGCTTCTTGTTTAAACTTTAAGTTAAGTTCAAAATTTTTATATTTTTTGTCGGTAGACAGATAACCATATTGTTTATCCGGGCCACTTTCGCAAACCAATTCTCCTTTTTCCACATACCATTTTTCAGTACCATGTACCGTCCAGCCACTAAGATTTTTGCCGTTAAAAAGCGCTACCATTTTCTGTGCATGCAGCACATGAGTTGATAATAAAATGAAAGCGAAAGCAATGATTTTTTTCATTTAAATTTATTTTAATGTTGAGAAGCAACTAAAATACGAAGTTTTAGGTGATGGACAAAGATGTAAAATGTGGGATGTCTGATGTGCATGTTATTTGTCGCGCATTGTATTGTTAACATTATAATCCATAGTTCATATTTTGTACATTTACATTAAACCATTTAAATATGACTGACTTGTTTTCTGCCGAAGGTGTCGCGGCATTTATTGAACGCATCAATAAACTAACACCCGAAACGAAACCACTTTGGGGTAAGATGAATGTTGACCAAATGCTTGCTCATGTTAATGTACCTTATGAAATGGTATATGATACTGGCAAACACTCAAAACCGAAAGGCCTGATGAAATGGATACTCCGAAAATTCGTTAAAACAAATGTTGTAAATGACACGCCATATAAACGAAATATGCGCACAGCGCCGGCTTTTATTATTGCAGATCGTAAAGACTTTGAGGCAGAAAAGGAACGGCTTTTAGACAACCTTCAAAGAACACAGCAGCTAGGTTCAAAACACTTTGATGGCAAAGAATCACACTCGTTTGGACCATTAACCATCACGGAGTGGAATAATATGTTCTCGAAACATCTGGACCATCATTTAATTCAATTTGGTGTTTAACTAATTTCAACTGCAATGTATATGAATCGCTTTTTCTGTCTCTTGCTCGCATTTTCAACATTTGCTGCGGCTGCTCAAACAAGCAAATCCGATTACAATAAGGTATTGGCCGACAGCCTTGGAGCTGATGAATATGGAATGAAAATATATCAGTTTGTCATTCTAAAAACGGGTACCGCCAGCATCGCTAACAAAGATTCTGTTAGTCAAATTTTTAAGGGGCATATGGAAAATATAAATAAGCTGGTTAAAGAAAACCATTTAATTGTGGCTGGTCCGTTTGGAAAAAATGATAAACAGTATCGTGGCCTTTTCATATTTAAGGCAAAGGATAAAGATCAAGCTGAAAAATTATTGCTAACAGATCCGGCCATTAAAACGGGTTTGCTAACTTACGAGATATTCGATTGGTACGGTTCGGCAGCTTTGCCTATGTATTTACATTACAGCGACAAAATAACCAAAACTGATTTTTAGACGCTGGCCTCTTCTTCAACAATCTATTCAACTGATATTTAACATATAATGCCGTTCTTATAAAAAAGAACTTTATCTTTTTGCGATACAGGTTGTAACTTCAATGCCGGTTATTAAAAACCACAACTATGCGTGTGTTTAAAAAGATCTTACTATTATTAGCTACTGCTATCGCCCTCATCCTCATTGTGGCTTATTTTATAGATGGAGATATAAATGTTGAGGAATCTATTGAGATAAATGCACCGATTGCTACTGTTTGGGGATTTACAAATTCCATCAATCATATAAACAAATGGAATGCATGGTTTGAAAAAGACCGCAATATGAACACTACAATTTATGGCGCCGAAGGAAAGGTTGGGTCTAAGTTTTGTTGGGATAGCGAAAATTCTGAATTAGGACGAGGCTGCTACACTCTTGCAGGGTTCACTCCAAATGAGCTAGCAGAGCTACATATTAAGTTGTATATGCCATATGAAGCTTTTGCCAAACTTTATATACAATTAAAACCGTTTGGCAACCATACTAAAGTTGTTTTGAATTTTCATTGTGAAAGACAATATCCATT
The DNA here is from genome assembly GCF_022513635.1 of Paraniabella ginsengisoli. Taxonomy (GTDB): domain Bacteria; phylum Bacteroidota; class Bacteroidia; order Chitinophagales; family Chitinophagaceae; genus Niabella; species Niabella ginsengisoli. The sequence goes on along the minus strand of NZ_JAKWBL010000001.1, from coordinate 285,213 downwards.
TACTATCATGAAACTTTTTGGAAGGGCTGAAAAAAACATCTCCAAAAACTACAACCTTAGTCTTCAACAACTTAAAAAGTTAAGCGAAGCGAAATAAACAAAATCCTAAGTTTTACGTTTTATCTACACCTAAAAAGTAGTTTGTGTGCCAGTAAAAAATTTACTGGCATCAACTAACTTTATAGCCAATTCAAATTGTTTGTATGATTCAGACTTATGTATTAATTGCTATAGCTGTTGCCTTTAGCGTAATGATGCTGGTTCTTATCGGGCAGAAATTAAAAGTTGCTTACCCGATCTTCCTGGTTATTGCTGGTTTGATCATCAGTTTTATACCAGGCATGCCCGCTTTTCAAATTCACCCGGATATAGTATTTTTAATTTTTCTGCCGCCGATACTTTTTGAGGCGGCATGGTTTACCTCCTGGAAAGATTTCTGGAAACATCGAAAGCAAATATCCTCAATGGCATTTGGTTTGGTATTCCTCACTTCGCTAATTATAGCCTACGTATCTTCTTCAATTATTCCAGGTTTAACTTTAGCTATGGGTTTTCTTTTGGGCGGAGTCAATTCACCGCCAGATGCTGTCGCCGCTACATCCATCTTAAAACACTTAAAAATACCTCAAAAAACTACTACAGTTTTAGAAGGTGAAAGCTTGCTTAATGATGCCTCAAGTCTTATTGTTTTTAAGTTCGCACTTGCAGCTGTAATAACTGGCAATTTTGTTTTTAAAGAAGCTATTGGCGATTTTTTTGTAATGGCTATTATGGGTATTGCTATTGGCCTTGCTATCGGTTATTTATTTTCGGCATTGTTACGCATCATCCCTTCCAATTCTAATATTGATACGATTATCACACTTATTGTTCCTTATATCATGTACATTACTGCTGAGCATTTTCATTTTTCAGGTGTACTTGCTGTGGTGGCTGGCGGGCTCATGATGTCTTATCATTCACACTGCTTTTTAAGTCACACTACCCGCCTTCAGGCAGGATCTGTTTGGAGTACATTGATCTTTGCTATTAATGCTTTTGTATTTATTTTAATAGGATTAGAACTTCCTATTGTGATTGCAGGCATGAAAGATTATTCTATTGCCGATGGTATTAAATATGCTGTAATTATTGGTGCAGCGATGATAGCCATCCGCTTAATTTATAGTTATGCGCTGGCCTATCTACCACGTTTTTGCTTTAAAAAGATCCGTCTCTCCAAACCCAAACCAAATTGGAAAGAACCTTTTGTGATCAGCTTTGCGGCTATGCGCGGGGTAGTTTCGTTAGCAGCGGCATTATCCATTCCTTTAGAAATGCCTCATCGCGATATTATCCTATTTGTAACTTTTGTAATAATACTAATTACTCTTGTGGGTCAAGGCTTATTACTTCCAACGGTTTTAAAATGGCTGAAAATGGAAGACAGTGAAAAGCGTATTCCGCACGAAAAACAGGAAGCCATCATACAGCAAAAATTAAAGCAGGTGGCACTCGAAAAAATCAATAATGATTATAGTGGGGAACTGACTGAAAACAGCCTGATACGTCATCAAAAAACCAGACTTGAAAGTGAATTGGAACTGCTTACAGATAAATTTAGTTGTATTGATCATTCCGAACACTTTCAACTGGCCGCTGCCCGCAACCGCGAGGTTATTCGCGACATTATAAAGCTGCAGCGCAAAGAATTACATCAGATACGTAAAGAGAAAAAGTATGACGATGCAGTATTGCGCAATCTTGAAATGCAATTAGATTTTGATGAAACAAAGATTACCGGGCTTCAACATTAGAATAGCCTGATCGCCGCTGCTTTAATAGTTTCATCGGCCCCAAATACCTGCTTCATGGAAAAGAGCACATAGCTTATCGAAAATGCTTCTTTCCATTTTCCCCTGAGATGTATTTTGCTTTCGTAAAAATTTTATGAAAGTGAACATGGCCTTGCTAATGCGCACCTTTCTCTTAACTCAAAAACAAAAACATGAAAAGGAATCTATGGTTATTAACGCTGCTGATAAGCGGCTTCTTTCTTTTAACAGGCTGCTCCAAAGACAATGACGACAGCCCAACTATTGAAGGAACATGGAAAATACAAAAAAGCGTATCTACTGTATATATTAATGGAACAGTTGATAATGAAAGTGGAGAAACCATTAACTATAATAGTGGCTCAACACTAACTTTAAAAGAAGGAAAAATCACTATCGTTGTTGATGAACCGGAAGATTCGTATACTGATTCGGGAACTTATACTTATGCGAATGACAAATTAACTATTCAATACACGGAAGGAGAAGAGGATCGCGATGAGTTTACGATACAAAAACTGACAAACACATCGTTAATTTTGGTTAATGAAATTATTGACACATGGGAGGGTAATACATATAAAGAAGTAACTGAAATACAGCTTACGCGTTAAGCTTTCGATAAACCAGCATGAAATAAAAGTTTAATTTAAAATAAGCCGTTCTACTTTTAGCAGAACGGCTTTATAATTACTTCTTCCAAAATTTCTTTCTAATCCGTTTGCCCGCCTCGTTAATTGCACCAAATTGTTCGCTTATGGTTTCAATAAGTTTACCATCGGCTTGTTGAATATCTGCCATATTGATGCTTGTATCCAACTGCTCGGGATAAAGAATAATATAGCTGTGTCTGGTAAAATATCTTGATAAATAATAAGGCAGTTTATTTAGCAGCTCAATATAAGAGTTGTATCCTTTTCTTGAAGAAACAATAATGAACAGATCGTTAGCGGCCAGCTCTCGCGTAAAAATCAGAAAATCTTCCCAGGCGTCAAAGCGGGTATAAGTTATCGGAATAATATCTTTATGACGTTCCGATACAATCTCGATAGCGGCCAGCGTTTGCTCTGTACCAAAAAAGCTCACTTTCATACCCGCTTCTTTCGCCACATCTCCCAGCTTATGCACCCAGTGTGTAAATCCGGGCTCTGTTTCAGCATTTGGGGGCACAGCCACTACCATTCGCTTTAGCGTGTTAAAAGGTTGAGTTGGTTTATAAATGTAAATAGTCTCGTAAATCTTGCGAACAATATTTTCTGTTATCTCACCAAAAAAACTTTCTCATCGGCGCCTTTATGTAACCCAATTACAACATCACTTATTTGTTGTTCTTTTATTGTGTAAACGATACCGTTGCTAATGCTTAAATCATGTCTAACCAAAGGTGTTATTTTGTTATCCGCAGCCTCGGCGTGTGCAACAGCTTTATCCAGTATTTTCCTACTTTTACCGACTGCATTTTTCGACTCGCTATCTTCATCAATAATATGAAGAGCGTATAACGGCACATCGCTTTTTTTCGTTTTAACATTACTCCAAAGTCCACAAGATCTGTTACGATATCTAAATGTGCAAGCGATATAAGTATCTTTTCAGGATTTTCTACTTCTGCCCTGCCCGGGTCTTCATCGTCCTGCATAATGGCCAGTGATTTTGATGCCCGTTCGGTAACGAATGAAGCCAGGCCGCAACTCACCAATATCAACAATACCGTAGCATTTAATACATCTTCTGTAATTAACCTGATCGGTTCTCCCGAGGTAGTCTCGCCTATAATAATGTTATAACCAACCGTTACAATAGCGAGTGTTGCTGCGGCATGCGACGAACTAAGGCCGTGCAAAAGCCGTCCTTCCCAATAGGTTAATCCAAATAATTTTTCCGTGATCCATGCTGCAAAAAATTTTGCAAAAACCGCTGTGCCAATGATAATACCAACGACGCGTACCGTTTCCCAGCTTTTGAACAAAACGGTTGCGTTTACAAGCATACCTGCGCCTATTAAAAAGAAAGGGATGAAGATGGCATTACCCACAAAATTGATACGATTGAGCAGGGCTGACGAGTGAGGAATAAACCGATTAAGCACCAATCCGGAAAAGAACGCGCCAATAATGGCTTCAAGGCCTGCCAGCTCAGCAAAAAATGAAGCAAGAAAAACCATTCCCAGTACAAAAATATATTGGGATACACTGTCATCGAATCGTTTGAAGAACCAACGTACAATAATTGGAAAAACAAAAAATACAACACAAACAAAAATAATAGACGACACACCCAACTTAATCCAAACGCCCGCTTCAACAGGCCCCTGGGTCATGCCTTTTACTGCTGCTAAAAACAACAGGGCAAGTGTATCAGTAACCATTGTACCACCAATGGCCATAGCCACAGCCCTGTTAGATGTAACGCCGTATTTACTGGCAATAGGGTAAGCCACAAGCGTATGCGTAGAAAGCATAGCGCCTAAAAGTAAAGAAGGTATTAAGCCAAAACCTAATAAATAGTATGATGCAAGCGCGCCTAATGAAAATGGAATAGAAAAAGTGATAAGCCCGAATACAAGAATTTTTTTCCAGCTTTTTTTAACTCAGCAAGGTCTATTTCCAAACCAGCCAGAAACATGATGTACAGCAATCCCACTGTTCCAAACAACACAATACTGGCGTCGCGGTTAAGTAGGTGAAGCCCGTAAGGCCCTACCATTACACCGGCAATGATTAGCCCAATAATGTGCGGTACTTTTATTTTACTAAAAACAATAGGTGCAAATAGAATAATGAAAAGCACCAACGCAAAAATTATCACCGGGTTGGTTAGCGGCAAAGTCAAGTCGAGAGATGATAGTAATGCTATCATAAAATAGTTTTAAAAGCTAAAGCTTATAATCTTCCGGCAGTTATAGAATAGGTTGTTTTGCAATTAGGAAGTTTTATTTCGCGAATGCCATCCATCTTCCCTTCATTCAAAATGCGAAGTGTTACCTCCATTGTTGTTGAGCTGTGCGAATTTTGATCGATTAGTTGCAGACCGCTTCGCGTATAAGATCCGTTATAGATACGAGAAAGATTTTTACCTGCATACGCCTTTACGACAATCGCATTGTTTTCAGTACTAAATTCCCACTGTTCGTTTTTTACATCTCCAATCGCCGAGCCTTCACAGGATGTTTCTACGCACTGCATTTGCACCTGCCATTTGCCAACAACCGATGGGCCATGAACTACTACAGAATCTATTTCTCGTTTAGTACTATCTAGTCGACGTTCGCGTTCCTCTAAAAAAACTTCTCTTTGAGTTAGCTGTTGCTCCCATAACAATAATTCCTTTTGCTTATTGTTAAGCGCGCCTTCCTTTTCTTTCATCAGTTTTTCCCGTTGATTGACACCGCATGAGCTGCAACACAATATCAGGAAAAATAGTACGGGATGTAATAATCTCATCTGCTTTGTATTTTATTTTTACAATAAGAAGTATTCAACAGAATAATCGTCGGCTCTGTCAAATCATTGCTGTGTAATTACAGGATTTAGGCAATTTCATTGCACGATAATAGGTTAAACAATACCAATTGCGGTAAATATAGGCAATCTGTTTTATTAGTATTGTCTTAAAGGGTAGAAAACACGTTTTTTAAGTTGCGTCTTTCACATCTTCATTTACAATTATTGTCTTTTACTCTAAACTCTGCTGATTAAACGTTTATCATTTTAAGTTTTTAAACTCTTTCAATAATGTGGTAACTTTGCATTTTAAAAGTTTACACCTTTTCATAAGAAACTTTTATTCTTTGAGAGTCAAAGACCTGCAAAAGGATGAACAACTTACCAAGGTTTTTGGTGTTAATGAATTTGCCGGCAAGGCCTCAAAAAAATAGCAAGATGAACAATACATTTTCTACAGACAGCATAAAAATAAGCGATACTGCTAAAGCAAGAATAGAGCAAATTCTCTCCGAAAAAAAGAAGCAGGCGCTACGAGTTTCGTTAGAGTAAGTGTGGTAAGTGGTGGTTGCTCGGGCTTAAGTTATAAACTCGATTTCGACAGCGAAGAAAAGCCTAAAGACCAGGTATTTGAAGACAATGGCGTTAAAATAGTTACCGATATGAAAAGTCTTCTTTACTTACTAGGCACCATGCTCGATTTTTCTGAAGGTTTAAGCGGAAAAGGATTTTTCTTTAATAATCCTAATGCTGCCCGCACCTGCGCTTGCGGCGAAAGTTTTGCTGTCTAGCATAAGTATTATTAATATATAAACATTTCATGACACCCGATCAAATTTCCTATCTCGTTTTCGGTATTGTAATTATTATTGCCTTGTTTTTGACATGGGCCTGTTCAGTAAAAAAATACTGTAATCACTCTTAAAACAGCGCTTTGGCAATCCATATTTTGGGTGGCGCTTGGCTTGGGATTTTTTGTATTTCTATTATTTGAAGAGAACCAGACAGTTGCTCTTGAATACCTTAGCGCCTATTTGATGGAAAAGAGCCTGAGCATTGACAACATATTTGTCTTTATATTGATCTTTAATGCTTTCAGAATAAAGGAAATTTATTACGGCCGTTCTATCCTTTTTGGCGTATTGATGGCGATTGTTTTCAGAGTAATTTTTATAACCTTAGGCGTAGAGCTTGTTGACCGTTTTCACTGGATACTATATGTATTTGGGGCATTTTTAATTTATACCGGTATTAAAATGTTTACAGCCAGCGATGATGAGGAATTTGACCCCAAAACACACCCGGTGTATAAATGGATTAAGCGGGTTTTACCAATAGTACCGCACGATGGTGGAGGGAAATACGTTATCAAAGAAAATGGGAAAAGACGTTACACGATGCTGTTTGTAGTTGTCATCATGCTTTCCGTTATCGACCTGGTTTTTGCCGTTGACTCCATACCTGCTGTGATGGGTATCTCAAAAAATAAAATGGTCATCTATACATCCAATATTTTTGCTGTTTTGGGCTTGCGCTCTCTTTTCTTTTTACTTAGAGGCGCTGTTGATAAGTTTGATTATTTGCAACAGGGCGTAGCAATTGTATTGATGTTTATTGGTGCTAAAATGCTGGCAGAACATTGGATTTCGCAATGGATCGGAAAATCTGCACAGGTAGTTATTTCTTTGGCAGTAATCGTTCTTTGTATTGTTGGAAGCATTATTTATTCGAAATATCACGACAAGCGAAAGTCTTTAAAAAGAGAAGCAACCACGAATGCCGAAAATATTTAAATAAGCATGCCATGTACACGCTACAGGACATAGCAAGCATATTAAATACGGATCAAAAGAAAGTTCCGGCTATTACTATAACCGCTCTTTTGACAGACAGCCGCACACTTATCAATCCGGAATCGTCACTTTTTTTGCATTGAGCGGACCAAGACGCGATGGCCATCTTTTTATTCCTGAACTTTTTAAGGCAGGGTTAAGATATTTTGTTGTATCTGAAAAGATCAATGCTAAAAATTATCCCGACGCTACCTTTTTATTGGTTAAAGACGTGCTTGCTGCATTGCAAAAACTGGCAGCAAATCATCGGTCTAAATTTAAAATAGATGTTATTGGAATTACTGGTAGTAACGGTAAAACTATTGTTAAGGAGTGGCTTTATCAACTATTACAAGATGACAAAAACATAGTAAGAAGCCCCAAAAGTTACAATTCTCAAATTGGTGTGCCGCTAAGCGTTTGGGAAATAGAAGCGCAACATGATCTTGCCATTTTCGAAGCAGGCATCAGTCAGTTTGGTGAGATGCAAAAGCTTGAAACCATTATCCAACCTACTATTGGTGTACTTACAAATATTGGAGCAGCGCATAGCGAAGGATTTAAAAATGATACAGAAAAGCTAAAAGAAAAGCTCAGGCTTTTTAAAAATGCCAAGATTTTAATTGCAAATGCAGATAATGATCTGATAAAAAAGAAACGCAAAAGCTAAAAATCCCCATTTTCTATTGGGGTAAATCTAAAGGCAGCCAATTAAGAATAACATTAATAAAAAGACGGGAAACGTTTACAACAATTGAGCTTAGTTATGTAACCACTAAGTTTTCTATTGAAATTCCTTTTATTGATGATGCATCAATCGAAAATGCAATTAGCTGTTGCGCTACAGCTTTGTATTTGAACACCGATATCCATAAGTTAAAAGAACGCATGAAGACCTTGCAACCGGTAAATATGCGTTTGGAGTTTAAAAAAGGTATTAATAACAGCATCATTATTAACGATAGTTACAGCGCCGATATTGATTCACTTTCGATAGCCCTGCATTTTCTTCAACAGCAGGCAAAAGGATTTACAAAAACAGTTTTATTATCTGATTTTGTACAGGCAGGGCGTTCAAATAGTCTTTACGAAAATATTCTTGAGCAACTTCAAAAGCATAAAATAAACCGGTTTATTGGTGTTGGTGAGCAAATGCAGGCTGTAATGCCAGCCTTAATGGCTGAAAAAAACAGCAGGATCAAAGCAAATTTCTATTTAAATACGCACGAATTTGCGCAGCATTTCCACAGTTTTAACTTTAAGGATGAGGCAATACTTATCAAAGGTGCAAGGGTTTTTCGCTTTGAAGAAATTGCAACTTTGTTAGAGCAAAAAGTACATCAAACGGTTCTTGAAATCAACCTGAATGCGATTGTTCATAATTTCAAAATGTTTCAACAAATGCTTAAACCAGCCACTAAAATGATGGTAATGGTAAAAGCATTTGCTTACGGCAGTGGCGGAACAGAAATTGCCAACTTGCTTCAATACCACAAAGCCGATTACCTGGGCGTTGCCTACGCTGATGAAGGCGTTGAAATACGAAAAGCAGGCATTTCTATTCCTGTTATGGTTTTAAATCCGGAGGAAAATGCTTTTGATGCTATTACCGACCATTTGCTGGAGGCCGATCTGTTTTCTTTTGACCAATTGGATTTATTCGAAAAACATGTTCAACAAAATGGCCTCAAAAATTACCCGGTACACATTGAAATTGAAACCGGCATGAACCGGTTGGGTTTTAATGTTTCTGATACTACTACGCTAATAAAACGATTTAAAAATAACAAATTTCTGAAAGTACAGTCGGTTTTTTCTCATTTAGCCGCCAGTGAAGACCAGGTAGAAGATGCCTTTACTATCAGACAATACGAGTTGTTAATCAAAGCAGCCGCTGAATTAAGAAAAGGTATTGGTTATGATTTCTTAAGACATATTGCTAATTCATCGGCCATCGTACGCTTTCCATCTTTGCAGTTGGATATGGTGCGGCTTGGCATTGGACTTTACGGTGTAGGTAGTAAACAACTAAGCAATCAGTTACAACCTGCTTTAACGCTTAAATCTACTATTGCACAATTAAAACAAGTCAAAAAAGGAGAAACTGTAAGCTATAACAGGCGCGGTGTGGCCCTGCAAAACTCCTTAATTGCAACGGTGCGGATAGGATATGCAGACGGTTATTCCCGAAGGCTGAGCAACGGGGTAGGTCAAATGTTGGTGAATGGTCAAAAAGCACCGGTAATAGGCACAGTATGTATGGATATGGTGATGATCGATGTTACAAAAATAAAAGGCGTTAAGGAAGGCGACGAGGTTATTGCTTTTGGCGATGGTTTGCACATAGAAGATGTAGCGAAAAGCATTGATACTATTCCATATGAAATAATGACCGGCATTTCTCAGCGGGTAAAAAGAGTGTATTGGAGTGAATAATTTTTCTCACGGATCACACAGAGTAGCATAGAAAATAATAAATATTGAATGAATAATTTTGAATGATAAACATGTTTTCGCTGAAGGTAGCTTTTTGAACTTTGTGTGATAACTTCTGCGCTTTCTGTGAGAAAAATACAATTAAAATTAATCACCAAAAATTAAAAATTAAAAATCATCTTTGCAACCTTATGAAGGCAGGTAAATTAAGTACATCCATATTTATCATTTTATTGGTTTTGATCGTTGACCAGGTTATTAAGATCTACATTAAAACACATTACCCGATAGGCGAAGTAACCCGCATGTTCGGTTGGGATTGGGCGCGTATTCATTTTATAGAAAATAGCGGCATGGCATGGGGATGGAAATTTGGTAATGAAGGTGGTAAAGTGGCATTAACCCTTTTCAGATTGGTAGCTGTAATATTTGGTAGCTGGCTGATCGTAAAATTTGCAAGAGAAAAATATTCGCGTGGTTTTATGATTTGTGTAGCGCTTATTTATGCGGGTGCACTTGGCAATTTGATAGACAGTATGTTTTACGGAATGATATTCGACAAAGGCTTACATTTTGATGCTGCTGTAGGTGACTATGTCGGCTACGGCGGCATAGCAACGCTGGGCGGAAAGGGATACTCGTCTTTTCTACACGGAAGTGTTGTAGACATGTTGTATTTCCCAATGGTGAAAACAACTTATCCTTCGTGGGTACCGTGGGTTGGCGGTGAACCTTTCGAGTTTTTCGGACCCATATTTAATATTGCTGATATGGCCATATCAACAGGCGTAATAACATTACTTGTTTTCCAAAAAAGATTTTATAGAAAGGCTGAAACTATTGAAACGCAAAATGCTGTTGCCGAGCAATTGCAATAAAAAAATCCGCTGGAAAATTCTCAGCGGATATTAGGTGTTTTTCTAAAATATCTTGATTTGTTTGGTCTTTTAAAATTGCAGTTAAGTTGCCATTATCTAGTCAGACAAAACCCTGTCGAAAAACTACGCTTGTCATAGTAATCGTAAAGTTAATATTAATTATAATCTATACGAAAAAAATTACATCACTTATTCAGGTGATGGGTAATCTAAATTTATCGTTTTACCGGTTCGTTTTTTCTAAACCTTTCGAAAACAGCCGTGATTGTTTTTTCATCAATTTTTGACGACTTTTTAAGCATATTGATAAAATGCTCAACTTCTTTTACCGCGGCAGGGCAGCCTGAATTATTTCCATCCGGCATTTTAGCATCGCCGATCACGTCTCCATTCGCATTAAAAATGATCCAAAATGGAATACCCGATTTAGCTGGCGCATGCTTTTTATAAAGATCTTCCGCACCAGGGTTTTCGAGGTGTTTTTTGTCCTTCGCCTCAAGAATGGTCAAATGCTCGATCACATAATTATCGTCGAAGAATTTTTTGCAGCTTTCGTCATTCATAGCCGCATCCATTTTGCGGCACCACCCGCACCAGGATGCATGAAAAATTATAAATACATTTTTCTTTTCTGCGTTAGCTTTGCTAAATGCTTTTTCTAAAACATCATTAGCACTTGCAGGTGTTTGCTGCGCAAATGCATTAACACCAATTAAACTGATAAATATAAAAAGCAATAAATTTTTTATCATATACTTTTGTTTTGATCAATAGAATTACCAACCGATGCAGTGTGCGACGCAAAACTGATGATAGTAGCACTGCAGCTGGTTACAAAAAAATTATACGAGATGACGAAACTCTCAGTAAATATAAACAAAATAGCAACCCTTAGAAATTCCCGTGGCAGCAACAATCCTGATTTAATTCAAATGGCGAAAGATGCGGAGCGATTTGGTGCCGATGGAATAACTGTACATCCCCGACCAGACGAAAGGCATATCAGGTATGCTGATGCGCGCGAACTAAAGCCAATACTTACTACTGAATTTAATATTGAGGGGAATTGCAAAGACCAAAAATTTATAGACCTTGTTTTGGAGGTATGCCCGCACCAGGTAACGCTTGTGCCGGATGCATTGGGACAATTGACCAGCGATCATGGCTGGGATACGATCACTCATAAAGATTATTTGAAAGATATTATCGGCATTTTTAAAAAGGCTGGTATTCGCGTTTCGATTTTTGTTGACCCAGATGAAAAAATGGTCGAAGGCGCTGCGAAAGTCGGTACCGATCGTATAGAATTATATACAGAAAGCTATGCCCGTCATTATCATGAAAACCGGGATAACGCGATTGAACCTTTTGTAATTGCTGCAAAAAAGCTAAAGAGTTAGGATTAGGGCTGAATGCAGGTCATGATCTGGACATGCAAAATCTGCAGTTTTTTGCAGCGAATATTCCGTGGTTGGATGAAGTGAGCATTGGCCATGCTATTATTTGTGACTCGCTATACCTGGGTTTTGAAAACACGATCCAACTTTATAAAAGACAGTTAGGGAGTTGACAAATGTCGGATGACAGTTGACTGCTGTACCAGCTTTCACATATCCGAGCCGCTAGATGAATCATAAGATTCAGGAATTTCACGTTGTCAACTTTTCATCTACTATTCTCGTCAATGGATTGAATAAAATATAAAATGAAGTATTTTTTCTCAGTCATATTTGTCTTTTTGTTTTTTGCTGGCCGTGCGCAAAAAGTAGAAAGTATTCACTTCCATCTGTATACAGACAGTTTGAAAAAGGCACTCACAATTATATTAACGTTGACGGGAAAATGAGCGATGGCAGCTGGAAGCCGCTAACCGCTAAAGAACTTGATCTTAAAACCGATTATGGAAAGTTTGAAGGCAATGATTTGGTGCTTCCTGAAAACACAACCGTGAATAAATTAACGGTTACCGCGACTTTGAAAGCAAATTCACGGGAATGTAAAAAAATTACGATCTGGATCAAACAAAAGCCTGATCCGCCTTTGGAGGTGGAACGGAAAAAGGGCGATAGTTCATCGTATTATCAATGAACTATTTGCCATGAACCACGAACTCCTCCTGACTACGCCTGTGCTGTTGGACCACCGAAATTTACGGGTATCTGCACTTCGTCTAGGTCTTTTATTTCTCCCTGTGTAGCTTCAAATTTTTCGATATTATCTACCAAAGCTTTCATAAAGCGTTTGGCATGCTGTGGTGTAAAAATAATACGCGATTTCACTCTGCTCTTTGGAGTTCCGGGCATAATATTGACAAAATCAATCACAAACTCAGCATGTGAGTGGGTAATAATAGCCAGATTAGCATAAGTTCCTTCTGCAATTTCTTCTGATATTTCTATATTAAGCGGGTTAGGTTCCTGTTGATTCTGCATTGAAAATATTTTGAGTGAAGATAAAGAAAAAGGAGCCAAAGATGAGTGAAGGCTCAAATTTGGCTCCTAGAAAAATGAAGATCAATCTTTCTGACAATATAAATTATTCCTTCTTTTTTAGCACAAACTTATATGCGCCAAAACTTCCTTGTGTAACACTCCAACTTGCATTAATGGTAACAGTTTGATCACATGGAGATACTATATTGCCTGCACCCGATGCTTCAATTGTAGGATTAGTATAGCCGGGATTCCATGTAAAAAAGTCCCCAACCGTTTGCTTACTAATGGTTACTGAATTATCTAGCGGATTAACCGTTACAACAATTGGTTTGTCATTCCCCCTAACGATGGGTAGTTGTAGGAGAAATGTGTATCATCAATCTTTGTTAGTGTAATTATATCACCAGGTGCCGTATCTTGAAACTCATCCTCCACAACTTCAAAATCTCCAGCATATAAATCGGGATTGTACTTACATATTGCAGAATATTGTATGGAAACACTGGAGCCATCAAGATTAACAACACCAGATCCGTACCCTATACCAACAGCAGGATAAGCTTGATACTTATTTCCATCTTTCATATAAACATCCAAGCCAATATCATAATTATCGTTTAACACAGCGGGTGTGCCGAATAGAGAGACAATATCTGAGCCTGTTAAGGTGAACGATGTAGGAAATGTAGTCACATCCGCTTTAAAGACTTTCACATTATTTGCATCTCCGTTTTTTCTAATAACCACATCTAATTTCGTAGGTCTTTCGTCGTCGGGAAATAATAGCCCCACTTCAAAATTTGCTGAAAAATTGTCAAAATCTGTAACGTCAATAGCAACGTCTCCAGATTTTTTAACAATTTTAGGAATTGAAACTTTTGAGACTGGAACTGGTGTAGCTCCATCGTTTTTTGTACAACTATAAGCTAAAGCTGCCAAAAAAGTAAAAAGTAATATATTTTGAATTGTTTTCATACTTCTTTATTTATTATGTTTATGGTTGCCAAAATACTTTAAAACTTGCCTGCGATTTTTGCTGGGGCGCATTTGTATTAAGATTAAGTTCATCCTGAGGCCAATAAAGAGATAGAGGGAAGGGAACGGCTAAATCTACTTCAACTTTTGGCTGAGGTCCATCAATAGTAGCGTTTCCATTAACTGGGGTTGAACGAAACCGCCAGGGGCCATCGTCTGGTTATTGGGGTCAAACAATATAGGATACCCCGTTCTTCTATAATCTGTGTATTGATCTACTGCAGAACCAATACTTGATAACCACTTCTGAGTCATAATATATTCAGTCTTTTTAGTAGCGTTAGCTGCATCATATTTAGCAAGCACACTGAATATATAATTATTAGCAGCACTTGTATTATACAACGCTGGCACCGCTTGAGTAGGTTTTACAAAAGTAGTAATTACATAGTCGACCTGCTCCATTGAAGCCATCATGGCTTCTTCAAATACATTTCTTTTATTACCAGTGGCTAATCCAGCATCGATCAATTCTGCTTCAAGGTACAACCTGTCTGCATAAGTAATAAACCTATATGGAGCTGCGCCTGTTCCACTAGCAGCAGCAGCAGTTCCGCCGTCACCGTCATCATAGCGCCCACCTACAGGGTAAATGCCAAACAGGCTAATGCTATTTTGCTGATTACCATCTCTAAAAGGGCCTTTAGAACCAAAATAAATGCTAATAAAGCCTCCATCACGATATTCGGTATTGGATTGAGATGCATCTGTAGCACCTATTTGATTATAAATATAATAAGGAATACGTGGATCTTCGATACCAGAGTTAATATTGGGGTTGTAACCCTTCATGATTTCATATAACCAAGGGCTAACATGATTTGAACGCTGAGTAGCCACGTAATCATTAAAGCCGGGATTTCTATCATCAGTAGCGGCTAATGGTCCATAAGGAAGTAAAAACTTTCCGATGTCATATTTATTAAGTTTGCAGGTGTACCCAATAAAGCTTGAACTTCAGATTGCACGTCCTTCACCTTTCTCATTTGAGTATATAACTTTAACTTAATTGTATTTGCCGCTTTAATCCATTTAGTTTTGTCACCTTTGTAGATTAAATCGTCAGAGGTAGGACTTGTTGCATTTTCGGTGCCGTTTAAGCTAGCTATACCTTCATCCAACATTGTTAACAAAGTTGGATAGATGTCACTACTACCATCAAATTTTGGAGTTCTCACACCCTCGGGGAACTTGTTAAAATCAGAAAAAGGGACATCTCCAAATATATCAACCAACTGGCTAAATGCATAGGCTTTCAAAATCTTTGCCATACCAACATAGATATCGCTGCGAGCAGCATCCTCACTTCCTTGCGAAATAATTACATCCAAGTCAGCTAATGCATTTTCGTAAATTTCAGCCCAACCCTGATTTAAATAAAACTCGCTAGGAAGTATGCCATACTGATCGGGAGATTCTCTTGTCGTCATTTGGTGGGTATATACAGCTAAAATATTAGAAAAGCCATATCCCATTGCAAGCGAGTTCGCCAAACTAACTTGTGCTGCGGGTAATAATGTACTTAATGGAACTTCTGTGGGGTCATTTTCATTTTTATTAACATCTAAATATTTTTTACAACCAGTAAAAACTAGTGCAACAAAAATTAAGATTGTTAAAATTGAATATTTTTTCATAAAAACACGAATTTTTTAATTATTTAAAATACAACATTTAAGTTGATTCCAAACCTTCTTGTGGTGGGTGCGGCAGATAACTCAATGCCCTGTACTGCAGACGCACCAAAAGAACTCACTTCCGGATCAAACCTTGTACTTTTAGGAACATTGGGTGCTAAATACCATAAATTTCTACCGGAAAAGCTAATTGTAGCCTTGCTTATTGGCAACTTAGAATAAACGGATTTGGGAATTTCATATCCAAGCACGAGTTCCCTTAATCTCATTACAGTAGCATCGTAAATATTCATTTCAGTAGCAGTATTGATAGCAAATGTAGCACCGTTTGTCGGGTTCGGAGAGAAGAACAAATCATTAGCTGAAATTCTAGTCTGATTGGGAATTTTATTTCCCTCTGCATCCAAAATAAGTTCACGTGTATTAGGATCAGCATAATAACCTGGTATAATAAACGCTGCCTCTCTATCTTTAGTATCCTCAATTACCCCTCTGCCCAATAAACTTGATATAGTTACCGAATAAATATCACCGCCCCTGGTATAATCGAACAAACCATTTAAGAATATTCCTTTATAATTAAATCCGGTGGAAATACCTAGTTTATAATCAGGATTAGGATTACCAACCATTCCTTGCTCAGGATTAACTAACAGCCCACCAGTTGATGGATTTATCATAAAATTACCTTCTTCATCTCTTTCAACTTTCGTACCCCGGATATAACCATAAGGAAGGCCAGGCTCAAAATACGGAGCAACTTCCGTCAAAACCCCACTCTGTGGAGTGCGCTCAAGACCCTCGGTTAAGCTAATTACAATATTCTTATTTTTTGTAAACACACCTCGAAGATCCCAACTAAAATCGTTAGTTTCAATGATACGGGCTGATAGTCCAATTTCAATACCCTTATTGCTAATCTCTCCAATATTTGTGTATAAATTACTATAGCCAGTAGAACTTGGGATGGCAATGCCATAAATCAAATTAGTAGATTTTTTGTCATAGGCTGTAAAATCAAGATTGATCCTTTTTCTGAGAAACGATAAATCAAATCCGCCTTCAAGCTCTTGTGTAAATTCCGGAGTCAAATTTGGATCTATTGTTAAAGACCCCCTGCTAGCACGAGGCACGCCTGTAAAGTTTGTTAATATGGAAAAAACGTCTTCACCATTCCAAGGGCTTGCATCATTACCGACTTTTGCCCAACTTAAACGTAACTTTCCATAGCTGAACACGTCTGAACGGATCTTAAGGGCTTCAGAAAAAACAAAAGATCCAGCAAAGGAAGGATAAAAATAACTTGCATTTTTATACGGCAAGGTAGAGGTAATATCCTGCCTGCCTGTAATCGTTAAAAAAGCATAATTATTATACCCTACTGTTGCTTCCGCAAAAAAACCAACAATGCGTCGTTTAGATCTTGAATCATTATCAAAGCTTTGGGTCGCTGTATTTTTTAAAGTGTAGATACTTGGAACGATAAAGTCAAGACCGGTATTCGTTTCTCTTGTCAAATATCTTTGATTAATATTATTACCAACCTTGGCATCCAAGGTAAAGTTCTCATTAATTCTGGGAGATAAGATCAACATAAGCGTAGACTCCAATTCTTGAGAAGTATACTGATCTTTTACAATCCTTCCCAACCCATTCGCAGCCCTAGAAAACTCTTGAGTGCGTTCATTTCTATCGACCTGATAATTATTAAATCCTAAATTATATGTTAGGTTTATCCAGTCATTAAATTCATATCCTAATCTTACGCCTAGGATACTTCTTTGTTCATCAGAACGAACAATATTGTTATAGGCGGCCCAATGTGGATTATCAAATTGAGCGCCTCCATTAGGAATTAACGGTTTTCCGTTGGCGTCCTCATAAGGCAAGCTAAGATCCCAGTTACGAGCTAAAAACAGAGAACGTGCAAATTGTGATGCAGCACCATCCACTTGATTTTCTCCAAAAAAACCACCTAGCTGTTTGGATTTCATGTAACTCAAATTCCCACCAATGCTCAATTTTTTAAACCGGGTTTGCCCTCCTACACTCACGTTATTCCTAGAGTAGCTTGAGTTTTCAACGTATCCTTTATGCGCAACATTTGATACTGTTAACGCAAAAGTAGTTTGTTCATCGCCACCGTTTACACTTATAGAATTTTCAGCTAAAGCACCTGTTTGAAATAACTCTTTTACGTTATCAGGATAGGCTTTATATGGAGTTTTCCCTGTCGATGAAAAAAGCTCAGGATAAGCAGCTAAGTACTCGGGCCATGCATCTATTGAATCTAATGTTCCAAATTTAGGACCCCAGGAACCATTCGAATTCTGGTATAAAAAATTACTACCTGCGCCATACATATTTTGATAAGTAGGTAGATTTGCAATATTCTCTAGTGAATAAGAGGTGTTTAATGAAACATTAATAGGTTTTGCCCCTTTTTTAGCTGAACCAGACTTTGTCGTAATAACAATTACACCACGCGATCCTCTGGAACCATATAACGCAGCAGCAGCAGCTCCTTTTAAGATATTCATACTTTCAATATCATTTTGATCAAGGTTAGCAATACCGCTCCCATATGCCCCTCCGCCAGAAGTCTGGCTGGAAGTAGTTACTTGATCATTGTTATAAGGCACACCATCTACCACGATTAATGGTTGAGATTCTAACCCAAATGAAGAATTACCACGAATTTGAATACGTGTTCCTGCGCCAGGCGTACCTTGAGAACTTCTAATATCGACCCCAGGAACCTTGCCCTGCATGCTTTTTAATAAATCCGGCTCCGATTTTTGTAATACAGCCGAGGGATCAAGTTTTGATACTGAATATCCCAGAGATCTATCCGCTCTTTTCACACCTAACGCTGTTACCACTACCTCTTCGATTAATACGCCATCACCTTTTTGCAACACAGGAGTAAGAGTACTACCTGTAGCGGTAACTTCAACGGAATTGTATCCTGTTGCAGAAACTACCAATATTGCTCCCTGCGATGCCTTTATAATAAATCTACCATCAGCATCAGCCGAAACTCCAGTTGTAGAACCTTTTAATGTAATTGAGGCAAATGGCACAGGATTAGCAGCCTCATCAAGCACTGTTCCGGTAATCGTTTCGGTCTGAGAAAAAGCCAGAAACGAAAAACCCATGAATATTGCTAAGAGCAATAAAAATTTTCTCATGTAAAACTTTTTTGTTAAAAATTTGATTAAATCGGATTAAAAAACAAGGGCTTTGGTAAAACTCACAGCCTTTCGTTTTATCAGTTGCAGAGGCAAGTTATATTTTTTTAACAAAAAATTCATCCACTTTTAATATTTATTTAAAATCTAGTACTCTATAAAAATTATGTAAAAAATATAATAGTTTAATTATAAATGATTTACAAAAAAAGCATAAAACTTGACAATATAACAAATGTTGATTTGAATCAATTCTGAGTATTAAAATATTTAACAACCGTTAGTTTTGTAACTTTCAAATAATATTGTTTTTCTTTGATATTTATTAGTATTAAAAAGGTGCTTTTTTAGTAAAAAACTAACTTTTTTGAAAAATCTTTAAAGAAATAACAAATGGTCTCTTTTTTTAAAAAAAACTTAGTTTAAAAATATTTAGCAAATAAAATAAGGGTCAGCATGTATGCTGACCCTTATTTATAGAACCCGGTATGAGTATCAATTTATGTCCCAAAAAATTTTGATCGTTAGTTTATCTCCACCAATAGCATCCGATGCTGCTCTCCAATTTGCCCCATTAACAGTTTGTTCATTTATAGGGTAAGTCATTCTCACAGGAACTTTTCCTTCGGCTGCCGCAACAGCATTGGGAGCAGTCATTACAGGATAATCAAGTCTTCTGTAAAAATTCCAGGATTCAAAACCACGATTGAACATAGCAATATAAGCCTGTCTGCCTATTTTCTCCTTCCAATCGCCGGCTGCGGTAGCATATGCAACAGCTGGTTTTTCCAAATAGGCTGTTGCGGAAGAACCTAATCCATATTGACCAAAAGAAGCCGTAATGGCTGCATTATAATAACTATCAGGTGTTCCCCCAACTGAAAAACCTCTTGCAGCAGCTTCTGCTAAATAGAAATTCACCTCCGCAGCATCAAAAAGATAGGCCGGTGCATCTGGGGCTACAAGCTGCTCGCCTACATGCGAAAATTCAGAATACAGTTGGTCTTCTTGCGCCAATACAGCACCTTTATATTGTCCACCAACGGTGCTGAAGTAGACAGATCGCCTGGGATCGGCTAATCCATTCATCATGTCAACTATAGTCTCTTCCACAATATAATCATTACGACCGCTGGCGATCACATTCGCATGTACTGGATTAAATGTTGGCGCACCAATGGTGTACTTAAAATCTATATTATCGCTATTATCTTCAATCACACCTGCTGCAACAGCTGATTCTACAGTAGTTTTAGCCAGTTGATTATTTACATCTGAAAGGTTAATTCCTATTTTAAGCTTCAATGTATTTCCGAAAAGTTTCCAGGCAGTAATATCGCCCCCAACATATATTCCTCATCTTCAGTAAACGACCCTCCGGTAGCATCGAGAGCTGATAAATCAGCATTTAAACGTTCTATCAAATTTGTATATACACTTTCACAATCTTCATATTTAGGTAATACATTTTCATCAGGCATAATTGCTTCCGAGTATGGTATATCACCAAAAGAATCAGCTAATATCTGGTATGCATACACCTGAATTATATCAAGAATTGCCATTTTATTATTCTGTTGCTTTGTCCAATCAGCGTCGGACATCGTACCCGGCTTTACTTCCACACTTATTGCCATCTTTGCAGACTCCAGGTTACCAATGACACTGGCATACAGTGCATCCCAATGATTATCAGGCACCGTTCTGGTGCCAGAAAAATTGAAACTGGCGTCGTTATAATAAGTGGTCATTGTCCAATAATGTTGGAAAAATCTGAAGACATTTAAATTCACATCTGGTGTAGTCATCTGATCAGCCAGGTCTCTCTGTGCATTTGTCATCAAGAGTGAAGCTCCAACATCATAAGGTTTACTTTGGTCGTTATTGAAATTTTCTACATCCTTTACACACCCGGTTAGTATAATACCAAATATAAAAACCACGCAGACGGATAATTTTAAATTTTTTAGTTGCATTGCTGTTTATTTTAAAAATTCAACTTAGCGTTAAATGATACTATTCTTGTTGTTGGCATTACGCCGCTTTGATACCCCTGGATATTACCTGAAGAGGTGCCGGCTTCCGGATCTGCAAAAGGAACATTTTTGTGAATAATCCATAAATTATTACCTACCAGGCCAAGTGTAATTCCTTTAATAATACCTTTCTTAAATATATTGTCTCCTAAGGTGTAGGAAATATTGGCTTCTCTTAGTTTTACATAAGAAGCGTCATATATAAATGCCTGATCAGGTGATACATCAACACTGCCACCTAGGGTTCCATATGCGCTAGCATCCAGTCTGATATCATTAGGTGTTCCATCTTCTTTTACACCAGGGAATATAATACCGCCGCCGTCCTCAAGCGAATTACGTAATGGATTTCCTAAATCATTAAGACCAGCAGTATTTGGATATAATCCAGTTGACTGACATAATACTGATCAAGTGAAAAAGGTCGCCACCACTTTTTACATCAATCAAAAATCCAATTGAAAAGTTTTTGTAACTCAATTTATTGTACACGCCTCCCAACCAGTCAGGTTGTATATTTCCAAGAACCTGATCTTGAACATTAATATAAACACCGTCTTCATTAACTACAGGCTGGCCGTTAAGGAACTGGTACCCGATACCCCTGAACGAACCATAAGGTTGACCCACAGTGGCATTAAGAGAGGTTGCCTGGAAGTTTGCTAATTGCAGATTTTCCCTTCCTTCATTAAGAGCAATAACTTTGTTCTTATTTTTAGCCCAGTTAATATTCACGTTCCACTGAAAATCGGGCGTACGCACAGGAGTTAAACCCAACGCCACTTCAATACCTTTATTTTCTGTTTCACCTGCATTTACTAAAGAAAATGCATACCCGGTTGCCGTGGATTGCGGAACATTAAATAATAAATCCTTTGTATTGGTTTTATATAAAGACAAATCGATAGTAATGCGCTTATCTAACATTGATGCCTCCAATCCTACTTCCCAACTCTTTTGTCTTTCGGGTCTCAGGCTTTCATAATCTACGTAAGTATTGCTATTAGACGCCATTGGATAGCCGGCAATAAGTCCATTATTTCTTCTAAAACCAGGAAGGCCGGGAGGCAGATCGTTACCTACTTCAGCATAACTTAAACGAAGTTTTGAAAAATTAAGCCAATCAGCATTACCATTATTCTTTAATAATTCAGAAAACACAAAACTAGAACCCAGAGAATAATATACGTAATCTCGATTATCTTTTGGTAAGGCTGTAGATTCATCTCTCCTTACTGTTCCTTCTAAAAACACGGTTTTTTTATAATCCGTTGAAGCCTGTGCATATATTCCTGATTTTTCCAAAGAAACATCTCCTTGGATTGGAGGAAAATATCCTACCGAATTACCGAGTGTATATAATTTAGGAATAATTAAACCGCCGGTTGTTGAAGCTTCAAAATCTTCCTGACGGGATTTTATAAATGTACCTCCTGCTAATAACATCGCTGAAAAGTCACTACTTATTTTCCAATCGTATGTACCTATCAGGTCGTATGTTTGCTGAAGGAATTTGTTAGTAAAAAGCCAGTACCCGGATGTTTCTCCTGCGGGTGATTGAGCCACACCAAACTCTTCTGAATGGCTTCCAACAGCTTTCCTTATTTCCTGTTTGCTATTTGAATAATCAATCGTAGCACGGCCTAATATATTGAGGTCATCAGTTATATCCCAACTTAGATTAGCGCCTGTCAATATTCTTGTCCTGTCATCAGTTGGGAAATTTTCATACCGGTCCCAGTAGGGATTATTCCAGAAAGCCGGTGCCAGGTTACCTTCCAATGGGCTCACCATATTCCAGGTCACATTTTCATTATTCCGAAAATACTCCTGCTCCAGTTCTTTTATATCAACATTTACCGGCCACCACTGTCTAAATCCAGTCAAAATATTATCGCCATATCCCACACTGTTCCTACCGATTGTTGATTGATCAACAAATGTCACAAATGCTGTTGATTTCAGCCCTTTTGCTATTTGCCTTGAAAAATTTCCATTAATTGTGTTTTTACCCAAACGACTATTAGGCATTACACCTGTTTCATAATGATTGCTGTACGTAAAATTGTAAGTAGTAAACTCATCGCCACCATTAACATTCACACTGTTTATAGTGGTAAAAGCTTTCTTGAAAAATGTGCTTGGGTCATTTGCTGCTGCAACCCAGGGTGTAGCCTTACCATAATTAGGATTGCCCAACGCAAATGCATTCCAGTTGTATACCATTAGTTCAGGATCAAAGGCTGTACCATAAGAGGCATCGTCGCCGGTTGAAGTAATAGCATCATCCACTCCGTCGCCATCTACATCCCCCTCAATAAAACCCGGGCCATAACCCTGTCCGTACTGCTTTTGATAAGTTGGGAACGTACTTTTATCTATACCCCCAACTGAAAAAGTAGTGTTGAGCGTTACGCCTACAGCTTTATTAAGCTTACCCTTTTTTGTTGTAATCAATAATGCACCATTGGATGCCTGGCTACCATAAAGTGCTGTCGCAGCCGCACCTTTTAGTACGTTGATCGATTCAATATTATTCGGATCAATATCAGAAGCAGAGTTACCAAAGTCAACGCCGTCACGGCCTCTTCCTGCATCATTCAGATTAAGGTTAGTGTTTGATACAGGAACACCATCAACCACTATTAGCGCCTGGTTATTGTAAGAAATACTTTTGGTTCCTCGAAGAACGATGTTGGTGGACCCTCCAAAATTCGAATTGGTTTTAATATCTAAACCCGCTATCTTACCTGATAAGTTGTTCAGAAAATTGTTTGTGGGTCGCGAATTCACCGCAGCACCATCAATTTGTTGCGATGAATAGCCAAGAGCTTTTTTGTCCCTTGAAATACCTAAAGCCGTAACTACTACTTCGTCAATTGTGATTCCTTCTCCTCGTTTCAGGACAACAGTTCCCGCACTGGATGCAACCACTTCTACAACAGCAAATCCAGTAGAGCTAACGACGAGAATTGCAGAATTACTTACCTTAATTGTAAACTTTCCGTCTGAGTCAGCAGACACTGCATTCTGGGTACCTTTTTCTGTAACCGTAGCAAACGAAACCGGGGAAGCCGTTTCATCAACAACTTGTCCGGAAATGTTTTGGGTTTGGGAAAAAGCCAGAAATGAGCACAACAGAGACATTGCCAGAAGCAATAGAATTTTTCTCATTTAGATCCTTTTTTGTTAAAAAATTGATTAAATAGGGCTAAACAAGAAGGACGGTACGGAGGGCAATTGTAGTTTTTATTTTACCAATTGCTTAGGAAAGTTAATTGTTTTTTAACAAAAACTTCATGAGTATTTAATACTTTTTAAAGACTCCTGATTATGTAAACATTTCCCGACCTATGTTAAAAACTGAATATCAAATACTTGTTTTATAATTCTCTTAGTTGAAGAAAAAACATATTGATACAGATCAACCAAAAAATCACTGAAAAATCAAACAATTGTTAGTATCATATTTTTTATGCCTATAAAAAAACTTATGCATCTTTGCACGATGCAAATATTGGATGGAAAAAAGACGGCCAAAACTATACTAAATACTATTAAAATTGATGTGGCACAACGAGCCACTACAGGCAAAAAGGTACCGCATTTAGCTGCCATTTTAGTCGGTGCCAATGGCGCCAGTCAGACTTATGTTAATTCGAAAGTCAGAACCTGCAATGAAATAGGCTTCAACTCTACTATGATCGAATATGAGGAAGACATCAGCGAAATGAAGTTGCTCGATAAAATTCAGGAATTAAATGAAGACCTATCTGTGGATGGCATTTTAGTTCAGCTGCCGCTTCCGGCTCATATTTCAGAGAAAAAAGTTATTGAAGCTATTGCAGTTGCAAAAGATGTTGACGGTTTTCATCCCGAAAACATTGGGCGCATGATCATGGGCGAAGAAGAGGCTTTTGTCCCTGCCACACCTTACGGCATTATGCTTCTGTTAGAACATAATAATATTACCACTAAAGGAAAACATGCTGTAGTGCTTGGACGCAGCAATATTGTTGGCCGCCCCATGAGCATTTTGCTGAGCAATAATAGTAATCCAGGAAACTGTACCGTTACTGTTTGTCATTCAAAAACAGAAAACTTAAATGAAATCTGTAGCCAGGCAGACATTATCGTAGCCGCTATCGGACAGGCTGAGTTTTTACAACCTGAAATGGTGAAAGATGGAGCTGTGGTTATCGATGTTGGCATTACACGCATACCAGACGATTCAAAAAAATCTGGTTATCGCCTGGTGGGAGATGTCGATTTTGACAAAGTAGCACCGAAATGTTCTTTTATAACGCCAGTCCCTGGTGGCGTTGGCCCCATGACAATAGCGGCGTTGATGAAGAATACTTACAAATCCTGCACCGAAAAAGATTAGATCATACTAATTATATTTTATTGACCCGGCAAAAGAATATATGGCATCGGTGTTGCGTCGCACTCTTGTACAGTTGAATAAAACTCAGCAGTAAATTTCGATCGCCGGCATTCTAAAAATCTTATATTATAAATAATACACTTCAAATATCATCTTCTTTTCCCGTAATGGAGCATTTTTACACCATTCAGGGCGAAGGTTATCATCAAGGTCGCGCTGCCTATTTCGTGCGCCTTGGCGGCTGCGATGTAGGCTGCGTTTGGTGCGATGTAAAAGAAAGCTGGGCTTTTGACGGACATCCTGTTTTGCACATTGATGAAATTGTTTCCACCATTAAAAATTCCAAAGCTCCGCTTGCGGTAATAACCGGTGGCGAACCACTCATGCATAACCTGGATGAACTCACCGCTGCTATTCAGAAAGAAGGAATTGCCACTAACATAGAAACTTCAGGGTCATCGGCATTAAGCGGAAATTGGGACTGGATATGCCTTTCACCGAAAAAATTCAAAGCACCGCTTCCTGAAATTTTACCGGTTGCTAACGAACTTAAAATAATCATTTACAACAAAAGTGATTTTGCCTGGGGCGAAAGCTTTGCAAAACAAGTATCTCCTCATTGTAAACTTTACCTGCAACCCGAATGGAGCAAAGCAGATACCATGACTCCTCAAATTGTAGACTACATCAAACAAAATCCTAAGTGGGAATTGAGTTTGCAGATTCATAAATATATTAATGTACCGTAGGAAGAGTTGACAGATGACGGATGACAGTTGTTCCTCCCATTTTTCGGACTTTCCGTCTTCCAGTCTTTCCGTCTCCTTCAACAAAAAAAAGCACCCCTTATAGAAATAAACGGTGCACTCTCGAAAACTATCTGCTTAAGGAAAACTATACTTTTTTATAGTTGGGAAACTCTCAAAACCAACTGTTTTACCAGTAGAAAAAGCCCGAGAAACCCATTTGCTTTTGTTAACACAAAAATAGATACTCCTTCAATAGATCGTTGTCGAAATCGGGAAAAACAGTTTACGAAATACGGAAAAAGAAAATCCATCATTCCAGATACTATTATCTGAAACGATGGATTGTACTTCCTTAAAGGCAATTTATACCACTACCTTCTTCCGCGATATTTTTTCTGCTGTCCCGGCGCAAAAGGTTTAGCAGATTTTGTTCCATAATATTTTTTAGCATGTCCTGGTGGAACATGTCCTCTTTGGCTATAGCCTGGGGTACGGTGGTAGTGCGGATGTACACAAGAGGAGAAAAGGCCAATCAAGGCAATTACTACTACAGCGAGCGAAAGCATTTTTGTAATTGAAGTTTTCATGTGATTTTATTTAATTATTAATGGCTGGTTTTAACTATCCGATTAAACAAATAATCTACCACAAAGACGAGCGAAGCACTTTAATAAGTGTTAATAAAATCTAAATATCTAATTATAAAACTTAGCAATCCGTTCTATATTTAAACTTCTTGCAGACGCGTCAAAAATTTCTTTATAAACACCATTATTCTTTATCAATTCTTCATGCTTTCCAGCTTCAGCTAATTTTCCCTGTTTTAAAACATAGATAGTATCTGCATCAACAATTTGTGAAATAGAATGTGATATAATAACCACTGTTCTGTTCTCCTTAATGGCGTCTAAACTATTTTTTATTTGTTCGGTAGCAATTGCATCCAGGCTTGCAGTTGGTTCATCCAAAAAAATAATGGGAGGATCTTTTAAAAATAGCCGGGCAATTGCAATGCGTTGCTGTTGGCCACCACTAAGCAGTTGCGCATCGCTTTGGTATTGTTGCGGAAGCTCCATTATCTGGTCATGTAAATAAGCTTTTTTGCTGCGCTGATTACGTCATCAAACGAAGCACGCATTTTTCCATACCGGATATTCTCCTCAATCGTTCCTTTAAAAATGTGATTTTTTTGCAACACCAATCCAACATCGCGGCGAAGAGAGCCGTTTTCATATTCTTTCAAATCAATACCATCTAATAATATTTCTCCGCTATCGGGTTCATAAAATTTGTTCAGCAGATTAAGAATAGTGCTTTTACCTGCACCACTTAACCCCACAAGTGCAGTAGTTTTACCACGTTCTATTGTAAGGCTAATATCGTGTAATGCCTTGGTACCATTGGGATAAGTAAATGTTACATGCTTCATTTCAAAATTACCATCCAACTCTTTCACTTTATGAGTGCCTGTTTGTTCAATGCCGTCATCGTCTTCAATAATTTGAAAATAGGCTTCGGCGTAAATAAACGCATCGTTTACTTCATCATAAATTCTATGAAGCTGGCGAATGGGCGAAGACACATTGTTGAACAACATAATGTGCAGCATAATGGCTCCTATACTAATTTGATGATTCAATACTAAATAAGTTGTCAAAATTATGATCAGCACCACGCCTATTTGTTCAACGAATGTTTTTACACCATCATACCTAAAATTCGTTTTACGGGTATATAATTGATCATCCGTTAACTGCTGCTGAATAACCAATTGCTTTTTCTCCTCTACATTTTCTCTAACAAAACTTTTAATTACCGTCATCGACTCGATAAGATTGAGTAATCCATTGCTTTTATTTTCCCGTCCGCGGCGCAATTGCCTTCTTACTCCTTGCAATTTTTTTGCCTGCCGCACACTTACATAAAAGTAGGCAGGTAAAATAGTTACCGCTACAAGCCCAACATACACATTGGCCATAAACATAATTACAAGGGCCAGTATAGCGTTACTAAATAAAGGAAGAATATCGATAAAAAAATTCTGAACCAGTTTGGTAAGACTCTCAACTCCCCTGTCAATACGGGTTTGAAGCTTTCCGGATTGATTTTCCGGCGAGGAAAAAAAACTCATTTGGTAAGTAAGAATTCGCTTTATTGCTTTTTGTGCAAGGCTGTTGCTTACATTGATCCTTATTTTTTCACCATAGAATTTCTGTCCGAACTGAATAAAAATATTGACAATTTCTTTTGCAAATAGTACCACGGAGATAAAAACCAACAGCTTGACACCCTCGCTCATTGGATCAGGTGTTTGCAGCAGCGCATCAACATGATCGACAGTATATTTTAAAATAAGCGGATTGACCTGCGCTACCAAAGCGCCTATTAAGGTAAGTGATAAAGTGCCGAAAACCATTTTTCGATAAGGCCTCACAAAAGGCCAAAGCTGCTTTACTATATTTACCAGGTTCAATGTTTTAGAAAAAGGCTTGGCCATGTATTTAAATTGATAGGATTTTATTAATCATTGGACGACTAATAAGATCAAAACTTTTAAAGTAAAAAGAGCCGCAAAAGCAGCTCTCTTTATATTCTAAATTTGTACAGTTAAATTACAATCTTTCAATAACGCCCGCAATGCCTTGTCCGCCGCCAACACAAGCTGTAACCATGCCATACTTTTTATTCAATCTTTTAAGATCTCCCAATACCTGAATGGTTAGCTTAGTTCCGGTGCAGCCTAACGGATGGCCCAAAGCAATGGCGCCTCCATTGATATTCACTTTCTCAGGATCAAGATTTGCCTCTTGAATGACCGCCAAAGACTGTGAGGCAAAGGCTTCATTCAGTTCTATTAAATCAATATCGCTTAAGCTTTTTCCGGCCTGCTTTAAAGCTTTAGGAATGGCCGCTACCGGACCAATACCCATAATACGCGGATCTACACCAGCAACTGCCGAAGCAACTAATCTTCCAATAGGTTGCAATTGCAACTCGTTCATCATTTTTTCGCTCATCACAATTACAAAAGCGGCACCATCACTGGTTTGAGATGCATTACCAGCGGTTACTGTCCCGCCGGCAGCAAATACCGGTTTTAATTTTGCCAACGCATCCATTGATGTATCAGCCCTTGGCCCTTCGTCTGTATCAACCGTATAATTTTTTGTTTGTCTTTTTCCTTTTTCATCCAGATAAACTTCTTCAACACTAATGGGCAAAATACCTTCTTTAAAATATCCTTTAGTGATGGCTTCCATCGCTTTTTGATGCGAGTTATAACTAAATTCATCCTGCGCAGCACGGCTTATATTAAAATCCTTTGCAACAGCTTCTGCCGTCAAACCCATGTTCAGATAATAATCAGGTGCATCACTGGCGATATTAAATGATGGAACGGTTTTCCAGCCGGAAGCAGGAACCAGGCTCATACTTTCCGTTCCGCCAGCAATAATGCAATCGGCCATTCCTGTGCGAATTTTCGCAGTAGCCATTGCAATAGTTTCTAAACCCGATGCACAATAACGATTAACTGTTACGCCGGGTGTTTCAATACCCAATGCTCTTGCCGCGATAATGCGACCTACCTGCAACCCTTGTTCCGCCTCGGGTACAGCGTTTCCTACAATTACGTCATCAATACGACTGGGATCTAACTGGGGCACGCTGGCCATTAAGCCTTTTATTACTTCAATGGCTAAATCATCCGGACGATAAAATCTAAATCCACCTCTTTTTGCTTTGCCAACTGCGGTTCTGTAACCGGCTACAATGTATGCTTCCATAGTGTCTTTTTTTAATTAGTTGCATAGACAACTTTATAGATCAAATTTAAGAACAATTAGCTAATTAGCCAATGTGATGATGTGCTAATGATGGGTAAACCTTCGAGGTTTTTAAAACCTCGAAGGTTTGGATTCATCGTTTGTATAGGATGCCACATATTCTACAATTAAAAGGATTGCGACGCAAGATGGATGCCACATGTTCTGCCGCTGGTATTCAAATGATAAATCTCAAATCATAAATCTTAAATGGGAGTATATTTGCACCCGATGTATTCTTTACTACGCAAATTATATTTTTTGTTTCCGGCTGAGCAAGCTCATTACATGGCGATGAACCAGCTGGCTTTGCTGACAGGATCGGGAATTGGGAAAAAACTGGTTAGTGCTTTTACGGCATCGGATGAGACACGGCATGAAACGCGGTTTTTGAACATGGTTTTGAAAAATCCTGTTGGATTGGGTGCGGGTTTTGACAAAAATGCGAAATACCTGAATGAACTGGAAGCGCTGGGTTTTGGCTTTGTGGAAATTGGAACGGTAACGCCTTTGGCGCAGGAAGGAAATCCGCAGCCGCGCTTGTTTCGTTTGCCGCAGGATAAAGCGTTGATCAACCGCATGGGTTTTAACAATGAAGGTGCGGACGTGATTGCTGAACGGCTAAAAAAATGGCGCCAAAAGAAGGCGAATGCTAACGAAAAATATCCATTGATCATTGGCGGCAATATTGGTAAGAATAAGGTTACGCCCAACGAGGAGGCGTGGAAGGATTATGCCATCTGCTTCAATAAATTACATCATTATGTAGATTATTTTGTGGTGAATGTGAGCAGTCCGAATACACCCGGCTTACGCGAATTGCAGGAGAAAGAGTCTTTACGAAAGATCATCTGGAACCTGGCGATGATCAATAATGGAAAGGCAAAAGCTAAACCTATTCTTCTGAAAATAGCACCGGATCTTACTCAATCACAAATTGATGATGTAATTGATCTGGCAGCGGAAGTAAAGTTGGACGGACTGGTAATCAGCAATACAACCATCGATCGCAGCGGACTGAACACACCAGTTGCGGAGCAGGAAAAAATTGGCGCAGGCGGATTAAGTGGCAAGCCGGTACGCTCACGAAGTACAGGCATTATTGAATATGTACACAAACAAACCAGTGGCGGCCTTCCGATTATTGGTTCGGGCGGTATTTTTACCGGCGTTGATGCAAAAGAAAAAATGGCTGCTGGTGCATCGCTGGTACAGGTGTGGACCGGTTTCATTTATGAAGGCCCGGCTATTGTAAAACAAATTTGTAAATCTTTATAATGATAGATCTTCTTTTTATTTCCGGTTCGGAACTATTTACTTTCGAATCCTTACTAAGTTTTGTAATACTTGTAGTACTGGAAGTAGTATTAGGAATTGATAACGTGATCTTTGTTAGTATTATTCTAAACCGGCTTCCCAAAAATCTACAGAAAAAAGCGCGCAGAACATGGATGGTAACGGGTATTTTAAGCCGCTGTCTTTTGCTGGCTGCGTTGAGTTGGCTTTTGGCACAAAAAGGCAAATACATTATTCCTGAAAGCTGGTTTGGGAAAGGCTTTGATTTGGCAAGTATTGTAATGCTGGTAGGCGGTTTATTTTTGATATATAAATCGGTAAAAGAAATTCACCATAAACTGGAAGGAGAAGATCCCAGCCAATCTCAGGCAAGCCAAAAGAAATTAACTTTTGGCCAGGCTATTATTCAAATTTTAATAATAGATGCCGTGTTCTCTTTTGATAGTGTAATAACCGCAGGCGGCACCGCCAAGCATCTTGAAATAATGGTTGCGGCTGTAGTAGTTGCTATGATTGTAATGTTTACATTCAGTCCAAAAATTGCTTCGTTTATAGAAAAACATCCTACCTTAAAAATGCTGGCTTTATCATTTTTGGTGATGATTGGTGTAAGCCTGATTGTAGAAGGATGGAACTCAGACATACACACGAACTCCATCTGAAAAATTATATTTACTTCGCAATGGCATTCTCCTTCATTGTAGAACTTTTAAATATGTTCATGCTTAAGCGAGCAAAAAAAGTAGTGAAGTTAAATTCGCCGTCGTTAGAAAAAGTGCAGGAAGAAGTTAAAGAGCCTGTGCAATAGCTTTTACTGAAAGCGCAAAAACGACATATAATTTTTGTAAAGAAAAGAGTATAATAAAATCCGTGTTCTTCCGTGCTTTTTGTGAGAAACGTTTGAATACGAAAACACGATTATGAGTAAAAGAGAAGATTATATTACCTGGGACGAATACTTTATAGGTGTGGCCTTACTTTCCGGGAAGCGAAGTAAAGATCCCGCGACTCAGGTAGGGGCATGTATTGTAAACCCACTTAATAAAATTGTAGGCACTGGTTACAATGGATTGCCGATTGGCTGTAACGACGATGAATTTCCATGGCAAAAGAAAGGTGATTTCCTTGACACAAAATATCCTTACGTATGCCATGCTGAATTGAATGCAATACTGAATAATATTGGCATCGGCCTGCAAGGTTGTAAAATTTATACGGCTCTTTTTCCGTGTAATGAATGCACCAAAGCTATCATACAAGCAGGTATTACAGAAGTAATTTATCTTTCAGATAAACATGCCGCAAAAGATAGTTTTATAGCTTCCAGAAAAATGTTAGAGAAAGCCGGAGTTTCTATCAGGAAAGTAAAAGTACAGAGAGAGCAGGTTATCTTATCTTTTAACGAGAAAGATGTTTGATGTTGAAAGTCAATAGCGAAGAGCGTCATGTCGAGTGAAAACGAGACATCTCCATGTACTTTAGGAGATTTCTCACTCCACTGGCGCTGCGTTTCGAAATGACATAGCCGTTTATTTCCAATCACTTTGCAATAATGTAAAGCCTCAAAACTCACGTTAAAATATCAAAGATTCTACTTCTTTCATTTCATCATCAAATAAAACAAATCTGGCGTTATACCCGGGTTTAATATAACCAATTTCTTTGTCCATTTTTATAGCTTTAGCCACACGGCTGGTGCTCATTTCTACGGCTTCCTGTAATAAAATATTCAAGTACTGCATTGCATTCTTAACAGCGTCGATCATTGAAATGGCAGCGCCGCCCAGGTTTCCATTACCATCTCGATAAAAACCTTCTGTCATTTTAATGCTCAGATTTTCCCAATCAAATTGTTGTTTTTTTCTTCCCAAAAAAGCAGCATCCGAAAGTAAAATCAGCTTATCTTTTTTTGCTGATACGCTATTCTTGCAGCAGCATAATGACAATGGCCGCCATCTAAAATTATCGGGGCATAAACTTCTTTGTTATCAAAGGTGGCACCTACCAATCCACATTCCCTGTGCCCCATTTGGTTCATGGCATTATATAAATGCGTAACCAGTGTTATTCCTTTCGAAAAATAAAACTGTGCTTGTTCATAATTAATATCAGTATGTCCTATTGAAATAATAATACCGCTATCTAATAACATTTGTAACTGTGCGTCCGTAAAAACCTCTGGTGCAATGGTTATAATTTTAATTACATCCTTTCCCAATCTGATGATTTCACGGAGTTCATCATCCGTTGGTTTTCTTATAATATGAGCCGGGTGCGCACCACGTTTTTTCACATTAATAAACGGACCTTCCAAATGCATACCTAAAACACCAGGTTGCTTTTGCTTAAAGCTTTTTACAACATCTATAGCTTTTAAGATAGTTTCAAAATCCGACGAAATCAATGTAGGAAGAATATACCCCGTTCCATGATCCAAACTGGCTTGATACATATCTTCCAGCGCAGCTTCCGAAACTTCTTTTGAAAAATATAAATCGTAACCGCCATTCGGTTGTATATCTATAAATGTGGGCGCTATGTTTTTACCTCCGGCATCAATAATGTTTGCATTGTCGGGTATTTCGTTGCTAACCTCCAGGATCTTATTATTTTCAATCACAATATTGCATCCCCTTAAAACTTCTTCGCCAGTGAAGATAACTGCATTAACGATTGTATGTAGCATACATTTTTTTGGCAAACTTACATGATCGTTGTTGTTCGTGTATAGAATGAAAGACAACAATTTTAAGCTGATATATTGCTAACTTTACGTATCAACCTATAACAAATGCGCAAACTGAGAATTTTACAAACAATCACCATTGGAACATTTATGTCTCTCATTGGATTGTTTGTGGCATATCGAGGTGGCTTTCTTGACTCACTAATTTTTCGTAATGCAAACAATTTGCAAACCAGCCCCAATGGAGCTCCGGTTACTGGAACAAAAACAACGCAAAAAGATTCTGTGAACATAACAAGGATTTCCTCATCAAAATCAATAGTAGTCGTAGATAAAAATCAATGGCCAAAAGCCGACTCTGTTAAAAAATTAAGAATGTCTTCTTCAAAATCATTAATTCTTACTGAAAGAAAATGGACAGCTCCATTAAAAAATGCTGAAAACAGCAGATTAAGCAGCTCCAAGTCTGCAATCATTTTCAAACCTTCCGACACTGCCAAAAGAAAAAATTAATGCAGGAAGCTCTACAATTAATGATTGCTGCCGGAGCCAGTTTTATTTTTCTATCGCTGGTTTTTATTCCAATGGAAAAAGTTTTTCCTGCCAAAAAAGAACAAAAAATTATGAGGAAAAACTGGGCACTCGATCTGTGTTATTTTTTAGGTCAATACCTTTTATGGAACGGCCTTGTGCTTATTGCTTTGGATTATTTTGGAACATGGCTTGACGGATATATTACTGTCGGTTTTCGACAATCCATAAAATCTCAGCCGCTTTGGTTACAGGCGATAGAAGTTATTTTACTAAGCGATTTTTTAATTTACTGGGGACATCGTATACAACATAAAGTGGAGTTCTTGTGGCGCTTTCATAAAGTGCATCATAGTGCTGAACATCTCGACTGGCTGGCGGCGCATCGCGAACATCCGCTGGATACTATTTACACCGTTGGACTTATTAATTTACCGGCATTGTTAATGGGTTTCCATTTGGAAGCCCTGGCTATACTTGTCGCATTCAGAGGTATTTGGGCTATTTATATTCATTCAAATGTACGTTTGTCGCTTGGCCCTTTAAAATATCTGATAGGCGCTCCCGAGCTTCACCATTGGCATCATGACATTGAAAGAGATGCGGGCAATTATGCAAATATTTCTCCATTGATGGATGTTATTTTTGGTACTTATACCTGTCCGTCAAAAGAACCTGAACGATTTGGTATTAAAGAAGATTTTCCAAAAAATTATGTAGGGCAAATGGTAAAACCGATTTTACCGAAGCAAATATGGGAAAAACTAATCAGAAAAAAATCAAAATAACCTCATCCTACTCTTAACAACGCCGCTGCCACCATCCCCGCCGTTTCTGTTCTTAATCTGGTATCTCCAAGTGTTACGGGTTGGTAATTGTTTTTAATCGCTTCGTTAATTTCTTCCGGAGTAAAATCTCCTTCTGGGCCAATAAGAATAATCGATGAAGTTTGTTGAAAAGCTAAGGATTGCTTATTTCCGTCCACGCAATGTGCGATGTATTTATTGGGAATGGTTGAATATTTTTGATCGACAATAAACTCCTCAAACCCAACAGGGGTTGCATTTGAAGCAACCATGTTTGCTGGCTTTGCAACATAGCGCTGATTAAAATATTCTGCAAACGTTCTTCTTTGAACTTTTGCTTTTCAGTTCTTTTAGAAATAAGTGGAACAACTTTATATACGCCCAACTCAGCAGCTTTTTCTAAAAACCACTCAAAGCGGCTGGAGTTTTTGGTAAAAGCAATGGCGATGGTAACTTCCGGCAAATTAGGTTTATTTACCTGCACATCAAGCACGCTAACTTCACAATGTTTTTTGTGATCGTTGGTTATTGTGGCTGTTATTAAATGTCCGCATCCATCTGTAAGATGCAGATCCTGACCGGTTTTCATACGAAGCACCTGTACAGCATGACGCGAATTATCTTCATCCAACACGATGGACGATTGAGAAGCATCAAATTCTTTTATATAGAAATAAGGAAGAATAGTAATGTAGAATTTTGAATTATAAACTTTGAATTACGAATTCATCCATTGATTATTCACCATTCACTATTAAGTTCTAAAATGGCGCTTCATCCAGCTCGTCATCACTCATATTATTCATTTTGCTTTGGGCCTGGAATAAGCGCGCTCCGCCACCTTCTGCATCATCATTCACGGGCCGCCAGGTGCCTCCGCCTAAGCCGATGGCGTTGTACGGATCATCATCCCAGGTAACAAATTTTTGTATATGTAACAACGCTTTAAGTTTGACAGTATCCAACGAACCATTACGGTGTTTAGCTATCTTCACTTCTGTCAATCCTTTTTGATCTTCGCCTTCGGCGTTCGTATTCATGTCGTAATAATCCGGGCGATAAAGAAACATTACCATGTCTGCATCCTGCTCAATCGCTCCCGATTCACGAAGGTCACTTAACTGCGGTATGCGGCTGCCATCTTTAGTGCCTCTTTGTTCCACCGCACGGCTTAATTGTGAAAGTGCAATGATCGGAATATTCAACTCCTTTGCAAGGCCTTTTAAGTTACGGCTAATATTACTGATCTCCTGTTCGCGATTACCGTTTTTGTTATCACCCGTGCCACTCATCAGCTGCAGATAGTCGATAATAACCATTCCGATATTATGTTTGTTCTTAAGCTTGCGGCATTTCGCCCTAAGCTCAAATATATTCAAGGCAGCTGTATCATCAATAAACAAAGGCGCCTGAGACAATCGTTGAATACCTTTAGTGTACAATTGTTTCATCTCATGCTCTTCCATTTTACCACGCGCGATTTTCTCAAGCATGATCTCACTTTCTGCCGACAATACGCGTTGCACCAATTGTGCCGCACTCATCTCCAACGAAAAAATGCAACAGGTGTAGGCCTGGCCGGATTCATAATATTTCGTGCCAGGTTTAGCGCAAATGCTGTTTTACCAACAGCCGGCCTGGCTGCAAGAATAATAAGGTCACTGTTCTGCCAACCATAAGTTATTTTATCCAATGGCTTAAACCCGCTCGTTACGCCGGTTACATCTTCATTACGATGGCGTAGGTCTTCAATACGTTTAATGGTATCAACCAATACAGAGTCGATGGATTGCATCGTACTCTTCATGTGCGAGTTAGTAATTTCAAAAAGTTTGGACTCAGCATCATCAAGCAGGTCAAATACATCAGCGCTGTCTTCATAAGCATCGGAAAGAATTTCTCCACTGATGCGTATCAGTTCACGCTGAATAAACTTTTGCATGATGATACGTGCGTGCGACTCAACATTCGCTGCCGACACAACTGTATTGGTAAGCTTTGTAACGTAGTAAGGGCCACCCACCATTTCCAACTCTTCTTTCAACCGCAGTTCTTCCACCACGGTAAGAATATCAATAGGCTGACTCTTATTAGACAAAGATTGTATAGCGCGAAAAATACGCTGATGCGCATCTACATAAAAACATTCAGGATTACGGATGGTTTCAATAACAGCATCAAAAGCACCCTTCTCCAGCATAATGGCTCCCAACACTGCTTCTTCCAATTCACGCGCCTGTGGCGGCACTTTGCCATACACCATTGTTCCCATATCAACAGCGCTGCCGGTCCTTCTTTTTTGCTTCCTGTCTTTATTTAAGTTTATTGGATCCATTGTTCAATTCAAACGATAAAAAGTCCTGTCATTAGTTATTACCAATGATTCGATGGGGTGAAATCCTACTTGTAATTTTGTTAAAAATATCTAGTCGAGGTGTACCAACCAGCGAAATCAGAGAGCGAATTTAGACCCGAATGCGGGTAGAAAAAATCTTTATTTCCAAACAAGTTCTGTACATTAAAAGGCGGGTTATACACATTTTTCATATTCGTTCGTCTGACCGTCTCGGTCTGCCGAAACTAATGATTGATTATTTCATCAGCGATAAACATGTAGCATCGGTCTTGCTACGCTCAGTTTTTTTGTAGAATATATGGCGACCAACATATTCGCAGCAAATCTATATTTGTTATTTGCCGGTATATACTTTTAAACCTTCACTTTTATATTTTGCTACAGTTTTATCAGCAGCTATTAGTGTGTAGCCATTAGTAATTGCAGTCCAGATAAGCATTCTGTCAAATGGATCTTTATTATAAGTAGCATTCAATTGATGGTAAGAGCTGCTGATATTTGCATGTAGCGGTTCTATAAGAAAATTCATTTTTTGCACAGTTGCGGTAAATCCTGCGGCGCTACATGCTGTAGGTGTATTTTACCTAAAGAACTTTTAAGGGATATTTCCCAGAAGCTAATAACGCTTACTATCATTTCATTTGCCGGATCAGTAATAATGTCTATCGATTTTTTGGGTATCCGCCTGCTTTCCATGATAGTCCAAATCATATAATGTGTGTCTAAAAGATATTTCATAGATCAAGAAATTCTTCTTCTGATAATTTATAATCTTTCGCAAACCTTACTTTCGCAATTTGATCTAATGCCCCCAACTTTCTTCTCTGTGTTTTTTCTTTTTTTGGCACAAGCCTCGCTACAATTTCTTTTTTCTTACCGTAAGAAATACCTATCTCTTCTCCTTTCAACACTTTTTTAAGCATCTCAGAAAAATTGGCTTTGAATTCACCAACGGTTACTGTTTGCATAGCTTTTTTATTACAAAAATACTTTTTCTTGTCAAGTTGTCAAGAAAATAACCTTGCCATATTCGCTTCTTTGCGGCATTTTTATAACCTCAAACATTGCGTATCTTCGCCGCCAATAAAATTTTTTATAAAAGATGACCATTTCTTACAATTGGCTAAGCGAGTATTTGCCCGAAACAGTGCAACCTGAAAGGCTAAGCCAGATTTTAACTTCCATCGGATTAGAAGTAGAAGGCACAGAACAATATGAATCTCATAAAGGCGGACTGAAAGGCCTGGTAGTTGGCGAGGTATTGACTTGCGAAAAACATCCGAATGCAGATAAATTAAAATTGACCACCGTAAACACCGGAGCATCAGAACCTTTAAAAATTGTATGCGGTGCACCCAATGTTGCGGCCGGACAAAAAGTAATTGTAGCACCAATTGGCACTACTATTTATCCGCTTGGCGGAGATGCGGTTACAATGGAAGCCGCTAAAATAAGGGGTGAAGAAAGCCAGGGAATGATTTGCGCAGAAGATGAGATTGGATTAGGCACTTCGCATAATGGTATTTTAGTATTACCTGAGGATAGTAAACCCGGCATGCCGGCATCCAATCTTTTTAATATTTATACGGATACTATTTTTGAAATTGGACTTACAACCAACCGCATGGATGCTATGAGCCATTGGGGTGTTGCAAGAGATGTTTCAGCTTATCTTTCTCATCATGATAAAAAGAATGCCGGGCCCAAAATCCCTGCAAGTAAAGCATTGCCGGCCTTCAAAGGCAAAAACCCAATTGAGGTTTCTGTAGAAAACGCAGCAGCCTGTCCGCGTTACAGTGGCATTTGCATTAATAATGTAAGCATCGGCACCAGCCCGCAATGGTTGCAGGATAAATTGAAAGCTATCGGCCTGAAGCCTATCAATAATATGGTTGATATTACCAATTTCATCCTTCATGAAACCGGCCAACCCTTGCATGCTTTTGATGCAGATAAAATTGCAGGCAATAAAATCATCGTTAAAAACCTTTCGCAAGGCACACCGTTTATAACACTTGACGGGAAAGAAAGAAAGTTGAATGATTTTGACCTGATGATATGTGATGCCGAAGGTGGTATGTGTATTGGCGGCGTATATGGAGGACAAAACAGTGGTGTGACGGACACAACTAAAAATATTTTTTAGAAAGCGCCTGCTTCGATCCTATTACCATTCGTAAAACATCTTTTGCGCATGGCTTAAGAACAGATGCTGCTACAAGATTTGAAAAGGGTACTGATATTTCAGCAACAGTAAATGTGCTGAAACGTGCTACCGAATTGATTTTGGAGCTATGCGGCGGAAAAGTAGTTTCTAACATTATTGATATTTATCCTGAAGAAAAACCCAAAACTTCGGTTACTTTAAAATATCATTATCTTAAAAAACTAAGCGGTAAAAATTATCATCCTGATGCGGTTAAAAAATATTAACAGCTTTAGGCTTTGTAATAGAAAAAGAAGATATTGATTCGCTTCAAATAGCTGTTCCGTATCACAAACCAGACATCAGCCTTTCTGCAGATATTGTTGAAGAAATTTTACGTATTGACGGGCTGGATAATGTCATCATTCCTACATCTATTACCATGACGCCGTCGGTGGAAGAAAATCACCACGCAGAAGTCATTAAAGAAAAGATCGCCAATTATCTGGCAGGACTTGGTTTTAACGAAACATTGACCAATTCGATTACCAACAAAGCCTACTTTAGTGAAGCAGAGTTGGCAAATGTGGTGCAAATGAAAAATAGTTTGAGCGCTGAGTTGAATATCATGCGGCCACAGATGTTGGAAACCGGGTTAGAAGTGATGGCGCATAATCTGAATCGAAAAAACGACAACCTTCG
This sequence comes from Paraniabella ginsengisoli, assembly GCF_022513635.1. Classification (GTDB taxonomy): domain Bacteria; phylum Bacteroidota; class Bacteroidia; order Chitinophagales; family Chitinophagaceae; genus Niabella; species Niabella ginsengisoli. The sequence continues at coordinate 244,993 of NZ_JAKWBL010000001.1, read as the reverse complement.
TTTGTTCGAGTATGGTAAAACTTATGCTGTCAATAATAAAGGAGGATTTGAAGAACCTGAACATCTTTGTCTATATGTTACAGGAAAACAACAGGCCGATGCATGGAAAGGCAAAGGAGCTTCAAATGATTTCTTTACATTGAAAGGTGCGGTTGAAAAAACGTTAGCCCTTGCAGGCGTCGTTAATATTAGTTATAGCGAAACAGAAGCGGCTCAGTTACAATACGGATTGGAAATATGGTCTGGAAAAGAAAAAATTGGTCAATTAGGATTGGTAAGCAAAAAAATGCTGGATCGTTTTGACATCAAACAGCCCGTGTTTTTTGCAGATCTTGGCTGGGATCAGATTGTAAAAAAATCGAAGACACAAAAGGTACAGTTTAAGCCAATTTCTAAATTCCCCGCGGTGCAAAGAGATATTGCAGTAGTTATTTCTAAGGAATTGAAATATGCTGCTGTTGAAGAACAGGTAAAGAAATTGAATCTTAAAAAATTACAATCAGTTCAACTTTTTGATGTGTTTGAAAGTGAAAAATTAGGTGCTGATAAAAAGTCAATTGCCGTGAACTTCACTTTTCTGGACGAAGAAAAAACCCTGACAGATGGTGAGATTGACGGCTGGATGAAAAAGATCATGCAAAATCTGGAAAGGGAATTGCAGGCAGAAGTGAGGAAATAATTTTATGTTTCGGGCTGTTGCCTGGAGCCATTAATACAAATAATTGTCATGTCGCAGGTTCTGGAAAATAAAATCAAGGCGATTCAGGAAAAGCTTCAGTTGCTTGTAAAGCAAACTACGGCAATTCAGAAAGAGAATCAATCACTAAAAGATGCATTAGCTGAGGCAAAACTTCAGGCAGAAAGTGCGTCTAAAGCTGCAGACGCTTTACAACATCAGTTGGACGCAAAAAGTATAGCCAGGCTTTGATGAACCCCGAAGAAAAAAGGCATTTGAAAAAAGATAAATGGCTATGTAAAGGAAATCGATAAATGTATTGCGCTGTTAAGCGTGTAATATAGGCTATAGTGAATGGTCAATTGGCAATAGCAGACACATTCATATACTATTCACCATTCATTATTCACTACTCATCATTCACCACATGCAAGAAAACCTCATTCCCGCCAATATCAATATCGCCGACCGTATTTTTCGTGTACAAATGTCGCCAGGCGATGAGCAAACGGTACGGCAGTCTGTAAGAATTATTAACGATAAAATTGTTGAATTTAAAACCAAAATACCGGGTAAGGATATGCAGGATTATATATCAATGGTACTGGTTTGGTTTGTCACAGAAAGCAGCAACAAAAATGTTTCCATTGCTGATGAAAATCATTTAGTAGGTAAACTAGAACAAATTGAATCGCTGATTGACAGCGAACTGAAATAATTGTATTTAATTAATAACCCACGGTTTAAACTATGGTTCATTATGAATTAAATCTCACTCTCTAAATCCCAAATTTATTTTTATCTTCGCCCACTACCCAACCCATTGGCTGGGTATTTTTTTGAAGATATTGATTTGAAGAACCTTTTTCGCAAGAAAAAACAAATGAAACTTAATGGATCCCATAATAATTACTGTAATTGCCGCTGCAATAGCCCTCGTAGCAGGCATAGTGGCGGGCAAACTTATTTTCGCTAAAAACACACAACAAAAAATTGATGAGGCTGAGTTAAGAGCTAAAACCATTATTAGAGAAGCTGAGTTAAGCGCTGAAAATGTTAGAAAAGAGAAGGAATTACAAGCAAAAGAAAAATTTGTATCGTTAAAGTCAGCGCACGACAAAGATGTGAACGAGCGCAACCGCAAGCTGTCGGAAAACGAAAACCGCATCAAGCAAAAAGAGCAAGCCTTAAGCCAGAAAGAATCCAGCATTGAAAAGCAGGTAAAGGATAATGATGTTATCAAAGAAAATCTTAACAAGCAGATCGATGTTGTAAATAAAAAACGCACAGAACTGGAAAAGCACCAGGAAGAGCATATACGCCGCCTGGAAAAAATAGCCAATCTTACCGCGGAAGAAGCCAAAAGCCAATTAGTAGAAAGCCTTAAAAATGAAGCTCAAACACAAGCAATTGGTTTGCAGCAGGAAATTATTGATGATGCTAAGCAAAAGGCCAATAAAGAAGCACGCAAAATCATTATTCAAACCATTCAGCGTACCGCTGCTGAACAAGCGATTGAAAATGCGATTACTGTTTTCAACCTTGAAAGTGATGAAATCAAAGGACAGATCATTGGTCGCGAAGGCCGTAATATACGTGCTTTGGAAGCCGCTACCGGCGTGGATTTGATCGTAGATGATACACCTGAAGCGATTCTTTTATCCTGCTTTGATCCGCTACGCCGCGAAATTGCGCGTTTGAGTTTGCAACGCCTTGTAACAGATGGCCGTATTCACCCGGCACGTATTGAAGAAGTGGTAGAAAAAACCCGTAAGCAAATTGAAGAGCAAGTAATGGAAATTGGTGAGCGTACCGTAATAGACCTGGGCATTCATGGCTTACATAAAGAATTAGTAAGAATGGTAGGCCGCATGCGTTACCGTTCTTCTTACGGACAAAACCTGCTAATGCACAGCCGCGAAACAGCGAACCTTTGCGCTACAATGGCGGCGGAATTAGGCTTAAATCCGAAACTCGCTAAACGTGCAGGTTTATTACACGATATTGGTAAAGTTCCTGACGAAGAAAGTGAATTGAGCCATGCTCTTTTAGGTGCTAAATTGGCCGAAAGATATGGTGAAAATCCAGCTGTTGTAAATGCAATTGCCGCTCACCACGATGAGGCCGAAATGCAATATGTTATCTCTCCAATTATTCAGGCCTGCGATGCCATAAGCGGTGCGCGCCCGGGCGCACGTCGCGAAATTATGCAGCAATACCTGCAACGCATTAAAGACCTCGAAAACCTGGCTACAAGCTATCCGGGTGTAGAGAAGGCCTACGCCATTCAGGCTGGACGTGAATTACGTGTGATTGTAGAATCGGATAAAGTAAGCGATCAGGATAGTGATACATTGTCTTTTGAGATTGCACAAAAAATTCAGACAGAAATGACTTTCCCTGGCCAGATCAAAGTAACGGTGATCCGAGAGAAGAGAGCAGTGAATGTGGCGAGATAAAAAACTACGCAAATCATAAACAAAGCAGCCGGTTATCATTTGAATAACCGGCTGCTTTGTTTTTACACGTCAAATATCGTAATTGGTATTGTTACCTAATTCGCTAACTTTGTTTTGAAAATGCTCTGTAGAATGAGTGAACATTTTATTCGAGAAATATTTTATTATGAAAATTATTATCTGGATTTCTTTGAACTTTTAAAGCCAGAGGTGAAAAAGAAATTTAACTGGACATTACAGTTAATGGCAACAGTTGACAGAATACCAGAAAAATACTTTAAACATTTAACGAACTCGACAGGTATCTATGAAGTTAGGGTTGAAGTGCGTTCAGACATTTATCGGGTTTTCAGTTTTTTTGACAAAGGGAATTTGATTATACTTATCAATGGATTTCAAAAGAAAACACAAAAAACACCGAAAAATGAATTAGCGCTTGCCGAAAAACTTAAAAAGCAATATTTTGATGAACAATAAAGTAAATAAAAAATTGACTTCTTTTTCCGCACATTTAGATAAGCAATATGGGAAAAGGGGGACGACCAACAGGGAACAATACGAAGAAGAATTTGAAGCATTCAAATTAGGAGCAATGATTCAGGAACTGCGTAAAGAACAAGGGTTAACCCAAGAGCAGTTAGCCGAAAAATGTGGTACAACCAAAACGTATATTTCGCGCATTGAGAATAATGCAAGCGACATCCGTCTATCTACTTTAATGCGCATTATCAGGCAAGGTTTAGGCGGAAACCTTAAATTAAATGTAACCCATTAAAGGAAACGCAACAAGTTTGACTCGGTGATTTCACGTGCCTTCTATTTTAACTCCTCGCCGAAGTACTTCATTCTCCAATAGCAGAGTCAAATAATACGCTTGAGATCTATAAAAGAAATTGGTCTTTCGGCTTTTTACAAATATGCCTTTTATGGGATTAGGAAATACTGAAGTCATATTCGCTACAAAAAAATAAAACGCATTCCTATCTTTTTCAGAAACTGAAATTTTTCCCGAAAAAGGTTCTTCCAGTTTTAATAAAGAAGTCTGTAACAACACGCGCTCCATATTACTTTTTGAACTATGCATCTGCTTCTTCAAATCAGTTATAAGAGCAGATTTTAATCCATCAAGCAATGGATGTTGTGGATGCGCAGCTACCAATCTTGCTAAATGATATAAAATAATATTGGGATTTTGATAATGTGGCGATACATAAGCTGCACGTTTTAGATGTGTATCATTTAGAACCATATCGCGAACAAGTTGAATGGTGGCGCTGTCATATTTATTAAGCTCGAATTGATTATCTAATACAAATCTCAAAGCGTTAGCCTGCACGCAAATATCAAAATCAACCGGCATATTTTTCCCAAACCAGGTTGAATAAGCCGGAATTCTCTTATACCGTTTAAAAGTGTTGCGAACAGTGTATTTGCGGCCGTTTGCATTTTCCGCCATCAACGTCTTCACTATATTTTTAAGGCTATCGCTAAATGCTGTAGATAGATAAAGAATGGCTGTATCGTCCAGGTCATCCGGAATTATATATTTCTTTCTGGAAGAAAAATATTTACTGTTGGGGAAATGCCGCGAAGGTTTTGTCTGCCAAAAATTATACACCGGCCTTCCATCCTTGTTTTGATATAAAACGTAATTCGGTGTTGCCTTTTCTGTTATGGCATCAACAATTGCCTGGTTCTTTACAGACAATTCAGATCTTACGCTTTTTAAAGTCCATACAATTAAGCCGGTGAAAAATATATTATCATCTTCCCTGGTTGGCATTTTGCGCGACCGGTAAACTCTTTGCGAAGGGAACATGCCAACGTTATAATTAGTATTCTTATCAACAATTTGAAGGTTTTCAATCTTTATAAGCAAAGAGTCGATATAAGGGTTTTGTCCGGCAGCACCGATAAAACTCATAAACAAGACCACAAAAAATAGAATACTTTTCATTTCTTTTCTTAAGATGTTTTACAGAACGCAAATTTATACTTTACCTGATTCATAAAAATTTGCTTTAATTTCGCCGCTCTTGATACACGCAACACTTGCTTGCCCAAACACAATATTTTACCATGAAGGGCAATAATAATTTTTTCAAGATATTCATTTTAGGTCTGCTTTCGGCAATCGGTCCGTTTTCGATCGATATGTACCTGCCAGGCTTTCCTGATATTGCAAAAGAGTTGCAAACTGACGTAAGTAATGTTTCGCTTACACTTTCCAGTTTTTTCATCGGAATTTCAATCGGGCAGCTATTGTATGGTCCGCTACTTGATAAATATGGCCGAAAAAAACCGCTGTACTTTGGCCTTAGTTTATATTTAATTGCTTCCTTAGGCTGTGCGCTCTCCACTTCAGTTACCATGCTCATTGTGTGCCGGTTTTTCCAGGCTTTGGGAGGTTGTGCAGGTATGGTAGCATCGCGGGCCATGGTAAGGGATATGTTTGATGTGAAAGACAACGCAAAAGTATTTTCATTGCTCATGCTGGTTATAGGTGTATCTCCTATTATTGCACCAACTTTGGGTGGCTATGTTTCCGCAACATTGGGTTGGAGATATGTATTTGGGATTCTCTTTTTGATCGGCTCAGGCATTTTCCTGTTATGCTTTTTTAAACTTCCGGAAAGCAAAAAACCTGTAGAAGGCTATTCGCTGGCGCCAAAATTCATTCTTCAAAAATTTGGTGAAGTATTTAAACAGCCACAGTTTGTTATATACACTTTTACAAGTGCCTTTACGGCTGCCGGTTTGTATGCATACATTGCCGGATCGCCTCATGTATTTATGGAAATATTTGGAACAAGTGAGAAAACATACGGGTTGATCTTTTCTGTCGTGGCAGCTGCCCTCATTGTTGCTACACAAATAAATGCACAAATATTAAGATTTACATCCAGTCAAAAGATCATTCCGATTGCCATTACTTTTCAGTGTTGTGCAGGTATTTTACTGCTGATCGGGTTTATCAATAATTGGTGGGGCATTACCAGCAGCGTGGTGTTTTGCAGTATTTTCCTGGCATGCCAGGGGTTTACATTTCCTAACGCATCTGCTCTTGCACTTGCTCCGTTTGAGCAAAATGCAGGAAGCGCTTCAGCGCTTATTGGCTGCATCCAAATGGCTGTAGGCACTTTATCCTCAGCTATGGTCAGCATCTTTCACAATGAAACAGCGGTTCCTCTGGGTTTTGTAATGGCATTTTGTGCAGTAATGGCCATAACCATTTTACTTACGGGTAAAGGAATTGTAAAATACCGGGCACGTAAAGTACAGGTTGAAAAAAATCGATAGATATGCTATCTGATGTGTAGGTTGGGTGAGTAGGGAGTAGGGAATAGGAAGTAGCAAGTGGGAACGGCTCAGATCAGGTTTCGAAAAATATGTAGGTTGATTAATAATCGGGACGATAAAACGATCCGCCAGCTGGCGGAAATATCGACGCCATATGTTTACTGCTGATTTCATAAAAACCATTACCTATTTTTTACTTTTTGCCGAAGTACTAAATTTTTAATGCAGTGTATTAAAATTTAAAAAATCTCCCTACCTTTGCAGTCCTTAAAAAAATTAAGTTATGAGCAGCGCAATAGCTTTCGTTCACGAGCAATTGACACAGACAAAAAAATTCCCGGCTTTTAAAGCAGGTGATAATATTACAGTAAACTACAGAATTATAGAAGGTAGTAAAGAGCGTATCCAGTCTTTTAAAGGAGACGTTATTAAGAAACAAGGAAGCGGCCAAACTGCTACATTTACTGTTAGAAAAATTTCTGATGGTATTGGCGTTGAAAGACTTTTTCCTTTTACTTCTCCTAACATCGATTCTATCGTGTTACATAAAGTAGGACAGGTTCGCAGAGCTAAATTGTTCTATCAAAGAGAAAGAAGTGGTAAAAGCGCTCGTATCCGTGAAAAACGCATGGCTGTTGCTCTTAAAAAGGTTGCCGCAAAAGCATAATACTAAATTTCACATAATTAGAAGAATCCCGCAACATGAGCGGGATTTTTTTGTTATACTATGCTTGATATACTTAAATCATTTCTCTTTTTTAAGCATTTGGGCATCCAAGTTTGCATAGTTCTCGTATCTTTGAATACTAATTTTTATTAATCATGACACAAATTCAACTATTGGGCGCTTTAGGCACTAATGAAATAATCATCATTATGGTAATTGTACTGCTTATGTTTGGCGGTCGTAAAATTCCAGAGCTGATGAGAGGTTTGGGCAAAGGTGTACGTGAGTTTAACGACGCTAAGGACAATGTGAAAAAGAAATTGAAGAAAGCGCTAACACGATCACTACTGAGCCTAAAAGAGCCACAGAGTAATCAACAATTGTTATTTTAGTCTATCAGCTTCTAAGCTGAGGCTATTGATAGAGTAAAGCGTTTAAATTTGGACAGATAAACTGAATGTTTTATTCTATCTTATTTTACTGACTTACAAAAGCCAAACCTTTTGCCAGAATTTGTTTCTATTGCCCACTACCACCAACAATTAAGAGAGGGTAAAACATCTTGCTTAGCTACTGTAGAAGATTATCTTCAAAAAATTAAGGAAAAAGCGCATTTAAATGCGTTTATTGAAGTGTATAGTGAAGAAGCATTGGCTAAGGCACGAGAGCTTGATACACTATCCTCTTCGAAGGGAAAGCTGCATGGGGTCGTTATTGGTATTAAGGACGTAATTTGCTATAAAGATCATACACTAACAGCATCATCAGAAATACTTAAAGGTTTCACTTCTATTTTTTCAGCAACAGCGGTTGAAAGGCTGCTTGAGGAAGGTGCTATTATTATTGGCCGGCTGAATTGCGATGAATTTGCTATGGGTTCTACCAATGAAAATTCAGCATATGGGAAAGTGCTTAATGCAGCTGATGAAACGCGTATTTCCGGAGGTTCCTCAGGAGGTTCGGCTGTTGCTGTGCAGGCCGGTTTATGTATGGTTTCTTTGGGAAGCGACACAGGAGGATCTGTGCGGCAGCCTGCTGACTTTTGTGGCATAATTGGCCTAAAACCAACTTATGGGCGCATTTCAAGATATGGACTTATTGCGTATGCCTCATCTTTCGATCAGATAGGTGTATTTTCTATTAATATTCCTGACGCGGCTTTGCTTTTGGAAGTAATGGCCGGTACAGACGATTTTGACAGTACTGTTGCTTCGCAACCGGTTCCCGCCTATTCTAAAGAAATGGAAACTGGTAAAAAATACAGGATAGCGTATTTTAACGAAGCGCTATCGCATCCAGGCTTAGATCCTGCCATTTCTGCAGCTATTCAAAACAAATTAGAAGATTGGAAAAAAGATGGGCATACTGTTGAGGAAGTACATTTCGACCTGCTTGATTATATTGTTCCGGCTTATTATATTCTAACTACTGCTGAAGCTACATCAAATTTATCCCGCTATGACGGAGTTAAATATGGATATAGAGCCAAAAATGATATAAATAACCTTGAATCATTTTACAAACAAAATCGCTCTGAAGGTTTTGGTTGGGAAGTGAAGCGACGTATAATGCTTGGCAACTTTGTTTTGAGTTCAGGCTATTATGATGCTTATTTTACCCAGGCGCAAAAAGTTAGGCGAATTTTAACAAATCAATTATCCCTGATATTCAAGGATTTCGACTTCGTTTGCTTACCTAATTCCCCCTCTGTTGCCTTTAAAATTGGCGAAAAAATGGACGACCCTGTTGCCATGTATATAGCTGACATATACACAGTTATGGCAAACTTAACAGGAGTTCCAGCCATCTCCCCCCCTGTTTACCCATCCTGAAAACAATATGCCTTTTGGTCTTCAACTAATGGCTTCTCCCTTTAATGAGTTATCTTTGCTTTCTTTCTGCAACAATATTTTAAAGAAATAAACGTTATTAATAATTCTATAAACTACCAAACCCATCCTAAACTAGTAATTGACTACATTTTAAAAAACATTTTATTAAGAATGAATAATAAAAAGCAGGCAGTGAGGCATTATGGAATGGTTGTTCTTTTTTGCTCCCTTACATCTCTTTCATTTGCACAAATCAGTCCTTTAGCGGCTGTTTCTTCTAACATCAGCAACGCGTCTGAGGCGGTAAAAAAGCCGATCCTAAAAGTGGCTTTAAAAATCTGTTTGAAGGCTCAGCTGGCGCTGAAAAAGTAGTAACACTAAAAGGTGTGAGCATGGAGCATTTGAATCCACAGGCTCTTATTTTTGTTCAGGACTACATGGAAAGGCACTCTGATGATTTAAAGGAATTACAGACTTGGGGTAAGCCATATTTTGATATGATGGATGATGTGCTAGCGAAAAATAATATTCCCAAACAGCTAAAATACCTGGCAGTAATCGAGTCAAACCTGAAAGCATCAGCTACATCCTGGGTTGGTGCAGTAGGGCCATGGCAGTTTATGCCCGCTACTGCACGCACCATGGGCTTACATGTTAGCCGTGGACAAGATGAACGCCGTGATTATTTAAAAAGCACAAAGGCGGCCAGCAAATATTTAAATTACCTTTTTGATATTTATGAAGATTGGCTTTTGGTTGTTGCAGCCTACAACTGTGGGCCCGGGCGTGTAAATTCAGCTATTGCTAAAGCGGGTTCAAGCGATTTCTGGAAACTTCAGTATTATTTGCCAACAGAAAGCCGTAACCATGTAAAAAAATTCATCGCCACTCATTACATAATGGAAGGAGAAGGCGGAATTACTACAGTTACTAAAGAAAAAGCGCTTGCGATGATGGCTACTGTGAAGGATGAGGTCACTTCTAAAGATGTAAAAGTTCAGACTATCAGTGGCCGGTATAATTCTAAGGCGATCATCAAACATCTTGGAATGAATATCGACGAGTTTAGCCAGATGAATCCAAGCATGGACAAGGTATTAGCTTCAAATAATACCTACCAGTTAAAATTACCTATTGAGAAAATGGAGATTTTTCTTTCTAAGAAAAATGAGATGTTAAACGAATCCATTCAAATGCTCATCAATCCTGAGTATAGAAATTAATCCAATATTTAAAAGATTATTAAACCGCCTCAAAAGGCGGTTTTTTTATGCCTGCCGAATGAAATATGGCTGCATAAATTTGATTTGAATACCGCAATTATGAACATGATACGCTTTATATAATTGAAATTCAAATCTGACCTACCTAAGCGAAGTGGAGGAATCTCTTTCGCTAAAGTAGCTGCTTGTACAGGGAAGGCTGCTCGGCTACACTATGTTAAGCTGCCAATGATGTTGCCATAGTGGGTTTCAGTCATCGTCATTCAAGGTCCTCTCGTTATTCCGACTACAGCGAAGCGGAACGGAGGAATCTCTTTCAATAAGTAAGTTGCTTGTAACGGGAGATTGCCCGGCTTCACTACGTTACGCTCGCAATGAGGTTGGGGAAGGTAGTTATCATTGTTGCTTGGGATTTAGGTAGGTCTTCACAAAAGTATCCACAAAAAAACCCGTCAGTAATCGACGGGTTTTATATAATATTTAATGAAACTATTATTGATCTGTAACCTGGAACGTAATAGGCTGTTTTCTGTAAGCCTTTACTTCTCTACCGTTTTGAACGGCAGGTTGCCATTTACCTGATCTTTTAATTACTCTCATTGCTTCTTCTTCCATACCGTGACCTTGTTTTGTCAATGCTTTAACGTCACTAACATTACCTGCAACATCCACAATAAACTGAATGATCACAGTATAAGTTCCTGGAGAAGCGCCATTATCAACAGCAACCTGTCCATCAAGATTCCTTTCAAGGAAAGAACGCCAGTTACCCGGATATTTGGCATCAACCTCAACTTTAGTAAATACTTCAGGTTCCTTTTCAACCGGTTTAGCTTCTACCAGACCTTTACCGGCATCCGCCGCTGCAGGTGGTGTAACAATTCCGATATCTTTGATACCTTCCTGGTTGATATTACCAATTTTGGTTTCTTTCAATTCTTCCACAGCGGGTGGTGGCTCCTTCACTTCCTCATCTTTTACGATTTTAGGAGGTGTAAATTGCTTCATCTCAATTTTAGGGGTGGCGCCTGCTTGGGCGGGGGTGGCGGAGGTGGTGGAGGTGGTTCCTCCGGTTTCTCCTGCTCAATCTGCTGGATCGTAACTTCATTGATCTTAACTGCTTCAGTATCATCAGAACCTTTCAACTGGTTATTAAGATAGATACCCCCGGCAATAAGCGCAAAGCCAAGTACCGTAAACCCTAACGCCATGATCATACGCTTTCTGTAGCTTCGACGAAGCTCATAGGCGCCATAGCTTTTATTACGGCCTTCGAACAGAAGATCCAAGAAGTCAGTGCTTAAAATTTTATTGGCTTCCATTGTTCTTTTAATTTGTTAATAATAAGATGCTGTACGTGCCATTTTCCACACGTTCATCAATTTTACTGCGCCGGTGGTGCAGCAGCAGGGGCTGAGCCTTGCGATGCAGTTATAAGATCTTTCTCTGTATCAAACGGATCTATCAAAGCATAACGCGCTACTTTATTAATTGTCATTTCATCTAAAAGATCAATAACATTTTTGTAGTTTGCCTCTTCTGTAGGTTTAATCAATACAAAGAAATCTTTTTGGCGACAGTCAGCAGGGTTTTTACCCTCTTGTCTTGCTTTTGCTTCACATGCGGCATCTGTAACGTAAGAAGCTTCAACTTGCTTCTTCTTTTTTATGATTGCAGATCTAATTTCTTTAAAATTTGTAGATTGAAAGTTGCTGCCATCCGGCGCCAACTCTCCTTCGTAATAAAAAAGATTATTATCCTTACCTACCATAATTGTAAGCGCACCCGATTGTTTTACTTTGGTTTGATCTTCTTCGTTCTTATTATCCTTCGGCATATTGAGATCCATCGTTGTAGGAGAACTCATTGTTGCTGTAAAGATGAAAAACGTAATAAGTAAAAAACCCAGATCCACCATCGGCGTCATGTCCACGCGCGTGCTTAGCTTTTTGGCTTTTTTACGCCGGGGCCTTTCTTGTGGCCGCCGCCGTCACCGCCTTCTAAACTTGCCATAACTAAAAATTAGGTTTAAAAATTAAAAACTATTGGTTCCTTTCTCTCCATAACTCGCTGCCTTCCGGCGCTCCTTCTGGCATGGTAACCAGGTTATATTTCTGCTCATCATTCTTCTTTAAGGCTTCTATCACAGCCTGAAAAGCCGGGAATTTTGATACATTATCGCCTTTGATGAGGTACTTAAGCGGCTTACCAGCGAAAGCAGTACGCGTAGCAGCAATCCAATAATACAACTCATTATTAGCTGAATCTTTTACCGGAATACCTTCCTGCACATACTTCTTCTTATCATCATTAGACATAGCTAAAAACGCACCCAGTTTATTGAAAGGCACACCAATCATATCACCAGGAAAGTAATTCTTCGCCTGTGCATCAGAAACTGGAATGTTTCTTGCCTGAGCCGCGCCTTTGATAATATCAACTGCGATTTGCGGATCATTTTTAGCCATGATGGAAAAATACACCTTGTCATCTTTATCGATACTGATCAGAACCGCATCGTTTTCAGGTAACTTTTGAGAAGAGACCGAATTAGGAGTTGTAATTGGAACTGCCTCTGCTGGCTTAAACTTTGTAGCCATGATAAAAAACGACAGGATCAGGAATGCCACATCCACGAAGGGTGTCATGTCCGTATCGGTCGATTTTTTTACTATATTAACTTTTGGCATTTTCTATTAAATTTTGATATATGACGAATTAATTCGGATTTTCCATAAAACATTATTCGTCTTCTTTGCAATTATTTATACAAAGAAGCGAATGATTGAGTTAAAGTAAATCCAGATTCATCAATACCATAAGTAATGCTGTCAATTCTTGTAGTAAGCATGTTATAGAAAATCAACGCTAAAGCAGAAGTACCGATACCCAATGCAGTATTGTAAAGGGCCTCAGAGATACCAACCGCAAGAGCTGAAGAATCGCCGCCTCCACCGCTGCTACCAAGAGCCGCGAAAGAACGGATCATACCCATTACCGTACCTAACAACGCAATAAGTGTAGCTCCTGATACGATAGTTGAAAGGAATACCAGGTTTTTCTGAAGCATAGGCAATTCAAGCGCAGTAGCCTCTTCTACTTCTTTTTGTATAGAAGCAACCTTTTGTTCTGTATCCAAACCATTGTCGCTGATCATTTCTTTGTAACGACGCAAACCTGCTTTCATTACATTACCTACAGAACCTTTTTGCTTATCGCACTCTGCAATTGCTGCATCTACGTTTTTATTAGCTAAGTGATACTGCACTTTACGCACGAAGTTGTTGATGTTGCCTTTGCCCAACGCTTTACCAATGGTTAAAAACCTTTCGATAGCGAAAACAATAGTCATTAATAATGTACCAATCAAAAGAGGCACAATGATACCACCTTCGTAAATCGCATTGAATGCTCCTTTAGGTCCTTTGTGGTGAGGCCAAAAACCACCCGCTTCATCAGGCACTTCAAACCCTGTAGGGTTGCCCATTCCAAACCTCCAAATAACATAACCCAATATAATACATAAAATTGGGGCAAGCCACGAGATAGCATTACCGCTTTTTTTGGGTTGCACAGATGTTGTTGCTGCCGCTACCGGCTTAGCTTGATTTTCCGCCATGATCTTAGTTTTTTTGTTTTTTAAATATTAAAGCTTGTGAAATAGATTACAATTCTAACAAAAAAATTTTATAACAAAATTTTTCTCTGTTATTTTTTTCTCATTTAAGAAGTAAAAGTTTTTAGCAATTTTTTCAGATTTAACAAAAGCAATATCTTATTTATAGATTAATGAAAAGGCTTTTCATATTGCAGATTAGCCCGGTTAATTGGCCATGAATATAAGAATTTTGTTGGTAAACAAATACATTTTGTTTTTTTGGAAGGTTGTTTAAAATGAATTAACCGATACTTTTGCCTTGCATTAAAATCAATCATAAAAAATAATACTCATGTCAGAAATTACATTAAAAGGCAATAAGATCAATACGTCAGGCACACTGCCCGAGGTTGGTAGCAAATTAAAAGATTTCACTTTGGTTAAAGATGACTTATCAGAAAAGAGCCTGTCCGATTATCAGGGTAAAAAATTGGTTCTTAACATCTTCCCAAGTGTAGATACAGGTATTTGCGCGGCTTCTGTAAGGAAATTTAACGAAGAGGCCAGCTCGCTTGACAACACTGTAGTTGTAAATATTTCTAAGGATTTGCCCTTTGCACTCAAGCGTTTTTGTGCAGCAGAAGGACTTAACAATGTGGAAACCCTATCTGATTTTCGTGGTAGTTTTGGTACCGATTACGGTGTGTCGCTTGTTGATTCTGGTATGAAAGGGTTACTGAGCCGTGCTGTAGTTGTGGCCAACGAAAACGGGGAAATAACATATACCGAGCAGGTTCCCGAAATAGCGCAGGAGCCTGATTATAATGCTGCCCTGGCTGCACTAAAATAATAAAAAGTTAATTAAAAAGCCCCGGCTAAAATTTTAGCCGGGGCTTTTTGTGGCCTCGCCCAGAATCGAACTGGGATCTGGAGCTTCGGAAACTCTTATACTATCCATTGTACTACGAGGCCAAAAATTCAAAAAACAAATTCTAATTCTAGAATACTACAAAATAACAACCTCTTTAACTATCCCCGTCCGACCAAGGTCATCCGGACTGGCATTTACTACGAGGCTTTTTTCGCGGCTGGCAAAATTAAGTTAAAACACTTAACCTTAACGCTATTGTTTGTCAAAGTTTGAGCAGCATTTTTATCTTTTATAAAACAAAGATTTTAAAAGTCTTTACATAATCTATCCACGACCTCTATGAGAAGTTTCCTTGTATATAATTTTTCTGCATTTTTTATTATATCATTTTCAAAAAATGTTATGTACCTTTTGTGGATGTAGTCTCACATATGATTAAGAATACATGGTATACTTTTTGGAAACGTTGTATTACAATCAATCTTCTAATTCATTAAATTCACCACTATGGCAAAATATTCTAAAGCCGCCGGCAAGTCTGTAAAAACAGCAATGCGCAAAATGAAAAAAGGCAAATTAACCTCCGGCACATCTGACAAAAAAGTAACTTCCAAAAAGCAAGCCGTTGCTATTGGCCTGTCTGAAGCCAGAGAAAAAGGCGCAAAAGTCCCTGCAAAAAAACAGCAGCTAAGAAAAAAGCGGCAGGTAAAAAAGCTACACCCGCTAAAAAAGCTGCTCCAAAAAAGGTGGCGGCTAAGAAAGCGGCTCCGAAAAAAGTAGCGGCTAAAAAGGCGGCTTCCAAAAAATCAACACCAAAAGCAGCACCAAAGAAAAAAACAGCAGCTAAGAAAAGTGCACCGGCCAAGAAGAAGTCTGCAACTACTCCATTAAAGAAATCGCCGGCCAAGAAAAAATCATCTGCGAAAAAAACAGCGTCAACTTCAAAAGCAAAAATGCCCGGCGAAACTTCTGACACCGGAGCATTTGTTGATAATGATGCTAACACTACAGTAGATGAAACAATAACCAATAATGATATAAACAATAGCATTACGCCTGAAGCGCAGGAAGGAACAGCAGTTTTTTCAGGTTCGCAACCTGATCAGAAATGGATGCCAGATGACTTGAAAACTTCACCACACGATTCCTTTCATGGAAATATAAATCCATCAAAAGCAAAGACCGGCGTTAAACCTTCCGGTAAAAAACCACTTTGGGATTCTAGGAAATAAAATTTAAAAGAGAGCCGCTGAAATGTTTCAGCGGCTCTTTTAATATCGAAGTTGTTTAAACTTATTTTTTTACCACATAGCAACATAGGTTTTATAATAAACAGGAAGCACAAGAAACATATAAGTTTTATTTACAAGAATTATGTTCCGCCAAAGGCGAATCTATATATCCTCAAATGAAGCAAATGCTATGTACCTATGTGCTAATTTCAAAAAGTCTAAACAAGTTTATCACGCGTCAGTCTACAAATCCTGAAATGCCTTTCCAGCATCTTTAACCATTATTTCGTTTTTTACCTCACCAATAATCTGGCCCTGATAAATACTATTATGACCTGACATCAAGTAGGCAACAACACAAGCTAATCCAACATACACACCGCAATCTGCGCCAAACAATTCTATTCCCATTAAAGTACAAGCCAAAGGAGTATTGGTTGCGCCAGCAAATACCGCTACAAAACCCATTCCTGCTAATAAGCTAACCGGCAGCGGAAGAAATAAAGATAAAGCGCTACCCAACGTTGCGCCTATAAAAAACAAAGGCGTTACTCACCGCCCTTAAACCCTGCTGACAAAGTGATAACCGTAAAAGCAATTTTTAGTAGAAAGACCTGAGGCTCCATTTGGTCATCAAAAGCTTCAACAATACCGGCTATTCCTAAGCCAAGATATTTGCTTGTGCCTAATAAATAAATCAGGCCAATGATTATTAAACCACCAATGACGGGTCGAAGTGGAGCATAACTAAATGTTGATTTGAAGAGAGATGTAGCTCGATGTAGCAACCGGCTAAACAATGCGGCGCATAAGCCAAAAATAATTCCTGCGGCAACTACATATAAAATAGCCGTTATTGAAATCTTCGGAACATCTGAAATATGATAATGCGTATGGCCAACCTGCCATAGCCTTGTAACCATATCAGCAAAGATGGAAGCTGCAAAGGCAGGTAGAATAGCATTGTAACGTATCCGACCAATTAAAAAAACTTCTAATCCAAATACAGCACCGGCTAAAGGTGTGCCGAATACAGATCCAAAACCGAGCTACAGACGCAATCAATAAAATGCGCCTTTCTTCATTTGTCAGCCGAAAAGGTTTGCTAAGCTGGTCAGCAATTGACCCTGCCATTTGTATAGCTGTTCCTTCACGTCCAGCAGAACCACCAAACAAATGAGTTAAAATAGTTCCCGCATAAACAAAAACCGCCATTTTTAAAGGAATTTTATTGGCTGGCTGATGAATCGATTTCAATATCAGGTTGTTCCCTGATTCAACACTTTTACCGTAATGATGATACACCCAACCAATAAGGAACCCCGCCGCAGGCAATAACCAAATGATCCATTTATGTTGTTCGCGAAAAGATGTAACCCAATTAAGAGAAGTCAGGAAAGCAGCAGAAGCCGAGCCAATTAAACCACCAAGAATACTGCATATAAGCAACCATTTAACTATAAAGGAAAACCCGGGATATTTTTTGAAAAGATTGCTTAACCCTGTAAAAGTATGTTTGAATGATAGTGACTGGTGAGTGGACATAATTTTCCTGATTAAAATTTTTATAATTGATTAATCAGGCGTCATCAGCCTCGCATTGGCGGGCGGTTGGGTAAGGAAGAACACCATTTCCTTTTTGCTTTGCGAAGATACATACGATGTACGAATTACGATGTACGATTTTTTTGTGCTGGATAAAATTGCTAAATATTGCTGTGATACGTACATCATTCACCGTACATCATACATTTACTGTAATAGCCCTGCTGCATTAGCAGCAAATATTTTTACTGAAATAGCTAAAAGGATCACACCAAAAAACTTTCTGATAGCAATCAATCCGCTTGGGCCTAACAACCTTGATATAGTACTAAGCGATTTTAAAACAGTGTAAATAACGATCAGGTTTAATACAATGGCTATAAAAATAGTTTGCACCTGGTAATTAGCTTTTAAAGACATAATAGTTGTTAACGTTCCCGATCCGGCAATTAGGGGAAACGCCAGCGGAACAACCGTAGATGCTTTTACGTCACCGTCGGATTTGAAAAACTCAATACCTAAAACCATCTCCAGCCCCAAAATAAAAATAACTATAGAACCCGCTACAGCAAAGGATTTCACGTCTAAACCTAAAACATTCAGAATGGGATCTCCCAAAAATAAAAATAAGATCATTAACGCTCCCGCTATTATAGTTACACGAAACTCTCTTATACCACCTGCCTTATTTTTTATAGAAATAAGAATAGGTACAGACCCGATTATATCAATAATAGCAAAAAGTGTAAATGCAACGGTAAGTATCCCTTTATAGCTAAAATCCATATTGCTTGTTTGGTTTTTGGACAATCTGAAAATGCCACAACGAATATAAACTATTGTTTTTGCTATTAAACATTGGTTATAAATGAATAGATAGAATAGTTACCTTAAAGAGCCTCTCTATCAAAGCTTAAGCCGTAGGCCTACGTTTAAAGACCTTCCTAAAACATCGTATCCATATACTTCATAATAATCTGCATCCAGCAAATTTGTAACCTGCGCAAAAACTTTTAGTTTCTGTTTAAAAAAGTATATTCTCCGTATATGTCCCAAAGGCTATAAGCTGTAAGAGGTACATTCAATTGGCCATAAGGAGGTACGGATTCAAAATACAAATCATTTCTTTTCCCGAAGTTTTGAAAATTGGTACTCACAAAAAATGATTCCGTTACCTGGTAACCCAGGTTGGCACCGAAGGCATGTTTGGGCCTTTTAAAAAGATTATTATAAGTAGTATCACCTACCGCGGCTGCAGTAGTCACTTCGCCTTCCGTAAAAGTGTAAAATAGTTTTAGCCTGATATCATCAGTAAAGCGGATGACTGATTCAATCTCCACACCATGATCTTTTTGGCGATTATAATTTATATACTGCTGGTTTTGATAAGCAATTATATTTTTTGTGTTTCGCGAAAAGCCAACTACGCGTATATCGAACTTTTCATCTGAAGTAGTATATTGAACACCCCCGTCTATAGTATTTGATTCTTCAGGTTTAAGTTCAGGATTTGCACCAAAAGAACCATACAACTCGGAAAGTACCGGCACTCTGAAAGCTGTTCCATAATTTATAAAAAGTTTCAGCTTGTTGCTGATCGAATAAGATGGATTGATGGAATAGGTAAAATTATTTCCGTACCTGGAATGATTGTTTAAACGGCCACCTACTTCCATATTAAATCCTTTCCAGTTTTTAAGAAATAGAGAAACATAAGGGCTTACCATTTGTACACTCGTATCCCCACTGGTAGGATTGGGATCTTTCATGGTAATATCATCATATCTTACGCCTACTAATGTTTGAAAGTATTGATGCCAATCTACTCTACTAAAAATCTCTGCGGTCTTTTTGTTTCCTTTGTAAGCCTTTACAAATCCTTCCGGATATTGTCTTTCAACATCATCAAAAGAAAAAATACCGGTAATGCTTGCCTTGTCAAAACTGTATTGGGCCTGGGTTCCGGTTGAAAGTAATTTTGAAAGGAACGCGTTTTGTCCGCCAACGAATGCATTATTAGCAAACGTGCTTTTAAAATAAGCATAACGAAAGAAAGGTTTTACATGAAACCGATCTGTTACAGCGCCATCAATATCAATACTGGCGGCGTTTCGCAGCATCCCATTCCGTGGAAAATTTTGATTTCCCAAAGTATCTTTTGCTTCTGCTATACCTCCCGTTTCATCATGCATGAAAGAGATATTATAAGAAGATCCGCCTAAACTTCCATTTAATCCGGCATGGGCTTTAAGCGTGTTATAACGGCCATAGCTGATTCCTCCATACAAACTGGCCGGTTTTTCCATCCCTTTCTTTGTAATAATATTGATCACACCAGCTACTGCGTCAGTTCCATATAATGTACTTTGCGCGCCTTTCAATATTTCTATTCTTTCAATAGCATCAACAGGAAACATTCTTAAATCAAAAGCACCGCCAACTCCGGTAGGATCATTTACAGGCACACCATTCACTAAAATAACAGTGTATGCGTTTGCAGCACCTCTTAAATACACACTCTTATCTTTTCCCGGTTGGTATTACTACCGTTAACAATAAGTCCCGCCTGCTCATTAAGAATTTGCGAAACATCCTTACCGCCCGCCTTCTCCAGATCTTCGCTCGTAATGATCGTTACTACCTTACCTGTTTCACTTATCTTTTTAGGAAAGCGGGTTGCTGTTACGGTTACCTTTTCGAGATTTTCGTTAAGCGTTTCGGTTTGCGCCTGTAGTGTGCTGTAAAAAACAACAGCAACCACTACTAAAATTTTTCTTTTCATTGTTTGATAGAAACTTTAGTTTGACTGCTTCCGGAAATAAACAATAGGAAATATAAGCGCCGCAGCGGTTACACTCCATGCCTTTCACCCGAAAGCCTGAATGATTATAAAGATTGTGGCAGGTCTTCTGGCTTGGCCCTTCTTCAAAACCTTCCCATTCCTTATTCGGAACAGTGGTTATCTATTGAAGCTTGTAGCTCCTGTTGGAGCTGGGCCAGCTTACAGCTACGGGGATAGCGCCGGATTTTCACCGGACTTCCCTTTTAATGCTATGCCTGAGGCAGAGCAACCAAAATCGCCGCGAAAGTAATGAATTGTAAGAAGGTTTGTTCTACAATAAGTTCTAAGCAATTAATTTTTATTGAGTCAGCAATAAACATATCTCATCAGTATTGCCACGCTCGCTTGTACAGCAGCATAAATATCAACCTATATAAACAACGCCATTTCGCGTCAACCTGGTCTGACGGCCTCCGTCTGACCACGCTAATGTGGTAACTTTTCTCTTAAATAGCCGTAAACCCAGGTGCCAGCCACGGCGCATATCAATACAACTATAACTACTAAAGCTCCCGTTCCGATTTGTGCAAATAAAGGACCCGGACAAGCGCCTGTCATAGCCCAACCTAAGCCAAACAAAAGCCCACCGAAAACCTGTCCCTTGTTAAATTTCTTAGATTGAAAAGTAATAGTTTCTCCACGTATGGTTTTTATGTTGAACTTTTTTATCACCCATATAGAAATCATTCCCACAAATACAGCGCTGCCAATTACGCCATACATATGAAAGCTTTGAAAACGGAACATTTCCTGTATCCTGAACCACGAAATAATTTCGGCTTTCACAAATACAATCCCAAACAAAACGCCAACAATAAGATATTTTATATTGTATAACCATGAATGTTTAGTTCGAGAGTTACTTTCACTAGCTTCATTAATCTCAACCTCAAAATCTGCAATACGGGTTTCACTAAAGTTTTTCATAGCCGTTTTTATAATTTCATAATTATTGGAAGGATCAAATTGGCCATTACAAAACCGCCAATCATAAAGCATATGGTTGCAATAAGCGATGGCCATTGCAAATTGCTTAAACCCATAATTGCATGGCCGCTTGTACAGCCGCCAGCATAACGCGTTCCAAAGCCAACCAAAAAACCTCCTGCTACCAATAGTAAAAAACCTCTTAGTGACAGCAATCCATCCCAACTAAAAATTTCTTTGGGCAGCAAATGTTGTGTATCATATATGTTATAGGTTTTGAGTTCAGCTAATAATGCCGGTGCCACTTCTACTTCATTAGGGTTTGATAAGAAATAAGCCGCCACGTAACCGCCGATCAAAATACCTCCAACAAAAAATAAATTCCAGGCTTCTTTTTTCCAATCGTATTTGAAGAAAGAAATATTGGCTGGAAAACAGGCGGCACATATATATGCCGCAAATTTGAAGAAATACCAAACTTCTTATTACCTAACAATAAAAGAGCGGGGACAATCAATCCTATCAGGGGTCCCGCTATATACCACGGCCAGGGTTGTTTTATTAGTTCGATCATGATTAAAGTTCTTTATATTTTCGAATGTTATAATTTGATCACACTTATCACTTCATGTATAATAATATAAATGCCCATTATTAACACAAACCATCCAAAGCTTTTTTAAGAACAGTTGCTTCTATGCGCTTTCCTATTGCCGATCCTATAAATATACCTACAACAGAAATGCCTGTTACTGTCAGTAATAAATCCCAATCCATAATATGATGAGTAATGTCATCAGCAAAGCCGACCAGACTATTCATTGTTATAATAACCAATGATGTGCCTATAGCGGTTTTTACGGGTAAACGCAATAATATCGTCAGTGCCGGTATTAATAGAAACCCACCTCCTGCACCTAACAAGCCTGTCACCAATCCCACAGCTATTCCATAAACAGATACTTTGAAAATGCCAGCCTTTTGCACTGTTGATACGGAAACATCCCTATTATTTTTGATCATTGAAAAAGAAGAGCCGATCATTAAAAACGCAAATAGCAACATTGTTATAAATGCAACAGAGATCTTAAATCCAACAACGTTTAGCATAACAGGCAAATGCGGAATGATGTAATGCCTGATACAAAATACTGTTACCACAGACAAAGTTCCGAAAATGAGAACCGTTTTGATCTCTATTTTTTTATTTACAAAATTTGTTACAGAACCTACAAGGCTTGTTGTTCCTACAATAAATAAGGAATAGGAAGTCGCTAAAACAGGGGAAACATTAAAAAGATAAACTAATATAGGAACGGTTAGTATAGATCCACCTCCACCTATAAGTCCCAGTGAAAGACCTATCAGCAAAGCAACTATATACCCAATTATCTCCATACAGTATACTTACAGTTACACAAATATCATTCAAATCCAACAAAGACATACATCCTGATAAACCGACACATGTAGCAAGAACTATCTTTTAAATATTTCTTTATCTTCAACTTTAATGAAAAAACAACTGGGACTTTTTGATCTCACCATGATCAGCGTGAGCTTTGTTATAGGCATGGGTATTTTTCGGGCGCCCGTTAATGTTGCCGCAGCCACCCCTACGCCCCTTCTGTTTTATTTGTGCTGGATCGCTGGCGGCCTTGTTGCATTATGTGGTGCATTGACATATGCTGAAATTGGTTCGCGCTCACCTATAACAGGCGGATACTATAAAGTTTTTTCTTATGCTTATCATCCGTCTATTGCTTTTGCTATCAATTGTATTATTTTGGTCAGCAATGCTGCTTCTGCCGCCGCTGTGGCGCTTGTTGGCAGCGAATATATTGTTGGCGTTGTTGCTCCCGAGGCCAAAGATGCCCTGTTTATGGCGATCCCATCAAATGCCAGCCATATAAAAACTATCGAGATCATTATTGCAATTACGTCAATAGCGATTTTTTATGTTGTAAATATGCTGGGTTTACGCCTTAGTGCCCGCACGCAGAATGTGTTGATGATTATAAAAATAGGATTGGTGGTATTGCTAATCGCACCCATTTTTTTGCTGATCAGGCAGCGGCTACATCCATTGCTCCATTAAGAACAGAGCAAATTTCAACACCTTTACGGGAATATATAAAAGCTTTTGGAATAGGATTGGTGGCTGTAAGTTTTACCTATGGCGGTTATCAGCAAACCATTAATTTTGGCGAAGAAGTAAAAAACGCCAATAAAACTATACCACGCGGCATACTTTTGGCGATCCTGTTAATTGTTAGTTTGTATATGCTGATTAATTACGCTTATGTTAAAGTAATCGGTTTTGAAGAGTTAAAACAAAGTAAGAATATTGCTGCTATAATGGCTTCAAAAATATTTGGTGCTAAAGCAGAAATGGTGCTTTCTGTATTGTTGTTTTTAGGTGTATTAGCGTATATCAACTCATCACTGCTAAGCAACCCGCGCGTAATGTATGCAATGGGAAAGGACCGGATACTTCCTGTTTCTTTCACACAAAAAACAAGTATGATGCATTTGCTTTGGCAATAAGCGCGTTTGCGATCTTAACAATGTTCATCGTTTTCTGGGCAAAGGAATTTGACAAAATACTCAGCTTTACTATTTTTCTTGATTGTTTTGGTATGGCCTTATCTGCTGGAAGCATTTTTTATTTCAGAAAAAAGACCAAACATCTCAACAATAAAGACATATACAGTATGAAACTGTATCCTTTGCTGCCTATTATTTTTATAGCAGCTTATACTTTTGTAGGCATTAGCATAGCGCTCGATTATGAAAAGAATGATTATGCAGCGTTAACAGGCTTGGGTGTTTTGGCCTTTTTCATGGTATTATATTTTATTTTTTACAGAAATATTAAAAAAGAAACTTTATAATGGATCTTTCATTTATAATTAACGAATTAGGTGAAGAAAGGGATCAGTACTTTAACGCTATCGCTCCTCCGATATGGCAAGCCAGCAACTTTGCTTTTAAAGATGTAGAAAGCTTCAGCAATGCTTTTAAAGATGAAAGGAACGATTATATATACAGCCGCGGCATTAATCCAACTACTGACATCTTGCGAAAAAAGCTTGCTGCATTAGATGGCGCAGAAGACTGTCTACTTTTCAATAGCGGGGCCGCAGCTATTTTTGCTGGAATATTAGCCAATGTAAAAGCAGGCGACCATATTGTTTCTGTAAAAAACCCTTACAGTTCTGCAAAAAAATGTTCGACTCGATGCTGCCAAGGTTTAATGTAACGGTCAGTTATATTGATGGCAAAACGATCAACGAATGGCAGGAAGCCACCAAAGCAACAACCGTTCTTTTTTATCTCGAATCGCCCAACAGCTGGACTTATGAGTTACAACCTTTGGAGGAAATTGCCGCTTTCGCCAGACAGAAAAATATTATCACTTTTATTGACAATACCTACTGCACACCCATTTATCAAAATGTAATGGATATGGGCATAGATATAACCATGCAAACGGCTACAAAATATATTGGAGGGCATAGCGATACTTTAGGCGGTGTGCTTTGTGGCAGCAACGCCCAAATGAAAAAAATATTTGATACCGAATTTATGACCATCGGCAGCGGCTTACAACCTTTTAATGGCTGGCTGTTACTGCGCGGTTTACGAACATTGCCCATGCGTTTAGAGCGCATTAACCAAACAACGCAGCAATTAATCACGTTTTTAGATCAAAATCCCAACATAGAAAAAATCATTTTTCCTTTTCATCCTTCATTCGATCAATATGAATTGGCTAAAAAGCAAATGAAGGCAGCTTTAGGATTAGTAACCATCGTTCTAAAAAATAAAACAAGAGCAGCAATCATACTGTTTTGCGAAAGCCTGAAACACTTTTTAATGGCGGTAAGCTGGGGAGGGCACGAAAGCCTTGTAATTCCCAGGTGTGCTTTTATACCTGAAAACTTATTCGACCCTAATAATGAGAGCCATCGCCACATACGTCTTTATTTTGGACTTGAGGAAGTAGCTTACCTGATGAAGGACTTAGAGCATGCTTTAGATATTTCGGCTCAAAAATAATCAATAGCGAATTTTATAATTCAATAAAGATCAGTAGACTAATTCCCGTTTCTACTTCAAAATCATCTTTTCGTCAATTTTAGGCAAGGCTTATCTGTAAAATCATCTCTGCATTATATTTATTACGCCAAATTACAAATTTGGTATATGTTTTGCTCAAAAAGTAGTTTTGACTTGGTTTAAACCTAATCTAAATAAAATTCGGTCATTTAATATGAATAAAATCATTGCTCTTTTATGTATTGTAATTTTTGTATCAGTTCATGCAGATGCGCAAAAAGGACAAAGGCTTAAAAAATTAGTAGGTAAAAAGTCAAACATATCTGGCACACTTCCATTATCAGTAATTGAAATACCTACAGGAACATTTGTAATGGGAGACGAAACCGACACTTCTTCTGTTTTAAAAAGAGAACAATCCAAGCCGGTGCTAATCAGTGGTTTTTATATGTCGCAAACCGAAATTACCAACGCTCAATATAAAGAGTTTGTTCATTGGGTAAGGGATTCAATAGCTGCTCGGATTTTAGGTGGCGAGTATGTGAACGTCAATTCAGGAGATACCGCAGTAAACTGGAAAAATGCTTCCAAAATAAATTATGCGAATCCGGAAATTATGAGCCGCCTCGGCGACCTTCTGCTTGACCCATCCCGCACATTGAACAATAAAAGAACCATTGACCCCCAAAAGCTTGTTTATTTATTACAGGGGTTTAATTACCAGGAAGCGGCAAAAAGAGAAAACAAAAACAGAGCACCGAGTGAATTCATCTATAAGTATTCCGTTCCCATTTATCCTGACACACTTTGCTGGATGAGGGATTTTGGTTATTCGAACAATGAGCAAATGGCTGTTGGTTATTTTAGCAGCCCAAAATATCAAAATTATCCTGTTGTTGGGGTTAGCTGGAACCAGGCCAGTGCTTTTTGCGACTGGATGACCAAGCAAAAAATAAATACTTACCAGACAAAAAATAAATTAGCCGAAGGTGGTAAATGCCGTCTTCCAACTGAAGCGGAGTGGGCATATGCAGCAAGCCTTAATAATGCTGATGACCCTGATAAGGTAGCCGACAATGATTCTACCGCAGTTGCTGATATTAATGCTGAAGGTAAAATTTTCCCGGTTTATGTAAACGACAGAAAAAGAGGAAAAGCCGGATTATATAATCTGAAAGACAATGTTTCTGAATGGATGATCACTTCTTACTATGAAGGTGGGGAAAATTTTCAAAATAGGTTTAATCCCGATATTCAGTTTGGTACGCCACAATCCCAATCAAAATTTCAAAGAAGAAAAGTATTAAGAGGCGGTAGCTGGAAAGATTCTCCTTATTTAGTTACAACAAAGAACAGGTCTTACGAAGATATGGACGCTACACACTCCTATATTGGTTTTCGTGTTGTCATCAACCTTCCTGAATAATTATTATTCCAACAAAATATAAAACAATAAATAAAACTATATGTCGGCAGAAAAAAATTCGAACATACAACGCTATTTAAATATTTTCTTCTCTCTTGGCGCGGTGCCGGTTCTGTTGGGGGCTCTGTTTAAATTAACAAATACTGCTCCTATTGGCGATCCTGACACATGGTTAAAGTTCGGAATGTACACTGAAGCATTGGTTTTTTTGATTTATGCATTGATGTACGCCTTCAAACCAGAAGCGTTAGATGATGCAACGACAGTTGCTGTAATAGAAAATACATCCGTACAAAAAACATCGCGCACCGGAAGCGCTTTAGCATCAATGGATGAGATGTTGCAGGCCGCAGACATTACTCCCGAATCGTTAAACAGGTTAAGTGATGGTTTTAAATCGCTCGAAGTAAATATCAATAAAATAAGCAGCGCAACTAATAGTGTAGTAGAAACCGAAGAATATGCGAAACAGGTTAAGGAAGCAACACTTTCTATACACAGAGTCAATACATACTATAATAAACTTGCAGAAACTTCTCATGCACTGATCAATAGTGCAGAAGATGCAAAAGCAACGCAGAAAGAAATGGCAGACTTGGCTAAAAACCTGGCTAAACTAAACCAGATGTACAGCAGTATGATCTCTGCAATGCAAATGAAAGGTGCATAGCATAAATCTTCTAAACGCGAAATTCTAAATTTTAAATTCTAAATACATAATTCCAAATGGCTTTACCTAAAGAGCCCCGTCAAAAAATGATCAACGTGATGTATTTAGTGCTTACAGCATTGTTAGCGCTAAATATATCCAGCGAGGTATTGAATGCATTTAGAACGATGGATAAAAGTTTTTTAAATGCCAACGCAACCATCGATAAAAAAACGCAGACCATTTTTTCTTCGCTCGAACAAAAAATAAATGATCCCAAAACCAGGGATCTTGCAGCTATTTGGAAGCCAAAGGCAGACAGAGCAAAGCAATTGTCGGATGAACTGATAGCATATATCGATAATATAAAAACGCAGATACAAAATGAAGCAGGCGGCGCTGATGGCGGTCATTTCAATGAAAAAACACAAATGCTGCCACAAAAATTTTAGTTGAGGGAGATGAAGGAAGTCAGTTACTTAATAGATTAACCGATTATAAAAAAGTCTTTTAGGTATCGATGCAAAAATCAATAACCAGTTTAAAAACAATTTACCATTGGACCTCAGTATGCCTGATGTTCAAAATAAAAGTAACAATAACTGGGAGGCAGCGTATTTCAGAAGAACCCCGGCTATTGCAGCGATCACCATTCTTTCTAAATTTCAAAGTGACATTAAAAATGCGGAAGCACAAGTAGTAGAATATTGTCATAATCAAATTGGTGAAGTACAGGTAGTGTATGATGAATTTCAAGCCCTGGCAACTGCCAATGCGCAGTTCCTGTTACCGGGTAGTGAATTTACTATAACGGCTGGCGTGGGTGCATTTAGTAAAAACGCGAAGCCCACTGTAACTATTGATGGCGTTGCGGTTCCACTTAATGCTAATGGACTGGCAGAATATAAATCAATTGCCGGAGGTCCCGGATCTTATACACGAAAAGTGAATATTTCTTTTATCAAACCAGACGGAACAACAGCCACGCTTACAAAAGATATTAATTATGTTGTGGCATCTCCTACTGGCTTGACCGTAAGTGCAGACGCTGTAAAAGTTTTATATGTTGGGCTTGACAATCCTATTTCAGTTGGTGGCGGTAGCGGAACAAATGCGAAAAATCTTCGTGTATCCATTAACCAGGGATCAATCTCCGGAAGTGGTGGCAAATACATTGCGAAAGTTACAACTCCGGGCACAGCAAAAGTTACTGTAAATGATGGTAAGCAAAATACCAGTTTTGATTTCAGGGTTAAATCTGTTCCAACGCCAACAGCAATGGTAGGCGCAAGCAAAGGTGGACGCATGCGCGTTAACTCCTTCAAGGCGCAAGCTGGCGTACGTGCAGAATTAGAGAATTTCGTGTTCGAAGGCGTTAAGTTTACGGTGTCTAGTTATACGATGACTTTTACAGGTGCAGGATATCCCGAGTTTATGCATAAAGCAGTAAGTGGAAACTCATTTAGTGGAGTGCGCAGCCTTATTGAACGAGCACAACCAGGCAGCACAGTTACTATCGATGAAATAAAAGCTGTTGGGCCTGGAGGAACAAGAACATTACCACCTATAGCATTTAACTTATATTAATAGCAAATAGCTCTTGTTTGTTAAGGCGGTATCATACTATTAAAATCATAAAAATATAAAATGATGAAATTTCGTTTTATCTGTAGCATAGTTTTATTATTGTTCGTTAGCGGAACCGTTGTTGCGCAACGTTCACCTCGAAGTGCTTACGATACACCATCATCTCCATCCAAAAACAATAATAATACTGGCAACAACACGAAAAAAGCAACACAGCCAGAAAAGCCTATTGTTGAGCAAGAAGGTGGTGAAAGCGGCGACTACGATACCAGTATGCCGGAAGCTAACATGCCAATAGAAGTTGTGGAAGATGAAGGTGAAGGCGGATTGTATGGCACAACTAAACCTTCTTTGAGAAAAGATAATATTTTGGTTGATGATAATACAGACAGCGCTGCAACACCACTACCCTATACACCCTTGTATTCAGCTGATGCGATGTACCGGGTTAGAGTATGGCGTACTATTGACGCACGCACCAATCAAAATGCGAAATATTTTTACAACAAAGCTATTGAAGGCGAAGACAACAAACGCCTGATCAATATTATGCTAAAAGCAATTAAAGAAGATAGCATACAGGCTTTTAGCAGTATTGATGACAGGTTTACAACTCCTATAACTTTTGAAGAAGCGCTGGCAGGTTTTGGTGGCGGCACAGATACTTCCGCAAAATATGATATGGAAGGTAATATAGCTGGTTACCAGGTTAGAAGCAGAGCAGTATCACCCGATTCAATATATAAATTCAGACTTAAAGAAGAATGGTTGTTTAATAAACGTGATGGAAAAACTTATGTAAGAATACTAGGCATTGCACCTGTTACCAGCTACACAAGTTCAGACGGATACACTATGGAAAACAGTGAACATGCTATTTTTTGGATTTATTATCCCGACCTGAGAAAAACATTAGTTCGCAATAACATTACCAATCCATTGAATATTGGAGGTTATGTAACATGGGAAGAAGTTTTTGAAAACAGGCTCTTTGAAAGCCGTATTCTTAAATCAACATTAGATGCTGAAAATGGATTTAAGAATACACCGCTAAAAGTAGATCAGGCTGAAGTAATTCAAAAACAGTTGAACAATTTAGGTGCTCGCGGATGGACTAGATAAGCCGAATATTTACGGATCCGGACAACAAAATAATAAAAAGTACAAGAATGAAATTCAATAAAAAAGCGCTCTATATTTTATTTGCTATAATTACCATTTCTGCTCATACAAATGCGCAGGATTACAGACCTCAAAAAAATAGTTTAGGATTTAACTTTGGAGCCCTTACCTATTCCGGCCGTTTTGCTGTGGGAAGTTCCCTTGCCGATCATTCTTCATTATACGCTTCCTTAGTATATAGAAGAAGGGTTTGGGATAAACTATATGTTCGTGCTGAAGCTTTTGGAGGCAGGATGAGAGCTGATAATACAAATATTGAATCTCAGGCTAATAAGCCTAACGGAAGGTTTCAAACTGAAATGGCTGAAGCCACGGTTAAAGCAGAGTATGATTTTTTGGATCTGCATGCACATAAGTTCACACCATTTTTAAATGTCGGTGCCGGTGCATATGGCATGTTCAATTACTCCTCTAGTGTAGGGTTGAAAGACAGAAGCGACAAAATTGGTTTTGTAATGCCAGTTGGTGGCGGTGTAAAATATAAGCTTAATAACCGCATCAAGCTATTAGCAGAAGGCAACTTGAGATTTTTCTCTAAAAATTTAGACGGCAGAACTGGAGGAGACATCAGTAACCCCAACAGATATTATAGTTTTGGCTTTGGAATGATTTATGAACTGGAGCCATTTAATGTACTCTGGTAATTTTCATATTGTTTGTAATTCGAACAAAGTTATCTCGGGTCTTACATTAAACCTTACAGGCAAATAATGTCCTAAAGCCCGATTAATGTATACCGTCCTATTGTTTCCTAAATTAATTTCACCTGCCGAATACTTTTTGTTTTGTACAGGTAGGATTGGCGGTGGTAAAAAGGGTGGTTTACACTGTCCGCCATGAGTATGTCCTGCCAGGATCCATCCTTCGTAATTGTTCCATATATCAAGATCACAGGTATCCGGATTGTGAGATAAAACCAGATTAGCGATGCCCGGATTATATTTGCTCATTGCCATTTCAGGGTTAAAATTAGTTCCCCATAAATCGTCAATACCGATAATGTTCAAATTACTTACTAGCACGTTGTTATTTCTTAAAACAGTGATCCCTGCGTCTTTTGCAATTGCGGTAACAGCATCAGCCACGTCGGGTTGTGACCAATTTTTCCCATAATCATGATTACCCAAAATGCCGACCGTACCTTGTACTCCTTTAACAGCATACTTCAATACTTCTTTCAATTCGGTGTAATTGCCAGCGGTATCAAAACTTATAAAATCTCCTGTATAAACAACGATATCTGGCTTATAAAGCGAGGCTTCCTTAAAAGATTTAATTAGGTACTCCTTATCAACCTTGCCCACATGTATATCACTAATCTGCATCACTATTGTTCCCTTTAAATGTGGCGGTAAATTGGAAATATGAATTTTTTGTCGAACGAATTCCAGCCAATGAGGTTCTATCTTCCAGGCGTAAAAACCCGTCAAAGCCGATGCGCCAGCAAGCATTCCCAATGTCTTTGCAAATCTTCTACGGTTCATTAAAAAAGGAGTTATGTACTTAAGGAGTTCGTTTATTTTTTCTTTCCCCATGGAGTACGATTAAGTACTGCTTCTAAAACAGGTTTAATGTCTGGCGACATTTTTAAATAAATGACTCCTGTAATATAAAGTGCTGCAAAAAATACAGACCGCCCGACTAACGCCCAAAAGCAGTGCATCTCTTTAAACAAAAAATAAGTTGAAAAAAACGCCACAGCCGCTAACACAATATTGTATGCGGTCTTTATATTAAAAGGGAAAAGAGCGAATTTTTTCCAAAGAAAATAAATGCGGATACCGTTGTATATAGCGTAAGAAATAAGTCCTGCAATTGGCGGCCCCACAATGCCATAAGCTTTTGCAAAAAGGTAAGATAAAGGAAGAATAATAATCAACAGGATCACGCCACTCCAGGTCTCAAATCTCCAATATTTTGATGTAGCAATCACCTGCGCATTTACACCCGTTCCCAGGTCAATCACTCTTGTAATACCCATAACAATGAATGCTGAAAAACCAAGGGCCCACTCAGGTTTTAATTTAAAAAAATGGACAGCATCCACGAAGTTCAGTGCGATCAGGCAAAACAAGAGCAGCGATATGATTAATAAATTGATGGAGGATCGCGTGTAGATGTCGCTTATCTTCTTTAGATCCTTTTGCTTCCATGCATTTGCCAGATGAGCCACAGATACGTTGATAACGCCGCGCTGGGGCGCCTGTATCACGCTGGTCATCAGTTGCGCAAAAGTAAAAATGGCAAGATTTGTCAACCCATCTTCCACTACAGAACCGATAACCAAAGAATCAAACACCTGGGACAACATCGACACAACAATAGAAAAATAAACAACGCCGGTAAACCTGAATAATATCTTCCGTATACGTTTTGTAACGAAACTGATTTTAAAATTAAGTTTAAACGATCCGGTAGATATGAGGTAAATAAGCATCGTTAACGCTATACACGGATAGGTGAGTGCATACAATTTAATAAACAAACCAAAATCATTAATAACACCTGTGGCAAAAAGAATAACCAAAATTAGTATCAATACCCGCCACTCTACCTCTTTTAAAAAAGTAGCAAATACAGGACGGCGTATGCTTTGGCAATAGGCTTCAAGTATATTATACATCGTAAGCCCAAATCCAAATACATAAACCCAATAATAATAGTCAACAAAAAGCGGTGAGTTTGTACTATACTTCCGAACGACTAAATACTCGAATGAATAACCAAATGCCAACACAATTAAAAAGCCAATAATACCCGTAATGATAGCGATAGCCAGCATATCGTTCTTATCGCGGCTCAGCCTGTCTTTATAGTAGGGGAAAAAATTTCAGAACATAACTTGGCATTGCCACAGCGCTAAGCGATGCAATTAGCGCTGACAAGTTGATGAACAAGCCGGTAAGGCCGTATTCCTCACTTAAAAAGAGATCCTGCTTACCAAAAAATAAGTATTCAAAAACCCGATAGCAAAGCCAAAGTAAATGACCAGCGATGATATGATGCTTTGCCTCCTGATTTTCCCACTCATTGCATGTTTCCGGTTTAGCTTTTATTTAATCTGAAACCAGCTTTCAAACATAGAACATTTTGAAGTTTGAAGCGGAAAGCCTGGATTTAAAATTTGATTTCTTTAACAGTAATATAAAAATCGGGGGCTACCGCAAGTTCTTTGCCACCTGCATTTGATAAGGAAATTTTCTTTTCAGATTCAGTTGGATACAGCCATTTTCCATTTATCAATTTTACTGGCATATTAAATCCTTTCACCACATTTGCCCACTTGTAAGCGATCTGACTTCCTTCAATTTTAAATTGAAGTTCAGGAATTTTAATCGTTCTTAAATATTGATCAAAAATCTTACTTAAATCTTTACCGCTTTTATCAATCATGTATTTTTCCACCTGCTCAGTTGTTACCGTTTGATGATAGAATTCTCTATTCAATCCTCTTAAAATATTTTTAAAGAGCACATCATTATTAATGATCTGCCGAATCGTATGCAGCATGTTACCACCTTTATAATACATATCGCCGCTGCCTTCTTCATTCACTCCATACCTTCCAATTATAGGTATATCATTAGTTACATTTTTCCTCGTTCCAATTACATATTCACGGCCCGCTTTCTTCCCGAATTCACATTCCACAAACATCGTTTCACTGTAGTTAGTAAAGCTTTCATGTATCCACATATCTGCAATATCTTTTGAAGTAATATTATTGGCAAACCACTCATGGCCACTTTCGTGAACAATAATAAAATCAAATTTCAATCCCCAACCGCTTCCACTAAGATCTTTACCTAAATATCCCATTCCATATTTATTACCATACGCCACACCGCTCTGATGCTCCATTCCCAAGTGAGGCGCATCAATCAGTTTATAGCTATCTTCATAAAAAGGATAAGGCCCCATCCAACTTTCAAAGCATTTGATCATCGGCTTTACCACGGCAAACTGTTTCTTTGCTTTCTCAAGATTATAATCTAACACCCAATAACTAAGATCCAGCAATCCCTTCTCCCCTTTCATTTGATCTGTGAAATTTACATACTTACCAATGTAAGGAATGATATTGTAATTGTTGATCGGGCTTTTTACTTCCCATTTCCA
The DNA here is from genome assembly GCF_022513635.1 of Paraniabella ginsengisoli. GTDB lineage: Bacteria > Bacteroidota > Bacteroidia > Chitinophagales > Chitinophagaceae > Niabella > Niabella ginsengisoli. The sequence goes on along the minus strand of NZ_JAKWBL010000001.1, from coordinate 210,796 downwards.
GGTTGAAGTTCCATCGCCATTCTTGCTACTATTAATCAATCTTCCATTACCTACCCCTACTAATGTGTCGGGCACAATCATCGAAAGTGTAGCGCCGCTATCCGGTTCATCGGCTTGATAATCTTTACAAGGATACCACACACTTGCGCCCAATCCCTGACAAGCCACGGTGGCCCAGTCTCTGCCCTGCTCATCTTTAGTCCATATCCATCCACCGTCCCAGGGCGCATTTTTAGCCTCCACAGGTTTTCCGTGAAAGTAAACGGCAATCTTTCTTGAACCAGGTTTAATTTTATACATCGCATTCGGATCTCTAAAAGTCACCCAAAAAACATTACCTTCTCTCTCAATCGGAAGCAACTTTCCTTCATAAACCACACTATCAATCATCATCGGTTCCTGCATATCAACCTGCATCCGCTTTGCGCCAGTATCATAAAAAGTAATGATATTATTGCCACTAATCGTTTTAGACGGAAAGTCCGGCTTCACAGTAAGGTCATACCTCAACACATCCCAGCCAACTCGCCCCGCGCCATAACTACCTCGCAAACTGTCCTCACGAGTAAATGTTTTCTTTTCAACACCAAGTTGTGCCGCAGCATTATTAGCAAGCATTACTACAAAAAATAAAACGACTACTTTGCAAAATATTTTAACCATAGTTATGATTGAGCTGTAAATTTAACCTTTCATCATTAAAGTATATTTTAGAAATTGATAAACGGCTTACGCAGATATTTTTTTATTTTGAGCGTGCCCCTCGTGTGGCCAAGCACCAATCTAAACACTCGGGTCGGGCTGCTACAGGGTTACCGCCCCTTCGCTACGCTACGGGGCCGCTCGGTTTCACCTCGCGCCTTTCGCATCCCTCACGCAAAACTCCGGTTGCGTTTCTTTTATTTATAATTGTTGTTGCAGCCTGTTCCTGTGCAGATGGCAGTAAATCTGGTAAACAAATATTTCATTACAACGAATACACGGGCATCGCGTCTCTCGATCCTGCTTTTGCAAAAAACCAGTCAACCATGTGGCCAGCGCATCAACTGTTCAATACACTGGTAGAAATTGATGATAGCTTAAATATCAAACCATCACTTGCCACTCATTGGGATATTTCAGAAGACAAACGCACTTATACTTTTTATTTAAGGAAAGATGTTCTTTTTCATGATGATGCCTGCTTTCCGCAAAACAAAGGCCGCAGGCAATTGCTGCCGATGTTGCATTCAGCCTTAGCCGCATTACCGACCCCAAAACAGCCAGCCCCGGCGCCTGGATTTTTAACGGTAAAGTAGATTCATTACAACCTTTTATAGCTCTTAACGATACTACGTTCCAACTTAAACTACAAAGGCCTTATCAACCCATACTCGGCATCTTATCCATGCAATACTGTTCCGTTGTAGCGCCAGAAGCTGTCGAAAAATATAAAAATAATTTTCGTCAACATCCCGTTGGTACAGGCCCATTTAAGTTTGTAGTTTGGGAAGAAGGGCAAGCTTTGATTCTTACCAAAAATAAAAATTACTTTGAACAGGATAGTGTTGGTAAAAAGCTCCCTTATCTTGATGGGATAAAAATTACGTTTCAGACCAGCCGGGCTACAGAATTTCTACTATTCAGGCAAAAGAAACTTGATTTTATAAATGAACTTGACCCGAGTTTTAAGGACGAAGTGCTTACTAAAAAAGGAACGCTTAAAGAAATATGGAAGGATAAAATTGAATTGCAAACACAACCCTATCTAAACATTGAATATTTAGGCATTTTGGCAGATTCTAATAGCGAACTTGTAAAAAACTCTCCGCTTCGTTTTAAGAAGGTTAGGCAAGCCATCAACTATGGATTTGACAGGCGTAAAATGATTTTATACCTGCGCAATTCTCTTGGAACACCCGCAGAGAGCGGCTTTGTCCCAAAAGGCCTTCCATCTTTTAATGATTCACTTGTAAAAGGATATAATTATGATATTACCAAAGCCGCGCAATTACTTAAAGAAGCAGGATTTCCAGGCGGTAAAGGATTGCCAACTATTAAGCTATTAACCATTTCTATTTATGCTGACTTCGGAAATTTTATTGCAAAGCAGTTAGAAGAAATAGGCATTCCGGTGCAGGTTGAAGTAGTACAAAAATCTTTGTTATTCGAAATGACTTCCGGCTCTAAAGCAGCATTCTTTCGCGGCGGCTGGATAGCAGATTATCCCGACGCTGAAAATTATCTTTCTGTGTTCTACTCTAAAAATCCGGCACCGCCTAATTATACCCGATATAAAAATGCGGAGTTTGACAAAGTCTTTGAACAGGCGATAAAAGAAACGAATGATTCTTTAAGATATGTGCTGTATCGCAAAGCTGATCAAATAGCGATTGATGATGCGCCTGTTGTACCGCTTTGGTATGACAAGGTAATTCACCTGGTACAAAAAAATGTAAAAGGGTTTCCGCCTAATGCCCTGAATTTACTGGAATTGAGAAGAACAACTATCGAATAAGTAATCAATTAATCATGAGCCTTGATCTGTTAACAATATTTGTAAGTGAATCGGTTTCCTCCATTTTGGGTTGGCTGGGTACAGGGTTTTATCTGCTGGCTTATTTACTTATAAGCATCAACAAAGTAAAAGCAAACCGTTATACGTATCATCTATTAAATGTGCTTGGCGCCGCCGGACTAATTATTCACGCAATATATATGAACGATGGTCCAAACCTAATTTGCAACCTGGCCTGGCTATCAATTGCATTTATCGCAATCATCTCCATAAGCCGTAGAAAAATCAAACAAAATTAAGTAAGGTTAATGCTTGTTTCTTATACCTTCTCAATCCCGCTTCATAGTCTTTGTCGTTTTTAACAAGACTCAGATAGTAATATGCACCATCAACCAAGACAAAGATAAGATCTGCAGTCACCGCAGGATTACTTACATCTAATGCGCCTTCCTTTTTACAAATTTTGATATGCTGTTCAAGATTTTTCCGAAGTGTTTCAAGTAATTGTCGATAACGCGCACCGATGGATTCGCTTCTTAAAGCAAGAGCATAGCAGCTGTATGAAACACTATCATCAAATAAAATATTCCACTTCTTAGAAAACACATTGTCGATGATCTTAAGCAAAATGCTCTTTGAATTACCTGACGCAGAGGCAGGCACAGTAAATATTTCAAGATACCTGTCTAATATAAATTCTATAAGCCCATTCACCAGATGTTCACGGCTTTTGAAATAATGAATGATCAGGCTTGGATTCATTCCTGCAAGTTCTGCCGTCTTAGCTAACGAAGCATTTTCCAGCCCTTCTTGTTTGGCTATTCTATAAAACACCTCGATAATTTCTTTTTGTCTGGCGTCCTTTAAACTTTTTCTTCCCATGATTTATCCTGGTTTTCCGGGTAAAATAATAAATACTTCGCCCTCTTTATAATACAAGAAATCTTTTTACGAAAATAATAATTCAATAAACACCTAAATATAAAGACCTTATTTGTATAAAATGCAGGTAACATAAAAATAATAATAAATTAATTGAATGTTCATTCAAAATAATTTTTTAGTATTGTATTGCCATATACTTTTGATGATGTCAATAGCACATTCAGGAAAATGAAACGCGTAACCGAAACTGTGCTATAAAAAAACCTGAATTGATGTTCATTTTATGAAGCGTAGTTTATAACCCTTTTAAAACAATAAAATACTGGATATATGAAAATCCCTTTTCATCTGCTGCCTGCTATTCTTTTTTGGCGGCGCGTCCTTTGCTCAAACCCTTACTGTATCCGGCACCGTAAAATCTGCCCGTGATAGTAGCACATTAATGGGTGTAAGCATTACAGAAAAAAACAAAACAAACACGGTACAGACAGATAGCCAGGGACAATTTACAATCACGGTAGCACCAAATGCTGTACTGGTTTTCACCTCCGTTGGCTTCGCTTCGCAGGAAGTAACTGCAACGAGCTCCCAGGTTGATATCTATCTTGCAGATGCCTCGAATACTGATCTGGCGGAAGTAGTTGTTACTACCGCGTTGGGAATCAAAAAGCAGCAGAAAGCTTTAGGATATGCGCTGCAGGAAGTGAAAGGAGAAAGCCTTGAGAAAACCCGAACGCCAACTGCGCTTGGATCGCTTGTAGGTAAAGTTGCGGGGTTGAATATTACGAACAGTACAGATCTGTTCAGAAATCCCGGCATTGAATTAAGAGGCCAAAATCCACTGATTGTTATTGATGGCATTCCAGATCCTAACGCAGATCCTTATAAAATAAATGCTGATGATATTGAAAGCATCACTGTCTTAAAAGGTCCCGCTGCCGGAGCTCTTTATGGACAAATCGGTATTAACGGAGCTATCATGTACACAACTAAGCGAGGAAAAAAGGCGTTGTTAGCGTGGATGTAAACTCATCAACCATGTTTCAGGGAAGCTATACGGTAATACCAGAAGTTCAGCATCAATATGGCGGTGGCGATGCCGGAAAATACGCCTACATCAATGGTTCTGGAAGCGGCATAGAGGGCGGAGGCTGGCTGTGGGGTCCAAAACTTGATCAAAAAGATCCGAATACAGCAAGTGGCTTTGTTGAGCTACCCCAATATAACAGTCCATACACGCCTGACAAAACATACACCGTTACTTTTCCTGACGGAACTTCCTCAACAGGCAATTACCAACCCATTCCATGGGTATCGAGAGGAAAGGATAATATCCGGAATTTTTTCAAACAGGTATTTTGTCAACGAACAATATATCCGCCTCTGCCGGCAATGACAAAGGTTCATATCGCTTGTCCGCAGGTCATATTTATCAGAAAGGGCTTGTGCCTAACACAGGCGTAAACAATTCCTCATTTTCAATTGGCGGTAATTATAATCTCAGCCCAAAGCTTAACGTAGATGCAAAGCTGACTTACAACAGAGAATATTCTGACAACTACCCAACTATTGGCTACGGGCCTCCCAACATCCTATATAATCTTATACTTTGGATTGGAACAGATGTTGACATAACAGATCTTAAAAATTACTGGTTACCGGGGCAGGAAGGCTTGCAGCAACGTAACTACAACCTATCATGGTATAACAATCCATACTTTGTAGCGTATGAATATCTAAATGGCTACAAAAAGAATAATGCCTTTGGTCAAATTACATTCGATTACAAGTTTACAAAAGATCTTTCTTTAAAATTCAGAAATGGGTCAACCAATATTCGGAAAATTCAGATATAAAAGAGCCGTATAGCTATGTAAACTATAGCTTTATTTCAAAAGGCAATTATAGCGTAACCAATTCTAATTATTTTGACATCACTTCAGATCTGATACTAAATTACAATCATGATTTTAGTGATATGTTGAGGTTAAATGTAAATGCTGGAGGCGCCAATTCATACAGAAACCTGAAAAGTGCTATATCTTCTACAGATGGCCTCACTATTCCTGAATTTTATAATCTAAGCAATACTACCAATCCGCTAACAGGGAGGAATATTTTGCAGGAACGCAGAACAACAAGTGCTTACGGTACGATAGATGTGGAAGCACTTAAATTTTTGTATCTAAACTTTACAGGGCGTTATGATAAAGCGTCAACATTGGCTATTAACAATAATGCTTATTTCTATCCTTCAGTTGGTTTGTCTGCAGTATTATCAGACGCATTAAAGCTACCACAACCAATTTCCTTTTTAAAAACACGTGCATCCTGGGCTAAAGTAAATACAGGTTTTGTAGATCCTAACGATCCTTATGCACACATCCTTACTTATTCAATTGGCAACAAATGGAACAATAAAGGATCTGTAGTTTGGCCGGGTACGGCTATAGCGCCCCAACTTATTCCAAGTACGGTAGAATCTGCGGAATATGGATTAGTTCTCGGTTTGCTGAGAAACAGGATCAATATAGACGCTACTTATTTCAGGAATAAGGAATACAACGGTTTTACAACAGTGCCTCAATCTGAGGCAAGTGGCTATTTAAACCTGTTACAAAATGCTAACATTTACGTAAGAAAAGGATGGGAGTTTGTAGTAAGCGGCACTCCTGTTTTAAACAGCGACTTTAAATGGGAAACCACTTTCAATTTCAGTAATAGTCATCGTTGGCTTAAGAAAGCAACTGCACCTGGTTCAAATGGGTTTGTGGATAAAATCAATGAGCCGGGAAGTATCAAAGAAGGTGATCGAACTGACCGGGTATTTATCACATATTCCCAAACAGCGGATGGCCGGCCAATCTATAACGCTAACGGATCTTTGGCTTTTGACGCCAACCCACATTTCTTTGGTTATGCTGATAGCAAATGGATGTACGGATGGCAAAATTCGTTCAACTACAAAAACATTGGTTTAAGCTTCTCTTTCGATGGCCGTTTAGGTGGTTTAATATATTCAACTACGAATCAAAAAATGTGGTGGGGTGGCGCTGCCATTGAAACAGCCAACTCCTATCGTGACGATGCCATTGCTGGAAATAATACCTATATCGCACCGGGAGTTGTTGTAAAAGATGGTTCTGTTACTTACGACAGAAGAGGTGAAATAGTTTCTGACACACGCCAGTATGAAGAGAATACAACTGCGGTAAATTATATTTCCTTTATGCAAAGCGATGCAGGCAATGCCCTAAATAACTATTTCTACTACAGTGGTAGTTATCTTAAAATGCGTGAGTTGGTCCTCTCCTATAATCTTCCAGCCACTTGGGTAAAAGGTATTTTCAAAGCCGCATCAGTATCTTTTATCGGGAACAATCTTTTTATTCTTTCCAAAATCCCAAATGTAGACCCTGATGCTGAATCAGACAATCTTCAAACACCTTCAGTAAGAAGCCTTGGTTTTAACATCAATCTTAAATTTTAAAAGTATCTAATCATGAAGTATACTTCTATATATGTATTTATCATTTCGGTAATACTTTTTCCTGTAAAAAGTTTGAATATTTTCAGGAAAACCCAAACGAACCAACTATTGCCGATCCTTCATTATTACTAACTAATATTGAACAAACTGCATTCTCCAATATCAATGCTGATGCAGGCCTTGCAAGTCGTCAGTTAGTCTACACCCAGGGAAATAGTTTATCGCAGTATTACAATTGGACCAGAAGTTCGATGAACTACTCAAGCATCGCGCAGGTGGTTCGGATGGAACAGGAAGCGCAGCGTGTGAACAAAACCAATTATCGTTACCTGGCAAAATTTTTTAAATCTTATTTCATTGTATCAATGACGCAGGCATTTGGCGATATTCCATATTCGCAAATGATGCAATCGATCGAGCAAAATAATTTTACTGATTCATCTGCTGTAAGGCCGGTATATGACAAGCAAAAAGATATTTACCTAAAAGTACTTAGTGAGCTAAAAATCGCCGGTGATTCTCTTGGTAGTACATCAGATGCTATTACTGGCGATTTAATTTATAACGGATCAATAACGGCATGGAAAAAACTAATCAATTCATTTACCTTAAGAGTATTAATGAGTTTGTCAAAAAAGGAAGCCGATACCGATCTTAATATTAAACAACGTTTTAATGAAATCGTCACTAATCCGGAAAAGTATCCTTTAATAAATAATAACTCTGAGAACGGAAAGTTGACTTACTACGACATAAACGGCAACAGATATCCTTATTACAATAATAATTCCATGAAAACGGATTATTACCTGGACAGCTCTTTTGTAGATATTTTACAGGGATTCAAGGATCCAAGGCTTTTTACTTATGGACAACCTGCCGGTACGGTAAATACTTCAACTATTAAAGATTTTAGTAAATATGACGGCTTAGTAGGAAGCGCACCATTGTCTTACAATACAGGTAAAAAGGGCGAAGCCAGGCTTCATCTATTAATCGTCGCTATGCTTACGACATATTAAATGAGCCTAGTTTATTGATGAGCTATGCTGAAGTTCAATTTTTGTTGGCTGAAGCCTCCATTCGTGGATGGACAGGTGGCAATGCTAACAATTTGTATAAGGAAGGTATAAAGGCCTCGCTTCAATTTTCTAATTTCAATTATCCTTCTGTATCAGGTGTTCCATATACTGGGCAGCTATATTCAGATGATGACATTACAGAATATATCAATCAACCGATCATCAATTTACAAACTGGTAAACAAATTGAACAGATCATTACACAAAAATATATCAGTATGTTTATGAATTCCGGGTGGCAGATCTTCTATGAACAAGGCGCACTGGTTTTCCTGTTTTCGAAACAGTATTCTCGGGTGTATTGAATAACAAACGAGTGCCCAAACGCTGGATGTACCCAATTGATGAACAAAACAATAATACTACTAACCTAAATGCTGCCATTGCCAACCAATATCCCAATGGAGATGATATAAATGGTGTGATGTGGATATTGCAATAAACCAAAGAACCTTAAATAAAAAATTATCATCTTTGAAGGCAACTTTTGTTGTCTTCCTTTTTCTTATCATCATTTAAAATTGCTTTGTATAAAATGGCGCAAAAACGTAGAGATTTTTTAAAGAACGCAGCAATACTATCGGGAGTGGCGGGACTTAATAATGTGCTGCCATCCAGTATTCACAAAGCCCTGTCCATTAACGCAGATAAGGGTACTACTTTTTATGACGCGGAGCATATTGTTTTTTTAATGCAGGAAAATCGTTCTTTCGACCACATATTTGGCTGTATGAAAGGCGTTCGTGGCTTTAACGATCCGCGTATTAAAACCCTCCCGGACAATAATAAAGCATGGATTCAGAAATCAAAAAACGGAGCAGCACATGCACCATTCCATATTGATATCAATAAAACCAAAGTAACCTGGCAAGGCGGACTACCGCACGACTGGCCCGATCAAAGCCGGGCGCGCAACAATGGGAAATATGATCAATGGATACCGCAAAAATCTGAAATGTGCATGGGTTATTTCAATAGAGCGGATGTTCCCTTTTATTATGCCTTGGCGGACGCTTTTACACTTTGTGATCATTATTTCTGCTCATCGCTTACAGGCACTACGCCCAACCGTTTGTTTTTTTGGACAGGTAAAATTCGAGAACAATTAAACGCAACTTCAAAGCCAGCCGTTCGAAATTCGCAGGCCGAAAGCCGCACCAATACTTATGTTGACTGGAGTTCTTTCCCCGAATTGCTGGAAGATAATAATGTTAGCTGGAAGATCTATCAAAATGAATTATGGAGCGCAAAGCTTGATGATAACACAGATTATTGGTTGGGAAATTATGGTGATAATGCAATTGAATATGTGAAAAAACATCATGTTAAACTCTCCGCTTATTTTAGAAAAAACGGCGATAAAACATCGAACCCGACGCTGAGCGCAGATCAAGTGCTGGAACAATACAGTAGACTCAGTCAAAAAGAAAAAAATCTGATTGATAAGGCATTTACAACCAATATTGAAATTGAAGATTATTTAAAACTACAGCCTTATACTTTTACTGACGATACCGGCAAAGAGCAAACGATACAAATACCAGCAGAAGATATTTTTCATCAATTTAGAAAAGATGTCGACTCTGGCAATCTGCCTACCGTTTCCTGGCTGTCGGCACCACAGGCTTTTTCTGATCACACCAGCACACCGCTTTACGGAACCTGGTATGTATCAGAAGCGCTGAATATTCTTACTAAAAATCCTGAAGTGTGGAAGAAGACTATTTTTATTTTAAACTATGACGAGAATGATGGTTATTATGATCACTTGCCGCCATTTGTAGTTCCCGATCCAAATAATGCTTCTTCAGGTAAAGTTTCTAATGGAATCAATATTGAATCTGATTTCGACTTTGGCACCAATTGGCCGATTGGTTTAGGTTATCGCGTTCCGATGATCATTGCTTCTCCATGGAGCAAAGGAGGTTTCATCAACTCGCAAATACACGATCACACTTCAACATTAATGTTTCTCGAAAAATTTCTTCAGAAAAAAACAGGAAGGAATATTCAATCTTCTAATATCAGTAGTTGGCGAAGAGCGGTGTGCGGCGACCTTACTTCAGCTTTCCGCCCTTACAACGGCGAGCGTTTTCCGTTGCCAGAGTTTCTGAAAAAAACAGCCGTTATTAATGATATTCAAAATGCAAAAAACAAACCAGCGCAGGTTGTACCCAAGCCTTTAACGGATGATGAAATTTGCAAGATCAATAATCATCATACTTTCTCTAAACAAACTTCTGAATGGATGCCGGAGCAGGAAAAAGGAACAAGGCCAGCCAACGCATTGCCTTATACGCTACATGCCGATTGTAATCTGAATAAAAATAAAGACACCGTTGATTTATTTTTTGAAGTAGAAAAAAATGAACAACATGCCGGCTCGGCTTTCAATATGTACACGCCCACCAGTTATAGAAATGAAGCAGGCAAAACATGGTTCTATGCTGTTAAGGAAAACGACAAGGTTGCGGACAGTGTTTTTTTAAAAGAGTTTGAAGGAAATAAGTATAACCTCTGCATTAACGGTGCAAACGGCTTTTTCAGGCATTATAAAGGAGACAATAATGACCCTGACCTATTGATCCATTGCCGGTTTGAAAAGAAAGCAACATTCAACAAAAGCTATACAGGCAATATTTTGCTCGAAGTGGAAAACAAAGGATTGGAACATCATACTATTTTGCTTGAGGATAATGCTTACGGGATGAAACCACAAACCATAAAAATAGAAGCGGGTAAAAAGAAGGCGATAAAAATCAATCTTGAAAAAAACTCAGGCTGGTACGATTTTACAGCAACCGTTGACGGAAACGATACATTCAGCAAACAATATGCAGGCCATGTAGAAACCGGAAAGGTTTCTATTACTGATCCTTTTATGGGCGGAGTGATTGGTTGATTTTATAAATCCCACGAATTAATTCGTGGGATATTTTCATTCATATTTCCAGTTCCGGCCTTTTCCTTCCGCAATCCACTCCATTGCAGATGCCAGGCGCTTGTCGCGCGTAGCATCTGTTTTGGCATCGTTGATCCATTGTATATATTCCTTACGATGAGAAGGTGAAAAATTTTCAAATACCTCTTTTGCCTTTTTATTTTTTTGAAGCGCTTTTGATAATGCTTCAGGCACGGGCAATTCAGCCGATTTTTTAGCCGGTGCTCTTTTCATCGTCACACCGAGATCAGCTAAATGAATGGCTTCTTTTACCGCTGCTATCAAGTCCATATCCTTTGGTAAATCTTTAACCGATGTGATATTAGCGATGCGGCCAAATTCGGAAGCGGCTTCGGTTGCTTTTTCCAGATAAGGTTTTAAAGCTTTTACTTGTGCGCCAAGCCAAAAACCAATGGCGCAATGTTTTTTAAATGCTGCAACGCTGCACATCATTTTCCCTTTATAATCGAAAGAGGGAACGCCCCATTTTATCGATTCTGTAATATCAGGCGAAGCCTTATGAACAATGGCGCGAAAATGTTCTAATATTGGCTTTGCAAAATCAGCAGATTTAGCAATGTAATCATCTACTTTTGAATTTAATGTTGGCATACTATAAATTAAAAAAGCAAGCTGTTTAAGCTTGCTTTGTAAAATTAGATATTTTTCTGTAATTAAGAATTGCCAAACAGATTGCCTACTGCGCCTTCCAGCATCGGGAACTTTTCAATTACATAACTTTTAATTGTTTCTAAAGTTTTCGCCGCTTGCTCGTCTGTAAGGCCAGCTTCTGCTTTTAATTTTTCTACTAACTCGTTCATATTTTTATTTCTGATTTAGGATTTGAAATTTCTGATTTTAGAACATCCGACATCGTAAATTATACATCCTACATTCCCTACGCTGCTTTCACCAAGCCCATCTTGCTTTTACTAAATTTGCGCTCTGCATAATCTTTAGTAAGTGTAAAACTTTTTCTGAAGATGAAGGCAACTCATACATAGCATCCGTAAGAATACTTTCGCAAATACTACGCAATCCTCTTGCGCCCAGCTTATATTCTACGGCTTTCTGTACCATGAATTCGTACACGTCTTTTTCAATCTTAAGTTCTATTCCTTCCAGTTCAAATAACTTTTTGTACTGCTTCATCAATGCGTTCTTAGGTTCTGTAAGAATATCGCGCAATGTAGATGCATCCAGAGGTTCAAGGTGTGTAACCACAGGTAAACGGCCTAGCAATTCCGGAATAAGGCCAAAGGATTTCAAGTCTTGTGAGTTCACAAACTTTAGCAGATTCTTTTTCATATCTTCCTGCAACTCTTTGTCAACGTTAAAACCAATCGTATTAGTTTGAACCCGGCGCCGATAATTCTGTCAATACCATCAAACGCGCCTCCGCAAATAAACAGAATATTGTGCGTATCTATTTTGATCAATTTTTGATCCGGATGTTTACGTCCGCCTTGAGGAGGAACCAACACATCAGTACCTTCAAGCAGTTTTAATAAACCCTGCTGAACGCCTTCGCCGCTAACATCTCTTGTAATACTTGGGTTATCGCTTTTGCGCGCTACTTTATCAATTTCATCAATATAAACAATACCGCGTTCGGCAGCTTCTACGTCATAATTACAAACCTGCAATAAACGTGTAAGGATACTTTCCACATCTTCCCCAACATAACCTGCTTCTGTAAAAACCGTAGCATCTACAATTGCAAAAGGCACATTCAACACTTTTGCAATACTGCGCGCCAGCAGGGTTTTACCAGTACCGGTTTCGCCCACCATTACAATGTTACTTTTCTCAATTTCGATCTCGTTGTGCGAATCAATTTCACGGCTGTTTCTTTGTCTTAATCTTTTATAATGATTATACACTGCAACGGCTAAAACTTTTTAGCATCGTCCTGACCAATAACATAGTCATCCAAAAAAGTTTTGATTTCCATTGGCTTTTTCACATTTAGTGAGAAGCCCTGGCTTTGAGGGTTGTCTTTAAGATGTAATTCCTGATCAATAATTTCCTGGGCGTGCTCTACGCAATTTTCACAAATGTGTCCGTCCTGGCCAGCAATAAGTATTTCTACTTCATCGCGACTACGTCCACAAAATGAACAATGCAAAACAGAACCCGATATTTTTTCCTTCATAATATAATTGCAAAGTTAAAAAAACCACCTTTAATGAGTGGTTTTTTTAGAATAAATGGCTTTTAATGCAATTGTTTTACAATCAGTTTAACATTATTAATAGTCAAGCTTTTATAAAACAACGTGCATTACAGCTTTTCTTGAACTTTTATAATTTTTCAACTATTTTGTCCGCGATGCCATATTTAATAGCTTCTTCAGCGTCCATCCAATAGTCGCGGTCAAAATCGCGCATCACTTCCTCAATTGTTTTTCCGCAATTGTCTGCCAATATTTTAGCGCCGATATGTTTGACGCGCTGTGTTTGACGAGCCTGAATCTCAAGATCGGAGCTTACACCGCGAATATAACCACCCAATGATGGCTGGTGGATCATTACCTCGCCATGCGGATAAATATATCTGTTTCCTTTTTCGCCACCGCTTAACAAAATACTCCCCATGGAAGCTGCAAGGCCCATACATATTGTATGCACAGGGCTGCTGATCATTTTCATGGTATCATAAATGACCATTCCGCTAGTTACCACGCCACCCGGGCTGTTAATATAGAAGTTGATCGGTTCGCCGGGTTTATCTGCTTCAAGCAATAAAAGCTTGGTGGTTACTTCCCGGGCACTTTTATCATCAACTACACCCCATAAATAAACGGCGCGTTTGTCGAAGAATAATCTTTCAAGGCGTTTGTTCAACATCATCAGTTCATCGCGCTTATCTTGCGGCTCTTTAGGATCTTCTTCTTCTCCTTCATCGTCGCTTACAATTGGCCTTTGCCATTTATTATTGTATATGTTTGAAAAGTTCATTTTTTTAGATTTATGGCCTCTCCCTAACCCTCTCCGGAAGAGAGGGGAATAGGTTCAAAATTGTTTTAAAAGTTTTTTATATGGTGAGAATATGATGATGCCATATATTTTGTAGTACAAGAGTGCGACGCAATACCGATGCCACTTGTGCTACAGCTGGTATCAAAAATTATTTCTTCTTATTTAATAACAACACTTCATCCACTAAACCATATTCTTTTGCTTCTGGTGCTGTCATCCATTTATCGCGCTCAAAATCTTTTTCGATTTGTTCTAAAGATTTACCGGTATGCTCGTTCACTATTTCATACAAATCGGTTTTAATCTTGCGGATTTCGTTCACCGTAATTTCAATATCACTTGCCTGGCCGCCAATAGCGCCGCTTGGCTGGTGCATCATAATGCGCGAATGTTTTAAGGCGGCTCTTTTTCCGTTAGTACCCGCACCTAATAAAACACAGGCCATAGACGCGGCCATCCCTATGCAAATAGTTGCAATGTCAGGAGATACATACTGCATCGTATCATAAACGCCCAAACCCGCATAAACACTGCCTCCCGGACTATTGATGTACATATTAATATCACGAACACGGTCGGTGCTGTCTAAAAATAACAATTGCGCTGTGATGATGTTGGCCACTTCATCGGTAACAGGATAGCCTAAAAAAATGATGCGATCCATCATCAAACGGCTGTAAACATCCATTACAGCAACGTTCATAGGACGCTCTTCAATAATATTCGGCGTAAGTGCCGTAACCAAATGATTACCGTAGCTGTGAAGCGTATTACTTGAAATGCCTCTGTGCTTTACGGCATATTTTTCAAACTCGGAATTATAAGTCATATATATTATTTGATATGTGGTAAACGTACATAAAATTTTGCATCGAATTTTATATCGTAGCATAAAATGTACAGATCAGACCTAAACAAATATCTGTCCATTTAAGAAAACACAAAAAAGGATGACATGTTGACTGAAAGCGCGAATTTTTTGAGGTCAATTGGGCAGTTTAGGATCAGATATTACTCTTTTCAAGATAAGCAGTTGGCAAAATTATCTGTATGTTTTGGGGCTGTATAACGGCTGAGATATTTTTTACTTTACCGATATATTCTCCGTCAACCTGAAAATGTATCCTGCTTTTTGAAATGATATCAACAGATTTTGTTTGGTATATTTCGATATTTTTTTGTCGAAGCCAAGTGAGAACATCATTTTTAAGATACCGAAAAATGACAATCGCTTCACTACCACAACTTCGAAAATACCGTCATTTATTTCTCCTACGGGGTTGATAACTGCTCCTGTGCCATATTTCCCCGCATTTGCAATTACAATCATAAATGCTTTTCTGTTTATAACAGAATTATTATGCTCTATTTTAATATTGAGCGACTGGCGCCGTACCAATGTTTTCCAGGCTACTTTTAGATAGCCGATTTTACCGCGCGTATCTCCCTCTTCAAAATTTTTAATCAATTGTGCATTAATGCCCGCATCGCTTAGATGAAGACACATGTGTTCATTATTTAGAAGAATCGTGTCAACACCTGTAACTACCCCATTCTCAATAATATTGAGCGCATCAGGTAGCTTTACAGGAATCAACAATTCCTTGGCCATTCCGTTAGCTGATCCAGCAGGTATAATTCCTAACGCCATTCCGGTTCCTTGTACCGATTCGGCGACAAGCGCTATCGTTCCGTCCCCGCCAACTGCCACAACCTTATTTGCTTTGGCACTTTTTATGTAGTTATCAAGTGCGCCGCAATCAACCGGATCGGTAAGGTCGTAAAAATCCAGCTCCACATTTTTACCATTGAAATAAGTTTTAATTTCAGATTGCCAGTCAATGGTTTTATTGCCTGCAATGTTATTGATGATGAAAAGAATTTTGACCGACATTATTTTTCTGTTTAAAATCTTTTAAGTGTTTAAAAACTTTCTACAACGTAAACTCGAACTTAATAATAAACCGCACTTAAAGCTATACAAAGGCTTTGGAAATGCAAGCCATTGCACCGTTTTAGGCCATGCGTTATACCGCTCTGCATCGCCGAGGGAGATCTATAAAAAGGTTTTTTTCATAACACGCTGTCTTTACTTAAGACATTTATGGTAAAAACAATGCCAGATGCGTTAATTGAAGTAATATGGCAAGGAAAAAATTATGAAACACGCTCTCAGAAGGATGGCTTTTTCTCTTTAGACCTTCCCAATGACAATGCCCTGAACAGCGGAATTTATGAGGTGGAAGTCACACTTAAGAGCGGTAATGGTACGCAAAAATTAAGCTCGGCTATTTTTCAGATAACAATTCCGGCTTATAACCAATATACTTTCATTTCTGATATAGATGATACTTTCCTTATTTCCCATTCAGCGTCCATTTTCAAAAGATTAAAACTTTTATTGACCCGAAATGCACATAGCCGACAACCATTTGAAGGTGTTGTAAAGCATTATCAGGCGCTACAACTGGCGCAAACTACCGAAGAAAAGCCTAATCCTTTTTTTATGTAAGCAGCAGCGAATGGAACCTGTACGACTTTATAAATGTATTCATCAGAAAAAATAAATTACCCGACGGTATTTGTTTATTAAATCAGATACAAACACTGTCAAAAGTCCTTAAAAGCGGACAAAAAAATCATGCAAGTAAGTTTGCCCGGATTGTAAGAATATTGGAAGCTTACCCGACTCAACGGTTTATATTGTTAGGTGATGATTCCCAACACGATCCATATATTTATGCTTCTCTTGTCAAAAACTTCCCCGACCTTATTCATTGTGTATATATTAGGTGTGTAGGCAAAAAAAGAAGCCTGCTGTAATAGCTGAGCTCGATCAGGTGTCAGGAAGAGATGTGCCCGTTTGCTATTTCACGCATAGCCGCGATGCATTAAAACATTCTGTTGATATCGGGCTTATTACAGAAAAACAAAAGGCGCTTTAAAAGCGCCTTTCTATATTTTATGCAGAAACTTATTAATGATGAGCGTGTTGATGCTCGTTTACCATTTTAGTAAACTCTTCTGCGTTAACTTGCTTACTTGTTGGCTTTATTTGTGTTTCGGCCCACTCAAAAACTTTTTCAGATTGAATGCGATTGTAAGCATCTTCAACATACTTACGATCTTTCATCATTCTGTCGATGTAATCATTCACCCATGGTTGCTCAGTATCGTTAGGCATCATTCCACCCATGTAACTAAACAATTGCGCTTGAGCAAAAGCCCTTAATTCTTCAGGCTTTACCTCAACACCCTGATCTTTGACCACCTTTTCAGAGATCAATGTCCATTTTAATTGATTTAGAAATGTAGGCATTTCTGTATCAATCTGCTCTTCCGTTTTTGCAGGTTGTTCGCCTTGCTCTTGCGCACTTTGTGTTACCAGCCATTTACGTAAAAATGCTTCTGGAAACTCGATATTAGTATTATCCACCAATTTATGGAAGATCTGATCCTGAATTTGGTTACGGCTTTGAGAAGCCCAATAATTGAATATCTGATCTTTTATTTTAGCGCGGAACTCTTCTTCTGTTTTCACATCTCCTTCCGGATAAAGCTGAGTAAATAATTCTTCGTTCAACTCTTTCTTTTCCAGTTCGCTTATTTTTGAGATGTTCAGTTTGAAAGCTTTCTTTTTGTCAGCTTCTTCATCCTTATTCAATCCCAAATCTGCAGCAATAAATTCCAGCTCCTTATCTTCAAAGGCATCAGCCAGCACAATATTGATACTGTCGCCTACTTTTTTGCCGTTTAATTCTTTTTGAATTGCTTCGGTAAAATAGCTCAGGAGAAGAGAATTTTCTTTTTTAAGGCCATCTGCCACTTCATTTCCGTCAGCATCTACTTCAACGAAAGTTACGTTCAGTACGTTATTCGAGCCATCAACCACATCTTTATCGGTCATATTGCCATAACGATTCTGAAGCCTGTCAATTTCCTCATTGATCATTTCGTCTGTAATATCAATATTATAACCAGTGATATCTGCTTTAGACAGATCAGCTAATTCAAATTCAGGTTTTAATCCGATTTCAAAATCGAAAGTATAATCACTGGGATTGTTTATATCCAATTTTGCAAGATCGGTGTCGAGTGGTAAGGGCTGTGCGAAAATCTCAGCCTTTTCAGTTTGTAAATGATTGATCAACTCCTTATCTACAGACTTTAAAACTTCATCTGTAAATAAAGAAGGTCCGTACATTTTTTTGATAAGACCGGCAGGTACTTTACCAGGCCTGAAGCCTTGAATACTTGCTTTTTTGCTATATTCTTTCAGAGATTTTTCGAACGAAGGGAGATAATCGGCCTTATCTATCTTTACACTGATTTTTTCGTGTAATTGGCCTATCGGTTCTTTAGTTATTGTAGCCATTAATTAAAAAAAGTTTGAAGTTTAATAGTTTAAGGTTTAAAAGTTAACCTCAAACGTTAAACATCAAACCTTAAACTAAAGAGTCCGGATGAAGGGACTCGAACCCCCACACCTTGCGGCATCAGATCCTAAGTCTGACGTGTCTACCAATTTCACCACATCCGGTAAGAACTTAAATCGGGCAGCAAAAGTAAGGGTTTTCCTCAATATTGCAACTTTTATTATTTGCTTTTTAGAATTGAAAAATTGGCTCCTAGAATACTTGTCTACACTCACCTTCACGCATCTTTTCCCGCCTCACAATTGTTATAGTTTTTACATATATTACATTTACAAACTTGTCAGCATAAGTTTTGCTGAACAATAATAATTAGATCAGACGCAGGATATTGACAATGAAGACTATAGAGCAAAAACCCAAATATAACCTGAACGATGAGGAAGAAAGAAAACTCATTGTAAGAGAATACCGTTCGCTAATGCGGCTTTTAAAAGACAAATTAAAGCCGGGCGATAAAGATCTTACTCGCGCTGCTTTCGAAATGGCGGCGGATGCACATAGCAGCATGCGGCGGAAAAGCGGTGAACCCTACATTCTACACCCCATCGCTGTAGCAAAAATCTGCGTGGAAGAGATTGGCCTGGGCGTTCGTTCTACCATTTGTGCCTTATTGCACGATACAGTTGAAGATACTGATATCACCTTACAGGATATTGAGAAAGAATTTGGCCCCGAAATAGCAAGGATCGTTGACGGACTTACTAAAATCTCCAATTTCATTGATACAACAGTTTCTCAACAAGCAGAAAATTTTAAAAAATTCTGCTCACGCTTACTGATGATCCCAGGGTTATTTTGATCAAACTGGCAGACCGCCTGAACAACATGCGTACGATGGATAGCATGAAGCGGGAAAAGCAGTTGAAAATATCTTCTGAAACAGTTTACATATTTGCGCCATTGGCGCATAGAATGGGGTTATACGCTATTAAAACGGAGTTTGAGGATTTGGCTATGAAATATCTGGAGCCAGATATTTATAAGGACATAGCGCGGCGTCTTGCTGAATCTAGAAGAGAGCGAACCCGATACATCAATGAGTTCATCAAACCTATTCGTGAACAACTCGAAAAAAGCAATTTCAATTTTGAAATTTACGGTCGGCCGAAAAACATCCACTCCATTTGGAACAAGATGAAAACAAAGCAGGTTGCTTTTGAAGAAGTGTATGACCTTTTTGCCATTCGTATTATATTGGACAGTACGCCTGAAAAAGAAAAGGAAGAATGCTGGAAAGTGTACTCCTTAATTACGGACGAATACACGCCTTCGATAGAGCGTTTACGCGACTGGGTGAGCAATCCCAAAGCAAATGGTTATGAAGCGCTGCATACCACTGTAATGGGGCCGCGCGGTAAATGGGTGGAAGTGCAGATACGCACCAAACGGATGAATGAAATTGCTGAAAAAGGCCTGGCTGCTCATTGGAAATACAAAGAAGGCACAGCTACTGAAAACCGCTTCGATAAATGGTTTCAGCAAATAAGGGAAACGCTGAATAACGAGGATCCCGACAGTGTCAATTTTCTACAGGAATTCAAAAGTAGTTTCCTTACCGAGGAAATTTATATTTATACGCCTAAAGGCGATATTAAAATGTTGCCCGCCGGCAGCAGCGCGCTGGATTTTGCGTTTTCTATTCACTCAGCTATCGGTGCAAAAACAATAGGAGCAAAAGTCAATCATAAGCTGGTTCCTATAAGTCATAAGTTAAGCAGCGGAGACCAGATAGAAATTATTACAAGTAATAAACAAAAACCATCTGAAGACTGGCTGAAATTTGTTGTTACAGCAAAGGCAAAGACAAAAATTAAAGATGCGCTAAAAGAGGAAAAAAACAGGTTGCAGACGAAGGCAAATACACTTTACAAAGGAAGCTGGAAGGTATGGGCGTAACTATGTATCAGGGGAATATTGAGGCCATTGCTCATTTTTACAAACTCAATTCCAACCTGGAGCTTTTTTATCAGATTGCCATTAAAAATATTGACTTAAAAGAATTAAAAGAATTTAAAGTTTTTGGCGACCGGTTAGAAGCGCCAGCACCCGTAAAACCAACTGATGTAAAGACAGAAACGCAGCCAAGCCCTACACATCACCCAGCTCCGTCGAAAGATGCGGAGTTGATCATTTTTGGTGAAAGCAGCGATAAAATAATGTACAACCTGGCCCATTGCTGCAAACCCATTCCCGGTGATGACGTATTTGGTTTTGTAACTACAGGAAAGGGGCTTACAATACATCGTACCAACTGCCCGAATGCTGCAAAATTGATGGCCAATTATGGGCATCGAATCGTAAAAACGAAATGGGCCAAAAACAAAGAGATTTCGTTCCTTACTGGTATTATGATCATTGGAATTGACGATGTAGGAATGGTGAGTAAAATCACTAATCTGATCTCGGGTGAACTGAAAATAAATATTGCAGCACTTACTATTGAAGCTACTGAAGGTGTTTTTGAGGGTAATATCAGAGTATTTGTGCACGACAAAGAGGAGCTGGACAATCTCGTAAACAGGCTGCTTGAAGTGGGTGGGATTGAGTCGGTAGAAAGATATGATACTGAAGATATTCCGAAGTAGGTTTGGGTAAAGTTATTGGTTGACGGGTTTACAAGTTGACACTGGCTCCGAAGGAGCCAAACTACAATAGGCGGATGCGTAGCTTCCGGGTAATAAGCGGCGAATATGCAGGATGCCATAAGTATTACAGTTGAAAAGTGCGACGCAAGACCGATGCCATATATTTACTGCCGGGTTCACCAACAAACCAAACTACACATCAATACGAACCCTTATTTTTGCACTTCATTTTAAAAACATAAAACACAGTAGATGGTAGATGTAATTTTAGGGCTGCAGTGGGGCGATGAGGGAAAAGGTAAAATTGTTGACTATTTTGCTAAAGATTACGATGTTATAGCCCGCTTTCAGGGTGGCCCAAACGCAGGCCACACCTTATACAAGGATGGAAAAAAATAGTGCTGCACCAAATACCATCTGGTATTTTTCATGAAGGGAAAGTAAACATTATTGGCAACGGCGTGGTGCTTGATCCAATAACCCTGAAAAAGAATGTGAAAAAGTTGCTGAATTTGGCATCGACCTGAAAAAAACCTATTCATTTCTGAGAGAACCAATATCATCGTTCCTACACACCGAGCGTTGGATAAAGCATCGGAGCAAGCAAAAGGTAAAGGAAAGATAGGATCTACACTTAAAGGCATTGGCCCGGCCTATATGGACAAAACCGGCAGAAATGCATTGCGTGTTGGCGATTTGCTGAGGGAAGATTTTAAAGAGATGTATGAACAGCTAAAACAAAAACACCAGGTTATTATTAATACTTATCATTTTACTGATGATATTAGCGCTGACGAAAAAGAATTTTTTAAAGCTGTTGAATTTTTAAAAGAACTGAATATTATAAACGGCGAATATTTCATCAACAAATTATTGAAAGAAGGAAAAAGAATATTGGCGGAAGGTGCGCAGGGAAGTATGTTGGATATAGACTTCGGAACTTTCCCATTTGTAACATCTTCCAACACTATTTCCGCCGGTGTTTGTAGCGGCTTAGGTCTTGCTCCGCAACATATTAAAGATGTGATCGGCATTACAAAAGCATATTGTACACGTGTGGGTAGCGGGCCGTTTCCTACAGAACTCGAAAATGCTGACGGACAAAAGCTACGTGATATAGGTAAAGAATACGGAGCAACCACAGGACGTCCACGCCGTTGCGGATGGATTGACCTGGTGGCATTGAACTTTGCCTGCATGATTAATGGCGTTACGAAAATTGTGATGACCAAGGCGGATGTTTTGGATGAATTTGAAGAATTACAGGTTTGTACAGCATATAGCAAAGAAGGACAGGAGTTGACAGAAATTCCATTGCGTTTAGACTTGGACCACTACGTACCTGTGCTGGAAAAATTTGAAGGCTGGAATACTGATATCAGTCAGGTAAAAGATGCGGCGGCACTTCCAGAAAAAGCAAAATCATATATTGATTTCATTAATAGCTATTTGGGCGTGAACGTGGACTTTATTTCTAATGGACCTGAAAGGGATCAATTAATTGTAGTCTAATATTTTTTCTAAAAAAATTTATTTCAAAAATTTGGCGGTTTAAAAAGTTCGGCTAAAATTTACATTCTAATTTATTAGATAATGGCAAAGTCAAATAAATCAAAAACAAGCGAAACAGATAAGGCTTATGATGAAGAAAAGCCTGTAAAAAATAATTCTTCAAAATCGAAAAAAGAGGAAGGGTCTGACGAAGACGACGACTTCCTTGAGGAGGATGAAGCGCCCAAGAAAAAGGTAAGGCGAGTAAAAAAGATGACGACGATGAGGATGCGGAAGAGGTCGACGACGATTGGGAAAAGGCAGAGGAAGAGGAAGATTGGGATAAAGACTTTGAAGAGTTTGATCTGCCCAAATCGAAAGGAAAAGCCACCGGTGGCGGTGGTAAGAAGTCTTACGACGATGATGATGATTTCAAAGTGGATGATGAGTTTAAAGACTTATTCGGCGGCGGCGGCAAAGATGACTTCGACGATGAAGATGATGATTACTAACTATTAATAATCTATTTATTAAACAAATCAATTGCGGCGCAATTTTGCAGTAAGCGATACAAATGTTTTTAAACAAAAAGTGTTGAATTGGCTAAAACAGTTCAGCACTTTTTGCTTTTTAGACAGTAGCCAATATCAAAATGGTTATGACCTTATTGTGGGCGCAGGTGTTTCAGAAAGTTTTAACTCATCAACGCCTGATGCGCTCGATAACTTTCAATTATTTATTAATAAAAAAGCAAGATGGCTTTTTGGGCATCTTGGATACGAATTGGCAACATCCGAAAAAATAAGCCATTCTTATAAAAACGATCAACTATTTTTTCCGGACTTGTTTTTCTTCGAGCCTGAAATTTTACTGACGCTAAAGCACGGTGAAGTAATAATTGAAGCGACAGATACAGAAGAAATTTTCAACAATATTCAGCAAACAGTACCGCCTGAAAGCAAGTACGAGCAACAGTTTCAGCAAATTGAAAGTAAAATATCAAGAAATGAATACTTATCAATACTAAATCAGTTGAAGCAACATTTACAACGCGGGGATTGCTATGAGATAAATTTTTGCCAGGAGTTTTTTGTAAAAAATGTATTAGCAGACCCATTTTCATTATTTAATAAACTGTGCGAAAAATCGCCCAATCCATTTTCGGGTTTATACAGAATTGATGATAAATGGCTGCTTTGTGCCAGTCCGGAAAGATTTATAAAAAAGGAAAAGGATCAGATCATTAGCCAGCCGATAAAAGGAACTTTGCAACGTCATCAAAATAATGATCCGGAAAAAGAACGAGTTGCTCTTTTACAAAGCGAAAAAGACCGCGCCGAAAACGTGATGGTTGTTGACTTGGTAAGAAATGATCTTTCGCGGATTTGTGAAGAAGGAAGTGTAAAAGTAGACGAGCTGTTTGGCATTTACAGTTTTCCGCAGGTGCATCAAATGATCTCAACAGTTAGCGGCAGATTAAAAAGAGAGGTTAAATTCAAAGACATTATTAATGCTACTTTTCCTATGGGTTCTATGACGGGTGCGCCCAAAGTAAAAGTGATGCAATTAATTGATCAATATGAAAAAAGTAAGCGTGGTATATTCTCCGGCGCTTTAGGTTATATAAACGCTGACGGAGATTTTGATTTTAATGTAGTTATCAGAAGTATGATGTATAACCAATCTACCCAATACCTTTCTTTTCAAGCTGGAGGCGGCATTACCATTTACAGCGATGCAGAAAAAGAATGGGAAGAAAGTTTGTTAAAAGCTAAGGCGATAAAGGAGATATTAGAAAGTTGAGGTATTCATTTTTAACCATTCAACAATGTCATTGTATTTACCGACACCTGTTGAAATTTTGATACAAAAGTCATAAAGAGCGTTTTCACTTGCCATTATATGAACGGAGTATTCAAATAAAACGGCAATCATTGCTAAAACTCCGGTGCGCTTGTTACCATCGATAAATGGATGATTGACAATGATGCTTTCTATTAGTGCAGCAGCTTTCTCCAATGGAGATGGATATAAAAAATCGCCGCTAAAGGTTTGAAATGGTCTTGCTATAGCAGATTCCAAAAGACCTATATCTCTTACTCCTTTGGCACCTCCAAAATCGTCGATAGACAGATCATGTAAATTAAGCACATCTTCTAAAGAAATCATTGGGCAAGTTTTTTCAACACATTTCCATACATGCTTTTAACCTTGTCGTAATGTTGTGAAAGATTCAATGCCTCCCCTTCTTTTTTGAAGGTATTTTGGATAAGTATTCCAATATTTCTTTCAAAGCTTTTTCATCTTTCAATTCTGAAACTTCCTTTATTACCGCAAGCTGCATTTCTAAAACACTCATATCTTGTATTTTTTGTACCTCAAATTTACGAAATACTTACTTCTCGGCTATATAAAACAAATCCAAGCAATCATTACCGGCTTCCGCCAAAAAGTAATCCGTCATTTTTATTTTAGAAACCATTGCGTTATCACTACTCAGCATTTTTTACGGTTCCATCGGTTCATAATATCATAAGGAATTTGCAGGCACCAACGTGGCAGGTTGTATTGAAGATTCAGCACATCAAACCTGGTTATTTTTTCAACAGCTTTTTTATTAGCATGATAATATTCCATCGCCGTATCATCGCCATACACACCCAATGTTTTTACTGAGCTAAAACTTTGCAGTAGCAACGCTTTCAACTCCGGAACCAGGTACTCACGAATATGCCATGGATTGCGCGTCAGCGACATTTTTTTATTGGGTGTAGTTACAATCAGTTTGCCACCAGGCCTTAATACACGATGTATTTCCTGCGCAAATAATTTGTCGCTTTTAATGTGTTCAATTACCTGAAAGGTGATTACAAAATCAAAACTATTATCTGCAATACCCGTAAGTGGCGGAAAAGTTGTTTTTAAAAACTC
The DNA here is from genome assembly GCF_022513635.1 of Paraniabella ginsengisoli. Lineage (GTDB taxonomy): Bacteria > Bacteroidota > Bacteroidia > Chitinophagales > Chitinophagaceae > Niabella > Niabella ginsengisoli. The sequence continues at coordinate 185,477 of NZ_JAKWBL010000001.1, read as the reverse complement.
AATGTTGCCGTTGGCCTTTACCAGTTCATTCACATTGGTGTTTTCAAACTTATCCAACGTTACAAATTTTGTTGCTTTTGAAGCAATCATTTCAATACCATAACCGCTGCCGGTGCCTAGCTCCAATACTTTGCCGTTTACAAGCTTTGCTGCTTCCGCATACGCAAAAAGCGACCGCTGAAATACATAATTATCTGATTCTTCAACATGTGATACCCTTTCTGCAGTTTGAATTAAAGCCATATTTTATTTTAAACTGAATAAATTAAGCAGCAAAAATAACTGGTTATTACAGCATTTTACATAAAAGGCTTTAAGAAACAGATGAAGTTGAAAAATCCTGATTACGAATCATATTATTATTCTATTTTACATAACATTTAAACACTGCACATGAATAGAAAAATATTTGGCTGGTACAGTCCGTCTTTAAATAAAGAAATGCCCATTGTTAGTTACGGCGATTATGGATTTGCTCTATTACTCGTTCCAACGGCGGCGGCAGATTTTTTGGAGTACGAAAGGTTTCAACTCATCGATTCGTTAGCGCCATTTATAAATGATGGCAAAATGAAAGTATTTTCTATAAACAGCGTCAATAATGAAAGTTGGCTCAATAACGATATGACCAACTGGGATAAGTCGCACAGACATGCGCAATGGAACCAATACATTTATGATGAAGTAATTCCACACATCAAAAACGAAACAAGTCCCGAAACGCCGATATTTATAAGTGGTGCATCCTTTGGCGCACTTCACAGCATGAACTTATTTTTAAAACGCCCCGATCTTATCAACGGTGTTATTGCAATGAGCGGCGTTTACGATCTTACTTATTATAGCAACGGATACATGGACGATAATGTTTACTTCAATAGTCCGCAACATTATATGCCCAACCTGACAGACCACAGCATACTCGAAAACATCAGGCGTAGCAACCATATTCATATTCTTACCGGAAGCGGCGCCCACGAAGATCCGCGTGCAGGCGGCGAATTTGCAAAAGTTCTATACGAGAAAGGTATCAATTACGAATTTGATAACTGGGGCGAAAACTATAAACACGATTGGCCTACCTGGCGCGATATGTTACCCAATGTTTTTGCTACAAGGTTTTAGTTTTTTTGTATATCAGCAGCAGAATACAAATCATCGGTCTTGTGTCACTCACTTGTGCTGATGAATATATATCATCCTATAGATTCGACGTAAAAAAACCTGCGAGGTTTTCAAAACCTCGCAGGTTTATCACCTTAATCCAACATACCCGAGTTTAGAAATTTTCAGACAAACTTCTTCAGCAACTCGTCAAATTCAGAACCGTCAATCATCCTGGCACCAAGGCTCTCCAGATATTCTGTATGCACCTGGCAATCTATTAACTGCACATCTTCTGTTTTCAGTTGCTGTATATATTTTGTAAACGCATATTTGGAAGCATTGCTTACAAGGCTAAACATACTTTCACCAAAAAAACTTTGCCCAAACGGATACCATATAATCCGCCAACTAATTTGTCATCCAGCCAAACTTCTGCGCTATGCGCATAACCCAGCTCGTGTAGTTTGGTGTACGCAGCAATAATTTCCTCATTGATCCAGGTTCCGTCTTGTCCTGCACGGGGCACACTTTTACAATGAGTGATGACGTTTTTAAAATCTTTGTTAACAGTAAATTTAAAGGCATTCCTGTTCAACAATGGCCGTAAACTTTTGCTAACTCTTAATTCGTTGGGAAACAATACAAATCTTGGATTGGGGCACCACCAAAGTATAGGTAGCTCGCTGTACCACGGAAAAATACCAGATTGGTAAGCAAGTAACAAACGGTCTACAGACAAATCGCCTCCAATTGCCAGTAAACCATCTGCTTCGGCTAAATGCACCGGAGGAAAATGGAACGTATCATCGAGGGCAAAAATTGCCATTTCTATAAAAGTTGAATATTAAAGAGGCTTTAAGAAACAGTTTCTTCAACAGTAGCATTAATGCCTCTTTCAAGAATGGCTTCACACAAAGGCTTCAGCTTATCATATTCACCTTCCTTCACCGCATATTTCCCTTTAAAATGAATGAATAAGGAGCATTGTTCCGCCTGTTCAAAACTATGTCCACACACTTCCATCAACGTTTCAATGACCCAATCAAACGTGTTCACCTCATCATTCCAAACAATCAGCTGGCAAGTTGAGGCGGTATCGGTCATTACCTCCACATCTTCTAAAAACTTAGTATCAGTGCTGTTTTGCATCGTGCAAAGATAATTTTTTTGCTCTAAAAGCAATTTCGCGGTGCGCCAATGCAACCTATATCCATTTGGCACACTCCTTGTCTTATATTATAGTATAATCTAACCCTAAAAACTTATCTCTAAATTTAAAAACGAAGAAATGAAGAAATTTACATCGTTCGCCCTTTTGGCTGTAGTTGCCCTTTTAGCTTTTGCCTCATGTAGTAAAACCCGCGATGGACTTGGCCTTGATACGATTGACAATAATGCAAGAACTGGAAAATGGGAAGTAACACATCAAATCTACTTAGGAAGTGCTACGGAACCTGCCACATCAGAAAATCTTACCGAAGGTGCTGGTTATGCTGAATTTAAATCCGATGGTAAAGTGTATTATTATAATGAATCAGGCGTAAAAGATGCCGGCACAAGTTACTCCTTCTCAGATACCAAATCTATGAATTATGATGGCGACAAATATGCCATACAAGAAAACCTCGCTGGCTCTTTTAGCAAAATGACCATACAGCGCGAAACTACAACAGGTAGAGAAGTGTACATATTTCAACGCTAAGTAACTACTCTTTTTAAAGGTAATTACAATTAAAAAATTATGGCCCGGATAATATCCGGGCTACTTTATTTTATCCAACAACCAAAATCTTTTTCTTTCAAATTAGGTTTTTAATCTTTTTTAAATATCTTTAAAATCTGCTTGCGACAGACGCTTGTTATATTTTTTATCGAAAACTATTTTTTAAAAGAAAACTTTTTATGGCAGAGAATACTTATGACGCAATCGTTATTGGTAGCGGCATTTCAGGCGGCTGGGCCGCAAAAGAACTCACGGAAAAAGGTTTGAAAACGATCATGTTAGAAAGAGGCCGTGACATTAAACATGTGGAAGGATACACAAACGCGAATAAAAATCCCTGGGATTTTCCACATCGTGGAGGCAGAACGCAGGAAATGATCAAAGACTATCCTGTACTTAAAAGAGATTATCCGCTAAACGAAACCAACCTGGATTATTGGGTTAACGAAAAAGAATGCCCTTATACTGAAACTAAACGTTTCGACTGGTATCGTGGTTATCATGTAGGTGGGCGCTCACTTATGTGGGGACGCCAAAGTTACCGACATAGTGATATTGATTTCGAAGCCAACTTAAAGGACGGTATTGCTGTTGACTGGCCGATACGTTATAAAGACATCGACCCATGGTACAGTTATGCGGAAAAATTTGCCGGTATAAATGGGACCAATGAAGACTTTCCCGGCTACCCGCATGGCGACCTAATGCCTGCAATGCCTATGAATTGTGTTGAGAAAGATGTTGCAAAAAGAGTGAGAGATCATTATAAGAATGCACGTATTGTAACTAATGCACGTGTAGCTAACATTACGCAGCCGCTACCCGGGCGTACGGCTTGTCAGTACCGTAACAAATGTTGGCTGGGATGCCCGTTTGGCGCATATTTCAGTACACAATCTTCTACACTTCCTGCCGCAATGAAAACAGGAAACCTTACGTTAAGACCCTTTTCAATTGTTACTAAAATCATTTATGATAAAGACACTAAAAAAGCAAAAGGTGTTGAAATTATCGATGCGGAAACCAACAAAACCTACGAATATTTTGCAAAAGTTGTTTTTGTGTGCATCTGCGATGAACTCAACATGGGTGTTGATGAATTCCGCTACAGATGTTTGGGAAGGCGGCCTTGGTAGCAGTAGTGGTGAGTTGGGACATAATTTAATGGATCACCATTTTCGTTGTGGTGCATCTGGCCGTGTAGAAGGCTATGAAGATAAATATTATTTTGGCCGCAAACCGGGCGGCATCTATATTCCGCGCTTTGCAAATGTAGCTAACGACAAACGTGATTATTTGCGCGGCTTCGGTTATCAGGGAGGCGCAAGCCGTCAAAACTGGCAACGCAACATTGCAGAATACAGTGTTGGCCCTGAACTGAAAGACGCGCTTTCTGAGCCTGGCTCATGGACGATGGGATTAGGCGCATTCGGCGAAATACTTCCTTATCATGATAATAAAATAACGCTTGATAAAAACGTAAAAGACAAGTGGGGATTACCTGTTCTGAATATTGACGCAGAAATAAAAGAGAACGAGAAAAAATGCGCGCTGATATGATGAATGATGGTGCTGAAATGTTGGAAGCAGCTGGCCTTAAAGATGTGCATACTTATGAAAGCGAATATGGCTTTGGACAAGGTATACATGAAATGGGTACAGCGCGTATGGGCCGCGATCCTAAAACTTCAGTACTCAATGGCAACAACCAGGTTTGGGATTGTAAAAACGTATTCGTAACTGATGGTGCATGTATGACAAGTGCGGCTTGCGTAAACCCGTCGCTTACATATATGGCGCTTACCGCCAGGGCTGCTGATTTTGCAATGAATGAATTGAAAAAAGGGAATTTGTAAGTTGACTGATGACAGGCAATAGAACCTGGTCAATTGTAATTATAATCCAACATCTGATATCAATTAAAGAATAAAAAATTATTTAAAAGACAGGAATAACACATGCAGAAGATTGTTCGATGCCATCAACCGTCAACTTAAAGTATTACTGTCATCTCAAAATAAAGAACTATGAACAGAAGACAAGCCGTTCAAAAAGTTGCTACTACTAATGGGAGGCACTGTATTGGGAGCAGAATTGTTCATTCAAACAGGCTGTAAAACAACTCCTGAAAAAGAGGCCGCAGAAGCCGGAGTCAAAGCTTTGCCAGATTTTTTTACGAAAGATGAGATAGCTTATCTGGATGAAATAGCAGAAACTATCTTACCAAAAACCGCTACGCCTGGCGCTAAAGATGCCAAAGTGGGCGAGTTTATGAACGTAATGGTGCGTGACTGCTATACACCTGAAGATCAAAAAATATTTAAAGATGGAATAGAAACTTTAGAAAAACGCAGCAAGGAAAAGTATAGTAACGGCTTTATGCAAATGCAGCCGCAACAAAGAACAGAACTGCTAACAGCACTCGACAAGGAAGCTAAAGAGTTCAACAAAACGGATGAATATAAAGCTAAAAAAGAAGCGCTTGCTAAAGAGGAGCACATAAAAGATTCCATAGCAGAGACTAAGGGCAACTTTGGATATGCCGCGGCCAGTATGCCCAAGCATTATTTCAGCATGATGAAAGAACTTACTTTGCTGGGATTCTTCACTTCTGAGCCAGGCGCTACAAAAGCTTTAAGGTATGCGGCAGTTCCAGGTAAGTATGATCCATGCATGCCTTATAAAACAGGCGATAAAGCCTGGGCAACCTAATTTTCGGTTATTCCGGACCTTCACCCAACATAAAGTAACTAAAGGTTTTATCCTTTAAAGAATCTTTCCATTTGCTAAGTAATGGTTGTTCCAGCTTATAGTCACGATACTGATCAGGATTCATAATTGGTATAGCTTTTACAATTGGGTAAAGGCGCGTGCATTTTTTACAAACGAAATATCCTTCAATTACACGCTCATCTACATCCTTGACAATTGTGGTCAACTCAAGTTCATCTTTATCGAACGGACAGCATAATTTATTGATCGTTTCAGGCTTCATCTTTTTTGTTATAAGTTATTGTAATAAGCTTCAACGGCGGTTACAGGATCATCGCTTTTCATAATACCTGATATAACAGCCACTCCGGTAAAATCAAGTTCTTTTAACTCTCGAATATTTTCAGGCGTAATACCACCCGCAAGAAAAACTGGTTTTTTGAAAATTGTCTTTGCTTCTTTTATAGTATCAAATACCACAAGCTCGCAGCTATTAGCGCTTAGCGAGGGGAACATAGAGCAGAACGAAATATAATCTGCATTGTTGTCAGCTGCCCATCGCACTGTTGTCAAATCGTTGTTGCAGGTCAGGCCCCACAAGAAGTTTCTGTCAATTTGTTTTTTTATTAATTCCAGATCTTCAGGTATCTCATCAAAATGAACACCATCAAGTTTTGTTGTTTTAAATAGCTCCCATTTATTGTTAATGAAGACAGGAATACTAAAGCTGTGGCTGATTTCGCATACTTCGTTTATGAGCGTTAACGGACATTGCTCTTGTTTGAAATGATCCCATATTTGAATCGCGACAATTTTTTCTGACGCCACTTCTTTTAAAATCCTAAAAACTGCACACTGTCCATCATTGGATCGATCACTAAATAAATGCCCTGATTTGACAAGCTGTTTTTTATTTCCATCCTTCTTTACATGCTTTTGAAAATGCTGCCCAATATGGGTCTTGTAATTGATATTCCAACAATTCGGATTTCTGGTTTTCAATGATACTGATACCTTCTTTTGCCTCAGTTAATATTCCAACTTCAGCACATTCGATGTTTTCATTTTTTAATTGTCCAATGATCAATTCCACAGCTTGCCTTTTACAACAAATAAGCATAGAACCTGCGCCAATACAGCGTCTTGGATCTAAAGTAAAAACCTCACACACTTTTTGTTGCACTTCATGAACAGGCAATAATTCATTATGAATAATTGCTCCGGTTTTAGATGCTACACAAAGCTCATAAATAGCGCCCAAAACGCCGCCTTCAGTAACGTCGTGCATTGCGGTAACAGCTTGCTTATTGGCGTTACCTTTAGCAGCTACTACTGCATCTTTCAAGGAGGAAGTATCATAAAAGGACGCACAGGCGGATTGATAAATTTCGTTACCACAATATTGCTTAATCGTTTCCGGAAAACTCATTGCTAATATGGCTGTTGAAGAAATGGCACAACTTTTTGTAACCAATATCACATCGCCAGGTTGCGCCATAGAAGAGACAAGCATTTCATCTTTCGGTGCGATGGCGACCAATGTTCCGCCACCCGAAATAGTGCTGTTCTGCCCTTCAACAAAGCCCGTATGCCCGCCGGTAATAGCAACTCCAATGTCGCTGCAATATTTGTGAATACAATCCCAATAAGTCAAAAAATCTTTTTTAGAAAAATCCGACGGAAGATTCAGCACCATTTGCGCGTACATAGGAGCAAATCCTGTAGTAGCAATATCGTTAGTCATAAGATGTACAGACAACCATGCTGATTCCTGCAAACCAAGAGAAGGAATAAGAGACAGCGGATCACTGGCCATCGCCATCATCATATTTCCAGGCAGATTTATAAGAGATACATCGACCCCAAATGCAGGGCCTACGGTAACTTCATTTCGTTTAGATCCACATCGGTTGCTCACTAACTGATCTAACGAATTTGCTTCCAGCTTGCCTGGCTTATTCATTTCAATAGCATCAATCAACATCATTCAAACTTATATAAAGTCCAAAAAAATCACCAAGTGGCAAACCCCACTGTTGTACAGGAAACCATTTAGGTAAACCCGTGCAGGTCCACTCAATCGTGTATTTTCTACCCTCCAAAGCGGTATGAATAATTTCAGTTAGCTTTTTGGGTGTATAAAATGTAGCAGTAACATAAAAGGGATTTTTTCCAAAAAGTTGTTGAACCCTTCGTCTTACAACTTTGGTAGAATTACGATTCATCATGCCCATTGCAATGCCATATTTTGCAACTCTCGCTGATTCCCTAATCACTTTAACCGGATCTTTATAATATTCAAAAGTGGTAATAAATGCCAGCGCATCAAAACTGTGATCTTTAAAAGGCATAAAGTGTGAATCGGCCATTACCAGGTCGCCATCAAAAAGATGTCGCGCCTGTGATAACATTAAAGGTGAAATATCGCCACCTGTTGCATCAATACCAATCTCTTTCCACCAACGGGTAAAGCGCGTAGTGCCGCAACCAAACTCCAAAAGCTGCTTTATTCTTTTGTCTTTGGATACTAATTGTTCCATTACTTTTTTCTGCCATATTTCTGCGCGCTTGTAACGGCCTTCATACCATTGCTCGTACGTGTCGGTATGTTCCCGGTTAAAAAACCATTCAGGCCGTTGTTGCCAGTTTTGCTGATGTGCAGGAATTAATTCAAGATGTGTTGTTTGTGACTCCATTTATTTATACTTTCTATTACCAGAAATAAAAAACCCCATCCAGCGGAAAATACCAACGAATGGAGCGTCAAAATGGAAATCAGCTTCATTAGCATCCCTACGTTGGCATTACCCAAATCAGGTAGCGGGTATGATCTCAGCCCAAAGGCACCCCGTGCTACAGGAAGTAAATGTAGTAAAAACTTTATTGAATACGGAAAAATCTCTTCATCCTGTTTATATATTTATTTTCTTGATTTTATAGTATGATCGATTACGTTTAAGTAGCCACCTTCATTCTTATCAAGGCTGAGCTCCCAAAACATAATACCTCCAAGGCCATTATCCACAGCATAATTGGTCTTTTTTGTGATAGAACCAGCATCATCAAAAGTGGCAAATACTTTTTCTTTAGCATTGTAAGCATAGCTCGCTTTAGCCACTTCATCATAATAAAATTCGAAGCCCTTTTCTTTATTAATGCTACTTTCAAAAATGCGGTACGGAATGAAGCTTTTAAAAACACCAGGTTGATAAAGGCCATTATTAATGCTTTCAACTTCTCTCCAACTACGGCCATAAAAAGCAGCGCCAATAACCATTTTGTTTTTAGGTACACCAATCGAATCCAGATAATTTACACATGCATCGGTCGATTCGCTTTGTTGCTTTGTTGAGTAAAGCGGCGTGTGATGACCGGTATGTGGCGTCGCTCCATTTACAAGATCATAAGTCATCAGGTTCACATAATCAACAACTGGCATTACATTTTTCCAATCAACGGATTCTTCCAGGTATTTTTTAAACCCTCCAGCCGCAAAGCTGATTTCCTGCTTTTTACCTAAAGATGTTCGCAACGCTTTCACTAACGCCGTAAAATTTTCTTTATCCGCTAATTGATACGGATGTCCCGGATGCCCTTCAATAGTAGGATATTCCCAGTCCAGATCAATGCCATCTGTTCTAAAATAATCGGCAAGCGCTTTTACTGATGCAGCAAATTCGCGCCTTCTCTGTTCAGTAGAAAATACATCCGAACAGGTTTTACAACCACCCCAACCTCCCAGCGATAATAATATTTTCAATTTTGGATGTGCTGATTTTAAGGAGACCAGTTTTTGAATCGTTAAAGAATCACGATCGTTATCAACGGCCAATTTATTGCCACGCAAATGGCAAAAACTATAAATGATATGGGTTAGTTTATCAACTTGAAAACTATCAATTTTAGTAGCGTTTGATGAATAATAAGCGATCACACGGAAGGAGTTACCTGATTTTTGTGCATGAACAGCAATCACCGTAAAAAACATAAAATGATACATGTTAAAAAAAACGGATAGTGGACATCATGATTGAATGAATTGATTGAGTTGGAAGATACTAAAGTTTTAAAATTGCCATGCCAAATAATAACCGGTTCATATCATCTCCAAAATAACATTTTGTTCTTCGCCATTTTTTATTAGCCCGGCAATAAACATATAGCATCTTCGTTGCGGCGCTCCGTTTAACAGCAGAATATATGGCATCCTACAAGTATCCGCTGCATACTGATAACAAGAAGACCCCTAGGCTACGTTTCACTTCGCTCGGCATAACGGACGAGCAAGACACTTCGGTTAACGTCATGGTGAGCGAACCAAGTGGAGTCGTACCATCTCCTCGACCTCAACCATCTGCTTATTATTGTATAGCACGACAACATTACTAATTGTAATTAAGCGGCAAACACTCTTTTGTATTATTAGAACTCCATTATTTACTTTTGCCTTTTTACAATATGACTCCCATCATCAGACTTTTCGATTTTTCTCAAAAAGTAAATTACAGAACCGAAATATTGGCCGGCCTGACCGTGGCAATGACCATGATCCCTGAATCATTATCATTCGCTATTCTCGCTGGCTTTCCACCTTTGACCGGATTATATGCAGCTTTCATCATGGGCCTGGTAACCGCCATCCTGGGAGGCAGGCCTGGCCTGGTTTCGGGCGGTGCTGGCGCAACGGTAGTAACACTTATTGCGCTGATGAAATCGCATGGAATTGAATATGTATTTGCGGCAGTGGCTTTGGCCGGCATTGTTCAGTTGCTGGTTGGTATATTCAAGTTAGGGAAGTTTATACGGTTAGTGCCTCAACCAGTTATGTATGGCTTTGTGAATGGACTTGTGTTATCATTTTTATGTCTCAACTTCTGCAGTTTAAAATATCTGACGGAAGCGCCTGGCTTACCGGAACTACATTATATACAATGCTTGGACTGGTGGCGCTTACCATTGCTGTGGTGCTATTATTTCCAAAGATCAGTAAAGCCATACCGTCTTCGCTCGTGGCTATTATTATTGTATTTGCAGTTGTTGAACTGTTTGGAATACAAACAAAAACAGTTTCGGATATTGCTTCTGTAGCGGGCGGCTTTCCACCGTTTCACATACCTTCTATTCCTTTCAACTTTGATACCTTAGGAATAATATTTCCTTATGCCTTAGTGATGGCCTGCGTGGGCCTTACAGAAGGTTTGCTGACGCTTAATCTTGTGGATGAAATAACGGCCAGCAAAGGCAATAGCAACAGGGAATGTTTAGCACAAGGAACAGCCAATTTGCTAAATGGATTTTTTACGGGAATGGGGGGTTGCCCCATGATTGCGCAAACCTTTGTGAATCTTTCGGCAGGCGCCAGGGCGCGCCTGTCGGGCATTATAGCCGCCATTACTATTTTGATCATCATTTTATTTGGAGCACCTATAATTGGGAGATTGCCCATGGCGGCCCTTGTAGGAGTAATGATGATGGTTGCCATCGGCACTTTTGAATGGGCAAGTTTTCGCATTATCAATAAAATGCCAAAGGCAGATATCGTTGTGGGAATTCTAGTTGCCGTAATTACCGTGTGGTTGCACAATCTTGCATTGGCAGTTTTAATTGGCGTCATTATAGCCGCATTAGTATTTGCCTGGGAAAGCGCCAAGCGCATACGCGCCAGAAAATATGTTGATGAAAGCGGTGTTAAACATTATGAAATTTTTGGCCCTTTATTCTTTGGCTCTACAACTGCTTTTGCTGAAAAGTTTGATGTAGCGAATGATCCGCAACTGATCATTATCGATTTTAAAGAAAGCCGCATTAGCGATATGAGTGCAATTGATGCTGTAAATAAAATTACCAAACGCTATGCAGATGCCGGAAAAGCAGTACGCTTACGACATTTAAGCGCAGATTGCAGGCAACTACTTTCTAATGCTGCTGGTGTTATTGAAGTAGACGTAATGGATGATCCGGATTATAGGGTTACGGAGAAGTAGGTCAAGAAAGTTAGGTCAATATATTTTAATTTTATCAAAAAAGATAGGACACCAGTTTTTTGGTATATGAGATATAAAATTCACCTTCGGAAATAAGAAACCTATAAAATTGTTCAGCCTCACATCTCCCAACATTCCCTTTTAGCTACAACACCGCGACTTTTGACTACAGCTGTTTTCTGATAACTGCTGAACTTTGCTTTAACCAAAAAGCAGAAAAATGGATTTAAAAAATAGCACAATCCTCATCACCGGAGGAACAAGCGGTATGGGTTTAGAGTTTGTAAAACAACTCTCCAAAATCGGTGCAAAAGTAATCGTTACCGGACGCAACGTGGATGCGCTGAGCGAAACAAAAAAACAGTTTCCCAATGTGTGCACTTTTCAAAGTGATGTAAGCAACCCGAAAGACATTGAGCAACTCTGCAAAGAGGTAACACAACAGTTCCCTGATTTGAATATCATCATTAACAATGCAGGCATGATGCGGCTGATCGATTTGCAAGACACTTCTTTGGATTTAGACAATATCAATCGCGAAATTGCTACTAACCTTTCCGGAACCATACAAATGGTGCATCAGTTTTTACCGCATTTACGCACCAAAAATTCGGCGGGAATTGTGAATGTTTCATCTGGTATTGCATTTATGCCATATTCGGCTGCGCCCATCTACAGTGCTACAAAAGCCGGTGTTCGTGCCTATACACAAGCCTTGCGTTTACAATTAGAAGCTACCAACGTAAAAGTATTTGAAATGATTCCTCCTGGTGTTAAAACCAATTTGCAAAACGACTGGGAAAAACAACCTAATCAAAGTATGATGATGACTGCCGATAAAATGGTGAAAGTAGCTATTGATGGGTTTTTGAAAGATAAAAAAGAGCTCAAACCATTCTTAATAAAAGTTATAAAATTGGCGAGTAGGATTTTACCAAATGTTCTTTTAAAAGTTGGCCACCGTGAATTTAAAGAAATCAAAAAACTTCAAAAGAGCAAAATAGTATGATATGGGCTCCACTTTTGGCAAAACAACGAGGTTCAAAAAAATTAAATAAATTGAGTACATTCATTAAAAATGAAAAATGGTAAAAAGCATCCTCTCTCTCATCTTGCTTCTGATTTCAGCAGGACTTTCGTTTAAACACGGTTGGGATACGTTGAATTATAAGAAACGTCCTGAGTCATTTAAAATGATGAGCGAACTTGGCATTTCGGAAACAATGATCCCTTTGTTTGGCGGAATGACGCTTTTGATCGGCGTATTGTTACTTATCCCTAAAACGTTTTTTCTGGGTAATATGCTCAACGCAGTTTCGATTGTGATCGTTATGGCATTGGCTGTGAGAGCAGGAAATTTCAAAATGGCTTTGATGGAAATTCCGTTTTTAATATTGCCTTTGGTAATGATTTGGTTGAAATATCCGTTTGTAAAAACCGCTTAGCTATGAACCCTATCAAAATCAAAACTATCGCCGAAGCACACGGGGCTTTTGGGCTACTAGGCCCGGAACATCCTTTGATCAGCGTACTGAATTATGCTGATTTCCAAATACCTCCAAATGGTGGGGAAATGAGTGCGCTGCTGGATTTCTATTTCATTTCCCTGAAAAAAGGATTTACCAATAAACTTTTTTACGGTCAGCAGACTTATGATTTTGATGAAGGAATGATGTATTTCGTAGCTCCCAATCAGGTATTAAGAGGTGCTGGACCAGAGCCCGATGATGATCTTTCGGGTTGGGTTCTATTGATACATCCCGACTTTTTCTGGGGAACATCGCTGGCAAAAAATATTAAGAAATATGATTTTTTCGATTATGCTGTAAATGAAGCTTTATTTGTTTCTGATAAAGAAAAAATATCATTACCGGCATTGTTCAGATTATTCAAACCGAATATCAATCCAATATTGATAGATTCAGCCAGGACATTATCATTTCGCATATTGAAACTTTACTAACCTACGCAGAACGTTTTTATCAACGACAGTTTTTGACGAGAAAAAGAGCAATCATCAGATACTTAACCAGGTGGAACAGCTTTTGAACGAATATTTTAATAACGAGAACTTGCTTTCAAAAGGGCTACCAACCGTTCAATTTGTAGCAGACTCCCTCCATATTTCTGCAAAATATTTAGGCAGTTTATTGAAACAATTAACCGGGCAAACCACCCAACAACATATTCACGAAAAACTGATCGAAAAAGCTAAAGAGAAACTTTCAATAACAAATTTGTCAGTTAGTGAAATTGCTTACGAATTGGGATTTGAACATTCGCAAAGCTTCAGTAAACTATTCAAGACAAAGACTAAACAAAGTCCGTTGGAGTTCAGGCAGTCGTTTAACTAACTGAAAGGCTCTACATCAACTCCTTCAACTTAGCAATCACAATGTCTATTTCTTCCTTCGTATTGTGTTTGCTAAAAGAAAACCGGATCGCTACTTTATTGGGATCGCCGCTTACTTCGTTAATAACATGCGAGCCCTGATTGGCGCCGCTGCTGCAGGCGCTTCCACCAGATACACAAATATTGTTGATATCCAAATTGAATAGCAACATTTCCGATTTTTCACTTAGTGGAAACGATGCATTCAGCACGGTGTACAACGAGCTGCCATTATAATCACCATTAAAAGTCACTGACGGAATCTCTTGTTGCAATTGCTCCGCCATGTAGGTTTTCAGTGATTTAATATATTCCGAATCTTTTTCATAATGATCCATGGCTAATTGCAAAGCTTTGGCAAAGCCAACGATGCCGTAAATATTTTCAGTTCCGGCACGCATATTTCTTTCTTGTCCGCCGCCATGTATCATTGGCTTTATCTGTAATTCACGATTTACGTATAAAATACCTGCGCCTTTTGGTCCGTGAAATTTATGACCAGCCGCGGAAATAAAATCAACCTGTATACGACTCAGATCAGTAGGATAATGTCCCACTGTCTGCACACAATCAGAATGAAAAAGCGCATTATATTTTTTACACAAAGCACTTACCGCATTAATGCCTAACAAATTTCCAATTTCATTATTAGCGTGCATCAAACTTACCAAACATTTTCCTTCGGTATTGGCCAGTTGTTCTTCCAGGTTTTTTAAATCCACATGCCCATCCGGCAATAACCTTACAAAGCTATGCGATACATCGCCGCTTGCGTAATGAGATACGGTATGCAATACGGCGTGATGTTCAATAGGCGAAGTGATAATATGTTTGCAACCCAAATCCCTGATAGATGCCAGAATAGCAGTATTGTTGGCTTCTGTGCCGCCGCTGGTAAAAAATATTTCGCCAGGATGCGCGCCTAATAAGCGCGCTACGCTTTTACGTGCATTTTCTACCGCTAGCCGGGTTTCGCGGCCATAAGAATATATTGAAGATGGGTTACCGAAATGAGTGGTCATGTAGGGTAACATGGCATCCAATACTTCTTTATCAAGTGATGTAGTTGCTGCATTATCTAAATATATCCGTTCCATAACAAAGCGTGCGATTTAACGCGCAAAGGTATTATAAATAAATATATAAGATAGATGGACTAATAGTGGAAGAGATGACAGATGACAGATTGGAGATGACAGACTGATAGTTCAGAGATAAAAAAGTTAGTTTGATGGTCAAAAAGGCGTGTATAACAGATTCACCTTTTTTACTACATTTAAATCGCCCGGAGGCGATAGCATATTAGTGTGAGGCGAGGACGCCTCACACAGAGGCACATTTGTTATACACCCCTGAATAAAAAACGCCAGTCTGTTTTAGTCGTACAAACGGTCAACTGTCATCTGTCAACTGTCAACTAATTCTCCTCCCTTTCTATTCATAATTGTTTCTGGATTTGTGAGTTGTTCAAACCCAAACTGTTTATATAATTCATGCGCATCCTGAGTAGCAAGCATCATTCTTCTTAATCCAAAATGATCTGCTATCTGACAAAATGCTTCTACCATTTTCTTTGATAATCCCCTGCCACGATGTGCGTCGAGGATAAAAACATCAGCAAGATAAGCGAAAGTGGCCTTATCGGTTATAATACGGCCAAAACCCACGAGCGTATTATCGCCATCATAAATTCCTAAACAGATTGAATTTTCAATGGATCGCTCGACTGTTTTTAATGGGATTTTTTTGCCCAGTAACTTTCATCAGCAAGATATTGATAAACTATACCTATGTCGATTTTTGTTTTATCAAAAGAAAAAAGATAATTATTGAAATTGAAGTTTGTAAGAAGATTTTCTGTTGACATGTTATAAATATTCGAAGATATACATTATTGAGATTTGTATTGAAGTTGAAGTTCAAAGGACTCCTTCGGAGCGTGTGATCTACTAAACTCTCAGGGGATTTTGTTGATGATAGATAATCGGAACGATAAACCGAGCGTGGCAACGAAGATGCCATAAGTACTGAAGCTGGGCTAATCATTTTTCTTTTCTTCTGCTTTTCGTTTATTATACTTACGTAGCTTCTTTTTAGCGCCTGGCAATCCGACGCTCGACTTAATACCCTCCAATGTAGTTTTAATGATGTAGTTGATCGGAGACTTGTCCTGCCAGCGTTCAAAAAACACCAAAGATTCTTTGCCACGATTGTTATTGCGAATAATAAATGTCATGGCTGCCCAGCTAACAATTTTATTAATACAGGTTTGATTGGGTAAATCTTTTTTATTGAGCAAGCCAAGTTTTAAACCATTGTAATGCATATAGGCATTGCCAATTGCTGCGTCATTAGTACCAATGGCATTTACCTGCAGGCTTTCCAAATTGCCGCTAAATACTTTCGCGCCCACCAATGGAACCAAGACCGTATTGAATTGCGTAAGATCCATTGGGCCTGTTGTTAGATCCATTCGCATATACCCGGTAGTGTCGGCATAAGATTGTGCAACATTAAGTGTAGTATGCAATTGATTCAACACATTGGCCGATGCGATTATATAAATACTGTCGTTAGGTTTTATGTCATAGTTTTTAATATTGCGCATTGCTACATTCAGATCTGCCACCGAAATAATGCCCAACGTATCTGTATCAGGATTGATCTCCCAATAAGTTACATTCATATTGTTTAGCTTAACGCTGTCGATGTTCAGGCTACTTTTGAGCTTTAGTAGCATTTCTGCTGGTAGAGGCTTATATCTTTTAGCGGTGTCTGGCTGGGTTTTATCTTTAAATGTGAAAAGATCTACATCATTCAACTCAATACGTCCGATACTTAAAATACTATCGTTATTATATTTTTCAAGATCGATGGGCCCACCAATTATTTTACCTGTTTTTATTTTTAAATAATCTTCGTTGAATGCTTTGGCAATACGGTATTCTTCAACTGATTGCTGTGGAACAAGGCTGAAAGAATCAACACCCAGCACGCGGTCTTTAACAGTGAATCCATGCCATTGAAGCGTACTCTTAGCAGTTGTAAATTTGCCATTGGTTCCGTTTATACTTAGGGCTGGGCTATTTGTGATAATATCCCCTACATTGCCAACATATTTAGAATTTAAGGCCACATTTCTGACATCTCCTTTGTCAAGTTCCAATACCGCATTATTTGCACCCAAACTATCAAATCCCAATTTATCTAAGGAAAGAATATTCAGATTGGTACGCCAATCCATTTTATCATCTTCGTTCTTCTTAACTAAAACATCATTCAATTCTATATTCAGCTTATTGTCATTTGTTGCATATTTCATGCCTTTGGCAGTTATAAACTCAAAGTTGGTAAGGAACATTTTTATTTGAGCCGCGGTTACAGGCGCATCCGGAGTGGACTTAAAGTCAGTTATCTTTAAGTAACTATTTAATTTAGATCCGTCCCAACTTATATAACTCGCGGAATCTTTCTGATTGGTAATAGATACTTTGATATCGGGCCGCTCCAGCAAAGCAGAACCGAGTTCAATGCTTGTAGGTTTCTTTTTTTCCTTCTGTATAGTAGTATCTTTTTTCCAAGTTTCACATCAATCTTCGGGTCTGAAATTACAAGGCCCTGCAGGGTTAAATTGCCGCTTACAATTTCGGTGATGTTTGGAATAATGGTAAGCTTAGGTATAACGGCAATAATCGAGTCAATGCTGTTTATTTTCTCAATCTGAATATCTTTTATTACACTATGATTTTTGTCTTTTATATCCAGTTGGCCAACAGACACCCGCAAGTCAGGACCTAACATTAAAACTTCCTGTCCGTCAAGACTCAACCCTTTTATTTCCGGCTTGCCTGCTGCATTTTGTGTAAACTCGTTTAAAAGTATCTTGTTAAACTTCCCTGTGATATTGTTTTCTTTTAATGCAACTGCGATAGATGTATTCGAACCCTGAATATTTCTGAGAACTAATGGCGTTTTCTTTTTCTTTGCTTTATCGGGCCGGCTGCTTTTTCGATGCTTGTGTCATATCCAAGGTAGCATTGCCCCATCGTACACCATCTATGAAAATACTTTGACTTACACTGTCCAGAACCACGGTACCAATATGTATATTTTGAGCGTTTGCTTTCAGGTTATTTGAATTCAGCAAAAGGCTGTTTGCTGTAAGGCCACTTTTATTTTCAGAGAGATGGACTTTAGTCAGATAAGCAGTAAAGTCTCCTTTTTTAAAGTTCCTTTGTCAAAACTCAATTCATTTACGGAACGCTGTACACTTTTTATTCGATTGGAACTCGTAAAATCATTAGCCCGAAGATCAATATTGGTATTGGCAAGATGTAAGGTTGCCCCTTTAGGAAAGGTCAGCGTTATATCGCCTCGATGAATACCAAGATTTTTAAGGTCCATTACATCATCAACATTATTAAGCGCTTCAAATAAATTTTTTGACCTGGCTTTTCCTTTCTTGCGTATTAGCGTATAATTCACTTTGGGATCATAAAAAACAGCACTTTGCGCGGAGAAAATATTTTCATAAAGAAGCGCCTCCCACGAAAGACCACGCACCTGAAAGCTAGGCATAGAAAGGCTTTTAATGATGCGTCCTTTGTCAAACTCTTTAAAATTAAACTTACTGAGATTGATAATGTCGTCTTCGAAACGTATACTGTCAAAAGATATAGCATAACGCCCATCTCTTAGAACATTTTCATAGTTGTGTAGCGACATCACAAACTTATCAAGAGAGATGGGTCGCACATCATCCTGAATCACCACCAGACCGTACATATCGAAATTATTATCTTTCGATGAAAACGTACTTGTCTTGCCCCGCCGGATTGTATTCACATTAATATTAGCATTCTTAACTCCTACATACCCCAATCTCATGTCTCCCAGCAATTGCTGTATCACACCATCGATCCTTTCCTGGCGTCCTTTTTTCTTTTTGTTTTTGCCATTGCTTTTATCGCTGTCTATATCCAAAAATATTTGAGGGCGATTGCAAAAAACAGAGTCTGCAATAATAGTTTCAGAACTATAAAGTGAGTCGAAATTGATATTGGTGAGCTGGAGTTTATCAAAGAATATTTTGAATGCAGTTTTTGAGCTGTCTCCTTTAACAGCACGAAGCGTACAACTATCGAATTCCACCCGCTTATTCTGAAGGTTAACCCTAAAATCTTTAAATGCAATAAAATGACGCCCACCGGGAAAGGCTATGTTCTGATTAAATGTTCGAATAGCTATATTATCTGTGAAAGAAATTTTTTCTTTATTCCTTCCGCCAGTGGTACTATCCAATTGAAGATTATCAAGCTGTACATATATATTACTTACAGCAAAGGGCGTTTCATTGGTTCTGGTTTTATCTACCAAAGAAAAACTTCCATTATCCAATCGAAATTTATCGATCTGTAAAACATTTATCGCGTCTGTTAATGATCTGGATATACGCCCCATTTCTTCAGCAACGGAGAAGCTACTATTGTCGGTGGCTGTAGTGTCCTTGCTTTTTACACGGGCTTTATTACGTGTAAAAATGACGCTTGGAGAAGTAAGTTTTATAGAGTCGATCAGTATTTCCTTCTTGAATAAAAGCGGTAAAAACCCTCTTGCTTTTATGCTAATATTCTTTGTGTTAACTGAATAACTAGTAGCCGCTGTTGTGTCGGTGCTGAATATAGAAGCTTCTTTAAGTTCGATTTTATTTTTTATCCAGTTAAATTTAAACTCTTTGACCTTTAGTTTAAGTTTTCCATTGGATTGTGTATAGACGATTTGCTCAAGCGCTTCTTCTGCGTGATCAATAAACCAAAAATTAAAAGCAAGTATTACGGTGGCTATAATACCCAGCAATATCAGCATACTGCGGTACCTCAGCCTTTTAAAGCGCAGCTTTTTTAGCTTTAATTCTCTTAAACTAATCCTCTTCTTCAAATACGGTATTTATGGTTTTTGCGATGGTCAATTATTACATAGGGACAGGTCCGGTATATTAAAAATACACAAAAGGCCGAACAAAACATTCGACCTTTTTATAATTTGTTCTTAATAGTTTTAACTTACCTGGCTTCCATTAACTGCAGCTTCGTCAGAATTAATAAAAATTAATTTCCCATCCGCATCTTCTGCCATTAGTATCATGCCGTTACTTTCGATACCACGCATTTTGCGCGGTGCCAGATTAGCAACTACAACAACTCGTTTACCAATAATGCTTTCTGCACTAAAGTGTTGGGCAATACCTGAAACAATGGTTCTTTTTTCAAAACCCAGATCTACCTCCAACTTTAAGAGTTTATCTGCTTTTTGAACTTTCTCTGCAGATAGTATTGTTCCTGATCTCA
The DNA here is from genome assembly GCF_022513635.1 of Paraniabella ginsengisoli. GTDB lineage: Bacteria > Bacteroidota > Bacteroidia > Chitinophagales > Chitinophagaceae > Niabella > Niabella ginsengisoli. Next base: position 165,212 of record NZ_JAKWBL010000001.1, on the reverse strand, counting down.
AGTCGATTTTAGCGAAATCATCAAAAGAGATTTCAGATTTGAGATTTGAGATTTCAGATTTGGCATCCGCTTTCGCTGCATTTAATTCTCCTCCACCGGAGGAGCTAGGGGAGGCACCTGCTTTTAGCTCTGTATTTGTGCCTCGATTTCCACATCTTCAATCTTTCTGAACAAAATTTCAGGTGCTCTTAAAGAATAGCCTACACTTAACAGGTTTATTTTCCCTGCATTATCCCAATCCAACATTTTATCAACCACTTTCATCATGTGAAGCATTTTCCTGGCTGTTGCAGGTAAAAACGGATTAATTAAAATAGCGAGGTTGGCGGTTAACTGAAGACAAAGATGTAAACAATTATCAATGCTTTTTTGCGCATCGGAATCTTCCGCTACTTTTTTAGCTACTATCCAGGGTTCTTTTTCCTGCATGTACTTATTCCCCTTACGGCTCAAATCAATTACTTCATACAAAGCATCCCGGAAACGATAATGCTCCAACGCGGTTTGTACTTTTCCTTTAGCCGCTTCTATATCGGAAATAATAGCTTGGTCCTTTTCATCTAAAACGTCCGTATGTAATTTAGGTACTTTACCTCCGCATAATTTATGCATCAATACAAATGCGCGATTAACGAAATTCCCAAATATGGAACCCAGTTCGTTATTGTTTCTGTCCTGAAAATCTTTCCAGGTAAAGTCATTGTCCTTATTTTCAGGCGCATTGGCACAAAGCACATACCGCAGCACATCTTCACAACCCGGAAAATCTTTAATGAATTCGTGTACCCACACCGCCCAGTTGCGACTTGTTGAAACTTTATCTCCTTCGATATTTAGAAATTCGTTGGCTGGTACATTATCAGGCAACACAAAACCGCCATGTGCTTTAAGCATAGCAGGAAAAATAATGCAATGAAAAACGATATTATCTTTTCCTATAAAATGAACCAGTTTTGTGTCTTCCTGGCACCAGTAATCCGCCCATTTATCCGTTAATTCTTTGGTAGCAGAAATATATCCGATAGGTGCATCAAACCATACATACAACACTTTTCCGCCTCCCCTTCGGGGGCCGGGGGCTTGGAACTTTTATTCCCCAATTGCTATCGCGCGTCATGGCGCGGCTTTGCAACCCACTGTCGAGCCAGCTTTTACATTGTCCAAATACATTGTTCTTCCATTCGGTATGATCTTCCAGTATCCATTTCTTTAAAAAATCTTCATAATTCTGTAAAGGAAAATACCAATGCTTTGTTTTCTTTTTAACAGGAATCGCATCGCTCAAAGCGCTTCGGGGATTGATCAATTGTTCGGGCGATAAAGAGCTTCCGCATTTTTCGCACTGATCGCCATAAGCATTGGGGTTGTGACAAACCGGACATTCGCCGGTAATATATCTGTCTGCTAAAAAAGTATTGGTTTTTTCATCGTAAAATTGCTCCGTTTCTTTTTCTTCAAATAAGCCATCATCATACAATTTTTTGAAAAATGCCGATGCAGTTTCATGATGCACGGGGCTTGATGTTCTGGAATAAACATCAAAGGAAATGCCCATTTGGTTAAAGCTGTTTTTTATTTGTTCGTGATAGCGATCCACAATTTGCTGCGGCTGCACACCTTCCTTCATGGCACGAATGGTAATAGGCACGCCATGTTCATCACTTCCGCCAATAAATTTTACATCTTTATTTTGCGCACGTAAAAATCTTACATAAATATCTGCAGGAATATAGCAGCCTGCCAAATGACCAATATGAATAGGCCCGTTCGCATACGGCAATGCCGCCGTAACCAACACTCTTTTAAATTCGCTCATAACCTTGATTAATGCTTGTAATTTGTGGGCAAAAGTAATTATAATTAGGCAAGCTGAGGAATATTAACGCGAGGCAATGGTGGTTAGTATTCTTTAGGCTTCATACTTGTGTGGCGTATTTGTATAACCCGAATTTCTTGGGCTGATACATGGTAGGCAATCCGGTATTTGTACACCTCGTAAGCTCGATAAGAGCCGTCCTCGTTTTTCATTCGGTATTTATCAGGATTATGCCGTTCAGGGTTTTTAGGTAATTCTTTTATGGTAGCCAGTATTCTATTCTTTACCTTTTCTGCATTTTGCAATGAGCTTTTTCTAATATAAATATAAATTTCACGAAGTTGTTTTTGAGCTTCTACATCAATTATCAATCTCCGATTGTTACTTACCACGATTGTATGTCTTTTTCCAGCTCATCCATTGTGATAAACTCACCATTATCAATTCGGGCCATTGCCTCATCTAATTCCCGATTATATTGCTCAATGCTAATTTTTTCTTCGGAATTTTTCTTGCGCCCATTTAGAAAAACACGAAGCATTTGCAAAACAGATTTCTTTTCCGTTTCATTCAATTGCATGAAATAGCTGTTCCATTCTTTTTCCAATACGTTTGCCATTATATTGATGTTTGCACAAATTTACTTTTTTAATTTGTTAAACAGAAATAAGCCGTTTAGCACCTGCTGATAATTCTAACTTAACAAGCTGTTAATTAACAACCTCTTTTTAATGATACAAAACACGGTACATTATTTTTGCTCAAACTTTACTTTATGCCAATAAAACTATTACTACTTGCTTTATGCCTATTATTTAATACGGCATTTTCACAAACCAACATTGAAGAAAAAGTAAACAACTTAAACGATATTATAAACCCAATCACAACAGTCAACCCCGAAGATAATTTTGATGACATTTATTTTCTAAAAACCTCTTTAAAAAATGCAACGGTAATTGGTATAGGCGAAAGCACACACGGCACAGCAGTTTACAACACTTACCGACAAAGATTAATACGATTTTTAGTTCAGGAAATGGATTATAAAGCGATTATTGATGAAGGCGATATTTTAGCCGCTGAAATAATTGATGCTTACATTAATAACCAAACGGACAGCCTTGAGCTTATTGGAAATATTCAGCCTGTAGTTACCAATAAAAAAGAATTGGATTGGTTGCGGGCATACAATAAAAACAAACCCGAAAATGAAAGAGTACATATTTATGGGATGGAAGTGCGGGGTTTTTATAGTATTATAAATCGCATCAAAGACTATCATCAGTTCACTCCTGCTGACAATGTTGTTTTAAAGAAATTTACCAGCAACGTCGGTGTTGGATATAAAAACCTAGCAAAAGCCGATTTTGAAAATATAAAATCAATTGCTGAAAAATTGAGTGCCGACTGCAATGACCCCAGATGTAAAACTTATTTGCCGCTTTTAAATCAACAAATAGATTTTGCTTATCGCCAAAGATTTGGAAGAGGCGGTTTTAATGTGAGAGACGGTTATATGTTTAAAAACACAAAAGCTATTGTGGCAAACTCGTATCAAAACAAGGCAATTGTATTGGCACATAATGGACATGTTCAAAAAACGAAATTTGGAAAAATGCGATCGCTCGGATATCTCCTTAACAATTTTTATAAAGACAAGTACTTTGTAATTGCAACTGATTTCGGCGCAGGAGGCGTGACTGTTTTTGATGAAAGATCGAAAGATTATCAAAGCAAATATTTTGATGCCGTTAAGGATAGCAAAGCCGTTGAGTACTATTTCCAGCAATGTAAATACCCCAACTTTATACTGGATATAGCTGATGCAAGAAGTAATCCGAAAACAAAATTTTTGGTAGCCGAAAGAACAAAAATGCTCAGAAATATGGGAGCAATGGGAACTGTTATTGATTGGCCAATACGTTTAGCCGATAATTACGACATGATTGTCTTTTTTAGAAATACGGATATGAAGTAATCCTGGAAACCGACTTCCGGTCTTTCCGACTTGCGGTCTTTCCGACTTGCGGTCTTTCCGACTTCCGGTCTTTCCCTGACTTTTTCCCCACTTTCTAACTACATTTGCAGCCCAAATAAGATAAACAATATGCCTCTTATAAAAAGTATATCTGGAATACGTGGAACAATCGGCGGACAAACCGGCGAGACGCTTTCTCCTGTAGACGTAGTGAAGTTTACGGCAGCCTACGGCGCCATCTTAAAAAAAATGCTGCGAAAAACAAATCTGTCAAAGTGGTTATTGGCCGCGACGGGCGCATTAGCGGGAGCATGGTAAGCAGCCTTGTGCAATCCACTTTATCGGCAATGGGAATTGATGTGGTGGATTTAGGCTTAAGCACCACGCCAACGGTTGAAATTGCGGTTCCGATGGAGAAGGCCGATGGCGGCATCATTCTTACTGCAAGTCATAACCCAAAAGAATGGAACGCGCTGAAACTGTTAAACGAAAAAGGAGAATTTATTTCTGCAGAAACGGGGAAGAATTATTGCGTATTGCTGAAGCTGAAGATTTCACATTTGTGCCTGTAGATAAGTTAGGAAAAATAACTTCCGATACATCTTATATGCAGAAGCATATTGATGCCATTCTTAATTATCCTTTGGTAAATAAAGATGCCATTGCCGCAAAAGATTTTAAAGTAGTGGTTGACGCGATCAACTCAACAGGAGCCACTTTTGTTCCGGCTTTGTTAAACGCTATAGGAGTTGAAAACATTGTTGTTCTGAATAAAGAGGTCACCGGAAATTTTGCTCATAATCCTGAACCCTTACCTCACAACCTAACAGAGCTTAGCAATACAGTAGTTAAGGAAAAAGCACATTTGGGCATTGCCGTAGATCCGGATGTAGACAGGCTTTGTTTTGTATGCGAAGACGGCAGCATGTTTGGCGAAGAATATACATTGGTTGCTGTTGCAGATTACATTTTATCGCAAAAGAAAGGTAACACAGTAAGCAACATGAGCAGCACCAAAGCATTGAAAGAAATTACGCTGAAAAGAGGCGGCGAATATTTCCCATCCGCCGTAGGCGAAGTAAATGTGGTTAAAAAGATGAAAGACGTAAATGCTGTAATTGGCGGCGAAGGCAATGGCGGCATTATCGTTCCCGATTTTCATTATGGACGAGATGCACTTATTGGTATTGCATTATTTCTTTCTCATTTATCCAATCAAAAAGGCAGCATCAAATCTCTGCGTAATAATTATCCTGATTACTTTATTAGCAAAAATAAGATCGAGCTCGACAGCAATATCGATGTTAAATCCATCTTTAAAAGTATTAAAAAGAAATATGCTAAAAACCCGATAAATGATGAGGATGGGCTTAAAATAGAGTTTGATAACGATTGGGTGCATCTGCGTACATCAAATACAGAACCTATCATCCGGATTTATTCTGAGAGCGATTTTGAAAGTAAAGCCAACCATATAGCACACAAGTTAATGGAAGATATAAAAGAAGAGATTAAGTAAGAAAATCTTTGTACGATCGCCCGGTTATTGCCGGGCTTTTTTGTGTCCAATATATTTTACCTACCTGCTGTAATCGATTTTAGATTATGCTATCTTTGAATAGATTCTAAACCAAATCGTTTAAAATGAAAAATGCAATTGCTTTTTTAATAGCATGTATATGCTTCTTCTGTGTTAATGCCCAAACCATTGAAAAATCTAACATTGATATAATTCTTAAAACAAATGGTGATGAGCTGCAAGGTAAAGTTGTAGAAATTGAAGATGATGAAGTGAAATTTACTTACGAGGGGGAATCATTGATTTACAAAATCAAAAAACAAGATATTGTTAAGGTCACTTATGGCAGCGCCGCATAGAGTTCTTTAACAAGCAGCCTTTAGCATCCGAAAAAAATGCCAACAATAAACCTTCCAACATATCTCTTGAAGACCATCATAATAAAGTAGCTATTTTACCCTTTGGGTATATCAAAAACAGCCAGAGCGCAAGCGATGAAATGAGCTACAAAGCACAAAACACCGCTTACATGCTTTTAAGTAAACATTCCGGAGAATTTACAGTTGTCGATCCTCGAACTACTAATGCCATACTTGCCAAAGCTGGTATTAGCAGGTCTAATATGATGAGCTACACGATGGATGAAATATGCAATATACTGGGAGTAGAATATGTTGTTGACGGCACTATTACACAAACGCTTACATCCAGCATTACTACATCTTCTAACAGCGGATCAAATAAGGATAGTAAAAAAGAAGGAGAAAAAAATATAACGAAACCTCAAGCACAATTAATACCGCTAATTATCAAACCAGCGTAACGTTAAACATCTATACAGATAAAAATAAAAATATCTATAACGAAGAAAGAAGGGCTTTGTTAGCTCAAAATGAAGGCGCCTACGATAGCCCTTTGCAATATTTGTTAAAACGAATTCCGTTATACAGAAAGTAATTTTTAAAAAGCTTTAAGCAATTTTTAGTTTGTCGTGGCACTGTATTTGTCCTTTTACAATGAACTAAAATCTCGATCTATGACAAACTTAAATTTCGAACTCCCCGATTCTGATAAAGACAAAAAAGAATTAAGACCTGATGAGGGAACACTTGACCTTCCTGATGTTAATGACATACCTGGCCAGGAGAATGTAAAACCTCCTGAATTAAACCAGGATGAAAATCTAACAGCCGCATCTGATGATGAAGAAGGTGTTGGTATTTTAGATGACGAGGTCGATGATGACTTAAATGATGCGACAAATGTTAGTAAACAGGAAAAGGACCTCTTAAAGCAAGCCGAAACAGTAGGAACCGATGATGATGACGACCTAAAGAACGCGCAACTTGACGACGTTGACTTTGAAGGAGAAAAATTAAATGAGAAAACAACACTTGATGGTAAAGATTTAGATGTGCCTGGCCAGGAAGAAGACGATGAGAACGAAGATATTGGTGAAGAAGATGAAGAAAATAATGAATACAGTTTGGGCGACACAAAATAAATAAGCCTTAAGTTGAGAATGCCTGAAATTTCCATGAGATTTCAGGCATATTTTTTTGTAATAAAGGAAAAATATTTGAACAAGAACCTTGAAATAGACGTAATATGTTTAATACTTTCAGAATTCAAAATTTTAAATAATGGATCTACAATTAAACGGAAAAACGGCGTTTGTAAGTGGCTCAACCGCAGGAATAGGATTGGCCACAGCAAAAAGGCTTTTAACAGAAGGCGCCAATGTAATTATCAATGGCCGTAGTAAAGAAACAGTAGACAAAGTGGTTAGCCAACTTAAAAGCGTTGATCCAACTTTCAACATAAGCGGCATAGCTGCCGATTTCTCCAAAGTTGAAGAAGTAAATAATTTAATAGCAGCATTGCCATCCGATTTAGACATTCTTGTGAATAATGCTGGAATTTTTGAACCTAAGCCTTTTGACGAAATACCAGATGAAGATTGGTTTCGCTTCTTTGAAGTAAACGTTATGAGCGGTATTAGGCTTGCCCGTCATTTCTTTTCAAAAATGCTTAAAAAAACTGGGGCAGGATCATCTTTATTTCAAGTGAATCAGCAGTATTTATCCCTGATGAGATGATTCATTACGGACTTACAAAAACCGCTCAACTTGCTATTAGCCGTGGCCTTGCGGAGCTAACAAAAGGTAGTAATGTAACGGTGAACGCCATTTTGCCTGGTCCAACAAAATCGAAAGGTGTAGGCGGTTTTATCGAAGACCTGTCAAAAGCTAATAATATAAGCGTGGAAGAAGTAGAAAAAGATTTCTTTAAAAACATGAGGCCCACATCACTCATTCAGCGCTTCGCTTCAGTAGAAGAAATAGCCGATATTATAGCATTTTATGTCAGCCCGCTGGCATCTGCAACCAATGGCGCAGCTATTCGAGTTGAAGGCGGTTTGGTCAGATCTATATTATAATCCAAGTCTTAATTAATTTTGTTTCAATTAATTACCCGGCACCGGCACCCTGTGGCATCGAAATTGCGTCGCACAGCTTCAGCTTCAGTGCATGCATCAACATTATATGCAGGTTTCAAATTACCAGCCATAATGTTTTTCAATTAAAAAACCTATCTTTGCAGCCCCTTAGCAAAAGCTGGGGATATTTTTATTTTTTAACCAAATTTCACAGGGTAATGAACAATTATGAATTGATGGTGATTTTTACCCCGGTTTTAAGCGAAGATGAGTTTAAAACTGCTCAGAAGAAGTTTGCCGACATGGTAACTGAAGCAGGTGGCTCTATCGTACACGAAAACCCATGGGGACTAAAATCACTGGCGTATCCAATCCAGAAAAAAACTACAGGTTTATACTGGGTTCTGGAATATACTGCGCCATCCGACTTCAATGAGAAGCTTAAAATACAGCTTCTTCGTGACGAATCAGTACTTCGTCACCTTTGCACTAAACTCGATAAATACGCCGTTGAGTATAATGCAAAAAAGCTAGTGGCGTAAAAACAGGAAACGAAAAAGCAGTGGAGGCTTAATACTATGGCAAAGAATGAAATAAAATACCTTACAGCCATTAAAACCGATAAGCGCGTAAAAAAATTCTGCCGCTTTAAAAAATATGGCATCCACTATGTTGATTATAAAGACATAGAGTTTCTAAAAAAGTTCCTGAACGAACAAGGTAAATTATTACCACGTCGTCTAACTGGTAATAGCTTAAAGTTTCAGCGCAGAGTATCTGATGCTGTTAAAAAAGCCCGCCAAATGGCACTTTTACCTTATGTAACAGATTTGATGAAATAGTTCATAGCTTATAGTTCATGGCGAAAAACTATTAACCATGAACTATTAATCATGAACCAATTAGTAACCATCCCTAACTCGCTACATGCGAAGGACAGTCACAATCAAGGATTGGGCAAAAGGGGACTAAAAATAATACAATGGAAGTAATTCTAATCCAGGACGTAGATAACCTGGGCGGTATAAATGAGGTAGTAAATGTAAAAAATGGCTACGCTCGTAACTTTTTATTACCAAGTAAATTAGCAGTTGAAAACAACGCTAGTAATAAAAAACAATTAGAAGAAAGACTTAAGCAAGCCAAAAAGAAAGAAGCAGCAATGTTGGCAGTAATCAACGATGTTGTTAGCAAATTGAGTGCTTCTCCTTTAAAAATTGGAGCTAAAACCGGTACAAGCGGTAAAATTTTTGGTAGCGTAACTAATCTGCAAATCAGCAGGGCCATTCGCGAACAAAAAGGTTATGAAATTGACCGTAAAAAATTCAGATTACTGAAGAAGTTAAAGAATTAGGTACGCATAAAGCTACTATCGATTTCGGTAATGGCCATTCTACCGAGTTGGAATTTGAAGTAGTTTCTGAATAATTAGCACTCTCAAAAAATTGATTTCTAAGCCCCTCCTGACAGGTTGGGGCTTTTTTCATGATTTAATAAAATAATTTTATTGCGGAAACGACTAAATTACCAGTATATTTGTAATAATATTATGGTGTATATTCAGTATTAAGGTTCCATGTTACATAAATGTTCATTGATCTTGGTTACTGTTTTCTCACTTTCTTTAAAATTTTTTAAAACAAAAAAATGAACATTTACGTTGGTAACTTAAGCTGGAACCTAAAAGACCAGGACTTACAAGATTTATTTAGCTCACATGGAGAAGTAACTTCAGCTAAAATCGTTTTAGATAAATTTACAAACCGTAGCAAAGGCTTTGGTTTTGTAGAAATGGCTAATGATGATGAAGCACAAGCTGCTATCACTGCTTTAAACGGAACAGAAGTTGACGGTAGAAATATCGTAGTAAACGAAAGCCGTCCAAAAGAAGGTGGCAACAGCGGCGGTGGCTTCAAAAAAGAAGCTTTGGCGGCGGCGGTAACAGCGGCGGCGGTTATGGCGGCGGCGGTTACAAGAAAAGCGGCGGCGGCGGTTATGGCGGCGGCGGATACCGTGACCGTAGCAGCGACTACAATAAAGATTTCTAATTAATTTTTTATTATAAGATCTTTAAAAACCTGCAATTTTGCAGGTTTTTTTCTTTTTAAGCTATTCTTCAAATAAGTATTAACGCTTCTATTCTTTACATTTGCGCTCTAAAAAATTATCCCAAAAAATGAAAATGAAATTTACACTCACACTGGCTTTTATTTATGTTACAACGGCTCTTTTTGCGCAAAGCGAATACAAACAATCAATTGGCCTTAGATTAGGAAGTGGTTATTATGATGTTGCATCTGCAGCATACAAAACATTCCTTAATGACGCCTCTGCCCTGGAATTTAATCTGGGTATCAATCCGGACAGAGTTGGACGCGGCGGCCCCAAATGGACAAGCGTTTCTGCTGCGGCTACATATCAACATCACTTCGATATTAAACCTGTAGACGGTCTTAAATGGTTTGTTGGCGGCGGTATCGTTCTTTCAAATACCTTTTCGAATAATGATCATTACACCGGTTTCGGAGTAGGCTTATATCCTACAGGAGGCGCTGATTACAAATTCAAGAAAATACCTTTAGCAGTTTCTGCAGATGTACGTCCTACATTTCACATTGTTGAGCCATTTGACTATAACAAATACAACAACTTTTATCCAAATGTGGGTGTGTCAGCACGGTACACTTTTTAAACATATTTCAACTTTTTTTGAGCCACTTGTTTTAACAAGTGGCTTTTCTTTTTCATGAATGTTTGGCTTGTTTGTTGTAAATATTCAATAAAAATAAAGCAAAATGAAAACCCTAAAAATCTCGTATCTATCTTTTTTCCTGATACTAGTTATTACGATAATTAGTTCTTGTGCGCCGCCAAGAAGGCCACAAAGGCCCAAACCACCAAAAAGGCCATTTACACAAAACATGGAAAGGCTTTCTCCGGAAATGTCAAAATACTTTGCTCTTTACAATGTATTTCTTACAGAAAATAATGATCAAAGGGGTTAATTTCGTTAGCGCTCTCTAAATACGGTTCCTTTTTACAGAAAAATTGAAATTTTCATACATATTTATTGAGCTTTGTTCTCATCTTCGCCCTACATATAGCGAATTATTTGATAGCAATCAAATGAAATGATAAAAAAATGTGAAAATTCAATAAAACCATTAACAATCGTTTGCAAAATATCAGTTTAAGTTGTAATTTCGAATTGAATTTTCATAGGATAAGGTTTAATGGTTAATGGTTTTTGATGAAGTCCCCAACATCTTTAATGTTGGGGATTTTTTTATGCCTTTTAAAGAATAAAATTTTTTTATCTCTTCACGATTATTCGATAGTAATCATTCATCAAGCGTCACTTTTTTAGTAGCCACTTTTAACTTATAACCCACTCCAATTTTAAGGGCATAATTTTCCTTATCGTGGCTTACGGGAAAATTAAAGCAAACCGGATATTTAAATTCTTTAACTGCATCATATATTATTTCCTGAACCGTTGCGCCAAATGGTCGCTCTGTGTCCCGCGTATCCGTAAATCCACCCACTATCAGCCCAGCCAATTTGTTTAACTTTCCACTTCTCTTCAATTGATAAATCATTCTATCGATCGCATATTTTTGTTCACCAATATCCTCAATAAAAAGAATACGCCCTTTGGTTTTGATTTCTGAAGGTGTACCAATTCCGTGAACTACTAAGGCTAAGTTGCCACCCACTAATTCTCCTACGGCTTCGCCAGTTCTGTTTAAATCATGCCCTTCGCATGTATATTTTGCCCATTTACCTTCCAAAGCATCTTTTAATGAAATTACATACCTGTTGATATAACCAGCATCATTAAAAGCAGCTGCCATTGGTGCATGAAGCGACGAAATAAAATAGTTGGAATGAACATGTGTATGAAAGATGGTAATATCGCTAAAACCAATTACCCATTTCGGATTTTTTTAAATTTTTTGAAATTGATCTTGTCGATGATTCTACCCATCCCGTACCCACCACGGCCGCAAAGCAGCGCCTGCACTTCATTATCGTCAAGCATATTCTGAAAATCTTTCAACCTTTCTTCATCTGTTCCGGAAAAATAAGTTTCGGATTTACTGCCTAACGTGCTGCCCACTTTCACTTTGTAACCCCATTCTTCCTGTAATATTTTTACACATTCGGCAGCTTTTTCAAAGTCCATATACCCGGCCGGACAAACGATCCCTATTGTATCGCCTGGTTTAAGATAGGGTGGAGTTTTAATAATCATTTATTAAACGTTCGAATAAATTTTTAATTCGCTTCTTTCAGAGTAACCCCGGAGGAGGTAACTATTAGTTCATGTATTACACCGCATTTCACTGCGAAATTATCGATCTGATGACCAACAGGAAAGTTAAAACAAACCGGATAATTATATTCCTTTACCTTATTCATAACAATATCATACACACTTTGCCCAAAGTATTCTCCGGGATCGTCCTGCTTTACCTTCATTCCTCCAATAATAAGTCCCGAAAGTTTGGAAAGTTTTCCTGTTCGTTTAAGATTCCAAAACATACGATCAATACTATACAGATACTCGCCGGTATCTTCTACAAAAAGTAATTTTCCATCAGTGTCAATATCAGATGCAGACCCAGCAAGGCTTTCCAGTGTTTTAAGGTTGCCACCAACCAATTGTGCTTTAGCATTACCGGTACGATTAAAAGTATCAGCTGGCGCCTCATATTCCATTCTATCCCCACGTAATGCTTTATTTATTGACTCTATTGTTTGCTTTTGTAATGGGTCTGCACTCTCCCAAATGTCTGGGAAACTATTGCACATTTTAGAATGGATTGTTGCAATGCCCAGGTTCTTCTGAACATGAGAATGAAGTACGGTAATATCACTGAACCCAATGATCCACTTAGGATTTTGTTTAAATTTATCCCACTTCAAACCATCAACAATCCGAACGCTACCATAGCCGCCACGCGCGCACATTATGGCTTTAACTTGAGGGTCGTCAAGCATCATTTGCATATCACTTAAACGCTCAGCATCAGTGCCGCCAAAAGTATGATCCCGTTTTCCAATTGTATAACCCACTCTAATTTTAAATCCCCATTGTTGCAGCAAAGTTGCAGAAGGAATGATGTCTTCACGCGTTATAAATCCAGCCGGAGACGTTATCCCAATCATATCTCCAGGCTTTAGATAAGGAGGTATAATGTTTTTGTTATCGCTTGTATCTTTCGCCTTAAGTTGTAAAAAGGACTAACCGCTAATGCTGTGGTTGAAGCGATAAACTTTTTACGATTCATATACGCTAAGATAAGATAGGAAGTTGTAAAACAAGACGAGCACGTTACGATATCTTATCACTATCTCTAACTTGAATCTGAGTCCTACTTTCTTTTCAGTAACAATAAAACTTCCAAAAATAAATTTAACCAGTATCACTATTTTTGCATCTTATGGATATACCTGGTTATATTCCCTTTCCGGATTGGTTTGTAAGTGCAGATCGATGGCTTTTTGAATTAATCAACATAAAACTGGCCAACGATACTTTTGATAGTATACTCCCGTTAATGCGTAACCCCTTTGTATGGGGCCCTCTGTATCTTTTTATAGTAACATTTACGATTGTCAATTTCAAAAAAAACGGATGGTGGTGGTTTGCACTTGCATTAGCTACTGCAGCTTGCACAGATATTGTTGGAGCCCGCATTTTTAAAGAAGGATTTGAACGGCTGCGCCCTTGCAACGATCCTGAAATGTTTGGACATGTTAGAATGGTATTAGGCAGATGCAGCGGTGGGTTTAGCTTTGTGTCAAATCATGCTATCAATCATTTCGGCATTGCTGCTTTCATGTTCATTACTTTTAGAAGCTGGTTCAAGTATTCATGGCTACTATTTGTATGGGCCGGAATAATTGGGTTTGCCCAAATATATGTGGGGGTGCACTACCCTTTTGATGTTTTATTTGGGACTCTTTTAGGTATTTTAATAGGCATGATCACTGGTAATATCTTCAACAAAAAATTCGGATTTCCTATCTTCGATAAGCAATCAATCATAATTTAATGGAACTAATCATAATTGCCTTACTTATTTTATTGAACGGTTTATTTTCTATGGCAGAAATAGCACTTGTCTCTGCAAGGAAAGCCCGGTTAGAAGCACAGGCAAATAAAGGCGATAAAAAAGCAAAAGATGCATTAAATCTTGCCAATCATCCCGATCACTTTCTGTCAACTGTGCAAATTGGAATTACACTTATAGGTATTTTAACAGGTCTTTATTCGGGCGATAAAATAACCGGCGACATTGTTGCCTTTGTTGAGAAATTCCCTTCTCTTGCGCCTTACAGTAAAGGTATCGCTACAACAGTTGTGGTAATTCTTATCACATATTTTTCGTTGGTATTTGGAGAATTGATTCCCAAACGAATCGGCTTATCATCGCCGGAAAAAATTGCTAAATATGTTGCAGCACCCATGCGAATTGTAAGCTGGATTACTTTTCCCTTTATCTGGTTACTTACCAAATCGACAGGACTTATTGCCAAGATATTTAAAATTAAGACTGATAACTCTCAGGTTACGGAAGAAGAAATAAAAGCCATCATTAATGAAGGCACAGAACAGGGAACGCTGGAGGAAACAGAGCAGGAAATTATTGAACGCGTATTTCACTTAAGTGACAGGAATATTACTTCTTTGATGACGCACCGCAGTGATATTGTGTGGTTTAATACAACGGATACCGAGGAGATGATCAAAGAAAAATATTGAAAGAACCTCATTCTATTTATCCTATATGCGAAGATGAGATCGATAATATAAAAGGAGTTATTTCACTAAAAGACCTGTACACAAACAGAGATACGATACTATTTAAGGATCTTATGCGTCCGGCCTTATTTGTTCCTGAGAACAATACTGCTTTTAAGGTGATGGAGAAATTTAAAGAGTCGCAACTTCATTCCTGCTTCATTGTAGACGAATATGGCAGCGTATTAGGTATGATCACAATTAAAGACATACTTGAAGCTATTATCGGAGATATGCCACAACATGACGATGATGAGTACGAAGTAATTAGGCGTGATGACGGTAGCTTTCTGGTGGATGGGCAGCTTCCTTTTTATGATTTTCTTTCTTACTTTGATAAGGCTGACTGGATGAATGAAGGAGAACAAGAATTTGATACTATTGCAGGCTTTATATTACATAAACTAAAGCGGATTCCGATTGCATCTGACAAGCTTGAATGGAATGGCTTTGATTTTGAGATAATGGATATGGATGGACACCGAATCGACAAAGTTTTGGTAAATATCAGCGAAGAAATAAGGGATGAAATGGAGGATTAACGGCCACATATTTATCCCTAAATTAACGATCATTCAGTTATATAAAACTTGCCGACCATTTTTTACTGGAACTTGCTCTAACTAAAGTCCTAAGAATCTAATTACACAAAACTTAATAAGTAGCCTTGTGACATTTATTCTAGTCACTATTCTTTAAACTTATATTAAATAGAGCCTACAAGAATAACTTTATCTGGACTATTGCACCATGCATCGACTATTTTTCGTTCTTTAATATAAAGACACGCTCAAGTTCGAGTTCCTCTAAATGTATTTACTGAGATATAGCTTTGGCTATACCGTCATTATGTAATACGGAATGATTATCAGGCCGTTTTTTGTTGAGATTACTTACTCCTTCTCCTTCGGAGAGGGTTGGAGTGATGTCTGATTTAAAGGTAACTTTGTATAACAACGACGTATTTAAATCTTTACTTCGCTTGTTCATCCTACTATTCTTATGTCCCCCTCGTTTAAACTTATTGCTTTCATATTCAGAGAATCTTTGACAGAGCATTTATAGCACGAAAAAATAATTACATAAAGTATTAAAAACAAAAAAGCCCTTCTCAAATGAGAAGGGCTGTATTTGTTATAGCAAAAAGTATATTAGTTTTTGCGAAGATTTGGATGTGGAGGAGCTACAGTGTTAGGTCCATCTTCACCCATTGCAGCAGCGCGGATGTCTACAACATCACAGTCACCACCTTCTTGGCCAGAGCTGAAGATAAATCTGTCGCTACCAACGCCTTCATTTTCTACTAAGTGAGAGATCACTTTGTTTACATGATCCCAGCTTAATTGCTGTTGGCGTTTAGTTGCTGCGCAGTAACCTACAACTACAACTTTACAATTTGGATTTGCTTTCAATTTAGAAGCTACAGTTGCTAAAGTACCAGCAGCATCATCAGAAAGTTTGTTAGAATTTGCTTCAAAATGGATGCTTGGTAATGCACCTAATAAAGCTGCACATTCTGTACCAATTGTACCTTTGCAATCTTCTGGGCAAGGACATTTACCTACACCGTCAGCATCAACTGGCTGGCAATAAGTTGGAGTTACTAACTCTTTATCTTTACAATCAGGAACGCCATCACCATCTGTATCGCGGCTAACACCATGAGTGTCAACTGGGCAACCAGCAGGAGTTTGTTCTTGGTCGAATTGGTCAGTTACACCGTCACCATCAGCATCTGGAAGAATGATCTCAGGAACCCTGCGAAGTTCACCATATGCATAGTTAAGTGGGTTTAACCAGTAAAGAGGTTCAACTCTTTTAGATTTGCTACCAAGGTTGAAATTAAGACCAATTGTAGCATAATTATAGAAGTCTTTATCTTGGTTTGCATGAAGTGCAGGGAAAGAAGCATCGTTAACATCGCTTCCGTTAAAAATAAACCTGTCTTCCAAAGCCAAATTAACACGAGAAGAAAGTCTGAATGCGATACCAGCACCTACAGTAGCTGATGGGCTAATGTAACCTGCGAAAGTTTTAGACCATCTTGGGTTATCGCCAACGTGCTTAATCATATCTGCCTTCTCAATATCTTTATATTGTTCACGCAAATCTTTTAAGATGTCTTTGCGTTCTGTTTCTGCAGAAGTCAGACCGTTTACATAGCGTGCAGACCAAGTTCCCACGCCAAAACCACCTAAAACATATATAGTAGCGCCGGTTTGTCCTTTATAAAAACGGATATTACCAACATTTGCTAATAATTGTAAAGATAAATCTTGACTAGTTGTACGATAGTTTGCAACTCTGGTAACACCGTCTACCATCTCTGCAGGACCTTGCCATGCCTGACCTTCAGATTTACCGTATAAATACTCTAATCTAAGAGAAAGAACGTGGCCTAAAGATTTACGTAAGTGACCTCCGAAACCGAAAGATCTTAAAGGATTAAAATCAGCAGAAGCGTCACCATTGATAGTTAGCGAACCAACTTTAACACCTAACTCCCACATATCTTTGGGTTTTGCAGGGTAGTCGTAGTTCCCAACCATAAACTCATTGTGCTGAGCCAGTTGTTTGCTGTTGTAATAATTTGAATCTGTAACTGAAACTGTTCCATAAACCGGATGTGGTGCGGTATATGGGTGCGACGGACTCACTTGTGCGAAGCCTGTCGACGCAACCAGGCAACTAAGGCCTGCTAGTAATTGGTACTTTTTGCTTGTCATAACTAAGGATTAAGATTTAAAATGATTTTCTTAATAAGTTCAGCAAATTTAGAGCCATTTGTTAAAAAAACAAATTTTATCCTAAAAAATAATTAAAAATGCTGGTTTTCTATGAGTACAAATACTGTGCAAAAGTTAAATATTCATTTAAAATTGCCGTATTTTGCTCAATTATTGTTATGAGTTTACCTGTTTTTTAATAAAAAGTGAGCTAGAAAGCTTCGAAGAAAGATTTAAAATGGCCGTAAAAGGGCAAACGCCGCTTTTAAACAGTATACTCAGGTACATTGTTAAAAGAAAAGGTAAACAATTGCGGCCTATGTTTGTTTTTTTGTCCGCTAAATTGTTTGGATCACCTACCGAAGCTACCTATCGCGCTGCTTCGCTGGTCGAAATCCTTCACACTGCCACACTTGTTCACGATGATGTAGTTGATGATTCACTTGAAAGAAGAGGCTTTTTCTCGGTTTATGCACTTTGGAAAAATAAAGCATCCGTTTTGGTGGGGGATTATTTGTTAGCCAAAGGGCTTATGCTTTCTCTTGAAAATCATGATTATCGCATTTTACATATACTTACTGATGCAGTAAAGAAAATGAGCGAAGGTGAATTGTTACAATTGGAAAAAGCACGCAGCCTCAATTTAAAAGAAGACATTTATTATGAGATCATTCAGAACAAAACGGCTTCTCTTTTAGCTTCTGCATGCAGCGCTGGCGCATGGTCTGCTTCAGAAAATGATGATAATGCCGAAAAAATGCGACTGTTTGGTGAAAAAACGGGTATCGCTTTTCAAATCAAAGATGATCTTTTCGATTATGCAAGCGAAGATGTGGGCAAACCTACAGGTAACGATATCAAGGAAAAGAAAATGACATTGCCACTCATTTACACCCTGAATAATACCGATAAATCTACCAAGCAAAAAGTAATTAATATTGTAAAAAACAATAATAACGATAAGAAAAAAGTGGCATGGGTGCTGGATGTGGTAAAAGAAAGCGGCGGTATTGATTACGCAACTGAAAAAATGTACGCTTACAAAAAAGAAGCGCTTGAGGTTTTAATGCAATGCCCGGATAACGAGTACAGAAAAGGCTTACAGGATTTGGTAGAATATGTAACCGAACGCAAATATTAAGTTAGTACAGTTCAAGATATTGTTTAAATATTGAACCGGGCTTTACTGCTTCTATCATCGGTGTTGCGTCGCACTCTTCACTTGCGCTGCATATCCCAACTGCTAACGTCAACAATAAATATTTTTAAATTTTGATCAAGCGCTGGAATATATTACAAGCTAACGATAGTAACGTTTTCTCTTTACAAAACGAGCTTAAAATAAACAGTACACTTTGTAAAATACTTGTTCAGCGTGGCTTTTACACATTCGATAATGCTAAAAATTTTTCCGTCCGCAACTAAACGATTTACATGATCCATGGTTGATGAAGGATATGGAAAAGGCTGTAAACCGTATTGTTACTGCGTTTCAGACAAATGAAAAAATATTAGTGTTTGGAGATTATGATGTTGATGGCACAACCGCCGTAGCCAGCATGTATAGTTTTCTTAAAAAATTGCACAACAAAATTTCATTTTATATTCCTAATAGATATAAAGAAGGTATGGCATAAGCAAAGCTGGTATTGATTTTGCAAAAGAAAATAATTTTACATTGATTGTAGCACTCGACTGCGGTATAAAGTCAGTTGACCTGGTTGAATATGCCAGTACATTGGGCATTGATTTTATTATTTGTGATCATCACCTACCAGATGAAAAAATTCCGCAAGCAGTAGCCATTCTTAATGCGAAACAAAAAGATTGTCCTTATCCTTTCAAAGAATTATGTGGTTGTGGCGTAGGTTTTAAGCTGATGTGTGCCATTTGCGACAAGCTCAATATACCTATCGAAAATGCATACGAATCTCTTGATCTTGTTGCTACAGCCATTGCTGCAGATATTGTACCCGTGATAGGCGAAAACAGGACACTTGCTTTTTATGGCTTAAAAAAGCCAATGAAAACCCCAACCTTGGCATCAAAGCTTTGGCAACGCTTAGCGGAGCCAAATTGCCACTGCATATCAACAACCTTGTTTTTATGATCGCGCCAAGAGTGAATGCAGCTGGGCGAATGGATGATGCCAGTAAAGCCGTTCAGCTCTTTATTGCAGAAACGAACGAGGAGGCTTTGCAATACGCAGAACTATTACATAGCGATAATACTGACAGAAAGGAAGCCGATTCTAGTATTACAACAGAAGCATTGGAACTCATTGCTCAAAACCAACATTGGGCTGAAAGAACTTCCACAGTTGTTTATCAGCCTCACTGGCATAAAGGTGTAGTAGGAATTGTTGCATCAAGGTTGATCGAACATCATTACAGGCCCACCGTTGTTCTTACAGAAAGTGGCCATTATGTGGCGGGCAGTGCAAGAAGTGTTCCTGGCTTTAATTTATATGAAGCCATTCATGATGCCGTGAATATTTAATTGCTTACGGCGGGCATTTTGCTGCGGCAGGCTTAACATTAGAAAAACATAATGTAGATATTTTCAGGAATAAATTTGAAGAGATCGTATCAGCAACAATAAAACGTGAACTTTTAGTTCCTGAAATCATTATAGATGCTGAAATTTCATTTAAAGAAATTACCCCGGCATTATATAATATTCTGCAACAAATGGAGCCCTTCGGACCAGAAAATATGACACCGGTTTTCATTGCCCGCAATGTAGTAGATACAGGCTTTAGCAAAATTGTAAAAGAAAATCATTTGCGCCTAGTGGTAAGGCAGGACGATATTACTTTTACTGGTATCGGATTTAATATGGCCGACAAATTTAAAGTAATTGAACAGCGTAAACCATTCGATCTTGTTTTCAAAATTGATGAAAACGAATGGAATGGTCAGAAATCTTTACAACTGCGTATTGAAGATATCAAGTCATCAGAAATGTAACCAATTATCCAATCCTCGTAAGTTTTACATCAGTGACAGGAGCCACAACTAATGGAAATTTCTCTACCGTAACATTAGCTAGATCTAATCCAAAGCTTTTTTCTTCAGATAAGCTGATGTGTTTAATGATGAAATGCACTTTCATGATCATCTTTTCAATAAATGGAAGATCATTATCCTGACTTAAATATTTCTCCATCACCATAAATTGAAAATCTCCTACAGTATTACTACTGGCAAGGCTTTCGTAACGGCTCATAATATTTACTTCTTTATTTTGAACCAGATCTTCCACCACTTTTTTAAATAAAAGATTGATTCTCGGTTGCATCCTGAATCCCAGCCTAAAATCAATTCTTATAATATCATTCGGAATGATATGCTCAACTTTATATTCGGAAGTATAAGGATCATCAACAGTATCTACGTGTACAAACCAGTAGATATCGGCCCTTTTAGGCTTTCGGTTTAAGATGGAGTAAATGATTTTATGTTCTATTTCTTTGGGATTATCTGCACTTGTTAAATAAATCAGATGTGTGGCATATTTAGCAACTGTTTTATCATGGCTGAGTTCCTGTATTTTCGAAATATAATGTTCCATACGAACAAACTCCACATACCTGTTCTTAATCTTTCTGGCACGATACCATACGTACATGACCAGAAACATAATACCACCAATGAACAAGGTGATATAGCCACCATGCGTAAATTTTTCCATTAATGCAATAAGATATGCAGTTTCTACAATTGAGAATAACAGCAGGAATAGATATATCCATACACGTTTAATTCTTTTCAAAACCATGTAATTAGCAAAAAGAATGGTAGTAGTTATCATGGTAACTATAATGGCTAAGCCATAAGCGGCTTCCATTTTTGAAGACTTTTGAAAATACAATACAACAAAAACGCAACCTGTAAACATGATGGTGTTAACCGCGGGAATAAACAACTGGCCTTTCGCTTCGGATGGATAACGAATACGAAGTTTTGGCCAAAGGTTTAATCGAATAGCTTCCCCAATTAACGTATAAGCTCCGGAAAGCATGGCCTGGCTGGCGATGATGGCCGCCGTGGTTGCAATAATTACGCCCGGCAAAATGAACCACTCCGGCATCAGGTTAAAAAAAGCATTGATGCCGATAGTTTGTTTAATATCGTCCGTAACAGTAAGCTTATTATAATGGGAAAGTAAAAAAGCGCCTTGTCCAAAATAATTTAATAACAAACAGGTTTTTACATATATCCACGAAAGGCGGGTGTTTTCACGGCCAGTATGTCCTAAATCGCTATACAGTGCTTCGGCTCCGGTTGTACACAAAAATACCGCGCCAAGCAGCCAAAATCCATGTGGATAAGTAATTAAAAAATCAATGGCATAATGCGGACTTAATGCCCGAAATATGGTGATGTCATCGGTTAAATGTAATGCTCCAAAAACAGCCAGCATGGTAAACCAGATAAACATAATCGGGCCAAATATTTTACCAATAGAAGCAGTTCCAAATTGTTGCAGAAAAAAGAACACACTTAAAATGCCTAATACAATCCACACAATAGCTGAAGTAGATAAATCTTTCAGTGCAGGAAGAATTTTCAAACCTTCGATAGCGGAAGTAACCGTCATGGGTGGCGTAATAATTCCATCGGCAATAAGCGCAGCGCCGCCAATCATAGCCGGAATAACTAACCACTTTCTCCGCCGCCGCACAAGCGCATACAAAGCAAAAGTACCACCCTCTCCCCTGTTATCAGCCCGCAGAATCAGGATTACATATTTAATGGTTGTCTGAAGTGTTAGCGTCCAAATGATGCACGAAAGTGTTCCAACAATTAGCTGCTCGGTAATTTGCCTGTTACCAATAATTGCGTTGAACACGTATAAAGGAGAAGTACCAATATCACCGTAGATTATACCTAAAGCAATAAGCAGGCCAGCAGCGGTTGCTTTATTAGTGTGAGATTTCACTAGATAAGACGTGATTTAAATAATAAAATACAAAGGTTATATAAACGTGGTAATTGAAAAAAACTTTCTTTTAGCTCACAACCCTTATATTTTGAAAGAAAAGTTATAATTCATAAACGACATTTCTATTTATAGCTGATTCTCATGGTATTCGTAACTTTATAGCAAAAATTGGTTCGTATATTAAACAACCTATTTCTTTTTTACGTATCTATTAGTAAGTATTGCCATACGGAAGGCTTTGGCATCAATCAGACTGACAAAAAATAAAAAATAAAAGATGAAACGCATATTTTTATCCGCACTCTCCTCCATATTTTTCACAATTGCTCTTTATGCGCAGACTATTACTTACGCCGATATTACTAAAGGCGATGTAGAGCGAATGAATTTTGAAATTCTTGGTAGATCTGCAGACAATTACCTGGTTTATAAGGAGGTAAAAGGAAATCATCGCATATCCGTTTATGATTACAAAATGGGACTTCGGGAAGATATTCCCATTACGCAATTGCCCGAGCGGGATGACTTGCTGGATATTACTTTTTATAATTCAGGCAATCATAATTACTTGCTTTATCAATACCAGGAAGGCGATGTTGTTTTTCTAAAAGCCTTGGGCATCGAAGCAAACGGCCGCATATTAAACGAGCCGATTCTTTTAGATACAACGATGATCGCTTATAAAACAGATAATAAAATATATAGCATCATTACAAGCAACGACGAAAGCAAACTATTGGCTTTTAAAATTAATAAAAAGGACAAAAGCCTTTTTCGCTTTACCACAAAATTATTTGATGAGTCTCTTCAGCCAATTGGCGAAAGTAAGTTTTCAATACCCATGGAGTATAAAGGTGATTATTTAACCGGATATACTTTGACCAACGATGGCAACTATGCTTTTGTAAAGTATCATCGCCAAGCGAATGGAAACATTGTTGATGTTGCCCTTATAGAAAAAACTGCTACTGATGATAACTATCGTGAGCAAAAGTTAAACATCAACGACCTTTTTCTTGACGATATAAAAATCATGATAGATGAAATGAGCGGGCGTTATATACTTTCCTCTTTTTATAGCACAACAAAGCGTGGAGACATTGATGGCTTGTACGTATATGGTGCTGAAAAAAATACGGGCAATGTAATATTTGAGAACACTACTGTATTTAATGATGATCTGAAAAAGAGAGCCAAAGGGCGCGGCAATAGTAAAAACGCATTTAATAATTTCTTCATTAATAATATTATTGTACATGGCGATGGCAGTTTCACAATTGCATCAGAGGCTTTGTATAATACCAATAACTGGGATCGTTGGGGAGCCTGGGGTGGAGCCGGCTTTTGGGGTGGCGGATTTGGATGGGGAGGACCAGGAGGTTGGGGTGGCTGGGGACCCGGTTGGGGCTGGGGTTGGGGCCGCTGGGGCGGTGGCTTTTGGCCTTACTCTTATTACTCACCATTTTTCTATCGCAGCTATTGGTGGGGTGCATGGGGACCAGGTTGGGGTGGATCTGGTTGGGGAGGAAACTCGCAACAATTTAATGCAGGCAATATAGCTATCGTTTCGTTTGACAGCGAGGGTAATAAAACCTGGGATAATGTAATTGTAAAATCGCAAAGCGAAAATAATACAGATGGCAGTATTTCTTACCAGGTTCTTCCTTCAGCAAATAGCACACAATTTCTTATAAATAATTCAGGGAAAATATCGGAGCTAGAAATTATCGGTATTAATGATGATGGAACTGTGCAAAAAAGGCAGCCGATAAAAGCCAAAGACAAAAGAATAGATTTCATGCCTAAATATGGTAAACAAACAGAAGAAAAAGAGATCATCATTCCCTATTCTTACAAAAGCAATATTTCATTTGCCAGAGTAGAACTTTAGAGAACGATTATTAAGGGCCAAGCTGTTCCAACCACAATAAATCGTAAATTGAAGCGCAATATAATTGCGCTTTTTTTTGTAGCTTGACATATAAGTCCTGACACCAGATAGATTTTTCGAGAAAAAACACTTTTACTTAAAATTGAAATAGCCTGGCCGCTAATAAACCACTACCAATTTATACTGTAGCTTGTATGAAAAATTTGCTTACAATTATTTTATATCTTTTTGTAGCCAGCTCTGTAAATGCTGCTGACTCTACCCAAAAAAAGAATTTTGAAAAAATTCTTGGCATGGAGAAGGGCGAAAGATTAAAAAATATTATGGATCTTTTTTATGATAGGTATTATTTTTCTTCCGACTATGACGCTGGCCTTGACCTTGCTTTAGACTCTTTAAAAAAATACCAGGTTGCAGAAACTCCGGCGCTTATCTATTTTGCACAATCACTAATTGTTCGTCGTAAGCAAGATTTCATTAAGGCTGAGCAACTATTACTTAAAGCCATCAATTGGGCTGAAAAAGGCGATAATCTTTATCTTCTGGCCTCTTTACACACAACGCTTGCTTTCGCACAGACGGGGAAGGGAGACGTTTTAGGTGCTTTGCATAGCTATCGTTTAGCAAGAAACGAGGCAGAGAAACTAAAGGACAAGCGGCGTATAATTTCATCAGAATTGGGGATTGCTGATATATACAGAACCTTGCAGTTATATAACCATGCCATTTTCTATTTGGATCAGGCAGGATTAAGATGTACCGGTAACAATCCATATGATCAAAAAATGACATTTGCAATTTCCAAAACAAAAGCCGATGTATTTTTTGCTATGCAAAAGGCAGATTCTGTGAAGTTATATTATAATAAAGCTTTAACCTTGAACAAGCCAGATTATAACTCAAAACGAGAACTAATGAGGCTGAACTATTATGTGCTTATTTTATCTGGCCGCTATGATGAAGCCATTCCTTTGATAAAACAAGTATTGGATCCAAACGTAAAATACTTTCGCCATATTGACCGTCTTAATCTGGCGGAAAGCTATTTCAAAATAAACGACCACAAATCAGCAGTTTCAGTAATCGAACATGTTGTAGCAGATTCTATGCATGCATATTCTTATATTAAAATACATTCATATAAACTTTTAGGAGAGATCGCTTTGTCAAAAGGACTAAATGAAGAGGCGCTTCGTTATCAAAATTTAGGGTTGATAGAAGCCGAAAAAAGTATCAAAAACATGACAGAAGTTAGCGACCTCAGCTTTCAAATCAGACTTGACCAAATGGAAGTAGAATCCAAAGCTCAGGCTTCACTCTTTAAAAAGGAACGGACGATTTTGGTTTTTGGCCTTTTAGCAACAGCGTTAGGGGCGATTATTATTGGTTTATTTTATAATAGCATAAGACAGAAAAGTAAATACGAAAAATTGCTTGCCGATAGTAAAACCCGCGAGTTGTCTTTTTTAAATTCACATAAAACGAGAAAGCCACTGGCTAATATTTTAGGCTTCTGCAATCTGGCAAGAGAAAGTGATTCCCCAAAATCGGATCTTCTTACTTATTTTGAATATATAGCTATATCTGCCGCGGAGTTAGACGAATGGGTAAAGGAGGTTGACAAAAAATTAAAAGAAGATTGACTTGTAATAAAGGCAAGAATTGATCTATATTTTAGTAGCTGCGCAAATAGCCATAAGTCGATATTAAACTTTGCTTTTAAAAAATGCCGCATTCATTCTATTTTTGCCAAAAAGAATACTGCTCATGACAGGCATCTTCAAACAGAAAACGCCAGGTAATATTATTCTGTTATGCATGCTGGGCATATTTCTAAAATTACCTTCCTTCGCTAATAGTCCAGGAGTTATCATAAAAGATAGTGATAGCGCGCTTTATATCGCTACCATTAATTTTATTAAAAATTTTTCTAATAGCGGGTTCTTTTTCACTATTATAGCTTTTGTTATCAATTTATTGATCGTGGCCATTTTAACCGGATTCACAAACTCCGAAAGACTAATGGGCAAGCCCAACTTTCTTACAGGGATGTCATACATGCTGATCACTTCTTTTCTACCTTCTTTTAATCTATTATCATCAAACCTTATCGCCTCAATTCTACTATTAAGTGCATTTTCACTTTTACATAAATCTTATTATACCAAAAACAATATTTTTAATGCTGCTTTCTTGATCGGGCTCGCATCTCTTTTTTCTTCCCTGCTATTTTTTTTATTGCCTGGGCTTTTTTGGCATTGGCGGTACTCAGACCATTCAGGTTATCCGAATGGGTTGGTCTATTATTAGGCACAACTACTCCATACTATTTCTATACCGCGTACCTGTTTATGTCTGATCAGTGGCATATTCCAGGATATTTTTATTCCTTGACATTTCTGAGCTCAACAGTCAAATATTCGTTATGGCATGCTGGTGCATTATTTTTTCTGCTGGCGCCGCTGCTAACCGGTATTTATTATATGCAGGCAAATGCTGCAAAAATGTTGACACATGTGAGAAAAGGTTGGTATCTGTTTCTGGGCTATCTGGTAATAAGCATTGTCGTATCGTTATTTGACATTGAAAAAACTTCAGAAAATCTCATACTGGTGCTTGTACCAATTGCGGCTTTTCATGGTTATGGATATTTAAATGCCGAGTTGCGCCTCTATCCTAAAATCGCTTTCTGGGCTACTGTTATCTTTATTTTGGCTGAGCAGTTATCTGGTAATTTTTTGAATTAGACATAACTATACTATTTAAAAACACAGATCATCAATAGTTGTTTGTCTACAAAATCAGGATTACCTTTGCCCAATAATTTTTTCATACAATAGCCCACGGCAATTCATCCCGTCAGGCAAAAAAATATACGAATGAAATTTGGTGTAGTTGTTTTTCCAGGATCTAATTGTGATAGAGACATGCAGGATGCATTGGAACAAGATCTGGGTCAGGAAGTTGTCATGTTATGGCACAAAAGCGAAGATCTGAGTGCTTTTACAACAGAAGACTGTATTGTGTTACCTGGTGGATTTTCTTATGGCGATTACCTGCGCTGTGGCGCGATAGCCCGTTTTAGCCCGATCATGAAACAGATAATAACGTTTGCAAATAATGGCGGGAAGGTGTTTGGAGTGTGCAACGGTTTCCAGGTGTTGTGTGAATCCGGCTTATTGCCAGGCGCTCTTTTAAGAAACGATAAACAAAAATTCATCTGTAAGAACCTGTATTTAACACCCGATGGTTTTTATAAAGATCAAATAAAAGAAGAGGCAAATATTTATCAGCATAGTTATAAAATACCGATTGCGCACGGCGAAGGCCGGTTTCATGCAGATGAAGCTTTGCTGAATGAGCTGGAAGCCAATGGTCAAATACTTTTCAGATACTGTAATGAAAGCGGTGAAGTTGTTGCCGATGCCAATCCAAATGGGTCTGTACGTAATATTGCCGGCATTTGTAATAAAACACGAAACGTATTCGGAATGATGCCGCACCCGGAACGTGCATGCAGTACTACATTAGGTAATATCGATGGGAAAAAATATTATCCTCGCTTCTCATGGCCACACAACCAGTTTAGCAAAAAATGCATCTAAGTAGCGCAGTATGCCAACTTTCGACATATTGCGGTTGTTTATTTTAGCATAAAAAAGCATGAAATGAAGAAATTATTATTAGCACTGGTATGCATATTAACTGTAGCGTTGGCACAGGCGCAATTAAATCCGGTAAGCTGGAAATTTACAAGCAAAAAAGTATCTGAGAAAGTATATGAAATTCATATGACAGCAGTAATCTCAACTGGCTGGCATTTGTATTCTCAAAATCAACCTGAAGACGCCATTGCTATTCCAACAAAATTTTCTTTTACCAATAACCCTTTGGTTAAGCTTGACGGGAAAATTTCAGAGATGGGTAAAATGGAAAAATTTCATGATGCAAGCGTTGATGTAAGCGCTAATCAATACTCCAAAACAGTAACTTTCGTACAAAAAGTAACCCTGAAAGCAGCTGCGAAAACTAATATTTCAGGTTCGGTAACCTATCAAACATGTGACGATAAACAGTGTCTGCCTCCTAAAAAAGTACCTTTTAAAGTGAATTTAGGTTAAAGAAAAAATTTAAAATATTGAATTTTCAATTAAAAATGTAAAATGTAAGCGAAACATCGGGCTTGTGTTTTACATTTTTCTTTAAATAATATATTTATTTATTGTATCAACTGCAGCATATAGCTCATCGATCTTCCGCCAGCTGGCGGACACTTGAGCTGTAGAACATAAATCAACCCATACGTGTCCGACCCAGGCGGATAAACGACAATTCATCCCATTATCCATCGACCATTCACTATTGACTATTCATCATCTACATTCCTTCTACGCCCCATCGGAAACTTTTAATATCAAATCCCGCAAGGTCTAATATTCTATCAGTTACTGTTTGGGCCAACTCCTGAATAGTTTTGGGCACACTATAAAATGAAGGTGTTGCGGGACAAATAATACCACCAGCCAACGTTATTTTTTCCATATTCTGAATATGTATCAAGTTATATGGGGTTTCCCTTGCTACACAAATTAACTTCCTACGTTCCTTCAATATTACGTCAGCTGCGCGTGTAATCAAATCGTTCGAAATGCCATTGGCAATGCGCCCTAAAGCACCCATTGAGCATGGGGCAATAATCATTGTATCGTATTGTCCGCTTCCCGATGCAAATGGCGCTGAGAAATCATTTTTATTGAAGTATTTAACACCTTTCTTATTTTCAAAGGGTGCCTGCATTTCTACTGCCCACACTTCCATTGCATTATCAGTAGCTACCACAGAGACTTCTTCCCACTGATCTTTTAACTGAAGTAATTTATCAATTAACTGCGCCGGATAAATCGATCCGCTGGCTCCTGTAATTGCAATCAATATTTTTCTGCCCATAATATAAATTTTAGCTTTCCACTACACCGCCTGTCACCGTGTATTTCATGGCATCTCCTGCTGTAAGATTTTCAATCATTCTTACACGCTCTTTCGGCAAAATGTAAAGCTGGCCGGCAAAATTATACGCCTGTGGCACATAAACGCCAACCATTTCATGTCCTATATTAAACTTATCCATTTCATCGTCGGTCAGGAAACCAACGATCCATACATCATTATTAAATACATTGGCCAATACGGCTTTTGTAAACTTTTTCTTATCGCCGGCAAATGCCTGAAAAAAGTCTTTTATTGATTTATAAATAAGCTTAATACCAGGTGTACGCTCCAGCCAGTGATCAAAAAAATTGATCATGCTTTCCATAATAAAGTAACTACTTAACCATCCAATAAAAATGATGAAGACAATTATAAGTACGAAGCCAACTCCGGGTGTTACAAAAACAGGTCTCAAAAAACCGTCTATCCAATTGAACACTGTGTAGAGAATATAAGCAGTAATAGTAATCGGAGCCAGTATAATAACGCCTTGCACAAAATACCTGAAAATTGTTTTCAACCCTGTTTGCTTAGGGGTGTGTGGAAGATATTTAGCCATTTACAGTGCAAGATAATACATCTTTAAATGAAACGCTCAACCCGTCTTAGTTGCAACTCACCTGTTTTAATAAACCATTCACCTAAAAATATTTGATTCCATTTAAGGTATTTTAATTTCACATTCGTTTTCAAAAACCAGAGGCGAAAAAATTTATTGCCGGAAACTTTAGAACCGTCAAAAGTTTCCTTAGTTTCGCACTCCAAATGGTGATGATTGTAGATAATAAGGCAAGAATTAGAGAAAAGGCTAAAGAGCTTTTTATGCAACTGGGCATGCGGCGGGTAAGCATGGATGATATAGCCCATTCGATAGGAATGAGTAAAAAAACCTCTACCAGTATTATACTGATAAAGAAACATTGGTAGCTGACACTATTGAAATGATACTGGAAAACAACAGTACCAATTGTGAAAACTGCCGACAAAAGGCAAAAAACGCAATTCATGAAGGTTTTTTAGCCACAGCTTCGGTATCGGAAATGATGAGGCGTATGAACCCGGTATTACTTTTTGATATGCAGAAATATTATCCGGTCGCCTATCGAAAGTTCTTAAAATTCAAGGGAGAGTTCTTATACAATTTTATCCGTTACAGTCTTGAATGGGGCGTTAAAGATGGCCTTTTCAGGGAAGATATAGATGTAAATTTCGTGAGCCGGTTAAGGCTTGAAAGCATTAACCTCCCTTTTCAGCGGAGCTTCTACGATGCAATGGACACTGACCTTGGCACCCTTCAGGAAGAGATCTTTATTTTGTTTTTATACGGAATAGCCACACCTAAAGGAACAAGAATGATTAATAAATATAGAACAGAAAAGCAAAAACCATTTACTGATGATAACAAATAGAATAGCAATAGTAGCGCTGCTGCTCTTTGCTTTTACAAAACCAAACTTCGCTCAGCAAACGCACCAATTTTCTTTGCAACAGGCTTTGGAATATGCAGAAAAAAATAATGTGCAGGTTAAAAACGCCTTGCTTGATATTAAATTACAAGAGCAGGTAAACAGGGAAGTAACAGGAAGTGCTTACCCACAAATTAATGCGAGTGGTGAAATAGTTGACAATTTAAAACTTCCCATTTCTATTATCCCCGCCGGAACAGAATTTGTTCCTGGCACACCTCCAACTACAGAAGACACAAGACTTGCTTTTGGTGTTAAGTGGAGCAGTATGGGTGGTGTTACATTAAGTCAAATACTATTTGACGGGCAGATTTTCACTGGTTTACAGGCAAGAAAAACGCTTATTGATTATCAGAAAAAAAATGCAGAAGTCACATCTGAAGAAATAAGGGTCAATGTGTCTAAAATATATTACCAACTGGTTCTTAGCAAAACTCAGATTTCTCTTTTAGATACAACTATTAATCTCGTGAAGAAAAACAGACACGATACAAAGATCATGTATGATAATGGTTTTGTAGAAAAACTTGAGATTGATAAGTTGGACGTTCAGCTTTCAAATCTGCAATCTCAACGAACTCAATTGCTGAATACTGTCAATAATGGGTATTTAGGATTAAAGATGCTAATTGGTATGCCTATCAATGATGAACTAATACTTACAGATGAGCTTAACGATGATACTATTCGGGATGGAGTTCTGGAGGCTAGCCAATTTGATTACAGCCAGAGGAAAGATTTTCAGTCAGCATCTCTCGGATTAAAATTATCCGAGTATGATATTCAGCGATATCAACGTAGCAAAATCCCACAATTAGTTTTAAACGGTTATTGGAATCAAATGACTCAGGCAAATCAATTTGGCAATATGTTCGGTTCAGGCTCATATTGGTTTCCAGTAAGTGCTTTAACACTGCGTTTAAACATTCCCATATTCAACGGATTTGCGACTAACTCAAGAATCCAGCAGGCAAAAATAAAGTTACAGCAAACTGAAAATAGCGTTGAAGGGCTTAAGCTAATGATCGATCAGGAACGAGCCAGTGCGGTAAATACTTTCAAATCTGCCATAACAGATATGGATTATCAAAAAGAGAATATGGAATTAGCAGAACGAGTGTATCAGCAAACTAAAAAGAAACATGAGGTTGGAACTGGCAGTCAAATTGAAATTGATGCTGCGCGTACCGATCTTCAAACTGCCCAAACTAATTACTACAGTGCACTTTACAATGCGGTAATTGCTAAAATTGATTTCTTAAAAGCTTCAGGCAAACTATAACTACAAATCAAACACAATAAAAACCTTTATATGCAGTATATATTAAAACTAACATCGATAATAGCGTTTACCGCCATCTTAGCATCTTGCGGCGATGGTAAAAAGGAAAAAAACAGCGCACTTAACGATAAAAAAGTTCAGCTTGAAAAATTGAAAGGCGAGCAAAAGAAAATCTCTGATCAGATCAACAAATTGAACGACGAAATAGCTGTTCTGGATCCATCTTTCGTGAAAGCCAAACTGGTAACTGTAGAAAAGATCGGTGTAGATAATTTCGATCACTACATTGATCTTCAGGGTAAAATTGATGCCCGTAAAAACGCTTACGTAGCGCCACGTAATGGTCAGGGCGGTATCGTACGTGCGCTTTATGTGAAACAAGGTGACAGAGTTCGCAAAGGTCAAACGCTTTTAAAATTAGATGATGCAATACAACGTCAACAACTGGTTGCCGCGCAACAGCAGGTAGCTACAGTAAAGGCGCAGCTGGAACTTGCAAAAACAACTTATCAGCGTCAAAAAAATCTTTGGGATGCCAATATCGGTGCAGAAATGCAGGTAATACAAGCCAAAGCCAATGTTGAACAATTAACTGCACAATTACGTGCAGCAGAAGCCCAGGCTGGTTCTGCGCGTGAACAAGTTAATTTTTCAAATGTTACTGCTGATATTGATGGTACAATTGATCAGCTCAATATCAGAGTTGGCGAAATGTTTACAGGCATGAGCGCATCTGGCCCGCAAATCTCGATCGTTAATACTTCTGCTTTAAAACTATTAGTAAATGTTCCTGAAAACTACCTGGATCGTATAAATGTAGGTACACCTATTACAGTTACTTTACCAGAAGCTGATAACAAACAGATAAAAACAAAAGCATCGGTTGTAAGTAAACTTATCGACCCATCTACCAGAAGTTTTTATGTTGAAGCAAATGTTCCTTCAGATCCGGCCATACGCGCCAATCAGATAGCAAGAGTTCAGATAGAAGATTACTCAAAACCAGAAGCTATTACCATTCCGGTAAACACATTGCAAACAGACCAGCAAGGTAAATTCGTTTTAGTTGCTGCCACTGAAAACAAAAAACTGGTTGCCCGCAAAAAACGTGTAATCCCGGGGCAATTGTATAATGACAGGTTAGAGATTAAGTCCGGACTTGCAGCAGGCGACCAACTGATTACCGAAGGTTTTCAAAGTGTGTACGATGGTCAGGTAATTACCACAACACCGGTTAAATAAGATGACAGTTTTGAGATGACAGTTGGCCGGAGGAATTCTTGTCAATTTGCTGTCATCTGTCAACCATCATCTGTCAACTTAAATATCAAACTTTAAACTCAAATTCATGAGTGCTTTAGAAAATTTTACTGAAAAATTCAAAGAGTTTAAGCCTACTTCGTGGTCGGTTAAAAACCGTACTACGGTTTATCTCCTTATACTTTTTGTATCAATATTTGGGGTGACAACCTTTGTTACCCTTCCCAAAGAGAGCTTCCCGGATGTAGTAATTCCAACGGTTTACGTATCTACAATTTACGTTGGTAACTCTCCAAAGGATATGGAAAACCTGGTAACGCAGCCTATTGAAAAACAAATCAAAGGCATCACCGGCGTAAAGGTTTCCAAAGTAACCAGTACTTCTGTTCAGGATTATTCTGCCATACAAGTGGAATTTGGTACGGATGTGAAGGTAGATGTGGCCGTGCAGAAAGTTAAAGACGCAATCGACAAGGCCAAGCAAGATCTTCCAACTGATCTTACACAAGAACCAACCGCACTTGAAGTAAGCCTTTCTGAAATGCCTATCATGTACGTAAACATAAGCGGCGATTATGATGGAGTGAGGTTGAAAGAATATGCAGATAAAATGCAGGACAGGCTGGAAGAGTTGCCACAAATAACAAGAGTAGATATGGTGGGTGCGCCTGAGCGTGAGTTTCAGGTGAATGTGGATAATGCACGCATGGAGGCAGCTGGCGTAACGTTTGACGATATTGCTAATGCCATTAAGTATGAAAACATGGACATTAGTGGTGGCTTGCTGGAAGTGGGCAACATGAAACGTAATCTTCAGTTAAAAGGACAGTTTAAAACTGCTTACGATATTGAAAAAGTGATCCTGAGAAATAGCAGCGGCAATCCTGTATATCTAAAAGACATCGCTTCTATTAAAGATACGGTTAAGGAAACAGAAAGCTATGCGCGCCTGGATGGCAAGAATGTAGTTACGCTTAACATCGTAAAACGTTCTGGCGAAAACCTGATTGAAACCAGTGATGCGGTAAAACAGATTTCTGCAGAAATGAAGACCGATCTTTTCCCTAAAGACCTGGATGTAGTTATTACAGGCGATCAAAGTATTTCTACCAGAACATCATTTAATGATTTAGTTAACTCAATTGTAATCGGGTTTATACTGGTATTAATCATCCTGATGTTTTTTATGGGATTAACGAATGCATTTTTCGTGGCGCTAAGTGTGCCGCTAAGTATGTTCGTAGCATTTATGTTCATTCCCCTGGGCGAAATTATTATTGGAGGCAGCATCACGCTCAACTTCATGGTACTTTTTGCATTGTTGTTTGGGCTTGGAATTATTGTGGATGATGCCATTGTGGTAATCGAAAATACGCACCGAATTTTTGTTGAAGGACGTGGCAAAATCAATTCCCAAAAAGCCGCTATGATAGCGGCTGGCGAAGTATTTGTGCCGGTATTAGCGGGCACCTTAACTACGCTGGCTCCCTTTTTCCCACTACTGTTCTGGCCAGGTATTATTGGTAAGTTCATGGTGTATTTGCCGTTGATGCTGATATTCACACTGGCGGCATCTTTATTAGTAGCATTCATTATGAACCCGGTTTTTGCTGTTGACTTTATGAACCACGAAGAAGGGCATCACGAAAAGAAAAAATCTGATATATTCAAGTCCAGGGCATTTCTTGCAATGATTGTTATTGGTATTTTATTTAACATATTTGGCTTTTTAGCAAAAGCTCCTGTAGCTACCCCAGAAGAATTGGCTGTAGGAATTGAACCTGGTGGCGGAGCGAAGAGCATGTTCCATTTTATTGCGAACCTCTCCTTATGTCTTGCATTGTTAATGGTTCTTAATAAGTACTTCTTTTCCGGATGGATACATAATTTCCAAAACAGAGTGCTGCCCTGGATTATGAGCCATTATGAATCTTTATTAAAATGGGCAGTAAACGGATGGAGGCCTGTTTGGTTACTGGTAGGCGCATTCGGGCTATTGGTGGTTTCAGTCATTCTATTTGGCATGTCATCTGCAGCAGGCAGAACGCAGGTTGTATTCTTTCCAGGTTCTGATCCTAATTTTATTTACGTCTACTTAAAATTACCAACCGGTACAGATGTAGAATATACTGATTCGGTTACTAAATATCTGGAAACAAGAGTGAACAAGGCACTAAATCACGATCCGCTAAAAGGGAAGAAAAACCCAATTGTAGAAAGTGTTATTGCTAACGTTGCAGTAGGTGCAGCCGATCCCAACAGTGGAGATAGAAGTACCCGAAGCGAACTGGGCCGCGTACAGGTTTCGTTTGTTGAATATGAAAAAAGACATGGTGAGGGAACGGCTCCTTATCTTGATAAAATCCGATCGGCAATTAAAAATATACCGGGAGCAGAAATATCTGTAGAGCAGGAGCAGAATGGACCACCCACGGAACCGCCTGTTAACATTGAAGTAGCTAGCGAAGAGTTTGATGATATGATCAAAACCGCAGTTGATCTGAAAAACTTCTTGGACAGCGTGCAAGTTCCTGGTGTTGAAGAATTAAAGATGAACGTTGACCTTGCAAGTCCTGAAATAGCATTAACAGTTAATCGAGAACGTGCATTGAGAGAAGGTGTTTCATCGTCTCAGATTGGTATGCAGTTGCGTACAGCCCTGTTTGGTAATGAAGCCAGCAAAATAAAAGATGGAGAAGATGAATACAAAATTTATGTGCGCAGCAGCGAACTGCAACGTAAAAGCCTTACTGATCTTTTAAACATGAACATTCGTTTCAGAGATCTGGCTACGGGGCAAGTAAAAAGTGTACCTATCAGCTCTTTGGTTACGGTTGATTACTCTAACACATTAGGAAGTGTACAACGCAAAAATCAAAAACGTGTAATTACGTTAAGAAGCAATGTTCTTTCAGGTTATACACCAACAGCCGTAAATGCTGATATAACCAATGCTATTGAAGGTTTCCGCAAAACCGGTGATGATGTAACTATCAAACAAACGGGAGAAGGGGAACAACAAGCAGAAACAGGTGCGTTCCTGGGTAAAGCATTGGTAATAGCATTAGGTTTGA
The DNA here is from genome assembly GCF_022513635.1 of Paraniabella ginsengisoli. GTDB lineage: Bacteria > Bacteroidota > Bacteroidia > Chitinophagales > Chitinophagaceae > Niabella > Niabella ginsengisoli. The sequence goes on along the minus strand of NZ_JAKWBL010000001.1, from coordinate 129,010 downwards.
TATTATTGATTCTTGTAGCGCAGTTTAACTCGATGAGTAAATCCATTATCATTCTTACAGAAATTGTCTTTAGTATTATTGGCGTGTTGCTGGGCTTTTTCTTTACCGGCATGACTGTATCAGTTGTAATGACGGGTGTTGGTATTCTCGGTTTGGCGGGTATTGTAATTAAAAATGGCATCCTGGTAATTGAGTTTGCAGATGAATTGAGATCGCGCGGGATGAAAACCCGTGAAGCGGTGATAGAAGCAGGTAAAACGCGTATTATACCGGTACTACTTACTGCACTTGCCGCAATTCTGGCATTGATACCGTTGGCAATTGGTTTCAATATCAACTTCGTAACCATGTTCTCCGAACTGAACCCAAGAATTTTCTTTGGTGGTGATAATGTTACTTTCTGGAAGCCGTTATCATGGACCATTATCTTTGGTTTATTATTCGCATTCTTCATGACTTTATTTATGGTACCAAGTATGTATTTAATTGCTGAAAGGCTGAGACGCCCAATGCAAAAGCAATACGGCGGAAAATGGATCTCGTTCCTTGGTATTCCACCTGCCATATTCCTTTTCATTCCTTTGATGTTTATAACGATGTTCAGGCAGAAAAGAAAAGTAGCAGCAAGAAGAAGGAAACTTTCGAGCGACAATAAAGCTAATGAATCCTTTATCGGAAGCTGGTTATAACAATTACCATTAACCTTAGAATAAATAAAAAGAGGCCTTGAACGGCCTCTTTTTTTATGTGTTTAAACTGTCTACGGCATCTAGATATAGCATTAAGTAACATGCTTATTTTCCAAGGCTCTTCCCAATTATAAGCAATGAAATACCTACAGCCATTAGATCTTTTAAAATAAAAAATTGTGTGATTGGCACGCCATCAACCACTTTAAAAGAATCTGGTGTTGTAAACAAAAAGCTTAGTGTGGCCAAAAAAGTTCCAAGCGATAAAACACCTCCGATGATTCCCGCCGGTTTCCAAAAGAAATGAAGTAAAAGGCAAGCAGCGGTAACAATTTCAACAGCGCCTATAATATTTGAAACCCCTTGTACGCTACTGATCTCATAAAGCCAGTTCATTAAAAAGCTATTTTGAACAAGAGGTTCAATCGCTTTTGCTTCGGTAGGGGTGAATTTAAAAACACCTATCCATAATAAAATAATAGCAACACCGATAACGCTAATTATGTAACCGAGATTCTGAAGGTTAGTTTTTTTCATTTTGTTGGTTTTGATTAGAAGTCAAAAGTATTACTTTTAAATTCTAATACGATAGTGACATTTAAATTAGACCTCACCCCGACCCTCTCCAAAGGAGATACAGAAAAAAATCGGTCTGATAAATAATTCATTTTCGTACAAAAAAACAAACCTGCGCCAATCGAAAAATGCGTTCTTTTATAAACAAAAAAATGCCCCGCTTTCGCGAGGCATCCATTTATTTAAGCAGGTAAGATATTAAGCTTGTTCTTTACCTTCTTCTTTAGTTTCTTCAGAAGTTGCAGCTGTATCTTCAGCAGGTGCAGCAGCTACTTCTTCCGCTTTTACTTCTTCTACAGGTGCTTCACCAACTGCTGTTTCTGTAGCTTCAGTAGCGTCTTCAGCTTTCTTTTTACCGCTTCCACCACGACGACGAGTACGTTTTCCAGCAGCTTTTTCTTCACCAGCACCTTTACCATAGATCTCGTTGTAGTCAACCAATTCGATCAATGCTTTTTCAGCGTTATCACCAGGGCGTGCACCCAATTTAATGATACGAGTGTAACCACCAGGACGGCCGCCTATTTTACCAGCTACGTTATCAAACAATTCTTTGATAGCTTCTTTATCTTGCAAGTGTCCGAAAACAATACGACGTTGGTGTGTAGTATTTTCTTTGCTTTTAGTGATCAATGGCTCAACATAAACACGCAACGCTTTAGCTTTAGCCAACGTTGTTACAATGCGTTTGTGTTGAATTAATTGACAAGAAAGATTGGCTAATAATGCTTCTCTGTGCGCTTTAGTGCGGCTTAAATTTTTGATTTTGTCTCCGTGACGCATGACATTTAATTTGAAGATTTGATATTTGATATTTCAAATTCAAACCGGTTAATAAATTCAGCTATACCGTGTCAGGAATTATAGCCTACTGTTGTAAAACAAATTAGCTAATCAGCACATCGGCTAATTAGCTAATTAAAAAAATTAATAATCGTCTTTATCGATACCTAATTTCTGAAGATCCATACCAAAACCAAGGCCTCTTTCATTCAATACCTGCTCAATTTCAGAAAGTGATTTCTGACCGAAGTTTCTAAACTTCATCAGGTCTTCCTGCTCATACTGTACCAGCTCGCTTAAAGAATTAATTTTAGCAGCTTTTAAACAGTTGAAGGCACGTACAGAAAGGTCAAGATCTTCTAATGGCGTTTTCAATACTTTACGCAATTGTAATGTATTCTCATCAACCAGATCTTCTTTCTTTTCTTCTTTATTATCGAAAGTAATATTCTCATCAGTAATGATCATCAGGTGCTGAATAAGGATGCGGCTTGCTTGTTTTACTGCATCTTCAGGATGGATGGTACCATCTGTAACAACTTCCATAACTAATTTTTCATAGTCAGTACGTTGCTCCACACGAGTATTTTCAATACTGTATTTTACGTTCTTAATAGGAGTATAAATAGCATCAATTGGAACTAAACCAACTGGCGCATCTTTTACTGCATTCTCTTCTGCAGGCACATAACCACGGCCTTTGCCAATAGTTAGTTCAATATCCAGCTTAGCAGATGAATCCAAAGTGCAGATAAGCAATTCAGGGTTCATGATCTGGAAAGACTGTGTACCATCGGCGATCATACCGGCAGTAAACTCTGTTTGATTTTTTACTGACAATGAAATTTTTTCATTTGCCACTTCATGCTCAACAGTTTTCTTAAAGCGAACCTGCTTTAAATTAAGGATGATCTCAACCAGATCTTCGCTGATACCTTTAATGGTTGCAAATTCGTGGTCAACACCATCTATTTTAATAGCCGAAATAGCGTAACCTTCCAAAGAGCTCAATAAAACCCTGCGAAGTGCATTACCAATGGTAACACCGTAACCCGGCTCCAAAGGTGCAAATTCAAACTGAGCTTCAAAATCAGATGCTTTTTGTAAGATGATTTTATCCGGCTGTTGAAAATTTAAAATTGCCATATTTTATTTTTATAAGTGAATGGTGAATGAGGTTAAGAAAGATGACAGTTAAAAGATGACGGATGACAGAAAAACGAACGCTGTCAACTGTCAACAGTACACTGTCAACTCACCCTCAATTACTTGTTATACAACTCTACAATCAACTGCATGTTAATGTTTTCAGGAACACTTTCCCTTTCAGGATAAGTAATGAAAGTACCTGTAAAAGTTGTCTCGTTAAAATCAACCCAAGAGAATTTAGGATTTTTCGCAGTCACAACACTTGTAATTGAAGTACGTCCTTTGCTGTTTTCTTTAATAGTAATTACATCTCCGGCTTTCAATAAATAGCTTGGGATGTTTACTACTTCACCATTTACTTCAATGTGCTTGTGGCTCACCAACTGGCGTGCAGCAGGGCGGCTGGGTGCAATACCCATGCGAAAAACTGTGTTGTCTAAACGAGATTCAAGTAATTTGATAAGGTTATCACCGGTTACACCTTTACGACGGTTAGCTTCTTCGTAAGTTTTGCGGAATTGTTTCTCTAAAACACCATAAGTGTATTTAGCTTTTTGTTTTTCGCGCAACTGCAAAGCGTATTCACCTAAAGTTTTACGTTTGCGTTTTTCACCGTGTTGACCAGGAGGGTTACTGTTCTTACCCAACCATTTACCATTACCTAAAATAGGCTCTCCGAAAATACGGGAGATCTTGGTCTTTGGACCATTGTAACGTGCCATAATTATACTTTCATTTAAGCTTTTTTGAAACCGGTACAACAATCAGTAAAAAGCTTTGGAAAAAATGAATTGCGTACCCTTTTTAAAAATGAAACCGAAATGGCTCAAAATATGTATGAGACCGAAAGTCAGAGAAGTCAGAAAGACCGGTAGCAAGTACTTGCCGACTTTCTGTCTTTCCGACTTCCAGACTGTTATTAAACTCTTCTCTTCTTAGGAGGGCGGCATCCGTTGTGCGGAAGCGGAGTAACATCTTTAATAGTTACGATTTCGATACCGTTCTGAGATAAAGAGCGAATAGCGCCTTCTCTACCAGAACCTGGACCTTTTACGTAAACATCTACTCTTTTCAAACCTGCGTCAGTAGCAACTTTTGCTGCATCAGCTGCAGCCATTTGAGCGGCATAAGGTGTGTTCTTTTTAGAACCACGGAAGCCCATTTTACCAGCGCTGCTCCAGGAAATAACCTGGCCTGTTTTGTTGGTAAGGCTGATAATAATGTTGTTGAAAGTTGCTGAAATGTGCGCATCGCCGTAGGAGTCAACTTTTACGATCCTTTTTTTGCGGCTGCTTTTGCGCTTAATTGTGCTTTTGCCATGAGAAAACTGAGGTAATCTTTAAATTAAATAATAAATTCTGCCTGTGGCAGAACCCCAAACCTATCCTCCACCTGCACCTGGCATCCGGACTGAGTTTGATAAACTGGTGCTATAATGTTTCGACAAGCTCAACATGACACAAAAAATGTCAGGCTGAGCCTGACGAAGCCTATTTCTTAGCTGCTTTTTTCTTACCGGCAACAGTTTTACGTTTTCCTTTACGTGTGCGACTGTTTGTTTTAGTACGCTGACCACGAACTGGTAAACCTTTTCTGTGACGAAGACCACGGTAGCAAGCGATGTCTAATAAACGTTTGATGTTCATTTGAGTTTCGCTACGCAGTTGTCCTTCTACCTTTAACTCTTCAGTAATAGTTAAACGAATAGCGTTAAGATCGTCATCGTTCCAATCATTTACTTTTTTGTTACGGTCAATGCTATTCTTATCCAGAATATATTTAGCCGTAGAAGGGCCAATTCCGTAGATATAGGTCAAACCTATTTCGCCCCTTTTATTTTTTGGTAAGTCAACACCGGCAATACGAGCCATATTTTAATTTTAAATTCTAAATTTTAAATTCTAAATTTCAATTATCCCTGGCGCTGCTTATAGCGGGGATTTTTTTGTTGATAATGTACAGTTTTCCTTTACGGCGTACAATTTTGCAATCCGCGCTGCGCTTTTTTATTGATGCTCTTACTCTCATCTTTTTTGTTTTTAAGATTTGACGCTTAATGTTTATACCTAAAATTGATGCGCCCGCGGCTTAAATCGTAAGGCGACATTTCCAAACCAACTTTATCGCCAGGTAAAATACGGATGTAGTGCATCCTCATTTTCCCTGAAATAGTTGCTAAAATCTCATGGCCATTATCCAATTTCACCTTGAACATTGCGTTGGACAAGGCTTCCAAAATAACTCCGTCTTGCTTTATTAAAGGTTGTTTAGCCATAAAAATTTTAGGGGTGCAAAGATAGGAAGATTATGTTAATAAAAAAAACCGATTTGGAATTTTGTCCAAATCGGTTTTGAGTTTAAAAGTTGACTGGTTGACAAGGAATTCCATTTTAATTAATTAACCTTGAACTTGGCAACTTTACTTCCTCTACGCTTCCAATGGCATTTTGGTCATATCAAGATGAATATTTTGAAGATGATGAACGTTTATGGGATGATCAAAAAAGCGGTTATCCTCTCTGTACCAGGCTTCCACTTTCGAGAAATCGGTTTCGGAAGGAACATGAACCCTGAAAGCACGTTTACCATATTTCACCCCTCCTGCATCTGATTCCAGCTTTTCAAAACCGAGGTTTAAGAGTTGTTCTTCCGACAAAGGCAGCGGTTTGATATATTCCAATTCATACCAAAATTCCTGCACGCCATTATTCACACATACTTTATGGTCTTCATTGCTTACACGTAAAACAGTTCCCTCCCTTTCTACCCCGTTATCATTTAGCATAATCCAGTCGCCGGGCTTTAATTCAGATAGTTTCATAAATCGATTTTTTTAAATTGAATTTAAATGGCTTAACAATAGTTAAGGTATTTAAATTTATGCCAAACATTCAACTTTTACAAAGATTTTTACTCGTTTGCGTGTTGAATGGTCAGACCGAGATGGTCAGATCAGGTTTTCACGAAATTTTACTCCAAACCGTTTTTCCTTTTTGCGACTGAAGAAATGTTTTCAGCGCTTCGTTTTCCGGCTTAGTTAATTCAGGATCATCTGTCAAGATCTCTTCTGTTACTTTCTTTGCTACATCTACCATTGCCCGGTCGTTTACAATATTGGCGAGTTTAAAATTAAGAACTCCGCTTTGACGGGTTCCTTCAATATCGCCGGGCCCGCGCAGTTCCAGGTCTTTTTCAGCAATGACAAATCCATTATTAGTGGAAGTCATTATTTTCATTCGTTCCCTCGCAACGTTCCCTAATTTTTTGCCTGTAAGTAAAATGCAATAGCTTTTTTCAGCACCGCGCCCTACCCTGCCTCTCAACTGATGCAATTGAGAAAGGCCGAACTTTTCAGCGCTTTCTATTACCATCACCGATGCGTTAGGCACATTTACGCCCACTTCTATTACAGTTGTAGAAACCATTATTTGTGTATCGTGTTCTACAAAACGCTGCATATTCAATTCCTTTTGCGCGGCGGGCTGTTTGCCATGCACCATGCTGATCCAATACTGAGGTTCAGGAAAATAGGTTTTAATCTCATCATAACCACGCATCAGGTTTTCGTAATCAAGCTTATCGCTTTCTTCAATTAGTGGGAAAATGACATAGACCTGTCTTCCCAAAGCTATTTCCGATTTTATAAAATCCATCACATTGCTGCGGTCATTATCAAAGCGATGAACGGTTTGTATAGGTTGCCGGCCAGGTGGCAATTCATCGATCACACTATAATCTAAATCGCCATAAGCAGTCATTGCAAGTGTTCGGGGAATGGGTGTTGCCGTCATAACAAGTACATGCGGCGGGGTTTCGTTCTTTTCCCAAAGCCGGGCTCGTTGGGCTACACCAAACCGGTGTTGCTCATCAACAATTACAAGACCGAGATTTTCAAACTTAACAGCATCTTCAATAACGGCATGTGTTCCAATCAACAAGCGGATAGAACCTTCGGACACTCCATGCAAAATGAGTTTCCGTTCTTTTCCTTTGACGGACCCGGTTAGCAAAGCCACTCCAATATCCATCTCTTTTAAAAGTTGAGAAATACCTTGAAAATGTTGCCGGGCCAAAATTTCGGTAGGCGCCATTAATACAGACTGATAACCATTATCTGCAGCTAAAAGCATACAAAGCAATGCCACTATAGTTTTTCCGCTACCAACATCACCTTGTAACAAGCGGTTCATTTGACGGCCTCGGGCTGTATCGTTCCTGATTTCCTTAAGCACACGCTTTTGGGCGCCGGTTAATTCAAAAGGTAAATACTGATTATAAAAAGTATTGAAATAATCTCCTACAACATCAAACAACACACCCTTGGAAAACCTGTGCCGCTGCGATCTCAACAGGTTCATGCGCATTTGAGCCAGAAAAATTTCTTCAAATTTTAAACGGCGTAAGGCGGCTTCATAATGTTGTTGGGTTTGCGGAAAATGTATTTGCTGGTAGGCTTCAAAGCGCGACATCAATTTTAAATCGCCCAGCATTTTTTGAGGGAAGTTTTCCGGAATATCCTGTTGCCTTATATGTGGCAATAATATTTTGGTAAGTTTCCCAATCTGCCTGCCTCCTAAATTTTTTGCTTTCAGTTTTTCTGTTGATGCATAAACAGGTTCCAGATTCGTTTTTCCTTCGAGCTTTTCGGGGGCCCATGTTTCCATTTCGGGATGTACAATCTGTGGTTTGCTCAAAAACCAGGAAAGTTTACCATAAACAATATACGCTTGTCCGGGCTGCAACATTTTTTGAATCATGTTAATGGCGCTAAACCAAACCAGCTCCACTGTTCCGGTCTTATCCCGTAATTGAGCAATCAAGCGACGGCCACGCCTTTCTCCTATTATTTGAAAGGGTTCCAAAATACCCACAAACTGTATATATTCCTCAGCCGGACTTACATCGGCAATGGGTGTGATTTTGGTTTTGTCAACATGCCGAAAAGGGAAATGATTCAGCAGATCGTTAAACGTAAAAACACCCAACTCTTTTTGTAAGAGTTCGGCGCGTTGCGGACCTACACCTTTTAAATAGGCAATAGGACTGGATAGTATTTCTGATTTATGATTTATGATGCGCTATTTACAAAAGCAAAAATAGGGAGTAGCGTGAAAGACAAAAAGTAAGGAATACCTAAATTAAAAATGGATATTAGAAAAAATGGTGAAGCGATGGGATATGCACCACAAAGGAAGAGTGCGACGCAACAAAGATGATAGTTGCACTACAGCTGGTCACATAAAAAATCCCGCTTTTTTAGCGGGATAATATTTTTAATACCGGTTGATCTGTTCTTTCAGCAATTTGCGCGCAAAGTGTATGCGGCTTTTGATGGTACCAAGTGGTTCATTCAGGTATTCTGAAATTTCCTGGTATTTGTAGCCTTCAAAATATAATTTAAAAGGCACTTTAAAAGTTTCAGGAAGCGCATCCACAGCGGCTTCTATTTCTTTTTGCCTTAAACTACTTTCAGCTGAATTTGCTACTGATACCTGGCGTAAATTGATCAGGTAATCTTCAGGTGTATTGTCGAAAACCGTTCTGCGCTTAGCGTTACGGCGATAATCATTAATAAAAATATTACGCATGATGGTAAACAACCACGCTTTAATATTGGTACCTGAATTGTATTTCTCTTTGTTGGCTAATGCCTTGTATAGGGTTTCCTGGTAAAGGTCGTTAGCCGTTTCGTTGTTCTTTGTCAGATTAACTGCAAATGGCTTTAAAAATCCTGCATTGTCAACCAGTAAATCGCTAAACTCTTTTTCTTTTTCCATGCTGCCCTAATATTTTCTTGTGAAGAAATGTGGTCAAAATTAATATTTAACTATCAATTTAACCTTGCTGCCAGGAAATATTACAAAAATTTTACCGAATGAGAAAATATGACAATACTACAGTTGATTGTTAACAATTCTGCCGCTATTGACAAGTGTTTTTACCTCCTGGCTGACATTAATTGTTTTTAGACGCGCCAAATGACCAGTATGATGCATGTCCGTACCAATAAAATCGTAAAAATCATGTTTTACAAAATAATTGGCCATTTCTGAAACTGTTTTGCCATATCCTCCGGTTGCAGATAAGAGATTTAGCTGGAACATACAGCCATTATCCTTAAGATCGTGAAGCACATCATACTGCTTATATAAATAAGTATATCGTTCTGGATGCGCTAAAATAGGCTGGTACCCCGCCATCTGAACATCAAATAATATCTCCTTCATATTCATTGACATGTGCATGACAGAAAATTCCACCAAAACCATATTATCTTTTACGGTAAGCAGCGGTTCCTTTTTTTGCAAAAGTTCGGAAAGATGATCATCTAAAAAATATTCAGCGGCAGCATGTATTTCTATATCGATACTTCTTTTGTTTAATTCTTCACGAACATCATCAAGCTTTGAATGGATAATTTCAGGTGTGTTTTTATAAATATCCCATAATATGTGAGGAGTGGTAATAAGTTTGGAATAGCCTTGGTTCTTAAGTCCTTCGATCAACTCCATAGATGTTTCCATGTCGGAAGCTCCGTCATCAATGCCTGGCAGTAAATGCGAGTGCATGTCCGTTTTCAAAACGCTGCAATCAAATGAACCCCGTTTTTCTTTTTATTAAATAATCCAAACATAAACAGTTCTTACGCATCAAAAATAAAACTTATTTCGAAGACGCAAACTCCTTTGGCTGCTTAAACCACTCCTCTGGAGGGAGGGACTTAAAATAGTTGTAGGTTTCTGCAAGACCTTCTGACCTGTTTACTGTAGGTTCCCAGTTCAGAATTGCCCTGGCTTTTGTTATATCTGGCTTGCGTTGCTTTGGGTCATCAACAGGTAAAGGCTTGTAAACGATCTTTACGGTATTGCCGGTTAAAGCCAACACCTCTTCTGCAAAATCCTTTAAAGATATTTCATCGGGGTTGCCAATATTTACCGGATGTACATAATCACTTAACAATAAACGATAAATACCATCAACCAAATCATTTACATAACAAAAACTGCGCGTTTGCGAGCCGTCTCCAAAAACCGTTATATTCTCGCCACGCAATGCTTGTCCAATGAATGCCGGCAATGCACGTCCGTCGTTAAGTCTCATGCGCGGTCCGTAAGTATTGAAAATGCGTATAATCCTCGTTTCTACTTTATGAAAAGTGTGATAAGCCATTGTAATCGACTCCATGTAGCGCTTTGCCTCATCATACACGCCGCGCGGGCCAACAGGATTTACATTACCCCAGTATTCTTCTGTTTGAGGATGTACTAATGGATCTCCGTAAACCTCGCTGGTGGAAGCAACTAAGATTCTTGCTCCTTTTGCCTTCGCCAGTCCCAAACAATTGTGAGTTCCCATCGCTCCTACTTTAAGGGTTTGAATAGGAATCTTTAAATAATCGATTGGGCTTGCAGGAGAAGCAAAGTGTAGAATATAATCAAGGTTACCCGGAACATGAATGTATTTGGTAACATCATGATGGTAAAACTCAAACTCCGGATTAGGAAACAAATGTTCCAGATTTTTAAGGTCGCCGGTGATCAGATTATCCATCGCTATTACATGATAACCTTCTTTTATGAACCTGTCGCACAAGTGTGATCCTAAAAAACCAGCAGCACCTGTTACTAATACTCTTTTTTTCATCCTTACTATTTTAATTTTATTGTCCGGGCTCATGAATAGAACTCATCTTCCTTGCCACGCTCGCTTCAACTGTAAAATATAACTCAACCTATATATTCTTCGCCATTGTCTGAACCAGGATTTTATTGGATTATAAGATTAACAGTACTTGAAAATAATCAATGTTCAGTTTTCAACAATCAATCTCCAATAACTGTAACCTGAAACTTTAAACCATTATCACCCGTCCGAACCGGGTTCATCCGGGCGGGCATCATCACAATGGCTAATTAGCAATTATTTTCCGTCCAATGCTATTATAATAAAATCCAAGCTCTTCCATTTTTTCAAGGCTGTACACATTTCTGCCATCAAACACGACTTTATTTTTCAGATCCTTTACCATACGCTCAAAATCAGGATTTCTAAACTCGCTCCACTCCGTTACTATTAGCAAAGCATCTGCATCTTTTAATCCAAAATATTGATCTTTCGCGTAATTAATTTTGTCACCGAATATACTTTTCACGTTTTGCATAGCCTCCGGATCAAACACAGTTACTTTAGCGCCTGCATCAAGTAACTCTTGTATAAGGTCGAGAGCGGGAGCATCGCGAATATCGTCCGTTTCCGGTTTAAATGCCAGTCCCCACATTGCAAATTTTTTGCCCTTGAGTTGATTCTTATAATATTTTTTGATTTTCTTGAACAGAATTGTTTTTTGATTCTTATTCACCTTCATCACAGTATCCAGCAATTTAAAATCGTACTTGCTTTGTTTGGATGTATGATGCAGCGCAAGTACATCTTTAGGGAAACAGCTTCCTCCGTAACCTATTCCAGGAAACAGAAAGCGCTTACCAATGCGACTGTCGCTGCCAATACCAATTCTTACAAGATCAACATTCGCACCAGTCAGTTCACACAAATTCGCTACTTCGTTCATATAAGAAATACGCATGGCCAAATAGGAATTAGCTACATATTTAGTCATTTCCGAGCTACGCTCGTCCATAAAATATATTGGGTTCCCCTGACGCAAAAAAGGCTGATAAAGCTCATTCATCGCATCGCGCGCACGGTCTGAAGATGTACCAATAACAACTCTATCTGGTTTTAAAAAATCGTCTACCGCAATACCTTCGCGTAAAAATTCTGGATTTGATACAACATCAAAAAGGTCATTCGAAAGTTTTTTGCTCAATACTTCGGCAACCTTTTCAGCAGTTCCAACAGGAACTGTGCTTTTGTTAACGATTACTTTGTATTCTGTAATAATAGCTGACAGATCTGCTGCTACCTGAAGTATATATTTAAGATCGGCGGAACCATTTTCACCGGGTGGTGTAGGTAAGGCAAGAAATATAATATCAGATTTTTTTACTGCTGTTTTAAGATCAGTACTGAAAACAATTCGTTTTTCTTTGATATTTCTTTGCAAAAGAACATCAAGACCCGGTTCATAAATAGGGCATTTGCCTTTTTTAATTTGGCAATTTTTTCTTTGTTTACATCAACGCAGTGAACAATATTCCCTGTTTCGGCAAAACAGGTTCCGGTAACTAAACCTACATAACCAGTACCAACTACAGCAATTTTCATCTGTTTATTTTTTATTTTGATTTAGAGATTTGCCAGGCCTACTTAATTACAAGTAACATCAGGAGGGTTACAATTTATTTTGGTTTGAATGTACGCAAATGTAATTCTAAAAAAATATATTCAGATACATTTTAAAGTATTTAGTCAAATACTGCGGCTATTAAATCACATACTACCTCAGCCTATATTTTTTACCGAGACTATTCCTTCCTTCAGAATATATGCTTTCTTCGTTTTGGGGCAGCTGTATTTACCAAACTCATTGAATGATATCCTTTCTCCCATTTCATTAACCCAGCCTATTTGCTTAGCCGGATTGCCCACCATTAATGTGTAATCAGGAATATCTTTTGTTACAACAGCGCCTGCGCCAACAAACGCGTATTTGCCTATTTCAACACCGCAAACAATTGTAGCGTTGGCACCTATTGTAGCTCCTTTTTTAATCAAAGTAGGTTTGAATTCCTGTTTGCGATCTACTGCGCTTCGTGGATTAATTACGTTGGTAAAAACCGCCGATGGACCAATAAATACTTCATCTTCGCAAATGACGCCTTCGTATAATGAAACATTATTTTGGATCTTAACTTTATTACCGACAACAACCTTATCGCCGATAAAAACATTTTGTCCCAAAATGCAAGCCTGGCCAATCACAGCAGTGCCCATGACATGGCAAAAATGCCAGATTTTGGTGTCGAGGCCAATTTCTGCGCCTTCATCTACAATTGACGTAGGATGTACATAATGGTCAGCCACTATAATTACAGCTTTTTTAGGTATTCTCCATAACCGCTCTTGATAAGTTCGTCACCCAACACACCCAACTGATCTTTAGTAATAAATCCGTTGCGCCAGGCAATCTCTTCAATGCAGCCAATTTTAGTGCCTTGTCTTTTTTCAATCACACGAACAAACTCTGCCGCATCTGTCAAAGAATCGAACGTGCCGGTATCCAACCAGGCAGTTCCTCTGTCAAGTACAGACACATGAAGTTTTTCTTCTTTTAAGTATATTTTATTAATGTCCGTGATCTCATATTCGCCACGGGCAGAGGGTTCTAATTGCCTTGCTATATCCACTACACCATTATCATAAAAGTACAAGCCGGGTACAGCATAATTAGATTTAGGTTGTTCAGGTTTCTCCTCAATCGATATCGCTTTCATATTTTCGTCAAACTCTACTACTCCATATCTTTCCGGATCGCTAACCCGGTAAGCAAAAACATATCCACCTTCAACATCTGTGAGCTTTTTTAGCTGAGTGCCTAAACCAGTCCCGTAAAAAATATTATCGCCCAGTATCAATGCCACTTTATCATTGCCTATAAATTCAGCGCCAATTACAAAAGCCTGTGCTAATCCGTTGGGTACTTCCTGAACCGCGTATTCGAACCTGCAGCCAATGCGCGAACCATCGCCCAATAGTCTTTTAAAACTAGGGTTATCTTCCGGCGTAGTAATAATCAAAACTTCATTTATCCCTGCCATCATCAAAACAGACAACGGATAATAGATCATTGGCTTATCATAAATAGGCATTAACTGCTTACTTATTGCCTTAGTTATCGGATACAATCGTGTGCCGGAACCGCCGGCGAGAATAATGCCTTTCATTTTTTTAATCTAATTTTGCGAATGAAATACGAATTATTGCGAATGGTTGTCGCGGATGTTGGGGTTAATGATTCTTTTATAAACGAGTGATTTTTCACCAAAATTCACCAATAGTCCTAACCTTTTGTTTGATGCTTTCAGGTAATTTAACACTTGTCTTTCAAAGTCTTTTATCAGGAAACTAACTGCTTTAATTTCAAGTAAAATATCTTCATAACAAACAAAGTCTATCTTAAAATACTTATCCAACCATACATTTCCAAAAAGTATCCGCAGTTTCTTTTCTTTTTCAAACACGATGCCTGAACTTTCAAGTTCTTTTCCTAAAGCTTCTACATAAACCGATTCTAAAAACCCAGCACCTAATGCTGAATGAACACGCATACAAGCCCCGATTATAGCATGACTTTCTTCTTTATATATAATTTCGGAAGCCATTTCGCATTAATTCGTTTTAATTTGCTTCATTCGCATATTGTCCCTCATAATATTTCTGGTAATCGCCGCTTGTTACATTGTTGAGCCATTCCTTGTTCTCCAAAAACCAGTCGATAGTTTTGGAAAGGCCTTCTTCAAATGTTACTGATGGTGACCAGCCCAGTTCTTTATTTATTTTTGTAGCATCAATTGCGTATCTTAAATCATGCCCCGGACGGTCTTTTACAAAGGTGATCAACTTTTGGCTCTCGCCTGCTTCACGTCCCAGTTTTTCATCCATTTGCTTGCAAAGCAATTGCACCAGGTCAATATTCTTCCATTCATTAAATCCGCCAACATTATATTTTTCAGCATTTTTACCTTCATGAAAAACAAGATCGATCGCCCGCGCATGATCGATTACGTACAGCCAGTCGCGCGTATATTTTCCATCACCGTAAACGGGAAGTGGCTTGTGATTGATGATATTATGAATCATCAGCGGAATTAGTTTTTCCGGAAAATGATTCGGACCATAATTGTTAGAACAATTCGTCAGCACAATTGGCAACCCATAAGTATCAGCGTAAGCATATACAAAATGGTCTGACGACGCTTTGGATGCGGAATAAGGCGAATGTGGATCGTAAGCTGTCTCTTCAGTAAAAAAACCCGTATCGCCTAAAGCACCGTAAACCTCATCCGTTGAAACATGGTGAAATCTTTTGCCTTCAAAATTATCCTTCCATTGTTCTTTAGCAGCGTTGAGTAAATTTACGGTACCTATCACATTGGTGTAAACAAAATCCAAAGGAGATGTAATTGACCGGTCAACGTGGCTTTCAGCGGCCAGATGTATAATTCCATCCGGCTTATGTTTGTCAAACACAGCCTTTACAGCATCAGCATCTACAATATTTACTTTTTCAAAAGTATAATTCGGCTTGTCTTCAATATCTTTTAAATTTTCAAGATTGCCGGCATACGTAAGCGCATCCAGGTTTACTATCTTGTAATCAGGATATTTATTCACAAACAAACGGACAACATGGGAACCGATAAATCCAGCACCGCCGGTAATAAGAATGGTCTTGTTAGGCATAATATTAAACTAATTTTTATACAGGACAGGTTGCAAATATAATAGTAAGACACCTGTAATGTGCATATTTATGCAGCCTTAACCTCATTTTATTAAAATGAATCTTGCGTATATTTATAATCTGTCCTTTAATAGTAAAATAAACAAATGAAACGTCCATGATAAATTATTTCTCACACAGAAAAATGTATGTGACGTCATTCGACCAAAATCGCAGCGAAGCTGCAAACTAAAAAGTATACGAATGAAAGTACGTTACCGCTCTTTAGACATATTCAGAGGTGCAACCGTTTGCCTCATGATTTTGGTAAATAATCCGGGAAGCTGGTCGCATATATACGGCCCTTTAAAACATGCGCCCTGGCACGGATTAACCCCAACCGACCTCGTTTTCCCCTTTTTTCTTTTTGCTGTGGGAAACGCAATGGCATTTGTAATTCCGAAATTAAAAGAAGCCGGAGACTCCGTTTTTTGGAAAAAAATATTAAAAAGAACATTGCTCATTTTTGGCATAGGGCTTTTTTAAACTGGTATCCATTTATGCGATGGCATGAAGGAAGCCTTGAATTTATTGGATGGGTAAATCAACATAATCCCGAAAAGGGTGTGCGTATTTTTGGTGTGCTACAGCGTATTGCTGTCTGTTACTTTTTCGCATCGGTTATTGTGTATTATCTAAAACCAAAAGCCGCCTGGCTTTTTTCCCTTTTATTTCTTTTACTTTACTGGGTTATTTGTGTTTTAGGAAATCCTGCTGATCCCTTTAGCCTCAATAGCTGGATTGGAACTGATATTGATAAAGCGATTCTACACATTCCTCACATGTATAAAGGAGAAGGTATTCCGTTCGATCCCGAAGGCCTATTAAGCACCATTCCGGCTATTGTTGAAGTTGTGCTGGGTTTTTTCATCGGAACTTATATTAAAAACAACGCTGTTTTAGTTGAACCAAACGCTATTTACAAAATGCTTACCGGGTTGTTTATTACAGGAATCACTTTACTTATCACCGGCCTTTGCTGGGACATGGTTTTTCCTATCAATAAAAAATATGGACCAGCTCCTATACCATTTATACTATTGGACTTGCTGTTATTACTTTAGCAACGATGATCTATTTAATAGAAGTAAAAAATTATCGAGGCTTTCCAACCAGCTTTTTTGAAGTATTTGGCAAGAACCCATTATTCATTTTTGCCTTGAGTGCTTTTCTGCCGAAAACAGCAGCTTTGTTTACTTCGGATGATGGAGTCAATTTTTGGAACGGGCTTTATAAAAATGTATTCATACATATTCCTGGCGACCCACGGCTAGGCTCACTGGCCTACGCCCTAACGATCATTGTTTTTATGTGGGCTATTTGCTGGTGGCTGGATAAAAAAGAATTTATATCAAAGTATAATTTTTCACACACTGATCAGCATATTCTGAAATTCCATTCTTCTGAGTATTTGCCAACTGCTAAATCCTTCCATCCTTTTCAGCAGCAACATTTCATTGGCTATATATGTGGCTGAAAACGATTTTCGTTCATACACTTTCCAGCTTTTTGAAACCTGGAATGGCAGCAACCTTTTTGCAAGGGTGATGCGCGGATGTGGATTAAAGCGTGCGTCCTGAACATAGGAAAGATTATCTTTTATCTGTCCGATAAGCATTT
Organism: Paraniabella ginsengisoli; assembly: GCF_022513635.1. GTDB lineage: Bacteria > Bacteroidota > Bacteroidia > Chitinophagales > Chitinophagaceae > Niabella > Niabella ginsengisoli. The sequence goes on along the minus strand of NZ_JAKWBL010000001.1, from coordinate 111,790 downwards.
TCAATGCGGCTTGTTCTTCAACTTCTATAAATATCTCCCCGCTTTCAATGTGTCCAAAATTTTTCAAATGCATTTTAAAGGGCATAAATCCCAGCGCAATCTTATTTAAAATATCAACCACCGAATCCTCTTTTGATTCAGTTTGTGCAAAGGATGCCAAATAAACAAAAGGATCTCCACCAGGTATTACTAACCCTTTATAATCAGCATCAAACTCAACTTTAATATCAGCGATTTTCCTTTTAACCGACGCTGGCAAATCAACTATCAAGCGATAATCATTCAAGCTGTCATATGTGTTAATAATATTTTTCACAACCAATTACATATAAGTATATAACAATACGTATGCCATTTAGTAGTTAAAAAATGCTAAAAAACCTTCCTAAACATTGCTACACTTATTTTTGCAAAACTTATGCTTAGTAAAAAAATAATTATGAACCCAACAGCAGTACTACTATTGGGCAATCTTGCGTCGCACTCTTCAACAGCAGTAATTCTTATCAGCAGAAAAAGAGCATCAGGCTCTTAAAGTTCTTTGCAATTATGATTGTAATTGCCGGCTTTACATCCTGTATGCAGAACGACGTAAAGGAAGACGACGTTCCTAAAAAATATTTCGATGAAAATAAACTGAATGGCTGCTTTGCACTCTATAATAACGGCACGGGTGTATTTACTGTTTACAACCTGAAAAGGTATCGCGACAGTGCTTTTTTACCTGCATCTACATTTAAAATCGTTAATTCACTTATTGGCTTGCAAACCGGGAAAATCTCCAGCGATAGCATGGTAATTGCCTGGGATGGTGTTAAACGCCCAATTGAAGCATGGAATAAAGACCTGAACATGTACCAGGCGTTTCGCGCATCGGCAGTTCCCTATTATCAGGAAGTAGCTCGCCGAATAGGAAAAGATACGATGCAGTTTTGGCTTGATTCTCTTCAATACGGCGCAGGAAAAGATAAAAAGAATTATAAAATATCAACTATCGACACTTTCTGGCTCGATAATTCCTTAAAAATAACTCCAGATCAAAACCTTGGCGTTGTAAAACAATTATATTTTGATGAGCTTCCTTTTTCAAAGTGTATCAGCAAAAAGTAAAGCATATGCTATGCTGTTCGAAGATAATTCCAACTACAAATTATCTTATAAAACAGGTTGGGCGCAAACAGAAAAAGGCCATGCATTGGGATGGATTGTTGGGTGGATAGAGGAAAATAAACATCCCTATTTTTTCGTTTTAAATGTAGAATCTCCTGATCCGGATTTTGACATGTCAACAGTACGGTTAAAAATGCTGAAAGACATTTTAAAAGAATATGGTTTTTTTGAAGGAAGGATGTAGGAAGAGTCGATAGTCAATGGACAATGGTCGATGGACTATAAACCTATAATTTATGAACAACTTTCAATTCCAATACAGTTTTTTTATCTGGCTTTTACTGGCCGTTATCATTTTTTTATTGCTCTTCATCGGCATTAAAAAATGGAAGAGGCGTGTTGTTAAAAAGATAGGAACTCCGTCATTAGTAAAGGCTATGTTGCACCGTTATAGTCCCCGGCGTTTTACACTAAAGTTTGTTTTGATTTGTATCGCTTTCATCATGGGTGTTTTAGCAGTAATGAATTTACGAAAGCCCGGCGGCAGCGATGGTATTACACGCGAAGGCATTGATGTGGTTTTTGCGTTGGATGTGAGCAGAAGTATGCTGGCCGAAGATATTGAACCGAATCGTTTAGAACGGGCGAAACAACTTATCAGCAAGTTGATGGACGCGTTGCCCGAAAGCCGCGTGGGGCTTATTCTTTTTGCGGGGAAAGCTTATGTACAAATGCCGCTCAGTTCTGATCATGGCGCTGCGCAGATGTTTGTAAGCGAAGCTTCGCCGGATGCGGTGCCCATGAAAGGAACAGTAATAAGCGATGCGTTGCAGGAAAGCCTCAATGCTTTTGGCGAGCGTGATACAAAATACAGAGCCGTGGTTCTCATTTCCGACGGGGAAGATCATGATGAAGAAAGTCTTGATCTATCGAAAGAATTAGCACAGCGTGGATTGATGGTGAATACTGTTGGCATTGGTTCTCCAGCAGGAAGTTTTATACCAGACGATTCTACAAAAGGGCACAAAATAGATGAAGAAACAGGCGTGGAAATTATTTCTAAATTAAATGAACAAGAGCTAAAGCAGATAGCAAATAACACAAAAGGCATATATGTTCATTTGGAGAACAGCGATGATGCAGTAAAGCAAATAACGGCCAACCTTTCTCAAATAGATAAAAAAGTTACCGGCGACACGAGCCTGATGAGCTTCTCTTACTACTTCTGGATTTTTGTAGGTATCATGCTTGTATTATTAATTTGGGAACAATTATTGCCTGAAGGAAGAAGAAAGAAAAGTGGAAAGTTGAGCGTTGACAGATGACAGTTTTCAAGACCTCCGAGGTTTTAAAAACCTCGGAGGTCTAAGCAACAGAGAATGAATAGGATGCCATATATTCATCAGTACAAGGGAGTGACACAACAAAGATGAGTTATGTTCATTAGCCGGTTCAATAAAATATAATGCGAAAGAATTTACTATTCATATTGTTTTTATTTATTGCGAAGCTTTCATTGGCTCAAAACCAGGAAAGTTATATCAAAGAAGGAAATGAGTTTTTTAAAAAGGTCAACTGGCCGAAGCCATTTCCAGCTATGATAAAGTAACAAACGAACCCTTGAAATACACCGCGCTGATAAACAAAGGAACCGCCTTGTTTAAGCAAAAAAATTTGAGGAAGCAACAAAGGTTTATCAACAAATAAACGCGTCTAAAACAGCAAGTTCGGTTTTAAAATCGGGAGCTTATTATAATACAGGTGTTGTTTATAGCAATCAGACCAAAGTAGAAGAAAGTATTGAGGCTTATAAGGCAGCATTACGTCTAAATCCAAAAGACAATAAAGCCAGAGAAAATTTGCAAAAGGCTTTATCCGAACTCAAGAAAAGTGGCGGTGGCTCAGATAAACCTCAGCAAGCGCAAGAATCCAAATTAAATAAAGATCAGGCAAGACAACAACTGGACAGATTAGAACAGAAAGAAAAAAACACGCAAAGCAAAGTGGCGAACAAAAAAACGCCATTTGGCGGCAGCGTAGGAAAAGACTGGTAGAAACGGAAAATGTTTAATGTTGAATTTACAAGCGCTGATAAAAACTTATTGCACAGGCGGCTTTACTGCCTGACGCGCCAATAAAATCCATTTAGTTCCCTGCTTTTGCCACACGGTCATTACTTTTAAAGTAACGTGTCCGGGCTTATTGTTATCATTAGTATCCGCATCAAATAGGTGACGAATAATAGCTGTATTACCTGTAATATCAACTGTTTGATCGGTAATATTGATTTTTACAAAATCGGAAGCGCCCGTTTTAAATGTCTGTAAAAATTGTTCCTTATTTTCTATTTTCCCGCTGGAATGGCCATAAGTAAGTTTGGGAGACGCCATGCCGTTTAATGCTTTCAGGTCGCTATCTTCTAAAGCCTTTACAAATTGAGATACAGTTTTTTCAACCTGGCCTGCGTAACTATGTTGTGCATTGGTATTAATACAAAAGACAATTGCAATAATGAATAAGATATGTTTCATCTGTTCTGTTTTTAATTTTACCAATGAGCAATTTCTGTAATGCCGCCTACAGCAACATCGCCAATTTTTACCTTTATGTCTGCATTTAAAGGCAGCAATAAATCTACACGAGAACCAAATTTAATGAACCCCATTTCACCAGCCTGGGTCACTTTATCACCGACAGACAAATAATTTACAATACGTTTAGCTAGCGCTCCCGCAATTTGTTTGGTTAATACCTCCTTGTCACCTACGCGATAAACATTGCTGTGGCGCTCATTTTCGGTAGATGATTTAGGATGCCAGGCTACTAAATATTTCCCTTTGTGGTATTGATTATACACCACTTCGCCCGCCACCGGATTTCTGTTCACATGCACATTTAATGGACTCATAAAAATAGAAACCTGAATGCGTCTGTCACTAAAATATTCATCGGCCTGCACTTCTTCAATAACCACAACTTTGCCGTCGCATGGCGCAACAACTGCGCTTGGATTAATGGTGTAGTTTCTGTTGGGTATCCTGAAAAAGGAAATGACCAATCCTAAAACCACCAAAGTAACAATCAACAAAAAATAAAAAATAATGGGATAAGACGGGTATAAAAATTTATAAGTAAGAAAATTTATCAGCAGAAATAAAATCACTGCTATTATTATGGAACCTTTTCCTTCTCGATGCAACGTCATGTAATAATTTTTTTGTGTTGCAAATTTAAGTGATAATGCCACGAATACACGAATAAGAAAAAATATTCGTGCATTTGTGGCAAACTGTTTCGGCACAGCAAACCATGTTAATCTTATTGCTCTACCACCTGAAAAGTTATGGGTTGCTTTCGATAGGCTTTTACCTCGTGACTATTTTGAAAAGCAGGTTTCCATTTTCCTGATCTTTTGATAACACGCATGGCTTCTTGTTCCATACCAAATCCTTTATTAGTAAGAGGTTTAATGTTACTTACGTTTCCTTGTTTATCAACAATAAATTCTATAATAACCGTATAAAGCCCTGGCGCTGCACCATTGTCTACGGCCACCTCACCGGAAAGATTTCTTTCCAGAAAACGTCTCCAGTCGCCGATATATGAAGCTTCTATTTCTACTTTTATAAAAGTTTTATCATCGTCTTCTTTAGGCCTTGATGACGTTATTAAACCTCTGTCTCCGTCCAGCGATTCGGGAGGCACTACAATATTTGCGTTTGCAATACCATCCTGCGTAATATTACTGATTTTTGTATCGACAAGATCAGTCTGCGTAGGTGGCGGCTCTACGATTGGCTCGTTAGTTAAAACGGGCGTTGTATAATCAATTGTTTTAATTTTTGGTACTTCTACTTTCGGTGCTGGCGGCGGTGGTGGCGGTGGGGGAAGTTCTTCTTCAATGGGCTCAACATTTGATATGGTAACATCAGGAATAATCCTTAATACATCGCTTTCAACCGTTTTGGCAAAAGTGCTTTTTAACCAGGCTCCACCACCAATAGTAATGCAAATGCCTGCTGTAATTAAAAGTGCCTTCGTCATCCGTTGCCGATAATGCCTCCGTAGTTCGTAAGCGCCGTAACTTTTGTTTCGTCCATCAAATACAATGTCGAGTAAATCTGCTGTGAGAATTTTTGCTGTTTCCATGATTTTTTAATTTGTGATTTGAGATTTGTTGTTGAGATTTTATGTATTGTTGGTCAGCCGGAGACCGTCAGACCAGGTAGCGCTGTCATCTGCCATTTGTCAGCTATTTGCCGTGCATACCAATCCCGTTATCCTTTTGGATTTATTTTTTTAACCTTAAATGAATTGAATTTTTATTTTACGCTTTCCAATGCTGCCAGTTCTATTTCGTCAGGATCAACAAGTGCATATCGAGCGATCCGATTGATCGTCATTTCATCTAATAACGACACAATTGTTTGGTAATCTGCATTGATCGTTGGCTTAATTAAAATGGTAAGATTCTTTTGCCTGCAATCATCTATATCGGTTTTGTTAGCAACGGCCTTTGCTTCGCAAGCCTCATCTGTCCTATATTTGGCAACAACTTCCTTTTTTTATCTATGATCTTTTTCCTGATATCAGCTAATGAACTTTTCTTAAAGTTGCCGCCATCTGCCGAAGGTTTGCCTTCATAATAAAAAATCGATCCGCCTTTATCGGCAATAATACTAAGCGCGCCAGATTCAGAAGTAGGTGTAGGAGACCCATCGTCTTTTGGCATGAAAAGATCCATTGCTTTTGGCTCATTCATCGTGGCTGTAAATATGAAAAATGTGATTAGTAAAAATCCAAGGTCTACCATTGGTGTCATGTCAATTCGCAAAGCCGCTGTTTTTCGTCTGGTCGAAAATCCGCGCTGCGGGCGGGTTGCAGTTGGGTTTATATCTATGCTTGCCATAGCTGTGTATTTATTATTGAGAAACGCTGCACAGCTTTTTCCATAATCTAAATCGAAAAAACTTAAAAGCATATTGATGCTTTTTGCAAAATAGAAAGTACATTTAGATACAAAACCTTTGCTACTTATGACAGAACAGGAATATTCAGATGAGGATGATTTAGTACATCGCTATGATAACAAATCATCTAAGAATTTTACACCGGCTTTTGGAGATGAGGAAAATATCGAAGCTATTTCCAAACATATAGAAAAGCATGTTGGGAAAATTGATGTTGTTTTTCATGAAATCGTTTCTGATTTAGTGCATCTAGACGTTCATTGGGTAAAACCGTCAAAGCAATTCCCATTCCAAACACTTGTTACTTCCGGCATGAGTGATAAACCCATGTCTGTTCCTGCAGGCTTTGATTTGGAGGAATACAGATATGCAGAATTATGCATTTTACTTCCAGAAAACTGGATATTGGAAGGTCTGAATGATCAAACTAATAAAGATAATATTACGGATGAAAAGAATTATTGGCCCATACGCTGGTTAAAAACAATTGCCCGTTTTCCGCATGAATATAATACGTGGCTGGGATATGGACATACAATACCAAACGGAGAAGGAGCAGCGCCTTTTGCTGAAAACACAGCGTTCGGATGTATGATTTTAATGCCCAGCCTTAGCTTGGGAGGGAGATTTTACACATTAAAAATTAATAGAGAAAAAACTATCCATTTTCATTGCTTATACCCGCTTTATAAAGAAGAAATGGATTTTAAATTAAAAGAAGGATTTGACGCTTTACTACAAAAATTTGACTTATTTAATGTAACTGATATAGTTGATATAAAAAGACCCAACACCTGCTTGTAGCTCATTAAAAAGCCTCACAGAAATTTAATCTGTGAGGCTTTATGATCAGTTATATTCTACAGTACAAGAGTGCGACGCAAGACTGATGCCATATATTCTTCAGCCGGGAGCATTATTTCGTCCAAACGTTGTTAACGCGGTTCCAATCGGGCAACTTATTATCAGGGTCAATTTTAACTTCTTTGATTTCGCTGGTTGTTGGAAGCGTAAAGGTGTAAGTATTTCCACGTTGCCATATTTCAACAGGCAGGGTTATACGCTCTTCCTTACCATTCGCTTCTTTAACCAAAACAGTAACCGGCATAGGCATCTGTTCAAGATTTTCAATAGTTACAGCCGAACCGTTTGCCGGAAGATTTTCTTTGTAAGTTATTCCTTTTACAGCCTGATCAATCTTCCAGGTGTTTAATACCCATCCGCGCCAGAACCAGGAAAGATCCTCACCACCTACGTTTTCCATAGTGCGGAAGAAATCCCATGGCGAAGGATGTTTGAAGGCCCAACGGCTGACATACTCCCTGAAAGCAGCATCAAAACGATCTGCACCCAGCACGTTATCGCGCAAAGCATGCAGCATTTGAGATGGCTTATAATAAGCTGTTACGCCAAGGCTTCTTTGTTGTACCGCATCGGGTACCGTGTACAATCCATCAATTCTTTCCGAAAAAGATGCTTTGCCGGCATCGCCAGATTCAGGCTTAAAGAACTCTCCATTATTAAATGCTTCAGTAGAAAAGTCGTTGATGAACGTGTTAAAACCTTCGTCCATCCAGGCATATTTTCTTTCGTTACTGCCTACTATCATTGGAAACCATGAATGTCCAAACTCGTGATCGGTCACGCCCCACAGGCCGCGACCCTTCGCCTTGTAACCGCAAAATACAATACCCGGATACTCCATACCGCCAACAATGCCCGCTACGTTTGTTGCTGCCGGATAAGGAAACTCAAACCATTTTTTCGAGTAGTGTTCGATAGAAGCTTTCGTAAATTCAGTACTGCGCTCCCATCCATCATTGCCAATAGACTCAATAGGATACGCACTTAGCGCCATACATTTTTTGCCACTTGGTAAATTTATTTTAGCACCGTCAAACACAAATGCTTTTGATGCAGCCCAGGCAACATCACGTGTGTTTTGAATTTTGAACTTCCAGGTGTTGGTGGCTTTTGTAGTTTTAATTTTTTTATTTACTTCTTCTTCGCTACGTATCGTAACCGTTTTTTCGCTGTTCTTTGCTTCGGCATATCTTTTTGCTTCTGTAGCAGAAAGGCATTCCGTAGGATTCAATAATTCACCAGAACCAACAACAATCATATCTGAAGGAGCTGTTACTGAAAAATCAATATCGCCATATTCAAGATAAAACTCGCCCTGGCCTACATAAGGCAACACGTTCCAACCTTGCAGATCGTCGTACACACACATGCGAGGAAACCATTGTGCGATTTCATACACCCAACCATTTTTAGTTTGCAAACGACCCATACGGTCAGTGCCATAAACCGGAACTGTGAAGGACCATTCAATATTAAGTTTTGCTTTGCCTGCATTCTTTAGCCCATCCTGTAACCACACTTGCAAGCGCGTATCAGTAATGGTATATTTTGGTGTGTATTTTTTCCCATTTATTTCTACAGATACAGATTTAATTACAGCGCCATCTGTAAAACCGGTATTGGCCCAGCGTCCGCCAGCAGCAGTTGTTGTAGCAGATCCGCGCGAATCTTCACGATAAATATTTTGATCTAATTGTAGCCACAAAAATTTTAAATTGTCTGGGCTGTTATTCGTGTAAGTCAATTCTTCGCTTCCGGAAACCAGGTGTTTACTGGTATCAATAGCACAACTGATTTTATAATCGGCGCGGTTTTGCCAGTATTTTGGCCCCGGCTCACCGGAGGCGCTTCTAAATTCAGTACCCGGGTAAGGATAAAACTGAGGATTGAACGCTTCTTTAGCATTATACTTAGATTCTGTGGTTTGTGCAAATGATGACATCGCAAAAGCCATCAACAAAAAGGAAAAGAGTAATTTATGCCTCATGTAAAAAATTTAAAGCGATGAATTTACAGTAAATTTCGAAATACAGACAGTAATAATATGATGAGCGGTATGATCAGTATAATAAGGGAATAGCAAGGTAGCGAGTAGGTTGGCATTTTTTGCCTACTTGCTACACCCCAATTTTCTATTTGCTAACTTACTCAAAACGACACATTCACTTCCTTATCAGGATAAACTAACTTATTGCTTTTCCGTTTTCCATTATAAATGAAGTGAATGATGTTGACCTGGTCATCAAATAAATCATACAATACTGTTTTTTGTACATTGATTTTTTGAGGGTTGAAAGAAGGTGCGTTAGCAATGGAATAAACATATACCGCCTCATGATCAATTTCCCATCCATAAAGCTGAAGCGGTAAAATTTTCTGATCCGACTTAACGCTAAGGTGTGTAGAAATATATTTTTTGATCAATGCTGTCATTTGCGGACGAACCGATCGATCAGACAAATCCACTTTTTGCTTATATAATTTGTTTAATACGTTTTCAAAATCATCTGTAAATATTTTGGTGCTAATTTCGATCCTTTTAGTTTTGGCGTCGTACTCCATTTCAGTAGCACTTACATGATACGGATGTACATTTGTCAACAAAAACAACGATAGCAACCATTTATTTATTAATAATACCATTGACATATTTTGCAAAAATACTATTATGACAAAAGATTAGCTTTATTCGTTACATGAACGGTTCTTATTAACATGTAAACATTTCAACTTAACATGACCGACTTTGTTTTTTATTTCGTCGAAGGCTGGAAACACATTATCAGTGCAGACGCTTTGGATCATCAGCTGTTCATCCTGGCACTGGCCATTGTATATACTTTCACTGATTGGAAAAAAGTTTTGATTTTAGTAACGGCATTTACTATTGGTCATTCTTTAACCTTAGCGCTTAGTGTGCTTGATGTGATAAGCGTGTCATCTTCATGGGTTGAGTTTTTAATACCTGTAACCATTGTACTTACAGCGCTTTGGAACATGATAAATGGCAAGCCCGTAAAAATGTAAACGCCAATTATTTCCTGGCCCTCTTCTTCGGGTTGATACATGGTTTAGGCTTTGCCAACTCCATAAGAATGATGTTGGCAAGCGATCAATCATTAGGTTGGGGGCTGTTCGGATTTAATGTCGGACTGGAAGCGGGACAGGTCGTTGTTGTTTTTATCATCCTTCTTATCAGTAAATTGTTGCTGGATATTGCTAAGGTTCCTCAAAGAATTTATATTTTCGTGGTGTCGCTGGCAGTTTTTGCTTTCGCTGCAAAAATGGCAATTGAAAGAATTCCTGGTTAATTTTATGTCCCGGCTGAAGAATATGTGGCATCGGTCTTGCGTCGCACCTTTCAACCGCAGTACATAATTCATCCTATATATTCTCAAAAAATAATAATTACGATCAAAAAGAAAATATGTCAAAATTATCACTGTTTATTATCTCCATTTTTTGCTGCTCCGTTTCTATTGCACAAGACATTCAAAACAATCCCACCAGCAATCATGGTAATAAATTTGAGCAATTAGGTACTATTCTTCCCACCGCCAATGAATATAGAACAGCAAGCGGGGCACCAGGCCCAAAGTATTGGCAGCAGCGCTGTGATTATACTATTAAGTGCGAACTGGACGAGAAAAATAATGTGCTGACAGGCAGCGAAACCTTAAACTATTTTAATAATTCGCCAGATGTACTTACTTATATCTGGTTTCAGCTCGACGAAAATGAGCATAGCAATATTAACAACGCCAATTACCAAAATGCTTCACGCATGCCGCAGACCATGACCGACAATATGCTGAAAGGGCTTAAAGAAGAAAGTGGTGAGATTGACAATGGCAATGGCATTAAAATAAAAAAGCTCACAGACGCCAACGGTGCCGCATTAAAATACACCATCAATAAAACAATGATGCGCGTTGATTTACCGGCGCCTTTAAAACCAGGACAAAAATATATACTGAAAATTGATTGGTCTTATAAAGTAACTGACCGCATGAAATACGGCGGCGCGGAGGTTATGAACATTTTGAAGAAGATGGAAATAATTTGTACACAATGGCGCAGTGGTATCCGCGCGTGTGTGTTTACAGCGACTTTCAGGGATGGCAAAATCACCAATTTACCGGACGCGGAGAATTTGCATTAACCTTTGGAAATTTTGATGTAGAAATGACGGTGCCTGCCGACCATATTGTTGGCTCAACCGGAGAATGTCAAAACTATGCACAAGTATTAACATCCTCACAAATGGCTCGCTACAATCAGGCTAAAAATGCTAAAGAGCCAGTTGAAATTGTGACGCTTGCTGATGCAACTGCCGCAGAAAAAACAAAAGCACACAAAAGAAAACATGGAATTTTAAAGCAGATAACGTTCGTGATTTTGCATGGACCTCTTCCAGAAAATTTATTTGGGATGGCATGCCGCAACTCATCAATGGTAAAAAAATAATGTGTATGAGCTTTTATGGCAAAGAGGCTTATGCATTATACAGAAAATTTTCTACCCGCGCCGTAGCGCATACAATTAAAACCTATTCCGATTTCACATTCCCTTATCCATATCCTGTAGCGCAAAGTGTTGAAGCTGCCAACGGAATGGAATATCCGATGATCTGCTTTAATTATGGCCGAACCGACAAAGACGGAACGTATAGCGAAAGCACGAAAAACGGGATGCTTGGGGTTGTAATTCACGAAGTAGGTCATAACTTTTTTCCAATGATCGTGAATAGCGATGAACGCCAGTGGACATGGATGGATGAAGGCCTTAACAGTTTTGTAGAATATCTTACCGAAGAACTTTGGGATAATAAATTTCCTACTAAAAAAGGTTGGGCAGGCGCTATTGTAGATTATATGAAATTGCCAAAAGATCAATTGGAACCCGTAATGAGCAACTCGGAAAATATTATTGGATTTGGTCCAAATGCTTATACAAAACCTGCAACAGCGTTAAACATTCTTCGCGAAACCGTTATGGGGCGTGAGCTTTTCGACTTTGCTTTTAAAGAGTATGCACGTCGATGGGCCTTCAAACACCCCACTCCTGCCGACTTATTCAGAACAATGGAAGATGCGAGCGGCGAAGACTTAGACTGGTTTTGGAGAGGTTGGTTTTACGGCATTCAGCCGGTTGATATTTCTTTAGATACGGTAAAGTATGCCAAAGCAGATCTTAACAGCGAACTTCCAAAAGGGCGCCTGATAGAAAGAAAAGTTGATGCGCCTGCGCAAAATCCTTACGATGATATTTCAAAAATCCGCAATCGTGAAGACAAAAGCATAAAATTTTACACAGATTTAGATACGGATGCACGGGATTTTTACTGGCGTTATGCACGCGGCATGGAAAAGGTAGATACATCTGAAAGTTTTACGATAGACGTTCCCATGAGCGTAACGGCTTTAACACCCGAAGCGAAAGAAAAATTTGCCAATAGTTATTTTTATGAACTTAGCTTTAGTAACAAAGGTGGGTTGGTAATGCCGATTATTATTGAGTGGACTTACAAGGACGGCTCTAAAGAAATAGATCGCATACCAGCACAAATATGGAGGTATGACGAAACAGAAGTGAAAAAGTTTTTTGTAAAAAATAAAGAAGTAAGTTCTATTCAATTAGACCCATTACAAGAAACTGCGGATATAGATGTGACGAATAATACTTGGGGCAAAATGCCTGCGCCTACAAGGTTTAAGGCCTTTTCTCAAAAAACAGATGCCGGTCCACGCCGCGGCCAAAGTGTAGGAAGGAACCCGATGCAAGCAGCGAAGTAGATCCCTACCCCTAAAGGGGAATAAAACAAGAGTATTGAGATGTTTACCTCAAGATCGGCAATCACTTTATGGAAGAGTTACAGATGTATAGAAATGAGATTTCCGAGCTTGGATTTTCTATAATAGAAAACATTTATTCGCCGTGTGAAATTGAAAAGATTATTGGCTGCATTGATCAGGCGGCTTTATCAAATAGAGAAACATTTAGAAAATCCTCAGATTTGTTTGCAATCAGGCAGTTTCTGAAAGAGGTTCCTTCTGTTCAGCCATTGGTTTTTAATAACAAATTAAAAGAGATCATTCAAGAGCTTTTTGGGAAAGATTATTTCGTTGTAAAAAGTATCTATTTCGATAAGCCCGAAACTTCAAATTGGTATGTTTCTTATCATCAGGATTTAACTATATCAGTTGATAAAAAGATAGACCGAGAAGATTTTGGTCCATGGACAACCAAACAAAATCAATTTGCCGTTCAGCCTCCAATCAACATTTTGAAAAGTAATTTTACGATCAGAATACATTTGGATGAAACTGATGAAAACAATGGCGCTCTAAAGGTTATTGAAAAATCTCATTTGAAAGGAATTTACCGGCCCGAAACAATAGACTGGGCAATAGAAACTGAGAAAGTTTGCAAAGTTGCGAAGGGTGGAATTATGATCATGAAACCTTTGACGCTGCACGGTTCGAACCGGACGACAAATAAACAACGTCGCAGAGTCATCCATATCGAATTCTCAAATGCCAAACTACCTGAAGGATTGAATTGGTCGGAAAAATTAAATATTTCGATCGCGTAAATAAAGCTTATACCTACTTTTATACTAATCAAACATTGCTTCCGCAACCGCCACACTTTCCGGCTTACCCACATCCACCCATCGGTCTCCGCTGTGTTCAAAGCCAACTATTTTTTGTGTTTTAGCAAGGTCGAGATATAAATCAATCAAAGAAAATTTGCCATTCAGTTTAATCAAATCAAAGATGTCATATTCAAATATTACAACACAATCGTACGCCTTTGCAATTAGATTACCTTTTGGTACCGAAATTCTTTCTTCACCCGTTGTATTATTGCGCCAGCCACACAGTTGGTTATTTTCATCAAATAATAAATTGCGCGATGTTTTTCTATTGCTTACAGTAAACGTTATTAAGGCTTTTTCTTTTTTATGAAAATCAAGAAGAGCGCTAATATCAAGGTCCGTCAAAATATCTGCGTTGCAGGTAATAAACCTCTCGCCTGGCTTAAACAGATGCTTTGCGTGCAGTAATCCGCCGCCGGTTTCCAGCACGGTATCTCTTTCATCACTAATTATAATATTGCTTCCCCAGCCATCATTTTTTTGTATGGCTTCCTCAATTTGATCTGCAAAATGATGCACATTTACAATTACATCTTTAATACCATGTTGCTGTAAATATTCAACATTTCTTTGTAAAAGCGACTTGCCATTTATTACCGCTAAAGCCTTTGGATGCTTGTCTGTCCAGGGTTTGAAGCGGGTGCCTAGGCCAGCGCAAAAGATAAGTGAACCCCCAACCCTGAAGGGGAGGAATGTGCTACTTCTCCAGCTTCTGAAATTATGTTTTTGCTGTTTTCCATTCCGTTGTTTATATACTCTTCAATTGTGGCGATAACTTTTTCCAGATGCTTTTCAATTTCTTCATTGGTAAATCTAAGCACTTTCAAACCGTCGCTTTCCAATAAAGTTTGCCTTTGGGCATCATTTTCTTTTACATCATTTTTTAAATGAATACTGCCGTCAACTTCTATAGCAAGCTTCAAAGCATGGCAATAAAAATCCAAAATATAAATTGCATAAGGATGTTGCCGCCTAAATCTTAACCCCAAGGGCTTCGTTTTCAAATATTCCCAAAGAATTGTTTCCGCGTTTCCCTGTCACGTAACTCTCGCGCTCTTTGATATATTAATGGATTTGCTCCTGCGTGCATTTTCTTTTTCATCAGACATCAGTATTCTTTCGGAGTACAGCAAGCTCCCCTTTAGCGGTTGAGGTGTTGCGCCTGCATTCTTTGTTTCATAGCTGTGATTATTTTATTACTGAGGCTGTGCGCTGGTCTCCCCTTCAGGGGTCGGGGGTTGTGTGTTGATCCAATTCTTCGCATCCTGTACACAGTGCTGTAGCTCAACCTTCACTTTAAACTTATTTCTTAGATGCCTTGCAAGCGCGTCGGCAGCATACACGCTGCGGTGCTGTCCACCCGTGCAGCCGAAACTCACATACAAACTCTCAAAACCTCGTTTAATATAATCTTCTACGCTAATATCTACCACGTCAAAAACACTATGCAGAAATACCGGCATTTTTGTTTGCTGCTCTAAATATAGTATCACTTCTTTATCCCGGCCTGTCTGGCATTTCATACTTTCCACCCGACCCGGATTTAAAATTCCCCGACAATCAAATACAAAACCTCCGCCATTTTCGTTATCAACAATTGGCAATCCTTGTTTAAACGAAAAGCTGCAAACCTTTACTACAAGCGGTGTTGTTTCGCTTGCCTGAACTGGTGTAAACTGCTGTACAATTTCATCATCAACACATAATCTTAGCACTTTCTCAAATTCGGGAAGCGCTATGCCCATTGGATTTGTAGCCACAAATGACCTCAGATTTTTTAGTGCCAGCGGAATGCTGGTAAGAAAATGTGCTTTTCTTTCAAACAATCCTCTAAATCCGTAAGCGCCTAACACCTGTAACAACCTGATCAACACATATCCGTTATACTGGCTTGCAAAGCTCAGTTTGTTTAAAGGCTTGTCCAGCAATGGTTCCAGAGCGGTGATGTAATCTGCCAGTAAATTCATTTTCCAGTCGTCGGGCAATGCTGCGCGGGCTTGCCAAAGCAATGATGCTACATCATATTGAGGCGCACCATTCATTCCACCTTGGTAATCTATAAAATGAACGGCCTCCCCAGCCCCCTCCGGAAGAGGGGGAGACAGATTCTTTTACCTGTATATTCCTGCTTTGAAAATCGCGAAACATAAAAAATTTATAGTCAGTGTGCGTGAGGTAATTGCTTAAAGCTTCGAAATCATCGATCAATTTCTGTTTATCATAAGGTTTACGAAGTGCGTCTAAAAAATAATATTTGAAATATAGCAAATCAGCCATAATGGCTTGCTTGCCAAATTCACTATTAGTAAGGCATTTGCTATAATCTAATCCCTTGTCTCCTTCTACCTGTAAACGAGCCAGTTGTTCCAGGCTTTGCTTGTAAAGATTGTACACTTCTGGTGTATATCCTTCATTTTCCAGCCGATTAATGAGCGAGACATCTCCAAAATCTTCCTGTAAATAATATTGCCGGTCTTCACTTACAGCATATATATTAGCGGTCGGTAAATTTTTTGCAGCAAAATGTTCGGAGAAATATAAAAACGAATTATTCTCCGGAACGTTAGCGCCATAAGTCCCTATTACGGATGTGCCGTTATTATCCCAAATTCTGAAATACCGGCGCTCACTGCCCGCTTGTTGTAAAACATCAATGGAGGTTGGTTCGCTTCCGCTCCAACTTTTATATAAATTTTCTATTGCTTCGATTTTTTCCTGCATCGGGCAAACGTACAGAAAAATTTTCACCCGAATTTTAAGCCATCAGGGTAAAATTTTTCTGTTAAGTTCTATTCGACAAAAAAGGCAGCGAAGCCGTAAACTAAAAAATATACGAACGAAATGTAATTAATTGTCTGAACCTTGATTTATAGGATTAACAGATTATTTTGATTTTATTAAACCACGAAATGGGAAACGTATGTATAATCCCATATAAAGATGCTTATGATTCGCAATAAAGTGAGCGCCTATAAGTTTCGCGCCATCTCTTGTATTAAGCCATTCTTCCTTTTATTGTTGTCAGCACTAATTAGGATTTTAACCACGATAGTTGCGAATTTCAAAATATCAGACATGCAGGCGGCTCAAATAGCAAAAAACAAAATCCCTGCGTTGACACGTAGGGATTAAACCAAAACTAACTGCTTATGAGAAAAACTTGTTATTGTACTTCTAATAATTAGACGGCATATTGATTTAATACGTTCGCTATATAAAAGGCTTTAACATTTTTTTAAACGTTAACGTTTGAAATAAAATATGTTATTATAATTGATATTGATTTACAATGTTTTAGAATAGTAATACTTCTTAAATATCTACTGTTTTAACTCTTCAACAATATATTCGTCTTCCAACGGCGGTAATTTTTTTATAAAACTATTATTTAAAGAAACGACAGAAGATGCTGAATAAATGCCAATTAACTGATTGCTATAACTATAATCTATGAGTGTAAGTTTTACGAGGCCGTCAATAGCAAGTTCAATATAATTCCCAAATCGTATCAGTTTAAAATGATAATTGTAGGCCTTATTAATTGCAAAAATATTGTCCTGTAATACGGTGAATTTGAAATTTGATCTGTTGTCAGCATCGTTAAATCCCCAGGCACGCACTTCTACATGCCCGTTTACTACATCAAAGGAATAATAATAACCCGACCCGTCTTCGTCCATGTCTGTTACCAATCCAAGTTTACCCATTCCTTCAACAGACAAGACTCCTTCCCAAATAAAATCATCAGCTGGCTTTTCAAATACAAATATTTCATAGCCACTTTTTGATCCTACCACCCAACGATTGTCTTCAATTTCAAGATTTGCAGTTGGATTGCCAAATAGTCGGCGTACTTCTTTAAAGTGATTTTGGTCGATTGGGTCATACGCAATATCCTCCCAATGATCAAAACTTTTTAACAACAATCTGCCTTTGTCATCAGTATCTAATTGCTTTGGAGGTAAAAATACCCGGTGCGAGTTGATCAGTCCTGAAGTGTAGAAAAACGCATAGATCAAAAGTTTGCCATTTGTGCTTTCAACAACCCGTGCTGCATAATTTCCCTGAGGCAACAACACGTTAGCATGAAAAGCATGGTACTCACCCTGAAATTGATCGCTAAACCAGTATCTCACTTTTACATCTTCTCTAATTGAGGCAATAGAATAGAATCTTCCGTTGAGTTCAAACGCACATGGACATTCCAGGTCATCATAAACCATTGGATAGTGTAGTGGTGGCAAATAAGTTATCGAATCATTTTCCTGCTTCAGCAAACCGATGCAACCACGTCGTGAAATAGGTCCCTTTGCCGATCTTGCACATATTAAATAGTAAACTTCACCGTCATAATCAAGACGGAAGGGGTCTCTGAAGCTTAGCCATTTTCTTGGGCTGTCTTCCATGCTTTCATAAAAAGGGCCCTTTGATTCGATAGGAAAGATTGCTTCATTTTTCTTCTCCCAGCTGTACAGGTCGTACGACACGGCGAGGCCAATTAACGAATTGGTGCCGCGAAGCTTACGCTGAAGGCCTGTATAATACATTTCAAACCGTTCGCCAACTTTACATACATGCATAGTCCACAACATATCATCATCCCATTCGCCAGGATCACCAACAAAAAGTGCGTTCTTTACACGTTTCCATGAAATACAGTCTTTGGATACAGCATGGGCTATATAGTCGTGATTTGGTATGATCAAATGGAATAAATGATATATCCCATCATGTAAAATAATGGTTACATCGCCTATCTCCCAGTCGCTGAAACCTGAACCCGTGTAGAATCTCCTTTGTATATTTTGCATTTCGCTAAAAATAGTTATATTTCGATTATCTCAAAAACCACACCTTTGAAAATGAAAAATTATTATATTCAGTTATTTAGCCCTCATGGTTTAATTAGATTTAAAAATGCAGAGGTAGGTCGGGATAAAGATACAGGCGGACAGGTAAAATATGTTTTAGAACTGTTGGAAGCTTTAGCAAATCATCCTAATATAAGAAAAGTAGATCTGTTTACCCGTCGGATAACAGACAAAAGAGTATCAGATACCTACAGCCAGCCTATCGAGATCGTTAATGAAAAAGCGCGTATTATAAGGGTCGATTGTGGCGGACAGCTTTACAAAGAAAAAGAACAATTATGGGAACATTTGGATGAATTTATCAATAATACCATTCGCTTTAATGAAGATGAGGATGATTACCCTGACATATTACACGGCCATTATGCTGATGGTAATTATATAGCCTGCGAACTAAGCAAAATCTTCGCGCTTCCCTTCTTTGCTACAGGCCATTCGCTTGGGCGTAATAAAAGAAATATATTACTAAGCCAGGGTTGGGATGAAAAAAACTCAACGACAGGTTTAATATGCAAAGGCGCATAGACGAGGAAGAAAAGGTAATTGCTAATGCTGATGTTGTAATAGTAAGCACCCAGCACGAAATTGAAACGCAATATAAAGACTATATACATAAGTCAAAGGCTAAGTTTAAGGTGATACCGCCCGGTATTAACAGCGAAATATTCTATCCTTACTATCGGCTTGAGATGCCGTCCTTTACTATGACAATTGAGCAGGAACAGGCTCTTTATAAGATGAATTCAGAAATAGAGCGGTTTCTTTTTAATGCTGATAAACCGCTTATACTTTCAATAGGAAGAGCTGATAAAAGAAAGAATTTTGAAGCCATTATCAATAGTTATGGAGAGGATAAAGAACTACAAGCAATGGCCAACCTTGCTATTTTTGCCGGCGTAAGAAAAGACATTTCGCAAATGCCCGATGACGAAAAAGAGATATTGACCAACTTACTTTTATTAATGGATAAATATGATTTGTATGGTAAGATGGCATTGCCTAAGAAGAATGATCCGGGCGTAGAAGTACCCGAAATATATCGTATTGCTGCGCAGAAGAAAGGTGTTTTTGTTAATGCCACGCCGGGAGAGAATTTTGGACTAACAATTGTAGAAGCCGCAGCTTGTGGTTTACCAATTGTTGCGTCGCCAACAGGCGGCCCAAAAGAAATTGTTGGGAATGCACAAAATGGTTTGTTAGTTGATGTGGAAGACACGGCAGCCATTGCAGAGGCGCTCAAAAAAATAATAGCTGACCGTTCGCTTTGGGATCAGTATTCTACAAATGGTATCAAAGCCGGTGCCGAAGATTACGCCTGGAATAAGCACGCTGAAAAATACATGGAAACCGTTGAACAGATCTTCAACGAAAAATCAAAAACATTGCAGGCACAAACTTCTTTTGGCCGCAAACTAGCTGATGCACAATTATTTTTAATTAGTGATCTGGATGGAACTCTTGTAGAAGGGGATGATTTAAATGGTCTCGACCATTTAATGAAATGGTTAAAGAAAAACTCGAATGTGGTGTTTGGTATTTCAAGTGGCAGAAATAAGCAATTGGTGACAGAAGCACTCGAAAAATATCCCTTTGTAGATCCCGATATTATTATCTGTTCGGCAGGAACAGAATTATATTATACCAAAGATTTTGTACCAGATACTGGGTGGGAAAAACATATTAATCATCAGTGGAAACGCCAGGCTATTGTAAATGCAATGGAAACGCTTACCAATATTACACCGCAACAGGACAGTGCACAATGGCCATTTAAAATTAGCTATTACGCTAACGAAAGTTTTTCAAGTGACGATCTGGCTAATATAAATAAGCAATTATACGATAGCAAACTTCCGGCGAAAGTGTTGCTTACAGACAATAAATACCTCGACATTATTCCGCGTAGAGCAGGGAAGGGCAATGTTGTAAGATATTTAAGTTATAAGTGGAAAATACCTGTTGAACAATTTATAACAGCCGGCAATGGTGGTAACGACATTGATATGCTACAGGGTCAGGCGAGGGGAATTGTTGTAGCTAACTACAGTAAAGAACTGGATGTACTAAAAGGAAAGCGTAGTGTTTATTTTGCAAAGCAGCCTCTTTCAGCAGGAATATGGGAAGGAATAGAACACTATTTAAAAACTGGCAAAAGCAGGCTGAAGCCATGATTTTAATAAAGTATAGACTGTTGTATAAACATTTCTTGCCTTAATTAATTTGTTGGCAAGGCATTTGCGCGCATTAATTATCACCGAAAAATTTTAATAATGAGAGCCCTGTTATTTCTTGCATTAATAAGTATTGTGTCCTGCACCAGTCCTACCGGAAAGGATACAGAAAACGAACCTAAAATTGAAAATGTAAGTGTAGAACCCAAAGCAATAGCCGGAGGTGAACAATGTTATTTATTTATAGCAGTAAAAGATACTTATGCTTTAAAACTGAATATCATTGATAATACTGTTAAAGGCACTGCTGTTTATAAGAACTACGAGAAGGATAGCAGCCATGGCGCTGTAGAGGGAGAAGTTGATGGAGATATTATTCATCTGTGGTACAGTTTTCAGTCAGAAGGGATGAACAGTGTTAGGGAATTGTATTTTAAAAAAAATGGCGACCAATTGACCACTGGTATTGCCGAGGAGCAAGTTAAAGGTGACTCAGCGTATGTGCCTGATAAAAATAGCGTGAAGTATTCAGGCCCTGTTTATGCAGAAGGAGATTGTAATTCGGTACCAGTTTTAAAGTAATAAGAAATTCAGCATTTTTTTATAAACTTTGTGCATGGCACGAAAGTGTATTCACTAAAAATGCTAACACTATTTTCTTTTTAATGCTTTAAAACAAATTCTTGCACCATCTTTTCGAATTAATTGAATATACGAACCGAAGCATATTTCTAACTGGCAGGGCAGGTACCGGAAAAACAACTTTTCTTCAGAATTTCGTACAAAAAACTGCCAAGAAGTTTGCAATAGTTGCACCCACCGGCATTGCAGCTATTAACGCTGGTGGCATTACCATTCATTCTATGTTTGGACTGCCGCTGACTACGTTTGCTCCTACCGCAGAATTTATCGACAGGAATGAGGCGATCAATATTCCTAATTTACTACCCCATTTTAAATACAGGCGCGATAAGCTAAAACTGTTGCGAACCCTGGAGATACTTATTATTGATGAAGTATCTATGCTACGTTGTGATGTGCTGGATATGATGGACCTGGCTTTGAGAAGCGCAAGAAAATCGCAGCAACGATTTGGAGGACTGCAAATACTTTTTATTGGAGACCTGCATCAGTTACCTCCCGTGGTTAAATCTGAAAGCGAAACCATACTTTATAGTTATTATAATTCACCTTTTTTCTTTGAAGCAAAAGCTTTGGAAGGGTTAAGCCTGTTAACGGTTTCGCTCACAAAAGTTTATCGGCAAACCGATGCTGTTTTTTTACAAATGCTAAATGCTATTCGTGATAATGATCTGCAAAATATAAACTTTGATCTTCTGCATAGCCGTTATCAGCCTGAGTTTGAGCCTGAGGAGTTTTATGTCCATCTTGTGTCTCATAATTACATGGCGGATGCCATCAACAAACAACAATTAAAAGCCTTACCTGGGAAAAGTCGTATATATCGGGCCAATATTCAGGGCGAATTTAAACCACATCTTTTCCCTAATGAGGAAGAACTGGAACTGAAAGAAGGTGCACAGATCATGTTTATTCGAAATGACAAAGAAGAAAAAAGATTTTATAACGGGAAACTGGCCACTGTTGTGGAATTAAAAGACGATGAAATAAAAGTATTACCGCAGGATGAAACCCGGGAACTTACTATCGTCCGTGAAAAATGGGAAAATAAAAAATATTTTATTGATCAGGAAAATAATGTAGCGGAAGATGTAATAGGAAGTTATGAGCAATTTCCTTTTAAGCTTGCCTGGGCTGTAACCATTCATAAAAGCCAGGGGCTGACCTTTGATAAAGTTATTATTGATGCGGGCCGGTCATTTACCAGCGGTCAGGTTTATGTGGCTTTAAGCCGATGCCGAACTTTGGAAGGAATTGTGCTAAAGTCTAAAATTCCCGCAAATGCTATTATAAATGACGATCGGATACATCGCTTTCAACAAGAAACCGACGCCGGCGATCAAATCGCAGCTATTGTTGCCGCCGAACAATATAACTACGCGGGTAATAAGTTGCTGCAAAAGCTAAACCTACAGCAGTTATCGGCAGAAGCCGAAGAATGGGAAAAGGCGATCGGCGAAAGCGCTGTATTGGATAGTGAAGAAGTAATGCGAGTAGCATCCGAAGTTGCTATTCAAATTAAAGAGCTGGAAGATGTATTGGAAAAATTTTCAAATTATCTAAATCAAAAGCTGAAGCTGTATACACAAACACAGGAAGACTGGAAGGCTATTGAAGATAAAAGTAAAGGTGCCGTTAATTTCTTTTTTAAGAAGATGAATGAGAACGTGTTTGATGTTATCAAAGAATGCTACGCTGAAACCAAAGGCGCTAAGGGTTTGAAAGGATATAACGATGTATTGAAAAATTTTATAGATGTTACAGCAGCTTACCTTTCGTCTTTAAAAGAAGCAAAGCTTTTTGATACTGTATTATACGAAGGAGAGATGGCTAAAATCATTACAGTAGTCGCAAAGAAGCCAACACATATTATTTCGTATCAGCTTTTTGATGAGGGAAAATCACCGAAGGAAATTGCTGAGCTGAGAAGTATTACTGAAGGCACTGTGCTGGGGCATTTGGCAAAAATGGCTGCGGTTGGCGTACTCGATATTCATGGATTATTTACGGCCGAGCAGATAAAATTATTTGAGGATCGTTTTAGAAAGCAACCTTTCAAAACTGTCACCGAATGGAAAAATGCCTTACCAGATTCTTTTGACTATAATGAAATAAGAATATTGTTGAATCATTTTACTTATCAGTTTGGAAAACAGGCATCATCTTAATCGCCTGAATTGGTTATAATAATAATGCTGCCGATGCCATAACTTAGTATCAGAAAAAGATGCTCATGAACTTCTTAAAAAACCTGATGGCCCTGGTTTTAATTTTTATTGTTACGGGGATCAATGCGCAAACTGAAACAGAGTTTACAAAAGGATGGCTGTTTAACCTAAAACTTACCAATGGAGTTGCTACTAATTTTAAATCAGGTAGTCCGGATATGTATACCGGAGGTTTAGGAATAAACCCCCAGGTTACTATGGTACCCGGCCTTTTAAGGATCGGTATTAATGCTTCGGCTGTTTATAATGACAAAAAATTTAGCGGGTTGTTTGGGCCAATGGCCGCATTAAAACTTAAAACCTTCGGCACAGAAAATTTTGGAAGTTTTGCCAACATGCATTTAATAGCAGAAGCGAATTGGGGAACGAATCATCAACAAATGATAGGCGGAGGACTTGGCTTTGAAATATTGTCCTTAGCGCATATTGGCCTTACTGCTCAACGCGATTATAAACTTAATAATTGGTGGTTACAATCTTTTATTGCGATCAGGCTTAATAAGATCAAACAAGAAGAAGACCGGTATGCAAGGTAATATCCAAATTCATATTCTATAAAAATATACGGATGAAACAGGCTCTCGTTATAAGTGGCGGTGGTTCTAAAGGAGCTTTCGCGGTTGGTGTTGTCAAAGACTTGATGAATATTTATCAATTGGATTTCAACACACTTATTGGAACCAGCACGGGCGCTTTAATAGTACCATTGGTGGCGTTGGGAGAACTGGAAAAGTTAGAAGATTTATATACGTCCGTAACTGATGATCAGATATTGGTGAAATATAATTTAGGAAAAAGGCTTAATTCTAATTCTATTTTTACAGCGGGCCCTTTAAGCGATAAGATCGATGCTTTATATACAGATGAGTACTTTGAGAAAGTACTCAAATCAGAGAAAGAAATTTATTTAACTACAACTTGCCTGCAAACGGAGGAATTGGTGGTATTTACTACAGCAAAACATCCGGTAGAGAATAGCTATTATAATGTTCGGAAAATTGTGAGCGCTGATCAGTTTCGACGTGCCATATTAGCATCTGCCAGTCAACCCGTTTTTATGCCACCCGTTAAGGTAAATAAGACCGTCCCTAATGAAACGTTTCCAGAAAATCAGTTTGTTGATGGTGGTGTACGGGAATATGCTGGTATTGGAATGGCGGTAGATGCAGGAGCGGAAGAAATTTTCACTATCATTCATTCAGCAAAAAAATTACGCATACAAACGAGCAATTGACGAATTTGTTTGCAGTGCTTGAGAAAACGATTTCTATTTTTATTACCGATGTAGGTGATAATGATCTATATCTACCCAATCAATATAATGCAGGACTCTTATACATTAGCAAAGTAAAAGAGCGGATGCGGTCATTAGGTGTGAGTGAGAGTGTGATAGGCCAATATTTTGATATTGAAGATGCTGGTGACCTTTATCAGAATAAAAAGCCGATCAAAATACATTTGATACAGCCGGAAAATAATTTGGGAGGAGGACCCGGTGGTCTTGTATTCGATCCTGCTGAAATGAAAAATATGCTGCTCCAGGGACAGTTGGCTTTGCAGTCTTACGTTGCTGGTATAAACACCGGAGATGTAGACTGGGCTTGATTTGTAGGCTTTGGGTTCAGAAACTTCATTATAAGTTTTGCATTTGCTACTTAAAAGCTGTTACTTTGGAGGGTATGTAAAAACTGCTAACTACTCGATAATGAAGTTTTTTCAATCTGGTTTTTTCAATTACTTTAAAGAACTCGGTAAACGCATTTTTGATAATATCAAAAGTGAGCGTGTAAAGAATAATTTGCTAACAGCCATCCCATTTTGGTTGGGATCTATTATTGTAGGTTGTGCAGCAGTATTTTATGCGCAACTTTTTCTTTTAGGGGAAAACCTTTTAGTCAAAATGATTCATAATCGCATTTGGCTATTGTTTATTATTATGCCAGTTGCCTTTATTGTATCATGGTGGCTGGTTAAGAGATTCTCTCCTTACGCTCGTGGTAGCGGTATTCCCCAGGTAATGGCTGCTATTGAATTTGCCAACCCTAAAGATTACGATAAAGTAAAACGTTTGCTAAGCGTAAAAATCATCTTTTATAAAGTTGTATCCAGTTTTATTTTGGTATTGGGCGGCGGAGCCATTGGCCGTGAAGGACCAACCATTCAAATATCCGGCGCTATTTTTAATAAAATTTACGAGATACTCCCAGGTTGGTGGCCGCGCATATCGCGTAAAAGTATGATTGTAACTGGTGCCGCTGCTGGACTGTCAGCAGCATTCAACACACCACTTGGTGGGGTTGTTTTTGCAGTAGAAGAACTTACCAAAATACATTTTAATCATTTTAAGACGGCTGTTTTTACGGCGGTAATTATTGCAGGTTTAACCGCGCAACAATTAGCCGGGACTTATTTATACCTTGGGTTTCCAAAGACAACAGCCGTGTCATTCAGTGGGTTAATGGCTATAGTGTTACTGGGCTTACTTGCAGGTGCTGCGGCCTCTTATCTAAGCAAAACAATACTGTTGCTTCAGCGCTGGCGCAATAGCTTCAATGCTACATGGAAGCATCTTCTTTTTTGGTATTAAGCGCGTGGATCATCGCATCGTTAGCTTATTTTGTAAGTGAGCATGTATTGGGTTCTGGTAAAGAGTTAATGGAACAGTATTTATTTACTTCTCAAAAACATGCAAAGTGGTATGATCCTGTTCTTAGGCTCGTTGGCCCTGCATTATCATTTGCAAGCGGCGGTGCCGGTGGTATTTTTGCACCAGCATTAAGCGGAGGTGCCACAATCGGAAGTTTGTTTTCGGGATGGTTTGGTTTTACGGCTACAGAAACCAATGTAATGATTTTAGCAGGCATGGTTGCTTTTTTAACCGGTATTACAAGAGCGCCGTTTACTTCAGCCATTCTGGTATTGGAAATGACGGACAGACATAGCCTGATCCTACATTTAATGCTGGCAGCTATTGTGGCAAATGTTGTGGCAAGATCATTAACAAACATTCTTTTTACGACTATTTGAAAAACGATTATATGGCAGAACTTTCGGGGCATAAAAAGTTGGGAAAATAAGATGCTACGTTCTAAAAAGAATATGCGAAAAATTCTTATTCTAATATGCTGCTTCCTGTTTTTTGTATCTATCATAATCCCAGTTGCGTTTTTAGGCTACAAGTATTATAAAGACATGCCTGTCAGCCACAGCGACAAACACGGTTTTGTGAATGATGCAAGTCATTTAAATGAAATGTCTGTCGATTCTATTATTAGCGTAAAGCGCGATTCAACTGACGCAATCCTACAACTTATTGCTTTAATAAAAGAGGCTAAAGATAATGGGCGGAAAATTTCTATTGCAGGCGCACAACATTCTATGGGGGACATACTATTTACAAAGGCGGCTTGTTTTTAAGTATGCTTGATTTCAATTATAAGCAATTGGATACATCGACAAACTTCCTAACTGTGGGAGCAGGCGCATTATGGGCAGATATAATTCCATATTTAGATAAATACAATCGCTCCGTTTATGTAATGCAAACCAATAACTCTTTTACAGTTGGAGGATCGGTTAGTGCAAACTGCCATGGATGGCAACCTAACACACAACCCATCGCTTCAACCGTCGAGTCTTTTAGATTGATAAATGCTAACGGAGAACTACTGACATGCAGCAGATATGAAAATCAACAACTATTTTCTCTTGTGTTAGGTGGATATGGATTGTTCGGTATTATTTTAGACCTGAAACTTAAAACCGTACCGAACGAGTTGTATAAATGCAAACAATATATCATTAATAGCAGTGATTATGTGAATGAATTTTTAAGAGTAACGACTGATAAAAATGTGAGGATGGCTTATGGACGTATTAATATTAATCCTCAAAACTTTATGAATGAAAGTATCATATCAACTTTCGTTATTGATACAAATATTAAAAAGGAAGATATTAGCAAGACTTCATTTACAAAACTTAGGCGTACTGTTTTTAGAAGTTCGGTTAACAGCAATTATGGCAAAAATTTGAGGTGGAGAGCAGAAAAAATAACGGCTCGATTGATTTCGAAAAAAGTTTTTTCTAGAAACCAGCTTTTGAACGAAAGTGTTGAAGTATTTCAAAATACAGATCCTCGTTATACGGATATTTTGCATGAATATTTTATTCCAAAGGATTCTGTAAATCAGTTTATAGAGTTGCTAAAAACAGTAATTCCTAAATATGATGTTGATCTTCTCAATATAACAGTGCGAAATGTGATGAAGGATGAAAGTACTTTTTTAAAATATGCGAATACTGATGTGTTTGGTTTTGTTATGCTCTTTAGCCAGCAACGAACTGCCGCGGCCGAAAAGGAAATGGAAAGACTTACAAAAACACTTATTAATGAAGCGGTTTCGTTAAAAGGTACCTACTACTTACCATACAGGCTTCATGCTAGCAAAGAGCAGTTTAATATAGCTTATCCACAAGCCGCTGCATTTTTTTCATTAAAATTAAAGTACGATCCGCAAGAAATATTTCAAAACAGTTTTTATCTAAAGTACAAGTAGTATAGAGTTTGCTAAATCACACCAATTTCCTTCGCTTTATTTTGAAGAAATTCCAGCGCAGCATCTCTGTTGTTTTCTATTGCTCCATCCAGAATGGCATCTTTCAAACTGTCTTTTAGAATGCCGACTGGCTTTGAAGGAGCCAGATTAAATATTTGCATGATTTCAAGTCCGTCAATGGGCGGTTGCCAGCTGCGGATCTGATCTTTTTCTTCAACTTCTTTACAGCGTTCACGAACCAGTTTAAAGTTCTCTAAATAGCGCTTTACCTTGTATTTATTTTTACTGGTAATATCTGCTTCACACAAGGTCATTAATGCGTCAAAGTCTTCTCCTGCATCAAACAGCAAACGACGGATCGCCGAGTCGGTAATATTTTCTTTGGTTAAACTAATCGGGCGTAAATGAAGCTCAACCAACTTTTTTACGAAACGCATTTTTTCGTTTCCCGGCAATTTCATTTCATTGAAGATCTTTGGAACCATGCGGCCTCCCACAACTTCATGGCCATGAAATGTCCAGCCATGGCCTTCTTCAAATCTTTTGGTAGCCGGTTTCGCAATGTCATGTAGAATCGCAGCCCATCTTAACCACAAGTCAGTTGAGTATTTCGCAACATTATCCAAAACCTGAAGCGTATGATAGAAATTATCTTTGTGCCCGTATCCGTCAACATATTCAGCGCCAGCAAGCGCTACCATTTTAGGGAATATAATTTTTAGCAAACCGGTTTTATACAATAGACCAAAACCGATTGAAGGTTTTACAGATAAAATGATCTTGTTCAGTTCATCGGTAATCCGCTCGCGCGAAATAATTTTTATTCTTTCGGCTTGCTCGGTAATAGCCAGCAATGTTTCGCTTGCAATATTGAAATTAAGCTGCGTAGCAAAGCGTATAGCGCGCATCATGCGTAGCGGATCGTCGCTAAAAGTTTGTTCAGGTTCAAGCGGTGTGATAATTATTTTTTCTTCAAGATGCTGAACACCATTAAATGGATCAACCAATTTGCCATAATCTTTTTTATTTAAAGAAATAGCTAAGGCGTTAATGGTAAAGTCACGGCGTTTTTGGTCATCATCTAATGTACCGGGTTGTACTTTAGGTTTGCGGCTATCACGCTGATAACTTTCTTTTCGTGCGCCAACGAATTCAATATCAAAAAACGGGGTTTCTTTCTCCCCCTCTTCCGGAGGGTTGGGGGAGGCTTTTACTCGGATATGCGCCGTTCCAAAATTCTTAAAATAATTTACATGTGGTACGGGATTAAATTTTTTGCGACTGCAGAAGCCAATTCGATGCCATCGCCCACACAAACAATATCGGCGTCTTTGGTTGGGCGGTTCAATAATTTATCACGTACAAATCCTCCTACCAGATAGCTTTCCATGTTCAGCTCCTGTGCGGCTTCTGCAATTTTATCAATAATAAACTTATCCTGTTCGTTTAATTCAATTCCCATTCGCCGCAAAGATAATCGAGTTTGGATTTGCTGGTATTAGAATTAGCTTCTTATCACTTCTACTTTCCCATCTTTCCATCGGATAATCGATGATGGTTGGGCGGCTGTATTATCGGTTTGTTTGTATTCAACTACATAATCAACGCCCGTTTTTATTTCATCGCTAATTGAAGAAAAATTAGGCGCGGCAGGTTCACCCGAAATATTTGCAGAGGTAGACACAATAGGCTTCCCAAATCTTTTTATTAGTGCCCTGCAAAAATCTTCATTACAGATCCTGATGCCGATACTGCCATCTTGAGCTAGTAAATTTTCAGCAAAGCCTAGCCCGTTTTCATAAATAACAGTTGTTGGCTTTGTGGCTGTGTCTAAATAATCAAACAAGCTTAAATCAACGGCTGCGGTGTATTGCATAATTTCTCGTTCTGTAGCAACCAAAACAATCAGCGCTTTGCTATCATCTCTTTTTTCAGCGCATATACTTTTTGTACAGCGTTTGCATTTGTGGCATCGCAGCCAATGCCCCAAACGGTATCTGTTGGATAAAGAATGGTGCCGCCTGCATTTAATACATCAACACATCTTTTAATGTCGTCTTCAAAGTTTATCATAATCTATAAAGCGGAGGTATAAATGTTCATTACTGATTGTACGTAGGCTTCAGAGGTAAAACGTTTCGCGTTTTCAAAACCTTTTTGAATTGCGTGTGCGCGAAAATCTTCATCACTATAATATTTTTCAAATCCTTTAGCCATTTGTTCAGGGCTGTTGGGATCTGCATAAAAAGCGGCATCGCCGCCAATTTCCGGCATGCAGGATGTTGTGGAAGTGATAACCGGCACACCGCCAGACATTGCTTCAATGATGGGCATTCCAAATCCTTCGTAAAACGAAGGGTAAATCATCGCGGTAGACAACTGATAAAGCGCAGGGAAATCTTCCGTATCAACAAATGGTTTTTTCCCTTCCGCCGCCAGTTGATCTGATAGAAAAATAACTTTGTCCTGCATGTTATTTTCAATAAGGTATTCTTTCACTTTGTCTTTATAGGCGCTTCCTTTTCCTACAACCACAAGTGGTAATTCTATTTCATTTTTAATAAGATTCATTGCTCTACAAATATTGAGCAGGTTCTTCCTTTCGATGATAGTACCCACATGCAAAAAAAACTGTCGGGGTAAATTGTATTTAATGCGAACAGCTTCTCTTTTTCTTCTGTTTCAATAACATTAAATATCGGATCACAACTTTGATAAGCTACATCAATTTTGGCAGGATCAGTTTGGTAGTATTTGATAATATGTTTTTTTGTTTCCTCGCTGATGGACATTATTTTATTGGCATTGCGACAGGCATACCGCAATTTGGTCCTGTATATTTTTACATCGATAGGCTTAAAATCTTGCGGGTACAGCTCTGGAAAAAGATCATGAATAGTAACTACAGAGGCAATACCTGTTTTCGGAATGCCAACAGGGATTTCCTGGCTGGGCCCATGATACAGATCGATTTTTAGCTTTTTGAGATCCTCAGTTACCCAATTGCTTCGCCATGCGCTGCTAAGCAATTGATGCAAAATTTTTTTCGGCAACACTTCTTTAACATGAGATGCCGGAGGCGTAAAAAACATGCCAGGCTTTGGATTGAAAAGATAATACTCGTGTTGAGGAAAATAGGACGCCAACAATTTTATGAGCACGCGGCTGAAAAACCCCAACCCGTTCCATTATGGTAAGCTCTTTTCGCATCAAGACCTATTTTCATGCGGCAAAGATAATAATAGTCAATTGTCGATAGTCGATTGTTCATAGATATATAGGTTGAGCATTGTACCGCAGTTGAAGGGAGTGACACAAGATCGATCAGATATATTTATAGATTGTCAAAAAAATATTTATTGCTTTTCCCCGCTCGCTACTCGCCATTTCCCTACTTGCTATTCATCATCCATCGTTATCTTTGCCGACACAAAATTTTTTTATGCAAGATTTAATTGTAGAAGCCTGGGGCAACCGGGAATTACTGAAAGACAAAAAATATAGCGATGCCATACGCGAGATAATTGAAGCGTTGGATAAAGGAAATTTACGGGTAGCAGAAAAACAAGGTGCAAAATGGGAAGTGAACGAATGGGTAAAACAAGCAATATTGATGTACTTTGCCATACAACCTATGCAAACATGGGATGTGGCTCCATTCGAGTTTTACGATAAAATGTTACTGAAAAAAGATTATGAGAAACAAGGCGTACGTGCGGTGCCTCATGCGGTAGCGCGATACGGTGCTTTTTTAGGAAAGAACGTGGTTCTTATGCCGTCCTATGTAAATATTGGCGCTTATGTTGATGAAGGTACAATGGTGGATACCTGGGCAACAGTAGGCAGTTGCGCACAGGTTGGCAAAGGCGTACACCTTAGTGGCGGTGTGGGTATCGGCGGCGTGTTGGAGCCTTTGCAGGCAACGCCGGTTATTTTGAAGACGGATGTTTTTTAGGTAGCCGCTCCATTGTTGTGGAAGGCGTGGTTGTAGAAAAAGAAGCAGTATTGGGCGCAAATGTAGTGCTGACAAAAAGCACCCGCATTATTGATGTAAGCAAAGAAGTGGCTATTGAAACCAAAGGCCGCATACCTGCACGTAGCGTGGTAATTCCCGGAACGTATAAAAAGAAATTTCCGGCAGGCGAATACCAGGTGCCTTGTGCGTTAATTATTGGTAAACGCAAAGCGAGCACCGATTTGAAAACGAGTTTGAATGACGCGCTTAGAGATTTTAATGTAGCGGTGTAGAAACAGTTCATGGTTCATAGTTGATAGCTTATGGCGTTCGCTATGAACCATGAACTATCAACTATTTTAGTTAGGCAATGCGTACGCTTTTCTGTACATTTGTATGTACTAAAAATAATATCATGCAAGCTGTATCCGTAACTCAGTTAAGAAGTAACATGAAGAAGTATTTAGACGATGTGTCAAAGTCTTCTGATATTATTGTTGTGTCAAGAGCTTCCGAAGAAGAGGCTGTTGTTATTTTGTCTATGAAAGAATATAATGCACTTAATGAAACGGGGCATTTATTATCAACGTCGGCAAACAGGCAAAGATTGCATGAATCGATAAAGCAGGTTACTGATAAGAAGACCCGGAAGTTCAAACTATAAAATAATCTTATAGTATGAATTTCGAGTTTACCGAAAACGGATGGAGCGATTTTGAATATTGGATAGAAACGGACAGTTCTGTTGTTGATAAAATTAAAGGCTTGCTTCACGAAATTAAAAAAACGCCATTTCAGGGGACGGGTAAACCTGAGCCGCTTCGGTATGATTTGAAGGGTTATTGGTCAAGAAGAATTACAGGAGAACACAGGCTTGTTTACAAAGTAGAGGGAAGGAAAGGTGTAGATCAAAAATGCTATATCTTACAGTGCCGTTTTCATTATGATTAAAAAAGAACGGCGGCAATATTCTATTGACTATTAACTATTGACTATTTGAAAGCGCTTGTATATAGATCCACCGGAAGCTGGTACATTGTAAAAGATGAGCAGGGCAAAATACACAATGCCCGCATGAAAGGGGTTTTTAAACTAGATGATATTACCAGCACCAACCCCATTGCTGTTGGCGATGAAGTGGAGATAGAAGTAGAAAATGAATTGGAATCATCGGCTACGATTACTGAAATTCTGCCGCGCAGAAATCATATCAACCGGCAGTCTCCAAGGGTTAAACATCATCAACATATTATTGCAGCCAATCTCGATCAATCTTTATTAATTGCTACATTAAAAGATCCACGCACTTCGCAAGGTTTTATCGACCGTTTTTTAGTTGTTTCCGAAATGTATCATGTACCGGCCATTATCATTTTTAATAAAATTGATATTTACCGTCAAAAGGAAGAAAAGAAGTTGGCGGAACTTTCTGAAATGTACCGATCACTTAACTATGGAGTTTATGCAATAAGTGTAGAGAAAAATCAGGGTATTGCGGAGCTACATCAGCTGTTAGAAAATAAAACTACATTGGTAAGTGGGCATAGCGGTGTAGGAAAATCTACTTTAGTAAATAATCTGTTACCCGGACAAGCAATTAAAACGCAGGATGTAAGCGGCTGGAGCGGCAAAGGAATGCACACCACTACTTTTGCTAATATGTACGATTTGCCAAGTGGAGGCCGGATTATTGATACGCCCGGCATTAGGGAGTTGGCCGCTTCCGGATTAGATAAAGAAGAGCTTTCGCATTATTTTCCTGAAATGCGCCAAAGGCTGAATAATTGTCACTACAATAATTGTATGCATATCAACGAACCAGACTGCGCCATCAAGCAGGCTGTAATTGATAAAGAAATTTCCGAAGACAGGTACGTGAGTTACGTGAATATTTTGGATAGTATTGAGAACAAAAATTATTAATGCTGTTCGAGGTGTCCTCGCTTCGAACTTCTATGCTGTCGCCTCCTGGCGATATTGCCTGATGCTTCAATGTATGCAACTCCCATTTACTTCGGCGCTTCATTCACTTCGTCAAACCAACTACTGTATTTCACATAATTATCAGCGATCCTGTTTATCTGCCCGTTTACCAATGCTTCCGAAATACTTTTTACCTTTTTAGCAGGCACTCCTGCGTAAATGCTTCCAGCTTCGCAAATCGTATTTTCTAAAACCACAGCGCCGGCTGCAATAATCGTGTTGCTATTTACAACAGCGTTATCCATTACGATAGCCCCCATCCCAATCAGTACATTATCATGAACCGTGCAGCCGTGCACAATGGCGTTATGTCCAATCGAAACATTATTGCCAATAGTTGTTGCTGCTCCCTCATACGTACAATGAATACAAGCTCCATCCTGCACATTTACCTTGTTGCCCATTTTTATAAAGTTCACATCGCCCCGCAACACCGCATTAAACCACACGCTACATTGCTCGCCCATCACCACATCGCCAACAATCGTGGCGTTCGGAGCTATAAAACAATTTTCGCCAAATACAGGCGCTTTCCCTTCAACTGATAAAATAACAGGCATAACTATAGTTTCGGCTAAGATAATAAAAGCACCAATAGAATCTATATTTGACCAGCTGTAAACACAGTTCATCACTCTTGTGTATTCAAAGGTATTATCCATCTTTTAAGCGGCTATTCTTATTCATACAGAGTTAATCTTTTATTAACGGTAAATATTTTTTATAATTTTGCTCTTATTATCTTAAGTGCATACACTTTGGCTTTACCTTCTTTGGTTGCTTAATCAGGCGGCCCGATATCTTTATCATAGTTTCAGGAGGTTCTTTTACGCATAAATATTTGTGGAAGAAAGATGAGCAAAATACATCCCACATTTATATAATTTCATGGTAATTTAGAGCATTCTTGCTTTGTAAACATTACATTTTTAATATTCTGAAAGAGCCAGCAATAAATGAAAAGAACTGCATTTTACATTATCTGTTTTACGATTCTCTTAATATTCCATCTTTCTGCCACAGCAGTAAATGCCCAGGAAAACTCTTCAAAAAAGGAATCTGTATGGAAAGGGTTTAAACGTATAGACTTTCAATTTCAAAACCGAAACGCCCGGATCATTTTCCCTAAAAAAGCTGAAAATGGAAACCCCTGGCTTTGGCGTGCTCGTTTTCCCGATTGGCATACTGACGCTGACAGCATTTTAGTTGCGTGTGGTTTTCATCTTGTATATATTAATACAGACGAATTATTGGGAAGCCCGCAAGCCATGCAGGTTTGGGATGATTTTTATGAGCATATCCGCTCACAATACAGCCTGCAACAAAAAGTAGCTTTGGTTGGTGTAAGCAGGGGCGGTTTGTATGTTTACAATTGGGCAAAGCGAAATCCCGAAAAGGTTTCATGCATTTATACAGAAGCACCTGTTTGTGATTTTAAGAGTTGGCCTGGTGGCTTTGGTAAAGGAGCGGGAAGCAAGGAAGACTGGGAGCTATTAAAAAAGGTGTATGATTTTAAAAATGATGCAGAAGCACTGAAATATGAAAACAATCCTGTTGACAACCTGGAAGCATTAGCAAAAGCTAAAGTTCCGATTATGCATATGATCGGCTTGGAAGATAGCATTGTTCCTTACGCTGAAAACACCAAAAGACTGGTTGAAAGATACCTGGAATTAGGCGGCCCGGCAACTGTTGTTCCCTGTGATGATTATGTAACTGGTGCACATGGCCATCATTTTGCAATAGAAACACCTGAACTTGTGGCTGATTATATTGCATATCATGCTGTCGATCACAGTAAGCTGCGCTCAGAGGATTTTCATACTTTTAAAAGTGGACTCAAAAATGCTCAGCTCAGCTTTCAGCAAAATAAATTTGGACGCATTGCTTTTTTAGGCGGATCCATCACTTATAACAATGGATGGCGCGATAGCCTGATGGCCTACTTTAAGACAAAATTCCCTCAAACAGCATTTGAGTTTATCAACGCAGGCATTCCCTCAATGGGCAGCACACCTGGTGCATTTAGGTTAGATAACGACGTGTTGTCAAAAGGTAAAATTGATTTGTTGTTTGTAGAAGCTGCAGTAAATGATGCAACCAACGAATATAGCAATACCGAGCAAATACGGGCGATGGAAGGAATTGTGCGCCATTTTAAAAAAGTTAATCCAACCGGAAATATTGTAATGATGCACTTTGTTGATCCGGAAAAAATAACAGAATATAATAATGGCAAAACCCCCGAAGTTATCAGCAACCATAATAAAGTAGCAGCGCATTATAAAGTTCCGGTTATCAATTTGGCTAAAGAAGTAACCGAACGTATCAACAATGACGAATTTACCTGGGACAATGATTTTAAAAATCTTCACCCCTCTCCTTTTGGGCAGGGTGTGTATGCACACTCCATGATTACTTTCTTAGAAAATGCTTTTTTAAAATATGTGAATGAAGATGATAAAATTGAAACAGAGGTCTTACCGGAAAAATTAGATGCTGATGCTTACGATAAAGGATATTTAATAGAACCCACTCAAAAATTATCTGCAAAAAGCTGGAAATATGAACCCAACTGGCAGCCAACAGATAATGTGGGAACACGGCCTAATTATACAAATGTGCCAATGTTAATTGGATCATATCCTGGTGGTGTTTTGCATTATGCATTTTCGGGAAAGGCTATTGGCATTGCTGTTGCGGCTGGGCCTGATGCGGGTTTGATTGAATACCGTGTCGATGGTGGCAAATGGCAAAAACTAAACCTCTTTACCAAATGGAGTAATTCGCTACATCTGCCCTGGTATTTTACATTATCCGGCGATCTTTCTGACAAGAAGCATATACTGGAATTAAAAATGGCTGCGGAAAAAGATGAAAGGAGTTTAGGTCGCACTTGTCGCATTCGTTACTTTTATGTAAATGGCGAAAAGTTATAACCTCCCCACGCTATATATAATTACGTTTTAGTAGTATATAACGTGAATTTTGGGTCTTTATTTCTTTATAAAAATACTATAGAACCATCGATAACAGTCATTCCGACCGTAGCGAAGCGGAGTGGAGGAATCTCACTGAAATGATGGAGATGCCTCGGCTGCGCTCGGCATGACGACGCTTAGCATGGAGCATCAAAAACAAAGAGCCAAAACTCAGGTTATATAAACTCTGCAGAAATTATTAAAATGAATCAAATAATAATTGTTAAAGGCGATATCACAAAATTAGAGGCAGACGCTATTGTTAACGCTGCAAACACTTCCCTTCTTGGTGGCGGTGGCGTTTACGGTGCGATTCACAGAGCGGGAGGAAAAGAGATTCTTGACGAATGTAAAAAAATTGTTGCCAGACAAGGTGGATGCAAAGTAGGCGAAGCGGTTATCACTATTGCAGGAAATCTGCCAGCTAAATTTGTTATTCATACCGTTGGACCAGTTTGGAACGGAGGAGTGAATAATGAAAATGAAAAACTGGAGCGCTGTTATTTAAACTCGCTACAACTGGCAACGGAAAACAAATGCAAAACAATTGCCTTCCCAAGCATCAGTACCGGCGTTTATAGATTTCCGAAAGATAAAGCTGCTAAAATAGCCATAACTGCTGTCAGGAAGTTTTTAAATATATCCGATCAAATTGAAAAGGTTTTTCTGATAAGTTTCGATGAAGAAAATTATTCCATTTTACAAAGTGAGCTAGAAGCTAGTGAAACTTAATACATCTCTGCTATACAGAATAATATTAAAAACCTATTTGTAATCCCAGGTTAATAACACGTTGATTCATGTAAGCATCGCCGGCTGTATTACTTGTCACTTCAGGATCTTGCTGATATAAATTATAATTGTTAAATGTTAGCAGATTGTAGCCGCTTACATAAAACCGGGCATTATTTATTTTAAATGGCAATAGCTTATTAGGCAATTGATATCCCAGGTCCACTGTTTTCAAACGAACATACCTTGCATCTATCAGCCAGAAAGAAGACTCATAAGAGCTTGGGCTATTTATAGAATTTGAATTCGTTGTTAGTCTTGGAAATTTTGCATCATTAGCATTATCTGGCGTCCATCTTAGCTGATGAATTGGCTGAAACTGGCTCTGCAAAGGCTCTATACCTGTTCCTTTAACAGAAAAACTATAGTTAAACGAGCCTTGGAAAAGTACGCTAAGGCTGAAACCTTTGTAGCTACAACCTAATGTTAAGCCAGCCGTGGTATTTGGTAAATTAGGTTTTCCTATCGGCGCTATATCATTTTCATCAATAACACCATCGCCATTAAGATCCTGATACTTTAAATCCCCGGGCTGAACTGGTATCAATGGTTTAGCGCTGTTCGCTATATCATTTTCATCCTGATAAAATCCTAAAAATGTGTAGCCGAAAGTTTGTCCTATAGAATGTCCGGTACGTAAAAGCCAGGGAAATGCAGGCGTTGCTTCATCCTGGAAAAGAATTTTATTTTTTGCATACGAGAATACACCCGTTATATTATATTGAAAATCCCTGATATTATTTCTATAAGATATCTGCCCGTCAAAACCACTATTCAATACACGGCCGATATTAAACCTTGCAGTTCCAACACCCAGTATTTGAGAAATAGATCCACGCGTTATAAGCTGGTCATATCGGATATCTCTGAAATAATCAATGGTCATTGATATCTTATCATTAAGCATATTCAAGTCAATCCCTATATCTAACTTTTTGGCCTTTTCCCATGTAACATTGCTGTTACCTAAATCTCCTTCAAAAATAGAAGGATAATTTACAACACTGCTCTCTCCAAATGGGTAACCATCGCCATCCTCATATTGTTGTGTATATAAATACCTGTTACCAACCACAACATCGGAGCCAACCACACCATAAGAGCCTCTTAATTTCAAAAGATTAATACTTTTAACGTTGAAAAATTTCTCGTTACTGATATTCCACCCCAATCCTAATGCAGGAAAGAGGCCATATCGTTCGCCAGATTGAAACCTGTCCGAACCATTGTAACCAAGGTTAAAATCCAGCAAATATTTTTGAAGATAATCGTATCCTATCTTAAAACTATATCCTTGAAATTTATTAGGTACAGCAGCACTTTTCTGATCGGTAAAACTTTGTCGATTAAAAAGTAGCAATGAAGAAAAATGATGAGCATTGAAAGTACGGTCGTAATTCAAAAACCCCTGCAAATTAATATTTTTATTATACGCATCAGTTACACCAACCAATGTATATCCTGATAACTGATACTGGCCTCTTGGATCTAAAGTATAACTACCGTCTTCAGGATTATAGTAATATGATGGCGGCGAGTATCCGTCAAACACGCCACCTCTGAATAACTGGCGGGAAGCCAACTCTGTACTTGCATAAGCAATACGCCCATTAAATGATAACCCTTTTGTTATCATATCAAGCTTTTCTATTACTCCGAACAACACATTAAAGTCGCTGCGTTTGTCTCTTTGATATCCGCTGTTTGCCAATCGTGCATTCAGTGTTGAAAGATTTCCTGGATTGTAACGATCGTAAGCGTAGCTTCCATTAGGGTTTAGAAATGGAGCAGAATAAGGCCTTATTTTTTGAAAATTGTAAATTTCCGATACAATGTTTTGCGCATGAGGCTGGTTAATATCGCCGAACCTGGTTGTCACATCCAGCCTAACCGAAAGGCTTTTTGATGCTTTTATATCAAGATTGCTTCTAAAATTATAACGTCTGAAATAATAGTTATTATTTACCTCATTTCTCGGATCAGAGAAGTCTCTTAATGCTCCGTTTTGAACAAGAGCTCCACCCGATACAAAATATCTAACGACATCATTTCCGCCTGATACATCAATATTATTATTGGTTTGAAGTGAATAAGATTTAAAAATTGCTTCGTACCAATTTACATCGGGATGCCCATAAGGATCATCTCCTGTTCTGAAATGTTCCAGGTCGTCCTGCGAAAAAGGAGCGTTAAGTCCATCGTTTGTATATGCCTCATTTTCTAACAAAACACTATTGTAAGCATTTAAAAAATTGAGTTTTCGTACAGGACTCTGCAACCCACCTTCAATTCTTGCATTGATCTTTGGTTTTCCGCTGGCGCCTCTTCGGGTAGTTACAATGAGTACACCATTGGCTCCTTTTATACCATACACAGCAGTTGTAGAGGCATCTTTAAGAATAGTGATGTTTTCGATTTCGTTAACGTTGATCTGGGATAACTGCTCGTAAGTATATTCTATATCATCTACAATGATCAAAGGTTTATTACCATCAGGATTTAATGAACTGATACCTCTGATAAAAAAATCAGAAGCATCTTTACCTGGCTGACCTGATCTTTGTTGCGAAAAGAAACCCGGCAATCTTCCGGTTAACGCATTTTGAACATTGGCAGTAGGAACCGTTCTGATAGCTTCAGCAGAAATAGCACTTGTGGCGCCGGTATTTGTTACGCGCTTCTTGGTTCCGTAACCAACAATCACTACTTCATCCATCCCCTGCGCATTTGATTGCATAGTAATTTCCAGGGCGGTGTCTTGTTCTGGCTTTATCTCAAAATTAAGATACCCTACCAACGAAAACACGAGCGTGTTATTTATATCTGCTAATATTGAAAAACGGCCGGCCTCATCAGTTGTTGATCCGCCAGAAGCCTCCTTAACGGTAACAGAAACACCTCGCAACGGACCCATGTTATCCTTTACGATCCCAGAGATCTCTCTTTGCTGTGCCCAAAGTGAGCCAGCAAAAAGTAAGCATATCACTAACAAATAAATACGATGCATAAGAAAAGCTATTAACCAGTTTTAATTATATATTTCGATCCGAATCCAAATATTACCATCCCGGGTTTTGAACCATATTGGGATTTTTTACTACTTCGTCGTAAGGTATAGGGTATAAGTATTGTCTTGTTGCAAACATTGGAGTAAACACTTCTGAAACAGTATAACTAAGCCTTCCAGACGATCCTTTAATAATACTCATTCCATGAAGCGCGGTATTTACAGCGGTTTCGGCAATTTTCCACCGTCTTAAATCCCAGTATCGATGCTCCTCGAATGCAAGTTCAATTCGTCTTTCATTTCTAATAGCCTGCCGCATTTCTTCTTTGCTCATGCCTGCAGAAACACCATACATTCCATCAGCACCTTCTTCTATGCCAGCACGTTTTCTAAGGTTGATCAGCACTTGGTAAACATCATTATCAGGGCCAGAAAATTCATTGCGTGCTTCTGCAAAATTTAAAAGCACTTCAGCATATCTAAAAAGAATAAAATCATGAA
Organism: Paraniabella ginsengisoli; assembly: GCF_022513635.1. GTDB lineage: Bacteria > Bacteroidota > Bacteroidia > Chitinophagales > Chitinophagaceae > Niabella > Niabella ginsengisoli. Next base: position 70,495 of record NZ_JAKWBL010000001.1, on the reverse strand, counting down.
ATTGATCGGAAAAATTATTTTGAGCTTCAAAAGGCCCCATGAACTTTCTCATGTAGTAACCAGTTTTTGTTTCTACATTTAAATTGCCTGGGTGGCTTCTTCCTCCTTCAAACGTCTCAAGACTCGTATTCAACCATTGATGCCCATTATAGAGGATCGTCATGTCCAACCTGGGATCACGGTTTGTGTAAGGATTGCCAATATCGTATCCTGAAGCTGGGTCATTAATATTTAGACCATTTTTCATAGGAAAAGCATCCACCAACTCCTGCGTCGGACTTGTTATTCCATTAGCCGTACCAGGCGAAAAACCAACAGGGCCATTATTTACTTCTATCGCAGTGCTTCTACTATCAAGTCTGGCCAAAATAACTTCCTTGTTTGTTTTACCATTAACACCATCAACCGTGATAAAAATGTCCGAAAACAAAGTTGGTACCAGGTCATATTCGTTTCTATCAATTAATTCCTTTGCAGCGTCTGCGGCCAATTTCCAACGGTTATTATCAACATCTGTATAACCGGTTTTATCATTTCCTGATTCTATATTTCCTCCATTAAAGAGCGGGCTTGCGGCATATAGCAATACGCGAGACTTTAATGCCATACCAGCGCCGCGCGTAATGGAATGATATTCGCCGGTTGCTTTTGTTTGTGTAATGGTTCGCAAACTATCTTCAATCGCATCGCACTCGCTTACTATATAATCCACACATTGCTTAAAACTATTGCGTGGTATTTTTACATCGTCGCCCAGCACCCAGACATTATCCCCCGTGATTGGTACACCGCCATAACGCTTTATTAATTCGAAATACAACAACGAACGTACAAACCTTGCTTCTGCTTTATAAGCATGCTTTTTAGGGAACCCCGGAACTACGATTTTATTAAGCGGAACTCTGTCTATATTATTGATAAATATGTTTGCTTTCCTGATGCCTGCATAACAGATGCCCCACATGTTTTCGGGTGCTGGCAATGTTGAAGAATTATAACCGCCTGTAGCCAACTTGAATACATCTGAACTGCCTGTTCCTGATGAAACCGCATCATCCGAAGCTGCATCCAATAAGTCAGGACCTACCCGATTATACCCCTTTGGCAAAGTGTTGTAAATGCCGCTTAAATATCTTTCAGCATTAACGCCTAAAGAATCCGCACTGTCAAATATGTAATCTATCGTAGTCAACTCCAGCGGGATTTTTTCAATATTCTTGGCACAAGAACATATCAACACCGCGCTACCGATCAGGCTTTTATAGAAAATGTTCTTCATCATAATGATTTATATTTTGAATTGAGCTGATCTAAAATTTTACGTTGATGCCTATATTATATACTCTTTGTATAGGGTAAGCACCATACCCCACTTCAGGATCGACACGGTCATAAGCCGACCATGTAAACAGGTTTTGCGCATTGGCAAAAGCAGTTAATCCTGCTACTTTAAATCTTGAAGTCCACTTGTACGGAAATGTATATTGAAGATTGATGTTTTTAATGCGCCAGTAATCACCCGAATGCATCCAGAATGTACTACTGCTTAAAGTGTACGCATCGCCGAAACCTCCGTTTGCCTTTAACCTCGGATAAGTAGCAGTAGCAGCGGTTTCAGGTGTCCATCTGTTCAAAAGCTGCTCATACATTTGCCCATATACCTGGCCGTTGGCGCGTAAAATCTCTGTATCCCAACTGTCTATATAAAGGTTTCTATTTTTAACTCCTTGAAAAAGGATACTAAAGCCAACACCTTTGTAATTAAAGCCAGTTGTTAATCCATAATATAATAATGGCTTAGTACTACCAATAGCAGTCAAATCAAACTGATCTATGACGCCGTCATTATTAAGATCCCGATATTTTATATCGCCCGGGGCCACCTCGTAGCCTGCTATAATAGCACTGTTGGCAACTTCCTCTTCTGTTTGAAAAAATCCGTCAGCTATATATCCAAACCTTTGCCCTACCGGAACGCCGGTCCTTTCATTCCAGGAATATTCGCGCATTTGTTCATCCATAAACAAAGCTTTGCTTTGTTCCAAAGAAGCATTGGCAGTAACGTAGTAGTTAAAAGAACGTATGTTGTTCTGATAGGTCACTAAAAGTTCAGAACCTGTGTAAAGATTTTTACCAATGTTTTCTGCCGGGTAGGCGGTTCCCAACAACTCAATATTTCCTCCTCTTACCTGCAGCAAATTGAAATACATATCTCTATAGAAATCTGCATTGATCACTAAATGGTTTTTAAATAATCCGATGTCCAGGCCCACATTAAACTTGTTTCCTTCTTCCCAGCTAATAGTTGAGTTAGCCAATCCATTCTCTACCATTGCTATTTGTGCCCTGATGTGATCAATACCTGATATACCCGTCTGATCATTGTTCTGAGAATATGATTGACGCCAGATAAAATAACCGGAATTATCAACTCCATTACCTGTGTGAGCATAGGTTGCTCTTAGTTTAAGTTGATTAAGCCAACTTACATTATCCTTTATAAAATTTTCCTTTGCGATGTTCCATCCCGCGCCAGCGGAATAAAACATTCCATATTGTTTGCCCGGTGGATACCTGTCGTAGCCGCTATAATTTGCTGCGGCTTCTAGTATATATTTTTCAAGATAATTATACTCACCCTTAAGCATGTAATTGGTTGCTGTACCTGGCAAATCAAAGTTCAGCGTTGACCTCCGCATGTCAGCCATCAAATAGCCAGTGAATGAATGGCCCGTTGGTAATGATTTTGAATAACCGACCTGCCCCTGCGCATACCAGTACCTTGCATTTGATATAGCATAGAAGTTATTTGCCTGCGCGTTAGCGTTACCATAGCGGGCATATGTAATATCAGATTCGTCAGCACCTACCTGCATTTGAAATACAGGAACTCTTAAGCTTCTATCAGTTAAGGTGGCAGATTGAACAGACAAATTACCATTAAACTTCGCCCATAAACCCTTTAGCCATGCATCAAAATTATATTTAAGATCAAGGTTTGCCATAATATCCCGATCATTATTCATCATGTATCCTGAATTATCAAGTGATGCCTTCAGGTTTGTCTGAAAGGAATTATTTCCTCCAAAAGAACCATCGGGATTGTAGATCGGATACCCATTATTTGGCGTACGCAACAGGTTTTCAAGTATGCTACTTACGGTTGCACCGGGCTGGTTACCATCTTGTATACGGCCAAATAATTGAACACCAACCTGGAAATATTTGGTAACATCAATCTCTACTTTGGAGTTGATAAGATAACGTTGAAGCTGTAACGTTGCATCAGGATTGGATGTATTCAGTAAACCCTCCTGGTTCATATAATTTAACGATACCATATACCGGGCAACGTTCCCGCCGCCGCCAAGATTAAGGTTATACCTGTAAAGCGGCGCTCTTCGTTCTTTCATTACCTTATCATACCAATTTACATCCGGATACCTGTATGGATTATCTCCCCTTTTAAAAGCTTCCAGATCAGAAACGTTATACACTGTCTTTCTACCTTCATTTTGCAATGCTTCATTTACCAGGTATGCGTAATCGAAAGCACTTACCGGCTTAGGTAACTTCATAGGTTCCTGTATGCCCACCTGCGCTGAAAAGGATAATTGCGGCGGACCAAGCTGCGGCTTTTTAGTAGTAACTAACATTACACCTCTTGAACTTCGCTGACCTAATGCAATCGATGACATCCCATCTTTTAACACAGATATGCTTTCGATACTCTCTGGATCAAGTGAAAAAATATTCCTTTGAATTCCATCAACTACAATTACCGGAGCCTGCCCCCGTAACCTTAATCCAATTTCGTTATTATCGCTAAAGGCATTCAGCCCAGTTCTGGCAAGTGTTCCAGCCAGATCGCTTACCGAATTAGCCTCATTGGTAGCTGAAAACGACCTGAATCCCTGGGTTTGTTGCGTGTAAAGGCCTGGTAACCGTCCAGGTAATGCATATGCATAAAGTGTGGCTGGAGTTGTTGCTAATTGAGATGTATAAACTGTGGAAATGGCACCTACAGAAAGATCAAGCTTTTTTTGATCGTATAATAAATCAACGCTATCTGTTTGCACCAAAAACTTTTTCCTAAGCTGAATGGAGATATTTTTATCGCCTATTTTAGCGTGGTAGTAAGCCACATCGAAACCTTTCCCCGAAAAAATAAGCGTTGCATTGGTTGCAGCCTGAATTTCAAAAGCACCGTTCTCATTACTTAAAACGTTTTGCCCTGTCGCCTCTTCCCGAACTTCAACACCCTGGAGCCCGTGCCCAAATTCGTCAACTACCTTGCCCTTAAGAAGCTGATTGTTTTGAGCAGCACTTATATTGTAAAGCAAGAGGCTTATGAAGAAAACAACCACCCGCCTGTAATTAGAATTAAACCGCAGCATAAATGTATTTCAGTTTATATATTGAAATGGTATCAACGATCGAATGACCTACTGACAATTAAATGTGTATTTAAACGGATCTGAAGGAGACGAGCTTCCGCCGTATCCAACCTTTATCGTGCCTGTCGCATTCGTTAAGAAATATTCCATTCTGGTAAGTGTCTGATTTTCGGTTAAACCGAAAAAGACCGTGGCCAAAAATCAAATCGATACTTTTTAATGCCGGGTGCAGGTTTAAACTCGCTCTTCTCATTTGGCGTACACAACTCAATTGTTTGGCCATCACTTGTGTATCCCTTCGCACATAGAAAGATCCGCTTTCATCGCTTAGTGGTGTGGGCAAAAGATCTCCATCATAAAATATGGTTTGAATATCATTATCTGTGGACTTGGCAAGTTCCATCATTGCGATCTGTGGATTCACAAAATCGATCAGGTCGCCTGTTCCGTTTTCAACGGTCAATCTTGCATATTTACCGTCATGATATTTATCATTTCCCGGTGCTTCTAAGCCGTTGGAAGTATTACCTACAAAATAGGCCAGGTTCACCAACATGTTTTGTTCACCAACTTTAGTGACTACTTTTACTTCAAATGTGATGCTTTGATTTACATCATAAGTTTTTGTAGAACGAAAAACCACCCATTCCAGATCATTGATCAGGTTTCCCATCAAAGCATAACGTTTGTCCTGCATCAGAGCATCAGCCCAGGGTAGCTGTGAAGTAGTTTCCCTTTCTGAAGCAGGCATCAGGCTCATCTTTTCGTTATTGGCGCTTAGAGCAGTACAGGTATAAAAAACCGATGTATTTTTAGAAGCCTGCCAGGATTTGGGAACCAAAAAACCTATAACCAGCGTTTTATTGGGATTAGTTCCGCCCACGTCAATTTTGCAATTCATAATACTGGTAAGTGTTTCATTTGCATTAATAGAAGCAGGTTGATCGATGCTAACAATATCTGTACTACAGGCAACAATAAGCGCAAGCAGAACCACTACGCTAAAAAACTTCCAAAAATTCCTTCTCTTGAAAAATTTGACTCTCATATATCAGGTTGAAAAGTGATCGGTTTATTTTACTTCTACTAGCGAATATTGGTACGTATTCAAACTGCATCCGGGCGATCCTGTTAAAATAATTCGACGGCTTTCGCCAACAACAGGATAGTTAAATTCATTTGTAAAAGTTTCTGCCGACCCGGCCTGACTGAATGAAATACGCAACGGATGCGTTGGATCATCTAATGACCAGGAGCCATTTTTAGATACCACAAATGGAACCTGATTATTGATGACATAAGTGCCATTGTCTTTAAATTCTATACTAAATGGCGTGAAGTCGAAAAAGCTGGTTATATCTACACCGTTTCTCGTAACGCCGGAAATTTTCCATGTGCCTATGACATTTTTGTTCGACTCGGAAACAGACTTAGTAGATTCTTTTGTGCAGGAACTGGCACAAAACAGCGCCAGTAAAATACAGAGCGTTAAAATATAAGATTGAACAGGTTTCATCATTTTTCAGTTTGGCAGTTGACAATTTCTTGGCCGCGTTACATTAATTACTGGTAGTGCTCCAGTAAGGATTCTGTAATAAAAATTCTGATTTAGCTACTTCGCTTTGAGGAACAGGAAATAAATACATAGCGTTTCTAAAATTCCTTTTACGCACATTAAATACTTCGAATAACGGAGCTGAACCAGAATTTCTGGTAACCTTCATACCATGCATTGTGGTATTTTCCGTATTGGCTGCAATCATCCATCTACGCACATCCCAAAACCAATGCTCTTCAAAAGCCAGTTCAACTCTTCTTTCATTCCTTATGATTTCCCTCATCTCATCTTTGGACAAGCCCACAGTTAAACCATACAGATTATCAGATCCTGGCAAAATACCAGCACGTTTTCTTAGAGCGATTATTGCATCATACACTTCCTGCGTCGGGCCCAGGTACTCGTTTTCTGCTTCAGCAAAATCTAAATACATTTCCCCGAGTCTTAACAAAGGCCAGCACCGTTCTGCCCCGTGTATACTATTTCCCGCAAGATCCGGCTTCAACATTTTGTTTACGTAATATCCCGTTGTGGTTCTTTTAAAAACTGCATCTGCACCGGCGTCTACATATAACTTTAATGGCTGCCCCATAATGGGTTGAATAAAATCTGTGTATAAAACGATCAGCGACGAATCGTGCATAATGGTATGCTCCAACCGTGGGTCACGATTATCATAAGGCCTACTTGCATTGTAGCCCGAATTAGCATCTGTTATCAGCTTTCCATCTATCATAGGAAAAGCATCTACCAACTCCTGATAAGGGTAAGCGCCGTGGCCATCACCGCCCCTGCTGGGAGGCATCCATACACTTTCAAAATCTCGTGTACCATTTTGCATCCTTGCAAAAATGTATTCACTATTTACGCGGCGATAGAACATATCCCTGAATGGCGGAATTGTAACGCCAGAAACCTGATTGGAAGTATTATATAATGTAAATGTTCCTAAAGAAATTACCATTCTTGCCGCATCAGCAGCCAGTTTCCATCTTTCATTGCTTGCTGCATTATAGCCAACTATCGACCTCAATGGTTCACTAACACCCGTATTAAAGGCATTATTTCCATTAAATAATGGACTGGCTGCATATAGCAACACGCGCGCTTTTAAGGCGAGGCAGGCACCTGCACCAGCGCGGCCATATTCAAGCCCTTGCTGCCTTACAGGCAAATCAGTAGCGGCAGCGTTACATTCAGCAACAATGTAATTGACACATTCTTCAAAACTGTTTCGGCTGGCTGTGATCTGCTGATTATCTGAAAATATACTGTCGCCCACTAACGGAACGCCACCATAATGTTTTAAAAGGGTAAAGTAATACCAAGCCCTTAAAAAGCGTGCTTCAGCAGCAGTTCGCTTCCTTAGAAACTCTGCAAAGGGAAGTGTTGTACTATGTTTAAGATAAAGGTTGACTGCCCTGATTTGCGAATAGCATGTTTTCCAGGCATCATCCATTACTGTGGCTGGTGTAATGGAACCATCCGCAAAACCTGTTGAAGTAGCAGCTACCCCAACCCTGGGCACGTCAGCTTCAGAAGAAGCAGCATCGAGCCCACCGTTATCATTGAATCTAACCGGATTAAAACTAAACCCGACCTTTGAATAAATATTACTCAAAAAGCTCATAACGTAAGCACTGTCGCTAAAAACCGTTTGCTCGTTAAGATTAGTAGTGGTTGTTTCTTCCAAAAATTTACTTTTTGAACAGCTTGTTACCAGTAACAACACGGCAACAACCAATACAGTCAGTTTGCCTAACAGCTTTGCATGGTTAAATATCTTCATATTAAAGAATCGTTTATCGTTCCTATATATTAAGTAACCTTACCATAACAATACCTCCATCCTCATTTTTTTATTCTTAACATCTTTTAGTTAGTGGTATTCCATTTCAAATGTGTCCAATATTGCAAAGTTGAAAGTGACTGAGGCCATAGTATAAATAGAAGTATATTCACCTGGTAAAACGGTAGCTAAAAGTGTATCCTGATCTATATTATTTATTCAGAGAAGTATTGGGCTTAGAGTGGCCTTTTCTTCATCATATTACCACATTTGGCTTTTCAATAGCGCTTTCTTTTATAGTTGGACTTTATTTTTTAAAGAAATATCTTTTAGAAAAAGAAGCAGCAGGATACTTTATCACAAAAAAGCTTGCCTGGTTGATCCAACTAAACCGGCAAAAGTATTACCCAGTAAAAGTGTTGCCTCCTGGTCGTTGTTAGCAACAATTGCCGGAATTATTGGCGGCAAAGTTTTTTATATACTGGAAAATTATAGCCGCTCGCAATCCACATCGGAAGTATTTTCTTTTGCCGGTATCAATTTTTATGGCTCGTTAATTTCAGCTTTATTAGTTACCTGCGTTTTTTCTATGTAAACAATATCAAACCTCTTTATTTATTGGATGCAACTGCGCCGGGATTTATGATTGCTTATTGCATTGGGAGGCTGGGTTGTCATGTTTCGGGCGATGGCGATTGGGGACGCATCAATAATGTGGAAAAGCCATTTGCCTGGATACCTGACGGATTTTGGGCATACCAATACCCGCATAATCTTATAAGAGAAGGCAGCATCATGCTCCGATGTGACTGGGGTAATTATTGTTATCAACTTGATCAAGCTGTCTTTCCTACATCTTTATGGGAAGCCATCATTTGTTTTTTATTATTCTTACTTCTTTGGAGTTGGCGAAAAAAATAATCGTACCAGGCCTCTTGTTAAGCTTCTATTTAATCCTCAGCGGTATTGAGCGCTTCCTAGTAGAAATGATACGCGTAAACCCAGTTATTGATGCACTCAATATAACTCAGGCTCAACTGGTAAGTATTATGATGATTTTGGCGGGAATAATCCTTATGGTCACTCGGAGTAAAGAACCTTTGTCCTGATCAACTTATTTATATTAGCCAATTAATTTGCATGCTTACAAATAATCAACATTCGATTTCAATATAGAATAAACTAAGTCAACTGCAATTAGTTTACTGCTATCTTCATCTAACTTTTATTTTATATTGAATTGCAAAAACCAATATATTTCAGCTTTTAAAGATTATTAACGCACAGACATAGCGGAAAAAAAATACTAAGGTGACAATACTAAGGAGCTATATCTATTATAAAATGAAATTGTGTACATCCGTCCTTACCCTCGTTATATGTTTTGTCGTTATCAGCAATATTACTTCAGCCCAAAACACCTATTTTATTGATGGTTATCATGGCGGCATATATGGCCATTATCCCAAAAATTTCACAGATTTTATTCTTAAAAATCTTGACAAAAAACCCGACTGGAATATTAACTTGGAAATTGAACCTGAAACATGGGATAGCGTTAAAGCCAGGTATCCTGAAGCATATACAAGGTTTAAAAGTTATTATGAAAAGCAATATCCCAAAAACAGCCGAATAGAATTTGTAAATCCTGCTTATGGACAGAGTTACTTTTTTAATGTTTCAGGTGAGAGCATTATCCGTCATTTTGAATATGGCATTAAAAAAATGAAGGAACATTTTCCAAATGCCACGTTTGATACTTATTCTTCGGAAGAGCCCTGTTTTACAAGCGCTTTACCTTTCATTCTAAAATCCTTCGGTTTCAAATATGCTTCGCTAAAAAACCCAAATACATGTTGGGGAGGTTACACAAGGGCTTTTGGTGGGGAGATCTTAAACTGGGTTGGGCCTGAAGGAACTAAAATCCCAACGGTTCCCAGGTATGGCTCAGAAAAATTAGTGAATTTCTCAACCTGGCAAACGCAAGCCTGGACCAACTCTGACGATTTTTTTCAGATGCTATGAAGCAAGGTATCAAAAATCCAATCGGTATGTGCCTTCAGGATGCGGGCTGGAAAACTGGTCCCTGGCTTAATGCCAAGCAAAGCAATACCCGATACATTACCTGGTATGACTATTTCAAGAATGTGGCGGCTAAGCCAACAACAGACTGGAATGTAACGCAGGAAGATATACAGGTTAGCCTGGTGTGGGGTTCTCAAAAACTACAGCAGATAGCGCAAAGAGTTCGATCAACTGAAAATAAATTAATACAAGTTGAAAAACTCAGCGCCATTGCACAACTGCATGGCGTTTACAACAGACCAGACGATCTGATTGATGAAGCCTGGCGAAATTTATTGTTGGCGCAACATCATGATTGCTGGATTGTACCAATCCATTGGTTTAAAAAAGCAATGCAATGGCTCGATAAAAGCGACCAGCTCGCTGAAGATATTATAGCAGACTGCAAAAAGCAATTAACAACTACTAATAATAAAGCAATAACGATAATCAATACGTCTGGCGTTCAACGAAAGGAAATAGTAAGAGTAAAGCTTCCATTAATAGCAGCAAATAAAAGTATTGCAATTGAAAAAGCAGATGGCACAAAGGTTCTATCACAAATAAACAAATCTTCGTCTATCGATTCGATAGAAGTAATCTTTCAAGCCGAAGTGCCTGCAACAGCCGCTTCAATATATAAGATTGTGGAGAAGAAGAACAACACCGCAGTAAAACAAAACAATCAACACAAGGAAAATAATTATTTATTAGAAACAGATCTTTACCGGCTTGGCTTAGATCCTGCAACCGGAGCTGTAAAAAGCCTGATCACAAAAAAGGATGATAAAGAATGGATCGATAAAACCACAAGTAAACGGTTTAATGAAATTGGCGGATACTTTTATAATCAACAGCGTTTTCTATCATCAATTGATCAGAAGAATGAAATTCGTATTTTGGAAAATGGGCCGCTCGAAAAAACTGCAGAAATAACAGGAAAAATCGGAGACCATAGCTTTGTGCAAAAGATCAGCCTTAAAACTGGCCAGCCAGCCATCGATTTTGAAACAACCATTCGCTGGAAAAACAGTGAGGGCGTTGGTGATGGCCATGCGCAGAGAGGTGGTTATGATAGTAAAGATGTTAAGAAAGCGTTTTATGTAGATACTTCAAAACTTTGTATATACTTTCCGACAAGCTTGCACGATATGAAGGTTTATAAAGATGCGCCTTTTGATGTAACCGAAAGCCGTCTTGATAATACATTTTTCAGTACCTGGGACAGTATTAAAAATAATATCATCTATCGTTGGGTGGATATTGCAGACAGGAAACAGAATAAAGGGTTAGCGTTGTTTTCAGACCATACAACCAGCTATTCACAGGGCAAAAATTTTCCTTTAGCGCTAACGATCGCATACAGTGGCATGGGTTTGTGGAATGGTAATTATCAGCTTCAGGATTCAACAGAAATCAATTACGCTGTCATACCGCATTCCGGTAAATGGGACGATGCAAAACTTAATACAGCCGCCAGTAATATTGCAGAACCATTAATTGTCATCCCCGGTAATATAAAAAGAGATTTAAAAAGCATAATCGATCTTTCAGAAACCGGCTACGAACTAACCTCTTTTAACTTAAAAAATAATAAGTTGATTGCAAGATTCTATAATGCGGAAGGAAAAACCACTCCTGTAAATATTAAAATTTTCAAACCTTTTGAAAAAGCAACATGGATAAATCTGGATGGCACGCCAAACACAAAAGCTAAGGTAAATGGCAAAGCAGTAATGACAGCATTACCAAAGCATGGCATTGCTACACTTGAAATTACATTGACAAACTAAAGTCATCAGGAAACGGCACCAACAATCATTGCATCTTCACCTAAGCTGGCAATTCTTACAGGAATAGAAATACCTTCATCGCGCAAGCGCTGCGACATTAATGGTAAAAAAGTTTATTTGCATTGGCAATGTTGCCGCCAATTATAACTGTTTCAGCTCCATCTTCTTTTACACAGGTTTGAACGAAAAGAGCCAGGTTTTTAGCAAATTCATCAAAGATCTCTGCAATCAATTTATTTGAAGTGTATTGCTCAACAAGGGCTTTTACATCTTTCACCATTTCACCGCAACGCTCAAAATAACGTTGTAGAAACCAGCGTGTCGATATATAATCTTCAGCAATACCTTCCAAAAAAGGCATACACCAACGATTCGCATCTTCAGCCAGATTATCTTTAAAACGCGCCGAACCAAGTCCTGTACCTAAGGTCAGGCCTACAACACGTTCGTACTTACAAGTATCATCAGAAACTATTTCGCCTTTTAAAAAACATGCGGCATCATTTGAAAAAGTGATTTGTTCAGGCGCAATTGACAATGCCTCTGACAATAATGTTTTTATATTGATGCCGTATAATGCTTCGTATTTATTGTTATCTTTTATCAAACTGATGCCGTTCTCATAATCAAATGGCCCAGGCATAGCTATTCCTATTCTTGTAACGGCATCAGTACAACAATTCAGCGACCTGTTGATCACGTCTAACCAAGCCTCGCTAATTTCGTTTACAGAACCTTTTGAATTAACAGCTCCCCGAAAGCGCGAGTCTTTTAAAATATAGTATTGATCAAGATCTACTAGCGCAGCAGTGATATGAGAACCTCCCACATCTATACCTAACCCAATATTTTTATTCATCATTTAACTTTCGGGATTTATTAGGCTTATCGCTCATTTTTAATTCAAGCGACCCTCCTTTCATAATATCAAAATAATCTATATAAGAATTATCATAGGGCTTTCCATTAAGCAACGCACTTTCAATATATATGTTTGAAGAACTATTATTTTTTGCAATGACAGAAAACTTTTTTCCATTAGGAAGCCGGATAGAAGCTCTTTTAAATAACGGGCTGGTTATTTCAAAACTCGTGCTTCCCGGACAAACCGGATGAATTCCAATAGAGGCTAATACATACCAGGCGCTCATCTGGCCAACGTCTTCATTGCCCACCAATCCTTCTACAGAATTATGATAAGCGCTGTCGCAAATAATACGTGTCCATTTTTGCGTAAGCCAGGGAACACCCAATTTGTTAAACAAAAAAGGAACATGATGTACCGGCTCATTAGCATGATTGTAATAACTGTTCCACATAAAATTTTGAGGTGTTTTATTAAAAAAGTTTTCCAGGTCTGCTATAACTTTTTCTTTGCCACCCATAAGCGCCACCATTCCGGGAATATCATGAGGAATGAACCAACCCTGCTGATATGGATTGGTTTCAAAAGTGCCGTACCAATCGGTCATACGGCCTTCGTCTGGCCACGGCTCCCAACTGCCATCTTCTTTGCGAGGCCGAAACCATTGATGTGTTGTATCCCAGATATTTTTATAGCTTTTTGAACGCTGATAAAATTTTTCACTGTCTGTCTCTTTATGTAATTCTTTTGCTAATTGAGAAAGACACCAGTCCGCAAATGCGTACTCCAATGTTTTTGCGATACTTCCAGGATCATAACCTAATCTTCCATTGCCAAATCTTTCATTGGTATTGACAGCATATCGATAGGCTTTTTCAACGTCATAATTTCGAATACCTTTTGCATAAGCATCTGCCAATACTACAACAGCAGGGTTGCCCAGCATGCAGCCACTGTAAGCATTAAGTAATTCCCATCTTTCTAAATAACTACTGTCCGTTTCATCTGCAAGTGTTACCAGCGAATTGATCATATCATTCACCAAAGCAGGATTGATAATTGTCTGCAACGGAAATTGACTGCGAAAAACATCCCACCCACTGAAAATAGTTCGCTTCTTAAATGATGTTGAGTGATGTATTTTATGATCACCACCCATATAATTTCCATCAACATCTGTTACAATACGCGGATCGATCATTGTATGATACAATGCCGTATAAAAAATACTTTTCTGATCGGAAGTAGCGCCATCAATGTCAATCACATTTAATGCTTTGTTCCAAAGCGAAACCGCCTTGCTGTGTGTTGCATCAAAATCCCATGATCCGATTTCGGTTTCAAGATTTTCCTTAGCGCCATTCATACTTACAAAAGAAATCCCGGCCTTCATTAGAACCACTTCATCAGTCTTTGTTTCAAACTCTGTATAAAAGCCAAGATGTTTTCCTTCTTTTTCCTTTGTGCCCTTTGTTACCACTGCATCAGCAATCCATTGTTGATAATAATCACTTTCGATCGCTTCTCGCTTACGGCTTGCTGTATCTGGAATGGATGCACTCCAAACACCGGTGTTCTTAAATGGCTTGCTGAACCTGGCATAAAAATATACAGTGTAATTAGCCTTGCCATCTCCGTTGCCCCAACCTCCACCATTTGGCGTACACTGCATCCAACCTTGTATTGTTTGGCTGTCCACTATTTTTACATATTGCTTTGTGGATGTACCGCCAACTCGTCTTGCTAAGTCGATCTGTATACGTGATTCTTTATTAGCAGGAAAAGTAAATCGCAACATACCGCTATGTGCTGCTGCTGTTGCTTCTACACCAATATTATAATCAGATAATTTAACACTATAGTATCCTGCAGATGCTTTTTCACTTTCCTTTTTATATCTTGATCTGTATCCATCTCCATTCGCACCATCTGGTTTTCCTGCGAAGGTCTTTAGCTTTCCAGTAGTTGGCATAACCAAAAAATTGCCCAGGTCACCAAACCATCCGATCCCGCTCATTTGTGTAAATGCAAAACCTTCAATACTTGAATGCTCGTAACTGTAGCCCGAGCCGTTATCGCCTCCGGTAATTGTATTCGGGCTTACCTGCACCATTCCAAACGGTGTAGTTGCTCCTGGAAAAGTCTTTCCTAAACCATGATAGATACCAGCTTTGCCCGCACTGGTACTGGCTCCAATAAATGGATTCACATATTTTGCCGGTGATACAACCTGGCTATGCACATAAGTGTGATCACAAATAGAGTGAAGAGAAAAAAAACCTTGACTTTGATATCATATATAATACGCTGAATGATGGATCCACTAAAGTTTACGCTATAATGCGTGTATGTAAAAAGAATGTTTTTGGGGTTTGTTGATACGATATATCTCTTCTACAAGAACATCCATCTGCCTTTGCCAACCTTGCCTCACTTCCGGATAACGGGCTTTTAAGTAATTATCTAAATTGCCTCTTACAAAGCCTTCGTTTATATGTGTGTAAATAGTATCTAATGTAGCAAGATCATCTTTAAATAGCAAACCCTTGTCCATTAAAAAATCATACTCCATCCAGGCATAATCTCTCAATCTACGTTCTATCTGCCATCTTTCTTCATTCAGTTTTTTTATGGCCATCGCCTGCTCATACTGCGGAGTTCTACGCTGCTCTGCAAGATTGATCCCTGCTCCCAATTGTTCAGCGCTCCACTCTCCTATCTTCCGGCCATCAATTTCAACAGCATAATTATTATTCTTTAATCCTTTTACAAATAACATTTCCTGATTTAGTTCCTGATTAAATGGAACTAATTCCAACGCATCGGTTTCACGACGTTGCATGGCATTCCACTCTCCGGTAGGCATTGTATCCACCGGGTAAGGCAACGCTTTGGCCAGGTAATCAAATCGAAGTTCGTCCTGCCCGGCTTTTACATCGGTAATTATACAATTGTCCGTTCTTTCCACTTTGGAAGTTGTTGCGTTGATAGTCATCTCTGCAACCTTTTTATTTTTCAACCCCTGAGCTTTCAAAAATAAATATGCCATTACCAGATGCCCGTCAACACCGGGATGTATCCGGTCATTGCCTATTATAGTATAAGTGGAATCCTTTGCTTGTTCACGCAGATTGATCGCTGTCATAGGGCGATTAAAATCTACAAAACTCCAACCGCTCTTTTTGGCAACCGCTTCCTGGAAGTTGGCTGTTTCAAGCAATGCTTTACTCTTTCCGGGGAAAAAATTGTCTTTACCAAATTTGCTTGTTTCGTCATAGGGTGAACCGGCAATAATAATTTTCTTACTTCCGGTATGCTTTTTAAAAGAAGAATCAATGCGCAAATAAGCTTTATATGACCTGTCAAGTTTTTCTTTTGATTTTTCAGAACTGTTAGCCTGCAGAAATTCAAAGTATCCGGTATCATTCATGCCAAAAGTTAACGCAATAACGGATGGTTTTTTTGCATACACGTCTGTCTCTAATCGCTTAAACATTTGCTCTGCCACTTCACCTCCTATACCTGCATTCATAATGGTGATGCGCATTTCGGGAAACCGTGTCATATAATAAAGCCAGATATACTGATGATACCGTCCACCGTGTGTAATGCTATTTCCTACAAAAACAACACGGTCTCCATTGGTAAAACGCGGAGCATTTTGCGCCATCGCAGAAAAGCAAAAACAGGATAGAAAAGAAAGCCACAAATAGTTTAAAAATTTCATTCAGAATTATTTTTGATTCTTTAATTGGTGTTGAGTTAAGGGTAAATGAGAACCATATAATGTTATCCTGGGCTTATTCAAATTTGCTCTTTTGCAAAAACAATCAATTTAAATCTTCAGATGTAAAAGAAGAAGCCGGTAATCCGCGGCCATTAAATAATGAACCTACAGACGAATCATAAAAAGCATACCTTACCGCTACGGGTTTTTGAACATCATCAGTAACAACAATAACTTTATCTCCATCAATAGTTGCTGTAGCAGGCTTCCACAAACCATCTGCACCTTTTAATTCAAATCCTTTTAATGTTTCATCGTATGCACTTAGGCCACCATCGGTATTGGTAAAAGAAACGATCATCTTATTTTCATTTTTATCAACTGCTTTATATAAAGGGCCCGAATACACAACATCTTTATGGTTGTAGGTTTTATTCAATGCCCAAAGAGCAAGGCGTTTTCCTACATCCTGCTTATTCGCTGGATGAATATTCTTAAGGTTTCCGATGTCTAAAGTAACTGCCATCCCCGTGTTGGGAGACAATGTCAAGGTGCGGCGTTGAGCGTCGCGCAAAGCAGCGGCCTGAGTATGATCGCCCATGTAAGTAAACGGTGCAATCTGAACAAAGTAAAAGGAAATGCGCCCACGTTCCATCGCTTGCGCCAATCCCTGATCATTAAGGGAAACAACTTAGTGTACTGTTTAGCTCTTCCAACATTTGATTCGCCCTGATACCAAATGGCGCCTCTTATCGAAAATGGAATTAAAGGCGATATCATACCATTATACAATACAGAAGGTTGATTAGGCCAGGTATTAAGTACCTGCTTAGGCTTAGCTGCAACTATTTTATACTGCCACTCTCCATCCAATCCTATTCCTGTTGAAGCATTTTCAGTAGCCGGATATATTTTCATCTTTTCCTTCATCCCATACAATCCGCCGTTTCCACAATCGTCAATTACACAAACAGATATTGTATTTGCTCCGGCCTTCACCAACTTGCCCGGAATAGTATAATGACGTTCGGCAGCCCAGGAAAAGCCGCCCATTGTACTATCTAAAAATTCACTGTTAAAATAGGTGATATCCCTGTCGTCTATTGGCCCCAGATCAATTTTTAAATCTTTGCCTGCCCAGCTTTCAGGAATTTGCACGGTACGTTTAAACCAGACAATCGCGTCAAGGTCTGGATAGCCTGCATCTTCCCAAACAGTTGGCAGTTGCATCACCTTCCACCCGTCATTATCTAAAGAGCTTACTTTTTGATTATGCACTTGGGACAGTGCTTTTTGCCAGCTTAGATTACTAATGCTATCCTTTAGCATTATTGCTTTAATATTTTTGCCGACTGAATCAATCGTATTCAATTCATTATCAAAATCACCCATCGTTCTTAACGCTGCTTCACTTGTCCATGCTTCAGCAATGGTACCTCCCCAGCTTGTATGTATCAGTCCAATGGGAACTTTTAAGCGTTCATACAATTCCTTTGCAAAGAAATAGGCTGTGGCGCTGAATGAACGTACTGATGCAGGCGCACAAACAGACCAGGAACCATTCACGTCTTCACGGGGATTAAAGGCTACATCTTTCTGAACAGTGAACAACCGGATAGATGGATAATTAGCGTTTGCAATCTCATCAGATGAATTTTTAATAGGATCATTTGCCCATCCTTCCACAGGCATTTCCATATTTGATTGTCCTGAACATATCCAAACTTCACCTATCAAAACACCGTTTATTCTTTTCGTTTCATTTGCTCTAATATCAATATTATAAGGCCCTCCAGCTTTAGGAGTCGGAAGCTTAATCATCCACTTACCGGTTTTATCACTAACAGTCGATACTTTTTTTCCGACCAGCTTCCACTTACTTCTACCTTTTGTCCGGGTGCTGCCCATCCCCATACCGGCGCATTGGCATTTTGCTGCAGTACCATACTGTCGTTAAACATAGCAGGCATTTTCAATTGAGCTATTGCCTGAAGATTGATGGCAGAAAGGAATATTAAAAGAATTTTTCTTTTCATGATACTAAAAATAGAAGCTTGTGTGTATTTAGGCAAAACACTTAAAGAGAATGGTTCCTAAAAAGCCCATCAATATAGATGACACGCCACTTATATATTACCGCCATTCAAAATTATAAAGCTATTAAAATAAAAGTGAAGTAGAGGTAAAGATCATATAGATGTACTTTATAATAATCATAATCGAACTATCGAAAGATTATTCTATTCAAAAGCGCTCTTGATGAAATTGAAACATACGATTGTTACAGCCTTTCTACTATCTTGTCTTATCACTAAAGCCAATATTAAGCTGCCCGTATTATTTCAAAATGACATGATATTGCAGCGTGACAAGCCTTGCAATATTTGGGGTAGCGCCACCAATGGCGAAGGCATCGCAATACATTTTAATAATGCGATATATAAAACTATTGCGAAAAATGGAAAATGGAAAATCACTTTACCACCTCAGCCGGCTGGCGGACCTCATCAAATAATTATACAAGGCAAGAATACAATCAAACTAAACAATGTATTATTTGGGGATATTTGGATTTGCGGGGGACAAAGTAATATGCAGTTTTCCGTTAAAGAATCTTCGCCAAAACCCGACACGGCAACATTTAATAATCAAAATATACGGTTGTTCAGTGTTGATATAAGCACCGATTTAACTCCTCAAGAAGATCTAAAAGGAGGTGGCTGGAAAACAGCTACAGTAAAAAATGTCAATGGTTTTAGCGCTGTAGGGTTTTTCTTTGGCAGCTATCTGCAACAAAATTTGAATGTTCCGGTTGGCCTGATCAGTGATAACCTTGGCGCGACGTCCATTGAAGAATGGATGAGCAATAGTTCGATAAAAGAGTTTCCTCAATTCAGCAGTTATTATGATACTTACATTAAGCCTGGCAAAAACATAAAGCAAATGAATGATGCTTTTGAAAAAATCAAAGAAGATTGGAACAAAAATTATTACCTGAAAGACGATCCTGGTTTAAAGGAACAATGGTATAAGCCCGAAACGGATGTTAGTGATTGGCGTGCTATGAATCAGCCCTCTCATTGGGAAGATAATGAGTTAAAGGATTATGACGGATCAGTTTGGTTTTACAAGAAGTACGATTCATTTCCAAAAGATATGGTAGGGCGTACTACTATTAGTCTTGGGCAAGTAGATGATTATAATATTTGCTGGGTAAATGGCGTAAAGGTTGGTGAAGGATATGGAAATATGAACATGTACACTTATCAAATTCCAGACAGCGTACTTAAACCTAAAAGCAATGTAGTTGTGGTACGGGTTTTCGACGCCGGCGGTAAAGGAGGTATGTACAATATGTTCTGGAGCCCTTTTTTTGCAGGTGAATGGAAATATAAAAAAGGAGTACAGATCGATCCGTCAAAATTCAAAAGGCCATTAGTGCCTAATATTTACATATTTGGCACTCCGTCTATTTTATACAATGCCAACATAGCGCCGCTAACGCAGCTAAGCATTAAAGGCTTTATTTGGTATCAGGGTGAAGCCAACACAGGACGGGCAGCAGAATATAAACAACTACTTCCAAGTATGATCAAAGATTGGCGCACCCAATTTAAACAAGGCGATTTGCCTTTTCTCATTGTGCAATTACCCAATCTGGGTAAACAACCAAAACTTCCTGAAAACAGCGAATGGGCCGAATTACGTGGAGCACAGTCAGCGGCACTAAAACTACCTAACACAGGAATGGCTGTAACGATTGATATTGGTGATGCTGACAATTTACATCCACTCAACAAGTTAGCGGTAGGCAACCGGCTAGCCATGACTGCATTAAGTATGACTTATCATATCGATTCTATAAAAACAAGTCCTTGTTATAAAAGTATGCAAGTGGTTGGAGACAGTATTATTATAAGTTTTGATAACAACATAGTTAGCAACGGGAAATATGACAATCTACAAGGGTTCGCAATAGCCGGGAAAGACAGTACTTTTCATTGGGCAAAAGCCTACCTAAAAGATGCTAACTCAGTAGTTGTTCATAGCGACCAGGTGAATGCTCCAATTGCTGTAAGGTACTTATGGAGCGGACATCCAGGACCTATTAATTTGTATAATGAAAATAATCTGCCTGTAGCACCTTTCAGAACAGATAACTTTAAAGGATTGACTGAAGGAAAAAAATACAATTTCGAACCTTGAGAATGCGTGCCTTGGGGCTTTGGGATTATAAATCAAAAAATTAAGCGCCGTCATGTCAACTAAGCCCGCCCCGGATGACAGGTTGGACGAGGAGACCTCTCGCTGTGCTTTAGGAGATTTCTCCGCTTCGCTACGAAATGACGGATACATGTATGTTCGGTATCGCGTCACCTCGACTGTAAGGAGAGGTCTCCTTCAAAATATAAGAGTGCTATACTATATGTTATCGCCTTGTTGATTTTGCAGCGCAAATCCTAACTCAAAATGACGATTGCTACTTGTCTTACTTCTCAGCATAACAGCGATAAAGTGTCGCTTCTTCTTTAAGAATAACTTTACTACTTCTAAAACATTTAATTTTCTAACGATACTGAAAACGGAATAGCATCTTTGCCTGTGCCTCTCTGCTTATTGGGTTCGCTGCTCATTTCAAGATCTAAAACACCGCCATTAATAATATCCTGATAAGTGATCCAATTCTTTTGGTGGTCTTTATTATTGAGCTTTGCCGATTTTATATAAACATTTTTTTCGTTGTTGTCCTTCGCTTTTATTACAAATCTTTTTCCGTTTTCCATGGTAATGGTTATTTTATCGAACATTGGGCTTCCAATAACATATTGATCTGTTCCCGGACAAACAGCGTACAATCCTAATGCACTTAATACATACCATGAAGATGTTTCTCCCTGATCCTCATCTCCGGGAAAGCCGTTGGGTGTTGCATTGTATATCTTTTTCATTATCTCGCGCAACTGTTTCTGAGCTTTCCATGGCTGACCTGAATAGTTATAAAGATAGGCTGCGTGCTGCACCGGTTCATTACCATGTGCATACTGACCTAAACCCTGTAATATCATTTCTTTCATTTCGTGGATCTCTTGTTTGTAAGAGCCGTATTTCACGGTGTTTGGCGCAGTAAATAAACTATCCAGCTTTGCATTAAACCTATCCTTACCGCCCATCAGTTTAATAAGCCCATTTATATCATGAAATACAGACCAGCTCCATTGCCAAGGATTTCCTTCGGTAAAAGGATCACCCCACTCAACAGGATCAAAATCTTTCGGCACCCAATTCCCGTGTTTATCACGTCCTCTTACAAAACCAACAGTTGTATCAAATACATGTTTGTAATTGTACATCTGCCGCTCAAAAATATTCTGGTAAAATTTGTTCCCTGTAGCTTTCGCTAATTGATAGGCACACCAATCATCGTAGGCATATTCCAGTGATTTAGCGCCACTCTCCGAAACTTCTTTGTACGGAATATAGCCCAGGCTAAACCAATACTCATGGCCTTCTCTTCCATTAGATCCACCCCATGGACCTTTGTTAGTAGCTTCATGCAAATAAGCTTTCAGCACTTTTTCGGGATCGAAGTTTCTGATACCTTTCATCCAGGCATCGGTGAGCAATGAAATAGCATGGTTGCCAATCATTACTCCAGACATACCAGGATTTGACCAGGTAGGAAAGAAACCAAACTGCTCCTGCGCATCAAGCAGCGATTGCATATAACGGCCCTGCATGGTAGGATGCAGAATATTACTAAGCGGAAACTGCGCACGAAATGTATCCCAAAAACCATTATCCGTATACATGTAACCATCATGAATCTTCGCATCATATGGACTAAAATAATGCGGGCTGCCGTCTTCTTTCAGATCATAAAATTTATGGCTGAATAAATTAGCCCGAAATAAACAGGAATAGAATGTTGCTTTATCATCTTCAGTTCCGCCTTCAACCTTTACACGGCCAAGCAATTCGTTCCATGTTTTATTAGCTGCATTGTGCGTATCCTCAAATTTTTTATGTTTACCCAATTCAAGTTTAAGGTTTAACTCGGCCTGCTCCAGGCTAATGTAGGACGATGCAATCTTAGCATTTAACTTTACGCCCTTTTTAAAACGCAGAAAAGCACCGCATTTTTCACCCTCTTCTGATAAGCTCTTAGCTGATATAGTATCTCCTGCAGCGCGCCAGGTACCGTACTCTTCGAATGGTTGATCAAACTGAATTACAAAATGGTTTTTAAATTCTTTGGGGATAAAAGTTCCATTTGTAACGTAACCGATCAGCTTTCTTTCCTTCGGAATGATTGTTACAGCGCAAAATTTGGTATAACCATCAAACACTATAAAAGCGTCATCGTTAGGAAAAGAAAAGCGCATATTAGCAGCACGTTCGGTCGGTGCAATTTCGGTTGTTATATTATTATCAAATTGCACTTTATAATAAGAAGGTTTCGCTATCTCATTTTCATGTTTAAAAGCAGATGCTCTTTCGTCTTCTTTAACCTTCAATTCGCCCGTAAGCGGCATTAATGAAAACACGCCATAGTCGCCCATCCATGGACTACATTGATGCACCTGCTGAAAGCCACGAATGGTGGTAGCTTTATAAGTGTATTTCCATCCGTCACCATTTTTACCCGTTTGAGGCGACCAGGAATGAACAGGAAATGGCAATGCAATTGTTGGGTACACGTTCCCGTAAGAAAGATCCCAGCTGGAATTAGTGCCTTGTAAAGTGCTCACATAATCTACCAGTTGCTTTTGTCCATTTAAGGTTGTAGATAAAATGGCAAAAAGAAAAGAACGATAAAAACCTTCTTATGTAGCATGAACATGTTTAATTAATTGAAAAATCTGAAATGATTAGATTACTCTTTAAAACTTTCAGTGCCTTGCTAATATGTTTCTCAACAGTACTTACCGATATACCCATATAACCGGAAATATCTTTGTAAGAAAGGTCTTCAGTGCGGCTTAATAAAAAAGCTGTTTTGCATTTATCAGGTAATCCATCGATCGTTGTTTGAATGCTGTAATTCAGATCTTTTATTTCAAAGTCATAGCAATTGTTTTCACTACTGGCTAAAGTGTATTGTGCATTCACTTCTCTGCGATAAGTGTTTCTTACGCCAGAAGACCGATATTCATTTAATATCCTGAACTTAATCGCTTTTTTGAGATAGCTGCGCAGCGAAACCTGGATATCTATTTGATAACGCCGATTGTATAGATTCAGGAAAAGTTCCTGCACAATATCTTCGGCTATTTGCTTCGAATCGAGCATCTTTTCCGCCATTTCTTTCAACACTAAACGGTAGCGCGCATACAATTCGTTGAATGCTTTGCAATCATCCTTTTTTACAAGTAAAAAAGTTCCTCATCGGGTAACTGATGGTAATAATTGTCAACTCTGATCATAGCAATCGATTTAGCTGTTCAAACAATCGTTATTAATTTGAGTTACAATATTCAAGAACTTCCGGGAAAAATAAGGTCGTTTTTGTTTCATAAATCTCCTCATTCGTCTCATTTTGGCTTTTAAGCAAAAACTAAAACGAGAATGTTTAATTAATTAATTTATTTTGTTTGTAACATTTACCGTCATATGAGAGAAAGGTTTTTCACTTTTATCATCCTCTTGTTCTGTTGCATATTCAACGTTTCCGGGCAGTCTTATTATTTTACGCATTACCAGGTAGAAGACGGGCTTTCCAACAACGCAGTGTTATGCATATTGCAGGACAAGCTGGGTTTTATGTGGTTTGGTACACGCGATGGGTTAAACAGGTTTGATGGGTTGTCTTATAAAATATTTCGCAACAATCCTACCGACTCCAATTCCATTGGAAGTAACGCCATCATATCGCTGGACGAAGCAGCAGATAAAAAAATATGGGTTGGAACAGAAAAGGGATTATATATTTTCAATGAACTTACCGAGAAATTTACCCAACTAAAAGGCGCAGGAAATGGAGCTATCCAGTCAGTTAAGATTTTAGGAAATGATGTTTTTTATATTAACATGTATGTATTGTACAGCTACAATACACTAACCAAAAAGATAACACAATATAATTTTCCGAATGAGGTCACTTCTTTCATTTTACAAAATGACAATAGCTTATGGATCGCAACAGCAACGGGGCTTGTAGCAAAATATAATAAAGTAAGCAAGAGTTTTGATAAAACCTATAACGTATTTACAAAATCAAAATCGATTGTATCAAAATGGATTCAATCCTTATGTGACGCTGGTGATGGTAAACTGCTGGTTGGCACATCTAATGAAGGACTGAAACTGCTTGACACAAAAAATGCTGATTATGAAAATCTGATCACCCATAATGCCGATAAAACAGATATTACGGTGATGGATATTCTTAAAACCGCCAACGATGAATATTGGGTTGCATCACAAACAGGTATTTATATCATCAATATAAATAGTCGACAGTACAGTTATATAAGAAAAAGTATGAAGATCCATATTCGCTTTCTGACAATATTGTACAATCACTTTTCAAAGATAGTCAGGGTGGAATATGGGCCAGCACTTACTTTGGAGGTATTAACTATTTCTCACAACAGCAAATGGCTTTTAAAAAATACTTCCCTAAAACGAGTGGCACTTCCATAAGTGGTTACGCAGTTGGAGAGATACGGCAAGACAAAAACGGAATGTTATGGATCGCAACGGAAGACGCCGGTATCAATAAATTTAATTCAGCTGATGATACGTTTATCAATTTTAATCCGGCAAATAAAAAACAAACCATCTCCTATTCCAATGTGCAAAGCATTTTAGTTCATGGAGATTCGTTGTGGGCAGGAACTTACTTACACGGCCTTGACTTGCTTGACCTTAATGGCAGGCGCTTGCACAACTATAATACACTCGATAATTCAATTGGCAGCAATTTCGTAGACGCACTTATTTATACCCAAACAGGAAAAATAATTGCGGCAACAGATAAAGGTGCATTTATATACTCCAAAAATAAAAACGTATTTGATCGAATCACTGCCCTTCCAAAGGCCTTTTTTCGCGCGCTTCGCGAAGATATAAATGGAAATATCTGGGCGGGTACATACGGTAATGGATTTTATAGATATGACCCGACAACTAATAAAGCAACACAATATTTTTTTCTATAAACAATAACAAAAGCATTGCCTGCAATATTATCAACTACATATATTGCACAACCGATGGCTTGATCTGGTTTGCAACAGAAGGCGGCTTATGCCGGTTTGATTCACGAAGTGGCGAAGTAAAAATTTATACCACACGAAACAATCTTCCGGCAAATGTTATTTATACCATATTAGAAGATAAAAGTAAAAATCTTTGGCTAAGTACTTCCAAAGGATTGGTGCGTTTTACGCCGGAGAATAACCAGGTAAAAACATTTACAAGATCCCGCGGTTTGCTTACAGATCAATTCAACTACCGGTCAGCTTTTGAAGACAATAAAGGCAATATGTATTTTGGCAGTGTAAAAGGTATGATCAGCTTTCATCCTGATTCAATTCCTGTGCAACATTATTCGCCACCCGTCTACATTACAGGCTTCCAGATATACAACCAGGAGCTTCCAATTGCTCATAAAAATTCGCCGCTTAAAACATCAATTTTATATACCAAAGAATTAAAGCTGAAATATAACCAGTCAACCTTCAGCATTGACTTTGCTGCGCTCGATTACAATGCACCATCCAGTATCAGGTATGCATATAAAATGGTTGGCCTTGACAAGAACTGGAATTACCTACTAAGTAACAGAAAAGCTTATTATACCGAGCTGCCGCCTGGCAAATACAGTTTCATTGTCAAGATCATGATGGAATCTAAGGATGTGGAAGGGAATTTTGCACAGCTTGATATTGAAATTTTACCTCCACTTTGGTTAACATGGCAGGCTTACCTGGCATATATGTTGTTAATGATCTTAATCACATTTATGATCATAAGGTTTTTCGTGAATCGTTCAAAAGAGCGGAATAAGCGAAGGTTTGGAAAAGATGGCATTTGAAAAAGAAAAGGAACATTATGAAGATAAAATAGATTTCTTTACGAATGTAGCTCATGAAATAAAAACACCATTAACGCTTATAAAAGGCCCGATGGAAAATATAATGGATGAAGTGCCGGAATCGTCTCCTATCACAAAAAATCTGCAACTCATGAGCCGAAATGCAGACAGGCTAATGCATCTGGCCAATCAGATACTTGACTTTAGAAAGATCGAGATGAATGGCTTCCACCTTAATTTTGACCGTATCAATATTTCAGAATTGCTTAATGATATTTATTTGCGCTTCAAACCTATTGCAGCACATAATATTTTATCCTACGAGATCAGTTGCGAGAGCGATATATTCGCGCAGGCAGACGAAGAAGCTTTGAATAAAATATTTAATAACCTTATCGACAACGCAGTTAAATATGCTCAAAGCTTTGTGACAATAACATTGACCTTATCCGAAGATCAGGATCATTATAAAATAACTTTTGCAAATGATGGATTTGTTATACCGGAAGAAGACAGAGAGAAAATCTTTGACAGTTTTTACAGGATCAAAGACACTTCAGGCCAATCCGGAACTGGCATCGGCCTGGCGCTAAGCCGCACATTGGCCGAAATGCATAACGGCAAACTGTATATTGATCCGATGCAAAATGATAAAAATGTATTTGTGCTTTTACTTCCTTTGATGCCTAAAAACTAAACGCCCATTATGAAACCCGTAATATTGTTAGTTGAAGACAACAGAGAAATTCTTGATTTTATTGAAACTAATCTTTGCGATACATATACCGTTAAAAAAACGATCAATGGGCAGGCTGCACTTGACGTTTTGCGCAATGAAGTAATTGACCTAATTGTAAGTGATGTAATGATGCCGGTGATGGATGGTTTTGAACTTTGCAGGATCATCAAATCTGATGTAGAACTTAGTCACTTACCGTGCATATTGTTAACAGCGAAAAATACATTGAAAGCACGATTGCAAGGGCTTGAACTTGGTGCTGATGTGTACATTGAAAAACCCTTTTCCCCCAAACATCTGAAAATGCAAATAGCCAGTCTGCTGGCCAATCGTAACAAAATAAAAGACTATTTCGCTAACTCACCTATTGCACAATTAAAGTCAATTGCTCATACTAAAGCAGATGAAAAGTTCCTGGAAAACGTGAACCACATTATAGAAGAACATTTGCAGGAACAGGAACTGGACGTAGACAGGCTGGCGCGTTACCTTAATATGAGCCGGACAACTTTTTATAGAAAGATAAGTGCCATATCTGATCTTACACCAAATGATCTTATCAATTTAACACGTTTGAAAAAAGCCGCTAAATTAATGAGCGAGGGATATAATATTAATGAAGTATCTGATATAGTTGGATATAACTCTCCAAAAATATTCAGCAAAAATTTTGAAAAACAATTCGGGATGGTTCCTTCAGAATATATTGGGAAACATTTAAAGAAATAGGTTCGGCTTTTAAAACATATAACACAAAAAAGGAGAAGATAAGAATACCTCCTCCGTTGTTTTACATGAGAAAAATTTTAAGCTTTACTATTTATCGCCTCTTTTATATTTTTTAACTACTTCGTTATCTCCAGAGCTATTAGCATTTATAAAAGTGTAGTGCTTGTCGTCTTTTAATACGATTCGGTAATTAATGCCATTATGATTTGACACTTCAGTAACACCAAAAATCTCTTTTGACTTGTATGACTTTTTGATATTGTATAACACACTTGCTGGCAAATGTTCTTCACTATAATAACGTATCGTTTGAATAAGGGTTCCGTTTGCATTCAAAGTAGCGCGCGTTTTAATTCCGTCAACTGTAAAGAAAGCGTCACTATTGCTGCCGTTGACAGTCCAGCTTACATCTGCTGCATTTTTAAAAATCTGGTTGAAGGTTTCCTGGACTTTTATGCTTACGGGGTCTTTAGGTGCCGCCAAAGCGTTTACTGTTAAAGTGAATAGTACTGCGGTGGAAAGAATTAAGTTTTTCATCAGAATTGTTTTTAATATTTTTTTATTGTTTTTTGTATTTGTTTCACAAACATACAGTTCGCAAGCACCACTGATCAATAGCAAAATGGCCATCTCACTTCAATTCTCGGTAAACAACATTTTTTAGAAGGTGAATGCCAATCACCTTATGCAACCCCGCCTGTACCGTGAACATTATTATGGTAATTGGTATAACATAACAGCGCTTGCTATCAATCTCATTTAATAGTCGTATAACTTTCTAAAATGTTACAATTGCAGGCAAATAATAATTGAATTGAGACCAGGGGCTGCACTTATTCCATCTTTTGATCCCTGTAAACTCTTCCGATAGGAAATTGTGCTTACCAATAATGATTTGGTTATGGGTTAGTTTCTTATTTGATTCTTTGCAACAATAAAAGATTTATGTACCCTGATAAAAAGCCAGTTCAGGAAATAGCTCCTGCATGAATTTGACGGAACCTTTTTACAACAATTTTATAGATAGCTTCAAGTATGATTCTATTAGGAACATGTTCTAATGGACACATTGAACGTGCTCCAAGTTTTTCATCTTTTACCTAAAACGGACCATCTCCAAAAAATCAGTTCTATTTATAATTAATGGAGTAGACAGTTTAATGTTATAATTGGGAATAAGGCAGTGGTGTCAAAAAGACCCTTCTTATTTTATTTATATTGTTAGCATATTTAACATCGGAGGAAATGCGCTTCCAATCAGGGTTTGCGCCGAATTTTCTCCAGTTCGCCTCACGTTCTTCCATCGAATCGAAAGCAAGCATATAAGTAAGGCATGGAAGATGCTCCCCAATAATGTTTTGTCCAAAAAATACGGAATGAAGACCTGTTTGCTGAAAAACCTTTAACTCTTCATCATTAAACATGCTTATCTTATTGAAAGAAGCAGCTTCATTGTGACTTTCATAAGTTCTGACTTCAAATAGCTTTTGAGATTTCTTAGGCTTTACCAGTTGCGGGAGGCCGCTGAATGCCGACATTAACATTGAAGAGATGCGTGTATAAGGTGTTTTATCAGCAGAAATAAAATCAAATTCTTTACTCAATTCTTTAAACAAGGTATCCGTTTCAAGACGTTCAACTGTTTTGCCAAAAGCTTCCATTGAAGCATAAGGAATTAAAAGATATAGTTTTGCCGGATCTTCTTTCGAAATCTCCTCAAAAGCTCCGATATCTTTTATGCCATACTTATTCAAAGTAGGGAATAAGGCTTTTTCGAAATATTTCTCCAGAACTCCTCTTGCCCCACCAAACCGTAGTTCATACACCCTAAGCTCATAAATTTGTTTAGAATTCTGGGCGAAATTTAAAAGGGAAGCCAATACGAAAATTGCAACAAAAGAGAAGCGTCTTACAAACATCATTGAGTAAAGTTTAAAATTACCAGGGAGTAAATATAAAACTTACTTGTAGTAATTCAACAAATCTTCAACAAGATCTTACTTCTTAATAATGCGAGGATCGTTGATAAAATTGCAGATCAATTTGAGCTTATGATGACGGTATGCTTTTCAATACGGTAATGCAGTCCATGCAATTTGCAAATCAGATCACATATAAATTTCAGGTTGTCATTTTCAAGAAAAATACCTGTAAATAATTTTTCTTCAACACCTGGTGCATTTATATGATCTACAGTTACATTAAATTTTTCTTCTACTTTCCTGAACACATCTTTTAACGGTTGGTTTTTAAAGACCAACCTTGTTTCTTTTTTGTGGTGGTATCATCAGGAATTTTCAACACCGTACGTTTTTCTTTTGCAAAAGCAGAAGCGGCCTCATGCGTCAAAGAATAGCTATGAAATTTTCTGCTGTTTACAATCAGTTGATCGCCGGGGCGCAACAATACATGCATACTTGTATCTCTTCCATGCTCCGGCGATACCTTTACAATACCCTCCTTTAGTGTTACAGATACTTGCTTATCATCTAACACTGATATTATAAATCGTGTGCCTAAAGCCGTTGTGGCAATCCCCGATGCATATACGGTAAAAGGCCTCACCTTATCTTTACGCACATCAAATCTGGCCTTGCCATTTAAATACAAGATCCTTCTGTTTTCCTCGAACGCAGGTAAATATTGAAGTATGCCATTTGGATAAAGTGCAACTACTGAACAGTCTGACAAAGTTATCTGCATAACTTTGCCTGTTTTGTTGTCAATGGTTTGCATTAGATCAGCTGTATTTGCATGAGCTGCCGCTAGAGTTTGTTTTTCTGAAGTTTTCGTGGAAGTAAATATTTTTAGCCCGATGACCATTACAAGGCCAGCAACAGAAGCAGCTGCAACATACCGTAATATTTTTGCTGTTAAAGATGCCTGCTTTTTTTCTTATATTTTTCCCTGACATGTTGTAATATTCTATCACTAACAGTTGCATCCAATTTCGCTTCTGGTTCAGTGAGCCAGGCATTTACAGGGAAATAGTGCTCCAATTCATCAGGATTTTCTTTAAAAAATCGATCAACTATTTCCGCCTCTGCACTTGTACAGTCGTTTTTTAAAAATCTTTCTATTAAGTTTTTACTTGGCTTCATGTAGCACAGGGATTAGAAAAGGTGTTGTTTCTATAAGTTATCGCAAATTAAACTTCTGGCCAATAGACCAGCTATTAATCTTTACAGCGAGTCAGCGATCCACAGTTTATTAAAGTCCAGTTTATTACTTTATTGAGTGATAATTACATCCGCTATAACCGGCAGGTGATCCATATCATTCAACTTTGTATATGGTGCCGACACATTCATGATCCTGATATTTTTGCTGGTAATAACATTATCAATATGGCGATTAGGGCCGTCCTTCATGCGATCCAGTTTAACACCGCCAGAAGCAGTTACAAACCACCCCTGGTGTCCGCCATTGGCAATGTTAAACCCTGCTGCCGGAAATCGTAGTATTTCAGCGTCTGAAGAATTTGTATCACCAAAGCAAATGAAATATTCATATTTTTTCAACACAGCAATAATTGAATCCAACGCTTTAGTATGTCCTTTTGCCTGCCAGGGAATATGCGTAGAAATAACCTTGATTGTTTTGTTACCAATTTTCAGGTCTCCGATCAAAGCATAATAATCTTCATACCAATATTTTTGATGAAGGTTGGACAGGTGGTAGTTTGTAGCAATACCATTATAAATCCAGGTATGTTCATCACCGAAGTAAATATTATTATAATAGGGTTTTAAAAGTTCATCAGCAGCTATGAATGTACTATCCTGGTCAAAATATCTGTTCCATTCCTGAACCGCTAAAATGTCGAGGCTTTGCTCACCTATCCAGCTTTTCCAACTCAGCAGTTCCTGCTTTATATATTTGCCTGTCACTTCTTTATCCGTAGGATATTGGGCCTTTCCCCGCACTTCAAGTCCGCCTTTCATACCCTGATTAAAGTGTCCAACATTGTAGGTTCCTACTCTTAATTTAACCGGGTTAGTGTTTTCTGATTGTGCTGTTGCTCCCAATACAAACAACACAAACGTCAATATAAAAAACATTTTCCTTCTCATAACTTATATAATAACTACTGTAATAAAATTGACTATCATTATTTATTGCTTACTCCCAATGCCTTCACAAAAGACTGATACAGGCTTTCATAACAAGATTTAAAATCACTTACATCCTGATATTTAGATTCATACATAAACGGGCCTTTATACCCAACTGCATTAAGTGCAATAAAAATTGCTACCCAATCGTTGTGCCCTTCTCCGCTACATGGGAAGAAATGATTTTCGGCTTTATCAGTACCATCCGCAACATGCAATGTCTTTAAACGTGGGCCCAAAGCATATATCAACGACGACGGATATTTGGTATGGTTCAGATCGATCGCAGCATAAATATCTGATGGAAGCCTGTTCATAATCTCTACAGATTCTTCTACAGTACGGAACAATGGCCTTTCTCGTTTAGCATCGCGTAAAAGTTCAGGGCCAAACATATTTTCGATTACCGTCGTAGCGCCAATCTCCTTAACCGTCTTATTTAAATCAATAGCAGATTTAATCATCTGGCTCTTACGAATTTCACGCTCATTAAGCCCCAAAAAGAAACTTGGATGAAATAGAATGATCTTCGGCTTGAGTAAAGCACAGTAACCAATTATTTTTTTATGCAGCTCTAATACCTTTTGCCGTTCGGTATCATCTTGCATTGAAATATCTATTCGCGGCCCAAATGGCATGTGTATCGACCATATTTGTATACCAGCATCGTCCGCCGCTTTTTTGCTGCTTTTACATTACTTATAATTTCCTCATCTGTAAGGCGAAGATTACGGGCTGAATCAACGTAAGCATTTAAACTTGTTTCAATATAATCAATGCCGCTAGCCTTGGCTATAATTAATAGCTCTGGAGTAATTTTATTAACTCCGATTGAAAACCCAAGGCGCAACCGCTGTGGCGCTGACTGGCTTTTTGCCGACGGACCAAACAGACAGCTACATACAATAATTGTGATCAAAAAAGAATAACGCTTTATCATAATAGTTTACAAGATTTTAATTTAAAAGAGGACTTATTGCTGGTTTTATTACCTGCAACATTCTATCAAAACCTATGTCATTGGGATGAGTACCATCTGTTGTACCTTCATGATCCTTTCCTAACAGATTGTCACCTGGTATCAAGTAAAGATGCTTTACTCCTTCTTTTAGTAACTTCTGATACTCAGTTAAAGTATTCGCATTTTGCCGTTCTACAAATTTTCTGACTGTCAAATCAAAATTTCCGGTTTCCCGAAAAACGCTTTGTATCATAATAATCGGAGCATTGGGATGCTTGGCTCTTATTGCTTTTACGATATATGCCGTTCGCTTTGCAATCTGCTCGGGACTAGGGTTTGCAAAGCAATCTAATATAAAAGCATCAGCTTGAATGGATGCTACCATATCTGCAACTTCTTTTTCCATTTTACCACTTCCACTCAGCCCAAGATTTACAAAATTAATTCCCATATCTCTCGAAAGCCTTGCCGGGTAAGCCATTCCCGGCCTGCTGGCAGAAGCGCCCTGCGTAACGCTGGAACCATATATTACTACCTTTTTCTTTGTAAAAGGATCATTACCAGAGGCAATCTTACAACCGCTATCAATCCCAATAGAAAGACTTTTCACTTCATCATAAGTTGGCAAATAAAGCAGGCATTCTTTCTCACCCTTTTCCATATCCTTTACCATTACAAATTCATTGCAAACGGCATTAGGCCGGCCTACACCCGCAAACTCCCATTTGCCATTTCTTTTGATATAAAGATCAAGGCCCTTATCGACAATGGGTGTCATATTGTTATGTGGTTTCGAACTGCTTACGCACCACTTGGCAGCTATACGCGGACTGTTCGTTTTAAAGCTGATAACAAGTCCCGCCCCGTTTGTAAGCAACCTTTTTATACCTGCAGAAAAATTTCGGTGTGCATTCGTATCAATACGATGAAAGCTTTTTAAAGGAAATGCCTGCCCGATCAGTTTCATCGAAGCAGCATCAGTATACACCAAAGATATTTTTTCTTGTGACTGGCCATGCAGCAAACATGACAAGCAGATACACGCTGTTAGAACTAATATTTTCTGCATCTCATGCATATATTTAAAGTTGTATTTCCAAAACGATATTGACATCGCAGAGCACAATGTTTGATGTGAACACCTAACAAAATACCAAAAACTTATGGCCTTGGCTGATTTACGGTAAGAGAATCTCTAATGTTAATTCCAAGCACATCGGAATAGCTCAGGTAAACTTTAGCAGTTCTTGCTTCCGCGGTTTCATTTCCCGTCACACTAAAAGACACTTTACCATCTGCTATCTGAAGACCGGAAATCCAGTTATTGCCGGCAGCATATGTGTAACCAACATTCATAGCACTCAACGGAAGCGTAGTGTTGATAGCTGTTTGAACGACACCTCCTGCGGCAGGGGCTGCTACAGAAGCCGCTGTTATGGCAAGTGCGGGCGTAACAATACCTCTTTGCCCCAGCTTAAGAGTATCTATTTTGTTACCTGCTTTGAAAAGAAGCGTGGCCGCACGTGGATAGTCGGAAGTATTGTTTGGTACTGCAACAATTGCATACGCTGTTCCATTACCTGATCCCTTCTGAATCGTGATCCAAGAAGCATTATCCCGGTTTTCCATGGTCCAGTTATGGTCTGAATACACAACTATCTTGGTGGTATCGGCTGGAGCATTCAGAATAATAAACCTCGAATCAAGAGCAAGGTCGGTATTAAATACAATGTCTTCTTTTTTACAACCGATAAAAAATATTGTAATTAAAGTGAAGAATAAAACAAATCGATTCATCTGTTGATTTTTTATTGATTTTAATTTATGAGATGGATTCTCGTAAAAATCACCATCGCTTTGGATATAATTTAGCTCGTTAATTTTTAGGCTCATTTCATAGTCTTTAGTTTTTATTGATTATATGCATCATTGGTTAACACACCACCCGAACGCTCAACCTCTGATTGTGGTATAGGATAATATTCGTGGTAAGGTCTTAAGTTTGTTTGTATATCATCTACTTCGGTTGCAGATGTTGCACTTACACGGGTATAGAAATCACCCCAGCGTACCAGATCCCATTTGCGGCCATATTCTCCATACAATTCCCTTGCTCGCTCTTTTTTAAGTTCCTCACGGAATGCATCTTTACCCGGATAACTTGTGAGTACAAAACTGGCATTAGCTCTTGCTTTCACTTCGTTAATAGCTGACAGAGCTGTTGCCGGGTCGTCTTTTTCATTAGCCGCTTCAGCTAACATCAGTAATGCATCAGCAAACCGAAATACTTTCTGATTATTATTATCCTGCTGAAGACTCATACTCGGGCACCAGAATTTGGGTCCTGGCCAGGGCTTTCCTGTATAATTGTTAGATTTTGGCCTGTTGAACCATACGCCATTATGCGTGTATGCCAGCGTAGTATTCTTTCTTGGGTCTGAATCTTCATACAAAGACATAAGATAGGCCGTAGGTATCGCCGCAGTAAAAGTTGTTGTTGTTGTGCCGAGCTCAGGAATAGTAACACCATCATAAACGGCTCCAGAAGCCCTTGCTGGTGTCATTTGAGTAGCAACATTACTAATTTTTATAACTCCTGAATATTGTACTTCAAAAATAGATTCGGCTTTATTCTTATTGCGAAACCAGGTATCAGTCAATGAATATTGAGATAATGCGCCATAGATATCTTTCAGTTTTTGCATTGCATCAATACAAACATCCCATTCCTTATTCCAAAGGGCCATTTTACCGATCAGCATATAAGCCAATGGCGCTCCTACCCTGTTATCAGGGATAGACGAACTTTTTGTTTGAGGCATAGCTGGAGCCCATTTCTGAAGATCCTTGATTACACTATCCCTTGTAGCCGCAGCGGGCATCCGCCCCATTTTTGCTACTTCCATCAATGCATCAAAACTGGCGCTTGCATCACTTGTATAGTAGGGCACATCACCGAACACACTGGTGAGTATATAGTAATATAGTGCACGCATAATAGCAGCCTCTCCAATTAAAGCAGGTTTCTTTTCTTCTGGAAGTGAAGCAGAATTCTGAATACCGGCAATGGTTGCATTACAAACCATAATGCCGTTATAGGCCGAGGTCCAGATACCATCACTAACTCCGGGGTTGGAAGGAGACATACCAAAAGATTGATCTACACCACCATTAGTCAGGTATGACAAGTCGCTGGTATATTCAGTTGCCATCATTAAATCCCCTCTGTAAATATTATATAGCCTAAGATAGCAGGCGTTTACCGCAGATAATGCCTGCGCTTCCGTTTGGAAAAAGTTATCAGCGTTAAGAAAGCTCTCGGGTTTTTCTTCCAAAAACTTTTCACAACTACCAAGACTTAGGCATAAAATGGTAAGCGCAACAAGTGAAAATATTTTTAACTGTTTCATGTTTCTTAGAATTTTAATTCAGCAGTAAAAGTGATTGTCCTGTTTGGGGGAATGATCCATTGTCTACACGACGCAAGGTTGAAGATGTGCCGCTTGTATTTACTTCGGGATCATAACCAATATAATTTTTAAGTAGCATCAGGTTATTTCCATTCACCGAAAGCGCCAATGATTTGAGTTTTGAGGCAGTTATTTTTGCAAGATCAAAAGTATAACCGATGGAAGCCGCTTTTAAACGAAGGAAGCTGGCATCATATACAAACCGGTCATTAGGAATATCATCTTTCGAATCGGTCCTGGGAACATCGGAATCAGGATTACGGACTTCATGATACCGGTTCACCATAAGTTCATGCTGATTGTTCAGATACACCCCGGTCATATTGAACATTCCGCCAGGGTAGTACATATCTCCTCCAATAGAATAGTTAAAGAAGATGGAAAAGAATATTTTTTATAGCGGAATGTGTTTTGCAAACCACCATACATTTCGGGATCGGCATCCCCCAACATCACCATATCATCGCTATTCATTAAGCCATCATTATTTTGATCAATATAACGTTGGCGTCCCGGAACCAAATAAGCCGCTGAAGCTGATACGTATTTTTTATCGATCTGATTTTGTGCAATATCCTCTGTGTTTTTCCACACACCTCCGTACTGAAATCCGTAAATAGCATTCAACGGATATCCTGACTGGTAGCCATTTATCATG
The DNA here is from genome assembly GCF_022513635.1 of Paraniabella ginsengisoli. GTDB lineage: Bacteria > Bacteroidota > Bacteroidia > Chitinophagales > Chitinophagaceae > Niabella > Niabella ginsengisoli. Next base: position 33,591 of record NZ_JAKWBL010000001.1, on the reverse strand, counting down.
TATTGCGCACCATATGTATAAGTATTCGTAACAACCCTTCCCACTAAGCCTATATCTTCAACCATTTGTTGGTTATGTGCAGCAGTAAAGCTGGCGGCCCAACCGAAATTGCGTTTACGCATTATATCGTAGTTGATGGTAAGTTCCAGACCTTTATTTGATGTTTTACCAAAATTCATCAACCTTGAAGCGAAGCCTGTTTGCGTAGGCATTTGTACACTCAGCAGCAGATCTGAAGTATTGCTTCTGTAAGCTTCAATTGTAACTTCAAGTCTTTTGCGGAAGAAGGAAAGATCAATACCCGCGTTATAAGTAGTTGTCTTTTCCCATTTCAAACCTGAATTAGCAATACCCGACGGGTAAAATGCCACAGGTTGTCCATCTCCAAACAAATAGCCCGATGTTGTAGAGGTCAGGCGACTGAGTGATTGATATCGGGAAATGGCGTCATTACCAGATGTACCTGCACTAAGGCGAATGGCAAAATCACTAAGGCTGGAGTTCTTCATAAAGTTTTCGTTCAACACATTCCAGCGAAAAGCTGCTGATGGGAAATAAGCCCATTTATTGTTAGCGGCAAAATTCGAAGCTCCATCCCTGCGCAAAGTAGCAGTGAGATAATATTTCCTCGCATAATTATAATTAAGGCGGGCCAAATGCGATACACGTGTTTGCAATTCCTTTGCACCACTAACGTTAAGGTTTTGCTTATCAGGTATGGAACCAATATCCCAAAGCGCAGTTTCATCACTATAATAACCACTACCACTTACGGAAACTCTGTAGAAATTCCGCATCTGTACCGTAAATCCATACATGGCATCGAAATTATGTTCGGTGCCAAAAGTGTTTTTATAGGTGATGGTATTTTCGTTCAGCAAGTTATCATTCTGATTTATACTTTTAGAAGTAGCATTACCAGCGGTAGCACGGCTGGGCATTGTAGATGGAACCAGCGCATTGTTATTAATATCATACTTGGAATAAGAAATTGAGGAATGCGCTACAATATTTTTAACTGGCATAATATCGACGTAAGCCATAGAGGTCAGCGTTCCTGTTTGCGTAGTATTCTTTCTTAGTGTTGCATCAAACAAAGGCAGGTCGGATACACCTCCGGAATAATTCTGGGAGTTCCAACTGTTCAACGAGCCGTCTGGATTATAAATTGGAACAACGGGTGCCACCGATACAAAAGATACGCTCCAGTTATTATAAGCACCTAAGTACCGCATTGGTTGATCTTGTGTGCTATTGGAGTAAGCAACACGAACACCCGCCTTAGCATATTTACTCAATGTCTGGTCAAGGTTCAAACGAAATTGGTAGCGCTTAAACTCACTACCCAGAATCACTCCATCAATTTTATCGTAACCTCCTGAAATAAAGAATTTGGTGGCATTAGTGCCTCCTGAAACTGTTAACGAATAATTAGAAAAAGGGGCGCTGCGGGTAAGAGCATCTTGCCAGTTGGAACCTTCGCCAAGTGAAAGCGGGTCAGGATAGGGATAATCTTCAAGCGGCTTTGTGCGGTTGGCTGCGCTGGCATAATAATATCTATCATTGATCAATTGTGCAAATTGGGTAGCATCCATTAAATCGAGATAGCCGGCCATTTGCGCAAAACCCTGGGATGTTCTTGCAGTAAAATCTGTTTTACCATTCCTGTTTATACCGCTTTTAGTGGTGATAATGATTACACCATTTGCACCACGTGAACCGTAAATAGCTGTAGAAGACGCATCCTTCAATACGCTGATGCTGGCAATATCAGAGGGATTCAGATCATTCAAATTATTAATCCCGTCCATTACTCCATCCACAATGTACAAAGGTTCATTGTCGGCAGATATAGACCTTGTACCCCGTATACGCACTGTCGTACCGGATCCTGGCGCTCCATCCGTAGACATGAATTCAGCTCCTGCAATCCGCCCTGCAAGCATTTGGTCTACACGCGGAACCGGAATATTCTCGAGGTCTTCCATCTTAACGGTAGAAACAGCTCCGGTGAGGTCGCTTTTCTTTACGGTGCCATAACCTACAGCTATTTCTACCTGCTCAAGATCTCCCGCTTTGTTTACCAGTCTTATTAATAAAGCGCTCTGATCTTTTTCAGTACAATATTTTTTTCAACATACGTTTCATAACCGACGTAGCTGAAGTAGAAGTCATAAGTTCCTTCCTGATTTAAATTGTTCAGATTGAAAGAACCATCTTTGCCGGTAAGGGTTGTAGCCACATCCATGCTTTCCTGGCGGGCTACAACAGAAACCATTTCAAGGGGATTGCCCTGTTCATCGAGAACAGTACCTTTTACCTGAGCAGTCTGCGCTGCTGCGCTTAAAGCAAAGGCGAGGAAAAAAATGTAAACAGTGTTTTGGAGGACATCATTTGTTTTTTCATCTTCTTTAGAAATTTAATAAACCCGGCGTTGGCTCATAACCTGTTATTATACCAACATGCCTGCCACCTACGCAAGACATTTTATACCGGAATGACAAAGAAGATTCGAACAAGAATGTGTTTACCCCTACCTGTTAACAATTTAATCATAAATGACGGCTACATGTTTATGATAAAGCAGAGGGCTGCTGCTTTTCTTACCACTTTTAGTGCCTTTGAAATGTGGTTTTCTACTGTTTTGGGTGAAACAGATAAGTGGTGTGCTATTTGAAGATAAGTGAGACCTTCTTCACGACTGAGCATGAAGATTTTTTACATTGAGGTGGCAGGCTTTCGATCGCCTCCTGAACTTTTTCAACCAGTTGTTTATCTGCAGCCGGATCTCCAATAATGGCCGCGTCGGCATTTTGTTTAATTGTATCCAATACTCTTCGCTCAATTGCTTTTCGGCGCAATACATCTATCATAATAGACCGGGCGATTCTTGCAATCTGCACTTCGATCGGGAACGAAGCGGAAAGTTGGGATCTTTTTTCCCATACTTTAATAAAACTCATTTGCACTACCTCTTCAGCCAGTTCTTCTGAAGCGGTTCTTCTTAGCACATAGAAATAAAATCTATTGTGATATTTATAATATACTTCTTCAAAAACAAGCTTGTTTCCCTGTTTTATCTCTGAAACATAATCCATATTGAGGGCGGCAAGTTAGTAAACCATAATAAATATAAGATTAAATTATGGTTAAGTGCCGATGCGAAATAATGTATTACTTCGGTTCTACTAATCTATTAAGCAGTTAGAATATTATACAAGAAGAAGTCATAATATTTCGATTTTGGAATCAAATTAATATGACTTGAACAAAAGAGCAATAGATGCTGATCTTTTATCAAAAAAATTTGTAAAGAAACGAAAGTCCGCATCAGACAGATTTGATGCGGACTTACTTTTTTAGCGATTGGCGGATTTGAATAAAAGGATAGATAACTATTCTGGTAAAATAGTTCCCGTAAATTCTATATTATTCTTCTTCCCATTCGATAGCCTGATCTTCATCCGGTATCAGTGTATTGGTTAACCGTGCCATTGTCATGGAGCCATCAGCCCTGTACCTTATTCGCTTACCGGGAACGGTACTAATATCATCATATTTGTACTTCAGATATACCGTGCAGTAACGAGTTACCAGGTATTTCCTGGTAGGGTCTGACACTTCCCGGATCTGGTAAGTAGCCGGAGTTGTCAGTTCAAAATTAATCTCGCTGTTGGGTGCATATACATTTAAAGTGCCGGTTTGTGTACCATCCGGTTGAGTTTCCGGCTCGGAGAAGTCCATCACCACTTTATACTCGCCACGTGCTTCCGATTTTTCTTCGAATACACCGGCATAGAAAAATACTGATCTTTCATCTACTACCCACGCCGTTCTGGTGCTGGACACCAGTGGGAGGGTAGTTTGTCCATCGAGGTAAACGTTCATTGAAGTTGAAGAGTACTTTCCTGAGAAGTCGTTAAATGGTCTTATGTACAATAATGCCTTTCTCCAACCTTTTCGATCATTAGAAATATAAGAAGGATCGTCTTGAATAGTAAGGGGCAATACATACCGTTCTACCAGGTCCAGATTATCAAATTTGAATTTTATGGGATAGTTTTGTGTATTCACTCCTTGAGGGATAAAACAGGTAGGCGAAGACAATTGGTAAAACTGTTCCGGTAGCTGTTTAAAATATAAATCTGTACGGTACTGGAATTTTTCCTTGTTATAAATATTTAAAGTATCAGAATCCACCTCTATTTTAACGTATAGATCCTGGTGATTACTTTGTGATCCACTCACAATAACAGGCAGATTGTAAGTCACTTCCCCGTTTTTATTATACCGCAGGTAAACTTCTGAAACCCCTTCACTGGTTAGCCTGGCTTTAAAAGATACCATTTGAGTATATAGTTCCTCCTTCCATTCGTCGTTACAAGCGCTGAAACTAAAAGCCAGTACTGCAATTGCGACATATATGTGTAATTTCTTCATCAGAATATTTTTTATTGTTTTACAGGTTTGCTGTGTTTTGCTACCCCATAGCTGTAGCTAATACAATTAAAAACTTTTACATTAATCAAAAGATGGCCAGCCCGGCGCCTGGGTCATACGTTTATTTTTTTGCAGTTCATTCCAATCGATAGGCCAGAAATACATTTTCCTGGAAAATGTAGTTTGCAATAGCGGTACCCGTATAGGCGTATAGAAATCAGCCGCCCTGTCTTTGGTCATAAGTACATTGTAACCATATATCTGTTCCGCCTCATCCACAGGTGCATCCTTCCAGCGTCTTAAATCATAATAGCGTTGATTTTCACCCAGCAACTCAACCTGGCGTTCACGTTTTATTTTCCTACGTAGTTCCTCTTTATTACTATACACTCCCATGTCATGATCCGGCACACCTGCACGGATACGCACCTGGGATATTGCCTTTTTCATTTCTATAATATTTCTGGATATAGCATGAGAGCCGCTACCGTCCCATGTAGGGATACTATAACTACCGTCCAGCTCGTTAAGCGCTTCTGCATACATCAGCAGGAGATCAGCGTAACGTATAGTGATCTCTACTTTCGGGAATATCTTACCACCGTTTCCGGTAGCATTATCTTTAGGATTCACATACTTCATCATACCGATACCCGTTGGTAACCATCGGTCTCCATTGATCATACCTTCGTTCTCTCCACGATAGTAAAAAATCTGCTGATTGGTAACCACCGCTGCATTGTTAATAGCGCTTGACATAGTCCAAAGTACACCACTGTATGCTACAGAAGCATAAAAGCGTGGCTCCCGGTTGGCATACTCTTTCCATACATTAGCCAGCAAAGGTTTAAAGTCATTCACCTCGCTTGCCTGCACAAACATATTAGCACCATATTTTTGACGTATTGCATCACGGTTAAATGGCGTACCATCATTCATTGCGTAAGCATCGCATTGTTTGAGAGTAATACCATGGCAATTGTAACCGCCACCGACTTGAGGCATTTGGTGCCTGGCTAGCGAAATCACACCAAACTCTTCGCTAGTCTGATTTTCACCCCTGGTAAAGATCATCTCAGGGTTTTCACCCGCATAAAGATCGCCATTAAACAAGGCGCGATATGACTCGAAGGGATCTATATTGGCCCATCCTTCCGGAAAATTCTTCTCTGAATACTCAGGATGATGTGGCGGGAAAATCGTAGGTGGATAATCAGTAGTCCCTTTAAATTTAGGAGCTGCTACATATAACCGATAATGATTCAGATCGATTACATCTTTGGCTGCTGCTGCTGCTTTCGCCCATTTCTCCTCACTGTATTGCGGACTGATTAGTATTCTGCCGGCATCATCGGCAAAATCGGCCATCTCTGGATTACCATTAGCCAGCGGGCTGGCAGAATAGATAAGGGCTTTGGCGCGGGTGGCCAATGCTGCTCCTCGGGTAGGACGGGCAATGCTTCGATTATCGCGTTTTAAAGGAAGATCTTTTGCCGCCAGTGCCATTTCTTCTGATATGAATGTAGCTACCTCATCGTAAGTATTACGGGGGTAAGATAGCTGATCGTAGGGTACATCATAGTCCACCCCCTATCAGGCATAATGGGAACAGGGCCATATTTGCGAAGTAACAGCCAATATAAATACGCTCGTATAAATCTGGCCTGAGCCTTATAGTCGGCAACTTCAGCAGGCGTGAAAGTATCTCCCTCACCCATGCTGTGTAGCATCACAGAAGCCTGGCGGATACCGTCGTAAGATTGTGTCCAGGACTGCCTGAGCCAGGTATAATCATATTCTCCGAATTTAAACTGCCGGTATTGCAAACCATTAGCACCACCTGACTCATTAAAGAACATGTCGTCAGAATAATTGGTCAGCGTATAGTTTCTATGCCCGATTTCAAGATTGTAGTCTAACAATTTACTATAGCAACTTGCGAGCCACTGTTCCGTATAATCTTTGCTGTTAAAGATACGTTCCTCACTTTGGCGATCATCGAAGTAATGCTCTACATTCAGATATTTTTTGCAGGAACTAAAAGTAGACAATACAACTATCAGCAAAATTCCTGAGGTTATTTGTTTTTTCGTCATGGCTTTATGTATTATAGGTTTAAGGTTAAACCCATGGTGATTGTTTTTGCCAGAGGGTATTGCTGGCCGTTCGTACTGTTCATTTCGGGATCCCATAGTTTAAATTTAGAGAAGGTAAGCAGGTTGGTACCCAGCAGATACAAACGCATTGTTTTTATACCCATTCTATTGGTAAACACTTTAGGGAAAGTATACCCTGCATCTACTGTTTTCAAACGCATGTACGAACTTTCGCGTAGCCAGTAGCTGGAGGGCCGGTAATTATTAGGGTTCCCATTATAGCTTAGCCTGGGGTAAACTGCATTTACATCTTCATTTCCTCCCAGTATCCAGCGGTTGGATTCTACTACATCGGTGAGAATATTACCCCAGTCTCCCGAACTAAACGGATATATGGTATAACCATTGATGAAGAAAGATGACTTTCCCGCCCCTTGGAACAATATACTGGCATCAAATCCCTTCCAGTTGGCCGATAACCCAAAACCATAGGTAAGGTTAGGATAGCGGGTAGCGCCTATGGCCACGATATCATTATCATCAATAGCACCATCACCATTGATATCTTTATACTTAATGTCACCTGGAGCTACTCTAAAGTTTTCAAAGTTTTGAACCGGACTATTACGGATATCCTCGTAGTCTTTAAAAAGGCCTAGTGCTATCAAGCCCTTATTTTGATTGACCCTAAACCCAGCCCGTCTTGTATAGGGATAGTTACTATACTGTTCATCTGCTTCCAGTATTTCGTTACGGCTATATACCATGGTGCCACGTATGGTAAAATTCACTTGGTTGATTTGCTGTGAATACTTCAACTGGCCGTCAAACCCTTTGTTTAAAGTAGAGCCCACATTAGCACGCGGCGCTGAAAGGATGCCCACACTTGCCGGTATATAGTTTCTGGTCATATAGATACCATCGCGCTGCTCATAAAAATAATCGAGGGCGCCACCGAACCTATCACCGAATAGAGAAAAATCAAGACCGAGATTGTGTTTGGTAGCTACTTCCCAGGTAATACCGGTGGAGGCTATCCTACTGTATAAAAGACCAGGAAATGTATTGTTGCTTTCAATATCCCCCAGTTGTAGCCCGTACCTCCTGTAAACTCTGCAAGGTAGGGGAAGCGAATGGGCTGATTGCTACTATCTCTCATAATATCATTTCCCACTTTACCATAAGAATAGCGGAACTTAAACATATCCACCCACTTCAAATTATCCAGTATAAATTTCTCTTCTGCTACGTTCCAGGCACCCGATATTGCGGGAAAGAAACCAAATTGGTGGCCGGTGGCAAAGTTTTCGGAACCATTGTATCCGAAGTTAAAGTCAAACATATAACGCGACTCATACGCATACGTAAACCGACCAGCCAGACGCTGGTTGCGCCGCTCGATACCCTGCATAATGTTATCGCCATAACTGCCTGTATTCACTTTTTTTCCTGCGTGTATTGCAGCACCCCCCTAAGTTGTGTTGTTTAATATTTTTAGTATAATGTAATTCCCCCTGTAAGGTCTCCCACCTTTCACTGGAAGAACTGGACTGTTGAACAAGTAATTGTTCAGCAATCGTACGGTTCAGGCGGAGTTCTCCGGAAGACTGACGTTGCCGTTCAGCTATCCAACCCTCGGGCCATTTCATGCGGCGAATGTTGTTGTTGTTGTTGTTATCGTACCCAAAACGTCCTACAAAACGTAAGCCGGGAGTAATAAATTTAAGGTTTTGCTCAAGGGTAACATTGGTTTGAACCTTGTTCTCCCAGTTCTCAATATATCCCTGTTGGGTGATCAGTACCCATGGATTCTGCCTGTCGGCCCCACCCCTTGAAGCTACCTGGCCGGTTGAATATTTAATGGGAATAGAAATTGGATTTTGTCCCATTAAAGAAGCCCATATCTCACTATAGTTACCGCCCGGCAGGTTTTGTTTACCCAAAGAACCGCTTACACCCATACGCACAAGTGTGGTTTTAGTAAGGTTCATATCTACATTCGCACGGTAGTTCCATCTTTTATAATTAGCATTAGTGTTATAGTTTTTCAGGTTCTCATCGGTTTCATACATACCGCCTTCATTAATATAACTGCCCGATACGAAATAACGAGCTAAAGCACCTCCTCCATCAAAATTGAGTGTGGCCCGCTGGGTAAGGGCACTGGGTTTCAAAAACATATTCATCCAATTAATATCCGGAAACAGATCGGGATCCAGTTGATTACTGATCAGGTTTAAATCTTCAGCACTATAAAAGGGTTCCTCTGTACGGGTTGTACGCGCCTCATTCATCAGGCTGGCATAAGTATGGCCATCTACAAACTGAGGTGTAAACGTTCGGGTATTGTGAGAGGCCTCGTACTTACCATTTATAGACACCTTATCCGCCTTACCCTTTTTAGTTGTAATGAGCACGACACCATTAGCTCCACGAGAACCATAAATAGCGGTGGTCGATGCATCTTTCAGTATGGTAAATGTTTCAATATCTTCTATATTGATTTCTGTAAGCGACCTTTCGAAACCATCTACCATTACGAGCGCACCTGTTCCTGCCCCAAAAGTAGAGATGCCCCTGATCCAGAATTCTGAAGCATTGCTACCGGGTTGACCGCTTCCCTGCATGGCTAATACGCCGGCTGCGTTTCCGGCCAAAGCATTGGTAATGCTGGAAGTGGGAGTTTTAAGAGTAGTCAGATCTACAGTGGTAATGGCCCCTGTTACGGTTACTTTTTTCTGCCTGCCCAGCGCCGTAACCACAATTTCGTCCATTGCTTTTTGATCAGCAGTTTTCAATGTTACATCCAGGATGAGCTGATCCTTGATCAGTACTTCCATTGGATCATAACCTACTGATGTGAAAACCAGCCATTGGTATTTATTCGCCTTGATAGTATATTCTCCTTTGTCGTTGGTAGAAATGCCCAGGCCGGGTTGATCCTTTACGGCAACCGTTACACCCGCAAGCGGTTCCTTCTGCTCGTTAATAACCGTACCAGTTACAGTTACCGCTATCTGTGCAGTGTCTTGCGCATAGCTGAAAGACATCATTCCAACCATCGCTATCAGTATAAAAATTATTTTTTTCATGAATTGGTATTCAGTAACTGCCCGAAAACTTAGTACCAGAAGGTACCAGGCCTGTGTAAAAAAGCAGCTCGTTTAAAAAGGATAATTGTTAGAGGGATTTATTCAATGGTTATTGTACGTATACGTTTGTTATAACGTTCAGCAATGTAGAAAATTCTGTTTTTTGCATCATAATCAATACCAGTAGGTTCACCAAACCGCGCTTCTAACCTAGGATGGCCATCAATATAACCTCTCTTACTTCCATCCGGCGTGGGGCTTCCTTTACCTGCAAATGTCGTAACCATACCATTAGGCTCTAATATGCGGATGCTGTGATTATTTTGATCGCAAAAGTAAAAATCGTATTCATCTGCTTGTCCGGCATAAGCAGGATTTTCTACAAATACACCCTGGTATGCCCTGGATATCCTTGCTGAAGTACCAATGGCATCTACATCACCCACTTCGCCACCGGCAAAAATGATGGCCGGCTCCAATTCCTCTTTATCCCAATTGTACATGCTTTTATAAATGCGGCTCTGTACCATGATGTAGGCATAATTGCCGGAAGGATGAAAGAATATTAATGTACCATTAATATTACCCCTATTCTGAACAGTTCTTTCGGAATTAACTCACCTGTTACTGCATCCGGTACTCCTTTTTTAATAGGCGTTCCATTAGTCACGGTATAAAAAAGCCACGGTGCACAGGATGTTGAGCAACTCCGAAGGCGCCCACATCGTAGATGATAGGATGTACCCGCCTATAGTTTTCCGAGCGGAGCGAATAAGCTATCGCCACTTTATTGGGTGTACTTCTATTTCCATTATCGTCCACCAAATACAAAGTATCTGTGTCGGTACTTAATGTTGTTGTCTGTAATTTATTAAAGCTGGCCTGCCCGTTGGTAATAAGGGTAGACACCATTCTGCCTTCCAGGTCTATTCTCCTTACGGCACGATCAATTTCTGTTACAAATACGCTATTACTACCTGGTTCGTAAGTTATGTAACCCGAATAGGTAAAGCCCGCTTCTTCAAAAGGACCATCTATAATACCAGAGTTGTTATTCTCATCAACCTTGCCCACCAGTGTGCCTACATTGGTGCTTTTAATATAAGTGAACTGATCCGCAAATGTGTGCTCAACAGGATTGCCCGAGCTTCCATCTATCACAACTTTTACCTGCCCTGTATTAGTTTGTCCTGGTACCCAACAATAAATCTGTTTTCCGTTAGATCCTATTACTTTGAGTTCTCTGTCGCCGATATAAACATGTATTTTGGAAACATCCGTGCCGAAATTTTCTCCGTTAACGTACAGGCGTGTTCTTATCGCCCCTTCTTTGGGTGAGAAATCAGAAAAAACAGTCGATCTGCCAGGATCGTGCTCTCCGGAAAGAATATCCTTGTCTTTACAAGAATAAAAGAAACCTGCAATAAGCAAGAAAAAAGTGAAAAAATAAGCATTTGTTTTTGTTGGACTCATCATGGCTTTGTCTGTGTTTGATAAAAAAACCGTTTTACTAAAGGCATAAGTCGGTCACTCCTGTGAAATGAACTCAGGTAACCTGTTTCCTTACAATTTTTTTGCCCGGAATTAGTTTAGTATTATAGATACAATCATTTATATAGAACTCTCATATTGGGCAGTGATCTTAAACAGTCCTACTTATAACCTGTGAAATAAAATTTCTTTAAAAAAATAGCACGTTAAAATTTAGTGTTAGAGCAAACAATTTTAATAACTTCAATCGTTGCACAAAGAAAGTAAACGCAGATGATAGATTTTGTTCATTCTTTTGTCGAATTGTTCCAGGTTATGTGAATTGTAGATAGTAGTAGATACAATAGTTTTGCGGCAAGCGACACGGTTACTGATTGTCTAAAATGAACTTTTTAAAAACCGCAAGTTTTCCAGCCGAGCCTTTAGAAATCGGCCCCACACGAACCGCCCTGTCCCATGGCGGCAGATAAGAAATATCAACAGCTTCATTATTTAACACGCTAAACTTGCTTCCATTTATACTGTACATAAAAGTAACCTCCGTATTGTTTTTTACCCGAGCTCTTATTTGTACATCTGAAAAGTTCTTTACTTTATTTTCGGTGATCATTTCTGCTTTGCCTTTTTTAACTTGTATCAAACGCATAACATCCTTATCAACCACCGTGTATAGAATATTCTCATCATCTCCTATCAAAGCAAGCCCAGCTTGTGATGTAGAGTTTTTTGCCACGGTAATTTCTGCAGTATAGTTGCGAGCTAAGACCGACTGGCCTATATAGGCTCCACAAACAGAAGGAAGTGCCTGTAGTTCCAAATTGTTATTGGCGACATTGTATTGAACATTCTGAAAAATACTCCAATGCCAATTGTCTGCTAACTTTTGATTTGAAAACTCATCGATTATTCTTTTTGTCTTTACTGGCTTACCGTAATTTTTATTGTTTAAAAACCGCAACCATCCATCGGAAGTAAATTCAAATTCGTTTAACAAGCCCTGCCTCCCGCCGTATGCATCTGTATTATTACTGTAAGCATGATAAAGGAAATAGAACTTGTCGTCTTTTTCAACTGGTGTTCCGTGACCGGGACATTTCCAATCTAAATCGCCGGACAGCACTGGGTTTCCCGGAAATTTTTCCCATGGACCGAGCAGTTTTTTCGATCTTGCAACACCTGTTCCATAATTACAGGTTTTACCACAACATGCAGCTGCAGCGTAAAATGAATAAAAATAGTCACCTTGTTTTATCATAGAAACGCCTTCTACAAGGCCTTTCTCCCAGGATGCGTCTGCACGAAACAGTTCCTTGGGTTGTCCTACAAGCGCTGTCCTGTCCTCCTTCATTTCCGCAGCCCAGATGGGAGTAGGCTTCTTAACACTATTGCCATCTTCTTTCCAGATCATATATAATTTTCCAGTTTCATCTCTCATCGGAAAAGCATCGATGGAGCCCACTTCCTGGCATATAAGTGGGCCAAGATCTGTATACGGGCCATCCGGCTTATCTGCAACTGCCGTTGCTATACAAAGACTTCCTCCTTTTTTATGAGCAGTATAATATAAGTACACTTTGCCATTTTCATAAGTGATCTCTGGTGCCCACATGTAATAATCTGCCCATACAGGCATTTTCGTAAACACATGGCCAGCAGGTTTCCAGTTTACAAGATTGGTAGAGCGATATAAAGAAAGGCGGGAAACCAATTAGACGTAGTACCTACTGCCCAGTATTCATTACCAATTTTAACTACAGAAGGATCGGGATGATCGCCAGGCAAAACCAGCTGCTGGGCTTCAGTTCTAAAAATACACAATACAAACAGTAATGATAAAAGCAAGCGCATAGAGTTCGTTATAATTATTATATTTTTCGACTTAGAATACTTCTAAAAGTAAGCTAAGTCGTAATCATGCATGCAAAAGTATGCGCGTCAAAATAAACAAACTCTAACCGAACGCATTGTTCAATATTTTTATTAATTGTATCAATATTTAATGCATACAGTACTAATTCCGATAATTCAATTTTTGAAAACCAAAATGTTTTGATGTCATTATTTATATTTGAATTCAGTAAATATGAAATTCTTCTCTAAGATTGCCTTACTAAACCTGTTATTCCAAATTGTCGTTTCTTATAGCCACGGCCAATATTACTTTAAACATTACCAGGTAGATGACGGATTAGTGCATAACGCTGTAACCGCTGTACTACAAGATAGTAAAGGCTTTATTTGGATAGGTACCCGCGGCGGTGTAAACCGCTTTGATGGATATTCTTTTAAAACATTCAAGAATAATAACGATAAATTCGGCAGCCTGGGAAATGATGTCATTAACAGTATTGTCGAAGATAAAAACAGGATGATTTGGATAGGTACTGGTAAAGGCCTTTTTAAATACGATCCATACAAAGAGACCCTTACTCAATTAGAATCGGCTCCGAAAGAATATACCAACAATATTGTTATAGATAAGGATAATAATCTATGGTTTCTTATTCAGTTTTCGCTGTACAAATACATACAGGCTGAAAATAGAATTGAACATTTAAAAATACAAGCATCATGCATCGCACTAGACTCAAACATGAACTTATGGATGGGCGATAATGATGGCAACATCAGCATTTATAATTCTCAAAAAAAACGTGGCCCCAGGATAAGGATAGTTAATAAAAGCTTGCCGTCTAATGCCCGCTCTATCAGCAAAATTTATCCTGTTTCTAATAATGAATTTCTAATTGGCTGTTTTAAACAAGGATTGAAAATATACTCTCTCCAATCCGGCGCAGTTAGATCTTTACCATTGGGAGATCATGAATACAAGGACACATATGTTCGAGACATTACAATAGCTAACGACGGTAAATATTGGATTGCTACCGAATCAGGAATTTATATTAACGATTTAAAAACCAATACCAGCATTAACCTTCGAAAACGTATAGGCGATAAATACGCCTTGGGAGACAATGCCGTTTATGCTATATGCAGAGACAACCAGGGCGGTATGTGGGCCGGTACTTTTTTTGGAGGATTAAATTATTATTCAAAGGATAATGCGCGATTTGAAAAGTATTACCCAATTCCCGGAGTTAACTCTATTTCAGGTAATGCAGTTAGGGAAATTTGTTCCGATAGCAGCGGGCAGTTATGGATCGGCACCGAAGATGCAGGTCTTAGCAAATTGGATTTAAAAACAGGAATATTTACAAACTATAATACTACTGAAAAAAAGGTAGTATTTCTTATCCCAATATACACGGCCTTTTAGCTTGGGGAAACCATCTATATATCGGCCCCTTTTTACAGGGAATGGAAATAATGGATACGCGCACCGGTATGATTACTGACCGGTTTAAACTTGTTGGTGATAAAAGTGGTCCGGTAAGTGACTTTATCATTTCTATATACCGTACAAAAGATAACCACCTTTTGGTAGGAAGCGCATATAGTGGCGCAGGATTATTTGAGTATGATATACAACGCAAAACATTTAAGCGCATCAATGAAATACCTTATAACACTTATGTTTACGATATTTTTGAAGATTCAAAAGGAAATATCTGGACAGGTAGTGTGAAGGAAGGCGCCTATTATTATAATCCAAAAACCGGAGCGCGAGGTAACCTGAGGTTTGGAGATTCCACAAAGGGGCAAACCATAAATGAATTTCCTGTATACAACATTTTTGAAGATAGCAACCATTCACTATGGTTTGCAACAATTGGTTGCGGACTTATAAAATTAAGTCCCGACCGAAAGACCTTTAAAAGGTACACGACATCAAACGGGCTTCCCAGTAATGTACTGTATAGCATTTTAGAAGATAATTCAAAACATTTGTGGATCAGTTCGCTCAAAGGACTTGTTTGTTTTGACCTCCGTACAGAACGGGTAAAAGTATATACAAGAGCAAATGGTTTAATCACTGATCAGTTCAACTACAACTCAGGCTATAAACATACAGACGGCAAAATGTATTTCGGTTCGGTTAAAGGGATGATTGCTTTTGACCCCGCATTGTTTAACCAAAAAGAGCCAAGCCCCCAACTTATATCACAGGCTTTCAGATTAATAATACGGAAACATTGCCGGGCGAACAATACAGCCCACTTTCCAAATCCATTTTGTATACAGATACTGTTACATTAGAATATGATCAGAATAATTTCAGTATTGAGTTTGCCGCGTTAAATTTTTCTTCTCCTGAAGCAACGAGATACAAATACTTAATGAAAGGTATTGACCAATCATGGACATATCTCAATACTAATCGCAAAGCCTATTTTACAGATCTTACCAACGGCACTTACGAATTTATTGTTCAGGCGGAAAGCAATATAGGCGGATGGGCAGGCAAGGAACGCCGGCTGTTTATCAAAATTCTACCTCCTTTCTGGAAAAGTAACGCAGCATATGCAATATACATACTGATGCTGGGTATAGTTTTATACATTGCAGCCCGCTTGTACCGACAACAGGTGGAAAGAAGAAATTCTCGCAAACTGCAGTTATTTGAGCACGAAAAAGAAAAGGAAATTTACCAGGCAAAGATTGAGTTCTTTACAAATATTACGCATGAAATACAAACACCGCTTACTCTTATTGCCGGACCAATAGAGTGGCTGCTCAAAAAATTTGGTAAAGAACCTGGCATCAACAAAAGCTTAACAATAGCCGAAAAAAATACCAGGCGGCTGGTAGATTTAACCAATCAACTGCTGGACTTTAGAAAGACAGAGGCCAATCAGTTTAGCTTAAACTTTGTAAAAACAGATATTATTGAAGTTGTAAATGATCTTATAACCGTCTTCAAAGAACAAGCTGCGATCAACAATATTGACCTGAAAACAGAATTACCTGATAATCATTTTATGGCTTTTGTAGACAGGGAAGCATTTATAAAAATATGCACCAACATGATATCGAACGCTGTTAAGTATGCTGCAGCCAGTGTTACTGTTCAAATAGCCAATGTCGAAAATTCAGATGCATATTTCGCTATAACCTTTATCAATGACGGGAAAGCTATTCCGGAAGAATTCAGGCATCAGATATTTGAACCCTTTGTGAGAGTACGGGGAATAATAAACCAGGGACTGGAATCGGCTTGTCCATTGCCAAGTCGCTTACAGAGCTACACAATGGATCGCTGCAATTAATTTCAGGCAATCAGGATTTGATTACTTTTGAAATGCGTATGCCCATACATCAAAAAATTGAATTTCAGCTAAGCAGCTGGAAAAAGATAAAATAATATGACTGAAAGTATTCTTATTATTGATGACAACGAAGATATTCTGGAATTTTTGTCTGTGATCTTAGGCGATACCTACAAACTTCATCTCGCACTAAACGGAGAAATTGCCCAAACCATTTTAGATAATGAAATAGTGCATCTCATCATATCGGATATTATGATGCCGGGAATTGACGGATTTGAACTATGCCGATTGATAAAATCTAACGTGGAGTACTGTCATATTCCCATTATACTTTTAACTTCTAAAAATACGTACCAGGCACATATAGAAGGTTTGGAAGTAGGTGCAGATGCTTATATTCAAAAACCGTTTTCTTCTGAATTATTACAAGTGCAAATTGTAAACCTCCTAAAGAATCGCCGTAAAATAAAAGATCATTTTGCCAGTTCACCATTTGATGATGTACGTGTAATGGCTCATTCCAAGACGGACGAGGCTTTTCTAAAAAAACTGGATGAATATATCAGAGCCAATGTTAAAGATCCAAACATTGATATTGATACACTCGCAGAATACATGTTTATGAGTCGCACAACATTTTATCGTAAAATAAAATCACTTTCTTCATTATCACCAAAGGAACTAATTGACATTACTCGCCTTAAGAAAGCAGCAAGTCTGATCGCAGAGAACGAATTTTCATTATATGAAATTTCAAAAATGGTAGGCTACAGCTCGCAAAGCCTTTTCAGCCGAAATTTTCAAAAATACTTTAAGATGTCTCCTAATGAATATTTCAACTCATTGCCCAGGGCATAAAATCTTTCATTGCCGTTTCTATACGGATTTATTTATAAGCCAAATTCTTGAAGCAATAATTTTTATTTCCCATCCTTCTGTGGTTTGAAAATCGCCACACCCACTTTACTATCAGCACATCCGTAATAAAGAAACCATTGATTTTTGAAATAAACAAGCCTTCAATAAAAACAGTGCCTGCCGGGTACTGTCCGCTTTTTTCAAATGGTTCGGTAGGAACAAAGAAAGGCTTATCCAGGCGGCCTATAACTTTTGAGGGATTGTTCAAATCAAATAATACTTGTCCTGCTGCATATGTATTGGCTGTGTAATTAGTATCCCTACCGCTGTTTGCTTTATTTTTTCCGTTGTATAAAACTAAAATTCCTTTATCGGTAACAATTGCAGGAGGTCCGCATTCCGTAAGGTCGCTATCAAAATAGCCCTGCCTCGGCTTAACAACCGAATCAAGTTTTCCTTTTTCGTTTAGAGTGGGTGTCCAGTTGATCAGGTCGTCTGAAGTAGCAATGTTCATGAACCTTTCTCCCCAGTACATCATATATTTCCCGTTAACTTTGGTGATCACCTGTTTGCCATTCTCAATTTTGTTTACGATAGAACCCGATTTACAGAACATGTCTTTAAACTGTCCATTATGTGCTTTCAGAAATGCAGGACCGTGTTTTGTCCATTTTTTCAGATCCTTGGAAGTTGCCACTGCCAGACGAGCTACCTTTCTATTCCATTGGGTATATAGCATTACATACAGACCATCATTCGTAACCGAAATACGCGGATCTTCACAACCGCCAGGCCATTCATTCTCTTTTTGCCCGTCTTCATCAGGATAAAATACTGGTTTCGGGTTTCTTTTCATTTTGATGCCATCAAAACTTTCTGCCATCCCCAACCTCGAAGTTCGCTTACCAATCCCTTCCCCCGACTTGTCTTCTGCACGGTACAGTATGTATATTTTATTATCTTTTATTGTGGCTGCCGGGTTAAACACATCGCCCGCTTCCCAAGCCAGGTTTTGTTTACTCATAGGGTCAAGGAAAACGCTTTGCGTATTAGGAGAAAGAATAGGATTAGCGTTGGCAGGTCTTATAAAAGGCCCCAAAGCCCAGTCAGGGAGCCGATCCTGTGCGCTTGCAAACAATGCAGCAGGAAGAACAAACATCAGAACCAGCAATCGTAAAATATTATTATGCATAAATCCTAAATTTCAATTTACCATGCCTATTTTCACTTTTGTAGAAGGCGTCATTAAAACTTCGTGAACAATTCATTCTCTTTATTTATTTGAATGAAGGCACAAATAAAACAGCATCGGCGGCAACTACACCATTCGCCTTTTGATTAGAAGTTTCAACATATACCCTCCTTCCCTCACTCAAGGTGTACGCACCAAGTTCCACCCATTCACCGGATGTCTGACCAGCTATTTTTACATCTGCATTACGAATGGCTTTCAATGTCAGTTTATTTCCATTGTATACTTTAACTTCTACAACATCAGCTGCATTTTTCAACCTTGGGTAATAAATATACACTTTATAATCACCTGATTTTTCAATATAAGGCTCGAAACGAATACTGGCAGTTGGTTTAGTGTTGTTCGACAGAAATGAAGGTCCATAACCACCCGAATTTTCTCTTTTCCATTTCCCGGAAATTGTTTTAACATCGCTGTCATCAACAAGTATTTCTGCCGTACTTCCATCGCCTAACGGATCATCTTTTAATTGCTGCTGAAGGGATTTTACGTTTACCTCCTGAACTGCACATTTTTCGTTAATGGCCATTGTAGCCGCAGTAGCCGCTGATTGAGCCAGCACCATAAATACAGGCTCCATCCGTATGGAACCATAAGCCATATGGCTTGCAGACAGGCACACAGGAACAAGCAGATTAGTACATTCACTCCGTTTGGGTGTAATAGCGCGATAAGCTATTGGATAAGGTTGTATTCCTTTAATCTGTACATCACCTTCATTTTTAACCATACCATTCCAAACAATGCGTTGCGCATTATGAGAGTCCATGTTATATGCAGCCATGCCTATACCATCCTCAACTATATCTTTAGCCTGGCAATTAGCCTGCGTCATTATATAATCACCCAACATTCTCCTTGCTTCGCGAACATATAGCTGTGGAGTCCAGTGTTGAGTTGTTATATATTCATCTTTGGGGTACCCCCACTGTAACATTTGATTTCTTAAATGCAAAGGCATGCGCGAATCGTGACCTATAAAATATAAAAATCCTTTCGTATAAGCAACATGATCCTGAAAAATGCTTTCCCTCGTTGCATAATCTCCATCAGGATACTTATAATTCATGCCAATCATATCCGTGGAGAAGGGTCCCTGATTATTAATATCTGTTTTATTATTAGGCATCAGGTCCATTTTTAAAATTTCCCCAAGTTGCCTTGCCGGTTTTACAGAAAGATAGCGCAGCAGCAATTCGTATTTTGTGGAATCATAATTATGCGGCCGTTCTATGGGCAGTTGATTTTGCGGATCTTTACTCAGACATATCCTAAAATTATATGCCTGCATTTTTTTATCGCCGGAACCTGCTTCTTTCAATGGGTCATCACTAATACCCCATAACAATCCACTTTGTGGCCTACCTGGAATAATGTACGGATCTACGCCATCAGGAAACTGATGCTTATCTTTTAGTTGTACTCCATTTACTGTTTCATTGTATTGTGAGTTTGATTCTCTACCCGTTGTGTAACTGACTTTAGCTTTCGCCATCAAATCACCTTCATAAGAACAATCGATATATTGTTTACTGCTCACCTCGGCAATACCTTTTGTTTCATCAGCATTTTCCAGTACAATCGATCGTATAATAGTTCCCGACTTATTAACCTTATTTATGCGCCTTCCATATAAAACCTGGCAACCCGATCTTTTGATATAATCAAGAAAAACTTGTTCCGCAACTTTAGGCTCGAAAATCCATTGCTCAAATTTTCCATAATGTAGTCCTATACGGCGGTAAAAATCTCTGGCCAATCCAGTAACTACATACTTATTTCCAATATCTGTAAATCCTAATCCACCCGAAGACAATCCTCCCAAACGATGTCCAGGTTCAATTAATAGGACACGCTTGTTTTGTAGCGCAGCAGTGTACGCCGCTATAACACCAGCCGAAGTGCCGCCATACACGCAGACGTCAACATTAATTGTATTGTCAACAGGCTGCGCACGAATTAAAACCGAAATAAAAATTATAGCGAAACAAATAAAAGGGCGTTTCATCCGTATATTTATTGAAGTAACCACATGGCGTATTTTTAATACTTATCTGTATAAAATTACTTTAACCAGAGTATTAAACCTAGAGATGCAAAATTGTAATCCACTTCGCTATACTTTATCTAGACAATAAAGATATTTTTTATTGCCCCAAAAGGGCTGCTGCACACCACAGGTAAGGTGCTTGTCCATGAAAATCTCCAGCATTGCGCGGACGATCATGATAATATTGTTTATCATTTTTTTACCTGTGCCGATACAAACTTCAGTTACATTGTTCCGTTCATCGATATACGGACTCATGGCCAACCACGCCTTTCGAGCAGCTGTACCATATTCTGCAGCACTTAACCATCCTTGTTGAATACCACGAATAAATGCGTAAGTAAACATAGCAGTGCCTGATGTTTCAGCCCAAAAATCCGGTTCATTAATAAGTTGGTTCCACATACCACTTGGCCTTTGATGCTCCTTCAGGCTTTTCATCATAGTCAAATAACCTTCCATAATACGTGGGCGATCTTTGTGATCTTTGGGCAGCACACTCAGCAGATCCGGCATACCCACAGCCATCCAACCGTCACCTCTTCCCCAATAATAAGGAACATCCGGAGCATGATAAAAAGTCCGTTTGGACGTTGCAACTCATCCAGATACATGACCATTTCCTTTGCTGCACGATCAATATATTTATGATCGCCTGTTACTTTATACGCCTCGCTCTGCACAACCGTGATCATATACATATCGTCAATCCACAATCTGGTTTGCCAGGAATATCCTTTATCCGCCCAAGCTTTTTCCTCACGTTTTGCATTTTCAGGAAGTTCCCATTGTGTATCGGCATAGGCTAATCCCATTTTGCGGTAGCGTTCATCTTTTGTTATCTGATAAAGTTTTAGTGCAAGGCTGCCAAACATATTGTAGTCTACATGATTCATTGGAGGCAGCAATACTTTTTCACGATTGAAGAAAGGCTCAAATTTATCCTTTAAAAGTTTTATTAGTTTCTGATCTTTTGCTTTCAATGCATAATCAAGCGCACCATTCCAGGTACAAACTTCTGCATAATGAATGTATTTCCCTGCATAAAGCTCGTGTCTCCCGTCTATAAAATGGTAGGCTAACCGTTTTCCAATTTCATGCGGCGTAGATCCTTTTGGGAAACCTGTTAGGGAATTTTGTTGCGCAAACACCAATTGAAAAGAAAGAACCGTAAGCAACGATAAGAGTAGCTTTTTACACATACGACTTTTTATTTGTGATTTAATTTATGATTATTACGACAACTTAGTTGGTGTCTTCATCAGCTACTGCGTCCTGCCAGTTGTCCCACATTTCAATATTTGCATCATGGCCGCTATAGCCAGGGTTTTGGCGTAGTTTGCCAAGAATATTAGAATTTATTGATTTTTGGGGAATTGGCCAGTAAATGTTATTCGCTGCTATGGTATAACTTCTATTACGCACCGTTACCCTGTTTTTATTATAATAATCGTTATAATGCTGAATACGCTGATACCAGTAATTGTTGTTTGATAAATTTTCAACCTGATAGGTATTACCCCACTCATCTGGCTTGTTGCTCAAAGCAAGGCTATACGATATTCTGCTCAACTCCATGTGCCGCCATTCTTCAAGGTATAGTTCGCGGGCACGCTCATTAACAATATCGCCAATGTTGACAGTTGTGTAAAGTTGGCTACACTGGGCTCTACTTCTCACCATATTAACGTCGTCTGTAGCTAATTGAATATTTCCTTTGTAGAATTGCGCCTCTGCTCTTAGCAAATAAGTTTCCGCCAAACGATAGCAATACCAGTCGGCTGCGCCACCATCATTTCTATTAGAAGTAGGCGTTGCCTGAAATACAGGATCATCTATATATATTTTATAATGCGGCCAATTATACCAGCTCCGGATTGTATCTGTACACAGCAGTTTAGAACCATCATATAATCTCAGATTTTGTCCATAATAAGGATCAGTAGGATCGTTATATTTAAGCATTTCCATCCGCGCCCAATTCCCTACTGAACTGTTATGTCGAAGATCCATAGCGTCATCTACACCGTTAACCGCCCAAAGACCAAATTGAGCAAAATGGGTAGGTCTAATCATACCAATCCCTCTTCCTATAGAACCATTAATATCATATTCGGCTCTGTACCTTGAATCTGTTTTGCCAACAGACAACAGCACTTTTCCGCTGGGTGATTTCAATGCGGCCTGGTTCCACATTGGTCCCCAGTTTCGCATCGATTTATATCTGATAGTTGCATCTGATCCCTCACGATTAGGCATTACAAGGATAACTTCCTTATTAGCACCTATTGCTTTGTTAACGGGCCTATGTAAATCCCATATTACATTGCGGGTAACAGGCCAGTTAACTGGAGAGGGGTTATCGAACGTCCCAAATGTACTTGTCATCAAAGAGTATCCGGATTGATCGATTAGTATATTTGCCTGCGCTATGGCCTTGTCCCACTGGCCTGTTGCCAGGTAACATTTTATTAATAACTGGCGACAAGCACCTTTGTTTATCATACCTATATATTCCATTTGTGATTGGTCGGGCACCCATTCTACGGCCTTTTCCATATCAGCAGTAATCATTTCAAGAATAGCCTGCTTGCTGGTAGATTTATAGTTCTGTTTAGGCACTTCCAATATTTTAGTAACTAACGGCACGTCTCCGTACTGAAAGCAAAGTGCCATGTACCGAAATGCGCGATGAAAATAAGCCCTGCCTAAATATTCCTGCTTAGATTGCTCATCTAAATCCGGTACATTGTCTATAAAGCTGATAATGGTATTCGCATATTTAATACCCATGTAAGTTTGATTCCAAAAGAAACCAATCATATTCACGTCATTATCATTGATACCATCTGTAGGGGTAAGGCGCGTAGTTATATCGGCGAAAATATTTCCATCATCTGTTTTGCCAGAAACAGCCAAATCAGACAACATATACTCAGTGCTAATGGGTACGGAAATATCCCTTGTTTCTAAATGACTCCAATAGGTACGCAAATGCCGGTCAGCCAGAGCGATTGTTGCATCCAACCCAGAGCGGGTTGAGAATGTCAAATCAGGTTCATAAAATGAAAGTGGGTCAGGCTTTAAAAAATCTTTGCTACAGCCTGATAATGTAATAGAGATTATACCAATTACAAATAAAACCGATATATAAAAATTATTCCGTTTCATATTTTAATTCTTTAAAAACTTAAATTGATTCCCAATGTGAATATTCTCGGCGCCATCTGGCCGGTTTCGATATCCCAATACCTCCAGTTCTTATCTTTACGCCATACCGCTACATTACGTATAGAACCAAAAACTTTTAGATTCTGTATATTATAAGATGAAATTAATTTATTAGGCAAGGTATAGCCAAGGCTTATATTATCGAGCCTTGCAAAAGACCGGTCAAATACCCTTTGAGGCGCATTCAGACCTGCGGGCCCTTTTGATTCTAACCTGCCCCAAAAATCGCTTGGGTTTTCCGGCGTCCAATATGGCTTATCGTAAGTATTAGCAAGGCCCTGGCTAATTGTCGAAGTTCCGTTATCCTGGTTCAGGTAAGCTCCACTAAGACTTTTATGCCCCATGTAGGAATAAATGTTGATAGCAAAATTGAAATTTTTGTAAGTAAAATCATTGCGCAAAGACCACATGATCGGCGCCTGTGTTTGCCCAAGAAATTCTCTGTCCTTATCATTATAAACAAATGTTGTGCTACCATCCGAGTTTTGAATATCATCTGCCGTGTAGTTATTAGCAACTTTAGGATCACCAGGACGTTGTTTGTACTTATCGGCTTCTTCAATCTCATTAACCTGCCAAATGCCGGTTACCCTATAATTCCATATAGAGCTGATAGGCTGGCCAATGAACCATCCATTTCCGATATCGTCAACTTCTTTACTGGCTACAACATTTCCGCTTGCATCCAACACATCAACATAACTGTAGTAAAGGTGCTTGATGATGTTTTTATATTTTGAAAACCCAAGAGTGGTATTCCAGGTAAAGTTGTTCTTAACAATATTCTGAGAGTTTATTGTTATTTCAAATCCGTTATTTTGCACTTCGCCAAGGTTGGTTGTAATGCTGGTGAATCCTGAAAAATCCGGTAAGGATTGATTCATGATCATGTCAGTAGTAGACATTTGGAAATAATCCAATGTTGTTGAGATACGGTTATTAAGAAAGCCAAGATCCAGGCCTATATTAAAAGATGCTGTTTTTTCCCATTGCAAATTCTTATTCTGCATTCGGTCTATTCTCAGATATTGAAATTGTATATAGTCCCCGCTTGCATTTATATAACCTTGAGTACCCACACCATTGGCAAGGTTAGCTAATGCGATGTAAGGATTTTCGAGTGAACGATTTCCATTTTGCCCATACGACAAACGTAACTTACCATTACTCATTGGGGTCCAGTTAAAGAACTTCTCTTTAGTAAAGGTCCAGCCCAATGCGGCTGAAAGAAATGTAGCTCGTGGATTGGAGGTACCAAATGCTGAGTAACCATCACGACGCACAGAACCGGTAAACATATACCTTTCGTCGTAAGAATAGAAAAGGCGGCCCAGCATACCATCTGCAGTTTGACGGCTGTCTTCTGTATCAAATTCGCTCAATAGCTTATCTCCGCCACTTGTTTCATGAAAGCCCAAAGCATCAGAAGGTGTTATATTCCTTGCTCTGATAACATCCTGCCAGAACTGTCGTTCTTCTGACTCCTGAACCAGGGTTACATTCACACGATGTTTTTCAGCAAAGGTTTTCTCCCAGTTAATGGTATTATTGATAGACCAGTCAAAACGTTTATTATGCTCACGATCAACACCGGCATTATTAGTAAGTGGATTCCAACTTGGATGTGATGATGATGCAAAATACCGTCTGTAATACCACTGATACCTAGGAGATGCGTTAAAAGTGTAATTGATATTAAACGGTAATTTTACCTTAGCTGTAAGAATAGAGTTCAAAACTGTGTAGCCACTTTCAAGATCCTGAAACTGCCTGTTAAAATCATAGTTGTAACCCCTTACAACACCGGTAAGCCCCGCCCCTGCGGATATACCTCAAGGTTTCCGTTCTCATCTCTATAAGAAGCAAAAGGGCTGTTAAAAGTTATTGCACTACCCCAATCCGTCGCTATATTTCCATCAGAACGATCCTGAAAGTTTATATTAGCACCAATGTTTAACCAGTCTGTTATTTTGCCATCAACCTTAAGGTTAGAACGTATCGCTTTGTAATTATCGCCAACTATAACGCCTTGGTTGGAAAGATAGCCGGCAGACATGTAATAATTGATCCTGTCACTAGCACCTGAAACACTGAGATTATAATCCTGATTGAAACCATCACGGAAACTATGATCATACCAATCGAAGGTATTCCCGGCAAGGTAATTAGATAAAACGTTATGATCAAGACCTATACGCCTTGCATATACCTCATCATCAGCCCATCCTTGTGGATTATCTTCATAAGCCCTCCAGTCTGCTTCAGTAATGCCGTATTTAGCCAACATATCAGGGGTGGGTTTTTCATAATAACCGGGCTTACCCCCAGACTCACCACTTACATAAGCCTCATAATTACCAGTAGATGGATTGATGCCGTAAGTATCTGATTTATACCAATCTTCCCTATACTGTAAATATCCCTCGGGGCCCCAAACCGGTTAGCCCCCATTGTTGAAAGCCCAAAGTTTGAAGTGAAGTTAATTTTAGGTTTTCCTTTTTTTCCTTTCTTAGTAGTGATGATAAGAACTCCGTTAGCAGACTGCGCACCATATACTGCCGCCGCCGAAGCATCTTTGAGTACATCTATTTGCTCAATATCATCAGGATTAATTTCAGATAATTCACCATAGAAGATCATCCCGTCCAGAATAAGCAGCGGCGAATTATGATTTGCAGCCGTGTATACAGAGCGCTGGCCGCGAATATTGATACTACCGCCATTTTTTGCAGAAGCGTCTAAGCCAATAGTTAAACCTGGTGTACCTCTTAAAATATCCTGAACCGTTCGGGGATTTTCATCAGCAATTTTATCAGGCTTAAGCTGAGTAATAGCACCTGTGAGATCTTTTTTCTAGAAGTTCCATAACCTATTACTACTACATCTTCAAGATCGCTAGTAACCTGTTGGATGGTAATCACCAAAGATGTCTCTTCATCAATAAGTACTTCCTTTGTAATGTAGCCTACATGAGTTACTTCAAGCATATCTCCTTTAACAGCTGAAATTGCAAACGCTCCTTGAGCGTCTGTGTTTACACTCCGGTTTGTCCCTTTAATATTAATTGTAACGCCTTCCACCTCAGTACCAATTGAATCAACCACCTTACCGTTTATATTCTTTTCCTGCGCATTAGCACAAAAAGAAAAAAGATAAGTAAGAAGGGCATAAATAATTGAGCAACCAGCCACTTCCCATCAATTATAAAAGCATGGCATTGCCAGTATTTTTTGTATTCTTTATTCATAATAGTCATTAATCATTTTAATAAAAATTCATGCAGGGTATCATTGATTCCAGTAGATCTATTTTATAATTGATATATATTGAAAAAATCCATACAAATAATATTGATCTAATTTGTATCAGTTATTTGCAATTATCTGATGCTCTAGTAAAAAGTCATTATGTTGAAGTAATAGATCAACATTGTCCATTAAGGAAAGATTATGACGACAATTTTACCGGCTTATATTATCAATCGTTATATTCTCCATACTTAGTACAATCGCATAAAAACGCTTATCATTTCGCCAAGTGTAAAATAAAAGAACATCTCTTGTAGGTTTTGTTCAACCTTTTGTCGAAACGTTCCAACATTTCAAACATAATTAATAGAGGCCCATAAGAAATCTCTTCAACGGATTTACAGCCCCAATCGTAAGGATCAAGACATTTGTCAAAATTTTTGAAATATTGTAGAATGAAAGTATGTTACGAATAGTAAGTAGAAATACCGAGTGCGTTAGCCAGAAAAGAATTAACGATGCCTCTAATGAAAAAGCAGCTACAATTAATTTGTAACTGCCTTAATTTTTAACGCTCGTTGCTAAAAGAGTTTATGCCGATAAGAGTTGTCAACAACCCTTTGTAAGAAATCGTAAATTTTTAGGACGATATCGGAGCATACTAATTATTGATCACAGAAATCGTTTTTGAATATTGTTGCCCTCCATCCTTATCCACTTGCACTATACGAACAAATATTTTTTTGCATGTTCGTCAATTGAAGCATTTCTCTTTGTACAAGCTATTGCGCCAAAAACAAACATGCTTAATACAAACAGATTCGTTTTTCTTTTGAAACGAAATCCGAAGCAAACCAATGCAAGTGCCAGAGATCCGCTAATCAAAGATATTGCCTTAGACTTCTCGATCTTAAAGTTATACTCAACTTTCTGATCGCTGTTTCCGTTATGAGCTTTACTTTCCACAGATGTAAGTTTTATAAAATTTTTACCGTCTGGAGATAGCTCAATATCAAAATGATCATTATTTACTTCAGACTCAGTAGACCACTCAATATTTAATATTCCATCATTTGCAGTTGCAGAAATATTACCAAAAACCACAGGTAATGCTGCTGCAGGTTGAATTACAATATCGTCAATACGCAGCCCGACTAATTCAGTAGTACTTATTTCTATCGCATCTATGGTGGCGAAATCTACGTTAGAAGAAAGATCTATGTTTCTTGAGGCAATAGGCGTTCCAGCGAAAACTTCGGTAATTGCATTGCCAACCTGGACTCCATTCCTCATTGCTATAACAGTTAGGGTTTGAGAGTTTGCATTATTAGGGGCCAATTCAATGCTGCTTAGTTTAAACTCGCCTCCCGCACTGCTCTTTAATATAGCCTTCGAAATAGCAGTCGTAGTACCGGTTCGGTTAAACGTCAAAAAGATATCACTGCTAAGCGCGCTATTAATAATTCTTATACTTCCTCCTGTCCCATCTCCTTCTACAACAGCAGTTAATCCTGAAGGTGCATTATTGGTGCTGCTTACAGGTATATCCCAGGAAGCTGAAGTTGCAGTACTTTGTGCATGCAATGTTCCTGCAGCAAAACTGGTAAAATCATAGGTGCCATATATAATCTGTGCCTTAAGCGTCGGCAAATAGCAGGTGATTAAACCCAATAAAATAGCCAAAACCTTGACCGACTGAAGAGATGATGCCTTTAGATAGGAAGCTGTAGATTTTGTCTTTCTGTTAGTTAGCGCAGTTGCATAAAATAGCATAGCAGGGAATTAAAGTTTAAAATAAAAGTGGTTTAGAGAATTAAATAGATGAATGGGTGTAGCAATAATTTAAAGGGCTTATTAATGGTTTCTTGGCTTTGGTAAACTTTTAGACAGCAAATTCTATAACAAATATTTCTAATTATATACTAGCAAAAGTAGTAATTAGAAGAGGAAATTTCAGTCGTTAAAAGAAAAAGCAGCTACACTTTTAATATGTAACTGCTTGATTATTCTTGCTCCCCCTGCTGGACTTGAACCAGCGACCCTCTGATTAACAGTCAAAAAATTATATTTTTCAATCATTTTCGTTTCTTTTGGAACGAAAAAAATTCGTTATATTTTATTGAAAATCAATCAGATATAAACCAAATCTAAAATGGATGGAGCAATAGAAAACAACAGAGATGCTGCGCTGGAATTTCTTCAAAATAAAGCGAAGGAAATTGGTGTGATTTAGCAAACTCTATACTACTTGTACTTTAGATAAAAACTGTTTTGAAATATTTCTTGCGGATCGTACTTTAATTTTAATGAAAAAAAAATGCAGCGGCTTGTGGATAAGCTATATTAAACTGCTCTTTGCTAGCATGAAGCCTGTATGGTAAGTAGTAGGTACCTTTTAACGAAACCGCTTCATTAATAAGTGTTTTTGTAAGTCTTTCCATTTCCTTTTCGGGCCGCGGCAGTTCGTTGCTGGCTAAAGAGCATAACAAAACCAAACACATCAGTATTCGCATATTTTAAAAAGTACTTTCATCCTTCATCACATTTCGCACTGTTATATTGAGAAGATCAACATCATATTTAGGAATTACTGTTTTTAGCAACTCTATAAACTGATTTACAGAATCCTTTGGAATAAAATATTCATGCAAAATATCCGTATAACGAGGATCTGTATTTTGAAATACTTCAACACTTTCGTTCAAAAGCTGGTTTCTAGAAAAAACTTTTTTCGAAATCAATCGAGCCGTTATTTTTTCTGCTCTCCACCTCAAATTTTTGCCATAATTGCTGTTAACCGAACTTCTAAAAACAGTACGCCTAAGTTTTGTAAATGAAGTCTTGCTAATATCTTCCTTTTTAATATTTGTATCAATAACGAAAGTTGATATGATACTTTCATTCATAAAGTTTTGAGGATTAATATTAATACGTCCATAAGCCATCCTCACATTTTTATCAGTCGTTACTCTTAAAAATTCATTCACATAATCACTGCTATTAATGATATATTGTTTGCATTTATACAACTCGTTCGGTACGGTTTTAAGTTTCAGGTCTAAAATAATACCGAACAATCCATATCCACCTAACACAAGAGAAAATAGTTGTTGATTTTCATATCTGCTGCATGTCAGTAGTTCTCCGTTAGCATTTATCAATCTAAAAGACTCGACGGTTGAAGCGATGGGTTGTGTGTTAGGTTGCCATCCATGGCAGTTTGCACTAACCGATCCTCCAACTGTAAAAGAGTTATTGGTTTGCATTACATAAACGGAGCGATTGTATTTATCTAAATATGGAATTATATCTGCCCATAATGCGCCTGCTCCCACAGTTAGGAAGTTTGTCGATGTATCCAATTGCTTATAATTGAAATCAAGCATACTTAAAAACAAGCCGCCTTTGTAAATAGTATGTCCCCCATAGAATGTTGTGCGCCTGCAATAGAAATTTTCCGCCCATTATCTTTAGCCTCTTTTATTAAAGCAATAAGTTGTAGGATTGCGTCAGTTGAATCGCGCTTTACGCTAATAATAGAATCGACAGACATTTCATTTAAATGACTTGCATCATTCACAAAACCGTGTTTGTCGCTGTGGCTGACAGGCATGTCTTTATAATACTTGTAGCCTAAAAACGCAACTGGGATTATGATAGATACAAAAAACAGGAAGCAGCATATTAGAATAAGAATTTTTCGCATATTCTTTTAGAACGTAGCATCTTATTTTCCCAACTTTTTATGCCCCGAAAGTTCTGCCATATAATCGTTTTTCAAATAGTCGTAAAAGAATGTTTGTTAATGATCCTTGCCACAACATTTGCCACAATAGCTGCCAGCATTAAATGTAGGATCAGGCTATGTCTGTCCGTCATTTCCAATACCAGAATGGCTGAAGTAAACGGCGCTCTTGTAATACCGGTTAAAAAAGCAACCATGCCTGCTAAAATCATTACATTGGTTTCTGTAGCCGTAAAACCAAACCATCCCGAAAACAAACTTCCGATTGTGGCACCTCCGCTTAATGCTGGTGCAAAAATACCACCGGCACCGCCGCTTGCAAATGATAATGCAGGGCCAACGAGCCTAAGAACAGGATCATACCACTTTGCATGTTTTTGAGAAGTAAATAAATACTGTTCCATTAACTCTTTACCAGAACCCAATACATGCTCACTTACAAAATAAGCTAACGATGCGATGATCCACGCGCTTAATACCAAAAAAAGAAGATGCTTCCATGTAGCATTGAAGCTATTGCGCCAGCGCTGAAGCAACAGTATTGTTTTGCTTAGATAAGAGGCCGCAGCACCTGCAAGTAAGCCCAGTAACACTATAGCCATTAACCCACTGAATGACACGGCTGTTGTCTTTGGAAACCCAAGGTATAAATAAGTCCCGGCTAATTGTTGCGCGGTTAAACCTGCAATAATTACCGCCGTAAAAACAGCCGTCTTAAAATGATTAAAATGTATTTTGGTAAGTTCTTCTACTGCAAAAACAACCCCACCAAGTGGTGTGTTGAATGCTGCTGACAGTCCAGCAGCGGCACCAGTTACAATCATACTTTTACGCGATATGCGCGGCCACCAACCTGGGAGTATCTCGTAAATTTTATTAAAAATAGCGCCGGATATTTGAATGGTTGGTCCTTCACGGCCAATGGCTCCGCCGCCCAATACCAAAATAAAACTGGATACAACTTTATAAAAGATGATTTTTACGCTTAGCAAACGTTTTACTTTATCGTAATCTTTAGGGTTGGCAAATTCAATAGCAGCCATTACCTGGGGAATACCGCTACCACGAGCGTAAGGAGAGAATCTCTTAACCAGCCACCATGATACAATAAAGGCAACTGGCATAATAATAAACAATAGCCAAATGCGATTATGAATCATTTTGACTAAAAGGTTTTCCCCTAAAAGAAAAAGTTGCGCATAAAATACTGCTGCACAACCTACAATAATAGATCCCAACCAAAATGGGATGGCTGTTAGCAAATTATTCTTTACACGCTCACTTTTGATATTATCAAAAATGCGTTTACCGAGTTCTTTAAAGTAATTGAAAAAACCAGATTGAAAAAACTTCATTATCGAAATAGTTAGCAGTTTTTACATACCCTCCCAAAGTAACAGCTTTTAAGTAGCAAATGCAAAACTTATAATGAAGTTTCTGAACCCAAAGCCTACAAATCAAGCCAGTCTACATCTCCGGTGTTTATACCAGCAACGTAAGACTGCAAAGCCAACTGTCCCTGGAGCAGCATATTTTTCATTTCAGCAGGATCGAATACAAGACCACCGGGTCCTCCTCCCAAATTATTTTCCGGCTGTATCAAATGTATTTTGATCGGCTTTTTATTCTGATAAAGGTCACCAGCATCTTCAATATCAAAATATTGGCCTATCACACTCTCACTCACACCTAATGACCGCATCCGCTCTTTACTTTGCTAATGTATAAGAGTCCTGCATTATATTGATTGGGTAGATATAGATCATTATCACCTACATCGGTAATAAAAATAGAAATCGTTTTCTCAAGCACTGCAAAACAAATTCGTCAATTGCTCGTTTGTATGCGTAATTTTTTTTGCTGAATGAATGATAGTGAAAATTTCTTCCGCTCCTGCATCTACCGCCATTCGCTTAAAGGGCCTCATGTAAAAATAGAATTAGAATTAAGCCTTTTCCAAATTATATTTCACTAATATCTGATCATCAGTTACGGACGTATATAAATCTTCTAACTTTTCCAGTTCTCCCAATGCCACCAATGGTACTATTAAAGCGCCCGTGTTGGTTCCAATAAGTGTGTTGAAATCCAATTGATAAATATTCACTAAGTTCCTTGAGTAACACCACCGCGAAAGCTCCTTTAGAACCACCGCCACTTATAACGAGAGCCTGTTTCATCCGTATATTTTTATAGAATATATAATTTGATATTACCTTACATACCGGTCTTTCTCTTGTTTGATCTTATTAAGCCTGACTGCAATAAAAGATTGTAACTACCCAATTATTAAGTTTATAACGCGTTGAGCAGTAAGGCCACATAAAATAAGGAGCCAACATTAAAGCCAAGTCCTCCATTTTAATATCATTTGTTGATGATTCGTTCCCCAATTCGCTTCTGCCATTAAATGCATGTTGGCAAACTTCCAAAATTTTCTGTGCCGAAGGTTTTGTTTTGACGGTTAATAACAACAACCCGCTAAATTTTTGTCATTATAAACAGCCGAAGCATTAATACTGATCTAAAAGGCCGGGTACCATATAGTAACCTGGGGGGTTTATTCCTAAACTCCGGCATATATATCCGGACTACCTGATTTAAACAGGCAGCAACTCCATTGGCAAGTTTTGTGGTTAAAACAGCCATCCTTTTGTAAACTCCGTTTCAGTTTATGCTACTGATCCTCGTAAATAATAAAAATTAAAACCAGGCCATCAGGGTTTTTTAAGAAGTTCATGAGCATTCTTTTCGATACTAAGTTGGCAGCATCGGGTGCATTATTATTATAACCAATTCAGTATGATTAAGATGATGCCTGTTTTCCAAACTGATAAGTAAAATGATTCAACAATATTCTATTTCGCTTATAGTAGCCAAAAGAATTCGGTAAGGCATTTTTTCCATTCGG